>NZ_JARGZE010000001.1:0-1110456 GCF_029223115.1 Knoellia sp. 3-2P3
CTGGGAGTCCTTGCGCGACGGGCTCGGGGCGGCCACCACCCTGGGCGGGTTGGACGCCGGCACCCACCTGGCCCCGGAGACCGTGCGGCGGCTGTGCTGCGACGGCTCCGTCATCCCCATCGTCCTGAACGGCAAGGGTGAGGTCATGGACTGGGGCCTGGAGAAGCGGTACTTCACCGACGCCCAGACCAAACGGCTCTGGCTCCGCGACGGCGGCTGCACCTACCCCGGCTGCGATGCCCCGCCGCAGTGGGCGGACGCTCATCATCTTGTCCACTGGGCAGACCTCGGCCCCTCGGACCTGGGCAACGCCGCCCTGCTGTGCGAGCGGCACCACACCATCGTGCACACCCGCCGCTACGCCGGCCGGGTCGTCCGCGACGCGCACGGCGAACGGGTCGAGTGGGACCTCACCCGAGGCTCCTACGACGAGCTCCTCGCGAGATGCGCCGCGCAGGAGCCAGCGTGACCCCGCCCCACACCCCGCCAACCCCGGCGGGGCCGCAGACATGTCCAGATTCAGGCCGCGGGCATGTCCCGCGTCCGGCTCGCGCGCACGGCATACGGCTCCCAGGCACCGCTGGTCCGCAGCAGCCCGTCACGGCCCCCGGCGCGGATCCCGGTCGGTGACGCAGTACCGGTGTCCCGCCGGGCCCTGCATGACCGTCCAGCCGCGCCCCTCGCCCTCCACCCGGGCCCCGAGCGCGCGGTGGCGCTCGACCTCGGCCGCACGGTCGACGGCGCAGAGGTCGACGTGCCCGCGCACGGTCCCCTGGGGCTCGTCGAGCCGCTGGAGCAGGAACCGCACGGGCATGCCGCTCGGCCAGGCCAGCCGCGCGAACTCGTCGTCGGGGTCGGGGTCGTCAACGGCCCAACCGGTGAGCTGCGACCAGAAGGCGAGCTCGGCGGCATACCCACTCGACGGCACGTCGAGGCAGACCTGGTCGATCAGGCTCTCGGCGCCGGCGCGGGCCTGGCCGCGCGCGGACTCCTCCGCAGGCCAGCGGGTGAGGCAGAAGACGAAGCCGCCCGGCGACCGGCAGACGATGACGTCGCCGAAGTCCCCGACGACAGCGGCGCCGAGGCCCACTGCCCGCTCGGCGGCCTCCGGCAGCGGTTGCTCGACGTCGAGGTCGAGGTGGATGCCGCCGTCGCCGCCGACCCGCTGCAACTTCAGCCACGGGTCACCGTCGGCCGGGAGCAGCGTGGCGAACTCCCGGTGCTCCCCGCGCCAGGGGGACAGCCCGCTGCGGGCCACCTGCTGCCAGAAGGCGAGCGCCGTCTCGAAGCACTGCTCGGGCAGGTCGAGGAAGAGCCACACCCACCGCACGCTCACCGCTCGCCCTCCTCCAGCAGCCCGCCGAGGTCGGCGAGGAACAGCGCCTGCGCGATGGCGGTGCGCCGCAGCTCGTCGGGGTGGACGCTCTCGTTGGGGCCGTGGATGTGGCAGCCCGGTTCCTCCACCCCGACCAGCAGGATCTCGGTGTCGGGCACCAGCTCGGCGAGGGCCGTGGCCAGTGGGATGGACCCGCCCTGACCCGTGGTGACCGTGTCACGGCCGAACGCCGCCTTCATCGAGCGAGCCAGGGCCCGGTATGCCGGCCCGTCGGTGCGTGCCGCGAACGGCTGGCCGAGCGAGACCGGACGGACGTCGACGTGCGCCCCGAACGGCGTGTGCCGCACCAGGTGGTCGATGAGGAGCTGTTGCGCGTGCGCCGCGTCGGTGCCCGGCGGCACCCGCAGGTTCACCACGGCCCGCGCCTCGCCCTGCACGGCGGCGGTCACCTGCGACACCGGCGGGCAGTCGATGGCCAGCACCGTGGCGGCGGGCCGCGCCCACAGCAGGTCGGCAGCCGTGGCGCCTCGACCGGTGAGGGGGTCGACCCCGTCGAGCAGTGCGGCGTCGGCGCGCAGGCGCTCGGGGTCGAGGGGCGCCCCCTGCCACGTGCCGTCGTGCACGAGCCCGTCGACGGTCGTCTCACCGGTCTCGTCGCGCAGGCTCGCGAGCGCCATGAGCAGTGCCTGGAGCGCGTCGGGCACGGCTCCCCCGTACATGCCCGAGTGGGCCGGTCTGGCCATGGTGCGCACCGTGACCAGGACGCTGCCCGTGCCGCGCAGCGACGTCGTGACGGTGGGCACCCCGAGCTCGACGTTGCCGGTGTCGGCCAGCAGCAACGCGTCGCACTGCACCAGCTCGGGGCGCTCGCGCGCCAGCGCCTCCATGCCACCGCTCGACTGCTCCTCGGAGCCCTCGCACAGCACGGCCACCCCCACCGGCCACTCGCCGCAGACCGACGCCACCGCCCGCAGCGCGAGCAGGCTCGCGACGAGGTTGCCCTTGCAGTCGGCGGCTCCCCGGGCGTACCACCGCCCGTCGCGCTCGGTGAGCTCCCACGGCGGGGTGTGCCAGGCGGCCAGATCCCCCGCGGGCACGACGTCGTAGTGCGAGTACATCAGCACAGTGGGAGCACCCTCAGGACCCCGGCTGCGGGCCACCACCGCTGTCGAGCCGTCCGGCGCGGGCAGCTGGTCGACCTCGTCGAACCCCTCCTCCACCAGCAGCGAGGCCACGAGGGCTGCCGCGTGGTGGCACTCGTCGGCGGGCTCGATGTCGGGGTTGGCAACCGAGCGGAACGCGACGAGGTCCTCGAGGTCGGCGCGCGCCCGCGGCATACCGTGGTCCACCGCGTGGGCGAGCCGCTCGCGCAGGTCGGTGGCCGGGCCAGCCGTCACGGCACCAGCTCGTCGAGGTAGACCGGCAGCATCTGCCACCAGGTGTGCCAGTCGTGCGGGTACTGCGGTCCCCAGTCGTCGACGCGGTTGGGCACCTGCTTGGAGCCGAGCACGTGCGCCACCGCCCACGACTCCCCGATGTCCTCCCACTCGCCGGTGCCGGTGGCGAGCACGACGAAGCGGCGCTGCAGCTCCTCTAGCAGTGGCCCTTCCAGGCCGGGCAGGAAGTGCAGCGGTGAGGCGTAGTAGAGGTCCTCGGTGACGGGACCCCCGATGAGGGCGTCGAGCCGGTAGGTGCCGCTCATGCAGACGGCGGCGCCGAACAGGTGCGGGTAGCGGCAGATCATGGCGAGCGAGTTGAAGGCGCCGATGGAGGAGCCGGCCGCGACGATCGGGTGCGGGCCGCGTGCGTCGGCGTGGATCGCCGGCACCACCTCGTGGGCCACCGCGTCGTGGAACTGGTTGAACAGCCACATCCGGTGCTCGGGCGAGCCCTCCCGGCGGACCAGCGCCATGCCGGCGACGCTGTCACACGAGTAGACCTTCACGCGGCCGGCCTCGACCAGCGGCCACACGTGGGCGACCAGCTGGTTGCGCTCGACCTCCTCGGCGTCGCCCCCTGCGGTCGGGAACAGCAGCACCGGCACGCCGTAGTGGCCCCACCGCGTCAGGGTGATGTCGCGGTGCATGCGGTGCGAGTACCAGCGCTCGGTGACCTTCACGTGCGTTCCCTCCTGCAGGGGCCATTGACTACTCGTACACGTACTTCTGCGGTCCTGGGAACACCCACGACAGGCCGTCCCGCAGCCGGTCGCGCCAGTTCTCCCAGTTGTGGCCGTCGCGAGCCTCGGTGTAGTTGACGGTGACCCCCGCCGAGCGGAACACCGACACCATCGAGCGGTTCGGCGTGATGAGCGGCTCGTAGGTGCCGCAGCTCATGAACATCCGCTCCACCGGCCGGGTCGGGCGGGCCCGGTAGCGGTTGACGAACTTGACCACCGGGTCGAAGTAGGGGCCGCCGCCGTGCTCGAAGCCGATGTCGGTGAAGACGAGCGACGCCGACTGCAGCAGCAGGGAGCCGAACAGGCCCGGGTAGCGCACCGCCGTCGACAGCGACGCGATCCCGCCGAAGCTGCTGCCCATGAGGCACCGCCCCTCGGGGGCGTCGAGCAGCGGGAGCTGCTCGGTGAGCCGCGGCACGAGCTCACGGGCGATGAAGCGCGCGTGCGGCGCGTGGTTGGGGTACTCCTTGAGCCGGTCGCGCGGCGGCACGAACGCGACCACCATCGGCGCGATGTCGAGCCGGTGGATGAGGTTGTCGAGCACCGTCCTCATCGCCGCGAAGTTCAGGTAGTCGGTGCCGTCGTGCACCACCAGCAGCGGGTAGCGCATCGCCCGGTTGAACCGCGCCGGCAGGTAGAGGTGCACGGACTGGTCGCGGCGCAACGCCTTGCTGCGCAGCACCTCCTCGTGCAGGTCGCCCGGCCGGGCCTCGGGGTCGTGGTGCACCCACTCGGGCACCTCGTAGCCGACCGCGGCGCACACCGAGCTCGACCCCATGGGGCTGTGGGCCACCCGAGGGTTGAGCGGGTCGTTGAAGCGCTCGTGGTGCTCGCCACGGCGGGTCTCGAGCTGGTACTCCACGCGCGACCCCTCGGGCAGCACGGTGCTGGCCGCCCACAGGTCGGTGCCCTCGAGCCGGCGCATCTCCAGCGGGTCCGGCAGCCCGACGACGCGGTGCCGCACGTACACGCCGTCGACCTCGCCGCGGAAGAGGAACGTCGCCCGCTCCCCCTCGACGATGGGCGAGCCGTGCCGGCTGACGAAGCGGTCGACCGCCGCGCCGTCGACCGGCAGCCGCTCGCGCAGCCGGTTGATCGCCATCCGCCGCTCGCTCACGGCGCCACCACCTCCTGCACCACGCCGTCGGCGGTCAGCACCCGCACGCCGTGCGGGAGGGGGCCGTATGCCGCGTGCCCGCCGTCCGCGCCCGCCCCACCGCCGTCGAAGACCACCGAGGTGCCGTCGTCGAGCAGCACCAGCCGGTGGTGCGGGAAGCGCCTGGCCAGCACCGCGCAGCGGGAGCGGTCGTCGAGCCGCAGGCGACGGCGGGCGTGCGGCAGCGCGATGACCGCGGGCACCCGTCCCAGGCCCCGGTCGTAGACCTCGGCCTCGTGGGAACCCTGCGGTGCGTGGTCGTGGAAGAGCACCACCCTGTCGGTGAGGGCCATCGCGCCGGCCGACCAGGCGATGACCGGCAGGTCCTCGCCGATCGGCAGGGCGAACAGCCGCAGCGCCCGCAACAGGGTGCCGACGTGCCCGCCGGTGATGACCAGCGCGGCGCAGTCGGCGAGCATCCCGGCCAGCTCCCCCCGGTGCCAGGAGATGACCTCGCTCTCGGCGGCGGACGTCTGGGCGTCGAGCTCCCGGTAGAGGTACTTCAGCCGTGCCGAGTACCACTCGTCGAGCCGGCGCACCGCCTCGACGGCGTCGGCGAGCGCCACCGCACCGGTGCCGTGCGAGGAGGTCCGGCGCTGCACGGCATACACGCCCTGCATCGCGATCTCGAGGCGCAGCCGGTAGAAGGACTGGAGCTCGTCGTGGCGGTCGCGGAACGCCAGCGCGGCCGCCGCGAACGGCTCGTCCTTGCCGAGCACGTCGAACATGCGGTGGTAGAGGCGCAGGTTGCGGCTCCGGCCGTTGAGCACCTGGTTCAGCTCGTCGTCCTGGTCCTCGCGCTCCTCCCAGCCGGCCGTGATGGTGGCAACGGGGCCCTGCACCTCGAGCGCCCGCAGCGTCGAGCCCGCGGTCGTCATGAACCGCTGCGGGCCCAGCAGGACGGTGGTCGCCACAGGGTCAGCCGGCGTAGACGTGGATCGTCCGGCCGGCGTCGTCGAGCATGCCCCTCAGCGTGTCGTAGTCGGGGTGGCGCATCCGCACCCAGGCGTTGGCCATGTACCCGGCCTCGACGGGCTGCGTCGGGTGCCCCTCGGGCGGGAAGTGCCCGTCGATGATCCAGTCGCGGTAGCGGGCCTGGATCTCCTCGATGCCGCTGTAGCCGCGGATCTGCCCGTCGGCGTCCGGCCGCAGCGCGACGATGCCGGCCGAGTAGGGGCGCCGCATGGGCTGGTCGGTGGTGCCGTGGGTGATGACGTGCGCCCACTCGCGGTAGACGTCGACGTCGTTGCTCGCCGAGTACAGGTCCCAGCAGCCGACGCCGGGCGGGCGGGCGCCGATCTCGGAGAAGCGCAGCCCCTTGGGGCCGTGGAACCACTCCATGTGCGTGGCGGAGGTGCCGATGCCGAGCGCCTCGATGACGCGCTGGCCGAGGGCGCGCACCTCGCCGTAGAAGGGCGAGTCGTCGATGCGGTTGGTGGTGACGAACTGCGGCGAGATCCAGCGGTGGCGCATCGCCTCGAGGACGTTGGGGTAGTAGTGGGTGACCCAGTCGTGGGCGACGTGGCCGTCGATGGCGATGGTGTCGTAGAAGCCCTCGTGGCCCTCGACGAACTCCTCGATCGCGATGGAGGCGGCCCCCTCCCCTCCGAAGACGCCGAGGGCCTGGTCGAGCTCCTGCGGCGAGTCGACGCGGGTCGTGCCCTGGGCGCCGGCGCCGGCCCGGGGCTTGAGGATCAGCGGGTAGCCCACCCGCTCGGCGAAGTCGTGTGCCTGTGCGGCCGAGTCGACGGCGGCCGACGCCGCGGTCGGCACGCCGGCCTGGCGCAGCGCCTCCTTCATCGAGGGCTTGTCGCGGCAGAGCCAGGTCGTGCGCACGCTGGTGCCGGGGATGCCGGTGGCCTCGCGCACCTGGGCGGCGGGCATCGTGTGCGCCTCGACGGTGGCCTCGAGCCGGTCGACCCAGAGACGGGACTGGATGAAGCGCACGGCCTCGGTCATCTCGTCGACGTTGGTGACCGAGCCGACCTTGTAGTAGCCGCCCATCGCACCGCGCAGCTCGTCGCCGAGCGCCCCCTCGTCGGACTCGCCGACGCCGATGACGTTGGCTCCCACCGAGGCGAGCGCGTGCACGAAGCGTCGCTGGTTCGCCGGGAAGCCGGGCTCGACGAAGACGATGTTCACGACCCCGACTGTATTGCCGGGAGGCGGACCCGTCCTGTCGTCACGCGCTTCCGCGGGAGCGCTGCAGCTCGGCCCAGCAGGCGCGCACCCGATCACGCCACCAGACCTGCCGGTCCTCGGGGACGGCCCAGCGCTCGAGCAGGTCGGGGTCGGCGTCGACGCGCCGCACCGCCAGCTCCCCGCTGCGCGGTGTCAGCGGGTCGGCGGTGACGTCGCCCTCCAGCAGCGCGACGGTGCCGAGCCCGCAGGCGTGGGGCAGCTCGGGAAGCGCGGCGGCGAGGGCGAGACCTGCTGCCATTCCGACCGAGGTGTCCAGCGCGGACGACACCACGGCGGGTAGGCCGCACTCCTGCACGACCTCGAGCGCCCGCCGCACGCCGCCGAGCGGGGCGACCTTGACCACGACGAGGTCGGCGGCCTCCTCGCGGGCCACCAGCAGCGGGTCCTCGGCCTTGCGGATCGACTCGTCCGCGGCGACGGGCACGTCGATCCCTGCCCGGGCCAGGGCGACCCGCAGCCGTTTGAGCTCGGGCACGGTGGCACAGGGCTGCTCGGCGTACTCGATGCCGTATGCCGCGAGCGCGCCGAGCGCGTCGCGGGCCTGCTCGACGTCCCACGCGCCGTTGGCGTCCACCCGGATACGCGCCTCGAGCCCCATCGTGTCGCGCACGGCGGCCACGCGGCGCACGTCGTCGGCCAGGACCTGGCCGCGCTCTGCCACCTTGACCTTGGCGGTGCGGCATCCGTCGAAGCGGGCCAGCACCGTCGGCACCTGCTCGGCCGGTACCGCGGGCACCGTCGCGTTGACCGGGACGGTGTCGCGCCGTGGCTCGGGCCAGCCGTGCCAGGCGGACTCGACCGCGGAGGCGAGCCAGCGCGAGGCCTCCGGCGGCTCGTACTCGAGGAAGGGCGAGAACTCGCCCCAGCCGAACGGACCCCGGACCAGGGCGGCCTCGCGGACCGTGACGCCGCGGAAGCGCACCCGCATCGGGATGGCGACAGCCCGCAGCCCGGCCAGGACGGCGTCGAGGTCGACGGTGTCCGGGCCGGGCTGCGGGTCAGTGCTCATGGGCGCCAGCCAACCACGTCAGGCGCCGCGCACGGCCTTCTGCAGCTCGTTGACGGCGAGGGCGATGAAGGCTGCGGCGATGACCACCATGACGGCGTTCGACGCGACCTTGTTGCGCCACTGCGCCGGCACGTGCTTCTTGTTGAGCAGCCACAGCAGCGTGACGGACAGGAACGGCATGAAGAACGCGCCGAGCACGCCGTAGGCCAGGATCAGGTAGACCGGCTTGCCGAGGAACATCATGACCATCGGCGGGAAGGTCAGCCACAGGATGTAGGCCTTGTAGTACCTGCCGCCGAGCCGGCTGTCGGGGTGGTCGGCGCCGTGGCCGCGGATGTGGCCGACGAAGTCGGCGAACATCATCGAGACGCCGTTCCAGACGCCGACGAGCGAGGACATCGCCGCGGCCCAGAAGCCGACGAGGAAGACCTTGCCGGCCCAGACCCCGTAGCGGTCGCCGAGCACGTTGCCGAGGTCGAGCAGGCCCTTGTCGCCGGTCGCCACGGCGATCTTGGCGGAGTAGAGCAGCTCGGCACCGACGATGAGGGTGGCGAGCACGAAGATGCCGGTGACGACGTAGGCGACGGTGTTGTCGATGCGCATCACCCGCATGTGGCCCGGGGTGGTCCAGCCCTTCTCACGGATCCAGTAGCCGTAGGCCGCCAGCGTGATGGTGCCGCCGACGCCGCCGGCCAGCGACAGCACGTTGACCAGGCCGCCGTCCGGGATCATCGGCACCAGCCCCTTGAGGAGCTCCGGGAGGTTGGGCAGCGTGAGCAGGGCGGCACCGACCATCGTCACGAACATGACACCGACCAGGGCGGCACAGACCATCTCGAAGTGCGAGTAGCGGCCCCACCACACCAGCGCCAGGCCGACGAGGCCGGACAGGATGCCCCAGGCCTCGACCGGGAGGAAGGGCAGCAGGGCGTGCAGCGGCAACCCGGTGCCCGCCATCGCTGCGGCCCCGTAGACGAAGCCCCAGATGACGATGTAGGGACCGAAGTACCAGTGAGTCCACTTCCCGAGCCGGGTCCACCCCTCGTAGATGGTGTCGCCCGTGGCGAGCGAGTACCGCCCGGCACCCTCGACCAGCACGATCTTCATGACGACGCCGACGACGACCGTCCAGAGCAGGGCGTAGCCGAACTTGCTGCCGGCGATGAGGGTGGCCACGAGGTCGGCCGCGCCGACACCGGTGGCCGCGACCACCAGTCCGGGGCCGACGAGCTTCCAGGTGGGTCTGGTCGCCTCGTCCTGAGGCGTCGAGGTCTGCGTGGCCATTGGGTCTCCTCCAGTCGGCGCTGACATTCCGGGTCACGCTACCGACTCGGGGCATACCCCTCATCTCGGGCACAACCACAGAGACCGCTGTGGCCGGGTGTGGCGCCTGTGTCGGGCGCGGCAGGGTCCGGCGTGGCCGGGTCTCGCGTTGCCGGGTCAGCGGTCGCGCGAGGAGAGCACGCAGAACTCGTTGCCCTCCGGGTCGGCGAGCACCGTCCACGTGACGTCGGCGCTCTGGCCCACGTCGACCCTCGTCGCGCCCATCTCGAGCAGCCGGGCGATCTCGGCGTCGCGGTCCTGGCTGGTGTGGGGCGCGAGGTCGATGTGCAGGCGGTTCTTCACCGTCTTGCCCTCGGGCACCGGCACGAAGACCAGGCCCTGCGGCTGGTGCATCCACTCCTTCGCGTCGGTGATGGGGTCGACGCTCAGGTGCTTGGGGATGACGGCGACCTCGTGCTCGTCCTCGTAGACGATCACGAAGTCGAGCACCTCCGCCCACCAGCGAGCCTGAGCGGCGATGTCGTGGGAGTCGACGACGACGGAGTACCAGCGCAGAGCCATGACCGGACGCTATGACGCCGCGGTGAGACCCGCCACCGGTCAGCCGTCCCAGTCGGTCATCCCGCTCGCAGTCGTTGCTGCTCCGCGAGGGCGAGGTCCCGCAGCCCCACGAGCTGGCGGCGGAAACGGGAGACGAGCAGGTCGGCGGACCCGAGCTCGAGCACGTCCGGGTCGGCCCCGTAGCCGTACCGCCCGAAGCGCACACCTCGCGGGCCCGCGACCGCGTGGGCGAACGCCTTGCCGCGCTCGGTGGGCGCCGACTTCAGCCCGCACAACGCAGTGATGGCGGAGACGGGCATCACCCGGCCCGGTCCAAGCAGGTCGTTGGCCTTGCCCACCGCCCAGAGCACTGCAGCGGGGACCACCTCGTCGCGGGACGGTTCACGGAGCAGGCCGGGCTCGGCCGCAACGGCGCGCACCAGCAGTCGCCGGCAGGCCGTGCGCACCTCGTCGTCGAACAGCCGCGCCGCCACGTCGTCGACCTGCTCGCTGATGACCTGCACCCGTTCGCGAAGGCGGACCGGCACCGCCGACAGCTCGAGCGGTTCGTCGCCGGGCAGTGGTTCGACCGACAGCCCGTCCAACACCTCGTGGCTTCCGACCAGGCGCGCCAGCCAGCCCAGCTCGCGCTCGTGGCGGGGCTGCTCCGGCGGCGGTGGAGCAACCTCGACCGGCTCCGGTTTCCCCCGCCCGAGCTCGAGCGCCGCGCACTCGTAACCGCTGCCCTGCACCGAGCGCTTCATGACGTCGACGACCTGGTCGTCCATCATCACGAGCACCGTCATCCTTCCGAGGGTGCTCGTGCCGACGCGCCGCCCGTACTCGTCGTACCTGTCGTCGCACTCGGCGTCATACCTGTCGTCGTAGTCGCCACCGTGGAGCCGGCCGTAGAAAACCTCGTCGTCGTGGCCCATCTCCCGCGGCGGCCTGCCCCGCCAGTCCGCCAGATGCGACACCGGACGGCCCGTCGCCCCAGCACCCTGCGACTCCCTGTACTCCATCAGCTCCACCCCTCTCGCCTCGGCGACGCCCTCGTCGCTCGGTCCAACCAACTGTCACAGGAGGGCCCGACCTCGCCGCCGAGATATCCACAGCGGTGTCTCGTTTCGCAGGGGCGGCTGGGACGCAGCCACGCGGCATACCCGTCTCAGCGCCCGGCTAGGCTCGCGCGGGTGAGTGAGCAGAGCAGCGTGAGCGAGACGTTCGACCCGGCGGCGTGGGAGCAGGTGCCGGGCTTCGACTTCACCGACATCACCTACCACCGTGCACGGGAGGTCGGCGCCGTCCGCATCGCGTTCAACCGGCCCGAGGTGCTCAACGCGTTCCGCCCGCACACCGTCGACGAGCTCTACCGCGCCCTCGACCACGCCCGCATGACGCCCGACGTCGGCTGCGTCCTCCTCACCGGCAACGGCCCCGGTCCGGCGGGCACGGGGTCGGAGGGCAAGTGGGCCTTCTGCTCCGGTGGCGACCAGCGGATCCGGGGCCGCTCCGGCTACCAGTACGCCTCCGGCGAGACCGCCGACACGGTGGACCAGGCGCGGGTGAAGGCGATGGGCGGACGGCTGCACATCCTCGAGGTGCAGCGGCTCATCCGCACGATGCCCAAGATCGTCGTCGCCGTCGTGAACGGCTGGGCCGCCGGCGGCGGGCACAGCCTGCACGTCGTCTGCGACCTGACCATCGCCTCGCGCGAGCACGCCCGGTTCAAGCAGACCGACGCCGACGTGGGCTCCTTCGACGGCGGCTACGGCTCGGCCTACCTCGCCAAGATGGTCGGCCAGAAGTTCGCCCGAGAGATCTTCTTCCTCGGCCGCACCTACTCGGCCGAGGACATGCACCGGATGGGCGCGGTCAACATCGTCGCCGACCACGCCTCGCTCGAGGACGAGGCGCTGCAGGTCGCGCGCGAGATCATGGGCAAGAGCCCGCAGGCCCAGCGGATGCTGAAGTTCGCCTTCAACCTCACCGACGACGGGCTCATGGGCCAGCAGGTGTTCGCCGGGGAGGCGACCCGGCTCGCCTACATGACCGACGAGGCCGTCGAGGGCCGCGACCAGTTCCTCGAGAAGCGCGACCCCAACTGGTCACCCTTCCCCTGGTACTTCTGAGGACCCCGTATGCCGCGCGGCCCGCTCCCGGCTCGCGGCCGCCGGCGCTGTGGACGACGCGGGAGGACTATCGCACCCCGGCGCTAGTGTCGTACACATGTTCGAAGTGTCGGAGTCGTCGGTTACGGCAGCGGAGGTCGAGACGTGGGTCTCGCGGCTCGCTGCCATGGACCGCGACGTCGACGACACCGGGCGCATCGGCCAGATCGCCGTCCTCGAACGACTCAAGGGGGCGGCCGCAGCGGCCCGGGCGCGCGTGAGCGTCGACTTCGACGCCTCGCAGCGGGAGGCCCAGACCGCGGCCGGGGCGCCGGCCCGCAAGCGGGACGCAGGGGTCGGTGCGCAGATCGCCTTGGCCCGACGGAACTCCCCGGCGCGGGGAGGTCGCCACCTCGGCCTGGCGAAGGCACTCGTGCGAGATGCCGCACGCGCTCGAGGTGTTGGCCCGCGGCGAGACCACCGAGTGGCACGCGACCATCCTCGCCCGCGAGACGGCCACCCTGTCGGCCGAGCACCGGTCCGCCGTCGACACCCGCCTCGCCCACCGGCTACCCACCATGGGCGACCGAGAGGTCGAGCAGGCGGCCCGAGCGCTGGCCTACGAGCTCGACCCCGAGTCGCCCCTGCGTCGGATCCGGGGCGCGGAGAGCGACCGGCGTGTCAGCATCCGCCCGGCGCCGGACGCGATGGCGCGGGTCACCGGCTTCGTGCCCGTGGCCCAGGGGGTGGCGGTGTGGGCAGGCCCTGCAGGCTGCCGCGGGTGAGGCGAACGCCTCAGGGGACGAGCGCTCGCGCGACCAGGCCAGGGCCGACACCTTCGTGGAGCGGCCGACCGGTCAGGTCCGGCCCGACGACGTCGGCATCGAGGTCGGGCTCGTCATGACCGACGCCGCGCTCCTCACCGGCGCCTCCACGCCCGCTCACCTCCACACCCCTGGCCTGCCGGGAGCTGTCGTGCCAGCGGCGTTCGCCCGAGACCTCCTGCGCAGCGACACCGAAGAGGGGTGCACCCTCAGGGCGAAGACCTGGCTCCGCCGGCTCTACAGCCCTCCCTGCGACGGGACGCTGGTCGCGATGGACTCGCACCGTCGGCTCTTCGACGGGCAGCTTCGTCGCTTCCTGGTCCACCGTGACCAGTCCTGCCGCACCCCTTGGTGCGGCGCGCCCATCCGTCACGCGGACCACGTCCGGCCCAGCGCGTCCGGCGGCGACACCTCCGCCGAGAACGGTCAGGGCCTGTGCGCCGCCTGCAACCTCACCAAGGAAGGCCCGGGCTGGCGCAGCGCAGCAGCCGGCCCGCCGCCCGAGGAGCGACATCCCCATACCGTCCGGGTCACCACCCCGACGGACCACGCCTACTCCGACTCGGCGCCACCGGTGCTCGAGACCTTCGCCCGGGCGCCGAGCGGCCCGCCCGCCAGCCTGCTGGAGGCGGAGTACCAGCACCTCCTCGACCTGGCCGCCTGATTTTCCACGGTCAATCCCGGGTTAATATTCCCCCGTGAGTCCTCGAGCA
The DNA here is from genome assembly GCF_029223115.1 of Knoellia sp. 3-2P3. Classification (NCBI taxonomy): domain Bacteria; kingdom Bacillati; phylum Actinomycetota; class Actinomycetes; order Micrococcales; family Intrasporangiaceae; genus Knoellia; species Knoellia sp. 3-2P3. Next base: position 13,355 of record NZ_JARGZE010000001.1, read on the forward strand.
GCCACGAGGCAGCCGGATGGCAGGACCGGCGCACCCGCCCGGCCGACCCGCCGGCCCAGGAAGCGGTCGCCGGGCTGGGTGCCGAACCAGCACGGCGCCTGGGCGATGCTCGCCACCCCACTGCTGGTCGGGATCATCGCCAGCGAGCCGCGCTGGGTGCACCTGCCCCTGACGGCGTTCTGGTTCGTCGGGTACTTCGCCTTCTTCGCCACCGGCCTGTGGCTGAAGTCGCGGCGCAAGCGGCGCTACCTGCCGCCGGTGCGCGTCTACGGCGTCGCGAGCGCCCTGCTCGGCGCACTGGCGCTCGTCATGGACCCCGGCCTGGCGCTCTGGGCGCCGCTGTTCGTGCCGCCGCTGGGAATCGGGCTCACCGCCTCCGCCACCCGTCACGAGCGCGCCCTGATCAGCGGCCTGGCGACCGCCACCGGCTCGTGCCTCATGACGCTCGTCGCCTACGACGCCGGCGGTGGCACCGACTGGGCCGCGGCCTGGCTCCTCACCGCCGTCCTCGCGGGCTACTTCGCGGGCACCGTCCTCTACGTCAAGACCCTGATCCGCGAGCGCGGCAGCGAGCGGCACTACTGGCTGTCGGTGGGCTTCCACTCACTGGCCACCCTCGCCCTCATCCCGGTGGGAGGGGCCATGGTCGCGGTCTTCGCCCTGCTCACGGTGCGCGCCGCCGTCGCCCCGGCGTTCGGCCTGTCCCCCAAGCAGGCCGGCATCGGCGAGATCGTGGCGACCGCCGCCGTGGCGGTCACCGCGTTGCTCGCGGTGGCCTGAGCCCCCGGCCCCGCACTACTCGGACCCGCCGATGTCGACCTCGTAGGCCTCGAACACCACATCGGCCCCCGCCTGCCGGTGCCGCACGAGCTGGCCCATCAGGGCCGTGACCTCCTCGCGGAAGGCGAGCAGGTCTCCGACCGGCCCGGCCCCGTCGAGCCGCGCGAGGAGGCTGTCGAGGTGCGCGGCATACCGCATGTGCTCGTCGGTGAGCCGTCGCACCTGGCCGGAGAGGCGTGGCGACGTGCGGCGCACGTCCGCGTAGAGTCCGCCCTCCCCCTCGGTGAGGTCGATGTGGACGCGGAAGTCGTGGGCGAGCTCACCGAGCGCGGTCCGCACCCGGTCGAGCCACGCGTCCTGCCGAGCGACAGGGGCAGCGAGCGCCTCATCGACGGCCGCCACCGAGTCCCGCAGCTCCGCGCGGTGCGCCCGCACCCGCTTGAGGTAGTCGGCGAACTCCAGGTCCACGAACCCCATGGTGGCCCCCGCGCCGGGCGGCGTCCAGATGCACGGCTCTGCGGCATACCCTGACCCCGTGAAGCGCCTGCACCTGCTCGAGGTGCCCTCCGGGACCGCGGCGCTGCAGGTGGTGCCGTCCCTGCGCGCGGCTCTGGCGGCTGGGCCTGCCGTGCTGCCGTATGCCGCGGGCACCCGCCCGCCTGCCGTGCCCGGCGAGGCTGGGGACCTGCCCGAGGGACTCGCCGTGGTCGTCGGCACCTCGGGCTCAACCGGCAACCCCAAGCTCGCGATGCTCACGTCCGCAGCCCTGGCCGCGAGCGCCACCGCCACCCACGAGCGCCTGGGCGGACCCGGCCAGTGGCTGCTGCCCATGCCGGCCCACCACGTGGCCGGCCTCCAGGTGCTGGTGCGGTCACTGGTGGCGGGCACGACGCCGGTGGCGGTCGACCTCGCCGACGGCTTCACCACGCAGGCGTTCGCCGAGGCCTCCAGGGCCCTCGACGGCGAGCGCTGCTACACCTCGCTCGTCCCGACCCAGCTGGTCCGTCTCCTTGCCGACGAGGACGGGTCCGAGGCCCTGCGGCGGTTCGACGCCGTGCTGCTCGGTGGCGCCGCCAGTCCGCCAGCGCTCCTGGCCCGGGCGGCCGAGGCCGGGGTACGCGTCACCACGACCTACGGGATGAGCGAGACCGCCGGCGGCTGCGTCTACGACGGGCACCCCCTCGACTGCACCCGGGTGCGCGTCGACGCCGAGGACCGTCTCCACCTCGGCGGCACGACCCTCGCTGTCGGCTACCTGGGCCGCCCCGACCTGACGGCCGCCGCCTTCACCCATGACGCCGACGGCACCCGCTGGTTCGCCACCGACGACGTCGGCCACCAGGACGGCGACGGCCGCTGGCACGTCGACGGCCGGCTCGACGACCTCGTCAACACCGGCGGGCTCAAGGTGGCCCCCCGGCTCGTGGAGGAGGCGCTGGTCGAGCACCTGCCCGAAGTGGCCGAGTGCGCCGTCGTCGGGGTGCCCGACCCCGAGTGGGGTGAGGCCGTCGCGGCCGCCCTGGTGCTCGCCGACGGCGCCGCGGCCCCGACGCTGGAGGAGGTCCGCGACGGCGTGCGCGAGGTCCTGCCGGGTCACGCCCTGCCCCGACGTGTGGCCGTCGTCGACACCCTGCCGCTGCGTGGTCCCGGCAAGCCGGACAGGTCCACCCTGCGTGCCCTGCTCGCCAGCGGTTCGTGACACGATTGGCTCATGCTGCGCGTGCTGCCCTGGCTCCTCGGCATCGCCCTGACGGTCTACGCGGTGGTCGACTGCATCCAGACCGACGAGAGCCGCGTGCGCAACCTCCCCAAGCTCATCTGGGTCTTCCTCATCCTGCTGTTCGCGATCGCCGGGCCCCTCGCGTGGTTCCTCGCCGGCCGGCCTCGCCGGCAGCGGCCGACCCGCGGGCCAGGTCAGCGCCCCTCCGCCCCGCGTGGCCCCGACGACGATCCCGACTTCCTCCGTAACCTGTAACCAGCACCTGCCACCAGCAGGGCACCCCCGTCACAGCGTCGTGGCGTCGCCCACCCTTCGCACAACCCGAGTGAGACCAGCACACCCATGGCCACCATCGCCCAGTGGATCGAGGGCGCCCGCCCCCGCACCCTTCCCGCCGCCATCGCCCCCGTCGTCGTCGGCACCGGCGCCGCAGCCGCCGTCGACCAGGCCGATCTCGCCCTCGCCCTGCTGGCCCTCGTCGTCTCGGTGTGCCTCCAGGTCGGGGTCAACTACGCCAACGACTACTCCGACGGCATCCGCGGCACCGACGCCGACCGCGTCGGGCCGGTGCGGCTGGTCGGCCAGCACAAGGCCGACCCCGAGAACGTCAAGCTCATGGCGTTCTCGTTCTTCGGGTTCGCCGCGCTGGTCGGACTCGCCCTGGTCGCCCTGAGCGCCGCGTGGATCATGATCCCGCTCGGCGCGCTGGCCATCCTCGCCGCGTGGAAGTACACCGGTGGCGACAACCCCTACGGCTACCGCGGCCTCGGCGAGGTCTACGTCTTCGTGTTCTTCGGGCTGATGGCCACCCTCGGCACCCTCTACACCCAGGCCGGCGAGGTCACCGGCGTCGGCGTGCTCGGCGCCGTCGGGGTGGGCGCCATCGCCTCGGCCATCCTCGTGGCCAACAACCTGCGCGACATCCCCACCGACCGCGCGACCGGCAAGAACACCCTCGCAGTCCGGCTCGGCGACCGTGGCACCCGCCTCCTGTATGCCGCGCTGCTCCTCGTGGCGCTGCTGGCCCTGGTGGGCATCGCCTTCACCCACCCGCTGGCGCTCATCGCGCTGCCGGCGTTCGGCCTCGCGTGGCGCCCCTTGCAGGTCGTGCGCTCGGGCGCCACGGGCCGCGACCTCGTCGCCGTGCTCGCGGCCACCGGCCTCTTCGAGGTCGCGTATGCCGTGCTGCTGGCCGCGGGGCTGGCTCTCGCCTAGCGGTACTCGACGGGACCGTTGTCGTGGGTCTCGTCCTCGGCGTCCTCGGCCTGCTCGTCGGAGCCGACGGGGCGGGCGCTGCGCTGCTCCTGCTTGGCCTGCGCCCGGCGCTCGAGCCGCTCGGCGAGCTGCTGGCTGTAGTCCTCACGGAAGCGCTTGAGGACCACAACCGAGATCGCCATGGAGATGAGCGCCGACAGCACGAGCAGCAGCAGCTGCTCGTCGCGGTCGCGCAGGCCGAGCAGCCACAGGGCCGCCATGACGCCGAAGAAGATCAGGATGCGCAGGAGCGAGTAGCGGACCATCGGTTCAGAGTCCCGAGTAGGAGTGCTGGCTGACGAAGAACACGTTGACCACCGTGTAGTTGATGATGATGCAGGCCCAACCGGCCAGCGCGATGTAGTTGGCGGCCTGGCGGCTCCAGCCGCTGGTGGCGCGCGCGTGGAGGTAGGCCGCGTAGACCACCCAGATGACGAAGGTCCACACCTCCTTGGGGTCCCAGTTCCAGTAGGCGCCCCACGCCTGGCGCGCCCAGATGGCGCCGGCGATCAGCGTGAACGTCCACAGCGGGAAGGCCACGACGTGCAGGCCGTAGGACAGCCGCTCGATGCTCTTCGCCGGCGGGAAGCGGTCGAGCACCGAGGCCCTGCCGGCGCGCTGGAACGCGTCCTTGGCGAGGTAGAGACCCGACGCAGAGGCCCCGATGGCGAACACGGCCACGGACAGGGTGGCCACGGTGACGTGGATGACGAGCCAGTAGCTCTTCAGCGAGGGCAGCAGCTCGGCGGCCTCGGTGTACCAGACCGTGATGGCCAGGCCCAGCGTGAGCAGCACGGGGGCGGTGACGAACAGGCCGAGCCAGCGCAGGTCACGCCGGGTCGACCACGCGAGGTAGGCGAGGACCGTGCACATGGCGCCGAACACCGCGAACTCGAACATGTTGCCCAGCGGCCAGCGGTGCACCGACGCCCCGCGCAGCACGACCGACACGACCAGCAGGAAGCCGGCCAGCCAGGTCATGGTGCCGGCTATGCCTGCGGCCTTGCGCGCCCGCAGGGGCACGTCGTCGGCGGCGAGGTCGTCGGAGCCCGACGCTGCGGGGCCGGGGACCGGACCCTGCGCCGCCCCCGTGCCGCTGCCCGAGCCCACCAGCGCCTCCTCGCGCGCGCGGGTGGCCCGCTGGTCGCGGTGCGGCACGAGCCCGGCGAGGTAGAGCGCGTAGCCGACCATGGCGAGGGTCAGCACGGCCATGGCGGAGTACAGGCTCAGGTTGGAGTACTGGGCCAGGGTCTGGTTGGTCATCGAGAGGTGCCCATCCGTCGTTGCACGGCGTCGAGGATCTCCTCGACCGCCTCGGTGAGTGTGTCGTCGTCGTCCTTGGCCATGCCGCCGACGGAGACCACGGTACGTCCAGCCTCACCACCGGGGGAAACCCGCACGAAGACCCGGCGCCGGCGCACGACCAGGCTGGCGATGAGCCCGCCCAACGCGAGCAGCGAGGCGGTGAGGGTGAGCCACTTGCCCGGGTCGGAGCGGATCGACAGGCCGGCGAAGCGCTGCACCCCTTCGAAGGTGATGCTGCCCCGGTCGCCGGGCAGCTCGAAGGTCTGGCCGGGCTCGAGCCAGATGCGCAGCGCGTCGGTGCCCTTGTCGTTCGTGATCTGGGTGAGCTTCTGCGTGTCGAGGGTGTAGACCGACTGCGGCCGCCCCTCCGGGAACAGCTCGCCCTCGTAGAGGCCGAGCGCGAGGGCCGGCTTCTTGGCGTCGGGGAAGATCGAGCTCGGGCCGCTCTCCTCGGTGATCACGGCAGTGGGCAGGAACAGGCCGAAGAAGCCGAGCTGCTTCGGCGCCGCGCCGGTGACCTTCACCGCGCCGACCGACTTGTAGTTGTTGTCCTGGGCGAGGAACGGGGTCGCGTCACGGTAGGTGACGTTGCCGTCCTTGTCGCGCACCGTGATGACCGGGGCGTAGCCGTTGCCGAGGAGGAAGACCGAGGCGCCGTCCATCTCGAGCGGGTGGTTGACCTTGATCGTCTCCTCCCGCGGGGTGGCGCCCGGCTCGTCGGTGACGGAGACGTGGGCCGTGAAGTCGCGCGGCTGGCCGAACTGGCCGCGGCCGGTCACGTTCTCCTCGAAGGTGGCGTCGAGCCGCTCGAGGGTGAGGGAGAAGGGCGAGAGGTCCTCGGGGTCCACCCACGGGCCCGGGCTGTAGGTGTCGTAGCGGGAGAGCGTGTTGGCGAAGCCCTGTCCCACGGGAACGATCACGTCGCCCTTCCACCCGAACAGGTGCCCGATGGCGACGCCGATGATGACCAGGATCAGCGCGAGGTGGAAGACGAGGTTGCCGGTCTCCTTGAGGTAGCCGCGCTCGGAGCTGACCGAGGCGCCGTCGTGCCGGTGCACCCGGAAGCGCCGCCGGCGCAGCTCGGCCTCGGCGGCCGCGAGCGCCTCCTCGGGCGTCGCCTCGACCTCTGCGCTCGCGTGCGCCGCGAGGCGCTCGAGGCGGCTGGGCGTGCGCGGCGGGCGCGAGCGCATCGCCTTCCAGTGGACCTTCGTGCGCGGCAGGACGCAGCCGACGAGGGAGATGAACAGCAGCAGGTAGATCGCCGCGAACCACGGGGAGGCGTAGACCTCGAAGAAGCCGAGCCGGTCGAGCACCGGCCCCAGCTTCGGGTGCTGGGCGATGTAGTCGGCCGTGCGGGCGGCGTCGATGCTGCGCTGCGGCCAGATCGAGCCCGGCACCGCGCCGACGGCGAGCAGGAGCAGCAGGAACAGCGCCGTGCGCATGCTCGTCAGCTGGCGCCAGGCGAAGCGCAGCCACCCGCGCAGGCCGAGCTGCGGCTGGTTCACCGGCTCGTCGGGCGGGGCCGGCTGGGTGCTCAGGGGGGTCTCGGTGGCCATCAGATCACCGTCACGAAGCCGTTGACGAGCTGGGTCTGCAGGGCGCGGGTCCAGTCCTCCCAGACCCCCGTGACGAGCAGCACCCCGACCGCGAGGAGCATCGCGCCGCCGAGCAGCTGGATCAGCCGCTGCCGCTTCCGCAGCGCGGCCGAGACCCGGCCCCACCGCTGGAAGCCGGCGGCGATGAGCAGGAACGGCAGGCCGAGACCCAGGCAGTATGCCGCCGCGAGCACCACGCCGCGGGTCACCGCCTGCTCGTCCCCCGTCGTCGTCGCGAGGAGCATCACGGCGCCGAGCGTCGGGCCCGTGCACGGCGCCCACCCGATGCCGAAGACGGCGCCGAGCAGCGGTGCACCGGCCAGCCCGGCGGCGGGCTTGAACCTCAGCTTCAGCTCGCGCTGGCTGCCTGCCCCGAGGAACACCAGGGCCATGAGGATGACCAGCACGCCACCGACCCGCATGAGCAGGGTGCGGTGCTCGACCAGCGCCGCACCCACGGAGGCGAGGAAGGCGGTGGTGGCGATGAACACCGCACTGAAGCCGGCGACGAACAGCAGCGCCCCGAGCACCATCCGCCCCCTGGCCCGCTTCGCGAGCGCCACGTCGCCCAGGCCGGTGACGTAGCCGAGGAACCCCGGCACGAGCGGCAGGACGCACGGCGAGGCGAAGGACACCAGGCCGGCGAGGAGCGCCACTGCGACGGCCACCGGCAGGGCGCCGGCGGTGACCGTGTCCACGACATCTGAGGGGAGGAGCAGCATGCTGGGTGGGACCGCCTAGGACTCGGCCAGCACGTCGTCGACCAGCCCGGTCAGGGTCGAGGCCGTGACCTCGCCGTTGACCCGGGCCGCGATCCGCCCGGTCTTGTCGAGCACCAGGGTCGTCGGCACGGTGGGCGCCTTGCCCTGCAGGGCGAGGATCAGCACCCCGGACTCGTCGCTCAGCGACGGGTAGGTGATGTTGTTGGCCTTGGCGAAGGCCGCGCCGCGCTCGGGCGCCTCGCGGAAGTCGATGCCCATGAACTGCACGGGCTTGCCGGCCTTGGACAGGCCGTCCCAGGCTTTCTGCAGGTCCGGGGCCTCGGCCACGCAGGGCCCGCACCAGGAGCCCCAGACGTTGACGACGACGACGTCTCCCTTGGCGTCGGCCACCGCCCAGTCCTTGCCGTCGAGCGTCGTGCCCTTCAGCTCCACCGGCCCCTGGCGCTTGTCGGCGGCGATCTTCTCGACGCTGCCGTCGCCGGAGACGTAGCCCTTGCGGTCGCCGGCCTTCGCCTGGGAGGCGAGGCTGTTGGGGTCGTCGGAGCAGCCCGCCACCGACAGGGCGAGCGCACCGGCGAGCACCAGCGCGGCAGACCTCACGCGCCGGCCCCCTGGTGGGCCTTGGGCAGCAGCGAGCCGGCCGGCTCGCTGTAGGTCACCGACTCGAGCTCGCCGCCGGTGTAGGTCAGGGTCGTCAGCGACGCCAGCGAGCACTGCCGGTTGCGCGGGTCGTGCCACAGGCGGCGGCCCATGAGCCGGTTCCGCGCCGTCCAGATCGGCAGCTGGTGAGACACGATGACGGCCTCGTGGCCGGCCGCGGCCTCGCGGGCGGCGTCGATCGCCTCGAGCATCCGGTAGGCGATGACGGTGTAGGCCTCGCCCCACGACGGCTTGAACGGGTTGAGCAGCTTGCCCCAGTGCTTCGGGTGCGTGAAGGCCGCCGGTCCGGCGTTGACCTGCTCACCCTCGAAGCGGTTCTCCGCCTCGAGCACCCGGTCGTCGACGGTGATCTCGAGGCCGTGGGAGGACGCGATGGGCGCGGCCGTCTCCTGGGCCCGGGTGAGCGACGACGCGACCACCAGCGTGATGTCGTGGTCGGCGAGGTGGCTGGCGACCATCTCGGCCATCTGCCGGCCGAGGTCGGAGAGGGGGTAGCCGTCGAGGCGGCCGTAGAGCACGCCGGCAGGGTTGTGGACCTCACCGTGGCGCAGGAGGTGGACGACGGTCCGTACGGGCTCGCTCATGCGTCGATTCTCGCAAACGCGGCGGCGGCCTCCGACGCCGCCGCCGGAAGGGCGGCGAGCACCCGGTCGACGGCCCGGTCGTCGTGGGCGGCGCTGAGGAACCACGACTCGAACGCGCTGGGCGGCAGGTGGACGCCCTGGCTGAGCATCGAGTGGAAGAACGCCGCGAAGGCCGGCACGTGCTGGTCCTTGGCGTCGTCGTAGTTCGCGACCGGTGCCTCGCGGAAGAAGACGCTGAACATGCTGCCGGCCCTCTGGATCACGTGCGGGACGCCGGCCCTGCCGAGCTCCTCACCCACGGCGGCGGTGAGGGTGTCGGCCACAGTGGTGAGGCGGTCGTAGACGTCGGGGGTGCAGTTCTGCAGCGTCGCGAGTCCCGCGGCCGTGGCCACCGGGTTCCCGGACAGGGTGCCGGCCTGGTAGACCGGGCCGAGCGGCGCGAGCATCGCCATGACGTCGGCGCGCCCGCCGAAGGCGGCGGCCGGGAAGCCACCACCCATGACCTTGCCGAAGGTGAACAGGTCGGGCGCCCCCGCGGCATACGGGCCCTCGAGGCCGAACCACCCGGCCGCGGAGCAGCGGAACCCGGTCATGACCTCGTCGGAGATGAGCAGCGCGCCGTGGGCGGCGGTGATGCGGCGCAGGCCCTCGGTGAAGCCGGGGGTGGGTGGCACCACGCCCATGTTGCCCGGGGAGGCCTCCGTGATGACGGCGGCGATCTCGGTGCCCCGCTCGGCGAACGCCGTCTCGACCGCGGCGAGGTCGTTGTAGGGCAGCACGATGGTCTCGGCGGCCATCTCCTTGGGCACGCCCGCGGAGTCGGGCAGCGCGAAGGTGGCCAGGCCCGACCCCGCTGAGGCGAGCAGCGAGTCGACGTGCCCGTGGTAGCAACCGGCGAACTTCACGACGACCGAGCGGCCGGTGAACCCGCGGGCGAGGCGGATGGCGCTCATGGTGGCCTCGGTGCCGCTGGAGACCAGGCGCACCTGCTCGACGGGCTCGACCCGGGCGACGATCTCCTCGGCGAGGGCGACCTCGTTCTCGCTGGGGGTGCCGAACGAGAACCCGCGCATCGCGGCGCCGGTGACGGCCTCGAGCACGGCCGGGTGGGCGTGGCCGAGGATCATCGGGCCCCACGAGCAGACCAGGTCGACGTACTCGCGGCCGTCCGCGTCGCGCAGGTAGGGGCCCTCGCCGCTGACCATGAAGCGGGGGGTGCCGCCGACCGCGCGGAAGGCGCGCACCGGGGAGTTCACGCCTCCGGGGGTCACCGCGAGCGCCCGCTCGAGCAGTGCCTGCGAGGCAGGGGCCTCCATGGGGTATGCCGTCATGCCCGGCATTGTCTCAGCCGCACCTGTGCGGTCGGCCCGCGCCCTCAGGCGCCTCTCAGCGCAGCGTCGAGTCCACGGTGCCGCCGTCCGCTTCCTGGGCTGCCCCGCTGCTGAGGATCGCCGAGGAGATGGCGTCCATCGCGGCGCCGAGGGCGGCGAACAGCTCGGGCGACATGGTGTCGACGAGGTGTCGGCGCACGCTGTCGACGTGCACGCGGGCCATGTCCTGGACCGCGGCCCAGCCCTCGTCGGTGAGGACGAGCTCGACGCCGCGGCGGTCCTCCAGGCACGACTCGCGGCGCACCCAGCCGCGTCGTTCGAGGCGGGCCGCAGTGTGGGTCAGCCGGCTGCGGGACTGCACGACGAGGTCGGCGAGGCCCGACATCCGCAGCCGACGCCCCGGCGCCTCGGAGAGCATCGAGATGATCTCGTACTCGGACAGCTGCACCCCGTGGGACTGCAGGTCCTTGTCGAGGGCCGCCTCGAGCAGGCGGCTCCCGCGCAGGTAGGAACGCCAGGCGTGCTGCTCCTCGGTGGTGAGCCAGCGGGGCTCGGCCAGCTCGGCCAGCTCGGCCACGGGGGAGTCGACGGTGTCGGCCATGAGGTCAGTATCCCATGTCGAACGCATAGTTGAAATATAAACGACCCTTGCTATGTTGTACCCCGTGACAGCGAAGGAGCCCCTCCTTCACCACGACCTCTCAACACAGGAGAACCCCATGACCGCCACCGCCATCACCACGCAGCTCCCCACCGGCACCTGGACCGTCGACGCCTCGCACACCGAGGTCGGCTTCACCGCCCGCCACCTCATGGTCAGCAAGGTCCGCGGCTCGTTCAGCGACGTCGAGGGCACCGTCACCGTGGCCGAGCCCTTCTCCGCCTCCTCGGTGCGCGCCGCCGTCAAGCTCGCCTCCGTCGACACCGGCTCCGCCGACCGCGACGCCCACCTCAAGAGCGCCGACTTCTTCGACGTGGAGAACAACCCGGAGATGACCTTCGTCTCCACCGAGGTCACCGAGGACACCCTCAAGGGAGACCTGACCATCAAGGGCGTCACCCGCCCGGTCGTGTTCGACCTCGAGTTCGGCGGCGTCGCCACCGACCCGTGGGGCAACACCAAGGCCGGCTTCGAGGCCGAGGCCGAGATCAACCGCAAGGACTTCGGCCTTGAGTGGAACGTCGCCCTCGAGGGTGGCGGCGTGCTCGTCTCCGAGAAGATCAAGATCAAGCTCGACGTGCAGCTGCTCAAGGCGGCCTGAGCCCGGCAGCACAGCGCCAGGGGGCGGTTCCCCGAGTGGGGAACCGCCCCCTGCGTGTGTGCGGTGGTCGCCGCGAGGTCAGCGCAGCGGGACCCGCGACGCGAGGGTGCCGCCCGAGCCGTCCTCCCAGCCGACGAGCACCTCGGCGCTGCCGGACAGGGCACGCTCGAGTGGCACCGAGACGACGTCGGTGCCGCTGCTGACCGCGACCTCCCGCGCCCCCGCGGTGCCGTCCTCGTCGACGACGAAGACGTGGGCCGTGCCGGCCGCGTTGGCGTGCAGCCGCACGCTCACCGCGCCGTCGCGGTCGATCGCCTGGCGCACCCAGCCGCTTTCACCACGCTCGCTCGCCGGTCCGCCGGCCAGCGAGACGTTGATGTCCACGGCCTGCTCGAGGCTGGGCGGCGAGTCGAGCGAGCTGAGCCCCGAGAGCGGCACCACCGGCTCCGGCGCGGTGGTGGGCCGGCCGGCCGGGGGCGTGTAGCCCTCGACCTCGGCCTGTCCCCAGCGGTAGGGGTCGCCCTGGACTCCGCCCCACGTCGACCAGCCGATCCGTGTCTGGCCGGTCTTGTCCTGGGTGTCGGAGTCGTAGACGAACAGGTTGACCCCGAGTCGCTGCGGGTCGACCGCGCCGGGCAGCAGGGCCATGGGGATCGCCGTCTCCACGGTGTAGCCCTCGCCCTCGGTGACCTTCGAGGCGATCCGCATCCCCGGCGCCGTCTCCCCGCCCGGGCCCTGGTGGTTGTCGGCGTCGCGCAGGTGGCAGGGCCCGCCCTCAGCCGTCACGGGCAGGATCGCGGCCTTGAAGGTCGTCGAGGTGTTCTCCGACGCCCCGCGCGGGTCGAACGCGAGCTCCACGGAGTCGGTCCTCCAGTGCCGCTTGCAGTCGGCGGCGTCGAGCCTCGTGCCGAGGGTGTCGTCCGTGACGCTGACGAGCACGAAGAGGGTGTCGTCGCGCCACGCCAGCTTCGCCGTGGCGGAGCAGTCGGCCGCCGAGGTGCAGTCGCTGCCCTCCCATCGGCGCGAGATGTCGAGCGCCTCACCGGGGTACTCCCCCGCGCTGTCGACGCCGTCGACCGTCGGGGCGGCAGCGGCCTGCTCGATGGTGGTGCGCGGCACGAGCTCGAGGGCCGCCCTGCTGGTCGACGTGCCCGACGCCGAGGTCGTCCTGATCGTGTAGGCGTAGTCCCCGGCCGCCGCACCCGGCGTGCCGCCCTGGTTCGACGTCTTCAGCGACGCGTCGGTGTTCGTCACCGTGAACGTCACCGCGCCCTTCGCCCCCGGGGCCAGTGGCCCGTATGCCGCGGACGCCGGCTGCGCGGCGAAGCCCGCCGGGAGCTCCAGCGAGACGGCACCCGACTGGGGGGCGCTGCCGTTGTTGCGCAGGTCGACCCGGACCTCTCGGCTCTGGCCGGAGGCCAGTGTGAGCACCGGCGTGACCGACCCGCCGAGCTGGGGCTGACCCGCCTTCGCCGCCCAGGCCTCGAAGTCGGCGACCTGCGGCAGCAGCTGCTGGTTGGCCGTGACGGGAGCCACGACCTCGACGGCCCGGTCGGCGTAGCCGCTGCCCTGCTCCGTGGCGAGCGAGACGGCGACCCGGACGCGGTCGCCGACGGTGGCGCCGACCGGCGGCGTGACGGTGAACGTGCGGCGCACCGTGTCACCCTCCCCGAGCGTGCCGACCGCACCGCTGCCCGTGACGGCCCAGCCGCTGGGCACCGAGACGTCGAGCCCCACGCCGGTGAGGGACTCGCCCTCCGGGGCGGTGACCTCCACCACCGCCGTGAACGGCTCGCCGCCCAGCACGCCGAACCCCGACGTGCTGACCCGCAGCCCGGTCCCGAGCGGGACGGCTCCAGCAGGACGGGTGGTCGCCCCCGCGAGCGAGGCCGACGCCTCGGCCGCCGCCTGCGAGCCGGGCGCCGCGAACGGCACCCGGGCGTCGATCTGCTGGAGGAAGTCGCAGCCGATCGCATTCGGGTCGGACGGGACGTCCGGGAACCCCGCCCAGCCCTGCGAGGCGTAGACGCGCTGGGCCTCCCGCTCGACCGCCGCCCAGGTCTGCCCGGACTCGGCACGGTCACCGGCCCACACGCCATACAGGTTGGCCGTGGGGTCACGGCGGGTGAAGTCGCTGGAGCACGACGGGCCGGTCGGCGCCGACGCGGCCGAGCCGCGCATGAGCACCTTCGCCGGCGCCCAGGGACGCAGCCCCTCCTGCGTGATCTGCTCCGGGAAGCGGTCCGGGTCACCGGCCGCCGCATAGGCCTCGACGGCGAGGCGGGCCGCCTCCTGGTGGTTGCCGTGGTTGCCCGGCGACGGCGCCGGGTTCATCGTCGTGAGCACCTCGGGCCTGGTCTGGCGGATGACCCGCACGACCCTGGCGAGGGTGTCCTCGTGGTCCCAGACCTGCTGGGTGAGCGGGTTGCTCACGGTGTAGTAGAAGTCGACCTTGTCGAGGTTGAAGACGTCGGTGATGCCGGCCTTGGCGACGGCAGCACGCTCCTCCTTCTCCCGGAGCAGGCCGAGCGCGGGCCCCTCCTCCGGCCCGACGGCGTTGCCGCCGCCCTCGCCACGGGTGACCGTGACCACCCCGGTGCGCAGGCCGTTCTCCTCGCCCCACTCGCCGAAGGCCGACAGCAGGCCGGCCTCGTCGTCGGGGTGGGCGCCGATGAAGAGGGCGCCGAGGTCGACCGGCGTGCCCGCCGAGGTCGTGGCGTCCGGCGGAGCGGCCCCACCGCCTGAGCCCCCTGCTGCCGGGTGGGCAGCTGCCTGCCCTGCCCCGGCGAGGCCGAGCGCCGCTGCCGCGGCCACTGCCGCGACGGCGAGGCGTCGACCCCTCTCAGTCGTACGTGCCAGCCGGATCATCGTTGACCTCCCGTGGTGGTGTGGTGGTGCGATTACTCCCGGACTGCCCCCTCGAGCATCCCGGCGATGAAGTGCCGCTGCAGGAACAGGTAGAGCAGCACGACCGGCGTGGCGACGATGCACGCGCCGGCGGCGAGCAGGGTGAACCCCTGGGTGTACTGGCCCTGGAAGAAGGCGAGCCCGAGCGGCGCGGTGCGCAGCGACTCCGAGGTGACCATGACCAGCGGGATGAGGAACTCGTTCCACGTCCACATGAAGACCAGCACCGTCAGGGTCACGATGGCGGGTCGGGCCAGCGGCACCAGGACGCTCCAGAGGATGCGCCGGGTCGAGGCGCCGTCGAGCCGGGCCGCCTCGACGAGCGAGCGGCTGCTGGTGCGGAAGTAGGCGCGCATCCAGAACGTGCCGAAGGCCACCGACTGGGCCACCTGTGGCAGCACCACGGCCCACAGGGTGTCGGTCAGGCCGAGGGTGCGCAGGTCGAAGTACAGCGGCACGACCACCGCCTCGCTCGGCATCATGATCCCGAGCAGGAAGACGTAGAACAGCACGCCCGAGCCGGGGAAGCGCATGGTGCCGAACGCGAAGCCGCTCAGGATCGACAGCGTCACGCTGACCACGACGACCACCGAGGAGACGAGCAGGCTCGTGCGCAGGTAGGAGCCGAACCGGCCGTCCTCCCAGGCCCTGGCGAAGTTCTCCGGGTGCAGCCCCAGGACCCCCGGTCCCACCTGGCCGCCCGCCGCGTCGTCCGGGCCCAGGGCCGCCGCGACGATCGTGAGGATCGGGTAGAGCGCGAACACGGCGAAAGCGATGAGGATGGCGTAGTTGGCGAGCCGCTCACCCCTGCTGACCCTCATCAGCGCTCCCGCTCGGCGATGCGGGTGATCCCGAAGGAGATCGCGAAGATCACCAGGGTCAGCACGACCGCGACGGCAGCAGCCGACCCGACCCGGCCCTGCTGGAAGGCCCGGTTGTAGACCTCGAAGGACGGCACCGACGTGGAGGTGCCCGGCCCGCCCCGGGTGGTGATGTAGACGAGGTCGAAGGTGCGCAGCGCGGCGATGACCGTCAGCGTCAGGGCGACCGCGATCTCGCCGCGCACCGAGGGCAGGGTGACGGCGAGGAACTCCCGCACCGGACCGGCGCCGTCGAGCCGGGCCGCCTCGTAGAGCTCGCCGGGGATGCGCCCCATCCCGGCGAGCAGCAGCACGGTCACCAGGCCGATCTCGAACCACGTGCCGATGAACCCGACGGCGGGCAGCGCCGCGGTGTAGTCGCCGAGCCAGCCGCGGGCCAGGGAGTCGAGGCCGACCGCGCTCAAGAGGTCGTTGACGCTGCCGTCGGGGGCGTACAGCCGCCGCCAGGCCACACCGACCACCACCATGGCGACGACCTGGGGCAGGAAGACGACCGTGCGGAAGAACGGCAGCCCGCGCACCCGCGCCCGGTTGAGGATGGAGGCCAGGCCGAGACCGACGACCAGGGGCAGGACGGCGTAGAAGAACACGAGCACCAGCGCGTGGCCGAAGGCCGCCCGCAGCGCCGGGTCGGTGACGACCTCGGCGTAGTTGTCCAGCCCCGCCCAGGTGGCGAGCGTGTTGCCGTTCCAGTCGTAGAACGAGATCTGGACCGCGCGGCCGAGCGGGTAGAGCAGGAACGCCGCGTACACCAGGAACGCCGGCAGCAGGTAGAGGTAGGCGATCCTGCGCGGCTCACCCGGCGGCCCGGTGCTCTTCGCCCGCGCGCCACTCACAGGTCGGCTCACTGGTTCGACGACACGAACCCGCTGTAGTCCTTCTCGAGGGTGTCGAGGAACTCTTCGGGCGTGGCCTTCTTCGCGAGGAGGTCCTGCAGCGCCGCCCCGATGGTGTCGGCCATCGTCGGCGTCGCGTAGTCGAGGTAGGGCACGAGGGCGTCCTTCTCCACGGCGGTCCCGAAGGCGCCGAAGACGTCCTTGGCAAGCGCGTTCGGCGCCTCCTGCTCCGCCGTGTCGGCGATGGGCAGGTTGTCGTTCTTCGCCAGCACCCCCATGGCATCAGGGCTCGTGATGAAGTTGATGTAGGCCGCCGCGGCGTCGGGGTGCTTGCTCTTGCTCGAGACCGCCCACGGGATGCCGGTACCGCCGGTCGCGGCCGGGCTGCCGGAGGCCGACGGGGGAAGCACGAACGTCACGTCGTCACCCATGGCCTTGCCCAGGTCGGCCTGGAGCCAGGTGCCGGCGATGAGGTAGGCACCGGTGCCCTTCGAGAACGCCTGCCAGGCCGGGTCGTAGCCCTGGCCGTTGACGTCCTTGGAGAAGTAGCCCTTGTCGACCCAGTCGACCAGGGTCTGCGCGGCCTTGGTGTTCTCGGGGCTCTTCCACGAGCCGCCCTTCTGGCCGAAGCCGAGGGTGCGGATGGCGTCCGGCTGCACGTTCTGCGCCTGCACCGTGCCGAAGACGTGGATGGCCGGCCACTTGTCGAGGTTGCCCAGCACCAGCGGCAGCTCGCCCTTGCCCTTGAGGGTCGCCAGGCTCTTCTCGAACTCGTCCCAGGTCTGCGGCATGGTCACGCCGGCCTTCTCGAGCTTGGCCTTGTTGACGAAGATGCCGACGACCTCCCCGACCTGGGGCAGGCCGTACAGGCTTCCGGTGCCGAAGGTCTTGCCGTCCGGGGAGTACGACGAGTACTTGCGCACCGACTCGGGGTAGCGGTCCTTCCAGCCGTACGCGTCGGCATACCGGTCGAGCGGGAGCAGCTGACCGGCCTGGACGAACGAGCCCATCTGGGGGCGGCCGTTGTTGGCCTGGAACAGGTCCGGGGGCTCGTTGCCCGACAGGGCCAGCTTGAGAGTCGTGTTGAGGTCGTCGGTCGAGCGCGAGACCCGCTTGAGCTTGATGTTCGGGTACTTCTGCTGGAACTGCTGGTTCAGCTCCTCGATCTGTGCCTTCTGCCCGCCGCGGATCTCCTGGTCCCAAACGGTGAGGGTCACATCGCCCAGCTTCGCGGGGTCGGTGGTGACCTGGCCGGTGGGCGCGGCGGACTGGCCGCTGTCGGAGTCGGAGCCCGGCGTGCAGGCGGCGAGCGCGACGGCGCCGATCAGGCCGGCTGCGGCCAGCAGGGTGGTGGGTCGGCTCCTCATGACAGCTCCTCGGGTCGGTCCAACAGGCAGGTGTCGTTCATCAGGTCTCCCCGACGTCAGCATGGCGGGCAATCGTCGCACTCGCCCGTCGCCCCACACCCAGGGGGACGGCCGGGACGAGGTCGTCGAGGAAGGCGTAGCGACGCAGCATCGACCGGTGGTAGGAGCTCGAGTCGGCCCTGGCCCGCTGCTGGGCCCACCAGTCGGCGAGGTCGCCCCACCCCGGGGCGGCGAGCGAGCCGCCGAACTGCTGGACGGCCAGCGAGGAGCAGAGGGCGGCGAAGGCCAGGCGCTGCTGCAGGGGCCAGCCGGCGATGGTCCCGAGCACGATGGAGGCGCCGAAGACGTCGCCTGCGCCGGTGGGGTCGAGCGCCGAGACCCGCAGGGCGGGCACCACGGCCTCCTCGCCCGTCGAGGAGTCGATCGCCATGGCGCCGTTCTCGCCGTTGGTCACGATGGCCAGCGGCACCAGGTCGGCCAGGGCGTAGAGCGCCTCGGTGGGGGTGCCCGAGCGGGTGTAGGCCATGGCCTCCCCGGCGTTCGGGAGGAAGGCGTGGCACACCTGCAGCTGGTCGAGCACCTCGCGCGGCCACCTGCCCGTGGGGTCCCAGCCGACGTCGGCGAACACCAGGGCCCCGTCGTCGCGCGCCATCTGCACCCAGGTCGGCTCGTCGTCGCCGACCAGCCCGTCGGGCTCCCCGAGGGAGGCCATGACGGCACGCGCACGAGGGGGCCGGCCGATCAGCTCGGTGGCCCCCATCGGGGCGGGGTGCCCGTGGCTGACCATCCCCCGGTCGCGGTGCACCGCCATCGAGACGGTCACCGGCGAGTGCCAGCCGTCGAAGCGGCGGGAGCGGCTGAGGTCGATGCGCTCGGAGTCGCTCAGGGTCTCCCAGCAGAAGTCGCCGTAGGCGTCGTCGCCGAAGGCGGCCGCAAGGGACGTGCGCAGGCCGAGCCGCCGGGCGGCCACGGCCAGGTTGGCGATCCCGCCGGGGCAGGAGCCCATCCCGTCGGCCCAGATCTCCTCGCCGCCCTCGGGCAGCCGCTCGAGGCCGGTGAAGATGATGTCGAGGAAGACGGTGCCCCACACGAAGACGTCGAAGTCAGGCTCACCCGGGGCGCGCAGGGACGCCAGCGGGTCGTACACCTGCTCGGCCACTCGTCTCCCCTGTCGTTACGCCTCTGCGGGCCCAGAATGCACCGCTGGCGCGCGCCTGACAAGCAGAAGCGCACACAAATGCGCAAGATTGTGCGTGCAGTGCGCACGATTGCGCGTTAGGTTGCCTCCCATGCGGGTACCCCGGCAGCGGTCCATCCTGGGCCGGCTCACCTCGCAGGGGATGGCCACCACCGAGGAGCTGGCCGGTCTCTGCGGGGTCAGCGCGGCGACGGTGCGCCGCGACCTCATCGAGCTCGAGCGCGCAGGCGCCCTGCGCCGCGTGCACGGGGGCGCCGTCGCCGTCGACGGCCCCGACGCCGACACCGCCCGCGGCTTCGCGGAGGTGGCGGCAAGCGACGCGGTCGACAAGCAGGCGGTCGCCGCGCGCGCCGCCGCGCTCGTCGAGGACGGCGACTGCGTGATCCTCGACATCGGCACGACGACGATGATGCTGGCCAGCGCCCTCCGGGGTCGCCCGGTCACGGTGGTCACCGCGAGCCTGGCCGTCCTCGACGTGCTGCGCGACGACCCCGCGGTCGAGCTCGTCCTCCTCGGCGGCATGGTGCGCCGGACCTACCACTCGCTCGTCGGCGCGCTGACCGAGGACGCGCTGCGCCAGGTGCGCGGCCGCCACGTCTTCCTCGGCGCCAGCGGCGTGCGGGGTGACGGCACCGTGCTCGACACCACCATGGTCGAGGTGCCGGTGAAGCGCGCCCTGTTGCGGGCGGCCGACCGCTCGGTCCTGCTCGTCGACCGGCACAAGTTCCCGGGCACGGGCTCGCTGCGCGTGTGCGGTGCCGGAGAGGTCGACACCATCATCACCAACCGGGGCGCCGACCCCGACACGATCACCGTCTGCCGGGAGGCGGGCACGGAGGTGCTGTACGCATGAGGCTGGCCATGCTGGGCGGCGGCGGGTTCCGCACGCCCCTCGTCTACGGCGCCCTCCTCACCGACCGGCACGACCGCCGGGTCCGCGAGGTCTGGCTCCACGACGTCGACGCCTCCCGGCTCGACGCCATCGCCCGGGTGCTCGCCGAGATGGCGGCCGGTGCGGACGACGCCCCGGCCGTCCACACGACGACCGACCTCGACGAGGCGCTCGCCGGCAGCGACTTCGTGTTCTCCGCCATCCGGGTGGGTGGGCTCGAGGGACGGACGGCCGACGAGCGGGTGGCCCTCGACCTCGGGCTGCTCGGCCAGGAGACGACCGGCCCGGGCGGGATCTCCTACGGCCTGCGCACGGTGCCGGTCGCGCTGCACGTGGCCGACAGGGTGCGCGCGCTCGCCCCCGACGCCTGGGTCATCAACTTCACCAACCCGGCCGGGATGATCACCGAGGCGATGCAGTCGGTGCTCGGCGACCGGGTGGTCGGCATCTGCGACTCCCCCATCGGGGCCGCCCGGCGGGTGGCCACGACCATGGGCGTCGACCCGGCGGCGACCACGGTCGACTACGTCGGCCTCAACCACCTCGGCTGGCTGCGGGGGGTTCACCACCAGGGCCGCAACCTGGTGCCGGCCCTGCTCGAGGACGACCGGCGCCTGGCCACCACCGAGGAGGGCCAGCTCTTCGGGGCCGAGTGGCTGCGCACGCTCGGTGCCCTCCCCAACGAGTACCTCTACTACTACTACTTCACCCGCGACGCGGTCGCCTCGATCGGCGGCAGCCCGCAGACCCGTGGCGAGTACCTCGTGGAGCAGCAGCACGCGTTCTACGACACCCTCGCCACGCGGCCCGCCGATGCCCTGCGCCAGTGGGACCGGGTGCGCATGGAGCGCAACGCGACCTACATGCGCGAGGCCCGCGCGGAGGGCGAGGAGCGCGACGAGCAGGACGTCCAGGGCGGCGGCTACGAGGGGGTGGCCCTGGCCATCATGGCGGCCATCTCGCGCGGGGAACCGGCCACGCTCATCCTCAACGTGCGCAACGGCTCCACGGTCCCGGGCCTGCCGGACGACGCCGTGGTGGAGGTTCCGTGCACGGTCGACGCCGACGGCCCCCGCCCGCTGCCGATCAGCCCGCTCACGGGGCATCCCCTCGGGCTGGTGCAGCAGGTCAAGGCCGTCGACCGGCTCGTCATCGAGGCGGCCACAACGGGCTCGGAGCGCCGCGCCGTGCAGGCCTTCGCCCTCCACCCGCTCGTCGACTCGGTCACCGTCGCCCGAGACCTGCTGCGCGGTTACCGCGCGCGGATTCCCTTGGTCGACAGGGTCTTCCGGCGCTGACGCGCAGACCCGGTATGCCGCCCGCTCAGCGGAGCAGCGCGGCCGCCTCGAGCGCGTAGTAGGTGAGGATGATCTGCGCGCCCGCACGCCTGATGCCGAGCAGCGACTCCAGGATGGCCCGCTCGCGGTCGATCCAGCCGTTGGCCGCCGCCGCCTCGATCTGCGCGTACTCCCCCGAGATCTGGTACGCCGCGACGGGAACCGGCGACATGTCGGCGGCCGTGCGGATGATGTCGAGGTGCGGTGTCGCCGGCTTCACCATGACGATGTCGGCGCCCTCGGCGATGTCGAGCTCGATCTCGCGGACGGCCTCGGTCGCGTTGGCCGGGTCCTGCTGGTAGGTCGTGCGGTCCCCCTCGAGGGAGGACTCCACGGCCTCGCGGAACGGGCCGTACAGGCCCGAGGTGTACTTCGCGGCATACGCCAGGACGATGGTGTCGGTGAAGCCGGCGGCGTCGAGCGCCTCGCGGACGTGGCCGACCTGGCCGTCCATCATCCCGGAGAGGCCGAGCACGTGCGCGCCGGCACGGGCCTGCGCGAGGGCCATCGCGGCATACCGCTCCAGCGTCGCGTCGTTGTCGACGCGACCCTCACGGTCGAGCACGCCGCAGTGGCCGTGGTCGGTGAACTCGTCGAGGCACAGGTCGGCCATGACGACGGTCTGGTCACCGACCGCCTCGACCACGGCCTCGATGGCGAGGTTGAGGATGCCCTCGGGATCGTCGGCACCGGAACCCGTGGCGTCCTTCTCCTCGGGCACGCCGAAGAGCATGATGCCGCCGATGCCGGCCTCGACCACCTCGCGCGCGACGTCGACCAGTGACTCGAGGGAGTGCTGGACGACCCCGGGCATGGCGCCGATGGCCACCTGCTCGCGGGCCCCCTCCTTGACGAAGACGGGCAGCACCAGCTCGGCCGGGTGCAGCCGGGTCTCGGCGACCAGGCGCCGCACCGCCGCCGACTGGCGCAGCCTGCGCGGACGGACGACCGGCCCGGGCACGCCGGGGCGCGGTGACACTACTTGGCCCGGCGCCGCGAGGCGGCCCGCTTCGCGCTCGGGCGCACGACCGGCTCGCCCGCCTCGGCGGCCGCGGCCGCCAGGCCGAGGCCGTAGTCGGCGAGCGCGTCGACCAGCGACTCGGCCGAGGCCTCCGGCGCGAGGACGTCGACCCGCAGGCCGTGCTCCTCGGCGGTCTTGGCCGTGGCCGGGCCGATGCAGGCGATGACCGTCGAGGGGTGCGGCTTGCCGGCGATGCCGACGAGGTTGCGCACGGTGGACGACGAGGTGAAGACCACCGCGTCGAACTGGCCGCCCTTGATGGCCTCGCGCACGGGCGCGGGCGGCGGGGCGGCGCGCACGGTGCGGTAGGCCGTCACGTCGTCGACCTCCCAGCCCATGTCCTGCAGGCCCGCGACGAGGGTGTCGGTGGCGATGTCGGCCCGCGGCAGGAAGACGCGGTTGATCGGGTCGAGCACCTCGTCGAAGGGCGGCCACGCCTCGAGCAGGCCCTGGGCCGACTGCTCGCCGGTGGGCACCAGGTCGGGCTCGAGGCCCCACTCGCGCAGCGCACGCGCCGTCACGCCGCCCACAGCGGCGATCTTCAGGCCGGCGAAGGCCCGGGCGTCGAGGCCGAACTCGGCGAACTTCTCGCGCACGGCCTTGACCGCGTTGACGGACGTGAACCCGACCCACTCGTAGCGACCCGTCACCAGGCCCTTCACGGCCCGCTCCATCTGCTGCGGCGTGCGCGGCGGCTCGACGCTGATGGTCGGCACGACCTCGGCGGTGGCGCCGTAGGACGCCAGGCGCGTGATGGTCGAGCCCGACTGCTCCTTGGTGCGGGGCACGAGGATGTTCCAGCCGAAGAGCGGCTTGGTCTCGAACCACGACAGCTGCTCGCGCAGGGCCACGGTCGGCCCCACGACGGCGAGGGCCGGGAACTCGACGCTCTTCATGACCGTGGCGACGTCGCCGAGGGTGGTGGCGTGCGTGACCTGGCGGATCGTGGTGCCGCGCTCGGTGAGCGCCACCGGCGTCTCGGCCGCGCGGCCCGCGTGGAGCAGCTTGCCGAGAGCCTCGGCCAGGTCGTCGGGGGCGCCCAGCAGGACGACGGTGACGTGGTCGGACACCGATGCCGCCCAGTCGACCTTGCGGTCGTTGGCCGCGATGACGTGCACGGCCTGCGACGTGCTCGAGGTCAGCGGCACGCCCGCGTAGGCCGGAACAGCGGACACCGCGCTCACGCCCGGCACGACGTCGAAGCCGATGCCCGCCTTGTGCAGGGCCAGGGCCTCCTCGGCCAGGCCGTTGAACGTCGCTGGGTCACCGTCCATCAGGCGGACGACGAGGCCACCCTTGGCAGCCTTGGCGGCCTTGACGACGAGCTTGGCCCGCATCGCGTGGGTGAGCGGCTGGCCGTGGTCGCCGTGGCCGGCGTCGACGACCTCGACACCCGCGCGGCAGTGTCGGGCCACGACGTCCTCGCGGCTGAGCTGGTCGATGACGACGACGTCGGCGGCGGCGAGGTAGTCGACCGCGCGCACGGTCATCAGCCCGGCGTCGCCGGGTCCCGCGCCGACGAAGGCGACCCGGCCCGGCTGGCGGCCGGCGGGCTTGGCGGTCTGGGTGGTGGTGGCGGACTTCGAGCGCGTGGGGCTCACGTTGCACGCTCCGTGGCGGTTGGTTCTGGACGGGAGTCTTCGGGGGCGGCGAGCGGAGGTGTGGCTCCGGTCGCCTCGGCTGGGTCTGGGTCCCAGTGGCTGTGCGTGGCCGCTGGGGGCCGCTCCTCGGGACCTGTCAGGTGTTCGGCGCCGTCCTCGAGGAGGACTGCCGCGAGCCTCGTCCCGAGGCGCTCGGGCTCCTCGACCGGCCCGACGAGGGAGCGGCGCAGCTCGGTGGCGCCGTCGATCGACCCGACGAACGCCCGGAGCGACAGCTCCAGCCCGTCCTCGCCCTCCACGACCTCGGCGAGCGCACCCACCGGGGCCGAGCAGCCTGCCTCGAGTGCGGCCAGCACGGTGCGCTCGGCGGTGACGCAGGCCCGGGTGTCGGCGTCGTCGATGCCGCGGAGCAGCGCCACCAGGGCGTCGTCGTCGGCTCGGCACTCCACGGCCAGGGCACCCTGCCCGGGGGCGGGCAGCATCTGCAGCGGGTCGAGGGTCTCGGTGACGACGTCGAGGCGACCGAGCCGGGCCAGGCCAGCGCGGGCGAGCACCACGGCGTCGCAGGCACCCGAGCGCGTCAGGCCGATCCGGGTGTCGACGTTGCCGCGGACGTCCTTGAACTCCAGCCCCAGGCCGAGGGCCGCGAGCTGGGCCACGCGGCGCGGCGACCCGGTGCCGACCACCGAGCCCGCGGGCAGCTCGCCCAGGGTCAGGCCGTCACGGGCGACCAGCGCGTCGCGCGGGTCCTCCCGCGGCGGGATCGCGACCACGACGAGGCCGGGCTCCGGGGCGGTGGGCAGGTCCTTGAGCGAGTGGACGGCGAGGTCGACCTCGCCGGCCAGCAGGGCCTTGCGGATCGCGGCGGCGAAGACACCGGTGCCGCCCAGGGTCGTCAGGGGTGCGGCGTTGACGTCGCCCTCGGTGACGATCTCGACGAGCTCGACCTGGTGGCCCCGGGCGCGCAGGAGGTCGGCCACCCACCCGCTCTGGGTGGTGGCGAGAGCGCTGCGACGGGTGCCGAGGCGCAGCGTGCGCGTCGTCGTGGGGGCGGTCACGGCAGGCCACCTCGCTCGGGCGGCGGCACCGACACGGCGGCCGTCTCGTGGGGGGCGAGGTCGAACAGCTCGCGCAGGGCCTGGGCGTAGTCGTCGCCGTGGCCGCGGGTCGCACGCTCCTTCATGCGCACCGTCGGCGTGTGCAGCAGCTTCTCGACGATGCGGTGCACCGCGCGCTGCACCTCGTGGCGCGTGGCGTCGTCCATCGCGGGCAGCCGCTGGTCGAGGCGGCCGAGCTCTCGCTCGACGACCTCGGCGGCACGAGAGCGCAGGGCGGCGACGGTCGGCGCGACCGACTCGCCAGCCCGGGTGGTGAGGTAGGCCGCGACCTCGGCGATGACGAGGTCGGCCACCTCCTGCACCTGCGGCGAGGTCTCGCCGGCGCTGAGCTCCTCGCCGAGGACGGCCAGCCCGGCGACGCTGACGTTGCTGAGCGAGTCGACCTCGGGGGCCACGTCGTGCGGCAGCGCGAGGTCGATGTAGACCTGCGGACGGCCGCCGCGGGCCACCTGGGCGTCGCCGGCCAGGCCGAGGTCGACCACGACTCCGGTGGAGCCGGTGCAGGAGATCACGACGTCGGCGGCGGCGACCGCCTCGCGCAGCTGCGAGAGGGGACGTGCCGTGCCGCCGATGCGCTCGGCCAGCCGCTGCGCCTTGCTGGCAGTGCGGTTGGTGACCACCAGGGCGGCGCAGCCGTAGCGCGCCACGGTGGTGGCCGCCAGCGAGCTCATGCCGCCGGCGCCCACCACGAGGACCTGCTGCTCCGGCAGCGGCCCGAGCTCGCGCTCGACGCGGGCGATGCCGGCCTCGACCAGCGAGACGCTCACCGAGTCGATGCCCGTCTCGGCGTGGGCGCGCTTGCCGACCCGCAACGCCTGCTGGAACAGGCCGTTGAGCGAGGTGCCGGCGTGCCCGGCCCGCTGGGCGGCCCGCAGGGCCGAGCGCATCTGCCCGAGGATCTGCGCCTCGCCGACGGCCATGGAGTCAAGGCCGCAGGCGACCGTGAAGGCGTGGGCGATGGCGCGGTCCTCGTAGTGCACGTAGAGGTGCTCGCGCAGGTCCTCGCGGTCGACGCCGCAGGCGTCGACGAGGCTGTCGGTGATGTCGGTGACGGCGCCGTGGAAGGTGTGCGCCTCGGCATACACCTCGGTGCGGTTGCACGTGGAGACGACGATGGCCTCCGAGACGTTGTCGCGCCCCACGATCCGCGACGCGAGGTCGGCGCGGGCGGAGTCGCCGAGCGAGACCGCCTCGAGGAGGGGCAGCGGCGCGGTGTGGTGCGAGAGGCCGAGGACGACGAGGCTCACGGGACCACCGCCTTGCGCAGGGCGGCGGGCTCGGCGAGCGCCTTGCGCTGCTCGTGGAAGGCGAGGATCTGCAGCTCGGTCGACAGGTCGACCTTGCGCACGTCGACACCGTCGGGCACCACGAGCACGCAGGGCGCGAAGTTGAGGATCGAGCGCACCCCGGCCTCGACGAGGGCGTCGCACACGGCCTGGGCGGAGGCCGCCGGCGTGGCGATGACGCCGATGGCCAGGCCCTGCTCCGCCACGAGGGCGCCGAGCTCCGTCATGGGCTGCACGACGAGGCCGGCGATCTCCTGGCCGACGATGCCGGGGTCCTGGTCGAGCAGCGCGACGACCCGGAAGCCCCGGGTGGCGAAGCCGCTGTAGGCCGCGAGCGCGTGGCCGAGGTTTCCCATGCCGATGATGGCCACGGGCCAGTCCTGGGTGAGGCCGAGCTCGCGGGAGATCTGGTAGGCGAGGTGGTCGACCTCGTAGCCGACGCCGCGCACACCGTAGGAGCCGAGGTAGGAGAGGTCCTTGCGGAGCTTGGCCGAGCGGACCCCGGCGGCGGCCGCGAGCTCCTCGGAGGAGACGGAGGTGATGCCTCGCTCTGCGAGACCGGTCAGTGCACGGAGGTACTCGGGCAGCCGCGCAACCGTGGCGTCAGGGATGCCGCGACGGGCGCTGGGGTCGGCAGACAAGGGGGTTCTCCGGCTCCTCTCATGCGAAAGAGCCCGCGCCTGGCTGGAGCGGACGGGAGCACCGTCAGGTTACGCGGTTGTGAACCGATGCACAAAGTCACAAGCACCCGGCCACCAGCGGGGTGAGCCAGGTCACTGGCGGCGGGCCAGGGCTGCCCTCAGCCGGGTCTCGTCCACCCTCCAGTAGTCGTGCTGGCGGCCGTCGACGAGCGTGACCGGGATCTGCTCCCAGTACTCCTCGGCGAGCGCCGGGTCGTCGGTGATGGACCGCTCCTCCCAGCCGACACCGAGATCCGCGGCCACCCGGGCGATGACCGAGCGGGCCTCGTCGCAGAGGTGGCAGCCGGGTTTGCCGATGAGGGTGATGCGCGCGCGGGGCGCGGGTCCGTCGTTGGCTGCCACACCCGCACTGTATGCCGCGCAGCAGGGGCCTAGGGTTGTGCCCATGATCGAGTACGGCCCGGACGGGGAGGTGGTGGCCGAGGCGGCCACCGTGCCCTCCGAGCCGCCCGCCTCCCTGCCGGCTCGCACCAGCACGGCCGCCTTCTTCGACCTCGACAACACCGTCCTGCAGGGGGCGAGCATCTTCCACCTCGCCCGGGGGCTCTACCGGCGCGACTTCTTCACGACCCGCGACATCGCCGCGATGCTGTGGAAGCAGGCCAGCTTCACCCTCGTCGGCGAGAACCTCGCGCACGTGGCCCAGATCCGCGAGCAGGCCCTCGGCTTCATCGCCGGGCACTCGGTCGAGGAGATCGGGCGCATCGGCCGCGAGGTCTACGACGAGGTCATGGCCGACAAGATCTGGCCGGGCACCCGGGCCCTGGCCCACCGCCACGTCGAGTCCGGCCACGACGTCTGGCTGGTGACGGCCACCCCCGTCGAGGTGGCGACCGTCATCGCCGACCAGCTCGGCCTCACCGGGGCCCTCGGCACGGTGGCCGAGAGCCTCGACGGCGTCTACACCGGGCGCCTCGTGGGTGAGCCGCTGCACGGTCCCGCCAAGGCCGTGGCCGTCCGTGCCCTGGCCGCCGAGCGCGGCTACGAGCTGTCCGAGTGCTCGGCCTACTCCGACTCGGCCAACGACATCCCGCTGCTGTCGCTGGTGGGCCATCCGTGCGCGGTCAACCCGGACGCGCGGCTGCGGCACCACGCCAAGGCCCACGGCTGGCAGGTGCGCGACTTCCGCAACGGTCGCAAGGCGGCGAAGGTCGGCATCCCCGCAGCGGGGGCGACCGCGCTGGCCGGCGCCCTCGCGGCCGCAGCCTCTCGTCGCCGCGCCGGCCACTGATGTGACCGGGGTCTCCTGACATTTCCGGAGATTTCGTGGAAACTGGCCGGCGGAGGTGGGCCGTATCCGCATGCCAAAGAGCCGTCATGCCGCGAGTGCTGTCGCGGCATGCCGTGCTGCCCTGGGGACGCTGGCACCCCTGCCTGCTGGGTCAACGATCCCTTCGCCCCTCGGTTACGGCCCTGCCGCCGGCCCCCGTGGGAGCCGCCACGGCCTGCCCGAGGCCACTGCCCAGATGCTGGGCTCGCTGCGCCAGCTCCTCAGCGTCGCCGAGGGTGCCGGCGCCGGCCGCGGTCCCGGCGACGGCGCCTCCCGTGCGGGCTTCGCACCGGGCACCGCCCCGCAGGACTTCGAGCGGGTCTCGGCGCTGGTCGAGCTGGCCCAGGGCGGTGACGCCGAGGCCTTCGGACTGCTCTACGAGCGCTACGTCGACGTCGTCTACCGCTACATCTACGTGCGCGTGGGCAGCGCCCACCTGGCCGAGGACCTGACCTCCGAGACGTTCCTGCGCGCGCTGCGCCGGATGGACTCCTTCTCCTGGCAGGGACGTGACATCGCGGCGTGGTTCATCACCATCGCGCGCAACCTCATCACCGACAACGCCAAGTCCGCCCGGTTCCGCCTCGAGGTCACCACCGCCGACATGCTCGACGCCGACGAGCAGGTCGACGCCCCCGAGTCCGAGGTCCTCCAGCGCCTGCGCGACACCCGGCTCATCGAGGCGGTCAAGAACCTCAAGCCGGAGCAGGCCGAGTGCGTGGTCCTGCGCTTCCTCCAGGGCCTGACGCTGGCCGAGACGGCGAAGGTCCTCGACAAGACCGAGGGCGCCGTCAAGCAGCTCCAGCTGCGCGCCGTGCGCGCCCTGCACCGGGAGCTCGCCGATGTGGACCTCTAGGCCGGTCGTGGGCGCCCGAACCGCCGCCCGGTTCCGCTACGAGCCGGAGCGTAACCTCCGTGCGGGTGCGTCGTTCTCATGGCGTCACACGTCCACAGAGCCGGGGGAGGAGACATCGGCATGCTCGTGAACCGTCGCGCGGCGGACCGGCTCCAGCGCGCCCTCGAGGGCGGGCAGGCCACCGATGCCGAGGCCGCCCGCCTGACCCGCACCGCGCAGGCCCTGGCCTCCGTACCCGTGGGCGCGGGCGCCCCCCGGCCGGAGTTCGTCGAGCAGCTGCGGGAGCGCCTGATGGCCGAGGCCGCGACGCTTCCGGTCGCCGCCCGGTCCACCGGGGCGCGACGCACCGAGTCCCCTGGCCGCCGCGGCGGACCCGTCGTCGTGGTGGTCGGGCGCGGGCTGCCCCGCGCCCTGGCCGGCGCTGCCGCCTCGGCGCTCGTGGTCGGCGCCGTCGTGGGCGTGGCCTCCCGCAGCGCGATCCCCGGCTCGGCGCTCTACCCCGTCAAGGGCTGGCTCGACTCGGTGGCCGTGCAGATGGCCGGCTCCGAGCTCGACCGGGGCCGGACCCACCTGGCCCAGGCGGAGGAGCACATCGCCGACACCCGCGAGCTCACCGACCGCCGCGTCGAGGACGCCGACCCCTACATCGAGGCGCTGCAGCAGGCCGTGCTGGCCGTCCGCGCCGCGCAGCGCGAGCTCGGCCGGGCATACGACGAGACCGGCAACCCGCAGGCGCTCATCGCGCTGCGCGACTTCACCTCCCGGGCCAAGCCGCAGGTGGAGGCGCTGCGGCCCGAGGTGCCCGCCGAGGCGCTTCCCGTGCTCGGGGAGCTCGAGTCCCTGCTGACCGACACCGAGCAGGCCGCCCTGCGCCGACTGGCGGCCTGCGCACCCACCTGCGTGACGCTCCAGGAGATCGGCGTGAGCCCCTCCGACCTGCCCTCGCTGGGCGCCCCGGCCATCGGGTCGCCGACGCCCTCGCGGGTCGTTGGCGGCATCACCGTGCCGGGCACCGCGATCACCGCCGACCCCGACGGCGTCCAGCCGGCCCCGGGCGTCACAGCAGGGTCGGATGGCGTCACCATCGGTGACGGCGGCGGCGGCGCCACGCTCTCCACGGATGGGGCCGGCATCAACGGGCCGACGCTGTCCGCCTCCGCCACGCGCCTGCCCGGCGTGAGCGCGACCCTCCCCTCGGTCGGCGTCACCAGCGACGGCGCCGGGGCGACCGTGCCCGACACCACGCTGGGCAGCGTGACCCTGCCGGGGCTGACCGCGACCGTGCCGCTCCCCTAGGCGCGACGAGCCGCGAGGGCGCCCCCGGCCGGACGGCCGAGAAGAGGACCTAGAAGAAGACCGACCGGCGCTGCATGAGCAGCGAGTAGAGGGTCTGCTGGATCGTCTCGCGGACCTGGTCGGTGAGGTCGAACACCAGCATGGGGTCGTCGGCGGCGGCCGCTCCGAGGTCGGCGGTCTCGACAGGCGAGCCGAACTCGATGATCCACTTGCTCGGCAGCGGCACGAGCCCGAGGGGGCCGAGCAGCGGCCACGTCGGGGTGACCGGGGCGTAGGGGGCACCGATGAGCCGGGCGACGGTCTTCATGTTGCCGATGATCGGGTAGATCTCCTCGGCGCCGACGATCGAGCAGGGGATGATCGGCACGCCGGTGCGCAGGGCAGCCGAGACGAAGCCGCCGCGGCCGAAGCGCTGGAGCTTGTAGCGCTCGCTGAACGGCTTGCCGACGCCCTTGAACCCCTCGGGCCAGACGCCGGCCAGCTCCCCCTGCGACAGCAGCCGCTCCGCATCGGGGTTGGCGGCCAGGGTGGAGCCCGAGCGGCGCGCCATCTGCCCGATCACCGGGGTCTGGAACACCAGGTCGGCGCCCAGCATGCGCAGGTGGCGGTGGGCCGGGTGCTCGTCGTGCACCGCCACCTGGGTCATGAGCGAGTCCATGGCGACGGTGCCCGAGTGGTTGGCGACGACCAGCGCGCCGCCCTCGGCCGGGATGTTGTCGATGCCGCGCACCTCGACCCGGAACCACTTCCGGTACAGCGGACGCAGCAGGGGCAGGTAGGCGTGCTCGGTGAAGTCCTCGTCGAAGCCGAACTCGTCGACCCGGTAGTCGCCGGTCAGGCGGCGACGCAGGAACGACAGCGTCTCGGCGACGCGACGCTCCACGTCCTCGGGCGACAGGCCGGTGGCCTCGGCAGCCACCCGCATCGCGGCGACACCCGCCCGCAGGAGCTCCTCGACGCCGGGGGCGAGCGCGACATGGCTCGAGCGCGGCGTCGGCGTCTCGAGGTGAACCGTCTCGTCGGGCACGGCCGTCAGCGGTGGGCGCGTCGGCGGGACCGCTGCGACCGGACGCGTCCCCGGCCGCCGGCCGCCCGCGCTGCCTCGCTTCGAGCTCGCGGTGCGGGTACCCGACTTGGCCACGGCCTTCTTGCTGGGCACGGCCTTGGCCACGGGATGCGGCCGGTGCGGCTTGCGCTGCCGGGCCGCCGCGGGTGATGCCTTCGGGGCCCTCGCGGCGGGCGCTGCCGGTGCCGCCGGGTCAGGCTCCGCAGCGGGCGGCACGACGCCGAGCGCCGGACGCTCGGGCGCCGGTGGCAGCAGCGGCGTGCGGCGCCGCTTGGCCCGCTCGCCGCTGGCGCGCGCCGCCCCGGCTGCCAGGGCGCCACCCGCGGCCTTGCGGGACGTGGCCGACGCGCCCGCCGCTTTCGCGGACTTCGCGGACTTCACCGCCGACTTCCTGGCCGGGCGCTTGGCCCCGGCACCGCCGGTCGACGCCATCAGTCATTCCTCCCCGGGGCACGCACGTGCCCGATCGCGTGGACGGCGGTGCCCGCCACGCCCGTGACCGCGGACCCCACCAGCGAGCCGACCGCGCTGACTCCCGGCAGCACCGGCCCGACCCCGCGCGCGAAGTCCTCGAAGGCCGCCCGGGTCGTGAAGCGCGGCTCGAAGCCGAGCACCTCGCGCATGCGCGTGGTGTCGAGGCCCCGGCCGAAGGCGAGGAACTGCAGCTGGTCGGCCGAGAAGTCGGCGAGCCCCGAGCGCTTGAGGGTGTTGCCCAGCATCCCTGCGGCCAGCCGCGGCACGGGCAGGAGGGGCCTACCGGCGATGCCGGCCGCCTGGGCGACCGTCAGGACGCCGTCTCCGGCGATGTTGGTGATGCCCACGCTGGGGCCGGTGGTGGCGCGCAGCAGCGCGCTGATGGCGTCCTCCTCGTGCACGAACTGGAGCCGGGCGTCGTAGCCGAACGGGACGGGGATCACCGGCAGGCTGAAGTAGTCGGTGAGCGACGTGCGGATGCCGGGGCCGATGATGTTGGCGAAGCGCAGCATCGTGATCTCGGTGTCGGGCCGGCGCCGGGAGAACCCGCGCACGTAGCCCTCCACCTCCACCGAGTCCTTGCCGAAACCCGCGCGGGGCAGGGACTTCGGCCCCATGTCCTCGGTGAACATCGCGGGGTCTCGCGGGCTCGACCCGTAGACGGCCGCGGAGGACTTCACCACGAGCCGGCGCACGCTGGGGGCCTTCTGGCACGCAGCGAGCAGCTGCATGGTGCCGATGACGTTGATCTCCTTCTGGGAGCTGCGGCCGCCGGCGTGGGTGGGCGTCGCGATCACGTTCATGTGCACGACGGTGTCGACCTCGGCCTGGGCGATGATCTTGCCGATCATGGGGTTGCGGATGTCGGCGCGCACGAACTCCGCGCGTCCGATGTCGTGGGGAGGCGGGATGACGTCGACGCCGATGACGCGGCTGACCGAGGGGTCGGCAGTGAGGCGTCGGGCGAAGTGGCCGCCGAGGTAGCGGGAGACGCCGGTCACCAGGACGACATCGGCCACCGCTCACCCCTCTCGCCATGTTGGTCGGAACTGCCGGTCAGGTCCGTGCCAGCCTAGCGAGGCCAGCACCGTGGCGGCACCAGAGGTAGGCAGGCTCACACCGCGACGACGGTGGCACCAGGACAACGGGCACGACGACAAGGCCCCCGCCGTTGAGGGCGGGGGCCTTGGCCGGGACCTTCAGGTCCTACTTCTTGTTGCGACGCTGGTGGCGCGTCTTGCGAAGGAGCTTGCGGTGCTTCTTCTTCGCCATGCGCTTGCGGCGCTTCTTGATGACAGAGCCCATAGTCGTCCTCGCGTGTGTGTGGTGTCGTGTTGCCGGACGGGGCAACGAGCTACGCACCACGCCGAACAGTGCGGGTCACTCTACCGGCCTCCCGTCGCCCAGCCCAAACCGGGCCGGCGCCGCAGGCATAACCAACGGCCGCCCACGTCGTTTTCCGGGCATCGGGCCGACGGTGCCCGCACCACGACAGGAGCAGCGGTGAACAGATCGCGCACGCAGCTGACCGCACTGGGGGTGTGCCTGCTCTCGGGGGCACTGCTGGCCACCCCCGTCGCCACGGCCACGGCCTCGTCGGCCACCCCGGACGCAGACCCGGTGCTCGCCGGGCTCGGCGACTCGGTGTCCGAGCTGGCCCGGACGCTGGACACCAGGGCGGTCGAGGAGGCGGTCGTCCCCAGCGCCGCCACCACGAAGGCGCTCACGTCCCTCCTCGCCGACTCGGGCAAGGGAGCCCGGGCGACCTGGGACGAGCGGTTCGGCACGCTGCGCTCGCTGCGCGGCCCGGCTCCGCTGACCGCGGCGCGGGAGGGCTCGGCAGCCGACATCGCGCGCGCCTGGGTCGCCGACAACGCCGCCGCCTTCGGGCTCGGCGCCACGTCGGTCGGGGCGCTGAAGGTGGTCCGTGACCACACCCTGCCCGGCACGGGGACCCATGTCGTCAGCCTGGTGCAGACCGCCGGCGGCGTCGCCGCCGCGCGGGGCGGGCGCCTCAACGTCGCCGTCACCAAGGACGGCCGGGTGCTGTCGTATGCCGGTGACCCGACGCCCGGCGACGGCCTCACCGGCGGCTGGGTGATCGGCGAGGCCGGGGCGGTGCTCAAGGCCGCCGGAACCCTGGCGCCCGGAGTGGCCTACGCGCCCAAGGCGGACGGCACGCAGGCCGGCTACACCACCTTCGCCAAGGGACCCTTCGGTGGCCCGTCGTACGCGAAGAAGGTGACCTTCGGGACGAAGGCCGGTGCGGTCGCGGCATACCGGGTGTACTTCATCAAGAGCCCGACGGAGGCCTGGGAGGTCATCCTCGACGGGACCACCGGCAGGGTGCTCTACCGGGCATCGGTCGTGCAGCACGAGGACGACCCGCAGGGCACCGTGTACGACAACTACCCGGGGGCGGCGAAGGGCGGCACGCCCCGCCAGCAGTCCTTCGGGCAGACCGCGCAGTCGCCGAAGGGCTGGGTCGACCCGACCGGGATCGTCGGCACCGGTGTGACGACGTTCGGCAACAACGCCGACACCCACGCCAACTGGTCGAACTTCATCGGCCCCGTCGACAGCGCGCCGCGGCCCGTCTCGCCCACCGGCAACTTCTCCTACGTCTTCAAGGACGCCTGGCAGCAGAAGGAGGGCGCCACCGTGCCGCCGTCCTACGCCGAGGACCTCGAGCCGGCGGCGACCAACCTCTTCTTCCAGCACAACCGGATCCACGACGACTACTACGCGCTCGGCTTCACCGAGACCGGCGGCAACTTCCAGGTCGACAACGGCGGCAAGGGCGGTCTGGGCGGCGACCCGATCAAGGGCCTCGTGCAGGCGGGGGCAGCATCCGGCGGCTCGCCCACCTACACCGGGCGCGACAACGCCTACATGCTCACCCTCGATGACGGCATCCCGCCGTGGAGCGGCATGTTCCTGTGGGAGCCGATCAACGACGCCTTCGAGGGGCCCCACCGCGACGGCTCCATGGACATGAGCGTCATCCAGCACGAGTACAGCCACGGCCTGTCGAACCGCTACGTCGCGGGCGGCAGCGCGCTCGGCTCGCACCAGGCGGGCTCGATGGGTGAGGGCTGGGGCGACTGGTACGCCCTCAACCACGCCCAGAAGACCGGCCTGGAGCTCACGCGGGCGGTCGTCGGGGCGTACGCCACGGGCAACGACAACCGCGGCATCCGCAACTACGACTTCAACAAGAACCCCAACACCTTCGGCGACATGGGCTACGACCTGACCGGCCCGGAGGTGCACGCGGACGGCGAGATCTGGACCGCGATCCTGTGGGACCTGCACAAGGCCCTCGTCGCGCGCCACGGCCTGGCCGAGGGTGCCGAGGTCGCGGCGCGGCTCGTCACCGACGCCATGCCGCTCATGGCCCCGGACCCGTCCTTCCTCGACGCCCGCGACGCCATGCTGACCGCCGACCTCGACCGCTACCACGGTGACAACACCGACCTGATGTGGTCGGTGTTCGCCAAGCGCGGCGCCGGCGCCTCAGCGGTCTCGGCCACCGGCGACGACACCGACCCGACCCCGGCGTTCGACCACCCCGCAGCGGCGAAGAACGGCACCGTCGCGCTGACCCTGGTCAACGCCAGCACCGGCCAGAAGATCCCGAACGCCAAGGTCATCCTCGGCCGCTTCGAGGCCCGGGTCAGCCCGCTGGGCAGGACCGGGTCGACCGGCGGGTACTCGGTCAAGGCGGTGGCGGGCACCTACCCGCTGACGATCCAGGCGCCCGGCTTCGGCACCCAGACGATCGAGGGCTTCTCCGTGGCGGCCGGCAGGAACGCGGCCCGGACGGTCTCCCTCGCCCCGAACCTCGCCTCGACGGCCGCGGGGGCGAGCATCGTGTCGGCCTCCAGCCAGGACGACGGGTCGCCGGCGAAGTTCGCCTTCGACGACACGGCGGCGTCGGTGTGGTCGACGAAGGCGGGGGACGCGGCCTACAACGCCGGCCCCGACCAGCGGGTGACGGTCAAGCTGGCCGCGCCGGCCACGGTGTCGTCGCTGCGGGTCAGCGCCTTCAAGGCCACCAACGCCTCGCGCTTCGCGGCGCTGCGGGACTTCACCTTCCAGACCTCGACCGACGGCGTCACCTGGACGACGGTGAAGAAGGGCGGCTTCGGCTACGAGGCGCCGCGGCCCACGGCGGCGGACCTGAACTACCGCACCTTCGCGCTCGACAAGCCGGTCCAGGCCTCGTACGTGCGCTTCTTCGTCGACTCGGTGCAGGGCGACACGACGACCTACGCGCAGGTGGCCGACATCCAGGTGTTCGGTTCGGGCGCCTCGGTGGCCAACGGCTCCGTGACGCCCGACCCGGACTACACCGACGCCGGCACCATCACCGCCCCCAACCCCGCCGCGGGTGACCCGACCGGGCTGGCGAACGTCTTCGGCGTGACCGGCACGGAGATGAACACGGCGTGCACCTTCCCGCCCGCCTCCCAGGGCGCGGACGCCTGGGTGACCAAGTTCCCGCTCGGCTTCTCCGACGGGCTGCACTCGGTGACGGTGAAGGGCACGAGCGACGCGGACGACAGCCTCGGGCACGACCTCGACCTGTACTTCCTCGACAGCGAGTGCCAGCTGACCGGGGCCGCGGCCTCCTCGGCGGCGGACGAGTCGGCGGTCATCCCGCCGGGCTCGGTCTACCTGGTGACCCAGCTCTACACCGGCGCCGAGGTGGCGGTCGAGGTGCGGGCCGTCGACAACCGCTGAGGCGGGGGCCGACAGGTGCACCGACAGAGAGGGCGGGCCGGGGAGATCCCCCGGCCCGCCCTCACCTGTTTCTCAGCGGCCAATCACGCGGTGTCGACGTAGGACGTGCGCAGGTACTTGTGCACGGCGTCCTCGGGAACACGGAACGAGCGGCCCACACGGATGGCGGGGAGCTCTCCGGCGTGCACCATGCGGTACACGGTCATCTTCGACACGCGCATGATCGAGGCGACCTCGGCAACGGTCAGGAACCGCACCTCGGCGAGCTGGCGCTCGTTGGACATAGCTACCTCGATCTTCTCCACGTGCGCATCGCCGGCTTCCCCTCCGGCGGACTCCTACGCTCGTGCTCTTCGCAACGATAGGGGCTGATGTGACCACTGGGGAAGCGGATGGGGAAAAGAAAGTGGTCCGACCGCCGCCTGTCCAGACGACACGCCGTCCGGGCAGTGACGATCACCTCGAACCGGACCTAGTCGAACCAGAGGTCGAGCCCGAAGTGCTCGAAGGTGGCCTGTCGGGTCGCCATGATGGCCCGGTCGACCTCGGAGTGCGGATTGTAGCCCATGTCCCACGGCTGGTGCCAGATCGGCCCGTCGGCCGGGTCGAGGTCGCCCATGCGGCGCGGGCCCTGGCGGCCGAGCTCCATGCGGACGTGCTCGAGCCAGCCCTCGGGCACCGGCGCGGTGAGCGGGATCGGCCGGTGCGAGGCGATCCCGGTCAGGTGGGTCCAGGCCCGCGGCACCACGTCGACGAGCTCGTAGCCGCCGCCACCGAGGGCGACCCAGCGGCCCTCGCACACGTCGTGGGCCAGCCGGTGCAGCGCCTCGGTCGCCGCGCGCTGGGCGTCGACCGACAGGGCCAGGTGAGCGAGCGGGTCCTGGGCGTGGGTGTCGCAGCCGTGCTGGGTCACCATGACCTCGGGCTTGAAGGCACGCACGATCGGCAGGGCCGTGGCGTGCAGCGCCCGCAGCCAGGCGGAGTCGCCCGTGCCCGGCGGGAGCGCGACGTTGACAGCCGACCCCGGGGCGTTGGGGCCGCCGGTGTCGCCGGGCCAGCCCGTGCCGGGGAAGAGGGCCCGGCCCGACTCGTGCAGCGAGATGGTCAGGACGCGCGGGTCGTCCCAGAAGATCCGCTCGACGCCGTCGCCGTGGTGCACGTCGACGTCGACGTAGGCGACCCGCTGCGCGCCGTTGTCGAGCAGCCACTGGATGCCGACGGCGATGTCGTTGTAGATGCAGAAGCCGGAGGCGTTGCCCGGCATGGCGTGGTGGAGGCCGCCGCAGAAGTTGACCCCGTGGCTCGACCTGCCCGTCCAGACGTCCTCGCACACCTGCCGGGTCCCCTCGGCGATGCGGGCGCTCGCCTCGTGCATGCCCGCGAACGCGGGGTCGTCCTCGGTGCCCAGGCCGTGGCTGCCGTCGGCGCCCGAGGGGTCCAGCGAGGCGGCCTTGACGGCCTCGATGTAGGCAGGGTCGTGCACCGTCGCGAGCAGTGCGTCGTCGGCGACGGCCGGGTTGAACAGCTCCACGTCGACGTGCTCGAAGAGCCCGAAGGCCTCGCACAGGCGCGCAGTCAGGTCCAGGCGCACGGGGGCCATCGGGTGGCCCGGACCGAAGTTGTATGCCGTGAAGCTGGGGTCCCAGATCACGCGCGCCTGAGTGGGCATGTCGTGCACGCTACCGGGCGGGTACTGTCCGTGGACAGGACGGCCCACGTTCACCACAACCATGGAGGAATCCCTTGGCCAGGAACCGGCTCTTCGAGGAGGACGTGCTGGTCATCGGCCTCGGGCGCTTCGGCGGCGCCGCGGCGCTGGAGCTCCAGCGACTCGGCCACCACGTCGTCGCCATCGAGCAGGACGCCTCCCTCGCCGAGACCTTCCTCGGCAAGATCACCAAGATCGTGCAGGCCGACGCCAGCCAGCCCTCAGCCATCGCGGCGATCAAGGCACGCGACTTCCAGCTCGCCGTGGTCGGCATCGGCTCCTCGGTGGAGGCCTCGGTGCTGGCGGCGCTCAACCTGGTCGACGCCGGCATCCCCTCGATCTGGGCCAAGGCCCTCTCCCCCGAGCACGGCCGGATCCTCACCCGCATCGGCGTGCACCACGTGATCTTCCCGGAGGCCGAGACCGGCCGCCGGGTCGCGCACCTGGTCAACGGGAAGCTGATGGACTACATCGAGTTCGACGACGGCTTCGCGATCGTCAAGATGCGACCGCCGCAGGAGACCATCGGGTTCACGCTGGCGCAGAGCCAGGTCCGCAGCAAGTACGGCGTCACGGTCGTGGGCGTGAAGTCGCCCGGCGAGGACTTCACCTACGCCCAGGCCGACACCAAGGTGAGCGCGCACGACACGCTCATCGTGAGCGGCCCGACCGACCTGCTCGAACGGCTCGCCTCCCGCCCGTAGTTCCTACAGCGTCGGGACGCCGCGGTCCTGCCCGAGCGCGAGCACCATGGCGATCTCCTCGTCGCCGGCCCCGGAGGCCACGCGCATGGGGCGCCGGCTGTCGGTGGGGCGGAAGCCGAAGCCGCTGGCGAAGGCGACAGCCGGCCCGTTGTCGGTGCCCACCCAGTACGCGATGTGCGTGCGGCCCTGCCTGCGGGCCGTGTCGGCCCCCGCCTGGACGAGCTGCGTCGCCACCCCGGCGCCGCGGAAGTCGGGGGCGACCCAGAGCCCGAACAGCTCGGCCACGGTGGGGTTGTCCGGTCCGGCCTCGCCGACGCTGGCCACGCCCACCGAGCGGCCGTCCACCTCGGCGAGCAGCCGGCGCGAGCGCCGCATCCGCGTGCGCCAGAAGGCCTCGTCGTAGGCCTGCTCCTCGCTGAGGGAGGCCACGAAGGCCTCGGGCGACTCCTCGAGCGCCGCCAGGCGCACCTCGCGGTAGGTCTCCCACTCGTCCTCGGTCAGCTCGCGCACGGAGATCTCGCTCATGTCCCCACTGTCGCACGAGCGGGTCCGGTGGCGACCGCCCGGCTCACCGGGTTCACCCGGAGTTCACAGCTCCAGGGCCATCTCCAGCTCCACGATCCGCTCGTCGTGAGGGAGCACACCGCGGCGGCCGGTAGGGCGAAAGCCGCTGCGTTCGTAGAGGTTTCGCGCGGGGTGGTTGGTCTCGGCGACATCGAGCGTGACCCTGGCGAGGCGCCGGGAGCGCGCGTCTGCGATGACCTGCCCGACCAGGGCCTCGCCCACTCCCCTGCCCCGCGCGTGCCCGGCCACCCACATGCCCACCAGGCAGGTCTCGTGCTCGCCCTGCTCGAGGAACCGGACCGACGTCGCGGTGCCCACGGGCAGCTCGCCCCACATCGCCAGCCACGTGGACGACCCGCCGTGCACGCGCGCCAGCCAGCGCTCGTCGGTGAAGGCGGACTCGGCGGCATACGTGCTGCCGAAGGCCGAGGGCGTGTCGAGCAACGAGGCGAGCCGCACGTCGCGGTAGGTGCGCCAGTTGGACTCGTCGACGCGGCAGAGGCTGGTCGGCTGCTCAGCCATTGCCGGAGGCGAGCTGGTGCGACCGCTCGGCCGCTGCCTCCATCGCGGTGATGAACGCGGCGCGCACCTTGTGGTCGTCGAGCTGGCGCAGCGCCGCGGCCGTGGTGCCGCCGGGCGAGGTCACCTGCTCGCGCAGGACCGTCGGGTGCTGCCCCGTCTCCTTGATCATGGTCGCCGCCCCGAAGAGCGTCTGGACCACCAGCTCGGTCGCGGTCGCGCGGGGCAGGCCGAGCACGACGCCGGCCTCGATCATGGCCTCCACGACGTAGAAGATGTAGGCCGGGCCGGAGCCGGAGATCGCGGTGACGGCGTCCTGGTGCTTCTCGGCCACCTCGAGCACCTTGCCGCACGAGCGCATCAGGTCGGCCGCCTCGGCGAGGTGCGAGGCGTCGCAGTGCTTCCCGGCGCTGATCGCGGCCATGCCCTGGTCGACCAGGGCGGGGGTGTTGGGCATCACCCGCACGACGGAGCTGCCGCCGGGCAGCCGGGACTCGAGGAACTCGGTGGTGATGCCGGCGGCCAGGCTGACGACGAGGTTGTGCTCGGCGACGTGGTCGCTGATCTCCTCGAGCAGGGCGTCCATGTCCTGCGGCTTGACCACGAGGACGAGGGTGTCGGCGGCGGACGCTGCCTCGGCGTTGGCCATGGTGCGCACGCCGTAGCGGTCGTGCAGCTGGGCCAGGTGCTCGGGGCGGCGGTCGGTGATGATGAT
Organism: Knoellia sp. 3-2P3; assembly: GCF_029223115.1. Taxonomy (NCBI): domain Bacteria; kingdom Bacillati; phylum Actinomycetota; class Actinomycetes; order Micrococcales; family Intrasporangiaceae; genus Knoellia; species Knoellia sp. 3-2P3. The sequence continues at coordinate 53,631 of NZ_JARGZE010000001.1, forward strand.
GTCGTCCGCGCTGCGGCCGGCCCGGATGAGTCCCGAGAGCAGGGTCTCGCCCATCACGCCGGCGCCGAAGATCGCCACGGTGCCCATCGGTGCCTCCTTCTCTCAGCCCCGCGTGGCCAGGCCGCGCAGGAAGAACATGGTGTTGGCCGGGCGCTCGGCCATGCGGCGCATGAGGTAGCCGTACCACTCCTCGCCGTAGGGGATGTAGACGCGCATCTGGTTGCCGCGGTCGGCGATCCGCTTCTGCTCCTCGGGCCTGACGCCGTAGAGCATCTGGTACTCGTAGGTCTGCGGGTCGCGGCCGTTGTGGGCGGCGAGCGCGCCGGCGATCTCGACCAGGCGCGGGTCGTGGCTGGCGACCATGGGGTAGCCGTCGCCCGCCATGAGGATCTTCAGGCACCGCACGTAGGCCGTGTCGACCTCGTCGGAGGACTGGAAGGCCACCGACTCCGGCTCCTTGTAGGCACCCTTGCACAGCCGCACCCGGCTGCCCTCGTGGGCGAGGTCGCGGCAGTCGGCCTCGCTGCGGCGCAGGTAGGACTGGATGACCGCGCCGACCCATGGGAAGTCCTGGCGCAGCTCGCGCAGGGCCTCCAGGGTGGCGTCGGTCGTGGTGTGGTCCTCCATGTCGAGGGTGACGGTCGTGCCGGCGGCGGCCGCGGCCTCGCAGATCTCGCGCGCGTGCTCGAGGGCGATCTTCTTCCCGTCGCCCGGCAGGGCCTGGCCGAGGGCACTGAGCTTGAGGCTCACCTCGCCCATGCCCATCTGGCTCAGGTCGGCGCGCTCGAGCTCGCGCAGCAGGTGCAGGTAGGCGTCGCGGGTGCGGATCGCCTGCGCGAGGTCGAGGGTGTCCTCGCCGAGGTAGTCGATGGTCGCGAGCCGGTTGGTCATGCGCAGCGCGGCCGTGGCCGCGACCGCGTCCTCGGTGGTGGCCCCGGGGACGAAGCGCCGCACCACCTGCCGGCTGACGGGGGCCGTCTCGACGGTCCGTCGCACCGTGTCGCTCTTGGAGAGTTGCAGCAGTGCGCCGCGCAGCAGGTCACCTGCGTCCACGAAGGGTCCTTCCGACGTCCGGCCACGGCTGTCGCGACCGCCGCCAAGGCTATCCCCGACCGTCAGGGGGTGCGGCGGCGGAGGGTGAGCGACCCCAGGAGCAGCGAGGCGAGCACCCACGCCGCGATGACGAGCAGGTCCGGGGCCACCTCGGAGAGCGGCTCGGCGGTGGCGGCGACCGCGTTCATGGCGTCCACGGCATACGACAGCGGGAGCACGTCGGAGATGGGCTGCAGCGCCTGCGGGAGCTGGTCGCGGGCGACGAGCAGGCCGCACAGGAGGAACTGCGGCAGCACGAACGCGGGCATGAACTGCACCGCCTGGAACTCCGTGCGCGCGAACCCGCTGGCGAGCAGGCCCAGCGCGGTGCCGAGCACGGCGTCGGCGACGGCCACGACGACGAGCACCCAGACCGGGCCCACGAGGTCGAGGCCCGCCACGTAGATCGCGAACGTCGAGGCCACCAGGGCCTGCAGCACCGCCATCAGCCCGAAGGCCAGCGCGTAGCCGACCATGAGGTCGGTCTTGGCCATCGGTGTGGTCATGAGGCGCTCGAGCGTCCCGGAGGTGCGCTCCCGCAGGGTGGCCACGCTGGTCACGATGAACATGACGACGAACGGGAAGACACCGAGCAGCGCCGGGCCGATCCTGTCGAACACCGGTGTGCCGTTGTAGATCCAGGCCAGCAGCCCCAGCAGGACGCAGGGCACGAGCAGCATGAGGGCGATGGTGCGGTGGTCGGTGCGCAGCTGGCGCAGCACGCGGCCGGTCATCACGAGCGTGCGGTGCGGGCTCACGGCGCCACCTCCTCGGCGGCGTCGATGAGGGCGAGGAAGGCAGTCTCGGCGTCGGTGGTGCCGGTGCGCTCGAGCAGCGCCGGCAGCGGCTCGTCGGCGAGCAGCCTGCCCTCGCGCAGGAGCAGCAGCCGGTCGCACCGGGTGGCCTCGTCCATGACGTGGCTGGACACCACCATCGAGGTGCCCGCGTCGGCGAGCTGGTGGAACAGCCGCCACAGGTCGCGCCGCAGCACCGGGTCGAGGCCGACGGTGGGCTCGTCCAGCACCAGCAGCTCGGGCTCGCCCACGAGGGCCGAGGCGAGCGACACCCGTGACCGCTGGCCCCCGGAGAGCCGCCCGGCCAGCACTCCGGCGTGGCTCTCGAGGTCGACGGCGGCGATGGCCCGCTCGGCCGAGTCCTGCCCCGCCCCCAGCATGCGGGCGAAGAAGCGCACGTTCTCGCGCACCGTGAGGTCGTCGTAGATGCTCGGCGACTGGGTGAGGTAGCCGACGCGGTCCCGCAGCACCGGCGACCCGGCCGGCTCGCCGAGCACGGTGACCGTGCCGCCGTGCACCACCTGGACACCGACGATCGCGCGCATCAGCGTCGACTTCCCGCCACCGCTGGGGCCGAGCAGTCCGACGAGGGTGCCGCTCGGGATGCGCATGCTCAGGCCTGGCAGCACCTCGCGCCCTCCCCGTACCACGCGGAGGTCGTCGACCTCCACAGCGTGATTCATCATGTGATGAAATCTACGCCCACCGGGGCCGCCCGACAAGGGTGTTCAGGGCGCCAGGTAGCGCTGGATCGACGGCCCCACGAGGGCGACCAGCTCCTCGCGGCTGGCCTGCACCACCTCGGGGAAGTGGACGACGTAGCGCATCATCGCCATCCCCAGCATCTGGCCTGCGGCGAGGCCCGCCCGCAGCTGCGCGGTCGCGAGCGCGTCGACGCCGGCGGCCGGCGTCAGCTCGGTCGCGACACGGCCGAAGATCTCGCGGGTCAGGAACTCGCGCAGCATCCGGCCCGCCTCGTCGTGCGAGGACGCCGAGCGCACCACTGCCTGGAAGCGCTGGCGGCCCGCCGGCGAGTCCCAGACGTCGAGGAACGTCTCGACGAGCGCGGCGCCCACCCGTTCACGCGGCCCGGCGATCACCTTGTCGATGAGCACGGAGGGGTCGACGGGGAGGTCCATGACCTCGGCGAAGAGGGCCGGCTTGCCCTCGAAGTAGTGGTGCACCAGGGCAGGGTCCACGCCCGCCCGCCGCGCGATGCCGCGCAGGGAGGTGGCGTCGTAGCCCTGCTCGGCGAACTCCGACCGCGCCGCCTGAAGGATGGTCGCGCGGGTGTCCTCGCCCCCGGGCCGGCGCCCGCGCGGGCTCATGAGGTCTTCACGGTGGAGGCGGTGGCGAGGTGCAGCCGGGCGAACGCCAGCGCCTCGCTGAGGTCGAGCTCGCGCTGCTCCTCGGTGAGCTTGCGCGTGCCCACCTCGACCACGACGGCACCCGAGAAACCTTGCTCCGCAAGGACTTCCAGGAACGCGGCACACGGCTGGGTGCCCCTGCCCGGCACCAGGTGCTCGTCGAGGGCCGTGCCCGTCCCGTCGGCGAGATGCACGTGGGCCAGCCGCGAGCCGAGGTCGGCGGCCATCTGCAGCGCGTCCGACCCAGCCGTCGCCGTGTGCGAGAGGTCGACCGTCACGTTGTCGTAGGGCAGCGGAACCGGGTCCCAGCCGGGCAGGTACGCCTGGTACTCACGGTTGCGCGCCCGCCACGGGAACATGTTCTCCACCGCGAGCCGGATGCCGGTCTCGTGCTCGCGCAGCGCCACCCCGTCGAGGAACTCCCGGGCGTAGTCACGCTGCCAGCGGAAGGGCGGGTGGAGCACCACGGTCTGCGCGCCGACCTCCTGGGCGAGCTCGATGGACTTGTCGACCTTCGTCCACGGGTCGGTGCTCCACACCCGCTGCGTGAGGAGGAGGGTGGGCGCGTGCACCGACAGCACCGGTATGCCGTGCAGCTCGGAGAGCGCCTTGATGGCGCCGGGCTCCTGGGAGACCGGGTCGGTCCAGACCATGACCTCGACCCCGTCGTAGCCGAGCCGCCGGGCGGTGGCGAAGGCCGCCGCACAGCTCTCCGGGTAGACCGATGCCGTCGACAGCGCGACCTGCGCACCGGGGATGGAGACAGCGGCGGACATGGCACGAGCGTATCGAGCGGGCTCGGGCCTCAGCCCATGCTGTCGAGGCGTCCGAGGATGATGCCCTCGCGCAGCGCCCAGGGACAGATGTCCAGCCGCTCGACCTGGAGCAGGTCCATCGCCGCCTCGCCGACCAGGGCCCCGGCGAGCAGCTGTCGGGCCCGCGACGGCGACACCCCGGGCAGCTCGGCGCGCTGGGCCGCCGTGGTCCTCGCCAGCAGGGCCACCACGTCACCGAGGTCGGAGCGCGCGAGGCTGCGCGCGGCATACGGGCCCTCGCTGCTCGGGGCGGCGCCCGCGATGCGGGCCAGCGAGCGCATGGTCTTGGAGGTGCCCACGGCACGGTCGACCCGGCCGACCTTGGTGAGCGGCCGCAGGTCGCCGGCGATCCGCGCCCGGATCGCCTTGCGGGCCGCGCGCACCGTCTCGACGTCAGGAGGGTCACCGGGCAGCAGGTCGCGCGTGAGGCGACCGGCCCCCAGCGGCAGGCTGATCGCGGCATCGGGCTCCTCGTCCATGCCGGCCGCCAGCTCGAGGGAGCCGCCACCGATGTCGACGACGAGGAGGGTGCCGCTCGACCACCCGAACCAGCGTCGTGCGGCGAGGAAGGTGAGCCGCGCCTCGTCCACCCCGCTGAGCACCTGCAGGTCGACGCCCGTGCGGGCGCGCACCATGGCGAGCACCGCGTCACCGTTGGGCGCCTCACGAATCGCACTGGTGGCGAAGGCGATCAGGTCCTCGACACCCTGGTCCTCGGCGACGTCGAGGCACTCGAGGACGAAGCGCGCGAGGTTGGCGGCGCCCGCGTCGTCGATGTGGCCGTCGTCGGTGACGTGCTCGGACAGCCGCAGCTCGATCTTGTGCGAGGTGGCGGGCAGCGGCTGGGCGCCGTGGTGGGCGTCGACCACGAGCAGGTGCACGGTGTTCGAGCCGACGTCGATGACCCCTAGGCGCATGGCGTTCACCGTAGCGGCTGACGCGGTGGACGTAGGGTGGGCTGCGTGGCTGAGACCCCGCTCGAGACCGCCCGCCTCTGGGTCGAGTTCACCGATCCCGCCGACAGCGACCAGCGCTTCCGCTGCGACCTGACCTGGCTCACGTCGAGCTGGACGTGCATCTTCGGCAGCGGCTGCCACGGCATCTACGCCGACCGGCCCGACGATGGGTGCTGCACGCTCGGGGCGCACTTCACCGACAAGGACGACGTGCAGCGGGTCAAGGAGGCGGTGCGCGAGCTCGGCGAGGACGAGTGGCAACACCACCCGGGCACGACGCGTCTCTCCGCCTGGACCGAGAAGGAGGACGACGCCCTGAAGACCAGGGTCGTCGACGGCGCCTGCATCTTCCTCAACCGCCCGGGCTTCCCCGCCGGCGCCGGCTGCGCCCTGCACCAGCACGCGGTCTTCACTGGCAAGGAGCCGCACACGGTCAAGCCCGACGTCTGCTGGCAGCTGCCCATCCGGCGCACCTACCGCCGCGTCGAGCTGCCCGACGGCACCTCCTGGCTCGAGACGACCATCACCGAGTACGACCGGCGCGGCTGGGGACCGGGCGGGCACGACCTCGACTGGTACTGCTCGGCCAACCCCGAGGCGCACGTGGGGCGCGAGCCGGTCTTCCGCAGCAACCGGGCCGAGCTGGTCGAGCTCATGGGCGAGGCCGCGTATGCCGAGCTCGAGGTGCGCTGCGAGGCCCACCTCGCCAGCGTGAAGGCGGTGCGGGCCAGCGGCTCGCACAAGCTGCTGCCGCTGATGGTCCACCCCGCGACGCTGGCCGCCCAGACCGAGGCAGCCGCCCGCAGGCGAGCCTGATGCCCACCGGTCCTCGTGACCCCGCGCACCCCACGCCGAGCCCGAACATCTGGGGCTCGCCCGACGTCTACGAGGTCGAGAACCTGGGCGTCGACCGGGCCGGGCTCATCGAGGCGGCCATGAGCCGCATCCACCCGCTCCAGGGTGCCGACCTGGTCGACATCGGCTGCGGCAGCGGCTTCCACCTGCCCCGGTTCGCCGACCTCGGCGCCCGCAGCGTCGTCGGGGTCGAGCCCCACCCCCCGCTCCTGGAGCTGGCGCAGGCGCGGGTGGCCGGCCAGCACGGCATACAGGTCCTCGACGGCACGGCCCAGGCGCTGCCGCTGCCGGACGCGTCCATGGACGTGGCGCACGCCCGCTGGGCGTACTTCTTCGGCGCCGGGTGCGAGCCGGGCCTCACCGAGCTCGCCCGGGTGCTGCGCCCGGGCGGAACGGCCTTCGTCATCGACAACGACGCCACCCGCTCGACCTTCGGCGGCTGGTTCCGGCGCGCCCACCCTGCGTACGACCCGCTGGCCGTCGAGCGGTTCTGGGCCCGCCAGGGCTGGTCACGCGAGCGGCTCGTGATCCGGTGGGACTTCGACTCGCGCGAGGACTTCGAGTCGGTCGTGCGCATCGAGTTCCCCGAGACCGTGGCCGAGGGCATCCTCGCCGAGCACGCCGGCACCGGCGTCGACTACGCGGTCAACCTCTGGTGGCGCCGCTTCTGAAGGTCCATTGGTCCCTGTCACCCCGGCCTCGACGCTCCTAGCGTGGACAGACCAGCCGAGGAGGACGACATGAGCTACGACGTCAGCACCACCACCGAGAAGGGCCGGCACCTGGCGGTGAAGCGGTTCGACGCGCGGCCGGAGGTCGACGACATGGGGCAGAAGTCGTCAGCGGCCTTCGGCGGCGTGGCGGGCTACCTGGCCAGGATCGGGGTGCCCGTCGCGGGCCCCGCCATCTCCGTCTACGAGATGGAGGGCAACCTCTTCCACGTCGCCGCGGGCTTCGTCGTGGAGGCTCCGTTCGAGCCCGGCGAGGGGGTGGAGCCCCTGCAGCTGCCCGCCTGCGAGGTCGCCACGACCGTCCACATCGGCCCGTACGAGCGGCTCGGCGAGGCCTACGAGGCCCTCCAGAAGGGCGTCGTCGCGCAGGGTCGGCAGGTCGAGGAGTCCGGGGTCATGTGGGAGGAGTACTGGAGCGGCCCCGAGGCGCCACCCGAGGAGACCCGCACCGTCGTCTTCTGGCCGCTGAGGCCGCTCCAGGGCTGACCTGCCTCCCCCGGCCCTGCCGCACCCTGGCTGTCGGCGGCGCACCGTAGGTTGTGCGCCATGGCTTCGAAGGCATCGACGAAGGCGAGCGGCTACCGCTGCTCGGAGTGCGGCTGGTCCACGGTGAAGTGGGTCGGCCGCTGCGGCGAGTGCCAGGCCTGGGGAAGCGTCAGCGAGATCGGCGCGGTCACCGTGCGCACCACGGCGGCGGGTCGCGTCGAGCGCCCGGCACTGCCGATCGGTGAGGTCGACGCCCGCCGTGCCGAGGCCCGCAGCACCGGCGTGGGCGAGTTCGACCGCGTGCTCGGCGGCGGCCTGGTGCCCGGCGCGGTGGTCCTCGTGGCCGGCGAGCCCGGCATCGGCAAGTCCACCCTGCTGCTCGACGTCGCTGCCCGGGCGGCCCGCTCCGGGGAGGGCCGCACGGTCCTCTACGTGAGCGGCGAGGAGTCCGCGGCCCAGGTGCGGCTGCGCGCCGAGCGCATCGAGGCGATGGCCAAGTCCCTCTACCTCGCCGCCGAGACCGACCTGGCCACCGTGCTGGGCCAGGTCGAGGCGATCAGCCCCGACCTGCTCGTCGTCGACTCGGTGCAGACCATCTCCAGCGGCGAGGTCGAGGGGTCGGCGGGCAACGTCTCGCAGGTGCGCGAGGTCGCGGCCTCCCTGATCCAGGCCGCGAAGTCGCGCGGCATGGCGACGCTCGTGGTCGGCCACGTGACCAAGGACGGGTCCATCGCCGGCCCCCGGGTGCTCGAGCACCTCGTCGACGTGGTGGTGCAGTTCGAGGGCGACCGGCACTCCCGCCTGCGCATGGTGCGCGCGGTGAAGAACCGCTACGGCCCCACCGACGAGGTCGGCTGCTTCGACCTCTCCGACGTCGGCATCGTCGGCCTCCCCGACCCCAGCGGGCTCTTCCTCTCGCACGGCACCGTCACGGTGCCGGGCACCTGCGTCACCGCAACCCTCGAGGGCAAGCGGCCGCTGATGACGGAGGTGCAGGCGCTCGTGGCGAAGACGGAGATCCCCACCCCACGGCGGGCCACCAGCGGGCTGGACTCCTCGCGCGTGGCCATGATTCTCGCCGTGCTCGACCGGCGGGCGAAGGCGCCGCTGGGCAAGGCCGACGTCTACCTGTCCACCGTCGGTGGGGCGCGGCTGAGCGAGCCGGCCTCCGACCTCGCGGTGGCCCTGGCCGTCGCCAGCGCCATCCGCGAGCAGCCGCTGGAGCCGGGCTCGATCGCGTTCGGGGAGATCGGCCTCGCCGGCGAGCTGCGCCCGGTGACCGGCATCCCCCGGCGTCTGGCCGAGGCTGCGCGCCTGGGCTTCCGGAGAGCGTTCGTACCCCCCGGCGTGCTGGGCTCCGGACCCACCCCGGAGGGCATCGAGGTGGTGGAGTGCGCCGACATCAGTCGGGCCGTGGTGGCAGCACTGCCGGCGGCTCGCGGATAGACTTCGGCCAGACCAGCCGGCGGCAGTGCCGGGAGCAGTGAACACAGGGGTCCAGCGAGTGGAACAACGCGATGACGAGCTGCTGCTCGCCACCCTGGCCGCCGTGGCCCCCGGCACCGAGCTGCGCGACGGCCTCGAGCGCATCCTGCGCGGTCGCACCGGCGCCCTGATCGTGCTCGGCCACGACAAGCTCGTCGAGCAGATCTCGACCGGCGGCTTCCCTCTCGACGTCGAGTTCTCGGCCACCCGCCTGCGCGAGCTCGCCAAGATGGACGGCGCCATCGTGGTCGACCGCGAGGTCTCCCGCATCCTGCGGGCCGCCACCCAGCTGCTGCCGGACTCCTCGATCGAGACCAGCGAGTCCGGCACCCGCCACCGCACCGCCGAGCGCGTCGCCAAGCAGACGGGCTACCCCGTGGTCTCGGTGAGCCAGTCCATGCGCATCGTCGCCCTCTACGTCGCCGGCCGTCGGCACGTGCTCGAGGACTCCAGCGCCATCCTCTCCCGCGCCAACCAGGCCCTGCAGACGCTCGAGCGCTACAAGTCCCGGCTCGACGAGGTGACCGGCACCCTCTCCGCCCTCGAGATCGAGGACCTCGTCACCGTGCGCGACGTGGCCAGCGTGCTCCAGCGCCTCGAGATGGTGCGGCGGATCAGCGACGAGATCGCGGGCTACGTCGTCGAGCTCGGCGTCGACGGCCGGCTGCTCACCCTCCAGCTCGAAGAGCTCACCGGCGGCCTGGGCAACGACCGCGAGCTCGTCATCCGCGACTACCTCCCCGAGGCGCGCGGTGGCCTGTCGGTCGAGGAGGCGCTGACGGCGCTGGAGCAGCTGACCTCCACCGAGCTGCTCGACCTGTCGGCCGGCGCCAAGGCTCTCGGCTTCACCATCGTCGGCGACGCCCTCGACTCCGCTGTGAGCCCGTGCGGCTACCGGCTGCTGAGCAAGGTCCCTCGCCTGCCCGGCGCCATCGTCGACCGCCTCGTCGAGCACTTCGGCAGCCTGCAGAAGCTGCTCGCCGCCAACCTCGAGGAGCTCATGGACGTCGAGGGCGTCGGCGAGGGCCGGGCGCGGGCGGTCCGCGAGGGCCTGTCCCGCCTCGCCGAGTCGAGCATCCTCGAACGCTACGTGTGAGCGCCTCGGCCCCGGAGCAGGAGCTGCACGCCCGGCTCCTCGACTGGTATGCCGGGGCCGCCCGTGACCTGCCGTGGCGCGGCGCGGCTTCCCCCTGGGGCGTCTTCGTCTCCGAGGTCATGCTCCAGCAGACGCCCGTCGCCCGGGTTGAGCCGGTCTGGCACGAGTGGATGCGGCGCTGGCCCTCCCCCGCCGACCTGGCGGCCGAGCCACCGGGCGAGGCGGTGCGGGCCTGGGGACGCCTCGGCTACCCCCGCCGTGCGCTGCGCCTGCACGCGGCGGCGACCGCCATGCGCGACGAGCACGACGGCGAGGTGCCGGCCACGGAGGCGGCGCTGCTCACCCTGCCGGGGGTGGGGGTCTACACCGCTGCCGCAGTCGCGGCGTTCGCCTTCGGCGAGCGCACGACGGTGGTCGACACCAACATCCGCCGGGTGCTCGCCCGGGTCTCGAGCGCGCAGCAGTACCCCGCGCCGGCGCTGACCCGTGCCGAGTACGAGCTGGCTGCCACCCTCGTGCCCGAGGACCACGAGGACGCCGCCACGTGGAACGTCGCGGTGATGGAGCTCGGGGCCCTCGTCTGCACGGCCCGGACGCCCCGGTGCGGGTCGTGCCCCATCGCCTCCCTGTGCGCCTGGCGGCTGGCCGGCCACCCGGCACACGACGGACCGCCGCGACGCGGCCAGTCCTGGCACGGCACCGACCGCCAGGCACGAGGCGCCCTCCTGGCGGTGCTGCGCGAGAGCGACGCACCGGTCGGCCGGGCCGCGCTGGCCGCCGCCGTGCCCGAGCAGGCCCGCCGCGAGCGGTGCCTCGACGGCCTGGTGGCCGACGGCCTCGTGGAACCGCTGGCCCGCGGCCGGTTCCGGCTGCCGGGCAGCACGACGAGTGAGCGGTATGCCGGGTGAGCCGCAGCGCGGTCGGCGCGCCCCCGCGGTGAGACGCGGGGCCTCGCGCGCGGGTCACGCGGTGCGGCGCGCCACCACCTCCGGGGCGCGCAGGGCCCGGGCCTGGACGACGTGGGGCGGCGCCGGGGAGAGCGGCCTGTCAAAGGCCATCGAGCTGCACTTCGTCAACCTCGCCGGAGACGCGGCGGTGACGGTCTCGCTCGCCGGGACCGTCTTCGCCATGCCGACCGGCGAGGCCCGTGGCGAGGTCGCCAGGTTCCTGCTCCTGACCCTGGCGCCGTTCGTGCTGCTCGCGCCGTTCGTGGGGCCGCTGCTCGACCGGTTCCGCCACGGCCGCCGGTGGGCGATCGGCACGACGCTCGCGGCGCGCGCCTTCCTCTGCTGGGTGCTCGCGGACGCCGTCGTCGACGACTCGGCGTGGCTGTTCCCAGCGGCGCTCGGCTGCCTCGTCGCCTCCAAGGCCTACAGCATCACCCGCGCGTCTGCGGTGCCGCGACTGCTGCCGCCGCACTACACGTTGGTGCAGGCCAACTCGCGCAACGCCTTCGCCGGTGTCCTGGGCATGGCGGTCGGCGGTGGCCTGGCAGGGGCCGTGGCCAGGATCGGCCCGCAGTGGTCGCTGCGGATGGCCTTCGCCATCTACGTCGTGGGCACCGTGCTGGCCATCCGGCTGCCCGCACGGGTGGACTCCTCGGTCGGCGAGCGGGACCTCGACGACACCGTGCCGCTGCCCGTCGGGGGTGGGGCCGCAGGCGACCGCACGGTCTGGCAGCGGCTGCGCGCCCAGGTGGGCGCGCTGCCGGCCACCCTGCGTGCCGCGCTGGTCGCCTCGGTCGGCACGAGGATGCTCGTCGGCTTCCTCACCCTGTTCCTGACCTTCCTCATGCGCGAGCACCCGCTGCCCGGCGTCCCCGAGACCCTGGTCCTGGGCCTGGTGCTCGGCGCCGCCGGACTCGGCAACGCAGCGGCCACCCTGCTCGGTCGCTTCCTCAGCACCCGCCGGCCGGAGGCGATCGTCTCGGCAGCGCTCATCGCCGACCTGGCCCTGGCCGTGCTCACCGCCGCGTTCTACTCGCTGTGGACCCTGGTCGCCCTCGGGCTCGTGACCGGCCTGGGCGTGCAGCTGGCGCGGTTGGGCACCGACGCGATCGTGCAGCGCGACATCCCCGACGCGATGCGCACCCGGGCGTTCGCGTGGTGCGAGACGGCGCTGCAGATGGCGTGGGTCGTGGGCGGGGCCGTCGGTATCGCGCTGCCGCTCGTGCCCGAGCTCGGGTTCGGCGTCGCCGCCGGACTGCTGGCGGTGTGCCTGCTCGTCTCGGTGCGGGTGCGCGTGCGGGCGAGCCGGCCGGCTCAGAGCTGACGAAGCATCCGGGTGTTGCCCAAGGTGTTGGGCTTGACCCGCTCCAGGTCGAGGAACTCGGCGACACCCTCGTCGTAGGAGCGCAAGAGCTCGGCGTAGACCTCGGGGTCGACAGCCCGGCCCTCGATGGGCTCGAAGCCGTGCCGGGCGAAGAAGTCCACCTCGAAGGTGAGGCAGAACAGCCGCTGCACGCCGAGCTCGCGGGCGTCCTCCACGAGGGAGTCGAGCAGGGCCGAGCCGACGCCGGTGCCCTTGGCCTCCGGGAGCACCGCCAGGGTGCGGATCTCGGCGAGGTCCTCCCACATGACGTGCAGGGCACCGCAGCCGACGACCCTGCCACCCACCTCGGCGACGCGGAACTGCTGCACCGCCTCGTAGTAGGTCACCGCCTCCTTGGCGATGAGCACCCGGGACTGCGCCATGGGGGCGACGATGGCCCGGATCGCCTTGACGTCGGCCGTGCGCGCACGGCGCACCAGGGGCGAGCGGGCCGAGCCCGGGTCAGGCGCCAAGCCGCCCGTCCCGCAGGTCCGCGAAGATGCTCCGCGCCCGGCTGCCGAGCAGCACGACCGACTGCCCGGCCCGCATGCCGACCCCGCCCGGGACCGCTCCGGTGCGGATCGAGGACGCCTTCTTCCCGATGTACACGGCGGAGCACAGGGTCAGCACCTGTGCCGCGTTCAGGTCCGTCTGCAGGTGGGGACCCATGGCCGTGAGGTACTTGGGCAGGTGCGCGGGCCCGCGCGCCTGCGCCATGGCGATGCCGGCCTTGATGATCAGGCCCTGGTTCGTCGACCGTCCGAAGTCACCGTTCGGGAGGTGCTTGCGCTCGCGGGCGAGGCCGAGCGCCGTCTTGGAGTTCAGGGTGTTCCGGCCCGCCTTGACGATCTGGTAGTTGTCGACCGACCGCAGGCTGGAGGCCGCCACGAAGGTGATTCCCCCGAGGGCCTTGACCATGGCGCGGAAACCCTTGAACCCCGTCATCACGTAGCCGTCGACCGTGAGGCCGGTGGCCTGCTCGACGGTCCTCACCTGGCCCCTCACCCCCCGCAGCACCAGCGCGGCGTTGATCTTGTCGGTGCCCCCGCCGGAGATCGGCACGTAGGAGTCCCTGGGGATTCCGACGATGCCGCCGACCCCCTGGTTGTCCACGCCGATGAGCTGGAGGGCGTCGGCCCGACAGGCCTCCACCCTCTGGTGGTTGCGCGCGTCCGAGCCGATCGCCAGCACGCGCATGGGCTTCATGGGCACGCGCGCGACGCCGAGCGAGGGCCACCAGCCGCCCACCACCGTCCAGCGCTTGTCCTTGACGAGGAGCGTCACGTCCTTGCCGTAGGTGACCACGGCGACCGGGGTGCCCTTCCAGGCGCCGGTCGACCCGGCCACCGCGATGCTCTTGGCGCGCACCTTCCGCTTGCCGAGGACCTTGCCCACCGACGCGAGTGCAGGGACCTTGCCCCCGAGGTAGAGCGCCTGGGTGACGGCAAGCAGGTCGGCAGGCAGGCCCTTGCCGGTCACCTTCGGCTTCGGCGGGGCGGCGGTGGTCGTCGTGGTGGTCGTCGTCGTGGTGCTGCTCGCCCGCGGCGCGGGCTTGTCGTCCTTGGAGCACGAGGCGACGAGGAACGGAGCGGCGAGGAGGGACGCCACGAGGGAACGGCGGGGGACATGCAGATCAGCCACGCGCCCCACAGTAAGGGGACGCGTGGCTGGATCTGGTAATCGCACTGGTCAGCGCGTCGTCACCGGCACGCCTCAGCGCAGCTGGTAGACGGGCTGGGACTGCACGTTGAGCTCGTCCATCGGCACCAGGTCGGCCTTCATCAGGCTCTTGTCGGTGATGTCGAGGACGTCGAAGCCCTGGCCGATGTCGGAGGAGTACACGTGACCGCGGTAGAAGTACGACGACCAGGTGCCGCCACCGCCGCCCGAGGGGGCCGGCCCGCGCTCGAAGTAGCCGATCTCACGCGGGTTGTCCGAGTCGGTGAACTCCCAGAAGCTCGTGCCGCCCATGTACCAGGACTGCACCATGACGTCGCGGCCCTGCACCGGGATCAGCGACCCGTTGTGGGCGACGCAGTTCTCGGTGTCGTTCTGGTGGCGCGGGATCTTGTAGTACGACCGGAAGGTCAGCTGGTTGTCCGCGCTCAGGTCGTAGATGCCGTTGGCGCCGCGGGTCGGGCCGACCTTGGCGTTGCAGGTGGCCGCACCGCCGCCACCGAGCTCGTCGGTGAAGACGACCTTGGTGCCCTTGGCGTTGAACGTCGCCGAGTGCCAGAACGCGAAGTTCACGGTGTCGGTCACGCGCTCGACGACCTTGGGCGCGACCGGGTCGGAGATGTCCATGATGATGCCGTCGCCCATGCAGGCGCCCGCGGCGATCTTCTTGGCCGGGAACGCGGTGATGTCGTGGCAGCCGCTGGTGTTGGTGTAGCCGCCGTCGGGGAACAGGTTGGGCGTGGCCACGACCTTGGCCGTGAGCGGGTCCGCGAGCGGCACGTCGATGATGGAGATCGAGTCGTGCGGCGGCTGGCAGTCCGGGAACTCGGCGCGGGGCGAGTAGCTCGAGACGTAGAGGTAGACGCTGTCACCGCCGGGCACCACGGTGTGGGTGTGCGAGCCGCAGGCGGTCTCGACGGACGCGAGGTAGCTCGGGTTCGTCGCGTCGGAGATGTCGAAGATCTTGATGCCCTCCCACGACTCCTTGACCGCCGCCGACTGCGCGATCGACGAGCACGAGTCGTTGCTGCGCGACGCGTCGGTCGAGAGGAACAGCAGGTTGCCGTACACGCTGATGTCGTTCTGCGCGCCCGGGCAGCTCACCTGGGCGAGCATCTTCGGCTCCGACGGGGTCGTCACGTCGTAGATGACGAAGCCGTTGTAGTTGCCGACGAACGCCTTGCCGTCCTGGAAGGCCAGGTCCGAACCGGTGGCACCGGCCAGCGGCCCCGAGTGCGGGATGTTCTTGAGGTGCTCGACGTTGGCGCTGCGGCCGATCTCGTACGGCCCCAGCTCGGTGCCCGACTTGCCGACGCCATCCCCTGCACTGGCACTGGCGGCGCTGACGCCGCCCACCGCCACAGCCGCAGCGAACACGCTGGCGACCAGTCGACGAACTCTCATCCGGGTATCTCCTCGGTCTCGAAGGTTGGGCTCACCCTCCCCTGCAGGCTTTACGCAAACAAGACCGAAGACCTCTGTATTGGGTAAAAACTTGCACCTAGGCTCAGGGCCGTGAGAGTCCTCCCCCGAGTCGTCGCCGCCTCCGTCGGTCTCGCCGCGGCGTCCGCGCTCCTCTCGGGCTGCACGACCCGCTCCGAGCTGACCACGACCGCGCCGGTGGTCACGTCGCCGACGGCGCCGGTCCTCCAGCCGGGGCGGCCGGGCGAGCCGAACGTGTCGCTCACCGGGACCGCCGCTGCTCCCCGTCCCGCTGCGCCGGTCGACCCCGACGACGTGCGGTTCCTCCAGGACATGGTGGTCCACCATGCGCAGGCGGTCGTGATGGTCGACATCGCGCTGGAGCACCTGACCGACGCCCAGGTGAAGGCGCTCGCCAGCCGCATCGCCGACGAGCAGGAACCGGAGATCGACTACATGGCCCGGCTCCTGCGCGAACGTGGGCAGGAGGTGCCGCCCCAGGCGGAGAACCCCCTGTTCGGGGTGCGCAGCCACGGCAGCCACGGCGCGATGCCGGGCATGGCGACGCCCCAGCAGCTCGACCAGCTCGCCGCCGCCCGGGGGGTCGAGGCCGACCGGATGTGGCTTCGGCTCATGACCGCCCACCACCAGGGGGCGCTCGAGATGGTTCTCGACCAGCACCGCAGCGGCCGCGACGAGGTCGTCACCCAGCTCGGCGACGAGGTCCACGTGACCCAGCTCGCCCAGATCAACCACATGCAGCGGATGCTCGACAGGCTCGCCTAGCGGGGGCGAGGGGGAACGAGGAGGCCCGGGACCAGCTGGTCCCGGGCCTCTTCTTGTGCGGCTGTGTGTGTCAGTCGCTGGTGTCGCCCACCGTCTCCACGACCGGCAGGTCGAGGGCACTGGGGTGCGGGTTGCCGGTGAAGGTGAAGGTCTCGGCCTTGCCTTCACCCTCGGTGCCGACCGCGACGATCTCGCCGGCCTTGAGCTCGCCGTAGAGGATCTTCTCGGACAGCACGTCCTCGATCTCGCGCTGGATCGTCCGGCGCAGCGGCCGGGCGCCGAGCACGGGGTCGTAGCCCTTCTTCGCCAGCAGCGCCTTGGCCTCCATGGTGAGCTCGAGGCCCATGTCCTTGTCCTTGAGCCGCTTGTCGAGCTTGGCGATCTCGAGGTCGACGATGGCGACGATCTCCGCCTGCGTGAGCTGCGGGAAGACGATCGTGTCGTCGACACGGTTGAGGAACTCGGGGCGGAAGTGCTGCTTCAGCTCGTCGACGACCTTGTTCTTCATCCGCTCGTAGTCGCTGCGGGAGTCCGGACCGGCCGAGAAGCCGAGCGAGACGCCCTTGGCGATGTCACGGGTGCCGAGGTTGGTCGTCATGATGATGACGGTGTTCTTGAAGTCGACCATCCGACCCTGGGAGTCGGTGAGGCGGCCGTCCTCGAGCACCTGCAGCAGGCTGTTGAAGATGTCCGGGTGGGCCTTCTCGACCTCGTCGAACAGCACGACCGAGAACGGCTTGCGGCGCACCTTCTCGGTGAGCTGGCCGCCCTCCTCGTAGCCGACGTAGCCGGGGGGCGAGCCGAACAGCCGCGAGACGGTGTGCTTCTCGGAGAACTCCGACATGTCGAGCTGGATGAGGCTGTCCTCGTCGCCGAAGAGGAACTCGGCCAGCGTCTTGGCCAGCTCGGTCTTGCCGACGCCGGTGGGGCCGGCGAAGATGAACGACCCACCCGGGCGGCGCGGGTCCTTCAGGCCAGCGCGGGTGCGGCGGATCGCCTGGGACAGCGCCTTGATGGCGTCGTCCATGCCGACGATGCGCTTGTGCAGCTCGTCCTCCATGTGCAGCAGCCGCGAGGACTCCTCCTCGGTCAGCTTGAACACGGGGATGCCGGTGCTCGCGGCGAGGACCTCGGCGATGAGCTCCTCGTCGACCTCGGCCACGACGTCCATGTCGCCGGACTTCCACTGCGACTCGCGCTCGGCCTTCTGGGCCAGCAGCTTCTTCTCGTCGTCGCGCAGGCGGGCGGCCTTCTCGAAGTCCTGGCCGTCGATGGCCGACTCCTTCTCGAGGCGCACCGAGGCGATGCGCTCGTCGAACTCGCGCAGGTCCGGCGGAGCGGTCATGCGGCGGATGCGCAGTCGCGCGCCGGCCTCGTCGATGAGGTCGATCGCCTTGTCCGGGAGGAACCGGTCGTTGATGTAGCGGTCGGCCAGGTTGGCCGCCGCCACCAGCGCCGCGTCGGTGATGGAGACGCGGTGGTGCGCCTCGTAGCGGTCGCGCAGGCCCTTGAGGATCTCGATGGCGTGCGACAGCGTCGGCTCGGCCACCTGGATCGGCTGGAACCGGCGCTCGAGGGCCGAGTCCTTCTCGATGTGCTTGCGGTACTCGTCGAGCGTGGTCGCGCCGATGGTCTGCAGCTCGCCGCGGGCCAGCATCGGCTTGAGGATGCTCGCCGCGTCGATGGCGCCCTCGGCGGCGCCCGCACCGACGAGGGTGTGGATCTCGTCGATGAACAGGATGATGTCGCCGCGGGTGCGGATCTCCTTGAGGACCTTCTTCAGCCGCTCCTCGAAGTCACCGCGGTAGCGGCTGCCGGCGACGAGCGCGCCGAGGTCGAGGGTGTAGAGCTGCTTGTCCTTGAGGGTCTCGGGCACCTCGCCCTTGACGATGTCCTGCGCCAGGCCCTCGACGACGGCGGTCTTGCCGACGCCGGGCTCACCGATGAGGACCGGGTTGTTCTTGGTGCGGCGGGACAGCACCTGCATGACCCGCTCGATCTCCTTCTCGCGCCCGATGACCGGGTCGAGCTTGCCCTCGCGGGCGGCCTGGGTGAGGTTGCGGCCGAACTGGTCGAGCACGAGCGAGCCTGCGGGAGTGCCCTCCTGCTGCACGCCGGCGCCGACACCGGCTCCGGCACCCTCCTTGCCCTGGTAGCCGGAGATCAGCTGGATCACCTGCTGGCGCACCCGGTTGAGGTCGGCGCCGAGCTTGACGAGGACCTGCGCAGCGACGCCCTCGCCCTCACGGATCAGGCCGAGCAGGATGTGCTCGGTGCCGATGTAGTTGTGGCCGAGCTGCAGGGCCTCGCGGAGGCTGAGCTCGAGCACCTTCTTCGCACGCGGCGTGAAGGGGATGTGGCCGGAGGGAGCCTGCTGACCCTGGCCGATGATCTCCTGGACCTGCTCGCGGACCGACTCCAGCGAGATGCCGAGGCTCTCCAGAGCCTTGGAGGCGACGCCTTCACCCTCGTGGATGAGGCCGAGCAGGATGTGCTCCGTGCCGATGTAGTTGTGGTTGAGCATGCGCGCCTCTTCCTGCGCGAGCACCACCACGCGGCGGGCACGGTCGGTGAACCGTTCAAACATCTCTCTGCTCCTGCCTAATCGAGATCACCTCGATGCTATCCGTGCGGACCGACCCCGGGTAACGGGTCGAAGGGGTCGATGCGGGATCGGGACCGTTCGGCGGACCGGTGGTGTCGCCTCGCACGGCTTCATACATGGGGGCAAACGCGGCGGTATGCCGGGGTGTTCCCCTTCTCGGCCCCCTGGCCTGCCTGTTCGCCGTGGGCGGACATCAGCTGTCCGGCCCCTTCCTGCGCACCTCCTCGACCTGCTCCATCGCGGTGCGCAGCTCGGCGAGCCAGGTCTCGGACCGCTCGCCGACCAGACGCACGCACCAGGCCAGGGCCTCGGCCCGCGACCGGGCCACGCCGGCGTCGACGAGCGTGTCGAGCACGTGTCGCTCCGGTTGGCGCAGCCGCGTCATCACGGGGGCGGCGAGGTGGGTGAACAGGGCCTCGCGGTCGCCCACCCGGACACCCCAGGAGACCTTCCGGCCGCTCAGGTGCTCGAGCTCGCGGGCGATCTCGATGCGCCGCTCGCGGGTCTCCTCGCGGAAGGACTTGATGCGGGCGCGGGCGGCGACCTCGCGGTCGGAGTCATCCGCGTCCTCGGGCAGCTGCGGCTCGCGCAGGGTGCCGATGACGATGATCTCGTCGCGGTCGCGGCGGACCTCGACCGGGCCGGTGAACCAGTCCTCCGGGAGGCGGCCGGCCAGCCACGCCTCTGCGGTTGTTGTTCGTGTAGTCATGTAATCATGATTACAAGTGGATCGCGGTGACGCCAGAGCGCGCTGTCAGCCCACAGCGAACTTGCGCAACAGAGAAACTAAATGAAGAAGTTCCCCATCCGCCGCCCCCGCTGGACCGAACCGGTGGTGTCAGGGCGCCCATCCAGGGGGCGCACAGGTCGAGAAGGGCACACCCATGAAGAATCAGACAACCCACGGACTGCGCGCCACACTCGCGGCTGCCGGCGTGCTCGCCGCGGCTGGGCTGGCCGCGCTGCCGGCGCAGGCCGCCACTGGTGACGCCACGGTCACGGTGGTGCACGGCATACCCGACACCGCGGTCGACGTCTACGTCGACGGCAACCGCGCGCTGTCGAACTTCGAGTTCGAGACCGTCACCGACCCCATCAGCCTTCCGGCCGGGTCGCACGAGATCGAGGTGCGTCCCGCCGGGGCGGCCGCCAGCTCCGACCCCATCCTCGAGCTGTCGCCGGACCTGCCCGCGGGAGCCAACGCGACCGTGGTGGCCCATCTGACGGCCGAGGGTGAGCCCGCGATCAAGCCGTTCATCAACCCCACGGAGGCCGTGCCGGACGGCATGGGGCGCCTGGTGGTGCGCCACACCGCCGCTGCGCCGGCCGTCGACGTGCTCGCCGGCGGGGAGGCGGTCATCAGCGACCTGAGCAACCCCGACGAGAAGATGCTGATGGTGCCCGAGGGCACCGTCTCGGCCTCGGTGGCCGCCGCCGGGACGACCGACCCGGTGATCGGGCCGGTCGACCTGCCCGTGCAGTCGGGCCAGACCCTGGTCGTCTACGCGATCGGCAGCCTCGAGGGCGACACCCTGACCGCGGTGACCCAGGCCTACGGCAGCGGTGGCAGCGCCGCCCCGAGCACCGTCAACGCCGGCACCGGTGGCCAGGCTGACGGCGGCCCCTCCGCTCCGCTGGTCGTGCTCACGGCCCTGGCCGGGGCTGCCCTCGTCGTGGCCGGGTCGCGCCGCCTTGCCGGCGCGTCCGCGAAGCGCTGACCGGGAACACCAGGGCACATCCCGTGCGAGACGGCAGGCACCGGCGACCAGGCATGACGGACCTGGTCGCCGGTGCCCTGCTGCTCGCCGCTGCCGGGGTGGGGGCGGTTCGCGGCGTCGGACCGCAGCCCGGAACGGACGCCGGTGACGTGCCCGCGGCCGTTGTGGCAGAACGCCCCACGACCTCTACGGGCGGCCCGGCCGCCCCGTCGGCGTCGCCGCCCCCGACCCGCGGGTCCCTGACGGTGGCGCCCGACCTCTCGTTCAGGCCCACCGTCCTGCGAGTGCCCGCGATCGACGTCGACGCTCCCGTCGTGTCGACCCGCGTGGACGCAACGGGCGCGCTGGTGGTGCCCGAGAGCCCGCGCGAGGTGGGCTGGTGGTCCGGCGGCGCCGCACCGGGCGCCCCCTACGGGACCATCCTCATGGCCGGCCACGTCGACTCCGCCGAGGAGGGGCTCGGCAGCCTGGTCGACCTCAGCCGCACGCCGGTCGGCGCGACCGTCACGGTGCGCGGCGCCGGCGGCAGCTCGGCCACCTATCGCGTCGTCGCCCGGCGCTCCTACCCCAAGGCGACCCTGCCGTGGCGCGACCTCTTCCGCCAGGACGTGCGGGCACGCCTGCTGCTGGTCACCTGCGGTGGCGAGTTCGACCGCCGCACAGGGCACTACGAGCGCAACGTCGTGGTGTTCGCCGTGCCGGCGTAGCCGCCCTCAGCGCAGGTGCCGCTGGTCGTCGATCCTCCTGGCCTTGCCGAGCGAGCGCTCGAGGGTGTGGGGCTCCACCACCTCGACGGCGACGGTGACCCCGATCCGGTGCTTCACCAAGGTCTGCAGCTCGCGTGCCATGGCGGTGCGCCGCGCCTCGTCGACGTCCGCGGCGGAGGCCTCGACCCGCACGGTCAGCTCGTCCATCCGGCCGGGCCGGGTGAGCACGCAGAGGTAGTGCGGTGCGAGCCCCTCCACCCGGAGGATGAGCTCCTCCACCTGCGACGGGAAGACGTTCACGCCCCGCACGATCATCATGTCGTCGGTGCGACCCGTGATCTTGGCCATCCGCCGGAACTGCGGGTATGCCGTGCCCGGCAGCAACGTGGTCAGGTCGCGGGTGCGGTAGCGCACCACGGGCATCGCCTGCTTGGTCAGCGACGTGAAGACCAGTTCCCCCTCCGCGCCGTCCGGCAGCACCTCGCCGGTGACGGGGTCGACGATCTCGGGGTAGAAGTGGTCCTCCCAGATGTGCAGGCCGTCCTGGGTCGCGCCCGCCTCCTGGCTGACCCCCGGACCCATCACCTCGGAGAGGCCGTAGATGTCGACGGCGCGGATGTTGGTGCGCCGCTGGACCTCCTCGCGCATCTGCTCCGTCCACGGCTCGGCGCCGAAGATGCCGATCTCGAGGGAGGTCTCCTTGGGGTCGATCCCCTGAGCCTCCATCTCGTCGAGGATGGCGAGGAAGTACGAGGGCGTCACCATGATGATCCGGGGCCGGAAGTCCGCGATGAGCTGGACCTGGCGCTCGGTCATGCCGCCCGAGACGGGGACGACGGTGCAGCCGAGCCGCTCGGCGCCGTAGTGGGCCCCGATGCCGCCGGTGAACAACCCGTAGCCGTAGGCGACGTGCACCATGTCGCCCGCGCGACCCCCGGCCGCCGCGATGGAGCGGGCCATGACCTCGGCCCAGGTGTCGATGTCGCCCTTCGTGTACCCGACCACGGTGGGCCGCCCGGTGGTGCCGCTCGAGGCGTGGATGCGGGCGACCTGCTCGCGCGGGACGGCGAACATCTTGAAGGGGTAGTTCTCGCGCAGGTCGGCCTTGGCGGTGAAGGGGAACCGGGCCAGGTCGGCGAGCTCGCGCAGGTCGTCGGGCCGCACACCGGCCTCGTCGAACGCCTTCCGGTAGTGGGGCACGTTCTCGTAGGCGTGGCCGAGGCTCCAGCGCAGCCGGTCGAGCTGCAGGGCGCGCAGCGACTCGAGGTCCGCCGGCACCGAGGGCGGGCGGAGGAGCGAAGGGGTCCGAGAGGTGTCGACGACGTTGTCCATGTCGCCGAACCTATCCTCCGGCCGTGGTGCGACGTACCCTCGAAAAGGTGGCCGGGATCTTGCCGCCGAGGGCCGCGGGGGAAGCGGATGCCGGCCCCCCGGCGGAGCCGGCGCGGGCGGGACGCCGGCGGTGGGTGCTCCTGGCCCTCCTCGTGGTCGTCGTCGCTGCGGCCGTGGTGCTGCTCCAGAGCCGCCCGGGCACACCCGCACCGACCCAGCGCGACGTCGACCGCGCCGTGGACGAGCGGGTCTCCAAGGCCCTCGAGGAGCAGCAGAACGCGCCACCGGTCGCCTCGGTCGTCTACCAGGCCGTCCTGCCCTCGCTGGTGCAGGTCGTCACGCAGGACGCCTCGGGTGCCTCGATCGGCACCGGGGCGGGGGTCGTCGTCAACGCCTCCGGGGCGGTTCTCACGGCCTTGCACGTGGTGGACGGGGCCGAGGGCGTGCAGGTGCGCTTCTCGGACGGCACCCGCGCCGACGCCGAGGTCCGCACGCGCCGCGTCGAGGACGACATCGCCGTCCTCGCGGTGGACCAGCTGCCGGAGGTCGTCGTGCCGGCGGTGCTCGGGGGCGGCGCCCAGGTGGGGCAGGACGTCATCGCCGTGGGGCATCCCTTCGGGCTGAGCCGCACCCTCACGTCCGGCGTGGTCTCCGGGCTCGACCGCTCGGTGCGGCTGGACGACGGCGGGGAGCTGGACGGCCTCATCCAGTTCGACGCCGCGGTCAACCCCGGCAACTCCGGCGGCCCGTTGCTCAACGAGGCGGGCCAGGTCATCGGCATCGTCACCGGCCTCGCCAACCCCGCCGACCAGGCCTTCTTCGTCGGCATCGGCTTCGCGGTGCCCATCCAGACCGCGGGTGGGGCCGTGGGCGCGCCGCCCGTCTAGCCGCCGACCGCACGAGAACGAAGCAGGAGAGCCATGGACCCACACCGCACCGGCAGCGAGGCCGACCAGCACCCGCTGGAGCAGCTGCTCTACCAGGTCAAGAAGACGATCGTCGGGCAGGACCAGCTGCTGGAGCGGATGCTCGTGGCGCTCCTCGCCCGCGGGCACCTGCTCGTCGAGGGCGTGCCCGGCCTGGCGAAGACGATGGCGGTCAAGACGCTCGCGCAGGCCATGGGCGGCCAGTTCCAGCGGATCCAATTCACCCCCGACCTCGTGCCCGCCGACGTCGTCGGAACCCGCATCTACAACCAGCAGGAAGGCGAGTTCCAGGTGTCCCTCGGGCCCGTCTTCGCCAACCTGCTGCTGGCCGACGAGATCAACCGGGCCCCGGCGAAGGTGCAGAGCGCGCTCCTGGAGGTGATGCAGGAGCGGCAGGTGACCATCGGCCGCGAGACCTACCCGGCACCCGACCCGTTCCTCGTCATGGCGACCCAGAACCCGATCGAGTCGGAGGGGACCTACGAGCTCCCCGAGGCGCAGGTCGACCGGTTCATGCTCAAGGTGCTGGTCGGCTACCCCAGCCCGGGCGAGGAGTTCGTCGTCGTCGAGCGCATGACGGGCCGGCTCGACCCGCCCCAACAGGTCGTGACCACCGACGAGCTCCTGGTCTTCCAGCGCCAGGCCGACGCCGTCTACGTCGACCCGGCGGTCATCGAGTACGCCGTGCGGCTCGCCGGCGCCACCCGCGCCCCGGCCGAGGCGGGTCTCCCCGACCTGGCCCGGTACCTGTCCTTCGGGGCCAGCCCCCGCGCCTCGATCAACCTCGTCCGGGCGGCTAAGGCGCTGGCCTTCCTGCGCGGCCGGGACTACGTGCTGCCCCAGGACGCCCGCGAGCTGGCGCTGGATGTGCTGCGGCACCGGGTGGTGCTCTCCTACGAGGCCCTCGCCGACGGCCTCGGCGCCGACGCGCTGCTGCAGCCGATCCTCTCCGCCGTACCCCTCCCCGAGGTCCCGCTGCGCGAGCACACCGGCGGCGCGCAGCCCGGACCTGACCGGACATGGACCACGCACCCCCGCTGACCGCGGAGCGGGTCCTGCGCCGCCTGGAGTGGCGCGTCGTCCGCAGGCTGGACGGCCGCCTCCAGGGCGACTACCGCACGCTCTTCCGCGGCGAGGGCGTCGACTTCCACGACCTGCGCGAGTACGAGCCCGGCGACGACCTGCGCCACGTCGACTGGAACGTGACGGCGCGCATGGACACCCCCTTCGTGCGGCAGTACACCGAGGACCGCGAGGCGACCGCCTGGCTGCTGCTCGACCGCTCGGCCTCGATGGCCTTCGGCCCCGTGGACCGGCAGAAGGACCTCGTGCTGGTCGAGGTGGCCCTCACCCTCGCGCAGGTGCTCGCCCGGGGAGGCAACCGGGTGGGCGCGCTGCTCTTCGACAACGAGGTCGAGCGGACCGTCCCGCCCGGGCAGGGCCGCCGGCAGGTGCTGCGCATCGCCCACCACCTGCTCCAGCCGCCGCGCCGGGGCAACGGCGCCACCGACCTCGCCGTGCTGCTGCGGGCGGCCTCCGGGGTGGCCCGGCGCCGCTCGCTCGTGGTCGTGCTCTCCGACTTCATCAGCGTCCCGGGCTGGGCGCCCGCCCTCGCCCTGCTGGCCCGCCGGCACGACGTCGTGGCGGTGCAGGTGCTCGACCCCCGGGAGTCGGAGCTGCCCGCGGCCGGCATGGTCTACGTCGAGGACGCCGAGACAGGCGAACAGATCTTCGTCGACACCGACGACCCCGGCTTCCAGCGCCGGATGCGCGAGGTCGTGCAGCAGCGCCAGGAGGAGCTGGCCGCAGCGGTCCGCTCGGCGGGCACCGAGCTGCACACGGTGGGCACCGACGAGGACCTCGTTCGAGCGCTCGCACGGATCTCCGAGCTGCGGCGCCGGGCCCGCCGATGAGCTTCATGTGGCCCTGGATGCTCCTGCCGGCCCTGGCCGGGCTGGTGCTCCTCGTGCTGGGGTACCGGCGGCTCTCCGAGCGCCAGGCGACCCGGCGCGAGGAGCTGGCCGCGCTCGGCCTGGTCGTGGGGGACGGGGCCCACCGGGCCGGTCGGGCGCGCCACCTGGCCCCGGTCCTGCTCCTGGCCGCCCTCGCGCTGATGCTCGTCTCGCTCGCCCGGCCGCAGGCCACCGTCGCCGAACCGCGCCGCGAGGGGACCGTCATCCTCGCCTTCGACGTGTCGACGAGCATGGCTGCCACCGACCTGCGCCCCACCCGCATGGAGGCAGCGAAGGCGGCCGCACGACGCTTCGTGGAGAAGCAGCCGTCCACCATCCGCATCGGCGTCGTTGCCTTCGGCGAGAGCGGGGTGGTGGCCCAGCGACCCACGACCAGCCGCGCGGAGGTGCTGGCCGCCGTGGACCGGCTGGCGCCACAGGGCGGCACGGCCGTGGGCCGCGGCATCCTCGCCTCGCTGTCGGCGATCGCCGGCCGGCCCGTGCTCGCCGACGAGTCCCCGACCGAGGACGCGCTCGAGGGCGCCGACATCGGCTACTTCGGGTCGGCCGCCATCGTCCTGCTCTCCGACGGGGAGGACACCTCCGACCTGGCCCCGCTCCCCCTGGCCGAGCTCGCGTCCGTGGCGGGGGTGCGCATCCACCCCGTCGGCATCGGCAGCCCGGAGGGGGCGGTGCTCGAGGTGGACGGCTTCCAGGTCGCGACGGCCCTGGACGAGGAGCTGCTGCGGGCGGTCGCCGACACGACCGACGGCACCTACTACCCGGCTCGTGACGAGCGGTCGCTGGACGAGGTCTACGCCTCGATCCGGCCCGGGTGGACAGTCCAGGCCCAGCGGCGCGAGGTCACCGCCCTGTTCGCCGCCGGTGCCGCGCTGCTGGTCCTCGGGGCCTCGCTCCTGTCGGTCAGGCGTTCGGGGCGGGTGGTGTAGCCGTGTCCCTCGCCTGGCCCTGGGCCCTTCCGGCGCTGCTGGCCGTGCCGGCCCTCGCGGCGGCATACCTCTGGCAGTTGCGGCGGCGCCGCCGGGAGGCGGTGCGCCACCCGAGCGTCGCCCTGGTGCGCGCTGCCGCGCCGCCGTCGAGGCGGTGGCGGCGGCACGCGCCCTTCGCCCTCGTGCTGCTCGCGCTGTCGTTCCTCGGGCTGGCCGCGACCCGCCCGCAGGTCGAGGCCCAGGTGCCGGTGCGCGCCGGTGCGGTCATCATGGCGGTCGACGTGTCGGGCTCGATGTGCGCCACCGACGTCGACCCCAACCGGCTCGGCGCCGCCCAGGAGGCCGTGCGCGAGTTCGTCTCGAACCAGGACGAGGACACCCGCATCGGGCTCGTGCTGTTCTCCGGCTTCGCCCAGGTGTCCGTCTCGCC
Source organism: Knoellia sp. 3-2P3 (assembly GCF_029223115.1). Taxonomy (NCBI): domain Bacteria; kingdom Bacillati; phylum Actinomycetota; class Actinomycetes; order Micrococcales; family Intrasporangiaceae; genus Knoellia; species Knoellia sp. 3-2P3. Next base: position 80,123 of record NZ_JARGZE010000001.1, read on the forward strand.
GACCACCGACCGGAGGGCGGTCCTGGACGCCGTGGACACGCTCACCACCGGGCGGGGCACGGTGATCGGGGCGGCGATCCTGAAGTCGATCGACGCGATCGCCGAGATCAACCCCGACGTGCCGCCCGCCTCGACCGACGGCTTCGACGCCCCCGGGCCCGGACCCACTCCGGGCATCCCGGCGCCGGGGAGGTCGGCATTCGCCCCGGAGATCGTGGTGCTGCTCACCGACGGCGCCAACACGCGCGGGGTCACCCCGGAGGAGGCGGCCGAGGCGGCGGCCGCCCGTGGCGTGCGCATCTACCCCATCGGCTTCGGCACGACCCAGCCCGTGAGCCTGGTGTGCACCCGCGAGCAGCTCGGTGGCACCGAGCAGGGACTGCCCCGCTGGGGAGGCCCCGGCACGCGGGGACGCGACGGCCGCAACTTCCTGGTGATCGACGAGCCGGCCCTCCAGCAGGTCGCCCGGACCACGGGCGGTGCCTACTTCCGGGCGAGCAGCGCCGACCAGCTCCAGGGCGTGCTCGAGGACCTGCCCAGACCGGTGCAGCAGCAGCGCCGCCAGGTCGAGCTCAGCGCGGCGCTCACCGCTGCCGGCCTGTTCGCCGCGCTCGCCGCCGTGGGGCTCTCGGCCCGGTGGCGGGTCTTTCCCTAGGCCCCTGCCTCAGCGGCGGCGCTGGCAGCGACCGCACCAGAACAGGTTTCGTCCCGCGACGACCCGCGTGCGCACCTTCGACCCGCAGACCCGGCACGGCTCCTGCGCCCGCCGGTAGACGAGGTAACGGCGCTCGCCCGGGACCACCGGCTCGCCCGCGGCCAGCGCCACCCGCGCGTCCTCGACCTGGTCGGGCATGGTGAGGATCTGCCCGGCGGCCAGGCCCAGGGGCATGAGCTCGCAGATGTCCTGCCACATCGCGTCCCAGGTGGCGGGCCGGATCTCGCGACCGGGGCGGAACGGGTCGACCCGGTGCCGGAACAGCAGCTCGCAGCGGTAGACGTTGCCGATTCCCGCGACGACCGACTGGTCCATGAGCAGCTCGGCGATGCTGCGGCTGCTGCGGCTGACCTTCCGCCAGGCCGTCTCCGCGTCGGGGTCGGGGCGCAGCGGGTCGGGGCCCAGCCTGGCCGTCACGCCCTCGACGTGCTCGGGGGTGACGACCGCGCACAGGTTGGGGCCGCGCAGGTCGCCGACGTGGTCGTCGGTGAGCAACCGAAGGCGCACCTGGCCCTGCACCGGCGGCACGGCCTCCGAGGTCCGCGGCAGGATCGAGAACTTGCCGATCAGCCCGAGGTGCACGTGCAGCCACGCCTCGGCCTCGAACTCCACGAAGAGGTGCTTGCCCCAGGCGGAGGCCTCGAGCACCTTGCGTCCGTCGAGCAGTGCGGCACCCTCGGCGAACTTCCCCTGCGGGCTGGACACGTGGGGGTTGGCACCGGCGAACGCGGCGTTCAGGTCACGGGCGAGGCCGTGGAGTGTGTGGCCCTCAGGCACCGGCGCTCCCCGCCCCACCGCTCGGCACGGGAGTGCCCTGGTGATGGCGCAGCTGCCACCTGCCGCGCTCGCGCAGCCACACCGACGAGCGGCGCGCGTGGCCCGCCTCGCTGTGGGTCTCATAGGTCACGAACACGACGTCGGGCGCCAACCCCACGGCGGCCATGTCGGTGGCGTCGGCACGGAAGGGCCCGGCCGCTGCCTCCTTCTCCATCATGGTCAGGATGCTCTCGCGGTCCCAGACGCGCCCGGAGGCGCCGACCTCCCGGAAGTCCTGGTGGATGAGCAGGCCGGCACTCATGCGGTCGCCGCGTACGGCCCCGGTCAGCAGGGCGCGTTCGCAGTCCTGCACGACGGCGAGGTCGTCGTCGGTGGGCAGGTGCGCCACTCAGCTGGCCTTCTTGGCGGCGGTCTTCTTGGCCGTCTTCTTGGCAGCGGTCTTCTTGGCCGGAGCCTTCTTGGCGGGGGCCTTCGCCGCGGCCTTCTTCGCCGTGCCCGAGCCGGTGGCCTTCTTCGCGGCCGCCTTCTTCACCGGCTTCTCGCCCCCGGCCGCAGAGGGAGCCTCGCCGCGCGCCGCCTTGGCCTTCTCCACGCTCTTGGCGAGGGCGGCGAGCAGGTCGACCACCTCGCCCTCCTCCTCCTTGCGCTCGGGCGCCTGGCGCACCTCGCCGCCCTCGAGCTTGGCCTTCACCAGGGCCTCGAGCGCGATCGCGTAGTCGTCCTCGTACTCGTCCGGGTCGTAGTCACCGGCGAGGGACTCGATGAGCATGTTGGCCATCTCGAGCTCCTTGGCCGTGGCGTGCGCGTCCTCGTCGAGCGTGGCGAAGTCGGCGGCGCGGATCTCGTCGGGCCACAGCATGGTCTGCATGACGATGACGCCGTCCTTGACCCGCAGCACCGCCATGGTCATGCGGGTGCGGATCGAGACGGTGACGACCGCCATCCGGTCGGCGTGCTCGAGGGCGTCGCGCAGCAGGATGTACGGCTTCGTCGCCGCCTTGTCGGGCTCGAGGTAGTAGGAGCGGTCGAGCAGCATCGGGTCGATCTGGTCAGCCGGCACGAACTTCTGCACGGCGATCTCCTTCGAGCTCGCCGCCGGGAGGTCCTTGAAGTCCTCGTCGGTGAGCACGACCATGTCGCCGTCCTCGGTCTCGTAGCCCTTGGCGATGTCGTCGTAGGACACCGGCTCGCCGTCGATGCTGCAGATCCGCTGGTACCTGATGCGCCCACCGTCCTCGCGGTGCACCTGGCGGAACGAGACGTCGTGGTTCTCGGTGGCGGAGTAGAGCCGCACCGGCACGTTCACGAGACCGAAGGAGACCGCGCCCTTCCAGATCGCCCGCATGACCAGTCCTTTCGTATGCCGTGAGCCCCGCCTAGAGCCTACGGTCGCCGCCGGGCGCCGACCACAGATAAACAGCGCAGCGACCTCGCCGTCGCGACAGGATGGGTCCATGCGCCCGATGCTGGCCTCGCCGACCACCTCCGTGCCCCGGGGGGCGGAGTGGCTGCACGAGGTCAAGTGGGACGGCATGCGGGTGCTGGCGGACGTGCACGACGGCCGGCTGGCGCTCACCTCGCGCAACGGCAACGACGCCACGGCGAGCTTCCCCGAGCTCGACGGGTTGAAGGAGACCTACGACGACCTGCTCCTCGACGGCGAGGTCGTCGCGTTCGACGCCGGGAAGCCCTCCTTCGCTGCGCTCGCCGAGCGGATGCACGTGTCGGACCGGCGCCGGGCGGAGCGCCTCGCGGCCACGAACCCGGTGACGTTCATGGTGTTCGACCTGCTGCGCCTCTTCGGCCAGGACCTGACCGCCCAGCCGCTGGCGGCCCGCCGCGGGCTGCTCGAGAGCCTGGACCTCAGGGGGCCGCACTGGCAGGTGCCACCGGTCTACGACGACGGTGAGGAGCTGTTCCAGGCGACGCGGGACCAGGGGCTGGAGGGCGTCGTCAGCAAGCGCCGCACCTCTGCCTACCTCGCGGGACGCCGCTCGGCCGACTGGGTGAAGGTCCCCCACCGCCGCACCATCTCGGCCGTCGTCGGCGGCTGGCGGCCGGAGCAGACCAACGACGCCGGTCGCCTCGGTGCCGTGCTGCTCGGCGTCCCGAGCCCGCAGGGCTGGCGGTATGCCGGGAAGATGGGCAGCGGCATCGCCGGCCTGGCCCAGCGCAGGCTCACCGACCTGCTGGCACCGCTGCGCTCAGAGGGCCCGCCCTTCTGCGACGCCGTGCCGGCCCTCGACGCCCGCGGCGCCACCTGGGTGCGCCCCGAGGTGGTCGTGGAGGCGCGCGTGCTGGGGTGGACCCGCGAGGGCAGGCTGCGCCAGCCGGCATACCTGGGGGTGCGCACGGACGTGACCCCCGAGGACCTGCTCGCCGACGCGGAGGGAGGCGAGCCGTGACCGAGGCGACGGCGGTGCACGTGGCGGGGCGGAAGCTGAAGCTCACCAGCCTCGACAAGCTGCTCTACCCCGCGACCGAGACCACCAAGGGCGAGGTGCTCAGCTACTACGCCCAGGTGGCCGACGTGATGCTGCCGCACCTCGCCCACCGCCCGGTCACCCGGGTGCGCTGGCCGCACGGGGTCGGCGACCAGAGCTTCTTCGAGAAGAACCTGCCCAGCGGGGCGCCCTCGTGGCTGCCGCACGTCAGGGTCGACGACGTCACCTACCCGATGGTCGACGACCTGGCGGCGCTGACCTACCTCGTCAACCTCAACTCCATCGAGTTCCACGTGCCGCAGTGGACGGTCGACGACGCCGGCGTGCCGCAGAACCCGAACCGGCTCGTCATCGACCTCGACCCCGGCACCGGCGCGGGGCTGCACGAGTGCGCGACGGTCGCGCTGATGGTGCGCGAGCGGCTCGGCGCCCTCGGCCTCGACCTCTACCCGGTGACCAGCGGCAGCAAGGGGATGCAGCTCTACGCCGCGCTCGGCGGCGACCTCACCTCCGACCAGGTGCGCGACCTCGCGCAGCAGCTCGCGCAGGAGCTCACGAAGAAGCACCCCGACCTCATCCTGTGGAAGATGACCAGGTCGCTGCGCCCGGGCAAGGTCTTCCTCGACTGGAGCCAGAACGTCGCCGCCAAGACGACCGTGGCCCCCTACTCGCTGCGCGGGCGCGAGACCCCCACGTGTGCCGCGCCCCGGACGTGGGACGAGGTGGAGGCCGGCGCGCAGGACCCCGACGCGCTGCAGCACCTGATGTTCGACGAGGTGCTCGAGCGCGTCGCCAAGGACGGCGACCTGCTCGAGGGACTGCTCAGCGACTGAGCCGGGGGCAGCCGGTGCACTCATGGGCGCCGGGCAGCGCGTAGATGAAGCAGCACGACTGCCGCTGCGGCGGCCGCCCGGGGCGCTCGGCGACTGCCTGGTGCGCCCGGTGCAGGGCCATCGCCCAGACGTCGTCGACCATCGCCTGTCGCTGGTGCGGCCCGAGCCGCACGCCCGGCTCATAGGTCGCGGCGAACGGCCGGGCCAGCCCCTCGTATGCCGAGCGGGCGGCGGCCAGCCGCGCCTCGCCTTCGCCCGATCCGGGCCGGGCGGCCCGGATCTGGAGGTGGGCGGGGAAGAGCTGCGGCGAGAGGTCGAAGCTGAGGGACGCTCCCGAGAGCTCGGGGTCCCACGGGCCGAGCACCACGGCATACGCGGCCACGGTGGCCGGCACCTCGAGGACCCACTGGAGCACGAAGGCGGCCGGCATGGCCGGTGGCGCCGGCCGGCCGTGCTGCCGGGCGGTGGACGCGGCCAAGGCCTCGCGCCACGGACCCGTGGGGTCGCCACCCGCCGCCTGCGCCGCGGCCAGCTCGTCCCACCGCCACGTCAGGCGCGGCTCGTCACCGCCGGCAGCCGACACCCGGAGCCAGGGAAGGTGGCGGTCGACCAGGTCTGCGAGGGAGGCGGCCCCGCCGAATGCGAAGGAGGGCGCATTTCCGGCCGTCTTCGGTGAAATGCCGGAAATACGCCCTCCTCGGGGGAAAATCGTGAGGTCAGTGCGCCTTGTCGTAGGCGGCCTGGATCTCGGCCGAAATGCGGCCGCGGTCGCTCACCTCGTAGCCGTTCTTGCGCGCCCACTCACGGACCGCCGCGAGGTCGGTGCGCTTGGTCGCCGCCGCCGATCCGCGGCCCGCGCCAGAGGTCTTCCGGCCGCCGGAACGACGGGCGTGCCCGACCCAAGGGGCGAGCTCGTCGCGCAGCTTCGCGGCATTGTCCGAGCTGAGGTCGATCTCGTAGGTCACGCCGTCGAGGCCGAAGGTCACGGTCTCCTCGGCAGGGCTGCCGTCGAGGTCGTCCTCGAGAATGATCTTCACGCGCTGCGCCATGGGGTTTTCCCTTTCAGCTGAATTGGACGCGCACAAAGTACTACCGATTCAACGTCAGGAGAAAGCCGCTTTCAGGAATTGCCGTCCTGCTTCTTCTGGGCCTCCGCTTTCCTTTTCTCCTCGGCCTCCCACTGGGAGTGCGCGAGCCTTTCCTTTCGGTCGCCCTCGATCATGTTCTTGATGACGATGTAGAAAAGGATTCCGACGCCGACCGAAGGAATGATCGCCGCCAGGTAGGGCCAGATGTCGCTCACGAATGCGCCTCGGGCTTCAGGTGCGGGAAGAGGATCGTCTCGCGGATGTTGGCGCCGGTGAAGAGCATGATGAGCCGGTCGATGCCGAGCCCGAGGCCGCCCATCGGCGGGGCGCCGTACTCGAGCGCGCGCAGGAAGTCCTCGTCGAGCTGCATCGCCTCGGGGTCGCCGCCGGCGGCCTTGAGGGACTGCTCCTCGAGGACGCGGCGCTGGATCACCGGGTCGACGAGCTCGGAGAAGGCCGTGCCGCGCTCGACGCCGGCGATGATGAGGTCCCAGGCCTCGATGAGGTTGTCGGGGTCCTCGCGGTGGGGGCGGGCCAGCGGCTGGGCGTGCGGCGGGTAGTCGCACAGGAAGGTCGGCTGGAGCAGGTGCGGCTCCACGAGCTCACCGAGCAGCTCGGTGACGATCTTGGAGGCCTCCCACTTCGGGTCGACCTCGACGTCGTGGCGCTTGGCGATGCCGCGCAGGGTCTCGACGTCGGTCTCGGGGGTGACCTCCTCGCCGACCGCCTCGCTGACGCCCTGGTAGACGGGCAGCCAGCGCCACTCGCCGTCGAGGTCGACGACCCCCTTGGGGGTCTCGATCTGCCGGGTGCCGACGGCATCGGCGGCGGCGAGGAACATCTCGCGCATCAGCTCGGCCATGGTGTGCTGGTCGCCGTAGGCCTCATAGGCCTCGAGCATCGTGAACTCGGGGCTGTGGGTGGAGTCGACGCCCTCGTTGCGGAAGATGCGGCCGATCTCGAAGACCTTCTCGACCCCACCGACGACGGCCTTCTTCAGGTTGAGCTCGAGCGCGATGCGCAGGGTCATCGCCTGGTCGAACGCGTTGATGTGGGTGTGGAACGGCCGGGCCGTCGCGCCACCGTGGATGAGCTGCAGCACGGGCGTCTCGATCTCGAGGTAGCCGCGCTCCTCGAGCGTGGTGCGCACCGCCTTCACGATGGCGGCGCGGGTGCGCACCATGTCGCGGGCCTCCTGGCGCACGATGAGGTCGGCGTAGCGCTGGCGCACCCGCGACTCCTCGGAGAGCTCCTTGTGCAGCACCGGCAGCGGGCGCAGCGCCTTCGACGCCATCTGCCACTCGCTCGCCATGACCGACAGCTCGCCGCGCTTGGACGAGATCACCCGACCCCGCACGAACACGTGGTCACCGAGGTCGACGTGCGCCTTCCAGTCGGCGAGCGCCTCCTCGCCGACCTCGGCCAGGCTGAGCATGACCTGCAGGCGGGTGCCGATGCCCTCCTGGAGGGTGGCGAAGCAGAGCTTGCCGGTGTTGCGGATGAAGATCACGCGACCCGCGACGCCGACGACGTCCTGGGTCTCCTCGCCGGTCTCGAGGTGGCCCCACTGCTCGCGCACCTGCTCCAGCGTGTGGGTGCGCTCGACCGCGACCGGGTAGGCCTGCCTGCCGGACTCGAGCAGGCGCTGGCGCTTCTCGTGGCGCACCTGCATCTGCTCGGGAAGGTCGTGGTCGTGGTGGTGGGTGGGGGTCTCGCTCACCCCCAAAGGGTACCCAGCGCGGCATACCGCCTGGTGTGGGCAGGTTCCGCCCACCCGACAGAGGTCGGTCAGCCCCGGTGCGAGCAGCACAGGTCGCTACAGTCCCACCGTGACCCCAGCCTCGCCAACGCACGCGCTGATGGGTGCGGACCACCTGCTCGAGCAACTTCTCATCGAAGGCATCGCTTCAGCCTCTACGACGATGATCGACTCGATCGATCCTCTCGCCAACGCCCTGACCGCCGTGGCGATCGTGGCCGGGTTCGTGGTGACCCGCCGCCCCTGGGTCAGGGGCAACCTCGTCCGCGCAAGGCGCCGGGCCTTTCGGCGGTCGCCCCACGCCCCCAGGATCGCTCGGAAACTTCACTCATCACGGGTGAGAGCCCTGACCACAGGAGCAGCGAGCGCGACGGCTGCGGACGAGCTGAACTGGCTGTGTTCCGGGCTCCTCGGCCCCGATGACGCCGCACTGACCCAGCAGCTCAGTCCTGCAGAGCTGCACGGAGCCGCCAGGGCCTACCGACGCCTCGCCGCGGAGCTGGACGGACGACTTCTGCTCTCCTCGAGGGTCGATGCGATCGCGCAACAGCGGGACCTCGCGTCAGTGACGGCCCACGCGATCGAGCACCACATCGCAACCGGGAACGGCGAGGCCGCCGCGAGCCTCGAGCTCGACGTCCCGCATCGCGCCACGCAGTGGCAGTTCCTCGCGTTCCCTGGGTCTTTCAGGGGCCACATGGCGTTTGACCTGAGCATTGCGTACCGCAATCACCTCCGCGCCGTCGACTACGACGGCTCCCCGTGGAGGAGCAACGAGAACTTCGTGGTCAGCAGCCTGCCAGTCACCGAGGTGGAACGGTCGGCCCTGTTGGCTCGGCGGGACGAGGGCCACTTCTTCGACGGCGTCCTGCCCCGGTTGACCCACGCGCAGGCGGTGCGTGACCACTCCAGCGGTCGAGCCCGCCTGGCCCTCTCGCTCGCGGGCTGCACGTACTTCTCTGTGGTCACCGACCACTATCCGGGTGAGCGCCAGCTTGCAGAGCTGGCCCAGCCGCTGGTTGGCAGAACTCCCAAGGCGCAGGGCGTGAGACAGGAGCCGGTGAGCGGAGCCCAGGTGGGGGTGCTGACCTTGGCGCTGCTTCCCATCACCGCCGATGACTTCGTGGTGTTCACGGAGAGAGGTCTTGTTGCAGGGTCGCATCAGGGACTGTTCGGGCCCGGCGTCAACGGCAACCTGGAGCTGCAGCCCAGGCAGGGTGTCCGCGCGGACGCGGATGAGTTCGGGCTGCCTGACCCGTTGAGGGCTCTGGCACGTGAGGCGAGGGAGGAGCTCGGCCTCGACCTCCAAGTGGAGGACATCAACACGTTGGGGCTGGCGCGTTTCGACTCCCCGACCGAGCGGGGTACCAATGTTCTGCTCACGGCGGTGCGGCTGTCACTCACCCTCGAGCAGGTCGTTGCCCACACGCGGCGCGCGGACCTCATAGAGGGCAGGTGGGAGCTCGGCGGCACGGTCCTCGGGATGCGCCTGCCCTCGATGGACAGCCCCGACGAGGAGCTGCGCGCTCGTACGGCATGGCTGCTGAACTCCTCCCGCCTCACCCCGCATGCCACCGCGGCCGGCTTGGCAGCGCTCGCGGCCTACCGCGGCGAGCGCATCTGGCGCCTCCTCTCCGGCGTGGGTCCCCTGTCGGACAACCCGGACTCCGCCGACTGGCTCCGCTGCCTCGTTCTCGACTGAGGTCGCTCAGCCAACGAAGTCGAGGGCGATGTCGACGATCGGCGAGGAGTGGGTGAGTCCGCCGACGGAGAGGTAGTCGATGCCGGTGTCGGCGTAGTCGCGGGCGACGTCGAGCGTGAGGCCGCCGGTGGCCTCGATCTCCACCTGCTCACCGGTGCCGCGCACGGCCTGCACCGTCGCGCGCAGCAGGTCGACCGGCATGTTGTCGCACATGATGAACCGCGCACCCATCTGCACGGCCTCCAGCGCCTCGGCCACCGTGGTCACCTCGACCTGCACGGGCACGTCGGGGAAGCGCTCGCGGATGGCTCGGTATGCCGCCGTGAGGCCGCCCGCGGCCAGCTTGTGGTTGTCCTTGATCATGGCGGTGTCGTAGAGGCCCATGCGCTTGTTGGTGCCGCCGCCGGCGCGGACCGCGTACTTCTGGAGGGCGCGCATGCCGGGCGTGGTCTTGCGGGTGTCGAGCACGGTGCAGCCCGTGCCCGCGAGGGCGTCGGCCCAGCGCCGGGTGTGGGTGGCCACCCCCGAGAGCCGGGACAGGATGTTCAGCATGGTCCGTTCGCCGATGAGCACGACCTGCGTGGACCCGTCGACGGTGGCCAGCACCTGCCCGCGACGGACCTGGTCGCCATCGTGCGCCGCGACCTCCACCCGGGGGATCGGGAGGCCGAGCCGGAAGGAGACCTCGGCGAACACGAGGTCGACCACGGGCAGCCCGGCGACCACGCCGTCGACCCGGGCGACGACCTGCGCCCGGCACGTGGCACCCGGCTCGAACGTCGCCAGGGTCGTCACGTCGAGGCTGTCGGGCCCGAGGTCCTCGTCGAGGGCGCCCCGGACGAGGTCGAGGGCGGCGGGCTCCGGGAAGCGCAGGTCGCTCATGTCAGGTCCTGGGCCGGCACGGGCTGGAACGCGGTGGTGACGCTGCCGTCGGCCTGGCGCTCGGCACAGCTGTGGCCGCGCCAGTGCTCGTCATCGCGGTCGGGGAGGTCGGCGCGCACGTGTCCGCCGCGGGTCTCCTCCCGCAGCGCGGCCAGCAGCGTGAGCAGCTGCCCGACGTGCAGCAGGTTGGTGGTCTCCCAGCCCTCTGGGCCCGGCACGGCAGCCCGCGCGGACAGGGCCAGCTCGGCCAGGGCGCGCGCCGTGGAGGCGAGCGACCCGGCGGTCCGCACCGCCCCCGCTCCTGCCGTCATGGCGTGCTGCACCGCGACCCGCTGGGAGGCGTCGAGCAGCGCGGCCGGCCCGGACGGAGCGACCGGGGCGGTCTGCGGCAGCTCCCCTGCCGCGATGCGGTCGGTGATGTCGTCGGCGATTCGGCTGGCGAAGACCAGGCCCTCGAGCAGCGAGTTCGAGGCCAGCCGGTTGGCTCCGTGCACCCCGCTGCAGGCCACCTCGCCGCACGCGTAGAGGCCGGGGAGCGAGGCGCGGCCCACGAGGTCGGTGCGGATCCCGCCGGAGGCGTAGTGCTGGGCGGGCGCCACGGGCAGCAGGTCCGTGGCCGGGTCGAAGCCGAGCTCGCGGCAGCGCGCCACGATCGAGGGGAACCGCTGCTCGAGGAACTCGCGGCCGAGATGCCGGGCGTCGAGGAAGACGTGGTCCTCCCCCGTCAGCTGCATACGGTCGACGATGGCGCGGGCCACCACGTCGCGCGGCGCCAGGTCGGCCATCGGGTGGCGGCCCTCCATGAACCGCACGCCGTCGCGGTCGACGAGGAAGGCGCCCTCGCCGCGCACCGCCTCGGAGATGAGCGGTTGCTGGCCGGTGCTGCCCTCGCCGAGCCACAGCACCGTCGGGTGGAACTGCACGAACTCGAGGTCGGCCATGAGCGCACCGGCCCGCAAAGCCGCCGCCATGCCGTCGCCGGTCGCGACGGAGGGGTTGGTGGTCGAGGAGTAGACCTGGCCGAGGCCACCGGTCGCCAGCACCACGGCCCGGGCGTGGGCCGCACCGACCCCGTCGATCTGGCCCTCGCCGATGACGTGCAGGGTGGTCCCGCAGACACGGCCGTCGGCGTCCTTGAGCAGGTCGACCACCAGGGCGTGCTCGATGACCTCGATGCCGGGGTCCTCCCGCACGGCGTCGAGCGCCGCGATGAGCGCCCTCGAGATCTCACGGCCGGTGGCGTCCCCGCCGGCGTGGGCGATGCGGTCGCGGCCGTGGCCGCCCTCGCGGGTCAGCTTGAGGGCGCCCGCGGCGTCGAGGTCGAACTCGGCGCCGATGCCGACCAGCTCGCGCACCCGGCGCGGGCCCTCGTTGACGAGCGCGGTCACCGCGTCGACGTCGCAGATGCCGACCCCGGCGACGAGGGTGTCGCGCAGGTGCTCCTCCGGGGTGTCCTCCGGCGCGAGCGCCGCCGCGATCCCGCCCTGCGCCCACAGCGTCGAGCCGGCGCTGAGCACCGTCTTGGTCACCAGGAGCACGCGTTCGACGCGCTGGCGCAGCCGCAGGGCGCAGGTCAGTCCGGCGATGCCGGACCCGACGACGATGGCGTCGGCCGAGACGGTCCAGCCCGGCTCGGGCGCCACGAGACGCGCGGGCAGGCGCAGGTCGTGGCGCTGGGCCCGCTCGCGGGGCAGGCCGAAGGCGTGGGACGCGTCGTCAGCCACGGGCTGCTCCCACCTCGTCGTGCTCGACCGGGCCGCGGCGGACCGCGGAGGTGCGCAGGCCGAACCCGGCGGGCACGTCACCGGCGTCGTGGCCGACCTCGACGACGCGGTTGTCGTCGTCGACGAAGACCACGTGCGGCTCGAACGTCCTCGCCTCGGCGTCGTCCATCGCGGCATACGCGATGATGATGACCTTGTCGCCCGGGGAGACCAGGCGCGCGGCCGCGCCGTTGATGCAGATGGTCCCCGACCCCCGCTCCCCCTCGATGACGTACGTCGTGAGCCGGCTGCCGTTGTCGATGTCGACCACGTCGACCTGCTCCCCCGGCAGCAGCCCGGCCGCGTCGAGGAGGTCGGTGTCGACGGTGAGCGACCCGACGTAGTGCAGGTCGGCCTGGGTGACGGTGGCGCGGTGGATCTTGGCGTAGAGCATGAAGCGCTGCACGACGGCCTCAGTCCTGCGCCGGCGGCTCGGCGTGCACGTCCGAGAAGACCTCGAGCGCCCCACCTCCGGGCCCGACCCTGATGGGCAGGTTGTCGATGAGCCGGGTCGTGCCGACGCGGCCGGCCACCGCGAGCAGCGCCTCACCGCGGTACCACTCCGGGACGTCCTCAAGGGTCGTCGGGTGCACCAGCACGAGGTAGTCGATGAGGGCCAGCGGCTCGGCGACGAGCACCCCCCGGGCCGCACGCCGGATGGCCGAGGGGCCCTCGGGGGCTGCCTCGGCCCCGGCCTTCAGCGCCCGCGAGAGGCACAGCGCCACCTCGCGGTCCGACTGCGTGAGATAGGTGTTGCGCGAGCTCATGGCGAGCCCGTCGGCCTCGCGCACGGTCGGCACGGAGACCACGTCGACCGGGAAGTCGAGGTCGCGCACCATGCGACGGATGAGCAGCAGCTGCTGGGCGTCCTTCTGCCCGAAGTAGGCGCTGTCGGCCCGGGTCAGGTGCAGCAGCTTCGCCACGACGGTGAGCATGCCGTCGAAGTGGCCGGGTCGGGCCTGCCCCTCGAGCACGTCGCCGAGCGGCCCGGCGGAGATGCGCACGCCCGGGTCCCCGTCCTGGTAGACGACGTCGGGGGTCGGCGCGAAGACGAGGTCGACCCCCGCGCTCCGGCAGATCTCCATGTCGGCGTCGAAGGTCCGGGGGTAGCGCGACAGGTCCTCGCGGGGCCCGAACTGCAGCGGGTTGAGGAAGATCGTGACGACGACGTGCCGGGCCCGCCGGCGGGCGGTGCGGATCAGCGTCGCGTGCCCCTCGTGCAGGGCGCCCATGGTCATGACGACCGCGACGTCACCGTCGCCGAGGGCGGCCCGGGCGACCTGCAGCTCGTCGCGGGTGCGCGCCACCACAGGGGTCCTCGTGCTCAGGTCGGTCACCTATCGCTCCTGATCGCTCGCAAGGATGTCCAGCAGGGGTTCGGCCGCCATCGGCCGCAGCCTCCCACTCGCCAGCGCCCGCTCGGCCGTGGCCCGGGCGAGGGCCACGTAGGTGGGCCGGATGTCCGGGGAGAGCGCCTCGAGCTGGCGCAGGTGCTCGGCAACGGTACCGACGTCGCCGCGCGCCACGGGCCCGGTGAGAGCGGCGTCACCCGCGCGCAGGCTGTTGTCGAGGGCTGCGGAGACGAGGGGCTCGAGCATCCGGTGCGGGTCGGGCACGCCGGCCGCCGCGAGCGCCTCCATCGACTGGGCGATGAGCGTGACGAGGTGGTTGGCGCCGTGCGCCAGGGCCGCGTGGTAGAGCGCCCGGTGCTGCTCCTCGATCCACACCGGCTCGCCGCCGATCTCGAGCACGAGCGCCTCGGCCACGGGTCGCAGCGGCTCGGGCGCGGTGACCCCGAAGCAGCAGTCGGCCAGCCGGGTCAGGTCCATCGCGGTGCCCGTGAACGTCATCGCCGGGTGGATCGCCAGCCCCAGCACGTGGAACGGCAGGGCAGGCTCGAAGACGGCGAGCCCGTGCCGGCCCGAGGTGTGCGCCACCAGCTGGCCCGCCTGCCAGGCCCGGGTGGCGCTCAGCCCCGCGACGAGGCCGGCAAGCGCGTCGTCGGGCACCGCCAGCACGAGCAGCTCGGCGCGCGCGACCACGTCCTCGACCGGCAGCAGGGGTATGCCGGGCAGCAGCTCCGCGGCCCGGCGCCGGGAGGCGTCGCTGACGCCGGACACCGCGACGACGTGGTGACCGGCCTGCTGCAGCGCGGCGCCGAGCACCGCGCCGACGCGGCCCGCCCCGACGACCCCGACCTGCAGGCGTGCGGGACGCTCGTCGGCGGAAGTCACGGCGGCACCGTACCGCGCCCGCGTGGGCCGCGGATCTGCGCCGCCCAGAGGGTGCACGGCCCTGCGCGCGCCGACTACGGTGACGCCGTGGGCGCGAGGACGGCGGGGGTGCCGTGGCGAGAGGCGTGGCAGCGTGCCCTCTACGGCCCGGAGGGCTTCTACCGCGCCACTGCCGGACCCGTCGGGCACTTCACCACCGCCACCCACGGCCCCCTCGGCCCGGTGCTCGCCGGGGCGCTGCTGCAGCTCGCCGCCGACGAGGGCTGCGACCGCATCGTCGACGTGGGGTGCGGCCGGGGCGAGCTGCTCACCCGGCTGCGCCACCTCGACGGCGGGGTGGCGCTCACCGGGGTGGACGTCGTGTCGCGGCCGACCGGCCTGGCCCGCGACATCGGCTGGCTGGTGTCACCGGGAGGCGCGTCCCTTCCCGACGCGCTCGACGGGCTCGAGGCCACCCTGGTCGTGGCCCACGAGTGGCTCGACGTCGTGCCCTGCACGATCGCCCAGGTCGACGGCGACGGCAGGCTCCGCGAGGTGCTGGTCGACCCCTCCACGGGTGAGGAGTCGGTCGGCGGCGAGGTCACCGACGCCGAGCGGGAGTGGGCCGAGAGCCACTGGCCGCCCACCGCGCCCGGCGACCGGGTGGAGATCGGCACCAGCCGTGACGACGCCTGGTCCGACCTCGCGCGCCGGCTGCGCTCGGGTATCGCGGTGGCGGTGGACTACGGCCACCGCGGCGGCGAGCGGCCCGCGGGGGGCAGCCTCACGGCATACCGGGAGGGCACGGTCGTCGACCCGGTGCCGGACGGCACCTGCGACCTGACCGCTCACGTGGCCATGGACAGCCTCGACCACGACGAGCTCGTCGACCAGCGCACGGCGCTGCGGGGGCTCGGCGTGCAGGGCGCCCCGCCGCCGCGCCAGCTCGCCGCCGACGACCCTGCGGCCTACCTGCGGGCACTCTCGTACGCGTCAGCCGCGGCGTCTCTGACCGCGAGGGGCGGCTTCGGCGACTTCTGGTGGGCCGTCAAGCGCGTGGGCTGAGCACCAGCCGCTCGAACCCGCGCAGCACGAAGGTGGGTCGGCGCTCGGCCTCGACCACCTCCAGGCGTGGGAAGCGGCGCAGCAGGGCGCGCAGCGAGACCTGCAGCTCGAGCCGGGCCAGTGGTGCGCCGATGCAGAAGTGGATGCCGGCGCCGAAGGCCAGGTGCGGGTTGGGGTCGCGGGTGGGGTCGAACCGGTCGGGGTCGGCGAAGACGGCGGGGTCGCGGTTGGCGGCACCGAGGAGGGCCGCGACCTTCTGGCCCGGCTCGAGGTGGATGCCGGCCACGTCGGCGGGCTCCTTGGCGGTGCGCTCGAACAGGTGCAGCGGCGAGTCGTGGCGCAGGAACTCCTCCGCCAGCCGCTCGACCGCGGCGGGGTCGTCGACGTCCAACTCGGGCCGCGGCTGCGCGGTGAGGAGGGAGTGCAAGCCGTTGCCGAACCCGTTGACGCTGGCCTCGTGGCCGGCGTTGAGCAGCAGCACGGCGGTGGCCACCAGCTCGTGGGCCGAGAGCCGGTCGCTGCCGTCGCGCGCCTGCACGAGGTCGGTGAGCAGGTCGTCGCCCGGGTGCCGGGCGCGGTCGGCGGCGAGCTGCTCGACGTAGCCGGAGAACTCGGCGCTGGCCCGGCGTGCCTCGGCCTCCTGCTCGGCGGTGCGGTCGACCTCGTACATCCTCACGATCGCCTGCGACCACGGGCGCAACAGCTCACGGTCGGGCCCGGGCACCCCGAGCAGCTCGGCGATCACCAGCACCGGCAGCGGCTCGGCGTAGCCGGCGAGGACGTCGAAGGACTCGCTGCTCCCCGCCGGCGCCGCCTCGTCGAGCAGCTGGCCGGCCAGCTCCTCGATGCGCGGCGCCAGGCGGGCCACGTGGCCGCGGCCGAAGGCGCCGGAGACGAGCCTGCGCAGGCGGGTGTGCTTGGGCGGCTCGCTGTCGAGGATCGAGTCGGCGTGCAGCCAGTTGAATGTCTCCCACGCCGGCTCCGGCGTCCTGGGACGGAACACCCGCCCCAGCCGGCGGTCGCGCAGCACGGCACCGCAGGCCTCGTGGCTCGTCGCGAGCCAGGTGCCGAGGCCGCTGTGCCAGGCCACCGGGGCGAGCGCGCGCAGCCGCGCCAGGTGCGGGTAGGGGTCGGCGACGACCGACGGGTCGGTCAGGTCGAGGACATCGGCGGCGTCGAGGGCTGCTGGGGCCACAGGGGCAGCCTGCCGCACCCGCGCTGGTTTTGTCGCAGCTCGCCCGCACCGGCAGACTGGACGGCCGCCGCACCTCGGAAAGGACCCGCCCGCATGAGAACGCAGACCTGGCGCCGAGCCCTCCCCGCCGTGCCGCTGGCGCTCCTCCCCGTGGCGTGCGGCGACTCGGGCGGCAGCGCCGGCGGCCCCGTGACCGTGACGGTCACCCCGACCGTGACCGCCTCCCCCAAGGCGGCGCCGAAGAAGACGAGCACCGCCGCACCCGCACCGCCCAAGAGCGACGTCGTGGGCCGCGGCTACGACTTCGGCACCGTGACGAGGCTGAGGACGGTGGCCGGCACGCATGTGCTCACGCTCGACCGCTGGACCTGGAAGGGGCTCGACGACGCGAAGCTGGCCCGCGCCGGGGTGCCCCTCGCTCCGTTCAAGGGCAGGCCCTACACGAACCAGAACGACCGGCTCACCTACGACATCCCGGTGGCCGAGGACGCGCGGGTGCTCTACCACCACTGCGTGAAGGCGGGTGAGCCGCAGCAGACCAGGTCGGCCACGGTGAAGGAGATGGCCGACCTCGCCGAGGGCGAGAACCTCGTGCTGGTGCGCCTCGACGACCGGGGCCGCGCGGTCGCGGTCGACAACCTGCCCGGCTGCCCCGCCTGAGCCGGCCACGCGGCATACCCGCGCCCTCACCACCGGATGGGGCAGACTGGCCGCCATGACCTCGTCGGCCGGACAGCGGGAGCTCACCGTCGGCATGGGCGCCGGCGGCCTCGCCACCGCCGACATGGTGCTCAACATCGGGCCGCAGCACCCAGCCACCCACGGCGTGCTCCGGCTGCGGATCGTCGTCGACGGCGAGCGCATCGTCTCGGCCGAACCGATTGTCGGCTACATGCACCGCGGCGCCGAGAAGCTCTTCGAGGTGCGCGACTACCGGCAGATCATCGTGTTGGCCAACCGGCACGACTGGCTCTCGGCGTTCTCCAACGAGCTCGGGGTGGTGCTCGGCGTCGAGCGGATGCTCGGCATGGAGGTGCCCGAGCGGGCGGTGTGGGCGCGCACCCTGCTCGCCGAGCTCAACCGGGTGCTCAACCACCTGATGTTCCTGGGCTCCTACCCGCTCGAGCTCGGTGCCATCACGCCGGTGTTCTACGCGTTCCGCGAGCGCGAGGAGCTCCAGGCGGTGATGGAGGAGGCCTCCGGCGGCCGGATGCACTACATGTTCAACCGGGTCGGCGGCCTCAAGGAGGACCTCCCGGCGGGCTGGCTCGAGCGCGTCTCGTATGCCGTGCGTGCCGTCCGCACGCGGCTGCCCGAGCTCGAGTCACTGATCGTGGGCAACGAGATCCTCGAGGCGCGCACGCGCGGCGTGGGCGTCCTGGCACCGGAGATGATTGCGGCGTATGGGGTTTCGGGTCCGATCGCCAGGGCCTCCGGCGTCGACCTCGACCTCAGGCGTGACGAGCCCTACCTCGCCTACGCCGAGCTGTTCGCGGCGGGCGGACCCGGCCGCGTCGTGACCCGCACGGCCGGCGACTGCCTCGCCCGCCTCGAGGTGCTGCTCGAGCAGGTGCACGTCAGCCTCGACCTCGCCGACGCCTGCCTCGACCGACTGCGCTCGCTGCCGCAGGGCCCGGTCAACGTGCGGCTGCCGAAGGTGCTCAAGGTGCCCGAGGGCGAACTCTACACCGCGACCGAGAACCCGTTGGGGCTCAACGGCTACTACCTCGTCTCGCGCGGCGAGAAGACGCCGTGGCGGCTCAAGCTGCGCTCGGCGTCGTTCAACAACATCGCGGTGCTCGGCGAGGTGCTGCCGGGCAACCTCATCGCCGACATGGTCGCCATCCTCGGCTCGATGTTCTTCGTCGTCGGCGACGTCGACAAGTAGCCCGTCGATCGGCGACTCTGTCGATCAGTGCCTGTGCTCGTCCTGGCGACCGTTGTCCTCGTCCCACCCCTCACGGTCCTCGTCGCTGGGCTCGATCCGGCACATCCGCTGGGTCGCCATGCCGGCGGCCGCCAGCAGCAGCGCACCGGCGCACAGCGCGAGCAGCCGCCAGAACAGCGTGCGGTAGGACAGCAGGTCGATGTCGGGCACGAGCAGCACCACTTGGGCGGCGTAGAAGCCGAGGACGCCGGCGCCCGTGAGCGCAGCCGCCTGGGCGAGCACGAGGGTGCGTGCGGCGCGGAGCGGGCTGAGCGGGCGGGTGGCCCGTCCCTGGAGGAAGCGCCGCACCGGCAGCCCGGCCGCGAAGACCAGCGCCGCGGTGACGACCAGGATGATCGACGAGATCCACGTCGACGGCGGCAGCAGGTTGCCCCGGGAGAGGTAGACGCTCCAGCCCATCCACGACAGCGCGCCCACGACGAGGGCGACCCCGACCAGGTGCGAGACCCTCAGCCCACGTCCCTCGTTCACCATGGGTCGTCCAGCAGGTCGCCCTCCGGGCCCGGCCGCACCCCGGAGGTGTCCATCGCCGCGACGAGGTCGGCCACCCGTCGCGCCGCTCCCTCGACCCGCAGGGTGGCCTCGGGGTCGGCCTGCAGCCAGGGCACCAGCACGAAGGCCCGCTCGTGCGCCCGGGGGTGCGGCAGCGTCAGCGCCGGGTCGTCGAGCTGCACGTCGGTGTTGAACGCCGGGTCGCCGTACTGGATGAGGTCGAGGTCGAGCGTGCGCGGCCCCCACCGCACCTCACGGGTGCGGCCGTGTGCGCGCTCGACGTCGTGCAGGAAGCGCAGCAGCGCTCGCGGCGAGGCCGAGGTGGTGCCCACCACCACCGCGTTGAGGTATGCCGGCTGGTCCGGTCCGCCGACGGGGTCGGTCTCCACGACGGGGGACACCCCGTCGACGTCGACCGCCCCAAGCAGAGCGACCACGGCGTCGCGCAGCGTCTCGAGCGACTCGCCGACGTTGGATCCGAGGGCGATCACCACCGGGGTCTCGCGCTCGCGGCGCAGCCGCACCTGCACGTCGGTGAACTGGTGGCCGACCGGCGCCTCCGGCTTGTGCACGACCACCTCGACGGCCTCGACCAGCGGTCGGGTCAGCACGGCGGTGGCGATGCGCTCGGCGACGGCCTCGATGAGGTCGAGCGGCTCACCCTCGATGATCCCGACCACGTCGCCCGCCACCTCGGCGTAGTTGACCGTGTCGGCGAGGTCGTCACTGGCTCCCGCCGGGGCGAGGTCGACGTCCATGACGACGTCGACGACGAAGGTCTGGCCGTCGCGCTTCTCGAAGTCCAGGACGCCGTGGAAACCCTTGGCGGAGATGCCCTTCAGGATGATCTGGTCGGTCACGGCGCCTCCTCCAGGGCGGCGGCGACGCGCAGGGCGTCGAGGGTGGACGGGACGTCGTGCACCCGCACGCACCAGACCCCGGCCCGGGCCGCGACCAGCGACGTCGCCGCGGTGGCCGCGTCGCGATCCAGCGGGGGCCTCGGCTGGCCACCTCCCGGCACGCCGAGCCGGCCGAGGAAGGTCTTGCGGGAGGTGCCCACCAGGACGGGGTACCCAAGGCCGACGACCTGGTCGAGGTGGCGCAGCAGGCTCCAGTTGTGGGCAGCCAGCTTGGAGAAGCCGAAGCCCGGGTCGAGCACGAGGTTCTCCTCGGCGATGCCATGCCCGCGCAGCTGCTCGGCGCGCACGGTCAGCTCGGCGCAGACCTCGGCGGCCACGTCGGCATACACGGCCTTGTCCTGCATGTCGCGGCTGTGCCCGCGCCAGTGCATCGCGATGAACGGCACCGCTGCCGACGCAGCCACCGACGCCATCTCGGGGTCGGCGAGGCCGCCGCTGACGTCGTTGATGATCGCGGCGCCGGCCTCCACCGCGCGGGCGGCGACCTCGGCGCGCATGGTGTCGACGGAGACGGTCGCACCGAGCCCGGCGAGCTCGGCCACCACCGGGAGCACGCGTCGCAGCTCCTCCTCCAGCGAGGGCCGCTCGGCCCCCGGACGGGTGGACTCACCGCCCACGTCGAGGAGGTCGGCGCCCTGGGCGAGCAGGTCGCGCCCGTGCGCCACGGCCGCCTCGGGCTCGAACCACTGCCCGCCGTCGCTGAAGGAGTCGGGCGTGACGTTGACGACGCCCATCACCAGCGGCATCCCGCTGGGGCGCTGAGGGATCATGTCAGCGCTGGCCGCCCTGCAGCAGCGCCATCGCCTCGGCGCGGGTCGCCGGGTCGCGGAGCTGGCCGCGAACCGCCGAGGTGATCGTGCGCGAGCCCGGCTTGCGGACCCCGCGCATCGACATGCACAGGTGCTCGCACTCCACGACGACGATCACGCCCTGGGCGCCGAGGTGCTCGACGAGGGCGTCGGCGATCTGCGTGGTCATCCGCTCCTGCACCTGCGGCCGGCGGGCGAAGACCTCGACGAGCCGGGCGATCTTCGACAGCCCGGTGACCCGGCCGTCACGGGCCGGGATGTAGCCGACGTGCGCGACACCGTGGAAGGGCACGAGGTGGTGCTCGCAGGTGCTGTAGACCTCGATGTCGCGCACGATGATCATCTCCTCGTGCTCGATCGAGAAGGTCGCCGACAGCACCTCCTCCGGCGTCATCCGCAGGCCGGCGAAGGTCTCGGCGTAGGCGCGGGCCACCCGGGCGGGGGTCTCGAGCAGGCCCTCGCGGTCGGGGTCCTCCCCGACCGCGATGAGCAGCTCACGGACGGCGGCCTCGGCCCGCTCGAAGTCGATCGCGTTGCGCGCCCCGACGGCGTCGCCCTCGGCCTCAGTGCGAGTTGGGGTCGACATGGCCGCCCTCGGGGACCTCGATGACCTTCGCCGGGGGGTGCTCTTCCTTGTGCGGGTAGGCCCCCGCCTGGGCCGCCTCGTCGATGGCGTCGGCCGTGGACTGTGAGCCGTCGGCGCTCTGGGCGGTCCCGTTCTGGCCACCGTTCTGGGCGGCCCGCTCGGCCGGAGTCAGCACGGGCGGCTGGTCGGACAGCAGACGGGTCTCGCTCGAGAGCCAGGTGGGGCGCAGGGGGCGCTTCTTGACCGACGAGAAGATCTCCGCGAGCTCGGCCGCGTTGAGGGTCTCCTTCTCGAGCAGCTCGAGCACGAGGTGGTCGAGCACCGCACGGTTGTCGTTGATGACGTGCCAGGCCTCGTCGTGGGCGGCGTCGATGAGGCGGCGGACCTCCTCGTCGACGACGCTGGCGACGTCCTCGCTGTAGTCGCGCTGGTGGCCCATGTCGCGGCCGAGGAAGACCTCGCCCTGGCTCTGGCCGAGCTTGATCGCGCCGACCCGCTCGCTCATGCCGTACTCGGTGACCATCTTGCGGGCCATCGCGGTGGCCTTCTCGATGTCGTTGGCGGCGCCGGTGGTGGGGTCGTGGAAGACGACCTCCTCCGCGACGCGGCCGCCGAGGGCGTAGGAGAGCTGGTCGAGGATCTCGTTGCGCGTGGTCGAGTACTTGTCGTCGGTCGGCATGACCATCGTGTAGCCGAGGGCCCGGCCGCGCGGCAGGATGGTCACCTTGGTGACCGGGTCGGTGTGGTTCATGGCCGCCGCCACCAGGGCGTGGCCGCCCTCGTGGTAGGCCGTGATCTTGCGCTCCTTGGCAGACATGATCCGGGTGCGCTTCTGCGGGCCGGCGATGACGCGGTCGATGGCCTCGTCCAGGGCCGCGTTGTCGATGAGCTTCTGGTCGCCACGCGCCGTGAGCAGGGCGGCCTCGTTGAGCACGTTGGCCAGGTCGGCGCCGGTGAAGCCCGGGGTGCGACGCGCCACGGCGAGCAGGTCGACGCCGGTGGCCATCGGCTTGCCCTGGGAGTGCACCTCGAGGATGCGGTGGCGGCCGATCATGTCGGGGGCCTCGACGGCGATCTGGCGGTCGAAGCGGCCCGGGCGCAGCAGCGCCGGGTCGAGGATGTCGGGGCGGTTGGTGGCCGCGATGAGGATGACGTTGGTCTTGACGTCGAAGCCGTCCATCTCGACGAGCAGCTGGTTCAGCGTCTGCTCGCGCTCGTCGTGACCGCCGCCGAGGCCGGCGCCGCGGTGGCGGCCGACCGCGTCGATCTCGTCGACGAAGATGATCGCCGGGGCGTTGGCCTTGGCCTGCTCGAACAGGTCACGCACGCGCGAGGCGCCGACACCGACGAACATCTCGACGAAGTCCGAACCGGAGATCGAGTAGAACGGCACTCCCGCCTCGCCCGCGACGGAGCGCGCGAGCAGGGTCTTGCCGGTGCCGGGAGGGCCGTAGAGCAGCACGCCCTTGGGGATCTTGGCGCCGACCGCGAGGAACTTCGCGGGCTCGGCCAGGAACTCCTTGATCTCGTGGAGCTCCTCGACCGCCTCGTCAGCACCGGCGACGTCGGCGAAGGTGACCTTCGGGGTGTCCTTGGTGGCGAGCTTGGCCTTGGACTTGCCGAACTGCATGACGCGCGAGCCGCCGCCCTGCATCTGCGACATGAGGAACCAGAAGAGGCCGAGCAGGATGATGATCGGCAGCAGCGACCCGAGCAGGGCCAGCAGCGGGTTGGTGTCCTTGACCTCCATGTTGTAGCCACCGGGAGGCTCGTTGGCCTGCACCAGCTTCACGAACTCGGGCCCGGCCGCCTCGACGTACTGCGTGCGGACCTTGGTGGCGTCCTTGATGTTCTCGCCGTCGGAGTACTTCTCACCGGACTTGAGGTCGAGGTCGACGACCTCGTTGTTGGTGATCTGGATGCGCTCGACCTTCTTGTCGGCGATCAGCTGCTCGGCCGCCGAGGTGTCGATGCGCGTGTAGCCGCCGCTGTCGCTGAAGGAGAACACCATGAGGGTGGTGGCGACCACCACGATGACCCAGAACAGCGGGGTCCGGAGAATGCGCTTGAAATCCATGTGTGTGCGGGGTGCTGCCACCCCGTGCCTCCTGCTCGATCAGCGAACGCGCCGACGCCCCGACGGGACACGACGTAGTGACGACGGTACACCGGCGTGACCGCCGCCTGTGGGGGTCAACGATGCAGCCCGCACGGGTGTTCCGCCACCGAAACCGACGGGTTGGATCCCTTCGGGTGGGGCCCTAGGAGTAGACGTGCGGCGCGAGGGTTCCCACGACCCGCAGGTTGCGGTAGCGCTCGGCGTAGTCGAGGCCGTAGCCGACGACGAACTCGTTGGGGATGTCGAAGCCGACCCAGCGCACTTCGATGTCGACCTTGGCCGCCTCGGGCTTGCGAAGCAGCGTGCAGATCTCGACCGACGCCGGCGAGCGCGACTCGAGGTTGGCCTTGATCCACGACAGGGTCAGGCCGGAGTCGACGATGTCCTCGACGATCAGCACGTGCTTGCCGGTGATGTCGGTGTCGAGGTCCTTGAGGATGCGCACGACGCCGGAGGACTTGGTGCCCGACCCGTAGGACGACACCGCCATCCAGTCGACGGGGGCCGTGCCGGGCAGGGCGCGGGACAGGTCGGCCATGACCATCACGGCGCCCTTGAGCACGCCGACCAGGAGCAGGTCCTTGCCCTCGTACTCGGCCCAGATCTCCTTGGCGAGCTCCTCCAGCTTGGCGAGGATCTCCTCCTCGGTGATGAGCACCTTCTCGAGATCGGCTCCCATGTGGGCAGCGTCCACGTTCAACTCCTGAAGTGTCGGGCCGGTCGGCCCTGCCTATTCAACCCGAGAGCGGGCGGCGATGGACACCCGGCCGCCCGAGCGGGTGACCGCGACCGGGCCGGGGACGCTGATCGGCCCCTGGCCGTGCCAGCGGGTCAGCAGGGCGTCGCACGCCTCGACGTGCGAGAACGCGAGCTGGCCGGCGGGAGCCCCCGCGGCGACGAGGAGCAGGCGCCAGGCACGGGTGCGCACCGCCCGCGGCACCGCGTGGAGGTCGGACACCGCGAACGGTCCCTCGCCCAGGGCTGTGGCTGCCGCCCCGGCCAGCGCATCGAGGTGATCGGCGTCCTCGCGCAGCCGGTCCGCCGTGCGGGCCAGGGCGGCGGCGACCCCCGGCCCGAGCGCCGCCTCGAGCGCCGGCATCACCGACCGGGCGCGGACCCGCGCGTATGCCGGGTCGGCGTTGTGCGGGTCCTCCCAGGCTTCCAGCCCGCTCGCCGCGCACGCGGCGGCCGTCTGCGCGCGGGAGAGGTGAAGGAGGGGACGGGCGTAGCGGCCGCGCCGCGCCGGCATACCGGACAGGGAGCGGGCGCCGGAGCCGCGCGCCAGGCCCAGGAGCACCTGCTCGGCCTGGTCGTCGCGGGTGTGGCCCAGCAGCACCAGCTCGGCCCCGAGCCGCCCGGCGGCCTCGTCGAGGGCGGCGTAGCGAGCGGACCGGGCCGCCGCCTCCGGTCCGCCCACGCCGGGGTCGACCGACACGGGCACCACCTCGACCGGGTCGAGGCCCAGGGCACGGCACTGCTGCGAGGCGCGCCGGGCGATGTCGGCCGAGCCGGCCTGGAGCCCGTGGTCGACCACCACGGCGCCGGCCCGGACGGCCAGCTTGGGCGCCTCGAAGGCCACCGCCGAGGCCAGCGCCAGCGAGTCGGCCCCACCGCTGCAGGCCACCAGGACCGTGGAGCCGGGATCGAGGTCGCAGAGCAGGGAGCGGACGGCGAGGCGCACCGCCGCCACCACCGGGTGCGGGCCGGTCACGGGGTCACCGCGACGTCACCCGTGGACGCGGGCCACCCACGCCGACGGCTCCTCGATCTCCCGGGGCAGCGGCAGCGTCTCCGGGGAGGTCCACACACGGTTGAAGCCGTCCACGCCCACCTCGTCGATGACCGAGCGCACGAAGACCGCGCCGTCGCGGTACTGGCGCATCTTGGCCTCGAGGCCCAGCAACCGGCGCAGCAGGCGGTCGAAGGCGCCCACGCCCTTGCGCCGCTCGTTGAACTTGGCCCGGATCTCGGCGACCGACGGGATCACCTGGGGGCCGACCTCGTCCATCACCACGTCGGCGTGCCCCTCGAGCAGGGACATGACGGCCGTCATCTGGGCGAGGCGCTCGCGCTGCTCGGGTGTCGCGATGAGCTCGGTGATGCCGGTGCCGCCGCTCTTGAAGGCCTCCGGCAGCTGGCGGGACAGGCGGCTGAGGACGTCCTGGAGCTTGTCCGGGTCGGGGGCCATCTCGCTGGCGAGGGAGCGGGCCCGCTCGATCATGTGCTCCCGCAGCCACGGCACCGCGGTGAACTGCACCCGGTGGGTCTCCTCGTGCATGCAGACCCACAGGCGGAAGTCGTCGGGGTCGACGCCGAGCTCGCGCTCGACGTGGACCACATTGGGGGCCACGAGCAGCAGGCGCGGGGTGCCACCCGGTGCGAGGTCGTACTGCCCCAGCACCTTGCTCGCCATGAAGGCCAGCAGCGCCCCCGCCTCGCCGCCGGTCACCTTGCCGCCGACCGCGGCCACGGCCGCAGAGGGCTGCTGCTTGCGGCGCCCGACGATCTGGGCGAACACCGGGTCGACCATCGCGGACATGGAGTCGGCGTTGAGGCCGATCCAGGTCGGCCGGTCGACGACCAGGGGCGCCGGAGCCTCCCCCGGGGCGTGCAGCCGGGCGGTCTCGGCCACCGGCTGCTGGGCCCGGGCGGCGGCCCGGTGGATGGACGCCACCACCCCGGCCGCCTCGTCGGCGCTCACCTTGGGGCCGGCCGGCACGATGCGCGCCCCCGCCTGCTTGGCGAACTCCCAGTCGACGGGACCGGGACCCGCCCCGGCGGGGCCGGGGTCGCTCGTGTCGCTCATGCTCATCTCCCCACCGTAGGTCAGCGGCAGCCGCAGGACGCGAGGGCCGCCACGAACCGGTCCAGCGCCGCCCGCGCGGCGACGGTGCCCGGGAAGCCCCCGGGCACCCGGTCGGCGACGACGGCGAAGGTCAGCACCCGGCCGTCGCGGTCGACCACCGTGCCCGCCAGGCTGCTGGCGCCGGTCAGGGTGCCGGTCTTGGCCCGGGCGAGGCCAGCGGCGGAGCGGCTGCCCGGCTCGTCGAAACGGTCGTACAGAGTGCCGTCGAGGCCCGCGACGGGCAGCTGGGACAGCGTGTCGCGCATGGCCGGCACCGTGCCGCTGGCGCCGAGGGCGAGCACGTCGCCGAGCACCCGTGCCGGGATCGTCTGGCCGGAGGTGAGGCCGCTGGTGTCCTTCAGGCGCACGCCGGTGAGGTCGACCCCGAGACCGGCGACGGTGCGCCGCACCAGGGCTGTCGCGGCCTCGAAGCTGGCTCCGCCCCCGGCCTGCACGCTGGCCTGCCGGGCCAGCGACTCGGTCAGGGCGTTGTCGCTGTCGTCGAGGGCCAGGGCGAGGATGTCGCCGACCGGTGCAGACTCCACCCGACCGAGCTCGGCGGCGTCGGCTGCCGCGGCCAGGGCGCGAGTGCCGTCGGGGGCGGCCTTGGCCGTGATGCCCGCCTTGCCGAGGGCCGCGAGGAACGCCTCCAGCACGGCGTCCTCCGAGACCGACGGCGATGGCCTGCCGGGGCGTGGCCGCTGCGACGCCAGCCCCAGCATGGAGACGCCCTGGGTGAAGCCGGCGTCCACGTCAGCGGCGGTCCAGCCCGGCGCGTACCGGGGCCCGGCGGCATACGTCATGTCGAGCCGCACCGTCACCGCCCCGGTCCCTGCGGCCTGCAGGGCGGTGGCCACCTGGCCCGCCAGGTCGCCGAGGCCGGCGCGGCCGGCGACCCCCGTGGCGCTCCCCTTCCCCCGTGCCAGGAGCGAGTCGCCGCCCGCGACGAGCACGATCTCGGAGGGGCTGCGGCCGTGCACGACCCGGGTGGGCAGGGTGGTGGCCGGGTCCAGGGTCACCCCGACCGCGAGCGCGGTGAGGATCTTGGCGGTCGAGGCCGGCACGCGCGGCCGCTCGGCGTCGATGTCGAGGAGGTGGTCGCCGGTGAACGCGTCGCGCACCGTCACCCCGATGGAGGGACCGAGGGCCGGAGCGGCCAGCTCGTCGGCGAGCTCGCGGCGCAGCACGGTGGGGGCGGGCACCGGCGCCGAGAGCGCAGCCGCCTGGAGCGGGGTCGCCGTGTCGTCGGGCCGCGGGAGGGTGGGCGCCGGCCCGGCGGTCTGGGTCCCCGTCGGTTCCGGCTCCGGCAGCGGGCCGGTCGCGGCATCGCGCGTGAGGATGCCCGGGGCGAGGTCGAGGACGTCGAGGGCGCCGTATCCGACCAGCAGCAGCACGAGGGCGAGCAGGGCCGCGACCAGTCGGCGCACACGACCCCCTCATGCTCATCGACCGTGGATACGGGACACTTGCCCGCGAGCCTAGGTCACGCACCACCTAGAGACACCAGTGCACCACCGAGAGTAAGGGGCAGCCGTCGTGGAGTTCGACGTCACCATCGAGATCCCCAAGGGTCACCGCAACAAGTACGAGGTCGACCACGAGACGGGACGCATCCGCCTCGACCGGCTGCTCTTCACGGCGATGAGCTACCCGTCCGACTACGGCTACGTCGAGGACAGCCTCGGCGAGGACGGCGACCCGCTCGACGCGCTCGTGCTGCTGCAGGAGCCGACCTTCCCGGGCTGCATCGTGCGCGCTCGCCCGATCGGCATGTTCCACATGCGCGACGAGGCCGGTGGCGACGACAAGATCCTGTGCATCCCGGCCGGCGACCCGCGCCAGGCGCACATCAAGGAGCTCGACGACATCAGCGAGTTCGACCGCCTCGAGATCCAGCACTTCTTCGAGACCTACAAGGACCTCGAGCCGGGCAAGTCCGTCGAGGGCGCCCACTGGGTCGGTCGCACCGAGGCCGAGCAGTGCGTCACCGAGGCGCTGCAGCGCGCCAAGGACGCGGGGATGACCACCGCCCGCTGGACCCTGGCCAACCAGCACGAGGCCAAGCCGCCGGTCGCGCACACCGAGCAGGAGACCCAGCGCGCGAGCGCCAAGGCGTCCGAGGAGCTGGCGACCAAGGAGAGGCCGCTCCACGACGTGTGACCTGCGGGAGCGGTCAGCCCACCCGGCCGCCGTACGGCAGCAGGTCGGAGCGGTAGATGGTGGCCTCGCGGACGTGGGCGCCGGTGTAGGGGGCCTCGATCATCCGGCCTCCGCCGAGGTAGAGACCCATGTGGTGGCTGGTCTCACCCGAGGAACCGAAGAACACGAGGTCCCCCGGGCGCAGGTCGCTGATCGCGACGCGGGCGGTCTCGCGCCACTGCGCGCCGGTGTAGTGCGAGAGCGGCACCCCGGCCTGTCGCCACGCCATCATGGTCAGCCCCGAGCAGTCGAAACTGTCCGGTCCCTCCCCGCCCCACTGGTAGGGCTTGCCGATCTGGGCCCGGGCGTAGGCGAGCACCGCCGAGACCCCTCCGCGCTGGTCCGGGGGCCGGGGGGTGGGGCGCGGGGCAGGTTCGGGGGCCGGCTGCTGCGGGGCCGCCTCCTCGCGATCCTCGGCAGCGCGCTCCTCAGCAGCCCTTCGCGCTGCGTCCTCTGCAGCGCGCGCGGCGGCGGCCTGGCGGGCGGCCTCCTCGCGGGCGCGTTGGGCGGCCCGCTCCGCAGCCTTCCTGGCAGCGGCGTCGCGCGCGGCCTGGGCCCGGGCCGCGGCGAGGCGGGCCTGCTCGGCCGCGGCCGCTGCGGCGGCGCGCGCCTCTGCCGCGGCGCGCAGTCCGTCCTGGCGCCGGCGCTCGAGCGCCACGGAGGTGTTCCTCAGCTCGGCCAGCTCGGTGGCCATCGCCTGCTGGTCGCGCTGGATCTGCGCAGCGGTCTCCACGGCCGCGTCGGCCTGCGCCTGCGCGGCTGCGCGTGCGTCTTCGGCACGCTGCGCCGCGGCGAGCTGCTGGGCCTGCGCCTGCGCGGCCTGGCGGCGCATGGTGTTTGCCACCACCGAGGTGGCCGAGGCGCGCTGCAGGGTGCGGTTGCGCGCCGCGCCCACGGCCTCGAGCGCCGCGGCCCGGTCGAGCAGGTCCTGGGGCCCCCGGCTGCTGAGGAAGGCCTCGAGGTCACCGAGGCTGCCGCCCTGCTGGTAGACGGCGGCGGCGTAGCGCCGCACGGCCAGGGAGGCGGAGTCGGCCTGCTCCTGGGCCGAGGCTGCGCGACTGCGGGCCGCCTCGGCCTCCCTCTGCCTGCGCTGCAGCTCCAGTCGCGCACCGTTCCAGGCCTCGGCGGCGGCAGCGGCGCGAACCCGCACCTGCGCCAGTCGGGCCGAGGCGGCGGCGAACCGGGCGTCGAGCGAGGCCACCTTCGCGGCGGTGCTGCTGGTGGCCGCCCTCGCGGCGTCGACCTGCTCCTTGGAGGGGTACACGGGCTCGGGCTCCCCCGCGGCCGCCACGGCGGTGGCCAGGGAGAGCGAGGCGCACAGCGACGTCGTGACGACCAGCCGCAGGGCGCGGCGGGCAGGTCGGGTGCTCGGCACGGCGGGACCTCCAGGTCGGTGTCAGCCGCACGAGCGTAGAGCCGGGTTTTCACAGGGACCCCAGCCGTCACAGCATTTCGGCCGTCACCGAGCCCCGACGCAAGACGACATCCGCGGCCTTCGTGAATGACACGAATGTCTTTCAGCAGGTAGGGGATCCGCGGGGCACCAGGGGGCGGGAAAGGTTGCGAATCGGTCACAGATTCACAGTTGCCACAGAAGGCGCCACCTCAGGAGGGGAGCCGCACCTCGCCGGCGCGCAGCGCGGCATACACTTCGGGCCGGTTCTCGCGCAGGTCGCGGCGCACCAGCCGGCGGTAGCGGAGGATCTGCACGACGCCGACCACCCAGACGAGGTACTGCACCGACATGGCGACCCGGAACGAGTCGACGGTGTAGGTCGCCGGCCCACCAGGGGCCACCCGGTCGAGCACGGCGCCGATCAGCATCACCGTGGACAGCGAGGCCACGAACCCGCCGACGTTGACGATCCCGGTGGCACTGCCGACCCGGGTCGGAGGGTTGAAGGTGCGGGCCAGGTCGAAGCCGACCATCGACCCGGGGCCGCCCACCGCGGTGACGACGACCAGCACCACGAGCAGCCACAGGGGCGCCCGACCCGGCCAGAGCAGCACAATCGCCCAGACGCCGGCGATGGCGCCGACGATGCCCAGCATGAGGGTGGACCGCGAGAACGGGTAGCGCGTGACGAAGGTGCCGATGGCAGGGCCGCAGACCACGGCGGTGAGCGTCATGAGGATGAGCAGGAACCCGGCAGCGCCCGGCTCCAGGCCCTGCCCCGCCACGAGGAACGGGTAGCCCCACAGCAGCGCGAACACGGTGGCGCCGAACTGCACCGTGAAGTGCGACCACAGGCCCAGCCGGGTGCCGGGGGTCGACCAGGCCGCGCGCAGGGCACGGGCCAGGGCGCGCACCTTGATCTGGTCGAGCTCGTGGTCGGGGTGGGGCGAGTCGCGCACGACCAGCACGAGGAGGATGCCGAGCAGCACCCCGACCGCCGCCGCCCTGGCGAACGACGGGGTCCACCCCCAGTGGTGCAGCGCAGCCACGAGCGGGGAGGCGGCCACGAGGGCGCCCATCTGGCCGAGCAACCCGGTGAGCTGGGTGACCATGGGGATGCGCACCGGCGGGAACCACAGGGCGACCAGGCGCAGCAGCGGCACGAAGACCATCGCGTCGCCGACCCCCACCGCCACCCTGGCGAGGATGCCCATGCCGAAGGTGTCGGCGAACGCGAAGGCGAACTGGGCGACCGTCATCGTCGCCACGCCCGTCATGAGGAGCCGCTTGGGCCCGAACCGGTCGAGCAGGGCGCCGACGGGGATCTGCATCGCCGCGTAGACGAACAGCTGCACCATCGTGAAGATCGACAGCTCGGTGGCGGCGATCTCGAAGCGGTCGGCCGCCAGCAGCCCCGCGACCCCGAGGGAGCTGCGGTGGAACACCGCGAGGACGTAGACCGCCACCGCCGCGACGTACACCGACCAGGCCCGCCGCCCGCCCAGGGGGTGCGTGCGGCGGGTGGGGTCATTCACCCTTCAATTGTCGCGCACGGGAGCCGGGGGCGTTGCCACCGCTCGGTCCGTGAGCCACGCCGCGGCTCACGCCGTCATGGACCCCCGTACCGCGAGGTGGCCCAGGAACCAGTCGCGGGCCAGCCGGGCCGCCTGGGCCAGCGTGCCCGGCTCCTCGAACAGGTGGGTCGCGCCGGGCACCACGGCCAGGTCGCACTCGCACGTCAGGTGCCGCTGGGCCCTGCGGTTGAGCTCCAGGACCATCTCGTCGTGGCTGCCGACGATCAGCAGCGTCGGCGCGGTGACCCGGTCGAGCACCGGGATCGCCAGGTCGGGGCGGCCCCCGCGTGAGACCACCGCCGCGATCTGCCGGGTCCGGACGGCTGCCGCGGCAAGCGCGGCGGCCGCTCCCGTGCTGGCGCCGAAATAGCCCACCTGCAGCGGAGCTCCCCAGGGCTGGCGCACCACCCAGTCGGTGACCGTCACCAGCCGCTCGGCGAGCAGGTCGATGTCGAAGACGTTGGAGCGGTGCGCCTCCTCGGCTGGTGTGAGCAGGTCGAACAGCAGCGTTCCGAGCCCACCCTCCTGCAGCACCGTGGCGACGTAGCGGTTGCGCGGGCTGTGCCTGCTGCTGCCGCTGCCGTGGGCGAACAGGACGATGGCGCCCGCCCCGGCCGGGAGGGTGACATGGCCCGGGAGCGCCGTGCCGGCCACGGGGATGTCGACGTCCTCGTCGAGGGCCGGGCGCTCGGGCGCGATGTGCCGCACCGGCTCGGGCCCGCCCGTCGCAGCCTGCTCCACGGGGGCGGCGGCAGCCGCGGCCAGCTTGAGCAGGGCCACCACCTCGTCGTCGGTGGTCTGGCCGAAGTCGTCGTAGAACTGGCCCACGGCGTAGAAGCGGTGCGGGCGCTGGAGGCAGACGAACTCGTCGACCTCGGGCCAGTGCTCCGGGTGGCCGTCGGCCGGGGCAACGGGGACGGCCAGCACGACCAGCTCGGCACCTGCGGCACGGGCGACGGCGCAGGCTGCGTGGGCGGTCGACCCGGTGGCGATCCCGTCGTCGACGATGACGGCGACCTTGCCTGCGAGCGACAGCGCCGGGTGGTCGGGACGGAAGCGCCGGGCACGCTCGGCGACCACCTGCCGCTCCCGGGCCGCGACCGTCGACAGCTCGGCCTCGCTCATGTGCAGGTGCCGCACGACCTCGTCGTTGACGACCATGACGTCGCCCTCGCCGACCGCGCCCATCGCCAGCTCCGGCTGGTAGGGCACGCCCAGCTTGCGGACCACGATCACGTCCAGGGGCGCCCCCAGGGCGGCGGCCACCTCGGCCGCCACCGGCACTCCCCCGCGGGGCAGTCCGAGGACGAGGGTGTCTGGACCCCGGTAGCGCCTGAGGCTCTGGGCGAGCTGTCGGCCCGCGTCGCGGCGGTCGCTGAACATGGCAAGACCTCCCGTCTCCAGCCCCTCCCAGCCACGCTAGGAGCCGGCTCCTGCGGGTGGGAGGGACCTTGGTCCCGGCCGGGCGGCTGGGCGCCGGTAGCGTCGCCCGCATGCAGACGTGTGCGCGGGACGGGCTGACCTTCGACGTCTGGGACGAGGGCCCTCGGGAGGGCGATGCCGTCGTGCTCCTCCACGGCTGGCCCCAGGACCACACGGCCTGGCGGCACGTCGCACCCCTGCTCCACGCCGAGGGGCTGCGCACGCTCGCGCCGGACCAGCGCGGCTGCTCACCGGGCGCGCGCCCGGCGGCGGCGACGGCATACGGGATGCGCGAGCTGGTCGGTGACGTCCGCGCGGTGATGGACCAGGCGGGCGTCGGGCAGGCCCACCTCGTGGGGCACGACTGGGGCGGCTCGGTGGCGTGGGCCTTCGCCGAGCGGCACCCGGAGCGGCTGCGGAGCCTGACGGTGCTCTCGACCCCGCACCACCGGGCCATGGCGTGGGCGTTCCGCCACGGCGACCAGGGTCTGCGCAGCTGGTACATGGCGGCCTTCCAGGTGCCCCTGCTGCCCGAGCTGGTGCTGCAGGCGGGCCTGCCCCTCGTGCTCCGCAGGAGCGGGCTCCCGCGCGAGGACGCGCAGCGGTATGCCGCGCGGTTCCGTGAGCCCGGCGCGGCCACCGGGGGGCTGAACTGGTACCGCGCGCTGACCCGCACGGCACGGCAGGGCGGCGGCCGGTCCGCCGCCGTGGACCGGCGTATCGCCGTGCCCACCACCTACGTGTGGGGCAGCTCCGACCCCGCCCTGGGGCGGGCGGCCGCGCAGCGCACCGCCCGGTACGTCGCGTCGGACTACCGGTTCGTCGAGCTCGACGCCGGGCACTGGCTGCCGGAGACGGAGCCGGAGCGGGTGGCGCAGGAGATCGTCGGCCGCGCCACCTGAAATCATCCACGGGGAGGTTGCCACGACCGCCGGCGTGCGGAGACGCTGCAGCATGGCCTCCGCTCGCCGGTCCCGTCCCACCGAGGAGAACACCGCAGCCACCATCTACGGGGTGATCGTCAGCGCCGCCGTCATGGCCTCAGCCCATGCCGAGACCGCCCTGGCGGTGGTGGTCGCCGTGCTCGTCACGATGGTCATCTACTGGGGTGCCGAGCGCTACGCGCGGCTGGTCGCCGAGCGCATCCACCAGGGGCACCGGCCGACCTGGGCGCAGGCCCGCAGCCAGCTCACCAACGGCTGGGAGATGGTCACGGCCTCCTATCTGCCGCTGGCGGTGCTCTCCGTGCTCACCCTGCTCGGGGTCGAGCTGTACGGCGCGGTGCTGTCGGCGCTGGTGTGCAGCACGGTGCTGCTCTGCATCGCCGGCTGGGCCATGGGCAGGAACGGCCATCTCACGCCTTGGGAGCGGGTGGCGTCGACGGTGGTGGCCGGGCTGTTCGGGCTGGTGATGATCGCGCTGAAGTCACAGCTGCACTGACCGGTGGGGCACTGGTCAGTGGCGTGACTGCTGCTTGGGCGTCCCCGCTCCCAGGCTGTTCAGCACGACGAGCACCAGGATGGCCCCGAGGATCGAGCCCACGAGCCCGCTCGGGCGCAGCGCGAGGCCGTCGCCGAACAGGAGGCTGCCGACCAGGCCGCCGACGAAGGAGCCGGCGATGCCCACGAGGAACAGCCGGCCGTAGTTCGGCTGGCCGCGACCCACCAGGAGGTGGGCGGCCCAGCCGGCCGAGAGCCCGATGACGAGGATGGCCACGATGAGCACCGGATGCTCCTCCCGCTGTCGGACGCCGCTGTCGGACGCCGCTGTCGGACGCCCGACCCACCTCGGGACGTCACCACCACGCTAGGAAGGACCCCGGCTGCGCGGCTCACCCGTCGTGGATGAGCTGCATCGCTACAGCGACCCGGTCGCCACCCAGCGGCAGGCCTTCTCGAACGACTCGTCGGCGTCGGCAGCCAGGTAGACCGAGGCGGGCACACCACCGCTTGCTGGGTCGTGCAGCCGCGCCGTCCAGACGTCGCTGCCCTCCGGGGACCGCAGCGTCGCGGTGCGCTCGAGGGTGCAGGACGCGACCACGACCTCCGGCGCACCCGTGACACCGCGGTTGCGCGTGACGCTGAACGCGTGCCCGTCGACGATGTCGGTGCAGCGGGCGGCAGCCTCGGCCTTGGTCTGGGCCCGGCCCAGCGCGGCGAGGGTGGAGTTCAGGCTCGACAGGGCCACCGCCACCGCCGCATAGGAGACCTCCCGGGCGCGCTGCACCTCGGCGACCGCCACGTCATGCGCCTGTTCGGCCCGAAGCAGCTCGGCCGCGAGGTCGGCCCGCGCGGTTTCCTGCGCGCTGGCGACGTACCAGGCGTTGTCGAACAGCCGCTCCATCAGTTTCATCCCGCCACCCCTTCGGCACAGCTCCCGGGCCCCCTCGGCACCGGGCGTCCCGGGGCCCGTCGGCGCCGAGACGTCCATCGTGATGAGGCGTGGTGGAGAACGCATCCGACCGTTGGTGGAGAAGGACCTACGTGCAACGGTGGAGCAGGCCGGCCGAAGCGGCCGTTTGCCTGCGGTGGCTGCCAGTGGTTTTCGGTGGACGCGCGAGTAGTACGGCGGATTGCGTATTTCCCCCGGGCGGCCCATGGCTGAGACTGGTGACTCGGGGGTGGGCAGCGGTGGCGGGGTCCGCGTGCCCTGAAAGGAAGAGGCGGGGTTCTTCATGGTGTGGTCGGGTCACGAGTGTGGACCGGGGGTCGCGACAGGCAACGACCCAGTGGCGCGGGGGGACTGCTCGGGGGCGCCCCGAGGGCGTGCGCAGGACCCCACGACGTGGGCAGGGGCGAACTGGGCGTCATCGGGTGGCGTCGGCCGGCACGGCAGGGTGCGGGCCTACCCCCAGCACGATGTCTGGGTCGTGGAGACCGACGGCCCGCTGGACCAGGTCGCCGACGACATCGACCACGGCATCCAGTCGGTGCTGGCCGAGTACCCCAGGGCCGTCGTGTGCGGTGTCGCCGGGCGGCTGGACCAGGTGAGCTGGTCGGCCCTGGACACGCTGGCCTCCATCGGGCGGCATGCGAAGGCCTGGCCCGAGACACCGGTCGTGATGGCCTTCGAGGACCGCAGCGCTGCCGAGCTCATCGGGCACCGCAGGGAGGGCCGCCACCTGCGCTTCGCGGCCTCGATGCTCTCGGCCTGGACCGAGGCCGCGCTCCACCGTCCGTTGCTCGGCGCCCGGATGCTCCTCGGCCCGAGCCCCACGGCGGCCCGCGCGGCCCGTCGGTTCCTGGCGCAGGCCTGCGAGGAGTGGGGTGTGCCGAGCTGCACCCCCGTCGGCGAGCTCATCGTCAGCGAGCTGGCGACCAACGCCCTGCGGCATGCCGGGACCGACCTCGAGGTGATGCTCGCCAGCGACGGGAAGTCGATGCTGCGGGTCGGTGTACGCGACCGACTGGGGGCGGCGCCCGCCTCGCGGCCCTGCTCCGAGGGCGGTCTCGGCGGCAGGGGCCTGCACATCGTGCGAACCGTGGCGAGCGGATGCGGCGCCCTTCCGACCGCGGACGGCGGCAAGGTCGTCTGGGCGACGATCAGGCCAGGCGGCACCCTGTCCTGACGTCCGGTGTGGTGGACCACTGAGCCCGAGGGGCGTCGTCTGAGCCGCCTAAGGGAATCGAATGTTCTGACCTCGATCAGAACGCGCCATCGGCCCTGACCGAGGCATCCAGCACGTCGGTGAACAGCGTGTCGACCTCCGCCTTCAACCTGCGGGTTTCGGCCCGCCGGCGCGCCCCTTGACGAACCGCGAGCAGATCGATGGCTCCCGCCAGCTTGTCGGCCTGGTCCACCCAGCGAGACGCCCTCTCCTTGGCCTGCGCGTCCGTAGCAGTCTCTTCCAGCTTCATCGCCTGAGCCTTCACAGCGGCCACAGTGCGACGAAGCCGAGCCGTAGGGGTCTGCGCCTTCTGCGCCTCTCGCGCCTGGCCGAGGAACTCCTTGGCCCGGTTGAGGGCGTCGGGATTCGCCGCCAGGAGGGGCCACAACATCTTGATGAGCTGCCCTGCCCTCGGCCCGATCTTCATGGCCAACGCAACCACGGCACCCAACAACGCCATCTCAAGCTCCCTGCCTCGCACTGAACGCCCTCAGTGGAGGGCGACGAGAACGTACGACACGCGCGCGGCCAGCACATCGGCAGTTCGGCCAAATCGGGTCGAATGGTTTCATCTGAGACGGCCGGGCGAAGCCGTTCACACGTCGCCGCGATGGCTGCGGGGGCTCGTGCCCGAGAAGTGCCCAAGGACGGATTGTCGAGGCCATGCGGACGCTTCTCGCGCTGCTGCGGAGGGCGTTTCTGCTGGTCGGACAGCAAGGCTGTCCGACCAGCAGAAACGCCCTCCGGCGAACCGGAGGGCGTTGTCTGAGCCGCCTAAGGGAATCGAACCCTTGACCTATTCATTACGAGCGTCTGTGGCCCCGCGTAAGGGTCGGCATCAACGGCGTCTGCCGCACAAACGGCGTCAACTTCGACCAGTCGTACGGGTCGGACGGCGTTGTCATGTGCCCATCTTGTGCCCACGGGCGGCTGTCCCTGAGCGCTCGCGCGGAGGTAACCACGCGGGTCTGCGCAGTGACCCGACGGGGCGGTGCTGGAAGGTGACCGGCTGCGATGCCTGTACGGGCGTTCACCACACGGGTATGCGAAGGCGAGCCCAGGCTGTGGTCACGGCTGGGGCTTACGGCAGCCAGGCACGCGCCGGCCCCTGCCGTCCAGAGCGCGGTAGGAGGCGATGAGCTCCTGAGCTGAGAGCAGCGCCCTGGTACTGGACCGGGGCGCTGCTTTGTTGTGCCGGCGGCCGACGGGACCGGCCGCGCCCGGAACGGCCGCCAGGCCGCATGCCCGGCACGGCCGGGGCCGGAGGCCCGGCCCGCGGCGAAGCCGCGTTTAAGCCAGTGTGGAAAGTCCTCACCGCTGGGCAATGACAGTCGTGCCCGACTCCGCTAGATGGTTGACGGTCTGGCTCCCTTTCAGCTGCGGGCCGATCATCCGCGTGGGGGCAGCGGCGGCTGGTGCACGAACTGGGCGTGGTACTGGTGCCGTCGGGCTCGGCGGTGTACCGGGTGCTAGTAAAGGCCGAGCCGACCAGCCAGTGAAAGGCCGATGCCAAAGCAGCGGGTCGTCGACGCTTTGGGCTGCGCCCGTATTGATCTCGCACTGGCTGGGTTCACGCGGCTTAGGTCCACGTCGACGTGCCGCAGAACTCGTATGCGTGGCTGGCACTGCTCGCGCCGGCAAGGGCCGCGCGGTTCATTCGGCCGATGTAGTTACTCGCCGCTCTGCCCTATCGGCGACGTCGCCGGCGGCACTCCGCCAGAGGGCTTGGCAGCCACTTGGATGTGGCTAATGCATTTGGCGATGCGAGGCAGCCACCCCTAGTCGACGGGGGCCGGCCAGGGCCGAGCACAGCCGTCCACACAGCTACTTCGCATACTCACATAGTCCGGTTCGTCACCGCGCAGATCGGCGTACCGTTTCTCCTCTCAGCAACAGGGTCATACTTCATTCGCGGGTGCGATTGACGATGGCTGCGTCCGAGGTTTCGATGAAAGCGTGGCCTCGACCCCGAGATCTCAACTTCCGCGCCATACCTTACGCGGATTCCTTATGCCCAGGCAGCCAAACACAGGAACGCCGTCGACCCAACCGACCTCTAGGGGAGGCTGCCATTATTTGGGAGGTGACGATAATGCGTCATTCGCTCAAACGCCTTGTGTGCGTCCTGCTCGCGCCCATTGCGGCCACATTGCCGTTGTTCGTTAACATAGCGCCGGCCGCCGCTGAGCCAATGAATGCAGCCGCGCGTCACACCGTTGCACAAAGCACGCCTGAGCAGGCGTACATGGTGGACCGTGTCCTGCCAGTCACCCCGCACAACTTCTGGCAGGGGAAGGTCGCCTCGGTCACAGTTGTGGCGGGTCAGATGATCGTGACGAACATCCAGCGCAACACCACCAGTTCCCCTCATCGGCTCTACTGCTCGAAGTCTCCACTCAAGCAGAGCGTCACCATTGGTGGAGTCACAACGCAATCTATCGACTCGCGCTGCCTGCATGAACCAGGACGTGTTTGGGTTGTTCAACCAGGTCATGTCCACATCCACTGGGAAACATTCCCGGTAGTGCCGAGTCTTCTTCAGACCTTCACATACAACACACGCAATTGGGGAGCGGTTTCCCTACAACTCGTGCCTTTCTATTGCATCGTCGGGCCGGGCGGCGCCTGCTTGGGGGTTCCGAATTCCATCCCTAAAGAGAAGTTCCCGGCGGTCCCTGAATGGTTGACCTCTCCACTGACAGGCGCGTGCGTGCTGGACCTCGCCGTGACCTTCGGTGTCCCTCAATACAAGGTCATGCACACGTTCGCGAAGGCCGTGGGCATGGCTCTGACCATGGAGCGGACGTCCTCCACGACAGGAAAGGTCTATGTGTTCATCACACACCTGATGCCATTCAAGAGTTGCATCGACTTGGCGGCGTGGATCGGAGTCAAGTACCTCGCACCGGTCGCAAAAGCGGATTGGGGAAAGGTACGAAGTTTGCCTCCCGTGATCCGCGTCGGATAGGTGGTGAGGCCCATCAGTTAGACAGCGCATGGGGGCTCGACGCGATCTTCAGTTCATGAACCCTGACGAATGTTGTTGACGACCGTCCGGGACCGCGTCGTTGCATCGTGGGGGTCCTGGCAAGGACGTCGCTGGATGCACTTAGCCCAGGGTCGGGGGACTCTGCCTTCCTCCATCCTGTGAGTGCAATCCGGTTCATCCTGGCTGGGCGATCCGCCCTTGCTCACACCAAGCCGAAGTAGCGTTCGAAGAAGTCGGCGAGTTTGTCGAGCACCCGCTGCTTCTTGGTGCCGTGATCACCGTCTGGCGAGAACCGCGAGGCGGGGGGCAGAATTCTAGTGATCGCAGTACCAGCAGTCGGCACCGCGCCGTCGCGGAATGCGTTGCCGACGAACGCCTTGGTCTCGGCCGCCTTGAGTGCCTCGTCGGCGATTAGCGCGTCGAGTTCCGCGTCGCGCTTGGCGGTGACGAAGATCTTCCAGTCCTCGCTGGTGTCGTCGGTAACCGAGACCGAGTCGACGAACTGGAGAATCAGGTCTTTCTTGTTGCGCAGGCTCGGGCTGGAGTCGACGGCGCGCTGGATCGTCATGAGAGTGTCCATCTCCCGGTCGGAGTTGCCTATCGACTCACGGAACGCTTGGACGAGAGTGAGGATGTAGTCAACGTTGACCTCGACCTGCTTGATGAGCTCGATCTCGAAGACGACGTCTTCGTTGATCGACTCCTTCTCGCCATCCTTGGTTCCGCGCCAGTCTGCATAGAGATTGAGATAGACGCTCTGGAAGTCCTGGAAATCGCGAGGACTGATCAGTTCGTGGCCGGCGAACTCGTCGAACGAAGTTAGGATGTTGCGCAGCCGCAGGATCGCACCGAAGAGAGCGATGAACGCCTTCTGATTGGCCTCGCCGGCGTATGGCGCGTCCTCCAGCGGGAACCGCTGGAGTAGTTCTGCGATCTGCTTCTCGTACTCGCCAAAGTAATCGGCGTACGGCTTGAGTATGACGACGCCTCGCGCGTCCTTGTTGCCGAACAGCGCGAGGGCGTCGTTGGTGGCCTTCTCCAGGTCTCGGAAGGAGACGATCGTTCCGTAGGTCTTGACCGAGTTGAGGATGCGGTTGGTCCGTGAATACGCCTGGATGAGGCCGTGCGAGCGCAGGTTCTTGTCGACCCAGAGGGTGTTCAGCGTGGTCGCGTCGAAGCCGGTCAGGAACATGTTGACGACGATGACGAGATCGAGCTCGCGGTTCTTCAGCCGCAGCGACAGGTCCTTGTAGTAGTTCTGGAACTTGTCGGCCGAGGTGTCGAAGGACGTGCAGAAGGTGCCGTTGTAGTCCTTGATCGCCGACTCCAGAAAGTCGCGCGAACTGGCGTCCAGGGCGCTGGTCTCGAAGTCCTCTTCGCCGAGGATGCCGTCGCCCTCTTCCTCGTTGGCGGCGAAGCTGTAGATGAGCCCGACCTTGAGGCGCTGTCCGGCGGGCAGCAACGCCTGCTGCTTTCGGAACTCCTCGTAGTAGAGCTTCGCTGCCCTGATCGAGGCGGTGGCGAAGATCGAGTTGAAGCCGGCGACCCGCCTCTCCCCCAAGGTGTACGTCGAGTTCCGCCGGGTCTTCTGGTCGAAGTGGGCGCGGATGTAGGACACGACCTGGCTGAGACGTTCAGGTGCGAGGAGCGCCTTCTCGGTGTCGATCGCGGCGACCTGCTTGTCGGTTAGTCCGTCCGGCACCTTGATCGTGTTGACGTAGTCGATCCTGAAGGGCAGGACGTTCTTGTCGTTGATCGCGTCAACGATCGTGTAGGTGTGCAGCCGGTCCCCGAAGGCCTGGTCCGTCGTGCGCAGGTTGACGTTGCCGCACGTGCCCGCGTTGTCGGCGAAGATTGGCGTGCCGGTGAAGCCGAACAGGTGGTAGTTCTTGAAGGCCTTAGTAATGGCGGTGTGCATGTCGCCGAACTGGCTGCGGTGGCACTCGTCGAAGATCAGCACGATGTGCCCGC
Source organism: Knoellia sp. 3-2P3 (assembly GCF_029223115.1). Lineage (NCBI taxonomy): Bacteria > Bacillati > Actinomycetota > Actinomycetes > Micrococcales > Intrasporangiaceae > Knoellia > Knoellia sp. 3-2P3. Next base: position 121,436 of record NZ_JARGZE010000001.1, read on the forward strand.
CATAGATCTCGTGGCCCTTGTTGGCCTCGATGAACCGAGCGAGCTTCTGGATCGTAGTGACGACGATCCGCGCTGATGGCTTCTCGAGCTGTCGCTTGAGTTCGGCGGTGTTCTTCGAGCCGTTGACCGAGTCTTTCTCGAAGCGGTTGTACTCGCGCATAGTCTGGTAGTCGAGGTCCTTGCGGTCGACCACGAACATGACCTTGTCGACGTGCGGCAGCTTGGCGGCTAGTTGAGCCGCCTTGAAACTGGTTAGCGTCTTGCCGGAGCCGGTGGTGTGCCAGACGTACCCGCCGGCGGCGAGGGTGCCGGTCTTCTTGTAGTTGGTGGAGGTCTCGATCCGCTGGAGGATCTTCTCCGCCGCCACGATCTGGTAGGGCCGCATCACCAGGAGCTTGCGGTCCACGTCGAACACGCAGTACTTCGTCAACAGGTTGAGCAGCGTGTGCTTGGCGAAGAAGGTGGAAGTGAACCCGGTCAGTCCGGTGATCGGCTTGTTCGACGCGTCGGCCCACCACGAGGTGAAGTCGAACGAGTTCGACGTACGACGCTTCGCCGGCTTGGCGCCGCTGAGTTCTGCATGCGCGGCCGAGGCCGTGGTGTTCGAGTAGTACTTCGTGAGCGTGCCGTTGCTGATCACGAACAGCTGGACGTAGTTGAACAGGCCGGAGTCGGCCCAGAAGCTGTCGCGCTGGTAGCGGTGAATCTGGTTGAACGCCTCGCGGATGTCGACGCCACGGCGCTTGAGCTCGACGTGGACCATCGGCAGTCCATTGACGAGGATCGTGACGTCGTAGCGGTTCTTGTGGGCGCCTTCGACCTCGTACTGGTTGATGACCTGCAGACGGTTGTTGTGGATGTTGTGCTTGTCGATCAGGTAGACGTTCTTGCTCGTGCCGTCGTCGCGCTTGAGGGCCTGGACGTGGTCCTCCTGGATCCGGGCGGTCTTCTCGACGTTGCCCTCGTTCGCCCCGGCGATGACCTCGAAGAACCGCCTCCACTCCGCGTCGGTGAACTCGACTTTGTTCAGCGCTTCGAGCTGCTTGCGCAGGTTTGCGACGAGCGCAGCGTTGTTGGTGATCGTAAGCCGTTCGTAGGCCTGGCCTTCGAGCTGCTTGATGAGCGCGGCCTCCAGCTCGGCCTCGGACTGGTACGACGACTCAGCGGCCGATCCGGCTGCGGCCGAAACGTGCTCCGCGACGACGGTGCTGTCGTCGCTGACGGAAATGGTCTCGAAGTGCGTCGCCGTCCCCGGCTCGCCCAACTCCTCGAAGCTCACGCAGCCAACTCCTCGAACGTCAGGAGTTTGTCTCGGTAGTACTCGTACTGCGCCTGGCGGGCCTTGATTTCTGCTGGCAGCCCGTACGACAGGTCGTTCACCAGTGCATCGAACTTGTCGAGGACCGCCACGATCCGTTCTTGCTCCGCGGCCGGGGGCACAGGGATCAACAGGCTGGACAGGCTCTCTGCCGAGATCCGCTTCACCTTGGCCCGGGCCACGTGCTTCGCCTTCTGATCATTGAAGCCCGAGGTCTGCAGGTAGTAGGAAACGAATTTCGGATTCAGATTGTGTCGGTAGATAAAGCAGTCGTCGTGCACTGCAACTTCTCCCTCGCCGAGCCAGGCGACCGCCTTACAGATGTCCTCGACGGTCTCGCTAACCCCTGTCAGGACGACATCGCCACGGCGGGCGAAGCGGAGACCTGGTCCGAGATCTGCGCGTACATGCGAAATGACCTCGTGCGCGAACGTCCCGTAGTGCGTGTAGATCTCTCCGAAGTTGATGCAGGCGAGGCCACGGTCGACGACGTCCTTCTTCGTAAATCGGCGGCCGCGGATGAACTCGCCCACATGCCCCATCGGAAGCCACTCAACGGATCCGCTAGACCCGAATGCCACAAGGTCATTGCGATAAAATGCATACTGGCGGGAGCGTAATTCAAGCTCGGCTTCAAGCTCGGCTTTGAGGCTCTCCATTTTGTCAAGAATTGCGGCGATCTCGCGCTGAATCGCCAGCGGCGGAACGGGGATCTTCACCCGCGCAATATCCGAGATCTTGATGTCTTTGACCTTGGTGCCGGAGACGAATTTCCGCTTCTGCAGCTCGAACTGCTCGGTCTGAAAGTAGTAGGCCGCATACATGGGGTCGAGCGTGTGCTTGAAGACGCATGAGTGGCCGCCGATGGCGATCGGCACCTCACCCAGCCAAGCGACGGCAGTGCAGACGTCCTCGATGTTCTCACTGGTCGTGGTAATGACGAGGTCGCCGGTTTCGGCCTTCTTCAGTCGAGCGGCCAGCTCAGGTCCGATGAACGACTTCGTGACAGTCGCTGACGTCCCGTAGAAGGTATAGATCTGCCCGTAGTGGATACAAGGGAAGCCCGTGTCGACGAAGTCCTTCTTCTGAAGCCCACTGCCTCGCACGAGCGTGCCGACCTCGCCGAGGGCCTTGAAGGGGACACCCGCCGGGCAGTGCTCGGCGATCAGGTCGTCGATCCTGCTCACGCTTCAACTCCGAATTCAGCGGTGACCTGGTCGATCGTGAACTGCTGGTACATCCGGAAGGCACTGTTTTGGTTGGCGCGCATTCCTTTGACCCAAAAGGCCTGCGACTGGGGACGGGTCACCACCCACTGCACTGGCACCACCCACTCCGCGATGTCGTCAGAGTCGTCATCCGGGTAGCTGTAGTTCCCCACCAACTCCTGTTGCGACAACGACAACTCGACTCCGTCGATCTCGACGGTGGCCTCGTCAAATCGTTGAGCGCCGCCGATGACCTCGCCCACTCCGACGTAGCCAGACCCGGGGATGTTGACGAAGACCCGCGCGCCCACAGGCAGGTTGCGCAACGTCTGGGAGTACCACCGCCCTCCGCCGGCAGAGACGAAGCCGTACGTCCTGGCATCCTCCCAGTTGCGTGTGTTGCTGGCGGTGCCGAACGTGACGCCCCAATCGTGTCCGTTCCACGGCTCACGCGACTTGCGCTTCTTGCCTGCGGAGGCGGCCTGCACGTCGTGCTCAACAAGCCAGGTCCGGGCTAGGTAGGAGTGCTCGCCGTCATCGAAGTGTCGGAAGAAGACTGCGTTGATCGGCACGCCGTACGTCTCGCTGAGGAACCGCACAATCCGTTCGGTCGCGGGATCGAGCGCCGTCGCCACAATCGTGAAGACCTGTTCGGCGTTGAGATCTTCCGGAGGAGCCTCGCCGAAAAGATCGGCAAACTCTTGATCGAAGTCCACCGATGGATTGCCCTTCGCGAAGATCTCCATGATCTCCTCGTGGCTGAGCGCCGCTACCCATGACCCGTAGTCGAGCACCTGTGCGGCCACGTCGCGCGGGGTCTTATCCCGCTTGAGCTCGATGACGTGCACCGCGCCCGTCGAGTCCATCGCCAAGAGATCCAGCGGACCGCCCGTGGTCTGCACCTGACGACCGAGTATCAGCAACGGTTGGCCCAGGATCGTTGGGTCGGACTCGATGTAGTCCTCAAGCTGCTTCTCCAAGCCCACCACACTCGACACGACCGGCGTCAGCTTCGTGCCGTTCACACGCCAGATGCCCATTTCCACGGCCATCAGTGGTCTCCCTCCAGGTCGGCAACGATGGCGTCGATCTGGGTGCGCAACTCCGCCTGCCGGGCGACGATGCGCGCGATCTCGGCGTTGAGCTCGGTGATGTCGACGGCGACGCGGGTGTCCTCGGCCTCGACGTAGGAGCTGACGGCGATGTTGTAGTTATTGGCCGCGATGTCGGCGTTGTCGACAAGGGTCGCGAAGTGCGCCACGTCCTCGCGGGCGGCGAACACGTCGAGGATCCTCTGCTGGTGCTCAGCCGTGAGTTTGTTCTTGTTGCCCTGGCGGACGAACTCGGCGGACGCGTCGATGAACAGCGTCTCGTTGTCGGACTTGGACTTCTTCAGCACGATGATGCAGGTCGCGATCGTCGTGCCGAAGAACAGATCCGGCGGGAGCTGGATGACGGTGTCGACGAAGTTGTTGTCGACGAGGTACTGGCGGATCTTCTGCTCCGCCCCGCTGCGGTAGAGCACGCCAGGAAACTCGACGATCGCCGCCGTGCCGTTCACGGCCAACCACGACAGCATGTGCATCGTGAAGGCGAGGTCGGCCTTGCTCTTCGGCGCCAGGACGCCGGCCGGGGCGTACCGCGGATCGTTGATCAGCAGCGGGTTCGCATCGCCCTCCCACTTGGTGGAGTAGGGCGGGTTGGAGACGATCGCCTCGAAAGGCTCGTCGTCCCAGTGGGCCGGGTCGATCAGCGTGTCGCCGTGGGCGATGTCGAAGTGCTCGAAGTTCACGTCGTGCAGGAACATGTTGATCCGGCACAGGTTGTAGGTGGTCAGGTTGATCTCCTGACCGAAGAACCCCTGCCGCACTCCGCCGGGAAGCACCTTGGCGAACTTGAGCAGCAACGACCCCGAGCCGCAGGCGGGGTCGTAGACCTTGTTCACCTCCGTCTTGCCGACCACGGTGATCCGAGCCAGGAGCTCGGAGACCTCCTGGGGCGTGTAGTACTCGCCCCCGGACTTGCCGGCACTGGAGGCGTACATACCCATGAGGTACTCGTAGGCGTCGCCGAAGGCATCGATGGTGTTCTCGGTGAAGCCCCCGTTGCCGAAATTCAGGTCGCCGACGGCGTCGAGCAGCTTGACGAGCTTCTCGTTGCGCTTGGCGACGGTCGGTCCGAGCTTGGAGCTGTTGACGTCGAGGTCGTCGAAGAGGCCCTTGATGTCGTCCTCGGACTCGGCGCCGATCGCAGAGGCCTCGATGTTGGTGAAGGCCCGAGACAGCGTCTCGTTGAGGTTCGCGTCGTGGCGCGCCTTGGCCCGGACGTTGGCGAACAGGTCCTGGGGAAGGATGTAGAAGCCCTTCTCCTTCACCGTCTCCTCGCGGCCGAACTCCGCTTCGGCGTTCGACAGGTGGCGGTAGTCGAAGTCAGAGTTGCCGGCGCTGCGCTCCGCCTCGTTGAGGTAGGCGGTCAGGTTCTCGGAGATGAACCGGTAGAAGAGCATGCCGAGCACGTAGCTCTTGAAGTCCCACCCATCGACGCTGCCGCGCAGATCGTTGGCGATCCGCCAGATGGTCTTGTGCAGTTCTGCTCGCTGGGCTTCCTTGATCATCTGGCTCACGGGCTGCAGTCTCTCAGGTACCCGACAGAAGTGTGCGAATCGGGACAGTCAGGCTGTCGGCCTTGAGACCTCCCTGCCGATCGAGGTCTCCGTGACACAGGCTCCCGCCGTGACGGAGCCGTGGAGGCGAGAGGGACCATTGGGGGGGCCGCCAGCAAATGGGTGACGCCCGACCCCTGAAGGACACCAGGGTCGACTGCAGACGCACGAAGCGGCGCCTCACGCGGCCGTCTGCACGATGCCAGACTCGCGCCGGCTGTCCGGGCCCTTAGCCTCCGAGGGTGTCGCCAAGCTGATGCATTCGGACGAGGACCTCAGGGTCCCGTCCAGGTTCAGTGTGCGAACGGAAGGTCAACAAACGGTAAGAAATCAACTCAAAATAGGACAAAGAGTGGACTAAGGGCTATTGGCCCCGAGTAAATGGCTGATGCGTGGGCGGCCGCCTCGCACCAACCGATTGGGGACGATCATGAACGCGCTCAACTCCACTCTCGCAGCAGCTGCCGGCACCGGAGGCCTGCAGGCCTGGATCAAGGACAACGTGATCCCGCTCCTCCTCCTGCTGATCGCCGTGATGCTCTTCGTGCTGGCACAGCGAGGTGACAACGCCAAGGCTATGAAGGTCGTCGCCGGCGTGGTCATCGCACTCGCCGTTCTCGGCATCGCGAGCAGCGGTCAAGCCGGGAGCCTCGGCGCCTGGATGGCCGGCCTCATCACGGGCTGATCGCCATGCGACTGCCGGTCGACGACGAGATCTACAACGTCAACGCGGTATGGCTGGGGCCGCCGAACAAGACCCTCCCCTTCCGGGCCAGGTACGTCGCCTACGCGGTAGGCGCCCTCGTCTTCGTGATCCTGCAGGTCATCGAGCGGCGATTGGGGATCGGTCTCGGCTTCTTCACCCTCGCCTACAGCCTGCTGGCGACCGTCGGTCTGACGCGGCTGATCCTCAGCGTTGTCGACGCCGATCGGCCGCTCAGTTCCGTGCTCGCCGGCTTCGCCCATGAAGTCGGAGCTCCCCGTGAGAGCACCAAGCCGCGGGCGAGCACCATCCGTCCGGCTCGGGTGCGTGCCGTCCCCGCGCGCCTGAGCCGGGCTCAACGGCGGGCCCTTAAGCAGGCTCACCCGATCGAGGGGACGACAGCATGAGCAAGTCTGGTCTCGCACTGCGCCGGATCAGCGGCCATTGCACCGTCACGGCAGACAAGATCTACGCCTGGTACCTGCTGGACCCCCAGGGCTGGTCTTTCAGGCCTGACAACGTCCGTGAGCAGCTCATCATCGACGGCGCCGACACCTACGCCCAGCTCGTCAAGCGCAGCCTCCACATCCGCGTCACCACTCGGCCCTACCCGGTCAGCCGGTGGGCGGCCGACCACGACGCCAACGCGCCGGCTCCGCTGCCCGGCTGGCGTGACTACCTCATGACGGACCAGCGTCACCTCTCCGGCCGCAGCATGGCCGACAAGGAGGTCTACGTCGGAGTCGAGATCCCGGCACGCAAGGGGCTCTACAAGGCCCTCGGTGGCCTTGCCGGATCCCTCTCTGACCGCGAGGTGCTCGCCCTCTCGAACCAGATCCGGGCGACCGACGAGGTCATGGCCTCCCCCGGCATGGACGGCGCTCCCGCCACCTCGCGACAGCTCGAGTGGCTCCTCCACCGATCCTGCTCCCTCGGACTGCCCGCCCCGCTCACCCTCGGGGCTGTCGACGACGGCCACTGGGAGGCCGAGGACCTGCACGAGTTCACCGATCACGTCGAGTGGTTCGCCATCCCCTACGGCCGGACCATCCGCGTCATCGGCGACAACGAGAACCACCGGGTCGAGCGCCACGTCTGCGTCCTTTCCGTCGGACGGATGACCGACCTCGAGATACCGGCCGGCATCCCGTGGATGCAGCGCACCGACCAGCTCGGCTTCCCCGTCGAGTGGTCTGGTCGAGTCGAGGTCCAGGACTCGGCGAAGGTCGGCATGGCCATGCGCCGCAACATCCAGAAGATCCGGGCGCAGAAGGACCACTACGAGGTCGAGCACCAAGAGCCCGCACCCGGCGCTCTGGACCGTCAGGCCGAGAAGGCCCTCACCGTCGAGGACGAGATCTCGATGGGACTCTCGGGCCTGTCGACCCGAACATCTGGTTGGTACCGGCTGGCCGTTTCCGGCGAGAGCGAGGAGGAGGCCCTTGAGCGGGCATCGCTGGTCCGCAAGCTCTATGCCCCGCAGATCACCATCGCCCGCCCGGCCGACCAGTACTCGGTCGCCCGGGAGTTCATCCCCGGGGAGAAGCTGGGCTCCACGGCATACAAGCGTCGTATGCCGGTCACGACCCTGGCTGCCGCCGTTCCCGCCGCGACCGCGAAGGTCGGTGACCGCGTCGGCATCCACCTCGGGGAGACGTCCGGCACCTCCGCCCGGGTCGTCACCTGGGAACCCTGGGAGATGACGGAGCGCGGCGAGGAGTCCGGTCTCGCGGTGCTCTGTGCGGGCCTTGGGGGCGGCAAGTCCACTGCGGGCGGCAACATCATCTACCGCACGGTGATGCAGGGCGTGCCCTGGACCGTCCTCGACCCGTCCGGTCGTCTGACCGCCCTGTGCCGGCTTCCCGAGTTGGCTGATCGCGCTCAGGCGATCGACCTTCTCGACGCTGCCCCCGGTGCACTGTGCACCTACCGCGTCATCGCCGAACCTCGCCGTGAGCACTACGAGACCGACCTCGACTGGCGGGCCGCGCAGGACCAAGCCGCCGACACCCGGCGCCTGCTGACGAGCAGCGTCCTGCGCTGCATGCTCCCCCGGCAGCTCCAGGACCACGTCCTGACCGAGGTTGCGTTGATGAGGGCCGTCGGATCCGTGCCCGCGAAGTACACCGCCTCGACCATGGACGTGGTCGACGCCCTCGGCAGGCTCGAAGGCGACCCCGAGCTGCGCCGCCACGCTGGCTACCTCGCCGACTTCCTCCGCGAAGCAGCCAAGACCAGTCACGGCCGGCTCATCTTCCCCTCCGGCTACCAGCACGACTACGACCGGCAGGACCCGCTCCTGAGGGTCTACAGCCTCCGCGGGCTGGCCCTTCCCGACGAGTCGACCGCCTACTCCGAGGACCTCGACGAGCGCCTGAGCATGTGCGTGCTCTACCTCGCCGCGTGGCTGACCCAGCGCGGCATGTACTTCGGCGACGTCAACGCCCGCAAGGGCATCTTCATTGACGAGGCCTGGGCACTCTCCACGTTCAGCACCGGGCGCCGATTCATAGACCGTGCGGCCCGCGACAGCCGAAAGCACAACACGCGGGTGCTCATGGCCAGCCAGAACCCGGCAGACCTGCTCAAGCTCGACCTGGCCAACCTCATCTCCGCAGCCTTCATCGGCCGGCTCACCGGCGAGGATGCTCAGCGCGACGCCCTGCGGTTCCTCCCAGGCATCCGAGACGGCATGGGCTACGAGTCGATCTTCGGAACCCTCTCCCGCCCGACACGGGAAGGTCGCCGAGGTGCTCGCGAGTTCATCTTCAGCGACGGAACCGGCGGGATCGAGCGAATCCGGATGGACATGAGCGCCCACCCGCAGCTGCTCGAGGCACTCAAGACCACGGCTGACCCCGACAAGGCCCGCAACCGCATCGCACGGGGACTGCACGACGAGCAGAGGCCTCCGCACGAGGGCTCGTCGACCGACGCGACCGAGCGCCGAGAGAGCGCCTGAGATGTCTGGCCACCCGCTGCGCCGCGTCCTCACCGTCGCCCTCTCGGGTCTCGGCCTGGCCCTCGTCCTCGCGGCGCCAGCGTCCGCCTCACCGCAGGTTCCCGGCATCCCCGACTGCAAGGACGCCCCGGTGGCCCAGATGCCGGGTGTTGGGCTCCCCGGCTTCCTCGACGAGGGGCCGAAGGAACCCCCTGCCCCGCTGGATCCGTTCGTGGCGAAGCCACAGACCAGTGTCTACGAGCAGTACGGATACGCCGGCCTGAGCTGGCACACCTACGACCTCGGATGCGGTGGCAGTGTCCGCGACACGGACGCGACACTCGACACCACGGTGGGTAACGCCTTCCTCTCTGGGGCCGTGTGGACGACCTCCGCGGCCAACGGCCTGCACAACAAGGTCAGTCGGCCAGCGGAGTACATGGCCCCGCTCGACGACGTCGTCGCCACGGTCACCCACCGCCTCAACGACTCGATCTGGAACCCGTGGGGCGGGGCCGCCCTGCTCGGCGTGGCAGCGCTCCTGCTCTTCTACTCCACCTCCGGACGGCTGTCAGCGGTCACCTCCGCCGCCGCCTGGGCCATGCTCGTGCTCGCCGTCGTCGCCGGTATCGGGCAGTACCCCACCCGGGTCGCCTCCTTCTTCGACGAGTCCGTGACATCAACGATCGCGACCGTCAACGCCAGCAGCGCCGGGCTGTCGAGTCTTCCCGAGACCGCCGACCCGGCTCGCGCACAGGGCGCCCTGCTGGTCGACCGCATCGCCTACGACGCGTGGGTGCGCGGCGAGTTCGGATCCGGTGATACGGCGGCCGCTCGCAAGTGGGCCCCCGAGCTGTTCAAGGCCAGTGCCTTCACCTGGGCCGAGGCCGAGCAGACACGCCAGGACCCCGAGGCCGGCAAGCGCATCGCCGAACGCAAGGCCGAGAACTGGACGAAGACGACCGCCGAGATCCAAGAGCAGGACCCGGTCGCCTACTCCTACGTGCAGGGCAAGGCAGGCGGCCGCGCTGGCACGGGACTCATGGCCTTCCTTGGCGCACTGTTCACCGCCACCTTCCGCCTCGTCGCCGACATTTTCGTCTTCGCCGGCTTGGTGATGCTGAGGCTGCTAGTGATGTTCTTCCCTGCGGCAGCGGTCATCGGCGTGATGGCCCCGATGTCGGGCATCGTCCGGCAGATCGCGAACATGGGTGGAGCGTCGGTCATCAACGTGGTGGCGTTCTCGGTCGGCTCAACGATCCACACCACCGCCGTCTCGGCCATCCTGTCCCGGGCAACCGACACCGGCATGGGCTTCCTCGCCCTGGTGCTCTGCCTGGTGGTCACGCTGGCCGCCTTCGTCCTGCTCCTGCCCCTCCTGAGCTTCACCCAGATCCTCGGTCAGTCCAGCCACGGCCAACGACTCCTCAAACGCGGCGGCAAGCGGCTCGTCGACTACGTGGTCACCCGCAAGGCAAACACCGACGCTCACCGCGTCACCCAGCAGCACCAGCCGCCGCGGGCCGAGCCAGGTGAAACCGCCACCCAGGACTGGACTCCTCGCGAGGTACGGCGGGTCAACCTCCCAGCCGAGTCCTTCGGCAGGCCGACCCCCGTGTTCACGCCCATCCCCGAGGAGGAGCGCGTGCTCGCGGGTACGGTCGTCGCTCGCGCCGAACTCGAGCCTGCCCGAACCCCGGTTGCCGCCGCAGCCGGACATCGCGACGCGCCAATGCCCTCGGGCTCCGTCCCTCAGCCCGACCCCGCCTTGGACCTTGCCGGCACCACGACAACCGAGCGCACGGCATACGCCGCCGGCGATCGGTCTGGCACCCGCTTGCCCGTCATCGAAGGCTTGGTCGTCGACAGCGCACCCACCTCGGTGCGCCGCCTGGAGAACCTCGCTCCGATCCACGACTCCCACCACGAGGTCCGGCCTGACGGCATCGGTCCGCGGATCTACGACCCGGAGACCAAGCGCACCGTGCTCAGCGTTCAGCGAGCTGCGGAGGAGGACAGCCAGCGATGAGCGGCGAACTGGGCCGGGCCCTGCGGTGGCCGCTGTGGTCGTGGCGGAACCTCAGCATCACAGCCGTGCTCATGCTCACGCTGCTTGCTGTGGTCGGTCGAGCCACGGACGGCCAGGCGTCGACCCGTCCGGCCGCGGCACCACCCGCCCCGCCCACGAGTGCCTCGAGCCAACAGACGATGTCGGCTTCGCCATCGCCGACGCCCGCGACGACGACAGCCTCCACGTCGGCTCCGACCGCTTCCGGTCCTGTCACGAAGCAGTCCGCCACCGCGGTGGCCTCTGCCTTCGTTCGCGCGTGGTCCAGCGACGGCGCGAGCAGGGATGCCTGGTACGCCGCCATGGAGCGATGGGCGAGCCCCGAGCTGCTTCGGTCCCTCGCGTCGACCGACCCGGCGCAGGTGCCGGCTGACCGAGTGACGGGAGATGCGCGACTCGTCTCCTCGGCCAAGACCTCCGCAACCGTGCTGGTTCCCACGGACGGCGGCGACGTGCTGGTCACGCTGTCAGCTTCTGGTGGTGGTTGGAAGGCGCGAGACATCGCCCCCGCCGACGCGCCCCCAGCGGCCGAGACCCCGTCGCTGACCAGAACCACGCCAGGGGCCTGACGTGCCGGCCCCACTGCTCGCGATCGCAGGGCACAGCCTCCGCAGACTGCTGCTGCGCCGGCTGGCGAAGGTCGCTCTCGTCGCCCTTCCCGTGGTGGTCGTCGGCGGCGGGGCGGTCGCACTGCTCGCGGTGCTGGTCCTTGGCGGCTCCGAAGGCGATCAAGACGGAGGCTACGCAGGGAGCCAGTGCTCCACCGTCACCGCCGCCACTGCCGTGACGGTGGCTGACCTGACTCCCGAGCAGGTGTCGAACGCCCAGACCATCGTGGCGGTCGGGCGCCAGCTCAAGGTCCCCGCCTACGGCTGGGTCATCGCCGTCGCCACCGCGATGCAGGAGTCCACCCTGCGGAACATCGACTACGGCCACCTCGACAGCCTCGGGCTCTTTCAGCAGCGGGATGCTTGGGGCAGTCGGGATGAACGCTTGGACCCGGCGGTGGCGGCTCGACTCTTCTACGCCGGTGGTCGCGGCGGCCAGCCAGGGCTGCTGGACGTCAAGGACTTCCAGTCGATGCCTCTCACCGCCGCAGCGCAGGAGGTCCAGGCCAGCGCGTTCCCAGGCGCTTACGCGAGGTGGGAGCCGCTGGCCCGGGAAGTGGTTGCGGACCCCACCGTCCTCTCGGCGACCTGCTACGACTCAGTCGCTTACACGGGTGATGGAACCCCCGGCGCGAGGGCAGTAGCCGGCGCCCTTCGCTGGCTCGGCACTCCCTACAGCTGGGGAGGCGGCGGACCTTCCGGACCGAGCCTCGGCTTCGGGCCCGGCGCCATGACGGTCGGCTTCGACTGCTCCTCGCTGGCTCAGTTCGCCTGGAAGCAGGCCGGCGTCAATCTCCCCCGAGTGACCGACGCCCAAGCCGCCTCGCTCCCCCGCGTCCCACCCAGCTCACCGCTGCAGGCGGGAGATCTCCTCTTCTTTGCCACGCCTGGCGCAGAGGGTGGCAGCTACGGCCACATGGGCATCTACGACGGCCAAGGAAACATGGTCCACGCCCCGCGAACCGGCAAGACGGTCGAGGTGGTGCACGACGTCATGTCAGTCCCCTACTTCCGCGACCGGCTCGCGGTTATCGCTCGCCCCACTCCCCCTCAGTCTGATGAGGCGGTGGCAGCCAGTGGCTGAGTTGGCTGGTGCCGCTACCCCGTCCCTGCACGCCGCTCCGCCGGCCCTCCTGATTCGGCGGGCCTCGGAGGCCGACGTTGGCCTGGTGGGACGACGTGGCCGATTCCTGCTCAGCAGCCACGACCCCTCCGGTGACTGGCTCGCGTACGGGTGGAGAGATGGTCTACGGATTGTCTCCGACGTCGTGGAACCTGTGCAGGACCTCGACGAGCCGGCGGTCTGGGTGCAGGAGGAGCGCGACTTCTACGGGAAGATGACATCCATCAATCGGTATGCCGTGGGCCTCTCGCGCGTGTGGGTCGAGCAGTACGTCTCCTGCGAGTCACCGACACTGGACGTGCGCTCACAAGAGGCCTGGCTGGGGGAGCTCAACCGCGATCCCAACGAGCCAACTCTGCGTCGCCTCCACGCCGCCCAGGGCTTCCCCGACCCCGTCGGGCGGCGCATCGTGCTGATGGACGGGACCGACGCCGAGACCGATCTGAGGGCGGTCTCACCCGTCAGGATGACCGACGACGGTGAGCTCGCCATAGCCGTCATGGCCGAGCGCGACTGGTATCGGTGGGGCGATCGGAGCTACGGACGAGAACCGCATCCCAGCCTCCGGTGGGTGCCTGCGGCACAGGTGTGGGTCGAATGAGCTCGACCCGTCACAAGTTCCGAAGGGTCAGCACACGGAGGTCAGGGCTTGCTCGCCCTTGGCGTCGGTGTCGGCGTCGGCGAGACGAGTGCAGCCGACAGCCACTGCTGGACCAGCGTGACCCCGTCGCCCTCTTGGACGGCATACGCCACCAAGGCCTCCCACATGCCTTCACCGAGAGATCGCCACTCGAGGAGGAGGCCGGGGTGCGGGCCGGGTGCGCCGTCGGGACCGCGGACCCAGCAATGCCGTTGCGCCGGCTGCTGGGCACGGGATTCTCGCTGAGGGGTCCGAACGTCGCCGGGTGCCGGGCTGACCGGGCGGTCACGGAGCGGCGTCCCCCGCCGATAGCCCATGCCGCCTGCCATGGGGCCAGCATCCCACGCCCTCGAACACTTGTACGAACCCCGCGGAATCTCGAGCCGGCCAAAGCGCGACTGGACCCGGGCGCCGTCTGTATGCTCGCTCTATGCATTACTGCATTGAGCCCTCACATGCCTGAGGCGACCCAGATTCGCGTCGGCGAGCAACTGCGGCGCATCCGGGAGTCCGCAGGCCTCTCGGGGTCAGCTGTAGCCCGTGAGCTCGGCTGGTCGCAGTCCAAGGTGTCCCGGGTCGAGACCGGCCGGTTCGGTGCGTCCTTGGAAGAGGTTGCGCAGCTCCTGGACTACTACGGCGTGCCGGAGGAGGCCCGCGCCGAGATCCTGGCGTCGGTCGCGCGGCACGAGGGCATGGAGGGTGCCTGGGTAGTGCGGGCTGGCGGCAGTCCTCGACGCCAGGCGGAGGTCGCCACGGTTGAGTCCCGCGTCGTCGGCCTGTCGCAGTACCAGGCGCTCTGGTTCCCCGGCCTTCTTCAGTCCGCTGACTACGCGGCGGCGATCGCAAAGTCAGGGGGCTTCGGCCCGCAAGGCGCGTTCGTCGAGCGACGCCAACAGCGGCAGGAGACGCTGCGAGCCCGCACAGACGTCAGCTACCGGGTCGTCCTCGAGGAGCAAGCACTCACTCTTTCCCCTGGCGCCGGGTCGGTGATGGCGACGCAGCTCGACCACGTCCTCGAGGAAATGGACCAGGGCTTCGTAGACCTTCGGATCCGGCCCCAGGACGCCACGAACGCCGTGTTCGCCTCCAGTTCGTTCGTGATCTACGACTTTGCCACTGGCCCACCTGTCGTCCTGGCGGAGGCGCAGACCGCGGACCTGTACCTGTCAGCGGAGGGTGACGTCGCGGCATACCGGGAGCTCTTCACCCGGCTCCAGAAGAACGCACTCGGTCGCAAGGAGTCACGCGCGGCGGTCGAGTCGGCGCGGCGTCGAGTGGCGTCGTGAATCCAACCGAGGGGAATCGCATGGATGAGAAGTGGCTGACCGCACGGTGGCGCAAGAGCATCATCAGCGACACGGGCGGGTGTGTGGAGGTGGCTTACGCGGATGGCGCCGTCGGAGTCCGGGACACCAAAGCGCAGGGCTCCGGGCCGATCCTTGAGTTCAACGAGCGGGAGTGGCGGGCCTTCATTGCGGGCGCCCAGAACGGCGAGTTCGACTACGACCTCCTGCGGTCTGAATGACTGAGCAGATGGCGGCGCAGGAGTCGACCGAGGCCCCCACGTCGCGGGGTCTTGGTCGGCTGCTTGCCTCCACAGGGGTCTCCATCGCCGGGCAGGGCATGGTCATCGCTGCCGTGCCACTCATGGCGGCATCCCTAACCCGCAACCCGGTCGGTGTGTCGATCACTGTGGCCGCCACGTATGCCGCATGGCTGATCGCTGGCCTGCCGGCAGGGGCCCTTGTGGACCGATGGTCGCGGCGGTCGACCATGGTCTTCGCCGACATCGTGCGCGCGGTACTGCTCGGTGGCTTCGCCTGGGCAATTGCGGCTGAGCTGGGCTCGGTATGGCTGCTGACCTTGGTCGTGTTCCTCGTAGGTGTTGCCGGGTGCTTCTTCGACCCTGCTGCACAGGCAGCCATTCCGGCGGTGGTCGGCCGCGACGTCAAGACCTTGGCCTCGGCCAACAGCCGACTCTGGAGTCTTGACCTCCTAGGCAGGTCGTTGCTCGGCCCACCCCTGGGAGCCGCCCTCTTCGCGGTTGCGGCTGCGCTGCCATTCGGCCTGAACTCTGGGACTTTTCTCATTTCGGCCGCACTGCTTGCAGGCCTGAGCCTTGGACGGCCTGTGTCCGAATCGGTGAAGCAGGCCAGTATTTCCGCATCGGTCGCAGAGGGACTGCGCTTCCTGTTTCGGCATCGCGAGCTGCGGGCGTTGACCATTGGCATGGCCACCTTCAACTTCGTCTACAACCTCGCCTACGCGACCCTCGTGCTCTTTGCCCAGGACCGGCTTGGCCTCGATGACCGTGCATTCGGCCTGCTCCTGGCGATGCTTGCGGTGGGTGGCCTTGCAGCGGCCGGTATCAGCAGCAAGCTTGGGGGGCGAGCCAGTCCGCTGCATATCTACGCTGCTTGCTTGGCCGCCCAAGCTTTGGCGTGGGGCTTCATAGTCCTGGTCCAACGTCCAGTAGTAGCCGCAGCCGCCTTGGTTCTTGTCGGTATGGCGAGCATGACCGCGACGGTGATCGGAGCTGCCGCTCGCCAGTCGCTTACTCCGGACGACAAACTGGGAAGAGTCAGCGCCGGCACCCGGGTAGTCGGACTTGGCTCTGGCGCTGTTGGCGCCCTGATGGGCGGATGGGCAGCACAGGTCTTAGGCCTAGGTGCCCCGTTCTTGGGTGCGGCCGTTGCTGCAACCGCCGCCGCGCTTTGGTTCGCTCTTCACGGTGAGAGCACAGCCTCCAGCAGTTGACTCGCTCCAACCTCGCCGAAGCCCCGCACCCCCAGGCCTTGCCAGGCCGCAACTGCGCGCGGTCCACCACAGGGCTCGCAGTACGGCCCTGCGCCTCCGCCCGCAGCTGCGCACCCGGGGGCGAGCGGCATCGCCTGCACCCTGCGTGACCGCGGCTCGTCTTCTGTCGCCAAGTCCCTCAGTCTCAGCAGATTCGGCCGACGAGGAGCGCAACCCCTGGCCGCCGACTCGAGGACAGCACGTGCAGGCATCCAACGGAGGGTCAAGATCTAAGTAGCTGAGTGAACTATCTGAGGGATAGCACCCGATGTGGCCTTAGCCATGCCGGCGCGACGGTGATCCCATCAACACCCGCACCTCGGCGAAGGACCACGACCATGACCACCACCGCAAAGCACCCGCGCCGGTTTCTGGCGCTCACGGTCAGCACGCTCCTCCTCATCGGGACCAACGCCATCTCGGCCACGGCGCGTCCCGATGCTGGCGACAGCAACACTTCGGCGGCTCCTACAGCCGCCGAGCACCGATGCTCGCTTACCCGCGTCGGTGTCCAGTACGTGAAGTGCGACAACCTCACCGGGAACGGGGTGCCAGCACCGGCTTGGTTGAGGAGCAGGTAGCCGACTCACCGACGGCGCTCAGATCCCGCCCTGTCAGGTGATGTCAGCGTCCCTGCGGCGCGCTCTGACTTGATCCGTGTTGCGTGGGACCGACACCGAACACCGGTCTCAAGATCTCCTACCCATCGATCGCGGCGAAAGTCGCCGCCACTGTGCACACCTAGCTCGCCGTCCCGTGCAGCGCGTGCACCACCTCCCGGCCCAAAGGAGGACAAAATGAAGAGGCAACTGACCTCACTCGCCATCGTGGCGGGCGTGGCAGTGCTCGCCGCTACCGGCTGCGAGACACGCTCCCTTCCCACCCCTCTCGTGGGGAGCACCCCGACCCCCACCTTCACAACCCTTCGCGGAGGCGACGGCTTGCCCCCGCGGCTCGAGGTATCGGCATCCGATTGCACCCTTCGGGGGCGCGCACGGGTTGGGCCGCGTCGCTCCCAAGTCTTGATGGGACCCGATTGCCCGCCCTGGACCGCACACCCCAAGCAGGTATGCCCCCAGAAGAACAGGTAGCGCTCACGCACGGGTGGCCACCGTGCTACGGAGTCACACAGGGGCGGTGCGCAGCCGAAACAGTGAGGCGGCTGACAGCCGCCTCGTTCCGGTCAGCGCGCGGGGCGTAGCCGATATGCAGCCACTGATCGCTTCCACCCCGATGTCAGGGCACCCAACAGCTTTGACACAAGGTCACGTCATTCGTTCGACGTATCGGATGCGTGTTGCGTGGAGAATGAGGTTATGGGCGTCGAGCCCCGGCTCATAGGACGGCTGCTGGAACGGACGCAACTGGCGTCGGGGCTGGAGTCTGCGGTGCAGGCCGAGCCTATGGCCACCCTCGTCTGCGGGGAGCCCGGGATAGGCAAGACCGCACTGACCCGCGAGCTTGTAACCTTGGCGCGCGCCCGGGACTTTCACGTCCTATCGGGCCAATGCCTGCGCTTCGGCGCGGATGTCACAGGCTTCTTGCCGCTCAGCCAAGCCCTTGCGTCGTGGCTGGCAAGGACAAACTCATCGGCGCGCGGTGCCCATTTTGCGGACGCCAGAGCGGTCGGCGATCTGGTCCCGGCGCTGTCCGGCTCCACGGCGGCCGACTCAGGAAGCGTCATCCTGCAGTTTGGATCGGTCATTTGGGCGCTTTGTCAGGATCGCCCGACCCTGCTGGTGATCGAGGACCTTCATTGGGCCGACCCTAGTTCACTCAACGTGCTCTCGTATCTCATCGCCGGGCTTACCGAGGGGCAGCGACTACACGTTCATGTCACGTACCGTGACACCGAACTCGGCGAGGGCCACCGTCTGCACGGGTGGTTGGCAGACGTCTCCCACATGCCTTCAGTCCGCCGGTTGCCGTTATCACGCCTGGATCTCTGGCAAACAGAACAGTTGGTGCTTCAGCACGCGGGATCGTATTCGGCGGCGCTGGCCGAACGCATCTACGAGCGCTCGGGCGGCAACCCATATCTGATCGAGCTCCTCGTGGCCCAGAGTGGCGCGGGAGAGGACGTGGCCGTCGGGCGGGGCAATGACCTGCGCGAAGCACTCCTCGCAACGTGGCATCGGCTCAGCCCCGCGGCTCGAACGGTGACCCAGGTTCTCGCGGTAAGCGGCCGACCAGTGTCGTACTCGCTGTTGTCCGGCCTGGTCGAGATGACCGGTGTGGGAGCAACGCAGTTCAAACCTGCTTTGGCTAACGCGACCGCGCAAGGGATCACGCTGGACACTGAGTCGGGAGATGTCTGGTTTCGCCACCCCCTCCTCGCCGAGGTGGTAGGCGGGACACTGAGTGCCCCTGAGAGAGCGAGCCTAGAACTGACGTGGATCACGGCTTGGGAGAGCGCAGTAGGCGTGAGCGAGCGAGACCGGGCCAACCACCTCGCCTTGCACTACGCCGCCGTGCAGGACGCGGATCGCTGCTTCGCATGGTCGTTGCGGGCAGCGGACGAGGCCGCCCAGATCAACGCCCCTGGCGAGGAGTATCGCCATCTGTCGACTGCCGTCGGCCTCCTGCCTGCTCTCTCGGCGGAAGCGTCGGACCAGGTAGATGCGGTCAGCCTGTTCACCCGCGCAGCTTCGGCGGCCGAACTGGCCGGCGAATACCGTGAGGCCCAGCGTCAATACCAGCATGCTCTGGATCGAATTGACCGCCATCGTGAGCCACTGGCCGCTGCCCGCATACTGCTTCCCCTGGCCTTTCTCCAGGACAACCTCGAGGCCAGCAGCCGCCTCTCGGCAAGCTTGCTGCCTCAGGCCCTCCAGCTCACCGCGGCCTTTCCGCTCTCTGAGGAGCGCGCAATATGCCTGTCGCATTTGGCCTTGGACGAAGCATGGGAGGGTGTAGGCGCGGCGGCGGCCCATGCGGAGGAGGCTGTCCGACTGGCAGAACACCTCGGAGCCCCTAAGGCACTCGCTTGGGCCCTCGCCGTACGCTCACAAACGCGTTGGTACACCGAGGAGGGTATAGCCGACGCGGCGCGGGCCGTCGCCATGGCCGAGGAGCTCGGAGACACCGAGCTCGTGTCACGTTCCTCCGTCTTCCTCAGCAACAACTACGAGGACACCGGACAGTGGGCTGCGGCTGCAGAGGTCACTCGCAAGGCCTACCTCCTTGTCCGGAATAAAGGCCAACACACGCACGCCGCAAATGTTGGGTGTATCGCCGCCGACTGGTTCCTAGAGCTGGGCCGATGGGACGAGGCACGCGCGATGATTCGCGAAATCCTCTCCTTCCAGCAGTCCAACCGATGGGCGGGCTTCAGTCGCTGCGTTGCCGCTCGGCTGGCCGGGCTGGAGGGCAATCTTGACGCCGCAGCCATGCACCTGCAACGGGCCCGGGAACTGATCCCTCGCCTTACCGCCGTTGGAGACCTGCGGCTTGTGTCGGAGGTCCACTTCGCCATCGCCTCGGGGGATCCGAGCCTGGCACTGGACCTCGTCGAGCAGCACATCGGCGATGCCGTACGGGTGCAACCGGGTGCCGCCGACGAGTATCTCCATTACGCCGCCCGCGCTGCAGGGGACCTCGCAGAGTCAGGTAATTCGGCATTGACACACGAAGCGCGCACGAGGCTCAGAAGAATCGAGAAACTGCGCGGCGACAGGCCGCCGCTCTTCCTGAACCGAGGACCGCTCGACCTGGTGCACCCAGCGCTGGCTTCCCTCTATGCCGCCGACCGGTCTCGATGCGTAGGCGACCTAGGCGAGCAGACGAGGCTTTGGCATGCCGCTGTTGCGGCGACCGAGCGGGCAGGTCTGCGCTACGAGCACGCGCGAGCCTTGTACTTCCTGGGCCATGCACTTCTCACTCAACGGCAAGGGCGGCCTGCCGCGGTGGACGCCCTCAGCCAGAGCCGCGCTCAGGCGATTGACTTGGGCGCCCGGCCCCTGGCCCGGCTTGTCGAGGACCTCGCCACGCAAGCGCACTTGCGACTTGGCGGACCGGTTCCCGACACCAACACAGGCAGTACACAGCCACTCGCCCACCTGAGCCTCACCCGTAGGGAGCGCGAGATCCTGCGCCACGTCGTCGCTGGGGAGACCTACGCGCAGATCGCCGCAGCCTTGTTTATCAGCCCGAAGACCGTGAGTGTGCACGTATCGAACCTGCTGCGCAAGAGCGGCACTTCGAGCCGGATCGAGCTGGCATCGCTCGCGCGTCAGCCTGCGAAGGAGCCCGCTGTCGTCGGGCACGCGGACGACCAACACGGTATCCCGGAGACGCATAGGCCGTAGGTTTCGTTTCCTTGACTCAGAACTATGCACTGCTGCATGATCTACCTATGCAGTAGTGCATAGTGCGCTACACGCGAACCAAAGGAGCAGCCATGGCCATCGCAAAGCGGTTCAAGATCAGCCACGACGAGGTGTTCCCCCACGGTGCCTACCTCGTCTCCGAGGTCAGCCCGGTGAACGACTTCGAGAGGTCGACCCGGGAGAACAAGGTCCAGCAGCTCGATGCCGACACCGGCCTGCCGATCTGGTCGGTCGACGTATTGGATGCCGACCCCGACGCAAGCCGGGCAGCACGGACCGTGGTCGTGAAGTTCAGCGCAAAGGTCCAGCCCGTGCCGCCCGCCAACGAGAGCGGCACGCCGTTCACGCCGGTGATCTTCCACGGCCTGACGGCTCTCCCCTACGTCGAGAAGGTCAGTGAGGACTTCTCGCGAGTGGCCTGGTCCTACAAGGCCGACGCTATGGGACCGGTCAAGAGCCAGTCGTCCGGTTCCAACCCCAACCCGGGTAAGGCGGCCTGACCGTGCGGGCGTTCGACATGGTCGCCTGGTCCGAGGCATTGGGCGTCGGCATCAAGGAGTTGCCTTGGGCTCTTGCCTCGCGAGTTCGCCACGTCGAGGAGCTCCACGCCGAGCTCACCAAGCTTCGGATCGGCATGGGCGACGTCCCGGACGAGGACATGCTCGCGTCGATCTCCTCGGCAAGCCGAGCGCTTGGAGCAGCCGGCGACCGTCTCAACGACGCGCTAGCGGAACTCCGAAGGGAGCAGTGACATGCGCGGTGGGAAGGTCATCGACTGGAGCCAGGCTCTTGGAGTCTCACCGGATGAGCTTCACGGGACCTTGAGAGCGCTTTGGCGTGAACAGGAACAGATCTACGGCCAGCAGAGCAAGCTGCGCGACCGCATCCACGCCGTGCCCGACCGGGAGATCGATGCCCACCTGCTGAAGGCGGAGCGACACATCGGTGAGGCCGCCCAGCTCTTGGGTTCTGCTGTCGCCGATGCCGCAAGGGTGGTGGGCTAGATGAGGCAGAGGACTGCACAGGACGCCATGTTTGAGAGCGATGACCTCTTACCCGTACTGGTCGAGGCCGTGGTTCGCTCAGTCTGGCTCGCCTTCGTAACGGCCTGGGCCCTGCTGCTGTTCGCCTTTCGCAACGCGGCAATGGCGGGGATCGTCGCCGGGCTGATGATCGTCGGCCTCCGTGAAGGTTGGACTACAGCCGCACTCCTCATAACCGGCGCGGCTGCCGTATTCGTGACCTGGCGGGTCCTACACCCCGCCTCCTTCACACAGGTCGCAGCACCCCGGGTCCAGCGGGTGTGGCGAGGCGCCCACTACCGGGCGCGTTGGCAACGGGTCGCGTCGCGCAACGGACTCGTCGCCTACGACGCCAATGTCGGTCGCCAGACGCACCGCCACGGTGAGGTCCCGCGTATCCGCAAGGTTGTGGTGACCCCTCAGGGAGTCGATCGCCTGAACCTCCGCCTTCCCGATGGGCTGACTCCGTCCGACGTCGCGGCTCGGTGTGCTGGCATCGCCCACGCCCTCGGCTGTCGAGAGTCCCGGGTTGTGGCTGATCGACCCGGAAGAGCCTGGCTCGAGCTGCACCGGCGAGACGCCCTCGCAGCCGTGATTCGCCCGCTGCCGCAGGCCAGTGACGTGGACCTCGAAGCTGTACCTGTCGGGCGACACGAGGACGGTACGCACTGGGAGGTGCGCCTGCTTGGCACGCATCTGTTGATCGCCGGCGCTACGGGAGCAGGGAAGGGATCGATCCTCTGGTCGCTCCTGCATGGACTCGCCCCGGACATCTCAGCGGGACGAGTACAGGTGTGGGCCATTGATCCCAAGGGCGGCATGGAGCTGCGTCCCGGGCTCCCACTCTTCAGTCGTTTCGAGGACTCAGATCCGGAGTCGATGTGTCGGATGCTCGAGGAACTGGTGGACCTCAAGGACCGACGGGCTCAGGGCCTTGCTCGCCACGGCCTGCGCAAGCACGCCGCCTCGGTCGACTCTCCACACATCCTTGCCGTCATCGACGAGCTGGCCACACTGACCGCTTTCGCGGAGCGCTCCGTGGTCAGGCGTATCGACCAGGCGCTCGGCCTCCTGCTCACTCAGGGGCGAGCCTGCGGCATCACTGTGTTGGCCGCTGTGCAGGACCCCGGGAAGGACGTCGTCGCCTGGCGTGACCTGTTCCCCACTCGCATCGCACTGCGGCTCGACAACCCGATCCAGGTCGACATGGTGCTCGGTGAGGGCGCGAGAGACCTGGGCGCCACCGCGGACCACATCAGCGAACTGACGCCGGGCGTGGCTTTCGTCCGCACCGAAGGCACTCGCGCACTGCGACGCGTGCGCTCTGCCTATCTGACGGACGAGGACATTGCGGGACTCACCAGTTCCCATCGTGGGCACCGTGCCCTGACCCTCGTCGACACCCACGACAGTCAAGGAGGCGAGGCAGCGTGAGTCGCGCACCCAAGAACGTACCTGGATTTGGCTACGGCCGACCCATGCCGTGGGTCGACATGACCGGTGGACCCAGCCTGCGAGAGCTCGAGCCCGTCAACTGGCACCCCGATGCAGCCTGCTCGGGCAGCACCAACTGGGCGTGGTTCAACGACGGCAAGGGTCTTCGTACGCAGGAGTCACTGTCGGTCTGCGGGGACTGCCCCGTACGCCGCACATGCCTCGCGTCCGCACTGGTGTTTGCCGAGGCGTTCGGCATCTGGGGTGGTTTCATCCCGCCACGACGCAAGCCCATGCTCCACGCCCTGGCACGCGGGGCACGCCTCGGCGACGTGCTCGATGCCGCGCTCCGCCCGGGTCAGCGACGAGACGTGGCGTGACCCGACAGCCGGCTCCTTCGACCGCCTCCCGGCACTTCCCGGGCTTCGGCGAGGGAGCCGGCCTGCCGTTGGAGGACCTCTCCCCCTCCCAAGAGCGAGACATCCTCAGTCGTCTGACCTCCCGAACGTTCGACGACTGGGCCATCGCTGCGGCTGGGGTGGGGTACTGCGCCAACCCGGTCCGTCTGCGGGGCCAGAGCACCACCTTCGACAAGGGTTCGGGCGAAGCGGTCGGCCAATTCAGCAGCGACGGGCTTCCCTTGGGCGTGCTGCACCTGCGCTGCGGCAACCGCCGGGAGAGCAAGTGTCCGTCCTGCTCGAGGTTGTATGCCGCGGACACCTTCCACCTGATCCGCTGCGGTGTCGTTGGCGGCAAGGGAGTTCCCGATCACGTCGTCGACAACCCCCTCGTTTTCGCGACCCTCACCGCGCCCTCGTTCGGTGCGGTGCATGGGCTTCGCGACGGCGGCCGGTGTCACCCACGGTCCGGGATGAAGAGCATCTGCCCCCACGGCCGGTCGCTCTCCTGCGTGGCCGTCCATCGCGAGAACGACTCCCTGCTGGGGCAGCCGATCTGCTGGGAGTGCTACGACTACGCCTCCCATGTGGTGTGGCAGTGGTGGGCTCCCGAGCTGTGGCGCCGCTTCACGATCACCTTGCGCCGCTTGGTCGCCCGACACCTTGGCATCCGCCCGAGCAAGCTCAACGACCACGCGACGGTCCAGTACGCCAAGGTTGCCGAGTTCCAGCTCCGCGGAGTAGTCCACTTCCACGCACTCGTGCGCCTCGATGGCCCACGCACCGAAGACGGCTTCGCACCCGCTCCCCCGTCCCTCGACGCCGCAGTGCTTGCGGACCTTGTCGGTACCGCGGCGGCCGCTGTCAGCTTCTCGCCACCTGACGTGCTGGATGAGGCGACCGCAAGAACGCTCCGCTTCGGAGCCCAGGTCGACACCCGACCCGTCCGTCAACACAGCCGCACCGACGATCCCGACCGGCGGCTCAACGCGGAACAAGTCGCCGGGTATCTGGCGAAGTACTCGACCAAGTCCGCCACCGAGTCGGCCGGCGGGAACTCAAGCAACCGGCACCTCGAGCGCCTCAGGCGGGTTGCGGACGCGATAGCTGACTGGGCCGGGGAGGACGAGCCACCGGCGTCGAGGGCGCTCGACGACGAGCCTCTTGAACATCCCTATGAGCGCATGGCCAAGTGGGTGCACATGCTCGGCTTCCGCGGTCACTTCTCGACCAAGTCGCGACGCTACTCAGTGACCCTCGGCGCTCTTCGACGTGCTCGGCGGCGCGCCAGTGTGCTGATCGCCCAGGCACGAGCGGACGGCCAGCGCATCGACCTGAAGGACCTCGAAGCCGAGCTGATGGCCGACGAGGACGAGGAAACCACGCTCGTGATCGGCCAGTGGGCCTTCGCTGGCACCGGCTGGGAGACGCCTGGGGACGCAGCCATGGCCAAGGCCGCCGCAGCTCGAGCGCGCGAGTACGCCCAGTGGAAGGCAGCACAGAAAGCGGGCAGGTAGGCCGGGAGACGAGGAGCAGGGTGATGGAAGTCGAGCAGGTGCAGGTGTTCCCCAAGCTGCTGACGGCGCAGGACGTGGCACGCATCCTGTGCGTGCCGCTCTCGACGCTGCACCACTGGGCGGTGCGCGGCGAGGGTCCCCCTTCCTTCAAGGTCGGGAAGCATCGGCGGTTCGACGCCGCGGTAGTGGCCGCTTGGCTCGAGAAGCAGCAGGACGTCGCATGATCGAGCGGCGCCTCCGGAAGGACGGGAAGACCGTCGCCTGGACGGTCCGCTATCGCGACCCGTCGGGCCGACAGCGGTCGAAGGCCTTCACCCGGAGACGAGACGCCGAGGCGTATGAGGACGAGATCAGCAGCCGGCTCCGGCGTGGTGACTGGCTCGACCCTCGCCGTGGTGAGGTGACCCTGGCTGCGGTCTGGGCGGAGTATGAGCGAGCCGGCACCGGCCACCTTCGGGCGACGACGCGCCAGAATTATCGCGCGGCGTGGCGGAACGTCGATCCCTACTTGGGTCGGTGGCGCGTGAACCGGATCGAGCAGGCCGACGTCGCCGATTGGATCGAGACGCTGGGCCAGCACAAGGGACCCGAAACGGTCCGGCAGGCCCACCGTGTCCTGTGCCTCGTGATCGACTACGCGATCCAGACGCGGCGACTGTCCGTCAACCCAGCTCGCGGGGTCCGCCTACCTCGCCGGCCGCCAGCTCGAGAGCGGATTCTGACCGCTGAGCAGGTCAATGCCTTGGTCGAGCGGCTGGGTGGGCAGGGTGACCTTGTCCTGGCCATGGCCTACCTCGGCCTCCGTTGGTCGGAGCTGGCTGCCCTGAAGGTCTCGGACGTGGACTTGTCCAGGCGTCGAGTCCGCGTCGTCGAAAGGGCAACCGAGGTGGGTGGGCGTATGGACGTAGCGGCCCCCAAGAGCCGAGCCTCCCAGCGAAGTGTTGCCATACCGGCGGTCCTGTCGATCATGCTTGAGCGGCGAGTGGCCAACAAGCCGGCTGACGCTCTGGTCTTCCCCGCCCCCGACGGCGGCTACCTGCGCAATGGCAACTGGCGCGCCAGAAGCGGGTGGACAGCCGCCACGAAGGAGCTGGGTCTGGAGGGCATCACGCCACACGACCTGCGGCGCACCTTCGGGTCGTTGGCACGCTCCGCTGGGGCAGACCTGCGGTGGATCCAGCGCGCGATGGGCCATGAGTCCATCACGACGACGGCCCGCATCTATGCGCACCTCTATGACGACGAGCTGGACGTCGTGGCGGCTGCGCTCGACCGCATCAACACGCTCGCGAGGGGACGAGGTGGGTCGGCGTGATGGAGCGATTCTCGATCGCCATGTGCGCATTTTGTGCGCATGGAGGCGCCCTGGGGCTGGTTGCGGTCGCTCTGGTGGGGCTCCTGGCCACCCTCGCGCAGGCGGCCCACACCGGCCTTGACCAGCAGAAACGCCCTCCGGCGAACCGGAGGGCGTTGTCTGAGCCGCCTAAGGGAATCGAACCCTTGACCTATTCATTACGAGTGAATCGCTCTGGCCGACTGAGCTAAGGCGGCAGGTGCCGTGGGCACGGGGCATGAGTATACGGATGGCCCCGTCAAATGCCGAACCGGCTAGCACTTCAACCCGTCGCGGGGCACCTGCTTCTTCACGTAGTAGTTGTCGATGGCCTCGTCGACGCAGCTGTTGCTGCGCGTGTATGCCGTGTGGCCGTCGCCGTCGTAGGTGATGAGCGCGCTGTTGGCCAGCTGCTCGTTGAGCCGCACCGACCACTCGTACGGGGTGGCGGGGTCGCGGGTCGTGCCGACCACGACGATGGGCCCGCTGCCCTCGGCGGTGATCTTCTTGGGCTCACCGTCGCCCTCCACCGGCCAGTAGCCGCAGGGCAGCGAGCTCCACGCGAGGAACGGACCCCACGTGGGCGCGCTGGCGGTGAACTCCTGCGCCTGCTTCTGGTAGACCGACAGGTCGTCGGTGTCGGGTTTGTCGAGGCAGTTGACGGCGTAGATGACCTCCATGATGTTGCCGGTGTACTGGCCGGTGTCTGTGCGGTCGGCGTAGGTGTTGGCGAGCGCCATCAGGTCTCGCCCGTTGCGGTTGTCGATGGCGGCGCGCAGTGCGTCGGTGAGG
This sequence comes from Knoellia sp. 3-2P3, assembly GCF_029223115.1. Classification (NCBI taxonomy): domain Bacteria; kingdom Bacillati; phylum Actinomycetota; class Actinomycetes; order Micrococcales; family Intrasporangiaceae; genus Knoellia; species Knoellia sp. 3-2P3. The sequence goes on from NZ_JARGZE010000001.1 coordinate 148,327, forward strand.
ATGCCCCACGAGCCCTGGTCGTACATGGCCGCCGCGATGCCGAGCGAGCCCCAGCCCTCAGTCAGCTCCGGTGCCCTCGGGTCGCCCGAGGGGATCGGGTTCTCGTCGAGGCCCTTGAGGAAGTCCCGCATTCCCTCCATCACCTCGTCGACCGAGCCGCCGAGGGGGCAGTCGCCCTCGGAGACGCAGTCCTTGGCCCACGCCCGGGTGGCCAGCTCGAAGCCCGCGGCCTGTCCCTCGTTGACGTCGGCCGAGGTCAGGTCCGGGGGCACCACGCCGTCGAGCACGAACTGTCCGACCGACTCCGGGAACAGGTCGGCATAGGTGGCTCCGAGGTAGGTCCCGTAGGACTTGCCGAGGTAGTTGAGCTTCGGGTCGCCGAGGGCGGCGCGCAGGATGTCCATGTCCTTGGCCGCGTCGACGGTCGACACGTGACCCAGCAGGGGGCCCGCGTTGGCCTTGCACGCCTCGGCGAAGGCCTTGGCCGTCTGCGCGAAGGACTCCTCCTCCGCGGCGCTGTCCGGGGTCGGGTCCCCGCCGAGGAAGGCGTCGAGCTGCCGGTCGTCGAGGCAGTTGATGGGAGCGGACCTGCCCACGCCACGAGGGTCGAAGCCGACGACGTCGAAACGCTGGCGCACCGGCTTGCCGACGATGAAGTCGGCCGCCTGCGCGTAGTCGACGCCCGAGCCGCCCGGCCCGCCGGGGTTGACCACGATGGAGCCGACGCGACTCTTCTTGCGGCTGGCCGGCACCCTCAGGACCTTGACCTTGATCGTCTCGCCGTCGGGGTCGTCATAGCTGAGGGGCACGGTCAGCTCGGCGCACTGCCCGCCGGCGCACTTGCTCCACGAGAGCTTCTGCCCGTAGTACTGCGCGAGGTCCTCGGCGCCCGTCGGCGGCGTCTGCGGCACGGTCGGCGTGGACGCCCCGTTCTCGGACCCCCCGTCGTCGAACAGCGTGCAGCCGGACAGGGCGAGCGCCAGCAGGGTCGCGGCCGCAGCGAGGGGGCGTCCCTTCACAGTCATGCACCCGACCGTATCCCGAGGAACCGTGCGCGGCCCCGCAAGGCCGCCCCGGTCAGGCCGGGAGGCGCAGCGAGAGGGCCATGGCCTCCAGCGCCAGCAACGGGTTGACGTTGAGGCCGATCCGCTCCCTGGCCGTGCCGATCGCGTCGATGGCGTGCAGCAGCTGCTCCGGGCTCATCGCCTGGGCCAGCCGCTGCACCTCGCCCATGCTGTCCTGGTTGACCAGGTCGATCGGCGCCCCGGTGTGCAGCACCAGCGCGTCGCGGTAGACCGACAACAGGTCGAGCAGCGAGCGGTCGAGCACGTCACGTGCGTAGCGCGTGGCCCGCGCCTTCTGCTCCTTCTCCAGCGACGCGAGCTGGGATCGGATGTGCGGGGGCTGGGTGCGCGCGGACGGGTCCGCACCGAGGGTCTCCATGAGCCGCTGGCGCTCGGCCGCGTCCCGCTCCGACGACGCGGCCCCGGACTCGTCGTCTGCGATCTTCGAGAGGTCGGAGGCGGCGTCGATGGCATGCCCGACACCGCGGATCTTGCCCGCGAGCGCGATGACGTCGCGGCGCCGGATCCGCGCTCCCTCGTCGCGGGCGAGGCGCCGGGCCAGGCCCACGTGGCTCTGGGCCGCTCGCGCGGCATACATCGCCATCGGCGCGTCGATGCCGTCGCGGCGCTGGAGCAGGTCGGCGACCGCCTCGGCCGGCGGCGTGCGCAGGCGAACGTGGCGCGAGCGCGAGCGGATGGTGATGACGACGTCCTCGACGGAGGGCGCGCAGAGGATCCAGACCGTGCGTGCCACCGGCTCCTCGAGCGCCTTGAGCAGGGCGTCGGCAGCGCGCTCGGTGAGGCGGTCGGCGTCCTCGATGATGATGACCCGCCACGGGCCGACCGAGGGTCGGTGCGCCGAGAGGGCGGCGAGGTCGCGGGCCTGCTCGACCTTGATCGAGAGCCCCTCGGTCGCGATCACGTCGACGTCGGCGTGCGAGCCGTCGATGGCCGTGCGGCACTCGATGCACTGCCCGCACCCGGCCGACGGGCACTGCAGCGCGGCGGCGAAGGCCCGGGCGGCGACGGACCTGCCGGAGCCGGGCGGGCCCGTCAGCAGCCAGGCGTGGGTCATCGCCCCGGGGTCGGTCGCCGCCCGGTGCAGCGTCTCGACCGCGGACTCCTGCCCGATGACGTCGCGCCAGACCGTCACGGCTCGACCACCCCCATGGACTCGAGCCTCTTCATCACCGCGGCGTGGATCTGCTCCGGCGCCTCGGTGCCGTCGACGATCAGGTAGCGCTCGGGGTTGCCCTGTGCCATGGAGAGGAAGTGCTGGCGGATCGCCTCGTGGAAGTCGTCCTGCTCCGACTCGAGGCGGTCGTGCACCTCGCCGCGGCGGCGCCGCCCCTCCTGCGCGCTGATGTCGACCACGACGGTCAGGTCGGGCACCAGGTCCTCGACGGCCCACATGTTGAGGTCGTGCACCTCCTGGGCGCCGAGGTCGCGCCCCGCGCCCTGGTAGGCAACCGAGGAGTCGGTGTAGCGGTCGCTGATGACCACCTCACCGCGCCGCAGCGCTGGTCGCACGAGGGTCTCGACGTGGTGGGCCTTGTCGGCCGCGAAGAGGAGGGCCTCGGCGCGCGGCGCCACGTGGTCGCCGTGCAGCACGAGGTCGCGGATCTGCTGGCCGAGCGGGGTGCCCCCGGGCTGCCGGGTGACCGTGACCGTGCGGCCGGCTCGCTCGAGGGCCTCGCGCAGCAGGGCCACCTGGGTGGACTTGCCCGCGCCGTCGCCTCCCTCGAAGACGATGAAGAGTCCGCTGGTCACGCGATGAACCTTAGGCCACCGCGCCGACGGCCCTCACCGGTGCAGGGCCACCAGCACCCAGGTCGCCGTGACGGCCGACAGCAGCAGCACGGCAGCCGGCAGCAGCGTCAGACGAAGCACCTCGCCCGTGCGCCGGGCCGCACCCACAGCGCTCAGCCCCAGCAGGATCACCACCGGTGCCAGGGAGTTGCCGATGTTGCCCCCGGCCAGCTGACCCGCGAGCAGGTCGGCCGGCCGGTCGCCGACGAGGTGGGCCACGTCCGCCTGCAGCGAGGAGAAGAGGGCGTTGGAGCTGGTGGTCGACCCGGTGATGAACGACCCGAGGGCCCCCACCAGCGGTGCGATGGCCGGGTAGGCCTGGCCGGTCGCCACCGCGGCGCCCTGGGCGACGGTGCGCACCATCCCGCTGTCGACGAGCACGCCGGCCACAGACGCGAGGAGCACCACGGACGGTGAGGACTTCCAGGCCTGGCGGAGCGCTCCCCGCCACACCGGAGCCCAGGCGCCGCGGCCCCACGCGCCCATCCGGCGCCACACGAGCACGCTGCCGAGGCAGGCGAGGAGGAGGAACGTCCCGGGGTGGCCGGCCAGCGCGATGGGGTTGTAGAGGTCGACGCCCTCGTTGAGCGTGCCGCGCGACGTCGTGGTCGGGGGGAAGGACGGCCCGAGCAGCAGGTGGCCCTTCGCCCAGGTGCGCAGGGCCGGCGGCAGGAAGATGGCGAGGGCGACCACGCCGAGGAGCGCGTAGGGCACTGCCGCGGCCCGGGCCCGCTCACGGGTGCGTTCGGCCGGTTCGCCGTCGTCCGGCCCGGTTCCCGAACCGCCCGGTGCGGAAGCCTGCGCAGGTCGCGCGTCGGCCTCCGCGCGGTCTGCGTATGCCGTGGCGTGGCCCGCCACGCCCACCGGCGCCGCGGCCCCCTCCACGGACGAGCCCTCCCCGCGGCGCGTCAGCGCCCGGAGCACGAGCACGACGGCGATACCGGAGGCCCCGGCACAGAGCGCGCCGATGCCGGGCTCGAGCCGTGCCGCGCCCGCCTGCACCAGCGCCATGACGGGGCCGACGGCCAGCAGCATCCGCCATCCCTGGCGCAGACCGCCCCACCCACCGTCCATGACGGCCACGAGGGCCCCCGCGAGCACGCAGTTGACGCCGAGGACGACAGCCGCCGCGGCGGCATAGCCGGCCTGCTCCGCGCTGTCGAGGTGGGCTGTGAGGGCGCCCATGTAGAAGGACGAACCCATGGAGCCGAAGCCCACCGCCCAGTGGTAGCCGATGAGCGGCAGCGCCACCGCACGGGTGGTGCTGACGCCCAGGGCCACGAGCAGCGGGGCCGCCACCGCGATCGGGGTGCCGAAGCCTGAAACGCCCTGGATGAACGACGGCAGCACCCAGGCGAGGAGCAGCACGTTCTCGGTGCGGCGCGGCAGCAGCGTGGACAGGGCCCGCCCGAGCGCGGCCATCCCGACGTGGGAGGCGAGGTGGTGCATCAGCAGCGCGGGCCAGATGACGTACAGGATCCACAGGCCCACCCACGCCCCCTTGCCGAGGCCCACGGCCACCGTGAGCGGCCCGGCCCCGAAGGCCGCGACCGCCACCGCCACGCTGTAGGCGACCGTAGTGCCCGCGTTGACGATGGTGGAGAAGCGGCCCCACAGCACCAGCGCCAGCAGCAGCACCACCGGGCTCACGGCGAGCAACCAGGTCGTCGGCGGCACTGCGGTCAGCGCCGCCTGGGCCGGGTGTCCGAGGGTCAGGGACGGGATTGGCATAGATTGTCTTTCGTATACGAACTGCCGGAAGTGGCGGAACGGGCGGAGACCGCTCGAGGACGGACGAGGAAGAAGGGGCAATGGCGCTCACCGACGGGGACCGCACGATCGGAGGCCGGCACCAGGCCCTGCGCGACCAGGTGCTCGCGGAGCTGCGGCAGCGGATCGTCGACGGCGACTACCCGCCGGGGCAGCGGCTCACGGAGGACCGCCTCGCCGCCGACTTCGGCGTCTCCCGCAACCCGGTGCGCGAAGCCCTGCGGATCGTCGAGGCCGACGGTCTGGTCACGATGGTGCCGCGGCGCGGAGCCGTGGTCGCCACGCCGGACGCGTCGGCCATCGCGGACCTCTTCGCCGTGCGAACCGCCTTGGAGTCCGTGGCCGCCCGGCTGGCCGCGCAGCGCGCCACCCCACAGGACGTGGCCGACCTCCGTGCCCTCCTCGACGCGGCGCGGGAGGCCACGGACCGCGACGACCTCTCGCGCGTGGCCGAGCTGAACACCGAGCTGCACCAGCGCGTGATCGAGATCAGCGGCAACCGCTGGCTCTCCTCGATCGCGAGCGCGCTGTACCTGCACGTGCAGTGGGTGTTCCGCATCGGAGCCGCCCACCGGGCCCCGCACTCGTGGCAGGAGCACATTCGCCTCGTCGACGCGATCGAGGCAGGCGACGCCGAGGGGGCCGAGGCTGCCGCGCGCGCCCACACCGACGCTGCTGCGCACGCGGCCCTGGAGCACGCGGGTGACGACCCAGCCGAGCAGACCCGCTGATCCGCGCCCTGCTCAGCGACCCACGGCATAGCCCTGCATCCCCCGCGGGTTGGCGCCGGCGCGCAGCACCCCCGAACCCGGGTCGCGCGTGACGGCGCAGAGCCGGCCTAGGCTCCAGGGGTCCGAGACTCGCACCGTGTGGCCGCGGCGCTCGAGGTCGGCAATGGTGTCGTCGCCGAGCCGGTCCTCGGCGACGATGACGCCGGGCTCGGTCTCCCGCGGGTAGAACGACCCGGGGAAGCTGGTGGTGTGCCACGCCGGGGCGTCGATGGCCTCCTGGAGCCCCTGTTCCTGCACCAGGTGGCGCAGGAGGAAGAGCAGCTGCCACTGGTCCTGTTGGTCGCCCCCGGGCGAACCGCAGGCCAGGTAGGGCTGTCCGTCACGCAGCACCAGGGTGGGGGTGAGCGTGGTGCGCGGGCGCTTCCCGGGTGCGAGCGACGAGGCGAGCCCCTCCTCGAGCCAGAACATCTGCATCCGGCTGCCCAGGCAGAAGCCGAGCTCGGGGATGGTGGGCGAGCTCTGCAGCCAGCCACCGCTCGGTGTCGCGGAGATCATGTTCCCCCAGCGGTCCACGACGTCCACGTGGCAGGTGTCCCCGCGCGTGACGCCTGTCCGCGAGACTGTGGGTTCCCCGGTGGTCGCGTCACCGGCACCGGTCGCGCGCTCGGCTCGGCCCTGCACGTATGCCGCGACAGCCGGTTCGCGTCCGTCCGGGCTGCCGGGGCGCAGGTCCTCCGAGGCACGCTCGCCGATGAGTGACGCGCGCTCGGCCGCGTAGGTGGTGGAGAGCAGGGCCTCGAGGGGCACCTCCCCGTCGCCGTACCAGGCCTCGCGGTCGGCGAAGGCGAGCTTGAGGGACTCGGCGACCACGTGGATGCCGTCGGGGGTGACCGGGTCCAGCGCGGCCGGGTCAGCCACCGCATCGAGCAGGCGCAAGGTCTGGAGCAGGGCCGGCCCCTGGCCCCACGGGCCGGTCTTGGCCACGGTGTGCCCCTGCCACTCGATGGTGGCCGGGTCCTCCCACGACGCCGCATAGGCGGCCATGTCGGCGCCGGTCACGAGACCGGAGTGCGCCTCACCGCTGGAGTCACGAAACGCCTTGCGCGAGAACGCATCGACGGCCTCGGCGACGAAACCCTGGCTCCACGCCCGGCGGGCTGCGTCGATCTGCGCCTCGCGGCTTCCCCCCGCCGCCTGCCCCTCCCGCACGAGCCGCTCCAAGGTGTCGGCGTAGGTCGGGTTGGCGAACAGGGACCCCGGCTCCGGCACCCGGCCGCGGCTGAGCCAGAGGTCGGCGGAGGTGGGCCAGTCGTTCTCGAACAGCTCGCGCACCGTCTCGATCGTGGCGCTGACGCGTCCGATGAGCGGGTGGCCGGAGCGGGCGTAGCCGATGGCCGGCTCCAGCACCTCGAGGAGGCTGCGCGTCCCCTTGTCGCGCAACAGCAACAGCCACGCGTCCACCGCGCCGGGCACGGCTGCCGCCAAGGGGCCGGAACCGGGGATGAGGTCTAGGCCCTCTGCCCGGTAGTGCTCGATCGTGGCGGCCGCCGGCGCGGGTCCCTGCCCGGCGAGCACTCGGGGGCAGGGGTCCTCGGCCGTGGCGATGATCGCCGGGACCTCACCTCCCGGGCCGTTGAGGTGTGGCTCCACGACGTGCAGCACGAAGCCGGCGGCGACCGCGGCGTCGAAAGCGTTGCCACCGAGCTCGAGCAGGCGCATCGCCGACTGGGAGGCCGCCCAGTGCGTCGACGACACCATGCCGAAGGTGCCCTCGAGCGTCGGCCGGGTCGTGAAGGTCATGCGGGGCTCCCTGTCGTGGTGACGGGCTGGTCCTGACGAATGTCCGGGGCGCTCCCGTCCTCGTGCACGAAGTGGCACGCCACCGACGCGCCCCCCGACCTGCGCAGTGCGGGCGCCTCCTCCGCGCACCGGGCGACGGCGATCGGGCAGCGGGTGTGGAACCGGCAGCCGGACGGCGGGTCCATGGCCGAGGGCAGGTCGTCCCCCAGCAGCACCCTGGTGCGCGACCTCTGGCGCCCCGGGTCCGCCACGGGCGCAGCCGCCAGCAGGGCCTGCGTGTACGGGTGGCGGGGGCGAGCGAAGATCTCCTCGCGAGAGCCCTGCTCGACGAGCTGACCGAGGTACATCACGGCGATGTCGTCGGCGAGGTACTCCACGGCCGAGAGGTCGTGGGTGATGAACAGGCAGGCGAACCCGATGTCGCGCTGGAGGTCGGCCAAGAGGTTGAGCACCGCCGCCTGCACCGAGACGTCGAGGGCGCTGGTGGGCTCGTCGGCGACGAGCAGCGTCGGCTCCGACATCAGGGCCCGGGCGATGCTGACCCGCTGTCGCTGCCCCCCGGAGAGCTCGTGGGGGTAGCGCCTGGCGACCTCGGACCGCAGGCCCACGCGCCGCAACCCGTGGGAGACACGTTCGGCGCGCTCCTTCCGTGAGAGCCCGACTCCCTGGAGCTGGAGCGGCTCGGCGACGATGTCACCGACGAGCATGCGCGGGTCGAGCGACCCGGCTGGGTCCTGGAAGACGATGGACACGTCGCGCCGGTGGCTGCGCATCTGCGACCGGGACAGGTGCGTGATGTCGGTGCCGGCCAGCCGGACCGTGCCACCGGTGGGTTCGACGAGCCGCACGATGCACCGGCCCACCGTCGACTTCCCCGAGCCGCTCTCCCCCACCAGCGCCGTGACCTGTCCGCGGCGGATGCGCAGCGAGACGCCGTCCACCGCGCGCACGGGCCCGAAGTGCATGGCGAGGTCGTCGAGCTCGAGCACCACCTCGGGGTCGCCTGCGGCGGCCTGGTTGTCGCGGGCCTTGCTCACGAGCGCTCCTCCACGGTCGGGCGGGGGCGGTCCCCGCGGGGATGCCAGCACGCCACCTCGTGGGGGTGGCCACCGGCCTGGCTTGCCAGCGGCGCCGGTTCCAGCGGCGGCGCCGACGAGGAGCACCGTTCCGTGGCGGCTGGGCACCGGTCCGCGAAGGTGCACGCGTCGGGCTGGGACTCGAGCACCGGCACGAGTCCCGGGATCTCCTGCAGCCGGTGTGTCCCCGCGTGACGCCCGGGGGTCGGCGAGGCGGAGAGCAGGCCAGCGGCGTAGTGGTGCTGCGGACGGTCGAACATCCTCTGGGAGCCGGCCCTCTCGACGACGCGGCCGGCATACATCACCACCACCCGGTCGGCGATGTCCGCGATCACACCGAGGTCGTGGGTGATCACGAGGATGCTGGTGCCGAACCGGTCCCGCAGGTCGCGGAGCACGTCGAGGATGCCGGCCTGCACCGTGACGTCGAGGGCGGTCGTGGGCTCGTCCGCCACGAGCACCTTCGGGCTGCACGCCACCGCCATGGCGATCATCACCCGCTGGCGCATGCCGCCCGACAGCTGGTGCGGGTAGTGCTTCACCCGCTCCCGGGGCGACGGGATGCCCACCAGGGCCAGCAGCTCCACCGCGCGCTCCAGCGCCTGCCGCCGCGAGAGGCGCTCGTGGACCTGGAGGACCTCGGCGATCTGCCGACCCACGGTGAGCACCGGGTTCAGCGAGCTCATGGGCTCCTGGAAGATGTAGGCGATGTCGCGTCCCCGGGCGGCGCGCAGCGTGCTGGGACGTGCTCCGACCAGCTCCTCGCCCTGGAGACGCACCGAGCCCTCGACGCGTGCGCTGCGGGGAAGGAGCCCGGCGAGGCTCATGGCCGTGACGCTCTTGCCGCAGCCGGACTCGCCCACGATCCCGACGATCTCACCGGGAGCCAGACGCAGGTCGACGCCGTCGACGGCCGAGACCGACCCGGTCTCCGTGCGGAAGGTGACGCTCAGGTCGCGCACCTCGAGGACCGGTGGCGCGTCGGCGAGGTGCTCACGGGAGGCAACAGCGGTCATCGGCGGTTCGCCTTCGGGTCGAGGGCGTCGCGCAGGCTGTCACCGAACACGTTGAACGCCAGGGCAAGGGTCATGATGGCCAGACCGGGCAGGACCGCCGCCCACGGGGCCCGCGCCGCGAACTGCTGTGCGTTCGCCAGCATGGTGCCGAGGCTCGGGGACGGTGGCTGGATGCCCAGCCCGAGGAACGACAGGACGGCCTCGCCGAGGATGGCGGCCGGGATGGCGACCGTGGCCTGCACCAGCACGACCGAGGTCGCGTTGGGCAGGATGTGCCTGCGCAGCACCCACAGGTCGCTGGCGCCGTCCACCACTGCCGCGGCCACGAAGTCGAGCGACTTCAGGCGAAGCGCGTCGGAACGGACCACGCGGATGACGCCCGGTATCTGGGCGATGCCGATGGCCACGGCGGCGTTGCCCAGGCTGGCACCGCGGATCGCCGCGAAGCCGACGGCGAGGATGAGGAACGGGAAGGCGAGCAACAGGTCGGTCAGACGCGAGATCACCGAGTCGGCCGCACGGAAGTAGCCGGCGACCAGACCGAGCGGCACGCCGATGACGAGGGCGGTGAAGACCGCCAGCGCCGCGACCTGCAGCGACGCCCGGCTGCCCAAGATGATGCGCGACAGCACGTCGCGCCCGAGGTCGTCGGTGCCCAGCAGGTGCCCCGGGGTGCCCGGCGGCGCGAGGGTGTTGGCGAAGTCGGTCTGTTCGGGGGCGTACGGCGCCAGCAGTGGCGCGAACACGGCCACGACGACCGCCACTGCGAGCACGACGGAGCTGATGACTGCCAACGGGTTCCGGCGCAACCTCCTGACGACCCGGGACCCCTGGGACGCCTCGGCCGGAGCCGACGCAGGCGCTTGGGTGAGGGCGGTGTCGACGCTCATGAGGCATCTCCGGTGACGCGGACCCGGGGGTCGATGATCGAGTAGAGGAGGTCGACCGCGAAGTTGATCACGATGTAGGAGGTCGCGGTCACGAGGACGACCGCCTGGATGACGGGGTAGTCGCGCTGGAAGACCGCGTCGATCGTGAGCTTGCCGAATCCCGGCAGGCCGAAGATCTGCTCCGTCACCACGGCGCCTGAGATGAGTCCGCCGAGCTGCAGGCCCACGATGGTCACGACCACGATGAGGCTGTTGCGCAGGGCGTGCCGGCCGATGACTGCTCGCGGCCGCAGCCCCTTGGCCTCGGCGGTGCGGACGAAGTCGGTGGACAGGGCGTCGAGCATCGACGAACGCGTCTGTCGCATGATCACGGCCGACAGACCGGTGCCGAGGATGACCGCGGGCAGCGCCAGGTGGTGCAGGTTCTGGCCCAGGCCCTCCGACACCGGCACGAAGCCCGAGGCGGGGAACAGGCCGGTCGCGACCGAGAGGTACAGGATCGCGACCAGGCCGAGCCAGAAGTGCGGCACGGACAGCCCGAGAAGGGCGAGGGCGTTGGCCACCCACTCGGCGGGACGGCCCCGCCGGACGGCGGCCACGACGCCGGCGCCGACGCCGAGGACCACGGCGATCGCGATGGCGAGCAGCGACAGCTCGAGCGTGACGGGCAGCGCCGTGCGGAGCATGTCGCTCACGGGCTGACCGGTGCGGATCGAGGTGCCGAGATCTCCCTGGAGCGCGTTGGTCAGGAAGGCCCAGAACTGCACCGGCAGCGACTGGTCGAGGCCGTACTCGCTCCGGATGGCCGCCAGCGCCTCCGGCGTCCGGTCCTCGCCCGCGAGGGCGAGGGCCGGGTCACCGGGGAGCGCACGGACGCCGAGGAACACCACGACGGTGGCCAGCACCAGGGTCAGCAGGGAGTGCCAGGCCCTGCGCAGAAGGTAGCCCCGCACGACGCCTACTTGGCCATCCCGGCGGAGCCGAGCCGGACCACACCGTCGGGGAACACCTGGACCCCCTTGACCTTGGTCGACACCCCGGTCAGGTTCCGCTGGCGGTAGAGGTAGATCAGCGGGTTGTCCTGGTGCAGCTTGTCGATGACCTGGGCATACAGGCCCTGGCGCTCGGCAAGGTCCTGGGACTCGCGCGCCTTCTCGAGCAGGCTGTCGACCTCGGCGTTGTTGTAGCCGGCGACGTTCTGGCTGCCGCCGGTGCCGACGAAGTTGGTGATGTTGGCGTCGGGGTCGATGCGGCCGGACCAGCCGAGCTGCAGCAGGGAGAAGTCACCGCGGTCCTGCTGGTCGAGCAGCGAGGCGTACTCGACCGGCTGGATCTTCAGGTCGAACCCGCCCTCCTTGACCATGGACTGGAGTGCCTGGGCGAGCCGAAGGCTGTCCGGGTTGTTGGAGGTGATCATCTGGATCGGGAACGGCGTGGTGACGCCGGCTTCCTTCAGCAGCGCCTTGGCCTTGGCCGGGTCGTGAGGCGTGCACTTCTGAACCGCCTCCGTGGAGAACTCGCTCTTGGGCGAGATGGGCGAGCAGGCCACGGTGTTGTAGTCGTTGAAGACGACCTTCACCAGCCCGGCCCGGTCGATGGCGTGCTCGAACGCCTGACGGATGCGGGGGTCCTTGGCCTCGGGCCGGTCGATCGCCTTCGCCGGGGTGCCGACGCCGTCGACGTTGCCCACGTTGAAGGTGACGCCCTGGTAGCCCAGCGACTGCGACTGCAGGATCTGCAGGCTCTTCTCCTTCTGGAGAGCGGGGACGTCCTGCGCGGAGAGCGAGTCGGCCACCATGACGTCACCGGACCGGAGGTTCGCGGCGCGGATGCTGGCGTCGGTGATGATCCGGTAGGTGATCTTGTCGAAGTTCACCTTGTCCGCGTCGTAGAAGTTCGGGTCCTTCACGAGCTCGATGGAGTTCTGCGGCACACGCTTGGAGAACTTGAACGGACCCACGCAGACCGGCGCGGTGGCGAACTTCGAGCCCAGCGCCTTGGTCGCCTTCGGGCTGAGGATCATGCCGGCGCGGTCGGTCAGCGCGGCGGTCAGCGGGGCGAAGGGCTTCGAGAGCGTGATGACCACGGTCTTGGCGTCCTTGGCCTCGACCTTGGTGACCGGCCCGAGCTCGCTCTTGCGGCCCGACCCTTCGAGCGTCAGGTTGCGCTCGAGGGTCGACTTGACCGCCTCGGCGTTGAACGGCGTGCCGTCGGCGAAGGTCACGCCCTCGCGCACGGGGATGGTGACGGTCCTGCCGCCGCCGCTGACGGTGGGAAGCGCGGTGGCCAGCTGCGGCACGACCTTGGCGTTCTGGTCGACGTCGTAGAGCTTCTGGCACATCGCGTGGAAGACGTACCTCGAGTAGAGGCTGCGCGACAGGGTCGGGTCGAGCTGGTCGGGCTCCGCGGAGAGCGCCATCACCAGCGCGCCACCCTTGGCCACCTCGCCGGCGGAGGCGGGCTCACCGTAGGCGTCCGAGCCGGCGGCACCCGCCGCCGCCCCACCGCTGGCGGTGCCGCCGCCCTGGCCCTCGGCGGGTCCGACGGCGCTGCACCCGGCAGCCGTGAGCGAGGCGGCGGCGACGGCCAGTGCCACCAGGCGTCGTCCGTGCCCGGACGAGGGAAGGAAGAGATGCGTGGTCATGAGGCGCTCCGCTGCAAGGGGATTGGGAGGATTTCGCCCGAAAGGAGGCGATTCCTGCGACCGTATCCTGTATACAAACGACAGAGAAGGCCTCGGCGGAAGTTTTTTCCTCCCGGGCGCCTCCCGCCGCTCGAGGATCACGAGAACCGGTCGTCCACGTCTCAGCATCCAAACGTCTTGTTTGTCCGATTCAAACCTTTGGTTATCTCTCGGGAGCAACCTGGAGACCGGACACCGAGACCCCTGGAGAAGACGTGGCCCTGCTCACCGGCGTCGCCGACGCCCTCAGCACCGAGCGCCGCCCGGCGCCCGAGCCCCCGACGGCACCGCCGGCCAAGCGGGTGCCGCTCGCCGCGGGTCTCGCCCTCGCCGTCACCCTCGCGGGCGCCGTTGCGGCCACCGCCGGGCTGCGGCTCACCCTGCTCTTCGTGGTGGGCCTGGCGCTCGGGGTGGCGCTGTTCAACTCGCGGTTCGGCTTCACCAGCGCCTGGCGGCAGCTGGTGGCGGTCGGCCAGGGTCGTGCCCTGCAGGCGCACATGCTGATGCTCGCGGCCGCCTGCCTGCTGTTCGCTCCGCTGCTGGCGGCGGGCACCGGCTTCCGCGGGGTCGAGATCGAGGGCTCGCTCTCCCCCGTCGGCACCAGCCTGCTCGTGGGTGCCTTCCTCTTCGGCATCGGCATGCAGATCGGCGGCTCATGCGCCTCCGGCACCCTCTTCGCCATCGGCAGCGGACAGACCGCGATCGTCCTGACCCTCGCCGGGTTCATCGCCGGCTCGGTGCTCGGCGCCTGGCACCTGCCCTTCTGGACGACCCAGATGCCCACCGGACCGGAGGTGTCCTTCGCCGACACCCCGCTCGGCTACCCCGGCGCCGTCCTCATCTCGCTCACCCTGATGGCCCTGGTCGTGGGGGCCACCGTCGTCGTCGGCCGCCGACGCCAGCCCCCTGCCCTCGACCGCCCGCCGGTGGCCCGCGGGGTGGCCCGCGTCATCCGCGGCTCGTGGCCCATCTGGGTCGGCGCCATGGTGCTCGCCGGTCTCAACGCCCTCACCCTGTGGCTCTCCGGGGGCGCCTGGGGCGTCACCTCGGCCTTCGCCCTCTGGGGCTCCAAGGCGCTCGACGCGGTCGGAGTGGACGTGGCCTCCTGGGGCTACTGGCAGAACCCCGGCAACGCCGAGAAGCTCGCAGGCCCCGTGCTCGCCGACAGGACCTCGGTGATGAACGTCGGCATCATGGTCGGCGCGCTCATCGCCTCCGCCGCGGCCGGCGCGTTCACCCTGCACCGCCGCATCCCGGGCAAGCTGGCCGCCGGAGCCGTCATCGGCGGCATCCTCATGGGCTACGGCGCGCGCCTGGCCTACGGCTGCAACATCGGCGCCTACTTCGGCGGCATCGCCTCGTTCAGCCTGCACGGCTGGGTGTGGGGTGCGGTGGCCATCCTCGGCACGGTGGTGGGGCTCAGGGCCCGGCCGCTCTTCGGGCTGGGCAACCCCAAGCCCACCGACTCCGCCTGCTGACCGGACCCGCTCGCCGGCTGCCATGATGCCGCCATGGCAGTGCGGATCGTGAGGCTCGGCGAACCACGTGCGGAGGGCGAGGGCCTGCGGATCGGCACGGTCCGGCGCCCTCCACGCGGGGTGCCCAAGGAGGAGTTCGCCGCCCGCGACTTCTACGACACCTGGCTGCCCGAGCTCGCGCCCAGCCAGGAGCTGGTGGCGCAGGCGATGGCCGCCGAGACCGACCGGGAGTGGCAGGCCTTCACCCGCGCCTACCGCAAGGAGATGGCGACCCCGGCCGCGCGGCACCTGCTCGAGCTCCTCGCTGCGCTCTCCCGCCGCACCGACGTTGCGGTCGGCTGCTACTGCGAGGATGAAACCCGTTGCCACCGCTCGGTGCTGCGCGAGCTCCTCGCCGAGCACGGCGCGGACGTCGCCCCCGCCTGAGGCTCACCCACCACGCCGGTATGCGGCGTGCGCACGGCGCGCACGCGGCATACCTCTGCGGGTGGTCAGGACTCGTGCCGGTCGGCGTTTGCGTGGATGGCGTCGCGCACGTAGTGCGCCATGCCCGGCCGGATCTCGTCGTAGGTGGCGGTGAACCGCGGGTCGCTGACGTACAGGTCGGCGAGGTTCCGGTGCATCTCGTAGCCGCAGTCGTAGAACCGCTGCATCGAGGCGCGGTGCAGCTCGGCTGCGTCCATGGCCGCCTCGCTGGTCGGCGGCTCCCCGGCGTCCATGACGTCGGTGAAGGCCTGGTGGGTGCGGTCGGACTCCGCCTTGACCTCCTCCCAGTCGGCCTTCGTGTAGCCCTTGGTGCGCTCCTGCGACTGCCGCCAGGCGTCGCTGTCGCCCCAGCGCTCCTCGGCCTCGGCCTGGGCGTCGTGGAAGCCCTCGCCGAAGAGCTCCCTCATGTCCTCGGGGGTGGCTGGCTGGTTGCCCATCTCTCTCTCCAGTGCTCGGTCGATGGCCTCGACGAGATCGCGCATCTCGTCGAGCCGGGTGAGGACCGCGGCCCGCTGGCGGCGCAGGTGCTGCTCTACCGACTCGGGGTGGTCGAGCAGCAGCGCGACCTCCTCGAGGGCGAAGCCCAGCCGTCGGTAGACCACCACGTGCTGCAGCCGGGCCAGGTCGTCCTCGGTGTAGAGGCGGTACCCCGCGGGCGAGCGGTCGCTCGGGCTGAGCAGGGCGATCTCGTCGTAGTGGTGCAGCGTGCGCACGGTGATGTCGAACAGCTCGGCCACCTGGCCGACGGTCCGGGTCACCTGCGACTGTGCCCTCGGTGCGGTCATGGGCACCACTGTCGCGCCTCACGCCGCGTTAGGGTCAACCCCGGGGCCCTGGCCCCAGGGACTAGAGGCGCTGCCCGGACTTCACGCGACGCCGCTGCAGCCAGGCGCTGAGGCCGTTGCGGGCGGTGCCCCAGATGCCGTGACGGAAGGCGAGCACGATGACCACGAAGATCGTGCCGGTGATGATGCCGATGCCGTTGAATCCCGAGGAGGCCAGCTGGTCCTCGAGGAGCACCACGACGGCCGCGCCGATCGGGCCGCCCCACAGGGTGCCGATGCCACCGAGCACCGTGATGAGCACGACCTTGCCGGACGTGGTCCACACGAGCTCCTGGAGCGAGGCGAAGCCGTGGCTGATCGAGAACACGCCGCCCGCGAGGCCGGCGAGCCCCGCCGAGAGCACGAACACCATGATCTTGTAGCGCTCGACGTCGTACCCGAGGGCCCGGGCGCGAGCCGGGTTGTCGCGGATCGCCACGAGCACCCGCCCGAACGGGCTGTTCACGGTGCGCCAGGCGATGAGCACGCCGACCAGGATGATCGGGATGGCCGCGTAGTAGAAGTAGAACGGCTCGGTCTCCACGAGCTCGACCCCGAAGAAGGACTTGGGGATGCCCTGCAGGCCGTTCTCGCCGCCGGTGACGTCGCGCCACTGGTTGGCGATGAAGTAGAGCATCTGCGCGAAGGCGAGCGTCACCATCGCGAAGTAGATGCCGGTGCGGCGCACGGCGAGGTAGCCGGTGGGGACCGCGATGACCATGGCGACGACCGCCCCGCCGATGACCGCCAGCGGGAACGGCACGCCGAGCTGGGTGGCGATCAGGCCGGTGGCGTAGGCCGAGGCGCCCCAGAAGGCCGCGTGGCCGAACGACAGCAGGCCGGTGTAGCCGAGCAGCAGGTCGACCGAGATGGCGAACAGCGCCCAGGCGGCGATGTCCATGGCCACCGGCGGGTAGACGAACCAGGGCAGGGCGAGCACCACGACGAGCCCCACCGCGAGCATCAGCCACCGCAGCCCCGGACGAGCCTTGGGCATCACGGACTCCGCCGGCAGGTCGACCTGCACCTTCTGCGTCAGCTGCTGGCTCATGCCGCCTCCTCCCTTCCGAACAGGCCTGCGGGTCGCACGAGGATCACCGCGGCCATGAGGACGAAGATCAGCACCTGGGAGAACTGGCCCGCGTAGCCCTGGCCGTAGGCCTCGACCAGGCCCACGAGGAACCCGGCCACGACGGCGCCGAGGATGGACCCGAGGCCGCCGATCACCACGACGGCGAACAGGATGATGATGAAGCTGCTGCCCATGTCGGCGTTGATGGCGCGGAACGGCGCGGCGAGCACGCCCGCCAGGCCGGCCAGCGCGATGCCGAAGCCGAAGACCGGGGTGACCCAGCGCCCGACGTTGATGCCGAGGGCGCGGGAGCGCTCGGCGTTCTCGGTGGAGGCCCGCACGATCATGCCGATCCTGGTCTTGGTCAACAGCATCCACACGGCCACGCAGACCAGCACCGAGAAGAGAGCGGCGAAGATGAGGTACTTCGACAACCCGATGCCCGCGATCTCGATGCGACCGTCCAGGCCTGCAGGGATCTGGTAGGGCAGGCTCGAGACGCCGTAGCGGCGCTTGACGAAGTCGACGAGGAACAGCGTGACGCCGAAGGTCAGCAGGAAGTTGTAGAGCGGGTCGAGCGCCAGCAGCCAGCGGACCAGCAGCCGCTCCATGAGCACGCCGAAACCGAACATCAGCACCGGCACGAGCGGCAGCGCCACCCAGAAGCCGAGGCCCAGGGTGTCGAGCAGGATCGCGGAGAGCACGGCGCCGAGCATGTAGCAGGCGCCGTGGGAGAAGTTGACGACGCCGAGGACGCCGAAGATCACGGCGAGGCCGAGGGCCGACAGGGCGTAGAACCCGCCGTTCGCGAGGCCCTGCAGCGTGTACTGGATGAACGCGCTCATGGTGCTCCTGGTCAGGACGTGGCCCGGTGAGGGGCCGGTATGCCGCGGGGCTGGCCGCGCGGCATACCGGCCGTCCTCACTCGGGTCAGGTCACATCTTGCAGTCGGGCGAGACCGGGCCGAAGGCCTCCTGGGCCGGGATGGTGCTCACGATCTCCTCGTAGTCCCACTCCTCGGCGACCTTGTCCTTGGACTTGACCTTCACGAGGTAGGCGTCGTGCAGGACGCGGTGGTCCTCCTTGCGGATCTCGCCGTTGCGCAGGAAGACGTCGTCGATCTTCTTGCCCTCGAGCTTGGCGACGACGTCGTCGGAAGCGTCGGTGCCGGCCTCCTGGACGGCCTCGAGGTAGTTCATCGCGGCCGAGTAGTTGGCGGCGTGGGCGAAGGAGGGACGGGTCTGGGTCTTCTCCTTGAACTTGTCGGCCCAGGCCTTGTTCTTCTCGTCGAAGTTCCAGTACCAGGCGTCGGTGAAGGTCGTGCCCTCGAACTGCTCGACGCCCAGGCTGTGGATGTCGGTGATGAACATGAGGCCGACCGCGAGGCTGGCCTTGTCCTTCATGCCGGCCTGGTTGTACTGCTTGACGAAGTTGATCAGGTCGCCACCGGCGGCCATGGTGCCGACGACGTCCGGGTTGGACGAGGCAGCCTTGGTGATGAAGGTGGCGAAGTTGTCGTTGGGGAACGGCGTCGGGATCGACTGCTGCACCGTGCCGCCCGCCTTCGTCACGGCGTTGGTGAAGGACTTGTTCATGTCCTGCCCGAACGCGTAGTCGGGGTAGACGATCGACCAGTTCTTGCCGCCGTTCTCCACGGTCGTGCCACCGGTGCCCTGGGCGAGCATGAAGGTGTCGTAGGCCCAGTGGAAGGTGTACTTGTTGCACGACTTGCCGGTCAGGGCGGTGGTGCCGGCGCTGATGTTGATGTGCAGCTTCTTCTTCTGCTTGGCCTGCGTCGCCACGGCCAGTGCCGCCGAGGAGGTCGGCACGTCGAGGATGATGTCGGCCTTCTGGCGGTCGTACATCTCCTGCGCCTTGGTGTTGGCGATGTCGGGCTTGTTCTGGTGGTCGGCCTGGACGACCTCGATCGTCTTGGCCACCGCCTTGTCGCCGTACTTGGCCTTGTAGTCGGCGATGGCCATCTCGATGGCCACCTTGCTGTTGGGGCCGGAGAGGTCCTTGTAGACACCGGACTGGTCGTTGAGCAGACCGAGGACGACCTTGTCGTCACTGATCTTCCCGCCGCCCGAGGCCGGTCCGCCGCCCCCACAGGCGGCGAGCACGAGGCTGCCGGTGATGGCGGTGGCGGCCACCGTGATGGACTTCGTGCGCATGTCCCCTCCTGGGGTGTGGTGGTGCGGGCTGGTTGAGACGAACTGCTGGACGAACGGGGTGGTGGGTCAGATGCCGAGGTACTCGAGGAGCTCGGTGGTGCGGCCCTGGAAGGTCTGGTTGTCGAGCGACTCGACGACCTTGCCCTGGGCGAGCAGGTAGTGGCGGTCCGCGACCGTGGACGCGAACTTCACGTTCTGCTCCACGAGCAGGACGGCCACGCCCTGGGCCTTGATCTGGCGGATGATCTCGCCGATGCGCTGCACGATGACCGGGGCGAGGCCCTCGCTCGGCTCGTCGAGCAGCAGCAGGCGCGAGCCCATCCGCAGCACCCGGGCGATCGCGAGCATCTGCTGCTCACCGCCGGAGAGCTTGGTGCCGGGGAAGTCACGGCGCTCGTGCAGCACGGGGAACTGCTCGTAGACCTGTTCGAGGGACCAGGCGTCCTTGTTGACGACCGGGGGCAGGGTGAGGTTCTCGGCGACGCTGAGGCTCGCGTAGATGCCGCGGTCGTCCGGGACCCAGC
The DNA here is from genome assembly GCF_029223115.1 of Knoellia sp. 3-2P3. Taxonomy (NCBI): domain Bacteria; kingdom Bacillati; phylum Actinomycetota; class Actinomycetes; order Micrococcales; family Intrasporangiaceae; genus Knoellia; species Knoellia sp. 3-2P3. The sequence continues at coordinate 167,724 of NZ_JARGZE010000001.1, forward strand.
CGATGCCGGCCTTGGCACGCGAGTCCGGCGAGCGCCTGCCGAGGTCACGGCCGTCGAAGGTGACGGCGCCCTCCACCTGGCGGTGCAGCCCCATGATGGAGCGCAGCAGGGTGGTCTTGCCGGCGCCGTTGCGACCGACGAGGGTGACCACCTCCCCGGGGCGGACGGTGAGCGAGACGTCGGTGAGGACGCGCGCCTCGCCGTACCAGGCCGAGAGCCCGTCGACGTCGAGCATGGTGCCTCCAGCGTGGTCAGACATGGGCGTCACCGGCCTGCCCGAGGTATGCCGTGATGACCCGTTCGTCGGTGCGCACCTGCTCGTAGGTCCCCTCCGCGAGGATCTGCCCGGACTGGAGCACCGTGACGGTGTCGGCCAGCGACCCGACGACGTGCATGTTGTGGTCGACGAAGACGACCGTGCGGCCCTCGGCGACCTTCTTGACCAGGGCGATGGTGCGGTCGACGTCCTCCAGCCCCATGCCGGCGGTGGGCTCGTCGAGCAGCAGGAGCTGGGGGTCGAGGGCCAGGGCGAGGGCGAGCTCGAGCGCACGCTTCTGCCCGTAGGCCAGCGACCCGGCAGCCTGCCCCGCGCGGTCCTCCAGGCCGACCTGGTCGAGCAACTCCATCGCGCGGTCGCGGAACCGGCGCATCTGCGAGGAGGACCGCCAGAACCGGTAGCCCAGGCCCGTCGGCGAGGCCAGCGCCAGCTCGAGGTGGTCGACCAGGCTCATCTGGTCGAACAGGCTCGTGATCTGGAACGAGCGGGCGATGCCGAGGTGGGCGATCTGCTCCGGCTGCTTGCCGGTGATGTCCGCACCCCGGAAGAGGATCTGCCCCGAGCTGGGCGCCAGGAACCCGGTGAGGAGGTTGAACAAGGTGGTCTTGCCGGCCCCGTTGGGGCCCACCAGCGCGTGCACGGTGCCCTCGGCCACCCTCAGGCTCACCTCGGAGACCGCTCGGAAGCCGCGGAACTCCTTGGTCAGGGAGCGCGTCTCGAGCAGTGCTTCGGCGGGGGACTCGCTGGGCACCGGCACCTCCTTGTGCAGACTGGGCCGGCGGGGCTGCCGGCTCAGGTTCTGCTGAACACTAGGACCGACGGCGGCACACTGACATGTCCGACTCGTCCACATAGACGGGCGAGAACATGTCGTCACACCACACCAGCAGGGCTGCCGGGCGGGCGCCGGACGCGACTAGAGGTACGGAGCCCAGCCGCTGCTCACCGACACCGCTCCCGTGAAGGTCCCGTTGCCACGGCCTTGTAGACCCGCAGGGTCCCGCCCATGGTCACCGCCCCCAGGTCACCCCTGCCGTCGCCGGAGACGTCGCGGGCGTAGAACAGCCCGCCGAGGCCGCCCCAGCCGGAGCCCACCTTGCGCTTGGTGTGGAACCGCCCGGCGCCGTTGCCCGGAAAGATCCACAGCACACCGGCCGAGTCGACGCCGAGCAGGTCGGCCCTGCGGTCGCCGGTGACGTCGCTGGCCGCGAAGACGCGCTGCATCGACCCCCAGCCACTCGCGATCTGGGTTCCCTTGGTGAACGCGCCACCCGTGGTCGTCGCCCGGTAGAGGTAGGCGTTGCCGCCCGGCGTCACACCCACGAGGTCGGCCCGGCCGTCACTGGTGAAGTCGGCGCTGCCGTCGAGGAAGCGCATGCCCCAGCCCGAGCCGATGTCGACACCGCCCCAGGACTTGCCGTCCCGGTCCACGCCGACGCCCTCGAGGCGGTTGTCCCAGGTGGAGACGACGTAGAAGGCGGCCAGGCCGGACGCCCGGTCGCCGGGGAAGGGCCGGTAGCCCGCGTAGTCGGCCACCGTCGTCCCGGGTCCGAACGTCGCGCCACCCTTGCCCCGGTAGAGCCGGTCGAGTCCGCTCGGCATCTGGGCGAACAGGTCGTTGCGCCCGTCGAGGTTGATGTCGCCGGCCGACCACACGTTGCCGGAGATCAGCGGTGTCACGCTCTGCCTGGTCGTGGGGCCGGGACCCACCTTGCTCTGCGGGGTCAGCGTGATGGTGTAGGTGGTCGCGTTGACCAGCCCGGTGACCACGTACCGCTGGTAGTCCTTCCCCGTGCCGGCGAGGTCGACCACCTTGCCGCCGGGGCTGACGGTGATGCGGTAGCCGGTCACCTGGGCGCCCTGCCCGTCGGGGAGCGACCAGGCCAGCTCGGCGGACTGCGGCCGGGACCGGGCGACGAAGCTCAGCGCCGACGGGGTGACCCGCAGGTCGAGGGCCGTCAGGTCGAGGGTGTGCCGGCTGGTCGAGGTCGAGCCGGTGACGGTGCCGTCGCGCAGGTAGCGGGCCAGGTTGCCCTTGCGGTCCATGACCTCCACGGACTGCAGGGCCAGATCGCCGAGCACGTCGTAGCGCAGGTGGCCGGTGAACGACCCGGACAGCGGCAGGTTGGAAGCCCCGAGGTCGCTCACGGTCTCGGCGCCTCCCGGACGGGAGTACCGGAGCACCACCTGCTCGAGGGGGGCGGTGTCGTCCTGGGTCGCGTAGGTGACCGTGACGGGGTCACCCGCTCGGCCGGTGCGGCGGTTGAGCGCGATCGAGGTCAGCCTCGGCGGGTCCGCGTCGTACGCCGACCCGGTCACGGTGAAGCGGGCCGAGGCGAGGTCGAGCTCGTGGGTCGCCGTCTGGAGGGTGCTGTCGTAGGGCAGGTTGGTCCTCCGGCCGTCCGCGTAGTAGACCGTCCGGTTCCCGAGGCTGTCGCTCAGGATCACCTGGCTCAGCAGGTGCGGTTCGTTGTAGACCGCCTCCCACAGCGTCCTCGTCAGCCGACCGGTCGCCAACTCGCCCGCCGACGAGGAGGAGAGCTCCATGGCGCTGCGGCTCCCCCTGAAGACGAAGGACGCGGAGGCGAGGCCGTGCGGCTCGTCGACCGTCCAGCCCACGGTGACGGGCTGCCCGGGCCGGACGGTGGGGGTGGGCACGCTGACCCCGGTCAGCGTGGGGCCGGTCAGGTCCTCGTTGCCACCGGAGACCGTGACGTCCTTCCCGGGCAGGTCGAACCCGTGGGTGCCACCGCGGCTCGTCGTCCCGTCGCGCTCGTACCGCGTCGCGGCGGTGCCGTCGGACGACATGACGGTCACCGACGAGAGGGTGTAGGTGCCGTTGCGCAACCCGTCGGGGATCGACCAGCTGAGGGTTCCCGCCAGCGGTGCCTGGTCCACCCGCAGGACGACGTTGCCGCGCACGCCCACCGGCGAGGTGTACAGCGCGTTGATGTAGCCCAGCGTCGCCACCTCGGCGGACGCCTCGTAGCGCAGCTCGACCGTGCCCGGCGGCGCGACCTGCGTGGTCGAGACGGACAGCGTCCTCAGCTGGGGCGGCAGGGTCACGGCTGCGTCGGACGCCGTGACGGTGCCCGCCGACACCGCGAGGGCGGCGACGAGGGTGGTGACGGTCCTGCGCAGGCGGGCAGCGCGCGGCATACGGGCTCCTGTGGTCATGAGTGAGGCGCTCAGAGGTAGGGGGCCCAGCCCGAGCTGACCGACACGGCCCCGGTGAAGGTGCCGTTGCCCCGGCCCTTGTAGACCCGCAGCGTGCCGCCCATGGTCACCGCCCCCAGATCGACCCGGCCGTCGCCGGTGACGTCCCGGGCCGAGAACAGCGCCCCCAGCCCGCCCCAGCCGGAGCCGACCTTCCGCCTGGTCCAGAACCGGCCCGCGCCGTTGCCGGGGTGGATCCACAGCACGCCGGCCGAGTCCACCACGAGCAGGTCGGCCCGCCGGTCACCGGTGACGTCGCTGGCCGCGAACACCGTCTGGGTGGTGCCCCACCCCGTCGCGATCCGGGTGCCCTTGCCGTACCGGCCGGAGCCGTAGCCCCGGTAGAGGTAGGCCGTGCCGCCCGGGGTCACCGCCACGATGTCGGCCACCCGGTCGCCGGTGAAGTCCGCACTGCCGTCGATGAACCGCATGCCCCAGCCGGTGCCGACGGGGGTCACCCCCAGGTAGTCACGCGAGCGGCCCAGGTGGGCCGCATTGAGCGCCGTGCCACCACTGAGGTGCAGGAAGCTCGCGTGCCCGTCGATGCGGTCGGCCGGGAAGGTGCGGTCGTCGACGGTGACGAGGTCCTTCCGGCTGCCGAAGGTGGCCTGGCCAGAGCCGCGGTAGAGCCGCACGAGGCCGTCCGGAAGCTTGGCGAGCAGGTCGTTGCGCCCGTCAGCGTCGACGTCGCCGGCAGCCCAGACACTGCCCACCGACATGGCCGGCGTCGCCGACGCCCTGCGCGCCGCGCCCAGGCCCGAGGCGTACTCCGGCTGGACGGAGACCGTGTAGCGAACGCCGTTGACGAGCCCCGGCACCACGACCTTGTAGCTGGCGTCGTCGGAGACCGGCACCGTCAGCGACGTGCCTCCGGGCGAGGTGGTGACGCGGAAGGACAGCAGCTCGTGGGCCTCCCAGGTGGGGTGCGACCAGCTGACCTCGACGGACTGCGGTCGCGCGCGCACCGAGTCCAGCGTCATCGTCGACTCCACCAGGACGTCGAGGGCGCTGAAGCTGATGGCGTGCCGGCCGTCGGTGCGGGCCGAGGCGGAGTGCGTGGTGCCGTCGCGCAGGAGCCAGATGTCGTTGCCGGCCGCGTCGGCGAGGTCGATCCTCGTGAGGCGCCATGTTCCGAGCTCCGCGTTCGGCATGGGAACCTGCCCCGCCTTGGCGAAGGCCGAGCCGGCCGGCGCGCCCTGGACGACCGGCGCATAACGGCCGCTGGGCGAGGTGTAGTGGAAGGCGACCGTGGACAGCGTCGACGAGGCATCGGTCACGGCGTAGTCGAGGTGCACCGGCTCGGCGTACGGGACCGGCCGTGGGGACACCGACACGCGTGACAGCTGGGGAGGCGAGACGTCCACGGTCGAGCCGGTCACGTCGAACGCCACCGCGGGGAAGTCGAGGTCGTGCTCGCCCCACTGCTGCTGCCCGCCCATGGGCACGATGCGACCGTCGGGCAGGTATGCCGCGCGGTTGCCCAGGGAGTCCTCGGCCAGGATGCGCGTGAGCGTGTAGGTGCCGTTCAGGGCGGTGGCGAGCAGCGGCTTGCTCGCCCGGCCTGCGGCAAGGGCGGCGGGGTCGGTCACTGCGACCACCTCGCTGCCGACGGGCTGCCCGGGGGTGTCGTTGCGGAACTCGAAGACCATCTCGGTCGCAGCGTGGGCCTCGGTCGCGGACCAGCTCACCTCGAGGGGTGCGCCGGGCTTCAGGGGACCCGGTGAGACCTCGACCGACGAGACCGCTGGCGCGCCGACGTCGTGCACCGACCCGGAGACCGTGACGTCGAACGCCGAGAAGTCGAACGGGTGCCTGCCGCTGCCGGAGGGTCCGTCCTGGCGGTGGTAGCTCGCGAGCGCGCCCCACGTGCTGCGGACCTCGACGAAGGTGAGCTCGTAGAGCCCGTTCTCGATGCCGTCGCGGAAGTCGACCCGGACCTCACCGCTCAGTGGCGGGTCCTCGGTCAGGCTCCCACCCAGCAGCCGGCCCGACGGGCTCGTGTAGGCGACGTTGATGGAGTCCAGCGGAGGGCTCGACTCCACCGAGTACGAGACGGTGAGGTGGTCGTCGACGGTGATGGGGTGCGCATCGACGGTCAGAGCCGTGAGCACCGGCGCCTCGGCGGCGTGGGCCGTCGTCGAGGTGCCGAGCGGCGCCACGAGGGCGGCGACGACGGCGACGACCGTGGTGACGGTCCTGCGCAGGCGGGCGGCGCGCGGCATACGGGCTCCTGTGGTCCTGGGTGCGGTGATCAGAGGTAGGGGGCCCAGCCCGAGCTGACCGAGACGGCCCCGGTGAAGGTGCCGTTGCCCCGGCCCTTGTAGACCCGCAGCGTGCCGCCCATGGTCACCGCCCCCAGGTCGACCCGGCCGTCGCCGGTGACGTCCCGGGCCGAGAACAGCGCCCCCAGCCCGCCCCAGCCCGAGCCGACCTTCCGCCTGGTCCAGAACCGGCCCGCGCCGTTGCCGGGGTGGATCCACAGCACGCCGGCCGAGTCCACCACCAGCAGGTCCGCCCGCCGGTCACCGGTGACGTCGCTGGCCGCGAACACCGTCTGGGTCGTGCCCCACCCCGTCGCGATCCGGGTGCCCTTGCCGTACCGGCCGGAGCCGTAGCCCCGGTACAGGTAGGCCGAGCCGCCCGGGGTCACCGCCACGATGTCGGCCACCCGGTCGCCGGTGAAGTCCGCACTGCCGTCGATGAACCGCATGCCCCAGCCGGGACCGTGCACGACCTCGTAGGCGGGGCGCCCGTCGGCGCCGATGCTGTGGACCTCGAGGTGCTGCTCCGGTCCCACGAGGATGTAGCTCGGGTTGCCCTCGACCTCGCCTCCCGGGAAGGTCCGGTAGCCGCCGGAGAGCCACTCGACGGTGCTGGCACTCCTGAAGCCGGGCGCCCCGGTCCCGCGGTAGAGCCGGACCCTGCCGTCGTGGAAGTAGTTGGCCAGCAGGTCGTTCCTGCGGTCACGGTTGACGTCGCCGACCGCCCAGACGTTGGAGGACATCAGTGGCGTGGCCTTGACCGCGCGCGCGGGGCCGGTCCCCACAGAGCCCACCGCGGTGACGGTGAAGGAGTAGGTGACGGCGTTCCTCAGGCCGGTCACGCGAAGGGTGTGGTGACCGGACGCGTCCGGCGTGACGGTGATGACCCGGTTTCCGGGGTTGACCACCACCTTGTAGCCGCTCGTGCCTCTGACCTGGTGCTCCGGCACCGACCACCCCAGGTCGACCGACTGGGGACGGGGCCGGACCGAGAGGTCGTCCACCGGCGCCGGCACCACGCGGAGGTCCGCCGCCGCGAAGTCGAGGGAATGGGCCCCGGTCGCGCGCGTGAGGGGGTTGTAGGTGGAGCCGTCACGGCGGTACTCGACCCGGTTGCGGCGGGAGTCCTCGAGCACCACCCGCGACAGCTGGTGCAGACCTGCCTGCCAGGGCAGGAAGTCCACTGCCCCGGTCAGTGAGGCCGGGGTGCTGGCGTAGGGCACCACCTCGCCGCCCTCAGGGGCGAGGTAGGCCACGGAGATGAGGGTGAGCGGCCCGGTGGCGTCCTCTGCCGTGTAGCCAAGGCGCACGGAGTCACCCAGGTTCAGGGCCGTCAGGCTGGGGGTGAAGCTCTTCAGCACCGGCGGCGCCACGTCCTGGGTCGATCCGGTGGCCGTGAAGGCCACGGCAGCGAAGTCCATGCCGTGCGACGTGGGCTCGGTTGCCCCGCCGCTGACCACCACGGTGCCGCTCGGCAGGTAGGTGGCCGCGTTGCCGACGGTGTCCTTGATGGTGATCTGGTCCAGCACGTAGGTGCCGTCATAGGCACTGGCGGGAACGGCGATGGTGAGGCTGCCGCTCGCAAGAGCCGACGACGAGGTCGAGGCGACCGTGATGGAGTGCCCACGGGCCTCCGGGGCCGGGTTGCGGAACCGGAACACGGCCTGCGCCAGTGCATGGGCATCGACCGCCTCCCAGGCGACGGTCAGGTCCTCGCCGGGTCGCACAGCGGTGGCGGGCGGACGTACCTCGGTCACCACCGGAGCCGTGATGTCGTGGGTCGAACCGGAGACGGTGACGTCGTAGGCGCTGAAGTCGCGGAACTCCGTGCAGCCCGTGTTGGCGCGGCCCTCGCGGCACACATAGGTGTTGCCGTCACCGCTGGTGGCGAGGTAGACGTACTGGAGCGTCCAGAGCCCGTTGCGCACGCCGTCAGGCAGGTTGAGCGTGCCGGAGCCGGTCGACCCGGGCGTGAGGTGGACCGAGTACAGGCGGCCCGCCTCGTCGGTGTAGCCGGCCAGCGCCTGGGAGACCGGCGAGTCCACCGTGGCGGTGTAGGACAGCACGACGTTGCCGGGAGCCTGCACCGCCACCGTGCTCACCGACACGGTGTCGAGCACTGGCGGCCCGGCGGCGTTCGCCGGACCGGCCGTGGCCACGACGGTGGTGGTTGCGAGCGTGGCGACGAGCGCCATCGCCGCACACGTGCGACGCCCCATGAATCTCCCCCTGCTGGATGGTGCCCGCCGAGCGTAGAGCCTGGAGGGGGAGATCCGGGCCAAACGGGAACATCCTGCCCGAAGGTGTCGAGTCGGGCCATGGGCGCGACCCATCGGGGAGCACGTCACCCGGCCACGGTCACGCCTTCTTCGCGGCTCGCTTGGCCGTGGCCTTCTTGGCGGTGGACTTCTTCGCCGCCGTCTTCTTCGTGGCTGCCTTCTTGGTCGCGCGCTTGCGGGTGGTCGGGCCCTTGGCGCGCTTCTCGGCGAGTAGCTCGGCGCCGCGCTCCGGGGTGATCGACTCGGGCTCGTCGCCCTTGCGCAGCGTCGCGTTGGTCTCGCCGTCGGTCACGTACGGGCCGAAGCGGCCGTCCTTGACCACCATCGGCTTTCCGGACACCGGGTCGTTGCCGAGCTCCTTGAGCGGGGCGGTGCTCGCACCACGCCCACGGGTCTTCGGCTGGGCGTAGATCGCCAGGGCCTCCTCGAGCGTGATGTCGAAGAGCTGCTGCTCGCTCGTCAGCGACCGCGAGTCGGAGCCCTTCTTCAGGTAGGGCCCGTAGCGACCGTTCTGCGCGGTGATCTCGACCTCGGTGCCGTCCTCCTCGGTCGTGGTGCCGACGACGCGGGGCAGCGACAGCAGCTTCAGGGCGGTGTCGAGGTCGAGGCTCGCGAGGTCCATGTCCTTGAACAGCGACGCGGTGCGCGGCTTGACCTTGGCCTTGCCCTTCAGCGCCGCGGTCTCCTCGTCGAGGACCTCGGTGACGTACGGCCCGTAGCGCCCGGCCTTGGCCACGATGTCGCGGCCGGTCTCGGGGTCCTGGCCCAGCACCCGGCCGTCCTCGGACGACTGCTCGAGCAGCTCGCGCGCCTTCTCGGGCGTCATCTCGTCGGGCGCGACGTCGTCGGTGATGGTGGCCCGGCGGGGCTGGCCGGTCGCCCCCTCGGCCACCTCGCCGGTGGTCAGGTCGACGCCCTCGGGCGAGACCTCCTCGACGTAGGGCCCGTAGCGGCCGACCCGCACGACGATGCCGTCGCCGATCGGGATGGTGGAGATCTCGCGGGCGTCGATCTCGCCGAGGTCCTCGACGAGACGGCGCAGCCCCTCCTGGGTGCGGCCCTCGTCGCCGAAGTAGAAGCGGGCCAGCCAGCGCGCGCGCTCCTCCTCACCGCCCGCGATGCGGTCGAGGTCCTCCTCCATGGAGGCGGTGAAGTCGTAGTCGACGAGCGAGCTGAAGTGCTCCTCGAGCAGGCGGATCACCGCGAACGCCAGCCAGGTCGGGATCAGCGCCGAGCCGCGGGTGTTGACGTAGCCGCGGTCCTGGATCGTGCCCATGATCGAGGCATAGGTCGATGGGCGACCGATCCCCTTCTCCTCCATGGCCTTCACGAGGGTTGCCTCGGTGTAGCGCGGGGGCGGGCTCGTCTCGTGGCCGTCGGCCTCGGCCCGGATCACGGTGATCGCGACACCCTCGCTGAGCTTGGGCAGGCGGCGCTCCTCGTCGGCCGCCTGTCCGCCGCGGCCGCCGTCGTCGTCACGCCCCTCCTCGTATGCCGCGAGGAAGCCACGGAAGGTGATGACGGTGCCGCTGGCGGAGAACTCAACCGCGCGGCCGTCCTCGAGGGTGGCGCCGAGCTTGACGGTGGCGGTGGACCCGCGGGCGTCGGCCATCTGGGAGGCGACGGTGCGCTTCCAGATCAGCTCGTAGAGGGCGAACTCGTCGCCCCGCAGCTCGCCGGCCACCTGAGCGGGGGTGCGGAACCGGTCACCCGCGGGGCGGATCGCCTCGTGCGCCTCCTGGGCGTTCTTGACCTTCTTCTCGTAGAGCCGCGGGGCCTGCGGCACGTACTCGGCGCCGTAGAGGTCGCGGGCCTGCTGGCGGGCCGCGGTCAGGGCCGCCTCGGACAGCGTCGTGCTGTCCGTACGCATGTAGGTGATGTAGCCGTTCTCGTAGAGCCGCTGCGCGACCCGCATCGCGTTCTTGCTCGACAGCCGCAGCTTCCGCGACGCCTCCTGCTGGAGCGTCGAGGTGGTGAACGGGGCAGAGGGACGGCGGGTGTAGGGCTTCTCCTGCACCGACGTGACCGCGACGCTGGCGGCCTGGACGGCCTCGGCGATGGTGCGGGCGGCCGCCTCGTCGAGGTGGGCGACGCCCTTGGTCCTGAGGGTGCCGTCGTCGGCGAAGTCGCGTCCGGTGGCCACGCGGGCACCGTCGACCATGGTCAGGCGGGCGGTGAACTGGCTCTTCTCGTCACCGGGGGTGAAGTCGCCCTCGACGTCCCAGTAGGAGGACCGGACGAAGGCCATCCGCTCGCGCTCGCGCTCGACCACGAGGCGGGTCGCCACGGACTGCACACGTCCCGCGGACAGGCCGGCCTTGACCTTGCGCCACAGCACCGGGGAGACCTCGTAGCCGTAGAGACGGTCGAGGATGCGCCGGGTCTCCTGCGCGTCGACGAGGCGGGTGTCGAGGTCGCGGGTGCTGTTGACAGCCCGCTGGATCGCCTCGCGGGTGATCTCGTGGAACACCATCCGCTTGACCGGCACCTTGGGCTTGAGCACCTCGAGCAGGTGCCAGGCGATGGCCTCGCCCTCGCGGTCCTCATCGGTGGCGAGGTAGAGCTCGTCGGCGTCCTTGAGCAGGCGCTTGAGCTCGGAGACCTTCTTCTTCTTGTCCGCGTCGACCACGTAGTAGGCCTCGAAGCCGCTGTCGACGTCGACGCCGAACCGGCCGAACGGGCCCTTCTTGACCTCGGCCGGCATCTCCGAGGGCGTCGGGATGTCGCGGATGTGGCCCACGGACGCCTCGACGTCGTAGTCCTTGCCCAGGTAGCCGCCGATGGTCTTGGCCTTGGCCGGCGACTCGACGATGACGAGCTTGCGCCCCGTGCTCACGTGTTACACCTCAGTCCTGCCAGGCACGTGCAGCGGATTCGTCGCTGCTCGGACGTGCTCGACGGAAGGCACGGTAGCCGGTCGGCCCGGCCCCACGTCCACCCGGTCGTCAACGGGTGGGACGCCGGCCGGTCCGGGCGACCGGGCGGCATACCAAGTTGGTTGAAACTTAAACTTGATTCGGCGTACACTGATCCCGTGACCGACACCGCCACCCGCCAGCCCGTGCTCTACCTCAGCCACGGAGCGCCGCCCCTGGCCGACGACCCCGTGTGGACCCGCCAGCTCGCCGACTGGTCGGCCAGGTTCGGCAAGCCGAAGAACATCCTCATGGTCTCCGCCCACTGGGAGGAGGCGCCTCTGGCGCTCAGCTCCACCTCTGGCCGTACGCCGCTGGTCTACGACTTCTGGGGCTTCCCCAAGAAGTACTACGAGGTGACGTATGCCGCCCCGGGCGCGCCGGAGCTCGCCGACAGCGTCACCCGCCTCGTGCACGACCACGACACCCCGGTGCACCGCGACGAGAGCCGCGGCCTCGACCACGGCGCCTACGTGCCGCTGGTCGAGATGTACCCCGAGGCCGACGTCCCGGTGCTCCAGATGTCGATGCCGACCCTCGACCCGCAGCACCTCTTCCAGCTCGGCCGCAAGCTCGCGCCGCTGCGTGACGAGGGCACCCTGATCGTCGGGTCGGGGTTCACCACCCACAACCTGCGCTGGTTCAACCCCGCCGCAGGTCCGAACGGACCCGTGCCGGCGGCCTCCTCGGAGTTCGACCACTGGGCCGCCGAGGCCCTCGAGCGGCAGGACGTCGACGCCGTCCTCGACTTCATGCACAAGGCGCCGGCGGCCCACGCCGCCCACCCGCGCACCGAGCACTGGGCCCCGCTCTACGTCGCGCTCGGCGCGGCCCACGAGTCGGGCTCGCTGGAGAACGAGAGCGTCATCGACGGGTTCTGGTTCGGCCTGAGCAAGCGGTCCTGGCAGTTCGCCTGACCATCGTCTGAGCCCCCGCGGACGCCACGTCCCCGACACTCTGGCGTCGACGTCGGCGGCGCCTGACAGGATGCCCGGCGTGCGTGAGCTACCGGGGTGGGTGCGCTGGCTGCTGGTCGGCCGGTTCGTGGGCGCGCTCGGGTCGATGGCCTGGGTGTTCGTCCCCCTCTACCTCGCGTCCGACCGCGGGCTGGGCGAGGCGGCCGCCGGCTCCATCGCGGCCGTCTGGGGCGTGGGCATGATCGTCGGCAACCTCGCCGGCGGCTCGGTGGGCGACCGCTGGGGACTACGTCCGACGCTGGCCGGGGCCTCTCTCGCCTCCGCCGTCGGGTGCCTCGTCGTTCCCGCCACACCCACTGAGCCTCTACGGCGCGGCCTCGATCGGCGGCACGGTGCTGGCGCCCCCGCTCGCCGGCGCCCTGTTCGGCTTCGATGCGAGGGCGATGTGGCTCGCCGGGGGGGCTCCTCGCCCTGGCCGCTGCCGCGCCCCTGCTGCTGACCGGCCCGCGCCTGCGCCCCCAGGCCGCGGCCCCCGAGACTGCTGGCTCGCCCGCGGCCAGCACCCGGTGACGAGAGGTGCCGGCGGCCCCTACCGTGGAGCATGATCACCGCTCTGCACACGGTCGTCTACGCCGATGACCCCGAGGCCGCCCGTGCCTTCTTCCGCGACGTCCTGCAGCTCCCCGGCGTAGACACCGGCGGCGGCTGGCTGATCTTCAGGACGGGCTCGAGCGAGATGGGCGTGCACCCCGCGTCATGGGAGCACGCGGGCCGGACCGGCGGCACGGACCAGCACTTCGACCTCTCCTTCATGTGCGACGACCTCCAGGCGACCATGGAGGAGCTTGCAGCCCGCGGCGCCCGCTTCGAGGGCGAGGTCGAGGAGCAGCCCTGGGGCTCGACCATCCGGGTCCACGTCCCCGGTGCCCGGCCGGTCACGGTCTACCAGCCGAAGTACGACCCACCGGCCCTGGCCCGCGACGACCTCGAGGCCATGTGGTGACCTGACGGGGCGAGACGGGTCGCCTGTCCTCCTGCCGCCCTACCCGTCGAAGACCTCCTCCAGGGCGCGTCGCATCACCGCGCGGTCGGGCTCGGCACCGGTCCAGAGCTCGATGGCGATGGCGCCCTGCTCGACGAGCATCCCGAGGCCGTCCAGGGTCTCCGCGCCACGGTCGGCGGCCTCGCGCAGCAGCCGGGTCTCCGGCGGGTTCGGGATGACGTCGGCCACGAGCATGCCCGGCCCGATGCTGTCGAGGTCGACGTCGATGCGGTCCTCGCCGTGCGGCGCAAGGCCCACCGACGTGGAGTTGACGACGATCGACGTCCCGGCGGGCACGGCATACGTCTGGTCCCACACGGCATGCCGGGCCCGTGCCGGGGTCGCCCGGTTGACCAGGTCGGCGAGAGAGGCGCCCCGCCCGGGGTCGCGGTTGACGACGGTCAGCTCCGTCACGCCTGCCAGCGCCGACTCCACAGCGATCGCCCGGGCCGCCCCGCCCGCACCGAAGAGCACCATCGACGCACCGGCCGGGTCCACCACGGTCCGCAGCGAGCTGACGAACCCCTGCCCGTCGGTGTTCTCGCCAACCAGGTCCTGACCTTGCCTCACCACGCAGTTCACCGCGCCGATGATCCGCGCCGACCCGGCCAGCCGGTCGAGGTGCCCGACCACCGCGACCTTGTGCGGCAGCGAGCAGTTGAAGCCGGCCCACCCCATGGCCCGGGCGCCCCGCACGGCGTCCCCGAGGCCCTCGGGCTGGACGTCACAGTTGAGGTACCGGGCGTCGAGGCCCAGCGCGCGGTAGGCCGCCTCGACCATCGCCACGGTCGGGTTGTCGGCGGCGGGTGTCGAGAAGGAGCCGGTGAGCGTGCTGACGAAACTGCGGTTCGGGGCCATGGAGTCCTCGCTCGTGGGGTCGCAACGACTGGACAGGCATCATGCACACCGCGCGGCCGATGTCGTCATCATCCCCGCTGGCCCGGCTAGGCCTGCGACTCGCCCTGCTCCTCGGACTGCGACGCGAGCCACTCGTCGACCCGCCGCTCGGCCTCGGCGGGGTCGACGTCCTCCACCCGGGTCATGAGGGTCCAGCGGTGGCCGAACGGGTCGAGCAACGCCGCATACCGGTCGCCCGTCACGAACGTCTCGGGCTCGCCGTACCCCTTCGCCCCGGCCGAGGCCGCCGCGGCGTAGACCCTGTCGACGTCCGCGCAGTAGTGCACGCAGGAGTGGGTCACGGCGTCCGAGCCGTCCGGCGCCCGCAGGTTGTGGTCCGGCGCGGGGTCACTCAGCTGGATCCGGCCGTTGCCGAAGTCGAGCTCGGCGTGGGCAACCGTCCCTCCGGGCCCGTCGTTGCGGCTGACGAGCCGGGCCCCGAACACCGCCGTGTAGAAGTCGATGGCGGCCGCGGCGCCGTCCACGCACAGGTAGGGGGTGATCGAGGTGTAGCCGTCGGGGACGGGGCCCACGGCCGGGGCCTCGTGGGTACGGGTGTTCTGGTCTGTCATCTCGTGGGTGCTCATGTCGGCCAGCCTGCCTAGGCTGCCCCCGTGGGGTCTTGGACGAACGCGACACCCGCGGTGCCGAGTAGGTATGCCGCGCGGCCGGCCCCGCGCCGCCTCCCGCCCGATGCGCGCCGCCCCGCGACGGCCACCACCGCTGGGATCCTCCGCCCCCGCGAGCACGCCACGGTCGTCGAGCTCGACCGCCCGGCGGCCAGCCCCGAGCTGGAGACCTGGGTCGAGCACTACTGGACCGTGCGCTGGGACCTCGGCGACGCGGCGTACCGGTCCGAGGTCGTGCCCCACCCGGCCGTGCACCTGTCGGTGGAGTCCGGCACCACGCCCCACCATGGCATCCCGATGCCCGCCGCGCTGGTGCACGGCGTGGTGACGACACGCTTCACGGTGGACCTCGCCGGCGAGGGGCGGGTGTTCGGGGTGAAGTTCCGCCCGGGGGGGTTCGGGGGGTTCACCGGGGAGGACGTCGGCGCCTGGACCGGGCGGGTGCTCGACCTGCGTGCGGCCTTCGGCGACGCCGCGGACGCCTTGCGCGAGGCAGTGCTGGAGGCGGACACCGACGAGGAGCGCGTTCTCGTCATGGACGCCTTCCTGATGGCGCGGCGGCCGGGAGCCGATGCTGCCTACGAGCGGCTCCTCGACGTCGTCGCGGGGATGCTCGCCGACCCGGCCCTCGTCTCGGTCGAGGCGGTCTGCCATCGCTATGGCGTATCGGTGCGCACCCTGCAGCGGCTGTTCCGGCGCTACGTCGGGGTGGGTCCGAAGTGGGTGCTGCGCCGGTACCGGCTGCACGACGCGGTGGCCCTGATCGACGCCGGCGAGGGCCACGACCTCGCCGCCCTGGCGACGCGGCTCGGCTGGTACGACCAAGCCCACTTCACCCGCGACTTCACCGAGGTGGTCGGCAGACCCCCGTCCAGGTACGCCGCATCTGGTGGGGGTGGCGCTACGCGGGGGTAGGTGCACACCATGGGTAATGGCCGTTTCAACCACTCTCGGACGTCGCGCTTTCCTCCGCTCGGCCTCGGCCGCTGCCACCCTGACTGCCGCTGCCGCCGCTGTGCCGCTCCCGGGTGCGCACGCGGCCACGGCGTCGAGCTCCGCCTCCCGCTCCCTCCCCCACACCGTGCGGCTCCCCGACGGCATCCGACCCGAGGGCATCACGTCGGGTCCGGGTGACCGCTACTACGTGGGCTCCCTCGCCGACGGCCGCATCGTGACCGGCGACCTGCGGCGCGGCACCTCGAAGGTGCTGCTGCCCGGCGCCACGGGACGCCAGCTGCGCGGTCTGTGGTTCGACAGGCGAAGCGGGCTCGTGTGGGCCGCCGGTAACGTCGAGGCGGACGCGCACGTGTGGGCCGTCCGGGCCTGGAGCGGAACGGTCGCCCACGACATCGTCGTGCCGGACGCCGTCTTCCTCAACGACCTAGTCGTCACACGCCGCGCAGTGTGGGTCACCGACTCCCGCAGGGACCGGCTCACGCGCATAGACCTCGACCGCGACGGCCACCCCTCCAGCGACGAGCCGGAGTTCCTCGAGCTCGGCGGCGACTGGCCCGCCTTCGACGGGACCAACATCAACGCCAACGGGATCCGGCAGCTCCCGGACGGCAGCCTCGTTCTCAACAACAGCAGCGCCGGCGGGCTCTGGCAGGTGCACCCGCGGACCGGCGAGGCCACCGAGATCCCCGTCTCGGGTGGCCCGGGCCTGACCGGAGGCGACGGCCTGGAGCTGCACGACGACGTGCTCTACGACGTGCGGGGCAGCGGAGACGCCGAGGTGTCGGTGCTGCGCCTGACACACGACGACGGCGAGTGGCGGGCCCGCTGGGTCACCGCGCTCCGGGACTCCACGCTCGACGTGCCGTCCACCGCAACGCTGGCCGCGGGCTCGCTCTGGGCGGTCAACGCCCGCTTCGGCGTCGCCTCGCCGGAGACGGCCAGGTACTGGATCACCCGGCTCCCCACCGCGCACCACTGACGCGACGGGTCGTCAGCCCACCGGGTCCGCGGTGGTGATGGCGACGGCGAGCACGTGCTTGCACGGACCGCGCCCCCCACGGTGCTTCGCGTGCCACAGGCAGGTGCACGAGGCGGCCTCGCCCACCCCGCGGACCCAGTGCTGGTGGTCGTCGACGGTGACCACCCACCGGTCACCGTCGCGGCCGACCGCCCCGGCGGACACCAGCTTCCGGGCGGCGACGAGCCGCGGGTTGTCGCGTTCCACCCGCTCGGCCAGCGGCAGCTCGCGGTGGAACCAGCTCTGCTCGACGACGTCGAAGCCGACCTTGCCGGAGGTCGCCAGCACGGCCAGGCCGCCGTGCACGCCTTCCAGCGACAGCCCGGTGAGCTCGGCCAGGGCGATCGGGTCGACCACCGGCTCCCAGGCGAGGAACTCGAGCAGCTGGGCGGCTGCCCCCTCCGCCGTGTCGGCGCTCAGCGCCCGCAGCAGCCCACCCTCGCCCGAGAAGCCGCGGTGGGGCTCGGGCGAGAGCAGCAGCGTCAGCCGCGCTCCGGGCAGGTGGAGCACCCAGCCACTCGCGCCGCTGTCGCTGCTGAAGGCGTCGAGCGAGGTGGCGAAGCGCGCGATTCGCGCGGCTGCCGCCAAGCGCCCCGCGCCGGCCAGGTGCACCGCCCCCGGCACCGGTCGGGCGCTCTGGCGCAGTCCTGCCGGCCCCGGCACGAGGTAGAGGCTCGGGCCGGGCTGCCGCTTGGGCAGCCCCGCCAGGAACCGCACCACCGCCGAGCCGGTGAGCGAGGCCGCGTGCGCGAGACCGGACGCGAGCGCGGGCACCTCGGCGAAGCCGCGCACCCACCGGTCGGGCATCGCCACCTTCCGCTCCTCGTGGGTGGCCTCCGGGGTGGAGACCCGCAGCTCGTCGGCGCCCACGCTGAGGTGGACCAGTGCCTCACGGCCGACCGAGGCCAGGGCGGTGCGCAGGGGCTGGTTGACGTCGACGTTCGTGGTGCCGAAGCCGACCTCGCCGCTGGCGATGCCGTTGCCGAGCAGGTCGAGCCGGGCGTGGACGCCGTTGCAGGCCGAGAACGACTCGAAGCGCAGCCGGTCGCCGCTGGCGGTCACCACGGGGTCGAGGCTGGCGAGGCGCTGCATGAGCCCCGCGTCGAAGTACCGGGAGGCGGCCACGTCCGCGACCGCCAGGAGGCCGGCCGCGGCCACGTCGGGCCGGACCAGCAGGCCGGTGAAGAAGTGCGGCTGCTCGACCGGCCCGGTGGGCGTCAGGCCGAGCGCGGTCTCCAGGGCGAGCAGTGAGCCGTCCGCCGTGGGCGACATCAACGACGCCCCGCGGTAGCCGGCGGACGTCATGCGGGGACCTCCACGTCGCGCACCCAGGCCCGGGCCTCCACGTGCACCTTGGACGCACCCCTGGTCCGGGCGATCTCCACGACGGCAGGCGGCACCACCGCACCGGGCGCCGCCGCGGCATACCGGCGGGCCAACGAGAGCAGCTCGGCCAGGCCGGCCGGGCGTCGCTCCAACCGGCAGGCTGCCTCGACGACGGCCGTGACCGCGGGCCAGAGCGGCTTCATCCCGCCACCGAGCACGACCTGCTCCCACGCCGAGGTGGTGCGCGCCAGGCGGAGCTTGCCGCGGCCGAGGAGCGCGAGACAGGCCCGCTCGAAGTCCCCGCTGTCGAAGCGGCCTCGCGCCATGAGGGCCAGCGTGGCGTCGACGCCGCGCAGGCGAGCGGCCTCGTCGGCGTGGCCCAGGGTGGCCGCCAGCGCGTGGTGCACCGCCGGCCCGGCGATGCCCGGCGCCTCGACGAGCCACTCCAGCCACCGTGACGACGACGTGGACGACTGGTCGAACGACGACTGCGTCTTCGCCACGACGAGCTCGGGCCAGTGGGGCACGACGTCGATCGTGGTGTCGGCCGCCACCTGGTACTCGGAGAAGTCCTTGTCACGCCCCGGCTGATGCCCTGCCACGAGGTCGGGCGGCACGGACGGGAAGACGTCGAGCGGCACTGGGAGCTCGGCCGGCCCCACGTGCAGGCCCCTCTCGGCGGCCCTGACCTCGAGGGCGGGAAGGCCCCCGCCCGCCACCCACTGGCGCACCACCCCGGCGGCGTCGGCGCCCGGAGACCGCGTGCCCCGCAGGAGCCGGCGCAGCCCGGTGGCCTCCCTTCCCCGCAGCGTGACGACGACGCCGTCGAGCTCGTCGGCCCGCGTCGGGTCCACCGGCTCGAGCCGCAGCAGGGCCTGGAAGAGGTCGAGCTCGCCGCAGGGTGCATCTCGGTAGGAGCGCAGCCGGCTGTGCAGGTCGTCGAACGAGACGCTGCCGCCCTCGTCGGACGGGGTGCTGAGGAGGCAGGGCACCGACCCCGCGGCGAGCAGCGTCTCGGAGACGTGCAGACGCACCAGGGCCCACGTGACCGGCATCGACGACAGGTGCCAGTCGTGCGAGACGTAGGGCCGCCAGACCCCGCCGTGGTAGAAGCGGATCTTGGCGACCTCCTTCTCGTGCTGGGCCCGGTCGAGGCCGCCGTGGGCCCAGTCGGCGGCCCGGTTGACGACCTCGGGCCGCTGCCAGTCGTGGCGCGGCCAGGCGCTGCGGAGGAAGGCGGCGAAGCCCGCGCGGTCGTCCCAGGCCCAGCGGACGAAGGCGTCGAGGAAGCGGGCGGTGACGTGGCCGAGCCCTCCCGTGCTGAAGGCCGACAGCGCGGCCGTCAGCCCCTCCGGGGTGGGCTCGACCTGCCGGAAGGGCTGGGGCGGCGGGGCCGGCGCCGGGTCGCACCACAGGTCGGCGACGGGCTGCGGCGCGGGGCGTTCTGCCTCCACCCCGAGGCCGGCCAGGGCGCGGCGGGCCCGCCCGGCCAGCGACTCGTCGTCGCTCTCGGCTGCCGCGGCCAGGCCCGCCACGACTGCCTCGCGACCCAAGCGGTCCACCGCCTCCCGGTGCACCAGCGCCCGGAGCAGCTCGGTCCGCTGGCGCTTCTCCTTGCGGGAGAACACCGTCACCGCGAGCTCGGCCATCTCCTCCGGACCCGAGACGGTGTCGAGCAGCACCGGCAGCAGCACCGCCGTGACCGGTCCGCGCGCCGTGGCCATCGCACCGAGCAGGAGCGGCACCCGGCCCTTGGCGTCCCCGGCCGAGAACCCGAGCGCGGTGAGCACCGTGGCCAGCGCCTTCTGGGTCGCGGCCGGCTCGTCACGCGTGAGCGCCTGCAGGCAGACCTCCAGCAGGCGCTCGCGCTCGAGGCGCCCCTCGTCCACCATGGCCGCCACTGCGGGGCCCAACTCCCACCCCTGCACCGAGGTGCTCACGAGCGTGCCCAGCGTGCCGGGCCGCTCGACGGCGGCCGGCAGGACGTCCCGCAGCAGGGGGTCGACGCGCCATTGCCCGGCGAGCGTCTGCTCTGCCACCAGCTGCCGGTGCGCTCGCAGCCGGCCGTGCTCGTCGAACCGCAGGCGCGTGGTCCCGGAAGGGGGCAGGTGGTCGGCCCGCCGCGGCACCCCATCAGTGCCCCGCCGAGCCTCCCAGGCAGCCTGCGACATCAGCTGCCCGTAGTGCTCCGTCCACCCCTGCGCGAACGAGCCACCCATCGGCAGGGGCAGGTCGAAGTGCTCCGCCAGCGGGAGCCCGATCCGGGCCAGCCGGATCGCGTCGGACTCGAAGTCACCGCGGAACACCCTCGTGCTGGCGGCCTCGAGGAACGCCGCGCACCACTCCCGCCCCCGGTCACCCATGCGCTGGACCACCGCAGCGAGCGGCTCACCACCATCGCTGCGCCAGTAGTGGTGCCACCCGAACCAGGCGGCGGCCTTCTCCGGGCTGGGCGCGAGGGACACCGCGAGCAGGTCGCAGCACGACCTGACCCCGTCATGGTCGACCGGGCTGCTCCAGTCCCGAGCGGCGGCGTGCAGCGGTGCGCGGTTCGCGCGGTACCAGCGCTCGGCTTCCTGCACACCGTCGGCGTCGAGGCGACCGAGCAGGTCGTCGAGCGCACGCCACTGGCCCGATGCGGTGATCAGGTCGAGCTCTTCCCCCAGAGTCACGCCCGCCACGGTAGAGGCGCAGTGCTGTGCGCGCGCCGGTTTCCGGCCCAACCCGGCCGTGCGGACGATGGGGCGTATGCCGTGCGGCTAGGGCCCGCTCCCGCCGGCACCGGTCGCCGCCGGGACGGCCGGCTCGTCCGGCTCGTCCGGCTCTTCCGGCGCGTCCGGAGCCGGGGCCTCGCCGGTGTCGACGTCGACCGCGGCACCGCTGAACTGCGCGGCGTACAGGCGGGCGTAGGCGCCCTCCCGGGCGAGCAGCTCCGCGTGCGAACCCTGCTCGACGATGCGCCCGTCCTCCATCACGAGGATCAGGTCGGCGTCGCGGATGGTGGACAGCCGGTGGGCGATGACGAAGCTGGTGCGGTCGCTGCGCAGGGCCGCCATCGCGTGCTGCACCAGCAGCTCGGTGCGGGTGTCGACCGAGCTCGTGGCCTCGTCGAGGATCAGCAGCGCGGGGTCGGAGAGGAAGGCCCGTGCGATGGTCACGAGCTGCTTCTCCCCCGCGCTGATGTTGCCGCCCTCCGCGTCGAGCATGGTGTCGTAGCCGTCGGGCAGCGCGTGCACGAACCGGTCGACGTAGGTCGCGCGCGCCGCGGGGAGCACCTCCTCGTCGGACGCGCCGGGCCTGCCGTAGGCGATGTTCTCGCGGATGGTGCCGCCGAAGAGCCACGCGTCCTGCAGCACCATCCCGATCTGCGAGCGCAGGCTGTGCCGGGTCAGCTCGGTGATGTCGACGCCGTCGATGGTGATGCGCCCGCCGTCGAGCTCGTAGAACCGCATGACGAGGTTGACCAGGGTCGTCTTGCCGGCCCCGGTCGGGCCCACGATGGCGACGGTCTGGCCAGGCTCGACCACGAGGTCGAGGTGCTCGATGAGCGGGGTGTCCGGCCGGTAGGAGAACGAGACGTCGTGGAACTCCACCCGCCCGTGGGGCGCCTCGAGCGCGCGCGCCGAGGCCGGCTCGGGCCGCTGCTCCTGCGCATCGAGGACCTCGAACACCCGCTCGGCGGAGGCGACTCCGGACTGCATGAGGTTCGCCATCGAGGCGACCTGGGTGAGCGGCTGGGTGAACTGTCGCGAGTACTGGATGAAGGCCTGGACGTCGCCGAGGCTCATCGAGCCGTTCGCCACCCGCAGCCCGCCCACGACGGCGATGGCGACGTAGTTGAGGTTCCCGATGAACATCATCGTCGGCATGATGATGCCGCTCACGAACTGCGCGCCGAACCCGGCGGCATACAGGTCGTCGTTCTTGGCGGCGAACGCCGCCTCGGTCTCGTGCTGGCGGCCGAACACCTTCACGAGGCCGTGCCCGGTGAAGGTCTCTTCCACGACCGAGTTCAGCTCGCCGGTGCTCTTCCACTGCTGCACGAAATGGCGCTGCGACCGCTTGCCGATCACCGTCGTCACGACGATCGACAGCGGGATGGTCACGAGCGCGATGAGCGCCAGCAGGGGCGAGATGACGAGCATCATCGTCACCATCGCCACCACCGTGAGCAGCGAGGTGAGCAGCTGGCTCAGCGTCTGCTGCAGGCTCTGGGCGACGTTGTCGATGTCGTTGGTGACGCGGCTCAGCAGCTCGCCGCGAGGCTGGGCGTCGAAGTACGGCAGGGGCAGTCGGCCGAGCTTGTCCTCGACGTCACGGCGCAGGGCGAAGATCGTGCGGTTGACCGCACCGGTGAGGATCCAGCCCTGCGCCCACGCGAGCACGGCGGCGACGGCGTAGATGCCGAGCACGGTCAGGAGCACCAGGCTGACGGCGGTGAAGTCGATGCCCTGGCCCGGCACCACGTCGAGCGCCGAGACCATGTCGGCGAGCGTGTCGTCGCCGCGGGCGCGCAGGCCCTGCACGACCTGCTCCTTGGTGGCCCCCTCGGGCAGCTGGCTGCCCACCACACCGGTGAAGACCAGGTCGGTCGCGCGGCCGAGCACCTTCGGCCCGATCGCCGACAGCGTGACGCTGACGACCGCGAAGCCCAGGACCGCGGCCAATGCTGTCCGCTCGGGCCGGAGCAGGCCGAGCAGCCGCTTCGCGGAGGGCCCGAAGTCCTTCGACCGCTCGACCGGCACCCCCACCGACATGTGCGGCCCGCGCCTGGCAGCACCGGCCGCCGGTCCGCGCCGCGCCTCGGCGGCCCGCTCCTCCTCGGTCTTCACCCCTTCACTCACGCCGCCACCTCCTCGGCGCCGCGCTGCGACTCGACGATCTCGACGTAGGTGGGGCAGGTCGCGAGCAGGTCGTCGTGGCGCCCCGACCCGACCACCCGGCCGCCGTCGAGCACCACGATGTGGTCGGCGTCGACGATGGTCGACACCCGCTGGGCCACGACGATGACGGCGGCGTCACGGGTGACCGGGCGCAGGGCCGACCGCAGCCGGGCGTCGGTGGCCAGGTCGAGCGCGGAGAAGGCGTCGTCGAAGAGGTAGACGTCGGGCCTGGCGACGATGGCTCGCGCGATGGCCAGGCGCTGGCGCTGCCCGCCCGAGACGTTGGTGCCGCCCTGCGCGATCGGGGCGTCGAGGCCGCCGGGCATCGCCCGCACGAAGTCGTCGGCCTGCGCGACCCGCAGGGCCTCCCAGAGCTGGTCGTCGGTCGCCTCGGCGTCTCCGTAGCGCAGGTTGCTGGCCACGGTGCCGGTGAAGAGGTAGGGGCGCTGCGGCACCAGCCCGATGCGCGCCCAGACGTCCTCCAGACCGGCGTCGCGCACGTCGACGCCCGCGAGCCTCACCGACCCGGCGGTGACGTCGTAGAGCCGGGGAACGAGCGAGACCAGCGTCGACTTGCCGGAGCCGGTGCTGCCGATGATCGCGGTGGTGTGGCCCGGCTCCGCCGTCAGCGACACGCCCCGCAGCACCGGGGCGTCGGCGCCGGGGTAGGTGAACTCCACGTCGCGCAGCTCGACCGTGGTGCGGCCGCTCGGGAGGGCCACCGGGTGCTCCTTCTCGGCGACGCTGGAGGTCGTGGCGAGCACCTCGCCGATGCGTCCCGCCGAGACGGTCGCCCGCGGGAGCATCATCGACATGAAGGTCGCCATCATCACCGACATGAGGATCTGCATCAGGTAGGACATGAAGGCGGTCAGCTCGCCGATCTGCATCTCCCCCGAGGCGACCCGGCGCGAGCCGAACCACAGCACCGCGACGGTGGAGGCGTTGAAGACGAGCATGACGAGCGGGAAGGCGAGCGACATGAGGCGGCCGACCGCGAGGGCGGTCCCGGTGTACTGCGTGTTGGCCGCACCGAACCGCTCCCGCTCGTGCTCCTCGCGCACGAAGGCGCGCACCACCCGGATGCCGGTGATCTGCTCGCGCAGGATGCGGTTGACCCAGTCGACCGACTCCTGCATCAGCCGGAACTGCGGCACCATCCGCCGGATGACCAGGCCCACGGAGAGGGCCAGCAGCGGCACGGCCACGGCCACCAGCCACGACAGGCCGACGTCCTCGCGCAGGGCCATCACCACGCCGCCGACCATCATGATCGGGGCGGACACCATGAACGCCAGGCCCATGAAGACGGCCTGCTGCACCTGCGTGACGTCGTTGGTGTTGCGCGAGATCAGGGTCGGCGCACCGAAGCGCGAGACCTCCTGGGCGGAGAGCTCGGTGACGCGGGCAAACACGGAGCCCCGCAGGTCGCGCCCCAGTCCCGCTGCCGACCGCGCCCCGAGGTAGGTCGCCCCGACCGTCGCGGCGATCTGCACCAGCGAGATGGCCAGCATCCACGAGCCAGCCGTCACGATGTAGCCGGTGTCGCCCTTGGCCACGCCCTCGTCGATGATCTGGCCGTTGAGGCTGGGCAGGTAGAGCGAGGCCATCGTGCCCACCAGCTGCAGCACCACGAGGACCGCGACGAGGTTGCCGTAGGGGCGCAGGTGTTCGCGGACCAGGCGGACGAGGGTCACCCGGTCAGGTTAGGCGAGGCCTGACGGGGACTCGACTGGTTATGCCGTGGGCGAATCCGGGAGCCCGACGAGCATGCCGTCGGCGACCAGCTCACGGATGACGGGGAGGGCGGAGGCCCGCAGCTCCTCGTCGGAGACCTCGAGGAGCGAGGCGATGGCGGCCAGCGCCTGACCCGCGGTCAGGTCGCCGTCGCAGACGCTCGCGAAGGCGGCCATCGCCGTGTCGAGCCGCACCGTCCGCCCCAGCCCGCCGCCCTGCCGGAGCAGGATGACGCTGGAGTCGTCGGCCCCCGGACGCCCGTGCCGCTCCTCGGTGACGTCGGGCGCGCACGTCCAAGCCACCGCGAGCAGGTCCTCGTCGCTGTGCTCGGCGAGCCAGGTGCGCGCCCGCAGGCCCTCCAGGACCGCCGGGCCCATGGGTGTGGCCACCCGCCCGGTCGCCTCCTCCAGGTGCACGAACGGCTCGCGCTGCGTCGCCGGGCGCTGCAGGGTGATCACCCCGAAACCGATCGCCGTGACGCCACGGGAGGCGAAGTCGTCCAGCCACGCGGCATACATCGCGGCGAACTCCGCCGTCGCGCTGTGGTGCCCGCCGTCGCGGGCCCAGGTCTCGGCATACTGTGCGGGGTCCTGCAGCTCGCGCTGCACCACCCAGGCGTCGAGCCCGGTCTCGGACACCCAGCCGCGGACCCGCTCACGCCAGTCGGCGTCGCCGACGATCTCCCAGTTGCCGAGGAACTGCGCGATGCCACCGGGCTCGAGGTGCTCGCCGATCGAGCGGACCAGGCCCGAGACGACGGCGTCGCCCGAGGCGCCACCGTCGCGGTACTCGAAGAGGGGCACGCCCGCGCGGCGCGGCGTGATCACGAACGGCGGGTTGCTGACGATGAGGCCGAACCGCTCCCCTGCGAGGGGGTCCAGCATCGAACCGGCCCGCAGCTCCCACTCGACCTCGTTGAGCAGGGCGTTGAACCGGGCGTAGGCCAGGGCCCGCTCGGAGATGTCGGTCGCGGTGATGTGCCGGGCGTGGGCGCCGAGGTGGAGGGCCTGAACGCCACAGCCGGTGCCGAGGTCGAGGGCACGCTCGACCTCGGGTCGAGGCGTCCACGAGGCCAGCGTGGTGGACGCGCCCCCGATGCCGAGGACGTGGTCCTCGCGCAGCGGCTGGCGGGTCGCGAGCTCGGAGAGGTCGGACGCCACCCACCACTCGTGGTGCTCGTCGCCGTAGGGGCGCAGGTCGCAGGTGGCGACGACGCCCGGGCCCTGCAGCGTGACCAGGCCGAGGTCGAGGGCGCCGGTGACACCCAGGGTGGGCAGCGCCGCCCCGGCTTCGGCCTCGTCGACGGCGTCACCGAGCGTGAACAGCCGCACCAGGGTGGCCACGGGCGTGTCGGCCTCGGCGGTGACCCGTTGCGCGGGCAGGGTCTGCTCACGGTCGAGCGCGGCGCCGGCCAGCGGGCCGAGCAGGGCGGCCACGCCGTCGACGGTGTAGCCCGAGGAGCGCAGGTCGGCGCGCAGGCGGCCGACGAGGTCCGCGTCGGGGCGCGGTGGGGCGGTGGTGGAGGTGCTCACCCGTCTGCTCAACCGTCCAGGAACCCGCCGAGGTTGAACCCGCCGCCACCTTGGGCCGAGGCGGGCGAGCCCATCCACTCGCTGGGCTGCACGACGACGAAACCCGGTCCCTGGAAGGCGTACTGGAACGCCTCACCCGAGCCGCCGCGCAGCATCGACCGGACGTTCATGCTCGAGACCAGCTGGGGCACGAGGTTGGCCGACCAGGCGACGCAGGCCTCGACGTCGACGTAGGTGGGCTGCGTGCTGCAGTCGAGGACGACCGGCTGTCCCACGGCCGTGATGGCCGCGGTACCGGTGCCCTGCAGCGTCGTGTTGAACAGGCCGCCGCTCGCCATGCCGGCGCCCTGGACCCGCTTGATGTCCCAGTCGATGCCGGAGTCGAAGGCCAGGAGGTTCCGCGCGTTGACCGACAGCCCGTCGCCGGTGAGGTCGACGAGGAAGACGTAGCCGGCTGCCGCCGCGAAGAACACGTCGCCGGTGCCGGACACGCGCATGAGCGAGACGTCCTCGCCGGTGACGACCTTCTTCAGCAGCTTGCCCATCGAGCCGGACTTCTCGTGGTCGAAGCGGATCGCCCCCTGGTAGGCCACCATCGCACCCTTGACGGCGAGGACGTCGCCGCCGAGGTGCACGCGCAGCATCTGGGGGTTCTGCAGCGCGAACCGCTGGTCCGCCTGGACCTCGAGGTTGGCCTGCTCGAAGAGGGCACTGTGCATGCGCACAGGGTATGCCGCCGTGCCCGAGGCGGCCGGGCGGCATACCGCTGGGGACGAACGGCGGCGGCCGGCGTCACCACGAGGTGACGCCGGCCGCCGGCTCGGTGCGCAGGAGGTCAGTTGCGCAGGTGCTCCTCCTCGAGCTCGCTGCCGCGCGTCTCGTCGCCCTCGGTGACGTTGCCGCGACCGGGCGCATGCGCGTGCGCGTGCGCGACGGCGGCCTCCTCTTCCCCGAGCTCCTCGGGGGACTCGCCACCGATCGCGAGGTCACGGGACTTGGAGACCGCGACCGCGCCGATCACGACCGCCAGGGCGGCACCGGCGATGCCGTAGCGCAGCACCGGGTTCTCCCCCGCGCCGATGCTCAGCGTGATGATGGCGGGAGCCACGAGCACCGACACCAGGTTCATCACCTTGATGAGCGGGTTGATGGCCGGGCCGGCCGTGTCCTTGAACGGGTCGCCGACGGTGTCGCCGATGACGGTCGCGGCGTGGGCCTCGCTGCCCTTGCCGCCGTGGTGGCCGTCCTCGACGATCTTCTTGGCGTTGTCCCACGAGCCGCCCGAGTTGGCGAGGAAGACCGCCATGAGCGCACCGGCGCCGATGGCGCCGGCCAGGAAGCCGGCGAGGGCTCCGATACCGAGGCCGAAGCCGACCGCGACCGGCATGAGCGCGGCCAGCAGGCCCGGGGTGGCGAGCTCGCGCAGCGAGTCCTTGGTGCAGATGTCGACGACCTTGCCGTACTCCGGCTTGGTCGTGCCCTCCATGATCCCGGGGATCTCGCGGAACTGGCGGCGCACCTCGAAGACGATGGCGCCGGCCGCGCGGGTGACGGCGTTGATCGCCAGGCCCGAGAAGAGGAACACCACGGCGGCACCGAGGATGAGCCCGACCAGCGTGGCGGGCGAGGTGACCAGCGCGGCGGCGTCGTTGACGAAGTCGATCGCCTCCTCCTGGGTCACGTCGCCGGGCTCGATGGCGCGGAAGGCGCTCTGCCAGGCCTCGGTGTAGGAGCCGAACAGGGCGGTGGCGGCCAGCACGGCCGTCGCGATCGCGATGCCCTTGGTGATCGCCTTGGTCGTGTTGCCCACCGCGTCGAGGTCCGTGAGGATCTGGGCGCCCTCCTCGTCGACGTCGCCCGACATCTCGGCGATGCCCTGCGCGTTGTCGGAGACCGGGCCGAAGGTGTCCATGGCGACGATCACCCCGACCGTCGTCAGCAGGCCGCACCCGGCCAGCGCGATGAGGAACAGCGACAGCGCCACCGAGCCCCCACCGAGCAGGAACGCGAGGTAGACCGCGCCACCGATGATGGCCGCGGTGTAGACGGCGGACTCGAGGCCGACACCGATGCCCGAGAGCACCACCGTGGCGGCCCCGGTGAGCGAGGTGCGGGCGACGTCCCTGGTCGGACGCTTGTCGGTGCCGGTGAAGTGGCCGGTCAGCCAGAGGATGATCCCCGCCAGGACGATGCCGATCACCACGGCGAGCACCGCGATGATGCGCGGGTCGCCGTCGAGGCCGAGGACCTCCTGGTTCTCGGTGCCGAGGTCGGCGAACGACGACGGCAGGTAGATGAAGGCGGCGACGGCCGACAGGACCGCGGAGATGAGGGCCGAGATGTAGAAGCCGCGGTTGATGGCCGTCAGGGCGTTCTCGCCCGGCTTCACGCGGGTGATGAACACGCCGATGAGGGCCGTGACGGCACCGATCGCCGGGACGAGGAGGGGGAAGACCAGGCCGTACTCGCCGAAGGCGACGGAGCCGAGGATGAGGGCGGCCACCAGCATCACGGCATACGACTCGAACAGGTCGGCGGCCATGCCGGCGCAGTCACCGACGTTGTCGCCGACGTTGTCGGCGATCGTCGCGGCGTTGCGCGGGTCGTCCTCGGGGATGCCCGCCTCGACCTTGCCGACGAGGTCGGCGCCGACGTCGGCGGCCTTGGTGAAGATGCCGCCGCCGACCCGCATGAACATGGCGAGCAGCGCGGCGCCGAAGCCGAAGCCCTCGAGCACCTTGGGTGCGTCACCTTCGTAGAGCAGCACCACGATGGAGGCGCCGAGCAGGCCGAGGCCGACGGTCGCCATGCCGACCACACCACCGGTGCGGAAGGCGATCCGCATGCCGAGGTCGCGGTCGCCGTGCCGGGCGGCGGAGGCGACGCGGACGTTGGCCTTCACGGCCAGGCTCATGCCGAGGTAGCCGATGGCAGCCGAGAACAGGGCGCCCACGATGAAGAAGCCCGAGCGGCCCCACCGCACCCCCGCGGTGTCGGCCGGAAGCAGGAGCAGCAGGCCGAACACGAGGACGACGAAGATTCCGAGCGTCTTGAACTGCCGCGCCAGGTAGGCCTGCGCCCCCTCCTCGACGGCCGCACCGATGTTCTGCATCTTCTCGGTGCCGGGGTCGGCGGCGAGCACCTGCCGCCGGAAGAAGACGCCCATGGCCAGGGCGATCACCGCGATGACGGCGACCACGATGACCAGGGTGAGATTGTTGCCGGTCAGCGACAGATCAGCCGCTGCGGCGGACGCGAGGCCCGACATTCCATCCTCCTTGATGGGTGGCATGACGCCGTCCCCATGGGCGCGCCACAACAGCGGCACTGAGACGGTTGTGGCGACAGTAATGCACATCACAACCGCGTGGAGGTGCTGTGAGGACCTTCACACCGGCGTTTTGCGGGAGTTCACGGGGCTTTCGCTGCAAGCGCGCTGTGACCGCGAGGTCGCCCGTCAGGCTTTGGCGGCCGCCTGCGCCATGTCGACCGAGTCGTAGATGTGGAACACCTTGTCGAGGCCGGTGATCTTGAAGACCTTGAGGATGCGGTCCTGGCTGCTGACGATGCGCAGCGTGCCGTTCTGCCCGCGCACGAGCTTCAGGCGCCCGACGAGGACCCCGAGGCCGGTCGAGTCCATGAAGGTGACGTCTTCGAGGTCGACGATCAGGTCGGTGCGGCCGGCCGCGACCTGACGATCGAGCGCCTCGCGGAGCAGCGGGGCGGTGTAGACGTCGATCTCGCCGCCGACATGGACGACGGTCAGCGCGCCATGCTCGCTGGTGGAGACCGAAAGGTCCACGGGCGCACCCCTTCTTCTCGCGGGTTTCCTGGGCAGAACGCCATGGCGTGCTGCCTGTGTGTCCGGTTTACCGTATCGGCAATGTCCAGCACTGAAGAACAGCGGATATCCGACGCGCCGTTCGACCCCGCCGCCGCGCTGGCCCGGCTGGCCTCGGGGAGCCGCGCCGGGCGGCTGCTGCACGTCCACGAGGTGCCCGCCCGCCAGGCCAGGCGCGCGGAGTGGCCCGACTGGGTGCACCCCGCTGTGTATGCCGCGTTCGCCAGCTCCGGGATCACCTCCCTGTGGTCGCACCAGGCCGAGGCCGCCGAGCTCGCGTGGCGCGGCCAGCACGTGGTGATGGCCACCGGCACCGCCTCGGGCAAGAGCCTGGGCTACCTGGCCCCCGTCCTCTCCTCGCTGGTCGCCGGCGCGAGCGCACCGAGCGGGCGGGGCGCGACCGCGCTGTACCTCTCGCCGACCAAGGCCCTCGCCGCCGACCAGGTGGCCCGGCTGCAGTCGCTGGCGATCCCCGGGCTGCGGGCGGCCACCTATGACGGCGACACCCCGCAGGAGGAGCGCCGGTGGATCCGCGAGCACGCGCACCTCGTGCTGACCAACCCCGACCTCGTCCACCACTCGCTGCTGCCGCAGCACCAGCGCTGGGCGCCGTTCCTGCGCGCGCTGCGCTACGTCGTGATCGACGAGTGCCACGTCTACCGGGGCGTGTTCGGCTCGCACCTGGCCGCACTGCTCCGGCGGCTGCGGCGGGTGGCGGCCCGCTACGGTGCGGCGCCCACGTTCGTGCTGGCCTCGGCCACGGTGCGCGACCCCGCCGTGCACGCCGAGCGCCTGACCGGGCTGCCGGTGCAGCCGGTCGAGCAGGACGGCTCCCCGCGCGCGGCGATGACGTTCGGGCTGTGGGAGCCCGCCGAGCTGCCCGGGCGCTCCAGCGCGCCCGCGGCCGGCGGGTCGGGGGACGCAGGTGACTCCGGGCGGGACGGTGGGGACGACGCGGATGCCTCGGGGGGCAGCGCCCCGGACGTCTCGGGCGAGACGCCTGTGCGGCGCAGCGCCACCAGTGAGGCCGCCGACCTCCTCGCGGACCTGGTGGCCGCCGGGGTGCAGACCGTCGCCTTCGCCCGGTCGCGGGCCGGCGTGGAGGCGCTCTCCGCGAGCGCGCGGCGGTCGCTGGCGGAGGTGTCGCCACGGCTGGAGGGCGCCGTGGCGGCATACCGGGGCGGTTACCTGCCCGAGGAGCGCCGCGCCCTGGAGCGGGCGCTGCGCGAGGGGTCGCTGGTGGGACTGGCCGCGACCAACGCCCTCGAGCTCGGCATCGACATCAGCGGTCTCGACGCCGTGCTGCTGGCCGGCTGGCCGGGCACCCGGGCGTCCCTGTGGCAGCAGGCCGGGCGGGCCGGGCGCGCCGGCACCCGTTCTCTCGCCGTGCTCGTGGCAGCCGACGACCCCCTCGACACCTACCTGGTGCACCACCCCGGGTCGCTCTTCGGGCAGTCGGTGGAGGCGACCGTGATGGATCCGGAGAACCCGCACGTGCTGGCGCCGCACCTGGCCGCGGCCGCTGCCGAGCTGCCGCTCACCGAGGCGGACCTGCCGCTGTTCGGCCGCGACGCGCGGGCGCTCGTGGAGGCCCTCGTCGCGCGGGGCATCCTGCGGCGGCGCCGGACCGGCTGGTACTGGGCGCGCACCGACCGGGCGAGCGACCACGTGTCGCTGCGAGGGTCGGGCGAGGTCGTCGGCATCGTCGAGCGCCGCACCGGCCGGGTGCTCGGCACCATCGACGAGGCCTCCGCCCACGCGCAGGTGCACACGGGGGCGGTCCACGTCCACCAGGGCGAGACCTACGTCGTCACCGACCTCGACCTCGAGGACAGGACGGCGTGCGTGGTGCGCGGCGACCCCGGCTGGAGCACGTTCGCGCAGTCCGTCAGCGCCTTCGACATCGTGGCCACCGAGCGGTCGGTGGCGTGGGGCCCGGTGACGGTGTCGTTCGGCCCGGTGAAGGTGCACACCCAGGTCACCTCCTTCCTGCGGCGCCTGCCCAGCGGCGAGGTCATCGGCACCCACCCCCTGGAGCTGCCCCGGCGCACGCTGGCCACCAAGGCGGTGTGGTGGACCATGCCGGTCGACGCGCTCGCGCAGGGGGGTGTCGACGAGACCGCCATCCCGGGAGCCGCCCACGCAGCGGAGCACGCAGCCATCGGCATGCTCCCGCTGGTGGCGACCTCCGACCGCTGGGACATCGGCGGCGTCTCCACGGCGCTGCACCCCGACACCGGGCTGCCGACCGTGCTCATCTACGACGGGCACCCGGGCGGCGCAGGGTTCGCCGAGCGCGGCTTCGAGGCGTTCCACACGTGGCTCTCGGCGACCCGTGACGCCATCGCCGCGTGCGGCTGCGAGCGGGGCTGTCCCGCGTGCGTGCAGTCGCCGAAGTGCGGCAACGGCAACGACCCCCTCGACAAGGCCGGCGCGGTGTCCCTCCTCTCCATGGTGCTGCGATGGGGTGAGGCGACGGACTCTCGAAAGGCGCAGGCCGCGGCTGCGGGCTAATGTCAGGAGATGGGCAAGGACGCACGGTGCGTCCCCCAGACGACGGAGGTAACCGACCGTGATCGTGCTCGGACTCATTCTCATCGTCCTGGCAGTGGCCGCTGGGGTCCTGCTGTTCATGGCGACGGCACCACTCACCGACCCGGTGGAGCTCGAGGCGCTCGGCGTGAAGGCCGAGGTGCTGCCGCTCGCGCTGCTCATCGCCGGCGCCGCCGTCCTGCTCCTGCTCTGGCTCGGCCTGGTCATGATTCGCGGGAGCGTCCGCCGCAAGGCCCGGCGTCGTCGCGAGACCAAGGAGCTCGAGCGCCAGGCCCAGGCCGAGGCCGAGGCCCGGCGGAACGCGGAGGCACGAGCCGAGGAGGCCCGGACCGCCACCCCCGCGCCCGCCCGGTTCGCCGACACCCGTGAGCGCCCCGGCGACGGCTGGGCCGACGACACCCCTCCCGGCCGGCACGCCGCCGCGCCCGCCACCGCCTCGACCACGACCCGCGCAGACTCGCGGGACACCACCGCGGAGCTGCCGACGGCCAAGGATCCTGACGCGCCCACGACGGCGGACCGCGTCATGGGCCGCGACGACCGCGAGCCGCACCGCGCCTGACCCTGTTCACGGCCCGGGCGGAGCCACCGGCCCCGCCCGGGCGCGAGCGTGCGCGGGGCCGAGCCGCAGCGCGGGCAGGGGCGTCCGGGTCGGAGCAGTGACCGCGACGGAGACGGTGCCGTCGGGGTCTGCCCGGCACCACCGGAGCTCGCAGCCGTTGGCGCGGGCGATCTCGCGGGCGCGGCTGCAGGCGGAGTCGGCGAAGGCGGCCCGCTGGTGGACCGACGCCGCGGCGAGGACGGCGAGGTCAGCCCCGGCACGCGCCCGGTGTGCAGCGTGCACCGCACCCACGAGTGCCAGGCTCCCGACGAGGCAGGCAAGCAGCGCCCCGACCGCTGCCACCGCCAGCACGGTGGCGGCTCCCCGCTCCCGGTGACCGCGGGCCCTGCCCCTCAGGGTCGGGCCCGTGCCCTCGGCACCTCCCCTGCCCACGGCGCCTCCCCCGCTCATGGCGTCTCCCCCGGCCAGGGACCTGCGTCGGCGAGCGCGTCCTCGCGGGCGGCCACCGCGTCCGCCGACGGCCGGGCCTCGAGCCCCAGCAGGCGCAGGCCGGTCACGGGCGGGGCGGTCACCTCCACCGACACCTCCCCGCCCCGGGTGGTGACCCGGATGCCGGCCCCACGCGGAGCGAGCTGACGCCCGGCGTCGACAGCCCGCTGGGGTGGTTCCCCTCGCGCCGCAAGGCGGGCGACGGCCCGTGCCGCGTCGACGCAGCGCACCTGGTCGACCCCGGCGGACAGGGCAGCCAGGCCCAGACCGAGCACCACCAGCACGCTCGGCATGGCGACGGCCAGCTCGGCCGTCGCCATGCCGCGGTCGCGGCCTACGACCCGATCCCGAGCGCCGAGGTGATGACGCCGGCGAGCGCAGACTTCACCGGCCCCGACTTCACCACCGCGAGCAGCACCGCCGCGAACGCCACCGCCGCCAGGGTGCCGACGGCGTACTCCGCCGTGGTCATCCCCGCCGCGCCAGTCGCCTGCACCGCGCGCATCCTCCGTCGCAGGCCCTCCATCCGTCGCGTCATGGTCTTCTCCTTTCCGCCGGCACCCTGCCGGCACCAACCCGGCCCTCATGGGCCGAGAACCGTGTGGGCGAGCGCCAGCACCACCGGCACGACCGCGGTGCAGGCGAAGGCCGGGAGGAAGGCCAGTCCCAGCGGCAGCACGAGCCGCACCCCCGCGCGTCCGGCGGCAGCCTGCAGCCGCCTGTCCTCGCGCTCCCGGATCCGCCAGGCAGCCTCTTCGACGAGCTGTGCTGGCGCCGCCCCGGACCGCTCGGCGACCTCCCACGCCAGGGCCGCCGGACGCCAGGCAGCCGGGACGTACGCCCAGGCCTCGGGTGCCGACTGCCCCCACCTGAGCGCGGCCGCCACCGAGCCGAGGTGGGCCGCGACCTCGCCCTCGCTGGTCTGCGCGACCCGCTCGAGCGCCTCGCGATGACCCATCCCGGAGCGCAGCGCCAGGGACAGGAGCACCAGCGCGTCAGCGATGGCGTGCACCGTGGCCGTTGTGCCCGCCGGCGGTCCCGCGTCCCGTGGCTCCTGGCTGCCCCGGCGGGGTGACCAGACCGAGCGGGACGGCCAAGCCAGGACGGCAAGAGTGGCCAGCACCACGAGCAGGCCGGCGCTCACGACATGCCCCGTTGCGCCGCGACCGCACCCGGGCGCAGCGCTCGCCGCAGGATGGTCCGGCTCCACAGCCAGCCGGTCACGCCCAGCGCCCCACCCGCCAGCAGGCAGAGGGCCGACCCGGTGGAGCGGCCGTAGAGGTCGACCGGGGTGAGACCGAAGAGCAGCCCGACCACCGGACCCGACGCCGGCAGCAGGGCGAGCAGCCCCATCGATGCCCGAGCACCCGCGGTCGCGGCGGCGAGGGCCTGTTCCGCCGCCTGGCGGGCTCGCACGCTCCGCGCCGCCGTCGCCAGCGCCACCGAGAGCGGCACGCCGGTCTGCTCGCTGAGCGTCCACGACCGCGCCACGAACTGCAGGTCCGCCGAGCGTGCGGCTGACGCCGCGTCGTTCCAGACCTCCGCCAGCGATCGACCCGCGCTCGCCGCTGCAGACAGGTCACCGACCAGGCTGCCGAGGCGGCTGCCCCCAGCGGACAGGTCGCCCGCGGCCATGGCCCGACCGGCCACCTCGACGGCCGCGCCGACGCTGGTGCCGGCCCGCAACGGCGGCCCAAGCACCTCGAGGAGGTCGGCGAGCTCGTCGAGGCCGGCCCCGGCCCGGCGCCTGCCGAAGGGCGCGCCGAGCCGCAGCCGTTCGAGCCACGTCCGCACCCCGGTGGGACACCCGTCCGCGCGAGCGCCGTCGAGCCCGAGGGAGCGGCGGGCGGCGGTGGACAGCAGTGCCGCGGGCCGGCTCGGCCAGAGCAGGACCGCGACCGACGCCGCGAGGACCAGCAGGGTCATGACGGCAGTCCCAACAGGGCGGCCAGACGGGGCCAGCCGGGACCTCGCACGGCCCCGGAGACCGTGCTGGCGCAGTAGAGGGCGAGCGCCACCTCGAGACCGCTGCCGGTCTCGAGCACCGAGAGCGAGGCGACCCGCCGGACGGCACGGTCCCGGCGCAGGTGCACCACGGCCTGGACGGCGCTGGAGAGCTGCGCCTGCACCGCGTCGCGGCCGAGCCCGGCCAGCGCCCCGAGCGCCTCGAACCGGGGCACCACGTCTGCGGCGCTGTTGGCGTGCACCGTGCCGCACCCGCCGTCGTGGCCGGTGTTGAGGGCAGCGAGCAGCTCGCGCACCTCGGCGCCGCGCACCTCGCCCACGACCAGCCGGTCCGGCCGCATCCGCAGTGCCTGCCGCACCAGGTCGACCAGCGTCACCTCGCCGGCTCCCTCCACGTTGGCCGAGCGCGACTGCAGCCGCACCACGTGCGGGTGCTCCACCGCCAGCTCACGGACGTCCTCGACCAGGACGAGGCGCTCGTCGGCGGAGGCCTCGGCCAGCAGGGCTCCGAGGAGCGTCGTCTTGCCGCTGCCGGTGCCACCGGTCACCAGGAACGACACACGGCGCTCGACCAGCCGCCGGAGCAGCCGACCGGTCGGCTCGTCGAACATCCGCGCGGACTCCAGGTCGTCGAGCCGCCG
Organism: Knoellia sp. 3-2P3; assembly: GCF_029223115.1. Classification (NCBI taxonomy): domain Bacteria; kingdom Bacillati; phylum Actinomycetota; class Actinomycetes; order Micrococcales; family Intrasporangiaceae; genus Knoellia; species Knoellia sp. 3-2P3. The sequence goes on from NZ_JARGZE010000001.1 coordinate 203,661, forward strand.
CAGCGACCGTCGCGGCACCCGCAGGCTGAGGTGGGCGCCTCCGTCGACCAGCGGCGGGAGCACGGCGTGCAGGCGCACCCCACCGGGAAGCAGCCCGTCGACCCACGGCTGGCTCTCGTCCAGTCGCCGCCCCGCCTGACCGGCCAACCGCACCGCCAGCATCCGCGCGGACTCGGCCCCCAGCGGGTCGCCAGGGGCGCGCTGCAGGCCGGTGCCGCGGTCGAGCCACACGGCGCCGTCGCCGTTGACGAGCACATCGGTCACGAGCGGGTCCTCGAGGTGCGGCTCGAGCGGGCCGGCGCCGAGCAGCGCGGCGCCGAGGGCGGCCCTCACCTCGCCCGCCCCCGCCCGGCCCAGGCGGAGGGCCTCCGCGGCAACCAGGTCGTCGAGCTCGGCAGGCGCCGGTGGCCTGCCCTGGAGAATGGCCTGCCGGATGCCGGTGTCCAGTCCCATCAGGCGGCCCCCCGGTGGTGTGCCAGGCGCTCGAGCAGGCGCCCGCTCAGCGACGCCAGCCCGGAGCGGGGCCCCTCGCCCGGCGCCCGCCCCCGCTCGGCGTCGAGGACGACGCGGCGGTCGTCGCGCCAGCAGCCCGCCAGCGCAAGGCCGAGATGGTCGGCCATCGCGGTCGCCAGGCCGCGACCGCGCGGGCCTCCTCGGACGACCAGCAGGACGGCGCCGTCCGGGAGGCGGGCCGCCAGGCGGGTCCGCGCCGCGACCGCGTCAGCCAGGTGGCGCGGGGTCACCCCCGCGAGCAGCAGGACCGCATCGCACGCCTCGAGCAGGAGCTCCGTGGCACCGTCGCCGCCGGCCTCCGCGCCCGCTCCCGCGCCCGGAAGGTCGACCACCACCAAACCTGACACGGCGCGCACCGCCTGCACGACGCTCGAGACCACCTCCTGCGGCGGGGGCGCGCCGGGAGCCGCGGCGAGCACGCGCGCCCCGCCGGCGCACCGCGGCAGCTCGGCCACCAGGTCGGCTCCGCACACCTCGCCTCGCACGCCCGCCAGGTCGGGCCATCGCAGCCCGGGCAGGTGCTCCACGCAGGCCGTCGTGTCGAGGCCCCCGCCGCCGAGTGCCCCGTCCACGGCCACAGCGGCTGGCAGACCGGAGGCCGCGAGCTCACGAGTGGCCGCCACGGCGAGCGCCGCGGCGAGCGTCGAGGCGCCGAGGCCCCCGGACGCACCGAGGACGCCGAGGACCGGGGTGCCAGCAGCGAGGGTGGGCATGCGGCCAGCGTTGGCCCAGCCGCAAGCCCGGACCAGGCCCGCTCACCTGCCTGTGCACCGTGTGACGACGGGGGCCCCGCTGTGGACAGCGGCCGGACGGTCCGACCGGCCCCCGGGCCACTGGGCTCACCCGCGCCACATGGCCAACTGCGCCGGAAAAGGGGACGGCCCCGGTCGGGGGGACAACCGGGGCCGTCGACGCGCCAAGCTCCGGGGGGGAGGAGCTGATGCGCCGGCTCGCTCGACCCCGCGAGGGGGAGCGAGCACTGCAATGGTGGACCTTTACCTCTCGGATAGCAACTCTTGGGGCGAGTTTCACCCAAAAAGACCGTGAAACACATGAGATGGCACCCCGCGTGAACGGGGTGCCATCGGCCGCGAGCCGGCTCGGGTTACCAAGCGTGCAGTCACGATGTCGCATCGGGACAAGCCCGCCACGACCGGTCCATCAGTGGACTTCCCGCACGTGGGTGCCCTGCAGGCTCACGGTGGTCCGTGTACGTCCTGTGTACCCCACCCGCGCGCCAAACGTAAGGCTTGACATTTGCGCGCTGACGGTCGCAGCCGGCCCGTCAGAGCAGTCGGCCGGCGCGCACCGCGTCGCAGATGCGCACGCCTTCCGCGGCGCCCGCGACGATGGCCTCGCAGCAGTGCCCGAGCCACAGCGCCACCCCTTCCGGGGACCCCGTCCCGTATGCCGCGAGGGCGCCGAGGTAGGCGGGCCCGCCCTGCGCGCCGTGCCCGACCTCGGGCACCGCCACGCCGGTGGGGTCGAGCCCGGTGGCCTGGATGACGGCCCGTTCCATGGCACGCGCGACGGCGCCGTTGCCGCGGACGAAGGGGCGCACGTGGGCGATCTCCGCGTGCACGAGGGCGGCCACCACCACCGCCGGCGCCCTGTCGCCTGCGAGCAGCACCTGCACGAGGGCGGCCAGGCGCTCCTGCACCCCGTCGGCGTCCGGAGCAGGTCCGAGGTCGACGAACTCGGCACACTCCTCGCCCGGCCGGCGGGGGCGCCCGAGCTGGTCGGGGGCGACCAGGCCGGAGGCCGCGGCCACGTGCAGGCGGGCGAGCGCCTGCAGGGGGGCGGTGCGCAGCATGGCGCCCAGCCGCTCCGTCTCAGCAGTGGCCTGGACGACCCCGCGGGCGACCTGCTCGACCGGGTCCGGGTCCGAGGGCCACTGCTGCGCGCCACGCATGAGGTCGCGGACGATCTCCACCGAGAGGTTGGCGCCCTCGAGCGCCGCACTGGCGTGGGCGCCGCGCACCCGCGACTCGGCCGCGGCCTCGGGGATGCGCCGGCGCAGGGCCTCGTGCCAGCGCAGCTTCGTGCACGCCTCGCGCGCGGCGTCGGTCTGCTCGGGCACCCCCGGAAGGGTGGCGAGCGCGTTCAGCGAGGAGACGACGTCAGGCACGGACAGCAGCCTAGAGTTCGCCGTGTGTCGGGCAGCTTCCACCTCCCCACGGCGATCGTGGTCGCGGGCGCCTTCCTGTTGGCGCTGGGGCTGCTGCGCCTGCTGCGGCAGGGCCGTCGCGGGTCCCGCGGCTTCGTCTCCGACGTCGACCACGCCACGCACGCGACACTGCACACGGCGTCGCTGGCCTCGCGCCACCTCCAGGACGGCCTGACGCCGGAGGGCACCGCCCGGGCCGCCAAGCACCTGCGCGCCCTGCTGGGGTCACCGGCGATCGCGGTGTGCGACCCGTTCTCCCTGCTGGCCTGGGAGGGCGCCGCCGACCACCACCGCGAGCACGCCCGCGCCGACGCCGAGGAGGTCCTGGCCACGGGGCGCACGATCGTGCTCGGGTTCGACGCCGTGGGCTGCCCCGACCCCGACTGCCCGGTCAAGACGGCCGTCATCGCACCGGTGGTGACCGAGGACCGCGTGGTGGCCTCCATCGCGGCATACGGGCCGCAGGCCTCGGCAGGCCTCGCCAGGGCGGCCGAGGAGGTGGCGCGCTGGGTCGCCACGCAGGCCGAGCTCGCCGAGCTCGGCCACGAGCGCACCCGCACCATGGAGGCCGAGCTGCGCGCCCTGCGGGCGCAGATCAGCCCCCACTTCATATACAACTCGTTGGCGGCCATCGCCTCGTTCGTGCGCACCGACCCGGAACGGGCCCGCGAGCTGCTGCTGGAGTTCGCCGACTTCACCCGCTACGCCCTGCGCCGTGGTGGCGCGTTCACCACCCTCGCGGAGGAGCTGCGCAACGTGGAGCGCTACCTCACGCTCGAGCAGGCCCGCTTCGGTGACCGGATGCGGATCTCGTTGATGATCGCCCCCGAGGTGCTCCCGGTGACGGTGCCCTACCTGGCCATCCAGCCGATCGTGGAGAACGCGGTGCGCCACGGCATCGCGCGCAAGGAGGGCGGCGGCGAGGTCAGCATCCGGGCGACCGACCGCGGGTCGGAGGCGGAGATCTGCATCGAGGACGACGGGATCGGCGCGGACCCGGAGGCGGTCCGACGGGCCCTCGACGGGCAGGGGGACGCCGACAGCGTCGGGCTCGGCAACGTCGACGCGAGGCTGCGCCAGGTGTACGGCGACGACTACGGGCTCGCGGTCGAGACCGCCCCGGGGGCGGGCACCAAGGTCACCTTCCGCGTGCCGAAGTACGCCCCGGGCGTCCACGCCTGACCCGCCGCGGCGTGAGCTCGTCGTAGGCTCGCCCTGTGGCGAGCGCCGGACCGGGACATCCCCGTGAGCGCCGCCCCGACCCCACCAGCGCCGGCGGGGCGGGCGGCCCCCGCCTGCGTGCCCTGGTCGTGGACGACGAGCTCCCGGCCCTGGAGGAGCTCAGCTGGCTGCTGAGGCAGGACGAGCGCATCGGCGACGTGCGGACCGCCAGCAGCGGAACCGAGGCGCTGCGAGCCCTCGAGGAGGGGCCGGTCGACGTCGTGTTCTCCGACATCAACATGCCCGGCCTCGACGGCATGGACCTCGCCCGCGTCATCGCGCGGTTCGCGCAGCGGCCACGCATCGTCTTCGTCACCGCCTACGACCACCACGCGGTCGACGCGTTCGCCGTCGACGCCACCGACTACGTGATGAAGCCGGTGCGGCCGCACCGCCTCGCCGAGGCGGTGCGCCGCGTCGTCGAGGGGACCGCCGAGGCGACCGAGGCCCCGGAAGCGGCGGCGACGCAGCTCGAGGACGAGACCATCCCGGTCGAGCTCGGCGGCGTCACCCGCTTCATCTCGCGCAGCCAGATCCGCTACGCGCAGGCCCAGGGCGACTACGCCCGCCTGCACACCGACACCGGCTCCCACCTCGTGCGCATCCCCCTCAGCACGCTCGAGGAGCGCTGGGGGTCGGCCGGTTTCGTGCGCATCCACCGCAGCACCCTGGTCGCGCTCCCCCACGTGCGGGAGGTCCGCATGGAGCACGGCCGGTGCACGGTGGTGCTCGACGAGGCCGAGCTCCAGGTGAGCCGCCGGCACACCCGCGAGCTGCGCGACCGGCTGCTGCGCGCACCCAAGCCCTCGACGCCATGAGCCCCGGCAGGGCCGCGGAGACCGGTGGCCGGCAGGACCGCCCGGACCGGCCGCCCCGGGTTCGGGTGACCAGCTCGCGGCGAAGTGCGGCCACCCGCCGTGACCTGCGCCCCCTGACCCGCGACATCGACGAGCAGACCGACCTCGGCGAGGTCTACATGGCGGGCCTGATGACGGCCCAGCTGCGGCTCGCCCTGCGGGTGCTGGCCTTCGGCGCCCTCGGGCTGGGCGGGCTGCCCCTGCTCTTCCTGCTCGTGCCCGACACCCGCACCCTCGAGATCGGCTGGGTGCCCTTCCCCTGGCTGGTCCTCGGCGTGCTCGTGTACCCCGTCGCCCTGCTGGTGGCGCACTACTACGTGCGGCAGTCCGAACGGATCGAGCGCGAGTTCAGCCAGGTGGTGGGCCGCCGGTGAACACCGCCTACGGGCTGACCGCCATCGTGCTCGTCTGCCTGGTCACCCTCGGCGTCGGCGCGTTCGGGCTGCGCCTGTCGCGGACCACCAGCGACTTCTACGTCGCCGGCCGAACCGTCACCCCCTACCGGAACGCCAGCGCGATCGGTGGCGAGTACCTCTCTGCCGCAAGCTTTCTCGGCATCGCCGGCCTGGTCTACTCCAGTGGGCTCGACATGCTCTGGTTCCCGGTCGGCTACACGGTGGGCTACATCGTGCTGCTCGTGCTCGTCGCCGCCCCGCTGCGCCGTTCGGGCGCCTACACGCTGCCGGACTTCGCCGAGGCCCGGCTCGAGAGCACGCGGATCCGCTTCCTCTCGTCGCTGCTCGTCGTGGGGATCGGCTGGCTCTACCTGCTCCCCCAGCTGCAGGGTGCGGGCCTCGCCCTCCGTGTCGTGACGGGTGCGCCGACCTGGGTCGGCAGCCTCGTAGTCGTGGTGGTCGTGATCGCCAACGTGGCCGCCGGCGGCATGCGCTCGATCACCCTCGTGCAGGCCATGCAGTACTGGCTGAAGCTGACCGCCATCGCCATCCCGGCGTTCGTCCTGCTGGCGGTGTGGCTCCAGGACGGCCGGCCGGAGCCGCAGCTCACCGGGGGCACGGCCTCAGACTGGGCGCAGCCGCTCAGCGGGTTCGGGGGCCAGGACCACCCGGTCTACGCCACCTACAGCACCCTGCTCGCGCTGGCGCTCGGCACCATGGGGCTGCCGCACGTGCTCGTGCGCTTCTACACCAATCCCGACGGGAGGGCGGCCCGCCGCACGACGCTGACCGTCGTGGCCCTGCTCGGCCTCTTCTACCTCTTCCCGCCGGTCTACGGCGTGCTCGGACGCGTCTACCTGCCCGAGCTCCCCGGGGGACTGCGCGCCGACACCATCGTCCTCGCGCTGCCGGGGGCGGTCGTACCGGGCGGCGTCGGCGAGGTGCTGTCGGCGGTGCTCGCAGGGGGCGCCTTCGCGGCGTTCCTGTCGACCGCCTCGGGGCTGACGATGTCGGTCGCCGGCGTGCTCGACCAGGACGTGCTTCGCGGCAGGCTCGGGCGCCTGACCGGGGAGGACGCCACCGTCGTGCAGGGCTTCCGGCTCGCCACCGTGCTCGCCATGGTCGTGCCGTATGCCGCGGCGTGGCTGGTCGAGCCCATCGGGCTCGCCACCACGGTGGGGCTCGCGTTCGCCGTGGCCGGCTCCACGTTCTGCCCGCTGCTCGTGCTGGGCTCGTGGTGGCGGGGCCTGAGCACCGTGGGGGCCGCCGCGGGGCTGGTGTCCGGCGGCGGCCTGGCCGCCGGGGCGGTGCTCGTGACGATGCTGGGCGGGCCGATCGAGGGCTGGCCCGGCGCCCTGCTCGGCCAGCCCGCTGCGTGGACCATCCCCATCGCCTTCGCCGTGGCGGTGATCGTCTCTCTGGCGACTCCGGGCCACATCCCCCGGCACACCTCGCGCACCATGGTGCGCCTGCACACCCCGGAGGACCTGCAGCTCGAGCGCAGCCCGCGCCACCGCTGAGACCCCCTCAGCCCCGACCGCTGGTCGCAGATCGTCGACCGTTCGGCGCACTGTGACCCGCCACACACCTACGGTGACCGCCCATCCGGCGCGCACCCGCGCGCACGCCCTTCTGCGCGGCATACCGAGTCGCAACAGTGGGCCTCAGCCGCGGGAGCCGCCCGCGTCCAGTCCTGGAGGTGCGCAGTGAGCAACGTCGCTCGCGAACACAGCACGGATCCCTACGTCGCCCTGCAGCGGACCGACGAGTTCGTCGACCTGCGGCGACGGTTCCGCCGCTTCGTCTTCCCCATGACCGCGCTCTTCCTGGCGTGGTACTTCCTCTACGTCCTGCTCGCCGCGTTCGCGGCGGACTTCATGTCCCAGAAGGTGTGGGGCAACATCAACGTCGGCCTCCTCTTCGGCCTCGGCCAGTTCGTCTCCACCTTCGTCATCACCGTCCTCTACGTGCGCTGGGCCGACCGTGAGTTCGACCCGCGCGCCGAGGCGCTCCACGACCGTCTCGAGGGAGGCCAGAAGTGACCGAGACCAATGTCGGCAACTCGACGCTGAACATCGCGGTGTTCGGCCTGTTCGTGGTCGTCACCCTCTTCATCGTCATCAAGGCCTCACGGCGCAACGCGACCGCGGCCGACTACTACGCCGGCGGGCGCTCGTTCTCCGGCAAGCAGAACGGCATCGCGATCGCCGGCGACTACCTGTCGGCCGCCTCGTTCCTCGGCATCGCCGGGGCCATCGCCCTCACCGGCTACGACGGCTTCCTCTACTCCATCGGCTTCCTCGTGGCCTGGCTCGTGGCGCTGCTGCTCGTGGCCGAGCTGCTCCGCAACACCGGCCGCTTCACGATGGCCGACGTGCTGAGCTTCCGGCTCAAGCAGCGCCCGGTGCGCACCGCAGCCGCCATCTCCACGCTCGCGGTGAGCTTCTTCTACCTGCTCGCCCAGATGGCCGGTGCCGGTGGTCTGGTCTCGCTCCTGCTCGGCCTCGACGGCGACGCGGCGCAGAACCTCGTCATCGCCCTCGTCGGCATCATCATGATCGCCTACGTGCTCATCGGCGGCATGAAGGGCACGACCTACGTGCAGATCGTCAAGGCGACGCTGCTCATCGCCGGCTCCATCGTCATGACCGTCTGGGTGCTGGCCCTCTTCGACTTCAGCCTCTCGGAGGTGCTCGGCGGCGCGGTCGAGAACTCGCCCAAGGCGGGCGAGGCCCTGCTCAACCCGGGCCTGAAGTACGGCACGTCCACCCTGACCCAGGTCGACTTCATCTCGCTGTCGCTTGCCCTGGTGCTCGGCACCGCCGGCCTGCCGCACGTGCTCATGCGGTTCTACACGGTCCCCTCGAGCAAGGAGGCCCGCAAGTCGGTCGAGTGGGCCATCTGGCTGATCGGCCTGTTCTACCTGCTGAGCCTGGTCATGGGCTACGGCGCGGCCGCCCTGGTCGGCCCGGACAAGATCCTCGCCGCCCCCGGCAAGGCGAACTCCGCCGCCCCGCTGCTCGCCTTCGAGCTCGGTGGCGAGATCCTGCTCGGCCTGATCTCGGCGATCGCCTTCGCGACGATCCTCGCGGTCGTGGCAGGTCTGACGATCACCGCCAGCGCGAGCTTCGCCCACGACATCTACGCCCAGGTCATCAAGCGCGGCGAGGTCTCGGCGGACTCCGAGGTGAAGGTCGCCCGCATCACCGCCCTGGTGATCGGCGCGATCGCCATCGTGGGCGGCATCTTCGCCAAGAACCAGAACATCGCGTTCCTCGTGGCGCTGGCCTTCGCCGTCGCGGCGAGCGCCAACCTGCCGACGATCCTGTACTCGCTGTTCTGGAAGCGGTTCAACACCCGGGGGGCCCTGTGGAGCCTCTACGGCGGCCTTGTCTCGGTGATCACCCTGATCGTGTTCAGCCCGGTGGTGTCCGGGAAGGCCCCTCTCACCGAGGGCGGTCCGAGCCCGTCGATGATCACCGACCCGAGCGTCGACTTCAGCTGGTTCCCGCTGGACAACCCGGGCATCGTCTCGATCCCGCTGTCCTTCTTCCTGGGCTGGCTGGGCACGGTCACCAGCCGCGAGCCCTCCAGCGAGCTGAAGTTCGCCGAGATGGAGGTGCGCAGCCTCACCGGCCACGGCGCCGAGAAGGCGGTCGCGCACTAGCGCGGGCCCTCCCCCGACCACGGTGCCGTGTCCCCGCGCAGGGGGCACGGCACCGTGCTGTGGGCGGCGCCGCGTGCGCGGGGCGCGACTGTCGGTCATGGTCATGCGCGGCTCGTCGTCGACGTGGCGCACCGCTGGTGACCCGGGCGGCGCCGCTCGTCGCTCGCAGAGCCCGCCGGGCGAGCCCCGACGGCGTTCCCCTTGAAGCCGGGCGGGAGAGGCGGTTGGCTGGGGGACGTCACTCTCGGCCGCAGCGACGCGGCCGTCGCGCCGTCAGCCAGGAGGGAAGCCGTGTCCGAGGAGAGCCTGTCGACCGTGCTGCAGCAGGACCACTCATTCGAGCCCAGTGAGGAGTTCGCGGCCAACGCCAACGGCAAGGCCGAGATGTATGCCGCGGCCGACGCCGACTACGAGGCCTTCTGGGCCGACCAGGCCCGCACGTACGTCACCTGGAGCAAGGACTTCGACACCACGCTCGACTGGAGCGGGGCCCCGTTCGCCAAGTGGTTCGTCGGCGGCGAGCTGAACGTCGCCTACAACTGCGTCGACCGCCACGTCGAGGCCGGCAACGGCGAGCGCGTCGCGATCCACTTCGAGGGCGAGCAGGGCGACACCCGCACCGTCACCTACGCCGACCTCCAGAAGGAGGTCGCCAAGGCGGCCAACGCGCTGGCCTCGCTCGGTGTCGGCAAGGGCGACCGGGTGGCCATCTACATGCCGATGATCCCGGAGACGGTCGTGACCATGCTGGCGTGCGCCAGGCTCGGCGCACCGCACTCGGTGATCTTCGGTGGCTTCTCGGCCGAGGCGCTGCACACCCGCATCGACGACGCGCAGGCCAAGGTCGTCGTCACCACCGACGGGCAGTGGCGGCGCGGGAAGGCCGCTCCCCTCAAGGCTGCGGTCGACGAGGCGCTTCAGCACGGGGAGAACCCGGTCGAGAAGGTCCTGGTGGTGCGGCGCACCGGCACCGACGTCACCTGGGTCGACGACCGCGACATCTGGTGGCACGACCTCGTCGACGCCCAGCCCGACACCCACGAGCCCCAGCCGGTGGACAGCGAGCACCCGCTGTTCATCCTCTACACCTCGGGCACGACGGGGAAGCCGAAGGGCATCTTCCACACCACCGGCGGCTACCTGACCCAGGCGGCCTACACCAACCACATCGTGCACGACGTGCACCCCGAGTCCGACGTCTACTGGTGCACCGCCGACGTGGGCTGGGTGACCGGCCACTCCTACATCGTCTACGGGCCACTGGCCAACGGCGCGACCCAGGTGCTCTACGAGGGCACCCCCGACACCCCGCACCAGGGCCGCTGGTGGGAGATCGTCGAGAAGTACAAGGTCTCCATCCTCTACACCGCGCCCACGGCGATCCGCACGTTCATGAAGTGGGGCGACGACATCCCCGCGAAGTTCGACCTGTCGTCGCTGAGGCTGCTCGGGTCGGTCGGCGAGCCGATCAACCCCGAGGCATGGCTCTGGTACCGCAAGCACATCGGCGGCGACCGCTGCCCGATCGTCGACACCTGGTGGCAGACCGAGACCGGCGGCATCATGATCAGCCCGCTCCCCGGCGTCACCGACCTCGAGCCCGGCTCGGCCCAGAAGCCGATCCCCGGCATCAGTGCCGAGATCCTCGACGACGAGGGCAAGCCGTTCACCGAGCCGGAGAAGGTCGGCTACCTCGTGCTCACCAAGCCGTGGCCGGCGATGCTGCGCGGCATCTGGGGCGACCCGGAGCGCTACAAGGAGACCTACTGGAGCCGGTTCGGGCCGAAGTACTACTTCGCCGGCGACGGCGCCAAGTACGACGCGAAGGGCAACATCTGGCTGCTCGGCCGGGTCGACGACGTCATGAACGTCTCGGGCCACCGCCTCTCCACCGCCGAGATCGAGTCGGCCCTCGTCTCGCACCCCAAGGTCGCCGAGGCTGCGGTCGTCGGCGCGGCCGACGAGACCACCGGACAGGCGGTCTGCGCTTTCGTCATCCTGCGCAAGGAGGCGGTCGAGGAGGCCGACGAGCCGGGCGAGGGCAGGGACCTCGTCCAGGAGCTGCGCAACCACGTGGCCCACGAGATCGGCCCGATCGCCAAGCCGCGCTCGATCATGGTGGTGGCCGAGCTGCCCAAGACCCGCTCCGGCAAGATCATGCGCCGCCTGCTGCGCGACGTGGCCGAGAACCGCGAGGTCGGCGACGTCACCACGCTGGCCGACTCCTCGGTCATGAACCTCATCAAGGAGGGCATGGCGGCGCCGGCCGCCGACTGAGGCGGCCCATCGACCCGAGCCGCGACGTATGCCGCGCCCGCCCCACCCGGGGGCCGGCGCGGCATACGTCGTCCAGAGCCAGAGGCGACGCTAGCCGGTCGCCGCCCCGAGCTCGGCGGCGATGGCGGTGGCTGCCTCCTCCAGCAGGGGCGCCGCCCGCTCCACGACGTCGTCGCCCATCCGCGACAGGGGGCCCGACATCGACACCGCGATCCGCTGCGGGGCGCCGGGCACCGCCACGGCGACGCAGCGCACGCCCATCTCCTGCTCCTCGTTGTCGAGGGCGTAGCCGCGCCGGCGGGTGCGCTCGAGCTCCTCGGCGAAGCCCTCGGGGGTCGTGATGGTGTGGCCGGTGCGAGCAGTCATGCCGGTGCGTGACAGGAGCGCCCGCACCTCGGCGGGGTCCCAGGAGGCCAGGATGGCCTTGCCGACGGCCGTGGTGTGCGGGTCGACGCGCCGGCCCACCTCGGTGAACATGCGCATCGAGTGCTGTGACGCCATGACCTGGCCGACGTAGACGATCTGGTCGCCGTCGAGCACCGCCAGGTTGACCGACTCGCCCAGTGCAGCAGCGACTCTGGCCATGTGGGGCCGAGCCCAGCTGCCGAGGCTGCGTGAGGCGACGTCGCCCAGACGGATCAGCCGGGGGCCGAGGGAGTACTGGCGCGACGGCTCCTGGCGGATGTAGCCGAGGTCGACGAGGGTGCGCACGATGCGGTGGATCGTGGGCAGCGGCAGCCCGGCGTCGGCCGCCAGCTGCGACAGGCTGATCACGCCGCCGGCGTCGGCCATCGTCTCGAGGACGGCGAAGGCACGGTCGAGCGACTGCACCCCCGCCCGAGCACCCCGGCGGCTGCCCGCCGCTTGGTCGGCCTGCGCGTCGGCGCCACCGGGCTCGCCCAGGGGGTCGGCTGCTGCCGGGGGCTCTGCAGGCACCGAGGCCTCCTTCCTGCCCCGCGGCTCTCGGCCGCCAAGGGGACACATGTTTTCCTACTGGCGAGAAAACTATTCCATATGATGGAATATCCAGCCACCCATCCTTCGCACGCCACTCAACGAGGAGACAGGCCTGATGGCAGACATCACCGTGACCGGGGGCCCGGTCGAGCGCAGCGACGAGATCCTGACCCCCGAGGCGCTGGAGTTCCTCGCCGACCTGCAGACCCGCTTCGGCCTGCGCCGTGACGAGCTGCTGCAGGCTCGGGTCAAGCGCCGGGCGACGATCGCCGAGACGGGGCGCCTCGACTTCCTCCCGGAGACGGCCGAGGTCCGGGCCGGGGACTGGACGGTGGCGCCGATCCCGGACGACTTCGCCGACCGCCGCGTGGAGATCACCGGCCCCACCGAGCGCAAGATGGCCATCAACGCCCTCAACTCCGGCGCCCGCGTCTGGCTGGCCGACCTCGAGGACGCCAACACCCCCCACTGGGACAACGTCGTCGGCGGCCAGGTCAACCTGTTCGACGCCGTGCGCCGCACCATCGAGCTCACCACCCCGGAGGGCAGGCACTACGCGCTGAAGAACCCCGACGGCATACCGGTCATCGTTCCGCGGCCGCGCGGTTGGCACTTCGACGAGGCCCACATCGAGGTGGACGGGCGGCCGATGGTGGGCGCGCTCGTCGACTTCGGCCTCTACTTCTTCCACAACGCCGCCGAGCTGCTCGAGCGTGGCAGCGGTCCGTACTTCTACCTGCCCAAGATGGAGTCCCACCTCGAGGCCCGGCTCTGGAACGACGTGTTCACCCACGCGCAGCAGCAGCTCGGCCTCGCCCACGGCACCATCCGGGCCACAGTGCTCATCGAGACGATCACCGCCGCCTTCGAGATGGACGAGATCCTCTACGAGCTGCGCGACCACGCCGCCGGGCTCAACGCCGGCCGGTGGGACTACCTGTTCAGCATCATCAAGAACTTCCGCGACGCCGGGCCCGACTTCACCCTGCCCGACCGCAACGCGGTGACCATGACGGCCCCGATGATGAAGGCCTACAGCGACCTGCTGGTGAAGACCTGCCACCGGCGCGGGGCCTTCGCGATGGGCGGCATGGCTGCTTTCATCCCCAGCCGTCGCGACGCCGAGGTCAATGAGCGCGCCTTCGCCAAGGTCCGCGAGGACAAGAACCGCGAGGCGCAGGCCGGCTTCGACGGGTCGTGGGTGGCCCACCCCGACCTGGTGCCTCTGTGCGCGGAGATCTTCGACGGCGTGCTCGGCAGTGCCCCCAACCAGACCAGCCGCCAGCGCGACGATGTGACGGTGACCGCCGACGACCTGCTCTCGGTCTCGAAGACGCCGGGCCAGCGCACCGAGCAGGGCCTGCGCGACAACATCAGCATCGGCATCCAGTACCTCGAGGCGTGGCTCGGTGGCAACGGCGCGGCCGCGATCAACAGCCTCATGGAGGACGCCGCGACGGCCGAGATCTCGCGCTCGCAGGTCTGGCAGTGGACCTTCAACGGCGTGACGCTCGACTCGGGCGAGGCGGTGACGCCGCAGCTCGTCGAGCGGCTGGTCGACGAGGAGTTCAGCGCGCTGCGCGAGAAGGTCGGCGAGCAGGTCTGGGGCACGGGGCACTGGGACCTGTCGCGACGCCTGTTCGTCGAGTCGGCCCTGAGCGAGACCTTCCCGGACTTCCTGACCCTGCCGGCCTACCGGGCCGTGCTGGAGCTCGAGCGCTCCTGAGTCCGCCGGGTGGGTGGTCAGCGCGCCTTGACCCGCCGACCACCCACCCACACCCCGGCGAGGTCGGCCGGGCCGCCGAGCGCGAACGCCTTGGCCAGCGCGTCCTCCTCGCTGTGCGCATGCCGCAGCACCACGTCGAGGGTGCTCCCGTCCTCGGGGCGCAGCCACACGGCGTCGAACTGCTTGCCGACGCTCAGGTCGCCCACCTCGGCCCCCAGGCCCAGCGCGTCGGCCCCCGCTGCGGTGGCGAGGTGGAGCAGGTGCGCGGAGGTCAGCGGCAGCCCGTCGTCGCCGAGCAGGTGCTGCACGAAGTAGGCCTGCAGCCCCTCCTTCAGCAGCGAGAAGCCGGTGCCGGCGCCGACGTCGGAGCCCAGCGACACCCGCACGCCGTGCTCGTGGTGGCGGCGCAGGGGGAACAGCCCGCTCCCCAGGGCCGAGTTGCTCGACGGGCAGTGCGCCACGGTGGCGTCCTGCCCGGCGAGCAGGGCCAGCTGCCGGTCAGTGGGGTGCACGTTGTGGGCCAGGATGCTGCGCCGCCCGACCAGTCCCTGCCGGTCGTAGGTGTCGAGGTAGTCGACGGCGCCGTCGAAGAGCTCGCTGACAGCCATCACCTCGGCGACGTTCTCGTTGAGGTGCGAGGTGAAGAAGGACCCCGGCACGTCCTTGAGCAGGGCGGCGCAGGAGGCGAGCAGCGCGTCGCCGCAGGACAGCGAGAACCGCGGCGTCACGGCATACCGCAGACGCCCCTTGCCGTGCCAGCGCTCGGCCAGTGCCCTGCCGTCGTCGTAGGCCTGTTCGGGGGTGGTGAGCAGGTCGTCGCGCAGCATCCGGTCGCTGACGACCAGCCCCGTGGTGACCCGCAGCCCCGCCTCGGCCGCCTGGGTGAACATGGCGTCCACAGCACTGGCGAAGTGCGACCCGAACACCATGGCCGAGGTCGTGCCGGCCTCGACGAGCCCGGCGGTGAACTCGGCAGCGACCGCCCTGGCGTAGCCGACGTCGGACAGCCGGGCCTCCTCGGGCAGGGCGCACTGCTCGAGCCACTGCAGCAACGGCATGCCCAGCCCGCCGATGACGCGCACCTGCGGGAAGTGCACGTGGGTGTCGACCAGCCCGGGCAGCAGCAGCCCGCCGCGCAGGTCGACGACCTCGACCTCCCCGTGCCGGCGGCGGAGCTCGTCGAACGGGCCACGGGCGACGATCGCGCCGTCCGACACCAGCAGCCCGGCGTCGGCCTCGGCCCTCAGGACCCCGCCCTCGAAGGGGCTCACCGGTGTGTCGAGCACCGTCGCGCGGTAGAGGACGCTGCGGTCGCTGGTCATCGCGTCATCTCCCGGCCGGCGTGCTGCCGGTCGAAGGCCATGAGGAGGGAGGCTGCAACCCCGACCGCGATGGCGGCAGGCTCCTTGCCCTGTATGCCGGGCAGTCCGATCGGCGTCGTGATGCGGGCCAGCTCTTCGGGGCTGTGGCCCTCGGCGGCGAGCCGTTGCTGGAAGCGGCGCCACTTGGCGTCGGAGCCGATGAGGCCGATCGAGCCGAGGTGGCGGCAGCGCAGCGCGGCGTCGCACAGGGCGGCGTCCTCGGCGTGGTCGTGGGTCATCACGAGGACGTGGGTGCCCGGGGGCACCTGTCCGAGAACGAGTTCCGGGACCGGTGCGTGGTGGACGTGGATGCGCGCCTGGGCGTCGGCCAGCACCGCGAGCCTGTCGTCGGCGAGCTGGTCGGCGCGCGAGTCGACGAGGTGGAGGTCGAGGTCGTGACGGGCCAGGATGCGGGCGAGCTCCAGGCCCACGTGGCCGATGCCGAAGACCGCCACCGACGGTGCGACCGCCAGGTGCTCGTAGAGCACCGTCACCTCACCACCGCAGCACTGGACTCCGTGCTCGGTCGGCGCCCGGTCGGTGAGGCGCACGGTCACCAGCTCGGGCGCGCCGGCGGGCGCGCCGAGCAGCCGCCGCGCCCGCTCGATGGCGGTGGCCTCGAGGTTTCCACCGCCCACCGTGCCCCACACGTGCCCGGCGGAGACGACCATCTTGGCGCCGGCCTCGCGCGGGGCGTGGCCGCGCACTTCGACGACGGTGACGACCACCCCTGCCTGCCGCTGTGCGCGGAGGCGCGCGACGGCGGTGAGCCAGTCCTGCCCGGACCCGAGGTCTGGTGCCATGTCAGACCCCTCCCGCCAGCGTCGGTCGCGGCTCGCGCGCCGGGGAGTCCTGGCCTGCCACCCCTGCCGCCCGCGCCGCCTCGACCGCCCAGAAGACCGCCTCAGGCGTCGCCGGCGACGCGAGCTCCACGCTGTGGCCCTCGGGCCCGAACGCCCCGGCAGCGGCCCGCAGTGCCTCGCGGACGCTGAAGGCCAGCATGAGCGGTGGCTCGCCGACGGCCTTCGAGCCGTAGACGACCCCGTCCTCGGTGGCCTGCTCGAAGAGCGTCACGTTGAAGACCTCGGGCATCTCCGAGAAGCTCGGCAGCTTGTAGGTGCTTGCCGCCTGGGTCGCGAGCCGACCGCGGTTCGGGCCGTCGCTGGTGTCCCAGCGCAGGTCCTCCAGGGTCAGCCAGCCCGCGCCCTGGACGAAGCCGCCCTCGATCTGGCCGATGTCGACCAGCGGAGAGAGGCTGTCGCCCACGTCGTGCACGATGTCGACGCGGCGCAACCGGTAGGCGCCCGTGAAACCGTCGACCTCCACCTCGGACGCCGAGACGCCGTAGGCGAAGTACTTGAACGGCTCGCCCTGCATGCGCGAGGCGTCCCAGTGCAGCCCTTCGGTGCGGTAGAACCCGGCCGCTGACAGGTGGACCCGCTGGAAGTAGGCGTCGTGCACGACCTCGGCGAAGTCGAGGACGGTGTCGTGGAAACCGATGCCGGTCACCTTGCCGTCGGCGAAGCGCACGTCGGCCGGGTGGATGCCGAGCCGACGGGCGGCCACCTCGGCCAGCCGGCCCCGGATCTGCTCGCAGGCGTCCTTGATGGCGCCGCCGTTGAGGTCGGCACCCGAGCTCGCCGCCGTGGCAGAGGTGTTCGGCACCTTGTCGGTGCGTGTCGGGGCCAGGCGCGCAGTCGCCAGCGGCACCCCCAGGGCCGTGGCCGTCACCTGGAGCATCTTGGTGTGCAGACCCTGCCCCATCTCTGTGCCGCCGTGGTTCACCAGGACCGAGCCGTCCTTGTAGACGTGCACGAGCGCGCCGGCCTGGTTGAACGCGGTGAGGTTGAAGGAGATCCCGAACTTCACCGGCGTGATGGCCAGCGCCCGCTTGGTGTGCCGGTGGGTCGCGTTGAACTGCGCGACCTCGCGCTGGCGCCTTGCCACCTCCGCGGACTCCTCCACGGTCTGCCAGATGCGCAGCAGCCGCTCGGCGTGGCGCACCGGCTGCCCGTAGGGCGTGCTCTGGCCCGGCCTGTAGAGGTTGCGCCGGCGGAGCTCCTCGGGGGTCAGGCCGAGCAGCGGGGCGCTCCGGCCGAGGATGTCCTCGATGACGAGCATTCCCTGCGGGCCGCCGAACCCGCGGAAGGCGGTCTGGGAGGTCTTGTGGGTCTTGGCGACCCGGCCCTGGACCTCGATGTCGGGGATCCAGTAGGCGTTGTCGACGTGGCACAGCGCCCGGGCCAGGACGGGCTCCGACAGGTCGAGGCTCCAGCCGCCGTCGGAGGTGAGCGTCGCGCGCAGGGCGACGATGTGGCCGTCGGCGTCGAAGCCGGCGGTCCACGACGCGTGGAACGGGTGGCGCTTGCCCGACATGGTGATGTCCTGGCTCCGGTTGAGGCGAAGCCGCACCGGACGGCCGGTGAGGGTCGCCCCCAGAGCCGCGATGGCGGCATACCCGTGCGGCTGCATCTCCTTGCCCCCGAAGCCGCCGCCCATGCGCAGGCACTGCACGGTCACCTCGTGGCTGCGCAGCCCGAGGACGTGGGCGACGATCTCCTGGGTCTCGCTGGGGTGCTGGGTGCTGCACTGCACGAAGACCTGGCCGCTCTCGTCGACGAGCGCCAGCGAGGCGTGGGTCTCGAGGTAGAAGTGCTCCTGCCCGCCGAACTCGAACTCGCCCTCGAGGACTCGGGTCGCGGCGGCCAGCGCCGCGTCGGGGTCCCCGCGGTGGAGGGTCGGTCGGCCGCCCTGGAAGGACTCGGCTGCGATCGCCTCGGTGAGGGTCAGCAGCGACGGCAGCGGCTCGTAGTCGACCTCGACGCGTTCGGCGCCGAGGCGGGCCGCCTCGATGGTCTCGGCGAGCACCCAGCAGACGGCGTGGCCGTGGAACATCACCTCGGTGGGGAAGAGCGGCTCGTCGTGCTTGACGCCCGCGTCGTTCACGCCGGGCACGTCGTCGGCGGTGAGCACCCGCACCACCCCGGGGACCTCGAGGGCTGGCGCGGTGTGCTGCCGGGTCACCCGCGCGTGGGCGTGCGGAGCCTGGACCGGCCAGGCGTGCAGGGCACCCCGGGTCCGGGCGAGGAGGTCGTCGGTGTACAGCGCCCGGCCCGTGACGTGGAGGTCCGCGCTCTCGTGCGGGATCTCCAGTCCCACAACGGGATTCACCGGACGGTCGGACAGCGCGCTCATGCGCCCACCTCCCGGCGGTCGGCGGCACGGCTCGGCGGGTTCTCCGCGAAGAGCCGCAGCAGCGACGTCGCGAGCATGGCTGAGCGGTAGGCCGAGCTGGCGCGGTGGTCGTCCATCGGGGTCCCCTCCCCGCGCATCGTCGCGGCGGCCTCGCGGACGACGTCCTCCGACCAGGGCCGGCCCTCGAGGGCAGCCTCGGTCGCGAGCGCCCGCAGCGGCGTTGCGGCCACGCCGCCGAGCCCGATCCGGGCACGCTGGACCACACCGTCCTCGATCGTCAGCGCATGGGCCACCGCCACGCTGGAGATGTCGTCGAACCGTCGCTTGGAGACCTTGTGGAAGGCGGTGACCGGCGCGAGCGGCAGGGGGATGCGGACCGCGACGATGAGCTCGTCGCCTGCCCGCACGCTCCGGCGGTAGCCGGTGAAGTAGTCGGCGAGCACGACCTCGCGCCGGCCCTCCCGTGACGCCAGCACGACGGTGGCCTCGAGGGCGAGGAGGGCGGGCGGGGTGTCGCCGATGGGGGAACCCGTCCCGAGGTTTCCGCCGATGGTGGCGCCGTTGCGGATCAGGCGCGAGGCGAACTGGGGGAACAGCTGGTCCAGCAGCGGCACGCGTCCGGCCAGCCGGCGCTCGACCTCCGAGAGGCTGAGGGCGGCGCCGATCTCCACGGCGTCTTCGGACCAGTTGAGCTCACGGAGCTCGGGCAGCCGGTCGACGGCCACCACCAGCGCGGGTCGGGCGCCGCGCAGGTTGACCTCGACGCCCCAGTCCGTGGAGCCCGCCACGAGCTGGGCGTCCGGGCGCTCGGCGAGGAGGTCCAGTGCCTCCGTCAGGTCGGCCGGACGCACGAAGTCCCCGCTCTGCCCCGACAGCCTCGTGTGCGCGGCAGCCGGCGCCGGCTCGGCGCGGCGGGCCGCCAGCGGGTCGTCGGCGACGGGTTCGCCCAGCGCGTAGGCGGCGTCGCGGATGGGCCGGTAGCCGGTGCACCGGCACAGGTTGCCGCTCAGCGCGTGCAGGTCGAAGCCGTTCGGCCCGCGCTCGTGGCCTGCGTCCGTGTGCTCGTCGCCCTCGCGGCCCGGGGGCACGGCGTGCCCGTTGCCGGTGGGGTCGACCGGTGACGTGGCCGGACCGCCCGCGGCACAGCGGCCCTCGCGGTAGAACTCCGCGGCCATGCTGCAGACGAAGCCGGGGGTGCAGTAACCGCACTGCGACCCGCCGCGCACGGCCATCTCCTGCTGCACCGGGTGCAGGGCGCCCGATGCACCCAGGCCCTCGGCGGTGACGACCTCTTGGCCGTCGAGCGCGGCGGCCGGGATGAGGCAGGCGTTGATGGCAGTCCACTCCATGCCGGCGTCCTCGCCGTCAGCGCCCCCCGCGGGGCGGGCGACGAGCACCGAGCAGGCGCCGCACTCCCCCTCGGCACAGCCCTCCTTCGCGCCGGTGAGCCCGCAGCCGCGCAGGAAGTCGAGAGCGTTCTCGTACGGCGCGATGCCATCCAGGGCACGCGGTGTCCCGTTGATCATCACGTGCAGCGCATCCATGGTCGAGCTCCTCCACACCATTGCGGTCGTCTCATCATCCGTCCAGGGCTGCCCTCGCATCACGTGCTCGGGCAGCTGGGGCATGGTTGAAAAGGGTCTGATCGGGTGAATCGGCGCCGGCTACAGGAACTGGCGGCCGAGTTTCGCGTGTCGGTTGACGTCCTTGTAGAGCAGGTAGCGAAAACGGCCCGGCCCACCGGCGTAGCAAGCCTGGGGGCAGAACGCGCGCAGCCACATGAAGTCACCCTCCTGCACCTCGACCCAGTCGTTGTTGAGCAGGTAGACCGCCTTGCCCTCAAGGACGTAGAGCCCGTGCTCCATGACGTGCGTCTCGGGGAAGGGGATCACCCCGCCGGGCTCGAAGTTGACGATGTTCACGTGCATGTCGTGCCGGACGTCGAGCGGGTCGACGAACCGCTGTGTCGTCCAGCGGCCCTCGGTGCCCGGCATCTCCGCAGCGTCGACGGCCGTCTCCTCGGTGACAAAGGCCCGGGGCACCTCGATGCCCTCGACGCGCTCGTAGGCCTTGCGGATCCAGTGGAACCTCGCCGCCGCCTCGCCGGCGTTGTGCAGGGTCCAGTCAGCTCCCGGCGGGATGAAGGCGTAGCCGCCAGGTCGCATCTCGTGCACCTCGCCTTCGAGGACCAGCGTCACGGCGCCGTCGACGACGAAGAGCACGGCTTCTGCCGACGGGTCGGGCTCGGGGCGGTCGCTGCCACCTCCCGGGGACACCTCGACGACATACTGCGAGAACGTCTCCGCAAACCCGGACAGCGGCCGCGCGATGATCCACAACCTCGTCTTCTCCCAGAACGGCAGCGCGCTCGTGACGATGTCCCGCATGGTCCCCCGCGGCAGCACGGCATACGCCTCGGTGAAGACCGCGCGGTCGGTCGTGAGCTCCGTCTGGCCTGGCAGGCCCCCGGTCGGCGCGTAGTAACGAGGCGTCATGCCTCTCCCCTCCTCAGGAGCCGCCCGCGCGGCTCCCCGTCGATGTCGATGGGCCTGCCGCGCAGCCACGTGTGCCGGACGGTGCCGGTGAGGGTTCGACCCGCGTAGGCGCTCACCGGGTTCCGATGGAGCAGCCGCCCTGGGTCCACGATGAACTCGTCGTCGGGAGCGAAGACGACGAGGTCGGCCTGGCAGCCCACCGCGATGCGACCGCGGTCGGCCAGGCCGGCCTGTCGGGCGGGTCCGGCGGCCATCCACCGCACCACGTCGGCGAGCGAGTGGCCGCGCCGCCGCGCCTCGGTCCAGACGGCCGGGAGCCCGAGCTGGAGCGAGGCGATGCCGCCCCAGGCCGCCCCGAAGTCACCGCTGTCGAGCCGCTTGAGCTCGGGCGTGCACGGCGAGTGGTCGGAGACCACCGCCTCGATGGTTCCCTCGGCCAGTCCCTGCCAGAGGCGGTCGCGGTTACCGGCCTCGCGGATGGGCGGGCAGCACTTGAACTGCGTTGCGCCGTCGGGGATCTCCTCTGCCGTCAGCGTCAGGTAGTGAGGACACGTCTCCACGGAGAGGCGTACGCCCTCGGCCCGGGCGGCTGCGATCAGCGGGAGCGCATCGGCGTCCGAGAGGTGCAGGACGTGTGCCCGCGCCCCGGTCTCCCGGGCGGCCTCGACCACCTGGGCGATCGCGCGCTCCTCCGCCTCCTTCGGACGCGAGCCGAGGAAACCGGCATACCTCGGACCGGCGGGAGCCGGCGACGCGTCGATGGTCGCGGGGTCCTCCGCGTGCACGATGACCAGGCCGTCGAATCCAGCGGCCTCGGCAAGGGCGGCCTTCAGGCCCGCCGCGTCGAGGTGCGGGAACTCGTCGACCCCCGAGTGGAGCAGGAAGCACTTGAAGCCGAAGACACCCGCCTCGTGCAGCGGGCGCAGGTCGGCGAGGTTGCCCGGGACGGCACCGCCCCAGAACCCCACGTCGACGAAGGCCTGGTCCCGGGCCACGGCCTGCTTGGCCCGCAGCGCCTCGACCGTCGTGGTCGGCGGGATGCTGTTGAGCGGCATGTCGACGATCGTCGTGACGCCGCCGGCCGCGGCGGCGCGGGTGGCGCTGGCGAAGCCCTCCCACTCGGTGCGGCCCGGCTCGTTGACGTGCACGTGGGTGTCGACCAGGCCTGGCAGCAGGACGAGCTCGCTGCCGAGGCGGACCGTTTCCTCACCGGTGAGGGCCGACCCGCCGCGTTCCACGGCGACGATCCGCCCGTCGGTGATCCCGACGGCTGCAGATCCCTCGCCCTCGGCGGTGACCGCCCGCTCGGCGAGGACGACGACGTCACACCGCATGCCGTCAGCTCCCGCGGTAGGTCGAGTAGCCGTAGGGGTTGAGCAGCAGCGGCACGTGGTAGTGCTGGCCCTCGGCCACCGTGAACGCCACGACGACCTCGGGGTAGAACCCCTCCGTGCCCGCCGCTGCGAAGTAGGCGGCCGTGTCGAACCGCAGCCGGTAGTCGCCCGGCTCGAGCCGCTCGGGGCCGATGGCCGCTACGCGGCCGTCGGCGTTGGTGACGCCCTCACCGAGGGGAGCCTGCGAGGTGAGTGCCAAGAGCTGGACCGGCACCCCCTCCGCCGGGCGGCCGCGGCTGGTGTCGAGCACGTGGGTGCTCAGCGTGCCCATCGTCAGACCACCTGCCTCAGCCGGAGCATCGCGATCTCCCGCAGCTGGGTGACCGTCTCGCCGCGCTCGGTGGCGTCGTCGTTGCGCATCCGTCGCTCGAGCTCACCGAGGATCTCATGCGCCGAGCGCCCCGCGGCCCTGATGAGGAAGACCCGGTCGAAACGCGCCTCGTAGGCCCGGTTGCCCTCGGCCAGCCGTCCGGCGAGGTCCGGGTCGGACCCGTCGACGCCGGACTGCTCGCGCCGGGAGAAGGCCGCCTCGTGGCCAGGCTCGGTCGGCCGCTCCCCGATGCGGGGGTGCCGGCTGAGTGCGGCCTCGAGCTCGGCGTCGTCGAGCTGCGCGGCGGCCCGCTCGGCGCGGTCCCACAGCGATGCGTCATCGCTGTAGGGCCGGCCGGCGAGCACGTCGTCGACCCATCGGGGCACGGCCAGGCAGGTCTCGAGACGGGCCCGGGCCTCGTCGTCGGGGAGGGCGTTGAACGCCTCCGCTGACGTGCTCACTCGATTCCCATGCGGCGGGCGCGGGCGCTGTGGATGGGGTTGGCGCCGGCGACGAGGTCGTCGAAGCGGTGCCCGGCGATCTTGGCGACCTCGATGAGGGCTGCCGCGTGCTCCTGTGTGGGGGAGTTCTCGAGGCGGTGCCAGCCGTGGCGCACGACCTGCTCGAAGGAGTCCTCGTCGCGGACACAGGCGATCAGCGGGAAGCCGAAGCGCTCGCGGTAGGCAGCGGTCAGCGTGGCGAGCTCGGCGTGCTCGTTCTCGGCGAGGTAGGTCAGGCCGAGCGAGGACTGGTCCCGCAGCGAGTCGGGGCCCTCCTCGCCCTGCGCCACCCGGGGCGAGCCCAGGTCGGGGTAGGACGCGATGAGCCTCTCCTGGTCCGCGTCGCTGCCGGAGAAGAGCGCCTCCTGGAACGCCCGTCGCAGGTCGTGGGTGTCCTCGAAGGGCCGCAGCCGGTAGGCCTCTTCGACCACCCAGTTCGGCCCCTGGAACAGACCGGAGAAGGTGCGCACGAACTCGTCGCGGTCCATGCCGTTGACCTGGTCGAGCCGCACGAGGTCGCCCGGCTGCCCGGCCACCGCCGGCCCATAGCTCTTGCCGACGTGGTGGAACAGGGCGTTGAGGCCGATGGCGGTGATGCTGCCGAGGGTGATGCCGCTGCCGAGGATGATCTGGGCCCATTCCGGCACGGCCTTGGCCACGTCGGGCTGCGCGGTGACGAGCATGGCCAGGCCGATGCTGGTCGCCACGATGACGACGTTGCGGTGGTCGTGGAAGTCGACTCGCGACAGGGTCTGGAAGCCCACCACCGCGACCGTGGCGAACATGGCCAGGGCGGCACCGCCGAGGACGGGGTGGGGTATGCCGGCGACGACCGCGCCCGCCTTGGGGATCAGGCCGATGAGGATCATGATCGCGCCGGCGGCGGCCACGACGTAGCGGCTCTTGACCTGGGTGAGCCGCACGAGGCCGACGTTCTCGGCGAAGCAGGTGTAGGGGAAGGAGTTGAAGACGCCACCGACGGTGGTGGCAAGGCCGTCGGCGCGCAGGGCACGGGCGATGTCGTCCTTGCCGACCCGCTTCTCGACGATCTCACCGGTGGCGAACACGTCGCCGGTGGTCTCGACGGCGGTGATGAGCATGACGACGATCATCGAGATGATCGCGGCGACGGAGAACTTCGGCCAGCCGAAGTGGAACGGCGTGGTCACACCCACCCAGCCAGAGCTGGCGACGGCGTCGAAGTGCGCGTCGCCGAGTGCCCAGGCGACGAGGGTGCCGATGACCAGGCCCGCGAGGACGGCGATCGTGGCCATGAAGCCCTTGAAGATGCGCTGGATCAGCACGATGAGGGCCAGGGTGCCCAGGGCGTAGGCGAGGTTCTTGCCGCTCGTCGGGTCGGACGTCGGCCCGGCACCACCCGTGGCGTCGGCCGCGGCCACCGGCAGCAGCGCGATGCCGATGATGGTGATGACCGACCCGGTGACGACCGGCGGGAAGAAGCGGATGAGCCGGCTGAAGTACGGCGCGATGAGGAAGGTGAACAGGCCCGCCACGATCACGGCGCCGTAGATGACGAGGAGGCCGTCGGTGCCGCCGCCCGCGGCCGCGCCGATGGCGATCATCGGCGACACCGCCGTGAACGTCACGCCCTGCAGCAGGGGCAGCTTCACACCGACCTTCCAGAACCCGACGGACTGGATGATGGAGGCGATGCCGCAGGTGAACAGGTCGGCGTTGATCAGGTGGATGAGCTCCTCGGTGCTCAGGCCGATGGAGTTCGCCAGCAGGATCGGCACGATGACCGCTCCGGCGTAGAAGGCCAGCACGTGCTGGAAGCCGTAGATGGCCAGCTTCGGCGCCGGCAGGACCTCGTCGACGGGATGCCTCACGCTGCGCTGTGGCGCGCGCCGGTCGGCAGGCTGTGCGGTCATGGCTGACACCTCTTCCTGGCGGTGACCTGGCCTTCAGGTCGTTTCAGAGCGGTTGGTGGTCGAACAGGGTGGTGCAGCGGCACGGCGCCGCTCAGCAGAAGCCGGGGACCGCCAGCCAGGCGTCACCGGCCGGGGAGGCTCCCTCCCGGCATACGCTCGCCTCTATGAGGCCGTAAGGGCGGTCGGCGGCGTGGAAGACCTCGCCGTTGTTCTCGAGCCCGAAGGGCGAGAGGTCGACCAGGAAGTGGTGCTTGTTGGGGGCCGAGAACCTGATCTCCGCGACCTCCGGGTGCGCCTCGAGCACGGCGCGGCCCATCGCGTAGAGCGTCTCCTGCAGGGCGCGGCTGTAGGTCACCGCGAAGGTCGTGAGCAGGACCTGGCGGATGTCGTCGAAGGCCTTGTTCCAGTCGACTGCCGTGCCCTCGTAACGCCAGCGGGCCACGAGGGAGGTCGCGAGGATTCGGTCGTCGGTCTCGGCCAGGGTCGTGTAGCGATCCTTGAGGAAGCCCTTGAACTCCGACCCGGTCGACTTCAGGACGACGAGGTCGCCCAGCCCGGAGACCACCCATGCCCTGCGCTCGTCGCCGCTGTCGTCGAGCGTGACCACGGTGGTGCGGACATCCCCGCCGCGGCGGACGAAGGCGTGGTCGTGGCCCGCCCCGTCGACGATGATGCGGTCCCAGGCGTACTCCTCGACCGAGATGCGGGCACCTGTGGCGGCCTCGGCAGCCTCGAGGAACCGCTCCGCGAGCGCGAGGGCGTACTCCTCCGGGGAGGCCACCCCCTTCTCCTTGGCAAAGGCGAAGGCGGTGTTCTTCTGCGTGTCAGTGGGCAGAACCCGGCTCTGGTCGCCGTCCACGTGGGCTGCTGCGAAGTCCCCGCGCAGGGCGGTGGAGACGTTGAGATCCCTGATCTCGTGGCGCTGGCTGTCGCGGTAGACCCGGACGACCCGGCTCTCCGCCTTGCCGTACTGGTTTGGTCCGAGAACGATGCCCATGTGTCCGTCGTGCTCCCTGGTCGTGGCGCCCGAGCTGGCCGGACGGGCTGCGGGAGCGGCGTGGCCGGCGGTGGTGCCCGGGCATGCCGCGGGGTCGGCGGCGACAGCGCCCGAGCCGACGGTGTCGACAGGTCGCAGAATCACCGTTGATTCCATGCACCGAGACACATATTCCGCTGGGCGGAAAGGCGCTTCAGCGCTACCGGGACACTAGGACGTGACCAGCATCACGTCAACAGTTTGTTGAAGGCAGCGGGAGCGGGCACTCAGGCGCGCGGCTCGCGTCCCCGGTTGAGGTAGTTGTAGACGGTGAAGCGGGTGACCCCCAGCGCCTCCGCCACGGTCTCGGCGGACCGGCGCATCTCGAAGGCCCCGCGCTCCTCGAGCAGACGGACGGCCCGCTGCTTCTCGGAACGGCCCAGCGATGAGAGCACGCCGCCCAGCTCAGCCTCGACCTCGGCGATGAGCCGGGCGAGGCCGTCGGACAGGTCCGCGGACGGGACCGCAGCCTGGACGGCACTCTGGACAGCCGCTGCGTCCTGACCAGGGACCGGTGAGCCAAGCCGCACCAGGACCACGGCCACGTCGTTCCACACGAGGGGCACATCGCCGGGCTCCGCGTCGGTCACCTCCACGAGCCGCCCCCCGACCCGCTCGAGCAGCGGCGCCACGGCCGACGCGAGCAGGTCCCGCACCTCCGGGGCCGGGGTGCCCGGGTCGGGGTCAGCGACCATCGCGAGGACTCACCTGGAGGGTGAACCGCGTGGCGCCCGAGGCGAAGGCGGCCTCCATCGCCCGCTCCAGTGCCGGCAGGAGGCGCTCGGCCCCGCCGGTGACCGAGGTGCCGAACGGGCCGAGCTCGGGTGCCAGCCCCGCCTCGACGAGCGCCCCGGCCGCGGCGCCGACGTGCTCCGGGGGCTCGCCCTCGCCGTGGAACGGCTCGGTCGTGAACTCGGCCGTCAGGTCCATGGCACCACGGTAGCCGTCGGCTCAGCCGGCCACGCGGCGCGCCAGCACCGCCAGGCCCGCGGCGTCGACCCCCGACCGCCCATGCGCCTCGGCGACGCCGACCGCCCCGCAGTCGACCCCGCGGAGGATGAAGTCGGCGAGCGCCCGGGCAGTCGCCGGCTCGTCGAGGAAGCCCGAGTCGGCGCGCTCGACGTAGCGGCGGAGCCGGTCAGCGGCCTGGGGCAGGCCGTCGCGGTAGAAGGCGAACACCGCGGCGTAGCGAGTGGGCAGGTGGGCCGGGTGCAGGTCCCAGCCCTGGTAGTAGCCGCGCTCCAGGGAGCGGCGGACGAGGCGGTGGTGCAGGGCCCAGCCGGCGCGCACGGCCTCGGGACCGCCGACGGGGAGCACGTTGGTCGAGCCGTCGGAGAGCCGTACGCCGGTGCCGGCCGCCGCCACCTGCATGACGGCCTTCGCGTAGTCGGCGACCGGGTGCTCCATGCTCTGGAACTGGGCGGCGATCCCGCAGGACGCCGAGTAGTCGTAGGTGCCGTAGTGCAGCCCGGTGCAGCGAGCGGCCGCCGCGTGCACCATGCGGGCCACCAGAGCCGTGCCGTCCGGGCCGAGGATCGCTTGAGGGGTCTCGACCTGGATCTCGAACCGCAGCGCCCCCGGGCCCAGGCCGAGGGTCTCCTCGAGCCGGGACGCCGCCACCACCATCGCCTCGACCTGTTCGACGGAGGTCACCTTGGGCAGCGTGACGACGAAGCCCTCGGGCAGAGGACCTGCGCCGGCCAGCTCCTCGAGGAACAGCGCCAGGGTGCGCAGCCCCCGACGCCGGGTCGGGGCCTCGAAGCTCTTGAACCGTATGCCGTTGAACGGCGCCGCCTCGTCGCGCACGAGGGAAGCGGCCAGGTACCGCGCGGCCGAGCGCGCAGCCTCGTCCTCCTCGCCATCGGGCCGGTCGCCGTAACCGTCCTCGAAGTCGATCCGCAGGTCCTCGATGGGCTCGGACGCGAGCTTGGCACGCACGCGCTCCAGCAGTCCGTCCTCGCCCTGTCCCAGCACGGCCCGGAAGCCCTCCGGGTCGGCGTCGAGGGAGGCCAGAGCGGCGGTCCCCCACTGGGGCACCAGGCCCTCGGAGTAGCGGTCGGCAGGCACGTAGACCGTGTGCACGGGCTGCCGGCCGGCGCGCTCCCCGGGGTAACCCTCGCGCAGGGCCCGGTCGGCGCCGGCCAGGCGGTCATCGAGCTCGTCGGCGAGGGACTCCAGCCCGGCGATGGAGACAGAACCGGGCGGCTGGGCATTGGCGCTCGACGGCGGCATACGTCTCCTCATGGATGGGGCATTTTCTGGAGCGCGGACATTATCTTCTGACTGGCGGAAGTCAAGGCTCCGCAGCCGCCGCCTCCGTGTGGTTGGCTCGCGGCGTGGTCGCCCTCCGCATCCTCATCGCCAGCACCCGTCCCGGCCGGCTGGGCCCCACCGTGGCCCGGTGGGTACTGGAGCAGGTGCCCACGACCGGGTTCGACGTCGAGGTGCTCGACCTCGCCGACTTCGCGCTGCCGTTCCTCGACGAGCCGCGTGAGCCGTCGGAGGGCGACTACGCGCACGAGCACACCCGGCGCTGGTCGGCCGCGGTCCGCGACGCCGAGGCGCTGCTCATCGTGATGCCGGAGTACAACCGCGGCTACAACGCCGCCCTGAAGAACGCCATCGACTTCCTCTACGCCGAGTGGGAGGGGTTGCCCGTGGCCTGCGTGGGCTACGGCTGGTACGGCGCCCGCCACGCGAAGGCGGCGCTGCGCCAGACGCTGGAGCGCGTGAAGATGACCGTGGTCGAGGCACCCGGCCTGGCGTTCGGCAGCACCCTGGTCGATGGTGGGGTGGTGGCCGATGCCGAGCTCGTCGGCGAGCTCGCGAAGACCTTCGAGGGGCTCCGGGACGCCGCGGCACGATCCACTCGCCAGCGCTCGTAGGGCTTGCTGGGGTCCCGATCTCGTTGCCGTTCAGGGACATTGGCCTCTGACCGTCGGGGTCCGACGTCACTAGCGTCGACACTGGGGAGAGAGGAGAGGAGAAGATGGTCACGACCTACGAGCCCCGCACGGTCACGACGACCGCCACTCCCACACGAAGGACCTCACGCACGGTCTGGACGGTGGTTGCCACCGTCATCGCGGTGGTGCTGGCGGCCATCGGTGGCTACGCCTTGGCCGGAGGCTTCTCGACCAGCGAAGGACAGCGCGTGGCGGACAGCGTGGTCCAGGTGTGGCGCACCGGTGATGTCGACGACATGAAGGCGATCTACGCCCCGACGGTCGAGTTCGGCCTCGACGGCGAAACCTCGACCATCAGCCGGGAGCAGCTGCGAGCCAACATCCAGGTCAGCCTGACGGAGTCGGGCCTGACGGGTGAGGACGCCATCTCCCAGGTCGGCCCGGTCGCCGAGCTGACCGACGGCGACGGCGACCTGTACGTCACCACCATGGTGGAGCTGGGCGGGGTTCCCTACTCCGGCTTCTACCGGGTGCGCGACGGCAAGGTCATCTCGCACGTGTTCCTGACCGTCCGCAGCTACGAGCCTGCGAGGTGATGTGGAGGCGGTGCCACTGGGCACCCTGACGAACGCACCTCGGCGCCTGGCGCACCGGGGTGCGTCCTTCTGCGCCCGTCCGCGGCTCCGGCATCCCGAGACCGGTCACAGACGGGACTGTCCTCGAAAGCGTCAGCTGCCGGCCGATAGACTGGCGCTTGGTGTGCCGGGAAGTCTGGTCGGCGGCGCCCGCCTCGTGGCGGGGGTCCACGCGCACCGACGACCCCGAGGAACGGCCCCTGTGACTTCCCCCTCCACCCGCCCCCGCATCCTCCGGCGCCCGAGCTGGACCGAGGCCCAGTTCGTGGCGGCGGCCCTGCGCACCGAGACGGTGGGTGGCGCCCTCCTGCTGGGGGCCGCCCTGGCGGCCATGATCTGGGCCAACTCCCCATGGAGGGAGGGCTATGCCGCGCTGCGGGACACCGTGGTGGGCACCCCGACGCTGCACCTCGACCTGACGCTGGGCCACTGGGCCGGTGACGGCCTGCTGGCGATCTTCTTCTTCGTCGCCGGGCTGGAGCTCAAGCGGGAGTTCCTCGTCGGCGAGCTGCGCTCTCCCGCCAAGGCTGCCGTCCCGGTCGGAGCGGCCATGGCCGGTGTTGCGGTGCCCGCGGTGTTCTACACCGCCGTCGTGCTGCTCGGCGGCTCGCCGGACGCCGTGCGCGGCTGGGCCATCCCGACGGCCACCGACATCGCCTTCGCCCTGGCCGTGCTCGCGGTGATCGGCACCCACCTGCCTGCTGCGCTGCGCTCGTTCCTGCTCACGCTCGCGGTCGTGGACGACCTCGTCGCAATCACGATCATCGCCATCTTCTACACGTCCTCGCTGGAGCCGCTCCTGCTGCTGCTGGCGCTCGTGCCGCTGGCGGTCTTCGCCTTCCTGGTGCAGCGCCGCATCACGCAGTGGTACCTCCTCCTCCCGCTGGCCTTCGCCACCTGGGCGCTGGTGCACGCCTCCGGCATCCACGCCACGGTGGCCGGCGTCTTGCTGGGCCTGACCGTGCCGGTCCGTCCCCGCGAGAGCGTTCCCCGGCTGAGCACCCTTCCGGCCGACCTCGACGTGGCGCACCGGTTCGAACACCGGCTGCGTCCGCTGTCGGCCGGTGTCGCGGTGCCTGTCTTCGCCTTCTTCGCGGCCGGGGTGACCGTCGTCGGTGGCGGGTTCGGCGAGGCACTGGCCGACGACGCCGCGCGTGGGGTGGTCGTGGGGCTCGTGCTCGGCAAGCTCGTCGGTGTGCTCGGCGGCACGTGGCTCCTCACCCACTTCACCCGGGCCGAGCTCGACGACGAGCTGTCATGGTGGGACGTCCTCGGCCTCTCCCTGCTCGCGGGCATCGGCTTCACCGTGTCGCTGCTCGTGGGTGAGCTCGCCTTCGGCGCCGGCAACGAGCGCGACGACCACGTGAAGCTGGCCGTGCTCATGGGCTCCCTGGTCTCCGCCCTGCTCGCCGCGGTCGTGCTGCGCACCCGCAACCGCGTGTACCGCCGGATCGCCCTCGAGGAGACGGTGGACCACGACCAGGACGGCGTCCCGGACGTCTTCGAGCGCTCAGATGTGGAGTCCCCCGGACGCGGCTAGGGTGGAGGCGGCCCGCGCGGGCCGCCGACGAGACGAAGGGGACCTGCAGATGGCCACCAGCACGCCCGGTCCGGAACGCAACACCCTCGGCCAGGAGCGCACGATCGGCCAGCTGGTCGCCGACGCGACCGCCGACATCTCCACCATCGTCCGCAACGAGATCGCCTTGGCGAAGGCGGAGATCACGGGCGAGGCGAAGCTCGCCGGCAAGGGCGCGGGCCTGCTGGCCGGGGCTGCCTTCGTCGGACTGCTCGGCCTCATCTTCCTCTTCCACACCCTGGCCAACGTCCTCGACATCTGGCTGCCCCTGTGGGCGGGCTACCTGATCACCACCGTCCTGCTCTTCGCGGTCGCCGGCATCCTCGGCCTGGTGGGCAGGAACAACGTCACCAAGGTGCAGCCCAAGCCCGAGCGCACGATCAAGAACGCCCAGGACACCATCGACGCGCTCAAGTCCGGCGACTGAGCCCGCCACCCCCGGCACCCCGCAACGTCCGCCCGCTCCCACCCCCCACACCGGTCCGTGCCCCCCAACGCCCCTGACGCCGCGATGGTGCTCTTCGACGGCCCCTGGGAGCACCGGTTCGTGGCCGCCAACGGCGCCCGGTTCCACGTGGCCGAGCAGGGCGACGGCCCGCTGGTCCTGCTCCTGCACGGCTTCCCGCAGTTCTGGTGGGCCTGGCGCCACCAGATGCAGGCGCTCGCCGACGCCGGCTTCCGGGCCTGCGCCATGGACCTGCGCGGCTACGGCGCGTCGGACAAGCCGCCGCGCGGATACGACACCCGCACGTCGGCCACGGACGTGGCCAGCGTGATCCGGTCACTGGGGGCGTCCCGCGCCAGCGTCGTCGGGCACGGCTGGGGCGGCTGGATCGCGTGGAGCATGGCCTCCCTCCAACCGGCCGTGACGTCGGCCATCGCCTCGGTCAGCATGCCGCACCCGCTGGTGTTCCGGCACGCCTCCTTCACCAACGCGCGCCAGGCACGGGCCAACGGCTACCTGGCGGGGCTGCAGCGACCCTTCGTCCCCGAGCGCGAGATGACCATGCACGGCGGCTACGTCCAGCGGCTGCTGCGCGAGTGGGCCTCCCCCCGGGGCATCTGGCCCAGCCTCGAGGAGGCGCGGACCTACTCGGACGCCATGGCCCTGCCCTTCGTGGCGCACTCGGCCGCCGAGTACTACCGCTGGGTGGTGCGCAGCCAGGCCCGTCCCGACGGGTGGCGGTTCGCCAAGCGCGTGAGCGCGCCGGTGGAGGTCCCGGTGCTGCAGGTCCACGGCGAGGACGACCCGGTCGTGCTGCCGGAGATCATGGCCGGCTCGCGGCAGTACTGCGCCGGGCCCTACGAGGAGCACGAGGTGGCTCGCGCGGGTCACTTCCTGCCCGAGGAGGCCCCGGAGGCGGTGAGCCGGCACCTGCTGGCCTGGCTCGAGCACCTCCCCGCCTGAGCCGCTTCACGCTGGGCCGGCGAGGGGCGTCAGCCCGCGACGCAGGGGCCGGTGCTCACCGGCTGGTTGGCGGAGGGGGCCGCCTCGAGCACCGGACGCGCCTCGTCGAGGGTCAGCGCGTAGCCGGTGCTGTTGTCGTCGAGCGACTTGGCGAAGATGACGCCCACCACGTCACCGGAGGTCGACAGCAGTGGGCCGCCGGAGTTGCCCGGGCGCACCCGGGCGAATAGGGAGTACACCTCGCGGCTCGTGCCCGGCGTGCCGTAGATGTCCGAGCCGCGGGCCTGGACGACGTCGCGCACCCGGGCGGCGTCGAGCCGGTAGGGCCCGTCGAGCGGGAAGCCGGCCACGACCCCGCCCTCACCGCGGCCCAGCTCGGCCCCGAGGTCGAGGGGCTCGGCGGGCAGGTCGGGCGAGGCGACCACGGCGAGGTCGCGCTCGGGGTCGAAGAGCACCACGCGTCCCTCGAAGGAGGGCCCGGTGCCCTTGACCCGCAACGTCACCGTGCGCATGCCGGCGACGACGTGGGCGTTGGTGACCACGCGGCCCGGGGAGACGACCCAGCCGCTGCCCTCCTGACCGCGGTTGCAGGCCTCGGCGATCCCGGTGATCTTGATGATCGAGTCGCCGGCCGCCGCGACGCCCGGGGTGCGCGCGACGTTCGGGTCCGGGGGCTCGACCGGGGCGATGGGCTCGGCCTCCAGGCCCTCGAACACGCGGGGAAAGCCCTCGCGGTCGAGCACCTCGCGGAAGCCGGCGAAGAGGCGGGAGGTCTGCGGTGGGACCACCGTGTCGATGGCCCGGAGCACCCGTGACTCGCCGATCGCCTTGGCCAGCGGGGCCGGCGCCCCACCGCGCACGGCGCCGGCGATGAACCAGACGATGACCGACACGGCGGCGACGACCGCGACGGCGCCCAGCACGGAGTCGAACGCCCGGGCAGGGCGGACCCGCAGCTGCGAGCGCAGGCGACTGCCCACGCCCACGGCCACGGCCTGGCCGACGGAGGCGATGACGAACACCCCGGCGACCAGCACCACGGCGCGCAGCACCGGGGTGGCCTCCAACGAGGTCCACTCGTGGATGGCGATGGGGAGCAGCCACATGGCGAGCGCGCCGCCGGCCAGGAACCCGGCGAGCGAGAGCACGCTCACGACCAGGCCCTGCCGGTAGCCGGAGACGGCGTAGCCGACGAGCAGCAGGATGAGCAGCACGTCGAGGATGCCCAGTCCGAGGACCATCAGGTGCTCCCCTCCTGTCGGGGGCGGGGGTGGAAGCGTTCGGGCAGCGGCCGGCGCACGTCGGCGTCCCACGGACGCTCGAGCCCGGCGAGCTGCATGACGCGGCTGAACAGCATGGCGGTGAACCCCCACACGTAGAGACCGTCGACCTCGAACGCCGGCCCCTCGTAGCCCAGGGGGTGCACCGTGGTGAAGCGGATGGAGGCGTCGAGCAGGTGGTCGACGCGGACCCGCTCGGCCCGGTGGACCTCGCCGGCATCGATCCGTTCGAAGGCGGCCGGCACGGGCCACCAGGCGAGCACCGGGGTGACGACGTGCTGGCTCGGGCTGAGGAAGAGCGGCGGCAGCTCGGCGACCACGTCGACCGACTCCGGGGCGATGCCGACCTCCTCGTGCGCCTCGCGCAGGGCGGCCTGCACCGCGTGCTCACCCGGTTCGAGCGACCCTCCCGGGAAGGAGACCTGGCCGGGGTGGGACCTGAGGTGGTGGGCGCGCTCGGTGAGCACGACGTCCTCGCCGCCGTGCTCGGACGGCGCGAAGAGCATGAGCACCGCCGACTCCCGGCCGCCCTCGTCCGGGGGCTGGAACCGGTCGAAGTACTCGGGGTCGGGGTAGGCGAGGGCGCTCTGCAGGCGGGTCATCCACGCGGGGCGGGGCGCGCTCATGCCTGCGGGGCTCCCTCTGCCGGGGTCGCGGCGGCCAGCGCCGCCGGGGCGAGCTCGAACTTGAGCAGCTTGGCCGCCTTGTCGGGGTCGGTCTCGCCGGTGCCGTAGGAGGGGCACCAGCGGGCCACGGGGCACGCACCGCAGGCCGGCTTGCGGGCGTGGCAGGTGCGCCGGCCGTGGAAGATCACGACGTGGGACAGCATCGTCCACTCCTTGCGGGGGATCAGCCTGCCCACGATGTCCTCGACCTTGACCGGGTCCTCCTCCTCGGTCCAGCCGAAGCGGCGCACGAGGCGGCCGAAGTGGGTGTCGACCGTGATGCCTGGGATGCCGAACGCGTTGCCCAGCACGACGTTGGCGGTCTTGCGCCCGACCCCGGGGAGGGTGACGAGGTCCTTCATGCGCGGCGGCACGTCGCCGTCGAAGCGCTCGACGAGGTCGGCGGCGAGGCGCATCACGGAGTTGGTCTTGGCGCGGTAGAAGCCGGTGGGCTTGAGAATCGCCTCCATCTCCTCGCGGTCGGCGGCTGCGAGGTCCGCGGCCGTCGGGTACTTCGCGAAGAGCGTGGGCGTGACCTTGTTGACCATGACGTCGGTGGTCTGGGCCGAGAGGACGGTGGCGACGAGCAGCTGCAGCGGGTTCTCGAAGTCGAGCTCGCAGTGGGCATACGGGTAGCGCTCGGCCAGTGCGCGATACATCCGGCGGGCGCGCCGGGTCAGCGCGACCGGCGACTCCTCGCGACCAACAGCAGACACCTGCACAGCCTAAGGGTCGGTGCCGACAGTTCTGTGGTCAGGCGACGTGGCACACTGTCGCCCGTGGACCAGGACGTGGTGAGAAAAGCCCCGCTGTTCGCCGCCCTCGATGACGACGCCGCGGGCCGGCTCATGCAGTCGATGACCCAGCGCCACCTCGAGCGCGGGGACGTGCTCTTCCACGAGGGCGACCAGGGTGACCGTCTCTACGTGATCGGCGAGGGGAAGATCAAGCTGGGCCGGCGCAGCAGCGACGGCCGCGAGAACCTCGTCGCGATCCTCGGCCCTGGCGAGATGTTCGGTGAGCTCAGCCTGTTCGACCCGGGCGCACGCACCATGACCGCCACCGCGGTCGCCGAGACGCAGCTCATGGGCATCGGCCACGAGGACCTCTCCGGCCTGCTCGCGGGCCGGCCCGAGGTCGCCAAGGTGCTGCTCGCGGCGCTGGCGAAGCGGCTTCGCCGCACCAACGAGAACCTCGCGGACCTCGTCTTCACCGACGTGCCGGGCCGCGTCGCCAAGGCGCTGCTCGACCTCGCCAACCGCTTCGGGCGGCCCGTCGAGGACGGGATCCTCGTGGCGCACGACCTCACCCAGGAGGAGCTGGCCCAGCTCGTCGGTGCCTCCCGCGAGACCGTGAACAAGGCGCTGGCCGACTTCGCCTCCCGCGGCTGGCTGCGCCTCGAGGCGCGTGCGGTGCTGCTGCAGGACGTCGAGCGCCTCAAGCGCCGCGCCCGCTGACCTCCCGCAGGTACTCCAGCTGGGCGGCCACGCTGAGCCGTGCCGCCGGCCACACCGCACGCGGCACGTCGGCATACACGCGCTCGACGACGTCCTCGACCCCCTGCGCACCCTCGGCCAGTGCCTGGCGCACCTGCTCCAGCCGCTCGCGCCGGTGCACCCGGTAGAAGGCGACCATCGCCGAGGCGTCCGGCACGACCGGGCCGTGGCCGGGGAGGATCGTGGTCACCTCGCCGCCACCGGTGAGCGCCGCGATCCGCTCGAGCGATCCCAGGTATGCCGCGAGCTCACCGTCCGGGTGCGCGACCACCGTGGTGCCGCGGCCCAGGACGGTGTCGCCCGTGAGCAGCGCATGGTCGGCCGGCAGCGCGAAGGAGAGCGAGTCGGAGGTGTGCCCGGGCGTGGCCACCACCCGCAGCTCGAGATCGCCCGCCCGCAGGACGTCGCCGTCGCCGAGGTCGTCGTGGCCGCGGCCCACCGCGCGGGTGGGGGCGCCGGTCAGCTCGGCGAACCGCTGCGCGGACTCGGCGTGGTCGAGGTGCCCGTGCGTGAGGACGGTCTGCACCACGCGGGCGCCACGACCCTCCACGTGGTCGAGGACCCGTCGCAGGTGGGCCTCGTCCAGCGGACCCGGGTCGATGACGAGCGCCTCGGTCGCGCCCGGCTCGACCAGCACCCAGGTGTTGGTGCCGTCGAGGGTCATCGGGCCGGGGTTGGGGGCAAGCACGCAGTGGGCCCGCGCGGTGACCTGGCCGCCGGACCAGTGCTCTGCCACGGGCGGCGCGGTCACCGGGGCAGCTCCGCCCGCATCACCGGGCCGTCGGGCGTCTGCGTGAGTCGGGGCGTCACGGGGGCGACCGGCGGCCGCTCGGCGATGAAGGCGGCCGCGCTGGACGCTGCGGCGATCTCCTCCACGCTGACCAGCGTGGGCGGCAGCATCATCGCCTCACCCCGGCGCTGGGCCTCCAGCAGCTCGGCGGCAGCCACCCAGTCGGCCGTGTCGGCCTCCGTGCTCTGGTCGTCGGCGCTCTGCCCGGCGGGCACGGCCGCCGCGAAGAACCGGGTGTCGTAGCGCCGCGGCTCGAACTCCGGGGTGATCCAGTGCGCCCGGTAGGCCATCAGGTCCGAGCGCAGCACCAGGTCGTGCCCGATGAGCACCTCCGCCAGCGAGTGCGACCGGTCCAGCAGCCCCAGCCGCTGCTGGTGCCAGTGCGGGCTGCGCACGTCGGCCACCACGCTGTCCGGCGAGGGCCCGGCCAGCAGCACGCCGCACTCCTCGAAGACCTCGCGCACCGCCGCGGCCACGAGCTCGCGGGCGGTGGCCTCGTCGGTCTGGAGCCGCTCGGCCCACTCGGCTGGCGTCGGACCCGCCCACGGCAGGCGCGGGTCGGCGTCGCGCGGGTCGACGCCGCCGCCGGGGAAGACCATGGTGCGCGGCGCGAACGCCATGGTGGCGGCGCGGCGCAGCATGAAGACCTCGAGCCCGGTGGCACCGTCCCGGACGAACATGACGGTGGCGGCCGGCCGGGGCCTCGCGGGCTCCTGACCGGCCTGCCAGGCGTCGGCGTGCTCGCGCAGCACCGGCGCCACCGGGAACTCCCGGATCACGCCATCAGCCTCAGTCGTCGGCGAGCGCGACGATGATCTCGACCTCGACGGGGGCGTCGAGGGGCAGGACGGCCACGCCGACGGCCGAGCGGGCGTGCACGCCCGCGTCGCCGAAGGCCTTGCCGAGCAGCTCGCTGGCGCCGTTGATGACGCCGGGCTGGCCGGTGAACGAGGGGTCGCTCGCGACGAAGCCGACGACCTTGACCACCTGGGCGACCTTGTCGAGGTCACCGACGACCGACTTCACGGCGGCGATGGCGTTGAGGGCGCACAGCTGCGCGAGCTCGGCGGCCTTCTCCGGGGCGACGAGGCCGTCACCGTGGCCGACCTTGCCGATCGCGGCGAGCTCGCCGTTCACCATCGGCAGCTGGCCGGAGGTGTAGACGCGGCGGCCGTCGAGCAGGGCCGGGACGTAGGCGGCAACGGGCTTGGCGACCTCGGGGACGCTCAGGCCGAGCTCCTTCAGGCGGTCCTCGACTGCACTCATGCTCAGGCCTTCTCTCGCTTGAGGTAGGCGACCAGGTTGCCGCCATCGGGTCCGGTCACGACCTGGACGAGCTCCCAGCCGTCCTCGCCCCACTGGTCGAGGATCTGCTTCGTCGCGTGGACGATGAGGGGCACGGTCGCGTACTCGTACTTCTTCATGGGCGCAGCGTAGCGACGCTGACAGGATGGCGGCATGGCCGACCCCCAGCCCGCCGCCGCGCCCGGTCCCGACCCCAGGGGCGTCCTCGACCGGACCGCTCCCCCGCCTGCCCGCACCACGGCATACGGCCCGGACCCCGCCCAGGTCTACGACGTCCGGCTCCCGGACGGCGTGGCGAAGGACACGGGTGTCGTCGTGGTGCACGGCGGGTTCTGGCGCGAGCGCTTCGACCGCACCCACGCCGGGAGCCAGGCGCAGGCCTTCGCCGACGCCGGCTACCCCGTGGCCGTGGTCGAGTACCGCCGCACAGGCATGCCGGGCGGCGGCTGGCCGGGCACCGGCGCGGACGTGGTCGCAGCCGTGCAGGCCCTGCGGGACGACCCCGACCTGCCCGACCGGCTCGTGCTCGTCGGTCACTCGGCCGGGGGCCACCTCGTCGCGTGGGCGGCGAGCCAGCCGTGGGGCGCCGACCTCGGCGGCGTCGTGAGCCTGGCCGGGGTGGTCGACCTGGCCGCGGCGTTCGAGCAGGGGCTGGGCGACGGGGCGGTGGAGGCCTTCATGGGGGGCACCCCGCGGACGCTGCCCGAGGCGTATGCCGCGGCGGACCCGCGCCTGCACGTGCCCCTCGCGCCCGTGGCCCTGGTGCACGGCGCGGACGACGACGTCGTGCCGGCGGCGATCTCGCGCTCCTACGCCGAGCACGCGGCGCCGGGCGCTCAGGTGCCGGTCTCGCTGCGCGAGGTCGGCGGCTGCGAGCACTTCGGGCTCATCGACCCCGAGCACCCCGCCTTCGCCGAGGTCCTGGCTGCGGTCTCCGACCTCGCCTCCTAGGCTGGCGCCATGCCTCCCCCCGCCACCCCCAGCCATGCCGGTGTGCGCCTGCACATCGTGACCGGCAAGGGCGGCACCGGGAAGACGACCGTCGCGGCGGCCCTGGCCCTGGCGCTGACCCGCCAGGGCAAGCGCGTCCTGCTCGCCGAGGTCGAGGAGCGCCAGGGCATCTCGCAGACCTTCGACGTGCCCCCGATCGGGCACGAGGAGACCCGCATCGTGCACGAGCGCGGCGGCGGCGAGCTCTACGCGATGAGCGTCGACGTCCGCGAGTCGCTCATGGAGTACCTCCAGAAGTTCTACAAGCTCGGCCGCGCGGGCACGGTGCTCGAGAAGGTCGGCGCCGTCGACTTCGCCACGACGATCGCCCCGGGGCTGCGGGACGTGCTGCTCATCGGCAAGGTGTACGAGGCGGCGGGACGGCGGCGGGGCGGGCGCCACCGCGATGCCCTCGCCTACGACGCGGTGGTGCTCGACGCGCCTCCCACGGGTCGAGTGGTGCGGTTCCTCAACGTCAACGCCGAGGTCGCCGACGTGGCCAAGGTCGGCCCCATCCGCAGCCAGGCCGACTCGATCACCCGGATGATGCGCAGCCACACCACCGCGGTGCACGTCGTCTCGCTGCTCGAGGAGATGCCGGTGCAGGAGACGGTCGACGCCCTGGCCGAGCTGCGCGCCGCCTCCCTGCCGCTCGGCGCCATCGTCATCAACCAGGTGCACGAGCCACTCCTGGAGGAGAAGGAGCTGGCGTCGGTGACCACGGGGCCCGACGACGTGGCGCCCGCCGTGACCGCCGACCTGAAGTCGGTGTCGGTCCGCACGAGCGCCGCGATGGTCGCCGGCCTGCTGGAGCAGGCGCGCGAGCACTCGGAGCGGGTCGCCCTGCAGCAGGAGCAGGAGGCCGTCCTGCTGGCGCAGGGCCGCCAGGTCTACCGGCTCCCGCTGCTGCCCGAGGGCACCGAAGCCGGGGGCATCCGTGTGCTCGCCGACGCCCTCACCGAGCAGGGGATGATCTGATGGCCGCAGCCGCGAAGGGCGCGACGGGCCCCGAGGCGCAGACGCACCTCGACCTCGACGCGCTGCTCCACGACCGCAGCACGCGCATCATCGTCTGCACCGGGGCGGGCGGGGTCGGCAAGACCACCGTGGCCGCTGCCCTGGGCCTGCGGGCCGCGGAGTTCGGTCGCCGCGTCGTCGTGCTCACCATCGACCCGGCCCGGCGGCTGGCCCAGTCGCTGGGCCTCACCGAGCTCGACAACACCCCCCGCCCGGTGGCCGGCTTCGACTCGGGGGCCGGCGGGTCGCTCGACGCGATGATGCTCGACATGAAGCGGACCTTCGACGAGGTCGTCGAGGCGCACGCCACCCCGGAGAAGGCAGCCCAGATCCTGGCCAACCCCTTCTACGAGGCCGTCTCGAGCTCCTTCGCCGGCACGCAGGAGTACATGGCCATGGAGAAGCTCGGCCAGCTGCGCGCCCGGGCGAGCGAGGAGGGCACCTGGGACCTCATCGTCGTCGACACCCCGCCGTCGCGCTCGGCGCTGGACTTCCTCGACGCCCCCAAGCGGCTCGGCTCGTTCCTCGACGGCCGCTTCATCCGCCTGCTCATGGCCCCGGCGAAGGCCGGCGGCCGGGCCTACCTCAAGGTGTTCAGCTCCGGCGTCACCATGGCCACCACGGTCATGTCGAAGGTCCTCGGCGGGCAGGTGCTCCAGGACGTGCAGACCTTCGTCGCCGCCCTCGACACGATGTTCGGCGGGTTCCGCGAGCGGGCCGACAAGACCTACGCCCTGCTGGGGAACCCCGAGACCGCCTTCGTGGTGGTCGCCGCACCGGAGCGCGACGCCCTGCGCGAGGCGTCGTTTTTCGTCGACCGGCTCGACGAGGAGGGGATGCCGCTCGCCGGCGTCGTGGTCAACCGGGTGCAGCGCCTGGGCGCGCCCACGCTGAGCGGGTCACGCGCCCTGGCCGCGGCGGAGCAGCTGGCGGAGGCGGACCGGACGTCGCAGACCGTTGCGCTCACGGAGGGCCTGCTGCGCCTGCACGCCAACCTGGCCGAGACGGCGGAGCGGCAGGACGCGCTGGTGCGCCGGTTCGTCGCCGGCCACCCCGGCATACCGGTGGTCGAGGTGCCCGCAGCGGCCCAGGACATCCACGACCTGGAGGGCCTGCGGGAGGTGGGCCGGGCGCTGACGGCGCCCTGACCAGCGGCCTCAGGCGCTGACGGCGCCCTGCTCGCCGCCCTGGGCGGCGCGGGCCTGGGCGAAGAGCGCGGCCCAGGAGGCGATGTTCGGACGGCGCTTCAGCAGGGCCCGGCGCTCACGCTCGGTCATCCCGCCCCAGACACCGAACTCGGTGCGGTTGTCGAGCGCGTCCGCGAGGCACTCGGCGATGACGGGGCAGCCCTGGCACACGATCTTGGCCGTCTGCTGCGCCGCGCCCTGCACGAAGAGGGCGTCGGGGTCGGACTTGGCACATCGGCCGAGCGGCGCCCAGTCCTCGACCCAGTGAGCCCCGAAGGCCACCGGACGGGCGGTGCGTGACGGCGCGATGGTCATTGCGATCCTCCAGTCAAAGCGGGTCAAACCGTGCCCAATCGGTTGCTTATGTCCGACTCGGGCACGACCGACGATAGAAAAGTTCACAGGTGTGAAGACATGGCCCATTCGTGTAGTTCTCCGATGGCCGAACGGACTAGTCACACCTGACTACGCCATGGCACAGGCCGTTCGGGCCATGGCGGCTGGTTCCCATGAGCACATCGGAGCCGTCCGGCTGCCGGAGCCGAGAACTCCCCCAACAGGCGCAGGCCGACCCGCTGGGCCCGGCCGGCGGTCGCGAGAACGGGTCAAAGGGGGTGCTCCGGTTACCCTTGCCCCATGCAAGGACGCGCCTCCAACCTCGCCAACGTGCTCAGCCTGCTGGGCGCCTTCGTCGCCACCGCCATGGTGATGGGCCTGCTCGCCGCCGGACTCGTGATGCCG
Organism: Knoellia sp. 3-2P3; assembly: GCF_029223115.1. Classification (NCBI taxonomy): domain Bacteria; kingdom Bacillati; phylum Actinomycetota; class Actinomycetes; order Micrococcales; family Intrasporangiaceae; genus Knoellia; species Knoellia sp. 3-2P3. The sequence goes on from NZ_JARGZE010000001.1 coordinate 245,623, forward strand.
GCCGTGGGCGCCACCGGCAGTGCGGCGAAGTCCGGCGTCGAGATGTTCGACTCGCTGCCGGGCGAGTTCACGACCTCTCCCCTGGCGCAGCAGTCGAAGATCTACGACGCCCGGGGCGGGCTGATCACCACCCCGTACGACGAGAACCGCATCATCGTGCCGCTCAAGGCGATCTCCAAGACGATGCAGAACGCCCAGATCGCCATCGAGGACGCCCGCTTCCGTGAGCACGGCGGCGTGGACCCCAAGGGCATCACCCGGGCGCTGGTCTCGAACTTCCAGGGCGGCGACACCCAGGGCGCGTCGACGCTGACCCAGCAGTACGTCAAGATCACGCTGCAGGAGAACGCCCTGCGCAACAACGACAAGGAGGCCGCGAAGGCGGCGGTCGCCAAGACGTACACCCGCAAGCTCCAGGAGCTGAAGTACGCGATCACCCTGGAGAAGCAGCTCACCAAGGACCAGATCCTCGAGGGCTACCTCAACCTCGTCTACTACGGCGACCAGGCCTATGGCGTCGAGGCCGCCGCGCAGCACTACTTCAGCACCACGGCCGCCAAGCTCAACCTGGCGCAGTCGGCCCTCCTGGCCGGGCTCGTGCAGCAGCCGAGCAAAACCGACCCGATCAACAACCCCGAGCGGGCGCAGGTCCGCCGCAACGTCGTGCTCGACCGCATGCACGACCTGGGCATGGTCACCGACAAGCAGTGGAAGGCCGCCAAGGCCGTCCCGGTGAAGAAGATGCTCAAGGTGAAGCCGGCCCAGAACACCTGCGGCCGCTCCACCCAGCCCTACTTCTGCGAGTACGTCCTCGCCTACCTCAAGCAGCTGCCCGCGCTGGGCAAGTCCGTCCCCGAGCGGATCAAGAAGATCAACCAGGGCGGCCTGACCATCCAGACCACGCTGGACCCCCGGGTCCAGAAGATGGCCCAGGAGCAGGTCGTCAAGAAGGTGCCGCTCGGCAACGAGGACCGCATCGGAGCCGCCGCCAGCGTCATCGAGCCGGGCACCGGCAAGGTGCTGGCCATGGTGCAGGCCTCCCAGTTCCCGAAGAGCGGCGAGAAGGGCAGGAAGTACACCCAGGTCAACTGGAACGTCGACCAGCGGTACGGCGGCACCAGCGGCGCCCAGTTCGGCTCCACCGCGAAGATGTACGCCATCGTGGCGGCGCTCGAGAGCGGCATCCCGGTCAACGGCAAGATCCCCTCGAAGTTCGCCACCACCAAGCAGGCGGCCGTCTACACGCCCAGCGAGATGAAGGGCAAGTGCGGGGCCGGGTCGGCCTGGCCGGTGCGCAACGACGAGTCGATCGGCGGCAAGCCGCTCGACTTCGACCTGGCCACCGCCCGCTCGGTCAACACGGCCTTCGCCTCGCTGGTGCTCAAGCTGGGCACCGACAAGGTGCACCGCACCATGGCCAAGATGGGGCTGCACCAGGGCACCGGCAAGGAGATCGAGTGCTTCCCGGCCGCCGTGACGCTGGGCGCCAACGACACCACGCCCCTGACCCTCGCAGCCTCCTACGCGACGCTGGCCGCGGAGGGCAGGTACTGCGCGCCGAGCCCGATCCTGTCGATCACCACCAACGACAAGAAGCCGGTCAAGCTGCCGGCCAACAACTGCAAGCAGGTCATCAGCAAGGACGTCGCCAACGGCGCCACCGCCCTGCTCAAGGGCGTCATCGAGAAGGGCACCGGCCGCGGCGCCAAGCTCGAGGGAGGTCGCCCGGCCGCCGGCAAGACCGGCACCACCGACAACCACGTCGAGTCGTGGTTCGTGGGCTACACCCCGCAGCTCGCCACCGCGGTCTGGGTCGGCACGCCCTACAGCCAGAAGCGCATGAAGAACATCCGGCTCGGCGACGACTTCTACCAGGAGGTCTTCGGTGGCACCATCTCGGCGCCGATCTGGAAGCAGATCATGGACCGCACCTCGCAGATCCTCGACAAGCCCATGCGCGACTTCGACGAGCCGAGCGGCAAGGTGCTCAACGGTGACATCATCAGCGTCCCGAGCGTGAGTGGGATGTCGGTGGGCGAGGCGACCAAGGTCCTCGAGGAAGCCGGCTTCAAGGCCCAGGTCGCCGGTCGCACGTACAGCCCCATGTCCGAGGGCACCGTGGTCTACACCGACCCGAGCGGCCGGGCGGTGCGCGGCTCGACCATCGGCCTGTACACCTCGCTCGGCTACGTGCCGGCTCCGCCGAAGCCGAAGTCGACGCCCAAGCCCAAGCCGACGACCAAGAAACCGGACACGAAGACGACGACCCCGCCGCCCAAGACGTCGACGAAGAAGTCCGGCTGACGCGGCATACGGCCACACACGAAAGGGCCCCTCACGGTCGGTGAGGGGCCCTTTCGCGTGCCGGTAGAAGTGCGGCGCGGCTCACGACCCGGTCAGCGCCGCCTTCACCGCGGCGGCCACCCGGCCGCCGTCGGCACGGCCGGCGACCAGGCCCTGGGCGACCTTCATGACCTGCCCCATCTGCTGCGGGCCGCTGGCGCCGGTCTCGGCGACAGCCTGGGCGACCAGTGCCTGCAGCTCGTCGTCGCCGAGCTGGGCCGGCAGGTAGGCCTCGAGGACCGCGAGCTCGGCCTCCTCCGCCTCGGCGCGCTCCGGGTGGCCCGCGTCGCGGTAGGCGGTGGCGGCCTCCTTGCGCTTCTTGGCCTCCTTGGCGAGCACCTTCAGCACCTCGTCGTCGCTCAGCTCGCGCGCCTGCTTGCCGGCGACCTCCTCGGTGGTGATCGAGGTGAGGGCCATCCGCAGCGTGCCGGAGCGGACCTTGTCGCGGGCGCGCATCGCCTCGTGCAGGTCGTTCTGGACGGTGGCCTTGAGGGTCTGCTCGCTCATGCCCCCAGTCTGGCAGGCGTCCCCCACCGGCGTTTGCGAGGATGGGCGCGATGAAGCCCTTCCTGAAAGCCCTGGGCGGCCTGGCCGCGGTCGGCGCAGCCGGTGTCGGCTACGCCAGCCTCATCGAGCGCAACGCCTACACCCTGCGCCGGCTCAGTGCGCCCGTGCTGCCGGCCGGCTCGGCGCCGCTGCGGGTCCTCTGCCTGTCGGACCTGCACCTGATGCCGGGCCAGCGGCGCAAGGTCGAGTGGGTCCGGGGCCTGGCCGCGCTCCAGCCCGACCTGGTGGTCGACACCGGCGACAACATCGCCCACCCCGACTCGGTGCCGGCGCTGCTCGAGGCGATGGAGCCGCTCATGGACTACCCGGGCGTCTTCGTGCTGGGGTCCAACGACTACTTCGCCCCCGTGTTCAAGAACCCGGCCCTGTACCTGACGCCGTGGTACCGCCGCGGCACCGGGCGCACCCCGCGCCTGCCGACCGACGACCTGGTCAAGGGCCTGGTCTCCGGGGGTTGGGAGGACCTGACCAACCGCCGGGCCTACCTCACCGTCGGGGGCCACGACCTCGAGTTCGTCGGCGTCGACGACGCCCACCTCGACTACGACCGGTATGCCGTCGTGGCCGGGCCCGCAGACCCCACGGTCGCGCTGACCGTGGGGGTGACCCACGCGCCCTACCAGCGGGTGCTCGACGCCATGACCGCCGACGGAGCCGGCCTCGTGCTCGCCGGGCACACCCACGGCGGGCAGCTCGCCCTGCCGTTCCACGGTGCGCTCGTCACCAACTGCGACCTCGACACCAGCCGCGCCAAGGGCGTGTCGCGCTGGTGGCCGGGGGCCGGTCACACCCCCTCGCCCTTCGCACCCGACGACGCCGCGTGGCTGCACGTGTCGGCCGGGCTGGGCACCTCGCCCTATGCCCCGGTGCGCTTCGCCTGCCGCCCCGAGGCGACCCTGCTGACGCTCACCTCGCGCTGACCCTGCCGCCCGCTGCCGCGAGCCGACGGGGGCGATTGGGAGCCTGCGCAGGTGGTGGGCTATCCTTCCTTGTCGCTGCCTCTCGGGTGCTCCACGTGCTCGCTGGGCAGCGATTGCCACGGGGTGTGGCGCAGCTTGGTAGCGCGCTTCGTTCGGGACGAAGAGGTCGCAGGTTCAAATCCTGTCACCCCGACCACTGCACAACCGCAGGCCAGAGGCTCTTCACCACAACAGGCGAAGGGCCTCTCGCGTGTGACCAGCCCGGTCGTGGCCATGCCACCGGGTGGCCCAGGGCCAGGCCTTTGAGGTCACTGCGCAGACCCGCGGCGGCACTTCCACGGCTATCTCGCCCGCACTGCATCGACCACCGATACCTTCTGGGCCGTGGACGAGGGCGAGGCATTCGACACCCAATGGACGCCTGAGGCGAAGCAGGCCTACGTGGCGTGCGCCGATGAACTGATCGAGGCTCTACGCACCCACGTCGCCGCCAACATCAGGCGAACCGGTCGACAGAAGGAGCTCGGCCCCTACGTCGACTCCGCCGAGACCCTGGTGACCGTCGCCCACGCCTTCGAGGACGCCGAGTTCAACTGGTGCGGATCCTTCCCCCTCGGCCTCGGCGCCGAGGATGACCTGGAGCTGGACGACGAGGACGAAGAGGAGGTCCCGGAGGGCCGCATGTTGTCCGTCTTCCGGCGTTGGGACCTCGACATCCTCGACGAGGCTGCCGTGATCGCTGCGGGGCGTGCCGCATACCTCAGGGCGTGGCCGGATGACACTGAGGAAGACGCCTCTCTCCGGGTCCAGGACGTGGAGATGGCCGCCAGCGAGATCATTCACGCCGACGGGATCGACGCCCTCGGCAGCACAGAGGGCCTAGAAGCCGAGCGGGGCGCGACGACCATTGTCCAGCACGGCAAACCAGCGAGACCCCTCTTCCGACGGAAGTCAGATGTGGGGCCAGATGCTGGTCCAGCGGCCGATGATCGCCCTGCGGGTGGCGGGGGTGAGCGTCAGCGAGGCGATCTCGTCCAGCGACCACCAGAGCAACCCGCCTGACGGGCCAGGTCCCCTCCCCGGCTCTGCCCGGCACTCGAACAGCAGGTCGAACCGGTGGACGCCGTCCCGGTAGTCACTCTCGACGTCGACCACCCCGGTCCGTCTCGGGACGGCGCCGGCCCGACGCATGAGGTACTGCGCGAGGTACGAGGGATCCTCACCGGTGCGCAGGAGGGCCGACGGCAGCGACCAACCCTCCCCGGGATCCGCAGCCGCGGCGTCGCGGTCCAGAAGGACGCGCAGATCCGGGTCGATACCAAAGACGTGTACAGCCACGACCGTCTCTGCCTTCAGGCTCGCCATGCGGCTCATCAGGCACTCCTGCTCGGCTTGTCGTTCCGTGCTCCTGCCGCTCCGGAGTCTCTCTGCTCCGCCGCGGCCCCGGACAGGGTAGACCAACGCCCTGCCAGGTCCAGTGTCGCCTATGCCCGATTTGCGCCGGCAGGTCCTTGCACAGCCGCACGACCAGCTGGACGCCTCGGGCGACAGCACGGTCGGGGAGGTTGACACCGCAGGTCACAGCAATGGTGGTCGCCCCTGGGTGGAGCCGTTCGGTTCGTCCTGCCGCGATCGCCCGGCAAGCTTCTTCGCCGCTTCGAGCACGACACCCAGGCCCAGGCCGATGACCACGAAGAGCATGACCAGACGATCCTCGCGGCCCTGGACGAACAGGACGAGGGCGGTCACGAGGGCGGCACCGGAGCCACACCAGACGGCGAACTCCCATCGCCTCCACGTCATGCACCCCATCCTCCACCAGGGACGGGCCCTGGCGCGCGTACTCAGCCACACCTCCAGCCCATCGCAGCCAGACGGGCGCCACTGCCCGCCAGCCGGGAAAGTCGGCGCCAAGCCGGGACCTTCGCCAGTGGACGGCCCCACACGTCGACGTAGGTTGAAGGTGCCGGGGGATGAACAAGCTTCGGAAACACCGAGGCGGGCCCGCGGTCCTGCTGAGGCAGGACGTGAGTCCAGCCGACACAGCAGGGGTGAGCCCTCATTCCCACTGGCAGGGACTCACGATGCGAAGGTCCTGACTTTTTTCTCGGCTCTGCTGCTCGGCCTGAGCAGTCTTCTCATGGCTCCGTCCATGGCAGCTGCCCAGCCCACGGCTCCCGGGCCGATCGGTTACGCGGCAGGTGATGCGTTCCTCGGCGCTGGATCGTCGGCGCAACACCTGACGTTTGCCATGGTCGACGGCGGCCGCGTGGACCGCGGCAGCGTCACCTACACCAACCCGGACGCGGACGTCGCGTACCACGCGACCGTGATGGCCGTCGAGGCCACCAACAGTGGCGCACGCTTCGCCTACCGCGTCCCGGACAGCGGCCCGTCCTCGGTGCGCGGCCTCATCATCGTCTGGCAGGTCACGGACGGCTCGGACGACGCAGCCGCCTTCTCGGTGGCCGCGACCGAGAGCCAGGCCCGGGCCATGGTGGACACCGGCTTCTCCCCGTCGAACAGCTACACCGTGAACCGCGGTGGGCTGGACACGGCGTTGGCCTCCACCTACGGACTTCGGGGCTACGCCTTGGGCAACAGCGCCTTCGGGACAGGGACCCAGCCGCGTCAGCACCTCGCGTTCGTGGTGCTCGACTACGGCCCGACGATGGACAGGGGGGTGGCGTTCTACGCGAACCTCGACTCCCAGATCCGGTACGAGGCGCGGACCACTGTCGTGCGCGTCTACGGCCCCGAGGCTCGGTTCGCGTACACGATCCCGGCCGGCACCGACTCGCTCGGCGGCGTGGTCGTGGCGTGGAAGGTGATCGACCGGTCTGCTGACACGGCCGGGTTCTCGGTCGCCGCCTCGCTCGCCCAGGCTGCGGCGATGGTGAACGGGGGCTTCACGCCCACGAACACCTACAGCGTCCCCGCCGGCAGCGTCACGGTGGTGCAGCTGTACCGCCTGACCGGCCACGCCACCGGAAGCGTGTGGTTCGGCCGGAGCGGCTCTGCCCAGAAGATGACCTTCGAGGTGTACGACTACGCGTGGACCCCTGACCGGGGCACCGTGTGGTACCGGAACCCGAGCCAGGACATCTCCTACCGGGCCTACGTCCGCGACGTCCGGGTGGTCTCCCACGTGGCCTACTTCGACTACGTGATCCCGTCCGGGTCGCTCAAGGGCACGATCGTGGTCTGGAAGGTCCTCGACCGTGGCTCGCCTGGCGCCTGGCACGACGCGGTCGGGTTCTCGGTCGCGCCGTCGCTCGCTGCGGCCCGCTCCATGCTTGCTCGCGGCTTCACGCCGACGAACAGCTACCTCGTGACCAGCGGCAACCTGACGGTCCACCTCCCGTAGACCGCTCGGCCTGCGCTGGTCAACCCGCTGCCCGCACCGGCTCGACCGGGCGGGCAGCTCGTGTCGGCCTCCTGGGGCTCAGGCCCTGATCTCCGGGAAGTCCTCGTCGCGGAACTCCTCGGACGGGCTCTGCCCGCCGTCGAAGGCCCGGTTCTCCCGCTCGCGGAGCTCGACCCGCCGGATCTTGCCCGAGATGGTCTTGGGCAGCTCGTGGAACTCGACGCGGCGCACGCGCTGGTAGGGGGCGAGGTGCTCGCGCGCGTACCTGAGGATGTCTCGGGCCGTGTCCCTCGACGGCGCCCACCCGGGCGCCAGCGCGACGTAGGCCTTCGGCACCGCGAGCCGGGTCGGGTCGGGGGCCGGCACGACGGCCGCCTCCGCCACGGCCGGGTGCTCGATCAGCACGCTCTCGAGCTCGAAGGGCGAGATCTTGTAGTCGCTCGCCTTGAACACGTCGTCGGTGCGCCCGATGTAGGTGATGAAGCCGTCGGCGTCCCGCTGGGCCACGTCTCCGGTGTGGTAGTACCCACCGTGCATGGCCTCCTCCTGTCGCGCCGGGTCGCCGAGGTAGCCGGTCATGAGGTTGACCGGGTGCCGTGACAGGTCGAGGACGATCTCGCCCTCCTCTGCGGGCTCCCCGGACAGCGGGTCGACCAGGGCGACCGGGACCCCGGGCATCGGCCGGCCCATCGAACCGGGCTTGAGCCGCTCCCCCGCCACGTTGCCGATCTGCAGCGTGGTCTCGGTCTGGCCGTAGCCGTCGCGGATCGTCAGGCCCCAGGCCTGCTCCACCTGGGCGATGACCTCCGGGTTGAGCGGCTCCCCCGCACCCAGCAGCTCCCTCAGCGACCCGGGGCCGCCCGTGAGGTCGGTCTGGATGAGCATCCGCCAGACGGTCGGCGGCGCGCAGAACGTCGTGACGCCCGCACGCCGGATCTGGTCGAGCAGCGCCGCCGCGTCGAACCGCGCGTAGTTGTGGACGAAGACCGTGGCCTCGGCGATCCACGGCGCGAAGAAGCACGACCAGGCGTGCTTGGCCCAGCCCGGCGAGCTGATCGCGAGGTGCACGTCACCGGGCCGCAGGCCGATCCAGTACATCGTCGTGAGGTGGCCGACGGGGTAGGAGACCTGGGTGTGCTCGACGAGCTTCGGCTTCGAGGTGGTGCCGGAGGTGAAGTAGTGCAGCAGGGGGTCCGTCGCCGCGGTGACGGACTCGAAGGGGTGCCCCACCACGGCATACGCATCGGTGTAGTCGTGCCAGCCGTCGGCGCCACCCACCGCGATCCGCAGGTAGGCGCCGGGCACGTCCGCGAACTTCGGCGCGTCGGCGGCGTTGGCCACGACCGCCCTGGCGCCGCCGCGCTCCACCCGGTCGCGCAGGTCGGCCGGCCCGAGGGCCGCCGTGGTGGGCATGACGACCGCGCCGAGCTTGAAGACCCCGAGCATGGTCTCCCACAGCTCGACCTGGTTGCCGAGCATGAGCAGCACGTGGTCGCCGCGGCCGACCCCCAGCGACGCCAGCCACACCGCGACCTGGTCGGAGCGCCGGGCCATCTCGTCGAAGCTGAGGCGCTGCTCGGAGCCGTCCTCCTCGACGATCCACAGCGCGCAGGCGGCGTTGCCGCGGGCGATGGCGTCGAACCAGTCGATGGCCCAGTTGAACTGCTCGCCCACGTCGGGCCAGCGGAACTCCTCGACCGCACGGTCGTGCTGGCCCTGCAGCGCCAGGAGCGCGTCCCGCGCCTGCCGGTATGCCGTCGTGCTCGCCTGCCCTGCCATCGCGCGGGCTACCCCTGCCCGAGGTCGGCGAGCAGCTCGGTGAACCAGGGGGTGGAAGTGTCGAACGCCTTGCCGCCCTTGATCCGGTCGAACTCGACCGCCCGCAGCTGGTCGCCGCGCTCCTCGTCCTCGCCGACGACGCCGCTCTCCCCCCGCAGGGCCGCGTCCACGGCGTAGTCGGTGCACCGCCGGATCAGCGCGAGGTCCTGCTCGTTCGCAGCGGCCGAGCGGGAGAAGTATCCGCTCTTCTGCACCAGCACTTTCTCGGCGCCGAGCTGGGCGGCGAACTGCTTGGCGAACCACTGGCCCGGGTTGATCTTGTCGATCTGCACGTGGCCGAAGGGGTCGCGGGTGACCTCCTCCCCCGCGGCCTCCATGGCCTCAACCACCTCGTGCACGCCGGCGCCCTCGGAGAGGAAGAGGTTGACCCCGTCGTAGTCGTCCATGAGTCCGCGCAGGCGCTCGGCCTCGGCGGCGATGTCGAACGGCCGCTCGGGCACGTAGACCCCGTGGACGTCCCAGCGGCGGGGATCGTTCTCCAGCCAACCGGCGAACTCCTGCTGCTTGACCCACTCGTGGTGCTCCCTGGCCGTGGCGGCGGCCAGCCAGCCGCAGTGCCGGCCCATCACCTCGTGGACGATGAGCATCCGCGGGTTCGAGGAGTGCTCGGCGATGATGTTGCGGGCGAAGATGGCGCCCTGCTCGGCCGCGGTCCACGCGCCGAGGGACTGGCGGATCGGCACGACGTCGTTGTCGATCGTCTTCGGCATCCCCACGACCGTCAACTCGTAGCCGTGCTCGTGGAGGTAGGCGGCGAGGTCGGCGGCGGTGCCGTTGGTGTCGTCGCCGCCGATCGTGTGGAGGACGTCGACGCCGTCGCGCTCGAGCTGCTCGGCGGCCACGTGCAGCGGGTCCTGGCCCTGCTGCACCAGGCCGCGCTTGACGCAGTCCTCGACGTTGGTGAGCTTGACCCGGCTGTTGCCGATCGGGCTGCCGCCGAAGCGGTGCAGCAGGTGCGCCTTCTTGCGCACGTCGTCGGTGACCTCCACCGAGTTCCCGGTGAGCAGCCCGGCATACCCGTTGCGGTAGGCGATGATGCGCACGTCCGGCGCGACCTCGGTGTAGCGCTCGATCAGTCCCCCAACGGCCGAGGAGAGGCAGGGCGCGAGCCCGCCGGCGGTGAGCATGGCGACAGTACGCACGGTCATGGCCCTACTCTGCCGGGTCCGGCGGCGGGCTGCCAGAGCGGTCAGCGGATCGCGATCACCGCGCCCGACCGCTCCCAGCGGAGCACCGAGAGCAGCGCGCGGGTGGGCAGGGAGACGCAGCCCGCCGTGCCGGCGCCCTTGTCGACGTGCAGGAAGATGGCCGAGCCCTTGCCTGGCACGCGCGCCTCGTTGTAGCCGATCACCTGCGCATAGTCGTATGCCGGCTGGTTCAGCAGCCTCTCGGCGCTCGCCCACCGCCCGTCGGCGGGCGTGCGCTGGTGGGTGTTGTAGAGAGCCGAGCCCGGGTCGTCGACCCACACGTCACGGGAGTCGACACGCAGCCAGCTGCCGATGCGCAGGCCGGGGTCGGCGTAGGCGCCGAACCCGCCGCGCAGCGGGAAGACCCCGGCGGGCGTGCGCAGGTCGCCCTCGCGCTTGTTCGCGCTCACGCCGTTGCGGCCCACGTGCCCGTAGTAGGGCCCGAGGTCGGTGGTGTAGCCGCTGGCGGTGCGTCGGCAGGCCCTGAGCGTGGCGCTCGAGCCCGACGAGTCGACCAGCACCACCTGCGGGGCACTCACCCCGGCGGGCACCCGGCACCGGTTCGCCGGCGCGGCCGGCTTCGGGGCTGTGGTGACGCTGGCGGTGGTGCGGCTCGCCGCCGGCGTGGCAGTGCGCTTGGCGGCGGTGGCCTCGGGCTTGGTCGTGGTCGCGCTCGGGCGGGCCGTCGTCGTGCTGCTGGGGGTGGCGGACGGCGCGCTCGAGGGGGTCGTGGTGGTCGAGGTGCTGGGCGTGGACACGGCGGTGCTCGCCGGGGCGGCGGCGTCCGCTCCGCCGCAGGCCGCGAGGAGCAGGGCGGCGAGGCCGGCCACGGGGGCCAGCCGCGCGGCATACCGGGGCATGCGGGCTGACGTCATCGGGCGTCGAAGTGCTGGTAGTCGGGGTTGGCCCACAGGCCTCCCCAGCCGAGGCCCTGGCTGGTGAAGGCGCGCACCGGGGCGCTCGAGGCTGAGGAGAAGACCCCGGGCGCGGGGCCGCGGCGGCGGGCCCAGTGGTCGTCGGGGTAGACGGACCCGTCAGGGGCGAGGTAGGGGTTCTCGAACGGGTTCACGTCGAGGGCCATGCCGTAGGCGTGCCGGGAGTACACCTCCTTCTCCTCCTCGCCGCCGACGTAGCGGCAGTTGAAGGCGGAGGTGTTGTCGGCGTCCATGGAGGCGTAGTCGTCGGCCCCCGGGCCCTTCGGGTGCTGGCCCCAGCCGGAGTCCATCGGCCGCATCTGCCGGATCCGGAAGCGCAGGTCGTAGAGCCGGGTGAAGGCGGCCGCCGCCTGCTGCGCGATGGCCACGTTGACCACGACGGCTCCTCTCGACCGCTTGCCGTCGAAACCCCAGAAGTTGACGCTGACCTGGCGCAGGCCGCTGCGGCCGACCGGGCAGCCGAGCGTCCAGGAGTAGCCGGTCATGCGGCTCCACAGCGCGTCAGGCACCGGGGTGACCACCGCGTTGGCGCCACGGCCCTCGGCGGGAGGGTTCCGGGGGAAGCGCACGGCTGGCTCGGCTCCTGCGCGGGGCACCGGTGCCAGCGCCTGCGTCCCACCGACCGCGGTGGCCCCGGTCCGCGTCGGGGTCGCCGCCGGCGCGGCCGGCTTCGTCGGGGCCGCGGCGGTGGCGGTCGGCGTGGGGGTGACGCGGGTCGCCGACGACTGGGCGGCGGTCGTCGTGGAGGCCGGCGCCGCCGCCGAGGAGGTCGTGCTCGCCGTCGCTGAGGCTCCTGCCACCTCGGGCGTGCCGCCGCAGGAGGTCAGCAGCACCGTCACCGCCGACACCGAGGCGACCAGGGCTGCGCTGCTCCGGCACGTCATGGGGCACCATCGTGCCCTCGACCCCCGAGGGGGCCAAACAGGCGCGTCAGTCGTCGGTGCAGGGGCGGGCGACCGTGGGGGTGGCCTGCTTCGGCCGCGGCGCCGGCGCCGGCACCTGCGCCACCGGGACGAGCGCCTCGTACTTGTTGCCGAGCACCACGTCGACCTTGGTGCCGGTGCGGGCGTCCTTGAGCAGGGTCGCCCCGGGCAGGTGCTGCGCCACGATCTTGGCGGCGAGGTCCCCCTCCTCGCCGTAGCGGATCAGGGCGGTGCCCATCTGCAGCGTCTTCAGGGGGTCGTTGGTGACGTCCTTGACCTTGAAACCGCGCTGCTTGAGCTCCTTCGCGACCGTGCTGGCCAGACCCTCGCGGAAGGTCGTGTTGTAGACGTTCAGCGTGATCTCGCGCGGCAGCGGGTCGAACCGCGGCGGCAGCGGGACCATCTCCTTGTAGCCCAGCCCCACGACCACGTCGACGCCCTTGCTGGCCCGGCCCTCGTCCTCGAAGAGCTCCGAGCCGGGGATCTGCTGCTGCACGAGCAGCGCCTGGTCGAGCGAGCCCGGCCCGTGGTGGATGACCGCGGGCTGCGTGACGTACCAGGTCTCGGGGGCATTCGAGATGCCACCGATGGAGAACTTGCGCTGCGACAGGCCCTTGGCGACGGTCGCGGCCATCCCGTCCTTGCCCGTGGCGTTGAGGACGTTGACGACGAACGAGCTGCGCTTGGGAGCCGGGACGACCTCCGGGGTGCAGGCCGGCTTCGGGGGCTCGGGCGTCAGCCAGCCCCGGCTGTAGGCGGTCGAGACCGTGGCTGTGCCGAGCAGCACGCCCGGGAGGGTGACGAAGATGAGCATCTGGCGCAGCCGGTGCTTGCGCCACCGCTCCTCCGGGGAGAGCTGCTGCGTCAGGTCCTGCTCGGTCATCGGTGCCCCCTGGCTCTGCTGAAGTCGACCCCTGAATTGTGCACTTCAGTCACACCAGTCACATGCGAAACATCATCGTCGTAACCATGTCTTCATTCAGCTGTGCCGCCGGCGTGACATCACGGCCCGCAGGACCTCATGGTAGGGACCGGTGCAGACCCGCGGCAGAGTCGTTCGCCCCATGGGCACTCCGTCAAAGGACGTAGACGCGGGGGAGGCCGTCGATCACCGTTTCGGACCTGCCCCTACCCCGAAAGGTGCGTGGCGTTCACCGCTCGGTAGGCGACCCACTTGCGCTCGAGCGCCCGGTCGACGTCTACGCCGTGGTGCCGGGCGAACAGGAGCAGCATGGCGAGGACATCGGCCACCTCCGCCTGCAGGTCGTCCTGCAGCTGCTCCGGCGTGCGGCCCTTGTCGCGCCCCTGGCCGGTGGCCTGCAGGTAGGCCTGGGTCAGCTCCCCGACCTCCTCCTGCAGCTTGAGCAGGAACCACGGCGAGGTGCGCTCGACACCGAACCGCTCGGCATACTGCTGCGAGATCTGCTCGACCTCGTCACTCCACCCGGCGAGGTCCACGTCAGCGCACCTGGGCTAGGTCGCGAGCCACCAGCTCGGCGACCTGCACCGTGTTGAGCGCGGCGCCCTTGCGCAGGTTGTCGCTGCAGATGAACATCTCGATGGTGTTGGGGAAGTCGATCGCCTGACGCATCCGCCCGACGAAGGTGGGGTCGGAGCCGACGATGTCGGCGGGGGTCGGGAACTCGCGCTGGTCGGGCTCGTCGAGCACCACCACGGAGGGCGCCTCGACGAGCGCCTGCCGCGCCGCCTCGACCTTGATCGGCCGGGCGAACGTCGCGTGCACCGCCATCGAGTGGCCGGTCACGACGGGCACCCGCACGCAGGTCGCCGACACCTTCAGCTCGGGGAGGCCGAGGATCCTGCGGGCCTCGTGGCGCACGCACATCTCCTCCGACGTCCAGCCCTCCTCGACCGGCCAGCCGACCCACGGCACCACGTTGAGGGCGAGCGGCGCCACGAAGGGCGAGTCGTCGTCGAGGCGGTCGCTGAGCGCCGCCCGGAGGTCGCTCGCCTGCTGCCCGAGTGCCCGCTGCCCGGCGACCGCCTCGAGCTCGTCGTGCAGCCGCTCGATGCCGGCCTGCCCCACCGCGGAGGCGGCCTGGTAGGTGGCGACGACCAGCTCGGTGAGCTCCCAGCCGCTGTGCAGGGCGCCCAGCGCGTCGATCATGGCGAGGGTGGCGCAGTTGGGGTTGGCGATGATGCCGCGGGGACGGTTGCGCACCTGCGCCGGGTTCACCTCCGGCGCGACCAGCGGCACCTCGGGGTCGGCGCGGAAGGCGCTGCTGTTGTCGACGACCACGGCGCCCCGGGCGACAGCCACCGGCGCCCAGGTCGCCGCCACGTCCTCCGGCACGTCGAACAGCGCGACGTCCACGCCGTCGAAGACGTCGTCGCTGAGCTCTTGGACCACGACGTCCTCACCGCAGACGGTGAGCGTGCGGCCCACGGAGCGGGAGGAGGCGACCAGCCTGATCTCGCCCCAGATGTCGGCGCGGTGGCTGAGCACGCGGAGCATGACCGAGCCGACGGCTCCGGTCGCTCCCACCACCGCCAGGGTCGGCCTGACGCGGTGTGGGACACGCGACATCACCGGCCGGTGCCCCCATAGACCACGGCCTCGCCCTCGGCCGTGTCGAGGCCGAACGCTGTGTGGACGGCGCGGACCGCGTCGTCGAGCACGTCGATGCGCGTGACCACCGAGATGCGGATCTCCGAGGTCGAGATCATCTCGATGTTGACCCCGGCGTCGGCGAGCGCCTTGAACAGCGTCGCCGAGACGCCCGGGTGCGAGCGCATCCCCGCGCCGACGAGCGAGAGCTTGCCGATCTGGTCGTCGTACTGCAGCGAGGCGAACCCAACCCGGTCCTGGACCTTCTTGAGCGCCTGCACCCCGGCCTGCCCGTCGGACTTGGGCAGCGTGAAGGAGATGTCGGTCAGACCGGTCTCGGTGGCGGAGACGTTCTGCACGATCATGTCGATGTTGATCTCGGCGTCGGAGACGGCCTGGAAGATCTCGGCGGCCTTGCCCGGGCGGTCGGGCACGCCGACGACGGTGATCTTGGCCTCGCTGCGGTCGTGGGCGACCCCGGCGATGATCGGCGCTTCCATCTCGTTCCCTTCGTAGAGGTTCGGCATCACCCAGGTGCCCTCGCGGTAGGAGAAGGAGGAGCGCACGTGGATGGGCATGTCGTAGCGGCGGGCGTACTCGACGCAGCGGTGCAGCAGGATCTTGGCGCCGGAGGCGGCGAGCTCGAGCATCTCCTCGGTGGAGATCCGGTCGACCTTGCGCGCGGTGGGCACGATCCGCGGGTCGGCCGTGAAGACGCCGTCGACGTCGCTGTAGATCTCGCAGACATCGGCCTTGAGCGCGGCGGCGAGCGCGACGGCGGTGGTGTCCGAGCCGCCCCGGCCGAGGGTGGTGATCTCCTTGGTGTCCTGGCTGACGCCCTGGAAACCGGCGACGATCACGATGTGGCCGTCCCCGAGCGCACTCGTGATGCGCCCGGGGGTGACGTCGATGATGCGGGCCTTGCCGTGCACCTCGTCGGTGATGACGCCCGCCTGTGAGCCGGTGAAGGAGCGGGCGGTGTGGCCCAGGTTCGCGATCGCCATCGCGACCAGCGCCATCGAGATGCGCTCCCCTGCGGTGAGGAGCATGTCCATCTCGCGGGCGGGCGGCAGCGGGGTGACCTCCTGGGCGAGGTCGAGCAGCTCGTCGGTGGTGTCACCCATGGCCGACACGACGACGCACACGTCGTTGCCCGCCTTGCGGGTCTCCACGATCCGCCGGGCGACGCGCTTGATGCTCTCGGCGTCGGCCAGGGACGAACCGCCGTACTTCTGGACGACAAGGCTCAACTGACTGCTCCGGTTCGGGTGGGTGGCGGAGCGGCCAGTCTAACGACCGCCCGAGCCGTGAGACGCCCCTGCCGTATGCCGGACAGCCGGCTCCCAGCCCAGCGGGGCGCAGCGCTGGTCCGGCCCCACCCCCCTGCGCCGAGATGGACCCCAGCCCCACGACACGCCGAGGGAGCCTGTGACGCGGATCCATCTCGGCGAGGTGGAGGGGGCCGCTAGCCTGCGCAGATGCTGCGCGAGGGGGAGCCTGCGAGGGGGATCGAGGTCGACGGCGTGCGCCGCGCCTTCGGCGACGTCCTCGCCGTCGACGACATCAGCCTCACGGCCCGACCGGGCGAGGTGACCGCGCTCATCGGGCCCAACGGCGCCGGCAAGACCACGCTGCTGCTCATGCTGGCGACGCTGCTCGTGCCCGACCGGGGCAGCATCCGCATCGACGGGCACGACCCGGTCACCGCCCCGGCCGAGGTCCGGGCACGGGTCGGCTGGATGCCCGACGGCTTCGGCACCTGGGACTCGCTGACAGTGCGCGAGGTGCTCGAGACCATCGCCGCGGCATACCGGATCCCGGCGCCGCAGGCGCGGGCCCGGGTCGAGGAGCTGCTGCACACCGTGCACCTGGCCGACCTCGCCGACCGGCGCGCCCGGGTGCTCTCCCGCGGGCAGAAGCAGCGCCTGGGCCTGGCCCGGGCCCTGGTCAACGACCCCACCGTGCTGCTCCTCGACGAGCCCGCCTCGGGCCTGGACCCGCGCAGCCGCATCGAGCTGCGTGACGTCCTCCGCTCGCTCGCCGCCGAGGGCCGCACCGTGCTGGTCTCCAGCCACATCCTGACGGAGCTGCAGGAGGTGGCCGACCGCGCCGTCATCGTGGCGAGGGGCCGCAGCGTGGAGACCCAGCGCCTCGACGGGGAGGCCGTGAATGCCGCGCTGACCGGCTGGCGCATCGACTCGCTCGACCCGGAGCTGCTCTCCGGCTTCCTGAGCCAGCGCCGCGTGCCGGCCCAGCCCGTCCACGGCGGGATGCTCGAGGTGGAGGTCGCCGGCGAGGAGAGCGCCGCCCGCCTCCTGACCGACCTCATCGGCGCGGGCGTGCGGGTGACGGCCTTCACCCCGACCCGCGGGGCGCTCGAGTCCGCCTACCTCGCAGCGACGGAGGACCGACAGTGAGCTGGCACGGAGTCACCACGGTTGCCCGCCTGGAGCTGCGCCAGCGCACCCGGGCCTCGAAGTGGGTCGTCGTGCTCGGGATCTGGTTCGCGGTCATCGGCCTGGTGAGCACGCTGAGCTACCTCGCGCTCAACGACCCCGACGCCCAGTCTGGTGCGGCGATGTACGACGTCGTCATCTTCTTCGTCCTCGGCCTGGGCATGCTCGTGGTGCCGTCGCTGACCGCCACGTCGATCAACGGCGACCGGGAGCACGGTGTGCTGGCCACGCTGCAGACGACGCTGCTGACGTCCGCCGACCTGGTGCTGGGCAAGCTCCTGGCCTCGTGGGTCATCTGCGGCGCCTTCCTCGTGACCGCACTCCCGTTCCTGGTGTGGGCGTGGGTCGAGGGCGGGGTCCCCGTCGGGCGCATCCTGCTCTCGCTCGTGGTGCTCATGCTCGTGCTGGCCGTCGTGTGCGCCCTCGGGCTGATGTTCTCGACCCTGACGGCCCGACCGGTCGGCTCGGCCGTGCTGACCTACCTGGCCCTCGGCGCCCTCGTCTTCGGCACCGTGATCAGCTTCGGCCTCTCGGCGTTCCTCGTCAGCGACCGGGAGACGGTCCGGGTGTACGGCATCCCCGAGGAGTTCCACGAGAGCAACATCGGGGCGCCGCCGCTCGACGAGTACGGCAACCCGGTCCCCGGCACCGAGCGCGTGCCCACCCGCGCCGACTGCGTGGAGCACGACCAGACCCGGGAGGTCACCCACACCGAGCGCATCTGGTGGCTCCTGCCGCTCAACCCGTTCGTGGTGGTCGCGGACGCGGCCCCGTCGGACCCGCCGCGCAACCAGGACATGGGCATGGGCTTCACCCCGATGCGGTGGATCAGCGAGGGCTCCCGAGCCGCCCGCGTCGGCGAGACCGGCGAGGTCAGGCAGGAGTGCTGGGTCGACATGGACGCCGGTGAACCGACCGACCCCGTGGAGGCGGCGGCCAAGGGTGCGGCGGTGTGGCCCTTCGGCCTGCTCTTCCTGCTGCTGGCCGGCGGAGGTGCCACCACGGTGGCGGAGCGGCGGCTGCGCACCCCGATCCGGCGCCTGCCCAACGGCACCCGGATCGCCTGACGGCGGTAGACCCCCAGCCGCAGACCCTCAGGGGTGCAGCGCGTTGAACTCCGCGTCGGCGACGGTCTCCTCGTCGGCGTCGAGGCGCACGTGGCCCAGCAGCGACAGCAGCACCCGCAGGGCCCGCGCGCCGGAGTCGCCCCAGGACTGCACGTAGCTGAACTGCCACCACCACAGCGCCTCCGTGGTGCGGCCCTCGGCGTGGTGGCGAAGACCGTGGGAGAGCGCGGAGGCGATCTCCGCGAGGTCGCCCGACAGCGACCCACGCACGACGTGGACGTCGAGCAGCGGGTCGACCACGTGGCCGTACTCGTCGAGGCCCTCGAAGAGGTTGGCCACGCCCTGGCGCAGCGGGTCGACGTCCGCGTCGGGCCCGGGGTCCGGCTCGAAGCGCTCGGCCGGCACGACGTCCTGGATGGCGCCGAGCCGGGCCCCCATGAGCAGGACCTGCGAGAGCGCGAGCAGCGTCATGGGGAGGGCGGCGTCGGGGGCCGCGCCGGAGGCCACCTCGGTCATCGTGTCGAGGAAGGCCTGCGCCTCGTGGGCGGACTCGTCGGCCAGCAGTGACAGCTCGTCGGTGATCTGCTGCTCAGGCATCGAGCAGCCTCCTTCCCTCGAAGGCCCGCCCCAGGGTGACCTCGTCGGCATACTCCAGGTCGCCGCCCACCGGCAGGCCCGAGGCGAGCCGGGTGACCTTCAACCCCATGGGGCGAAGGAAGCGCGCCAGGTAGCTGGCCGTGGCCTCCCCCTCGAGGTTGGGGTCGGTGGCGATGATGATCTCGGTGACCTCGCCCGAGGCCAGCCGCGTCATGAGCTCCTTGATCCGCAGGTCGTCGGGGCCGACACCCTCGATGGGGCTGATCGCTCCGCCGAGCACGTGGTAGCGGCCGCGGAACTCGCGGGTGCGTTCGATGGCGACGACATCCTTGGGCTCCTCCACCACGCAGATCGCGGAGCCGTCGCGGCGCGAGTCGGCGCAGATGCGGCACTGCTCGGCCTCCGCGACGTTGCCGCACGTCTCGCAGAAACGCACCTTCTCCTTGACCTCGACCAGCGCGGAGACGAGGCGGCGCACGTCGGCGGGGTCGGCCTGCAGCAGGTGGAACGCGATCCGCTGCGCGCTCTTGGGCCCGACACCGGGCAGCCGGCCGAGCTCGTCTATGAGGTCCTGGACCACGCCTTCGTACACACCACGAGCCTAAGCCCTCGCGGTGACGCTCGGCCGCACCCGGCGGGGCTGGTTCACTGGGACCGTGACCGCCGCCCCCTGCCGTCCCTCGCCACCCGCCCGCTTCCCGCTGGTCGCGCTGGTCGCCGCCGTGGCCGCGCTCGGCGGGTGTGCCGGAGACCCCGAGCCGGATCCGAGCACCGCCCCGCTTGAGGTCGTCCTCGACGGCTGCCAGCTCAACCGCGAGTCCGTGGCGGCCGGCGGCCACACCCTGGCGGTGGTCGGCAGGGGTCGAGCCACCGTCACGGACCCGCGGGGCGCCGTGGTGCTCACCGCTCCCGGTGGCGAGGAGGCGCCGGCAGGGATCGAGCTCGCCAGCGGCACCTACGCCGTGACGTGCGAGCCCGAAGGCGGCCGTGTCGGGGAGGCCGAGCTGCGGGTCACCGCGAGCTGAGCCGAGCGGGCCGTGCCCGGCTCAGCCCTCCCGTTCAGCCCTCCCGCTCAGCCCTCCTCGATGACGCGGCCGCCGAGGATCCGCTCGATGACCGGCGGACCGACCTCGCCCAGCCCCTCGATGTCCTCGTCGTCGTCACTGGCCGCACTGTCGTCGGCGACCCGGGCCTCGGGGGTGGCTGCTGGGCCCTCGGCCTCGACGGCGGCCATGGCCCGCTTGAGGTGCGAGATCTGCTGCGCGGGTTCGGCGTCGGAGAAGGCGGGCGCGGCACTGACCGGCTCACTGGCCCAGGAGGGGGCGCTGCCCGGCGCGGAGGCCGCGCTCGCCCAGCCGTCGCTCGACTCCGGAATGTGCCGGGCGGCGGCGGCCAGCCCCGGATCACCTGCCGCCGACGCACCGGCACCGGCGGCGGGCACCGGCGACGGGGTGGCCGACTCGTGCTGGGCTGGCGGCGCCGCGGTCGCCCCGCCACCTGCGGGCGTCTGCCCCTCCGGGACGGGCACGCACTCCACCCGTGCGTCGACGCCCAGGACGTCGATGAGCGCCTGCCGGATCAGCTCGGTGTGCGGGCCCTGGCGGAAGCGCACGAGCAGGGCGGTCGGCGCGATGCCGAGCTCGAGCCGCTTGCCGTCGTAGCTCTGGACGTGGGCGTGGTCGGAGACCAGGGTCCAGGTGACGCGCTTGTTGCGGGACAGCCAGGTGAGCACATCCGGCCACGCGCGGCGGATCGCCGCGGTGTCGATGCCCCCGGTCGCACCCGTGGGCTCCGCGGCAGGCGCGGGAGTCACCGCGGCAGGTGGGCCGGCTGCCGGTGCAGCGGGCGTGCGGGACTCGTCAGCAACGACGGGCGCGGGCGCGGCTGGCCCCTCCGACGGGGACGGCTGGTCCGGGGACTGCGCACCGGCCCGTGCCGCGGCAACGGCGGCCCGGGCGGCCGCCGCACCGGATGCGGCGCCGCCGCGAGCACCGCCGGGGGCGGCGGGCGCCACCGGCTGCTCTGCGGGCGGCGGCTGAGGCGCGTCAGCTGCGGGTGCCTGCGGGCGGTCAGCCGCTGCGGGTGCCTGCGGACGGCCAGCCGCTGCGGGAGCCTGCGGACGGTCGGTGGCCGCGGGTGCCTGCGCCGGCGCGGCGTGCGAGCGCGAGGCCGCGCCGGACGGGGCAGCTGCCGTCGGAACGCCACCGACCTCGAGGCGACGCTCGATGCGGTCGAGCCGCGCGGCATACCCGCTCTCGCCGGAGGCTGCGGGCAGCAGCACGCGGGCACAGATCAGCTCGAGCTGCAGCCGGGGCGCGGTGGCTCCGGTCATCTCGGTGAGGCCGGCGTTGACGATGTCGGCGGCTCGGGACAGCGTGCCCTGGCCGAACGCGGCGGCCTGCTGGCGCATCCGCTCGACCTGGTCCTCGGGCAGGCCGCGCAGCACCGAGGAGGCGCCGTCGGGGACGGCCGCGACGACGATGAGGTCGCGCAGCCGCTCGAGCAGGTCCTCGACGAAGCGGCGCGGGTCGAGCCCGGTCTCGATGACGCGGTCGATCTGGGTGAACACCCCGGCCCCGTCACCGGCGGCGAAGGCGTCGATGATCGCGTCGAGCAGCTCGCCGTCGGTGAAGCCGAGCAGGGCCGCCGCACTCTCGTAGGTGAGCCCGTCGTCGCCCGACCCGGCGATGAGCTGGTCGAGCACGGACAGCGAGTCCCGCACGGAGCCGCCGCCGGCGCGGACGACGAACGACAGCACGCCCGGCGCGACCTTCACGCCCTCGGACGCGCACAACTGCTCCATGTAGTCCTGCAGCCGCTGCGGCGGCACCAGGCGGAACGGGTAGTGGTGGGTGCGGGAGCGGATGGTGCCGATGACCTTCTCGGGCTCGGTCGTCGCGAAGACGAACTTCACGTGCTCCGGCGGCTCCTCGACGATCTTGAGCAGGGCGTTGAAGCCCTGCGGCGTCACCATGTGCGCCTCGTCGATGATGTAGATCTTGTAGCGGCTCTGGGCCGGCCCGTAGGACGCGCGCTCGCGCAGGTCGCGGGCGTCGTCGACACCACCGTGGCTGGCCGCGTCGATCTCGATGACGTCGACCGTGCCCGAGCCACCGCGGGCCAGCGCCACGCACGAGTCGCAGGTGCCGCAGGGCTCCGGGGTGGGCCCCTGCTCGCAGTTGAGGCAGCGGGCCAGGATGCGCGCGCTGGTCGTCTTGCCGCAGCCGCGCGGGCCGGAGAAGAGATAGGCGTGGTTGACCCGGCCCGTGCGCAGCGCCTGCATGAGCGGCTCCGTCACGTGCTCCTGCCCGATGACGTCGGCGAAGGTCTCGGGGCGGTAGCGGCGGTACAGGGCGGTGCTCACGTGGGGAACCCTAACCGCCGCCGGGGACACCGCGGTATGCCGTGGGCTGGAGGAAGCGAGCCGGTTCAGGGCATCCAGAGCGCGTCGAGCGACCGCGAGAGCTGACCCGCTGCGACGACGACGAGGACGTTCAGGGCCCAGGCCAACAGGAACGCCCTCCCGCCGCGCAGCCGGTGCTCGTGCTCCTCCCCAGGCGCTCCCGCGGGCCGGACCAGCTCACCGACGGCGAGCGCGACCAACCCGAGCCCCAAGGGCACCACCGCGGTGAACCACAGCCAGCCCCACCTCGTCACGCGTGTCGGGCGGTAGACCGTCAGGACGCTGCCCAGGCCGAGCACGATGGCCGCCCATCCCGGCCAGAACGCGACGTCGTCATACAGCTGCGGGTCGTCGATGCCAGGTGCCTCGAGGGGCACCCCGCCCGCCCGCAGCTCCCCCACGAGGTTCTCCCAGGGAACAGAGGCCTGGACCGCATCCACGTGGCGGGTCTGAGCGAACGGCGCGTCGACCCAGTAGATGATCCCCGTGGCGGGCACCCGGTTCACCCCCCGGCTCGGCAGTCCCGTGGTCTCGTCCAGGGCGAGGGTGTCCCAACCGTCGGCCGTTCCCGACGGCGGCCAGGGCGCTTCGGAGCGCTCGGTGCCCGTGACGCGGTAGAGCAGGATCCGGCCGGACGCGATGTCGTCCCGGAGCTGTTCCACACCCACCGACCGCGGCTCGACCCGCCAGGCCAGCAGCGCCCACACCACCCAGAGCGTGATGACGAGTACCCCAGGACCGGCCGCGCCCGCTCGACCCGCCTCCGGGTGGGGGACTGCACCCCCGTGCCGCCCTCGACCCCCACGATCGTCATCCCCGCATGGTGGCAGAACCACGTCCCCGGAGACGCCAGAACCCGCGGGCGAATCCACACCGCGGAGCGCCCCCAGGCACCGCACCCCAGACGCAAAGGGACACCCCGCGTACCTGGAAGAGCTCGCCTACCCTTGCTGCATTCCTGCCCTGGGGGAGTTCGGTGAGGTACCACCACGCGGGGTGCCGTCGCCGAGTCTAGGGCCACGGTTCGCGATCGCCAAAGCAGGCCCGTCAGGGCCCTCCGCCCGGATTGGGTCGATCGCACCACCCTCCGGTACTCTCCTCGGCGGAGGATTCGCATAGTGGCCTAGTGCGCACGATTGGAAATCGTGTTGGGATAAAACCCTCGGGGGTTCAAATCCCCCATCCTCCGCCAGACGAAGAGACGGACCCCATGCTTTTCCGGGGTCCGTCTCTTCGCCTTTTGGGCATGCGGGATGTGGGAGGAGCGACGAAGGAGCGAAGGTTCCCCCGTCCTCCGCCGTCGCGCAGCGACATGGCGCGCCAGCGCATCCGGCCACCGCACAAGCGGCAGCGAGCGGGCCCTACGACGACAGCAGGTATGCCGGGTGCTCCGGCGCCGTGCCCGTCGTCGCCACGTGCTCGGCGATGGTCAGCGCCCCGTCGAGCGCGCCGCCGAGCCCCGGCTGGAGCACCTGCCCCGCCTCGGCCAGCCGCTCCCCCAGTGCCGCAGCGACCGGCTCGGCACCGAGCAGGCCACCCGTGCCCGTCAGCACCGGGGCCGTGAGGCCCGCGGCGGCGGCGAGCAGCGAGTCGGCCAACGCCCTGCCGGCCCGGGCGCACAGGTCGGCGGCCACCGGGTCGGTGGCCGCGGCCGCGGTGACGCCCGGCGCGAAGGACGCCAGCGCGTGGGGCGCGTCGGCGGTGGTCATGACCCGCCTCGGCCACCCGTCGACCGGCCCGAAGAGCTCCTCCCCCGCCGCCAGCAGGGCGGCCGAGCCGCCCGGCACACCGTCTCTCGCCCGCAGGGCGGCGCTGAGGCCCTCGAGCCCGAGCCAGGCCGCCGAACCGCGGTCCCCCAGCACGTGGCCCCAGCCGTCGACCCGGTTCCAGTGGTCGCCGAAGTCGCTGCCGAAGGCGACGGCGCCGGTGCCGGCCGCGACCACTGCCCCCGGGCGCAGGCCGCCGATGGCCCCGGCCAGGCTCGTGACGGCGTCGCTCGTCACCACCGTCCGGCGGGCGCCGAGCACCGCGTGCACCTGGGCCAGCACCTCGCTGCGGTCGGCGAGGAAGAGCAGGCCCCGCATGCCCCAGACGACCACGTCCGGCTCGGTCGCACCGGCGCCGTCGAGCAGGGCTCGGGCGTCGGCCGCGAGGGCGGCGACGTCGATCCCGGCGGTGCCCACCCGCGCGCCGGTGCCGGCGAGCACCGGACCCACCCCGTCGGCATACCGGCACTGCACCCGCAGTCCGGAGCCGCCCACGTCGACACCCACGACCACCCTCACGGCGGTGAGCCGATCATGGCTGAGCCCTCCTCGGCAACCCGACAGCCGCCGGAGTCGCTGACAACCGGGCTACTTCGTCATCCCGGCCGTCAGGCCGGCCACGATCTGCTTGGTGGCGAGGAGGAAGAGCAGGATCAGCGGCACCGTCGTGATGACCAGTCCGGCGAACACGGCCGAGTAGTTGGTGGCGTTCTCGCCGAAGAAGGTCGTCAGGCCGACGGGGAGGGTGTACTTCGCCTCGTTGCGCAGCAGGACCAGCGGGAAGAGGAAGTCGTTCCAGATGGGTACGAAGCGGAAGACCGCGACCGTGGCCACGGCGGGGCGCACGAGCGGCACCATGATGCGCACGAAGGTCTGCCACGTGCTGGCTCCGTCGAGCTGGGCGGCCTCCTCGAGCTCCACCGGCAGCTGCCGGAAGAACGTCGTGAGGACGAAGATCGAGAACGGCACGCCGGAGGCGCCGTACATGAGCACCAGGCCGAGCCGGGAGTCGATCAGCCCTGCGCCGTCGAAGAGGTAGAAGATCGGCAGGATCGCCAGGTGGATCGGCAGCATCAGGCCGGAGAGGAAGAGCGCCTCCAGCCCCCGGAAGATCCGCGAGCGGGAGCGGGCCAGGGCGTATGCCGCCATGGTCGCCACCACCGTCGACAGCGCCACCGCGCCACAGGTCACCATGAGGGAGTTGGCGAAGTAGGTGGCGAAGCTGCCGACCGTCCACGCCTCGCGGTAGCTGGCCACCGACAGCGGCCACGGGGCACCGAGCGGGTCGGTGATGAGGTCGGCGTTGGTCCGGAACGAGCTGCTGACCATCACCAGGAGCGGCACGAGGGCGACGGCCGCGTAGCCCCAGAGCAGCAGGCTCGCGGTGACGCCGCCGACGGGACGCTGCGCCGTGCGGGGGCGCGTGCGCTCGCCCGCGGTCGCCCAGCGGGTGCGCAGGCCGGGAAGGACGCTCATCCGGTGATCCTCCGCTCGTGGCGCCGCAGCACCGCCGTCGCCGCGATCGCGCCGCCGAAGATGATCACGAAGAGCAGCGTGGCCAGCGCCGAGGAGGTGCCGATGGCGTTGGCGGCGCCGGAGTCGAACGCGGTCCGGTAGAACAGCAGGGAGATGAAGTCCGTCGCTCCGGCGGGGTTGCCGGTGGAGCCGCCGAAGGCGTAGGGCAGCGCGAACGCCTCCATCGCGAAGATGAAGGTCAGCACGCTGACCGTGCCGATGGCCGGGACGAGCAGGGGCAGGGTGATCTTGAAGAAGGCCTGCCGGTGCGACGCCCCGTCCACGCGGGCCGCCTCGTTCAGCTCCTCCGGGACGCCGCCGAGCGCCGCGCCGTAGAGCAGCACGGGGAAGCCGATCCACTGCCACACGCTGACGAGGATGACGACCCACAGGGCGGTGTCCGGGTCGCCGAGCCACGGCAGGGCCCATTCCTCGAGCCCCACCGCGGTCAGCAGCTGGTTCACCGGGCCGAAGGTCGGCGACAGCAGCAGCGTCCACAGGTAGCCGATGACGATCGGGCTGACGAGGTACGGCATGGCGTACAGCGTCTGGAGCGTGCGGCGGGTCCGCGGACGGCGGTGCAGCATCAGCGCCACCGCGAGCCCGATCGTGTTCTGGAAGGCCATCGTGCCCAGGAAGAACAGCACGTTGTGCAGCAGTGCCTGGGGCATGTCGGTCTTGAACGGCGCCCGGGTGAACAGGGTGGTGAAGTGCTCGAGGCCCGCGAAGCCCCCGCGCGTCGTGCCCTGCCAGTGGAAGAAGGCGTAGGAGAACGCCGTCACCATCGGGTAGAGCACGAACACCCCGAAGAGGAGGAGCGCGGGGGCGACGAAGAGCAGGCCGGAGCGGCGACGCATGGTCGGAGAGGCTAACTGGTCCTGAGCGGCTGGCCCCGGCTCAGGCGCCGGGCTTGAACCAGGTCTTGACGCCGGTGTCGAGGTCCTTGCTCACCGTCGCGGCGTCCTTCTTGCCGAGCAGCATCTCCTGGATGCCCTTGCCGAGCAGGTCGGTGCCGGACGGAGTGCCGTAGCGGAAGTCGGTCAGCAGAACGTACGGGGAGCCGTTCTTGTCGTAGTTGGCGCCGATCTGCTGGAGGACCTCGTCCTTGTTCTGCACACCGGGGACCGCCGAGATCTGCTTGACCTCGTCGGCCACCAGCTGGCCGAACTCCTTGGTCGACATCCACTTGACCAGCTCGAGGGCCTCCTCCTGGTGCTTGGACTTCTTGGAGACCGCGAAGTTGCCGTCGGCCCAGCCGGCCGTGGTCGGCTGGGCGCCGCTGGCGGCACCCGGGGCCGGCGGCACCTCGAAGACGCCGATCTGCATCTGCGGGTTGGCCTTCTGCAGCACCGCCAGGTCGAAGGAGCCACCGGGGAACATGGCGGCCTTCTCCGCGGTGAACAGCGTCTGGGCGTCGGTGACGGCGACACCGGCGACGCTCTTGGGCATGAACGGCTCGAGGTCCTTCAGCAGCTTGACCGAGGCGACCCAGTGCGGGTCGGTGAAGTCCCTGGCACCGGACTGCACCGCCTTCTGGAACTCGGCGCCGCCGAACGTCGCACCGCCGACCACCTCGTGCACGATCGGCAGGGTCCAGTCGTCCTTGGCGCCGACGGCGATGGGCGTGATGCCCGCGCCCTTGAGCTTGGCGTTGGCGGCCATGAACTCGTCCCACGTGGTGGGAGCCTTCAGGCCGTTCTTCTCGAACAGGCCCTTGTTGTAGAACATCACGGTCGCCTGGCGGGCCAGCGGCACGGAGTAGAGCTTCCCGTCCTCCTTGCCCTTGGCGCTGGCCAGCACGTTCTCGTCCCAGCCGGACAGGTCGACCTTGCCGTCGAGCGGCACCAGCGAACTCGAGGCGATGGTCGCCTGCACCTGGCCGTAGGAGCGGACCTGCGGCACGTCGGGGCCGTCTGAGCCGGCGAGGCCGGTGGCCAGGATCTTGTTGTACTCCGTGGCCTTGAACGGCTTGAAGTTGATGGTGACGCCCTCGTGGGACTTCTCGTAGACGTCGAAGATCTTGTTGTAGGCGGCCTCGTCCTCGACCCGCCACGACCACACCGTCAGCGTGGTGGCGCCGCCGTCGCCGCCACCGGAGTCCCCGCCGCTGGACGGCGCACAGGCGGTGAGGGCGACGCCGCTGCTGAGGGCTACCAGCGCAACGAACTTCCACGGGGATCGGCGGGTCATGCGGGTTCTCCTGTCGAGACGTGTGCCGGGACGGCAGTCGGGGTTGCGTAGGTGGTGCTGACGGGGGTCGCGGCCGAGGGGCCGGACTGGTCCTGGAGGGCTTTGAGTGCAGTGGCGACCGACCCGCCGTGGCGCTCGATCGCGACCCGCGCCTCCGCGGCGCCCACGCCGGCGAGCATCGAGAGCAGCGCGGGCTTGAGCTCGCCGCCTGCCTGCTCGAGAGCGGTGCGCGACTCCTCCTCGCCCGCGCCGCTGGCCTCCTGCAGGATGCGCAGCACCCGGCCGCGCAGCTTGGCGTTGGTCGCGACGACGTCGACCATCAGGTTGGACCAGGTGCGGCCGAGCCGGATCATCACGGCGGTCGAGAAGGTGTTGAGGACGAGCTTCTGGGCCGTGCCCGCCTTGAGCCGGGTGGAGCCGGTGACCGCCTCGGGCCCGGTGTTGACGGCCAGCAGGTGGTCCGCGCGGGGGGCCAGCTCGGCGTGGGGGTTCGCCGTCACCAGGACGGTGACCGCGCCACGCTCGCGGGCCGCCTCCAGGGCGCCACCGACGAAGGGCGTGCGCCCCGAGGCGGTCAGGCCGATGGCGATGTCACCGGGCCGCAGGCCCCCCGCCTCCGCCCGGCCGAGGTCGACGTCGTCCTCGACGTTCTCCACCGCGCGCAGCAGCGCCTCTGGACCGCCGGCGTGGTGGGCGGTGAACAGGCCGGGAGGGGCGTTGAAGGTCGGCAGCAGCTCGGCGGCGTCGAGCACGGCGAGGCGGCCCGAGGTGCCGGCGCCGAAGTAGTGGACCGCCCCGCCGGCGCGCAGCGAGTCGACGGTGACGTCGACGAGGACCGCGAGCGCCGGGAGGATCTCGGCCACTGCCGGGGCCACCTTGGCGTCCTCGCTGTTGAGGACCTGCAGCACCTCGAGCGTCGACAGGGTGTCGATGCCGGTCGTGCCGGGGTGCCGGTCCTCGGTGGGCGCACTCACCCTGACGTCGCTTGTCACGCGGCCGAGGTTAGTTTCCTACGGGCCCTACGTCAATGATGTGAACCAGTAACATTCCGGCCACGGAGACCGTGACTGAGGGACGCGTGACCGAAGGAGGTCAGAGGAGCCGGTGCCCGGAGACCGCGTCACGGGTCTCCTCCACGGCCTTGCGGGCGCGCTTGAGGTGGCGCTGGGCGACGGCGATGTAGAGGCAGTCGACGACCGTGAGTGCCGCGATCCGGCTGGCGGTCGCCCCCGAGCGCAGACTCGTCTCCCGCGCTGCGGTGGTGAGGACTAGGTCGGCGGTCGAGGCGAGTCGGGAGAGGGGGAAGTTGGTGATCGCGATGGTGGTGGCGCCGCGCTTGCCTGCCGCCTCCAGCGACTCGATGGTCTCCTTGGTCGTGCCGGAGTGCGAGATGCCGATCGCGACGTCCTTGCGGGCCAGCAGGGTGGCGCTGGTGAGTGCGATGTGCGGGTCGTTCCACGCGAAGGCCATGGCGCCGATGCGGTGGAGCTTCTGCTGCAGGTCGATGCCGACGATGGCGCTGGCGCCGATGCCGTAGATGTCCACCCGCTTGGCGGCGGCGATCGCGGCCGCCGCAGCGGCGAGGGCCTGCCGGTCGAGCTGCTGCGCGGTCTCCTCGACGGCGCTCGCGTCGGCGAAGGACACCTTGGCGATGATGTCGTCGATGCTGTCCTTGGCGCTGATGTCCGAGGTCTTGGCGGCGCTCACCCGAGGCTGCGCGGACTCCTCCGCCAGGGCCAACCGCAGCTGCGGGTAGCCGGGCAACCCGAGGCGCTTGCAGAACCGCAGCACCGTCGTCTCGGAGGTCTTCGCCGCGACGGCCAGCTCGCTGATGGTCAGGGCAGCGGCGGCGCGGGCATCCGCGAGCACCTGCTCGGCGACCCGGTCCTCGGCCGGGGAGAGCGACGGACGCAGGCCCCTGAGGCGGACGAGGAGCGGGGCGGGGGCGGCGGTCACCGCGGCAGCAGCACTGTCGGCTCGGGGCATGGTCCTACGCTACGGCCTGCCGGTTGACCGCCGCCCAGCCTTCCGCCGAGAACAGCTCGGAAGACCGCTCCCCGTCGAGCAGCACCCCACCGGCGCCCTGCGCGAAGACGTCATCGACCAGGACCCCGCGGCCGAGGTAGGCACCGTCGGTGGTGTAGCGCCACCGGACCAGCTGCTCGCCGGCGGCGAGGCCGGCCCGCGCCTGCATCCAGCGCCGGGTTCCGCTGCCCGCGACGGTGCCGTCGCTCTCCATCAGCTCGCCGCGGTCGCGGACCTCGAACGGCAGCGCCTGCCAGGTGATCCCGCCGTCCGTCGACGTCTCGAGGGCGAGCCGGTCGGTCTCCTCGGTGTCGAGGAAGAGGTCGAAGGAGAGGCGGCCACCGCTGCGCGGCACCGCAACCGGCACCGTCAGGGTCGAGGTGGTGGCATCGGCAGCGCCCGACCACCAGGCGGTCTCACCCTGGGTCGGGCGCACGCCCATGGCCAGGGCGAGACCGCGGGCCCACTCGCGGCGGGCGACGTTGTTGCTCCCCCACGAGCGCGAGGGGTGCACCCGGTTGGTCAACAGGATCGCGAACGAGCGGGAGGCGAAGTCGATGACCATCGAGGTGCCGGTGTAGCCGGTGTGCCCCGCGGTCCGCGGACCCGACAGGGCGTCCATGTACCAGCGCTGGTCGAGCTCGAAGCCGAGCCCGTGGCTGTCGCCCGGGAAGTCCTCGGTGAAGTTGGTGATGAGCAGGGCGACGCTCTTGCGGCTGAGGATCCGGGCACCGTCGTAGGTGCCGCCGTTGAGCAGCGCCTGGCACAGCACCGCGAGGTCGTCGGCGGTCGAGAACACCCCGGCGTGCCCGGCGACCCCGCCGAGCGACCAGGCGTTCTCGTCGTGCACCTCGCCCCAGACCATGCCCCGGGCCGGTGTCGACTGGTACTCCGTGGCCGCGGTGCGGGAACGGTCGGCCGGGTTGTAGCCGGTGTCGTCCATGCCGAGCGGGGCGGTGACCCGCTCGCGCACCACCTCGTCGAGCCCCTCGCCGGTCAGCCGCTCGACGAGCACGCCGAGGGTGATGAGGTTGAGGTCGCTGTAGAGGTAGGTCGACCCGACCGGGTTCCTCAGCGGCGCGTCCATGACGGCCTGGATGCGCGACGTCCTGTCGGGGTAGCGGCTGTAGAGCGGCAGCCACGAAGTGAAGCCGGAGGTGTGCGTCAGGAGGTGCCGGACGGTCACCGACTCCTTGCCGTTCGCCGCGAACTCGGGCAGGTATGCCGCGACCGGCGCCTCGAGCTCGACGGTCCCGTCCTCGATGAGCTGCACGGCGGCGATCGAGGTGAACAGCTTGGAGACCGAGGCGAGGTCGAAGACCGTGTCGTCGCGCATGGGCACCCACTGGTCGCGGGGCAGCTCGGTCGTCGCGTTCTCGTAGCGGAGCGCGAAGCCGCTGGCGTCGCGGGCCACGACGGCACCCTCGTGACCCATGAGCGCCACGGCGCCGGCATACATGGGGCGCCCACCCGCGGGCGCCTGCTCGTGCCCGCGTATCTGCGCGACCGCGTCCCTGACGGGGGCGGGGTCGAGGCCCACCGCCTCCGGGGTGGCGTCGCGCAGCACGGTGTTGGCGGGGGCGAAGCCCTGGAACGGCATGCTGAAGTCGTCTGCCGTCGCCCCGGTGGCTGTCGTCATGGTGGTGAGGACGCTACCGACCGCGACGGCGGCAGCCAGGGCTCGCACCCGCATCTGCTCTCCCCTGCTCTTCCCGGTCAGGCGGCCGGGCCGCTGTAGATGAGGTACTGCTGGCGGCGCCGGTCGAACTCGGCTAGCTCCTCGCGCCACGCGCCCACGACCTCGTCGGCCGAGGCGCCGGCCGTGATCTGGTCGCGCAGCCTGGTGGAGCCGGTGAGCTTGTCGATCCAGTACGGCCGGGCAGCGTCCCACGTGTCCTTGCGCCAGGCGAAGTCGGTGTAGAGCGCCCGGGCCGCGACCAGCATCTCCACGCCGACGCGCATCGGGTCGAAGGTGCGCGGGTCGGTGATGTGCACCTGCACGCCGCCGCAGACCTTGCCCTGGTGCTTGCTGAACGTCGGGTTGAAGTACGCCTCACGGAAGCCCGCGCCGGGCAGGTCGAGGGCCGCGAGTCGCTCGGCCCAGCGGTAGTCGACGAACGGCGCGCCGACCAGCTCGAACGGTCGCGTGGTGCCGCGACCCTCCGAGAGGCTGGTGCCCTCGAACATCCCGGTGCCGGGGTAGACCAGCGCGGTGTCGGGCGTGGGCATGTTGGGGCTCGGCATGACCCACGGGAGCCCGGTCGCGGCATACGGCATGTCGCGGCGCCAGCCGCTCATCTCGACGACCTGCAGCTCGGTGAGCCGGGCGCCGACCTCCGCCTCGAGGAACTCGCCGTCGAAGAACCGGGCCAGCTCGCCGACCGTCATGCCGTGGGCCTGGACGATCTCCTTGGCGCCGACGCCCGAGGTGTAGGCGGTGGTCATCATCGGCCCGTGGGCCGTGCCGCCGATGGGGTTGGGCCGGTCGAGCACGACGAAGCGGGCGCCGGTCTGCACGGCCGCCTTCATCGCCGTGTACATCGTCCAGATGTAGGTGTAGAAGCGGGCCCCGGCGTCCTGGATGTCGAAGACGACGGTGTCGACGCCGGCCGCCCGGAACATCGAGGCCATCTTGTCCGTGCCCGCGCCGTAGGAGTCGTAGACGGTCAGTCCGGTGCGGGCGTCGGTGAAGGTGCCCTCCGAGCCACCGGCCTGTGCCGTGCCGCGGAAGCCGTGCTCGGGACCGAACACGCCTCTGATGTCGACGGATCCGGCCTCGTGCATCTCGTCGACGATGGTGCGCAGGTTCGTGAGGATGCCGGTCGGGTTCGTGATGATGCCGACCTTGCGGCCGGACAGGGCCGCCCACCCGTCCGCGGCGGCCCGGTCGGCGCCCGGAGTCACCGGGCGGGAGGGGTAGGTGACGTTGGCGGGCGGCGGCGCAGCGGCGCGCGGACCGGCCTGGGCCGCCGTGGCGGCGAGGGGCACAGCGGCGGCGCCGAGGGCGCCTGCGGTCAGCAGCTGTCGGCGGTTGAGGCTGGTCATGTCAGTGCTCTCCGAGTCTGTCTCTGCGTGGTTCGGGGTATTGGCGAGCGCAGTAGCCCGCGGCAATACCCCGAACCGCGACGGGTGAGGTGGCGTCAGTAGCCCAGGCCGTGGCCGAAGGGGTAGAGCGTCGTGGTCGGGTCGCCGGCCACCGGGATGCTGACGGGCAGCTTCCCGGTGGGGCTGACCTGTCCCGTGATCACGCGAGCGACGGCGTCGATGGCGACCGGGCTGTACGAGTAGGTCGCCAGGTAGGTCGGCGCGTCGGTGAAGTAGGCGATGTCGTAGGGGTCGCGGGTGGCGACCACGACGACCGGCTTGCCCGTGGCCAGGAGGGACTTCACCAGCTTCTGCTGGGCCGGCGAGGTCCACGCCTTCATCGTCGTGACGACCACCGCATCGCTGTCCTGGGCTGCGGCCACGGCGTCGGCGATCTTCGCGTCGCTCGGTGCGGTGCCGGACTCCTTCACCGTGGTCGTGGCCCCCTTCGCCGTGAAGGCCTTGGCGAGCGTGGAGGTCACGGTGACGCCGTAGCCGGCCACGAGCACCTTCTTGCCGCCGACGGCCAGCGGCAGCGTCGCGTCGTCGTTCTTGACCATGGTGGTGGTGCGGTCGGTCACCTCGTCGGCGACCGCCAGGTGCGCGGGGGTGCCGACGACGGAGGACACGGCAGACGGGTCGGCGTACGGGTCGGCGACGACGCCCCGCTCGTACTTCAGCTCCAGGACCCGACGCACCTTGGCGTCGAGGTCAGCAGCGGAGATCCGGCCGGACTCCACGGCCGCCAGCACGGCGGCATACGCCTCGTCCATCGCGGGCGTCATGAGGAGCTGGTCGGCGCCCGCCTCGAGGGCCCGCACGGCCACCTCGGCGTCGCCGTACTTCTCGCGAACGCCTTTCATCTCCAGCGCATCCGTGACGATGACGCCGTCGAAGCCGAGCTCCTCACGAAGCAGGCCGGTGAGGATCGGCTTGCTCAGGGTGGCCGGGTCACCGGAGTTGTCGAGCGCCGGGAAGGCCAGGTGGGCGGTCATGATCATGTCGATGCCCTCGGCGATGGCCGCCTTGAACGGCGGGGCGTCCATCTGCTCCCACTGCTCACGGGTGTGCGTGATGACCGGGAAGGCCACGTGGCTGTCGGTGGCGGTGTCGCCGTGGCCGGGGAAGTGCTTGGCCGACGCGGAGACACCACCGTCCTGCTGGTAGCCCTTGACCTGGGCGCCGACCATCGAGGCGGCGAGCGCCGGGTCGGAGGAGAACGACCGGGTGCCGATCACCGGGTTGAGCGCGTTGACGTTGGTGTCGGCGACCGGCGCGAAGTTGGTGTTGACGCCCATGGCCCGCAGCTCCTCGCCCGTGATGGCGGCGGCCGTGCGGGCGTCGTCGGTGCTGCGACCCGCGCCGAGCGCCATCGAGCCCGGGAACTGCGTCGCCGGCGGGCCGATGCGGGTCACCACGCCCTGCTCCTGGTCGATGGCGATCTGCAGCGGCACGTCGACCTTGGAGTCGCGCGACAGGGCGGCCTTCTGGAGGCCGTTGGAGAGGGCGGTGATCTGGTCGGGGTTCTTCACGCTGTCGGTCCAGGCGAAGTAGATGACGCCGCCGAGGTGGTACTTCTGCACGACCTCCGCGGGCGAGGCGACGCCGTAGAGCGGGACGTTGCGCGGGTCCGGGGTGGTCGCGTCGGAGCCGTAGACCTGCTGCACGAACAGCTGGCCGACCTTCTCCTGCAGCGTCATGCGCGCCATCGTGGAGGTGACCCAGCCGTTGTCGGCGGGCGGCGGCACGACGGGATCGCCGGACTGGGCCGAGGCTGCCGGCACGGCGCACGCGAGCGCCCCTGCTGCTGCCACACCGGCGACGAACGCGCGAC
Source organism: Knoellia sp. 3-2P3 (assembly GCF_029223115.1). Lineage (NCBI taxonomy): Bacteria > Bacillati > Actinomycetota > Actinomycetes > Micrococcales > Intrasporangiaceae > Knoellia > Knoellia sp. 3-2P3. The sequence continues at coordinate 280,210 of NZ_JARGZE010000001.1, forward strand.
GGGTCGGTGAGAACCGGGACATGGAACCTCCACAATGCTGTGAACAATTCACGGACTGATCAGCCCGCCTGCAACTTAGACACGCGTTGGGTCAGGGGACAATGCCCTTTTGGTTCAGGGTTTGGTCAAGAAACGCCGCTGGGCGGACGGGCTCAGGCGGTCCAGCCCAGCCACGCCTCGCCGGCGGTCAGGGCGGCCCACCACCAGGCGAAGGCGACCACCGGCAGGGCCAGCACCCAGTAGGGCCGGGTCTTGCGCCAGCGCCAACCCACCCAGACGAAGAGCACCCAGCAGAGCAGGAGCGCGACCACGGCCCAACCCGGCGCGACCAGGCCGGAGGCGATGTAGAACGGCAGCACGGCGACCATGGCCGCAAGTCCCACCCACGGCAGCACGACGCGCCAGTCAGGTCCCATGCCGGGCATCGTGGCACAGCGACCGTTCACCGACGCGCAGAACGCACCCACCGCACGGGACGTCCGGCCCATGGCGCGTCGCGACGCGTCTCCCGCACGATGGCCCCATGACCCAGGGTGCCTACGCCGCTGCCTACGCCGAGAGCCTCACCGACCCGGACGCGTTCTGGGGCCGAGCCGCCGGGGCCATCGACTGGATCACCCCGCCGACCCGCGTGCTCGACGACGACCGGCCGCCCTTCTACCGGTGGTTCACCGGCGGTGCGCTCAACACCTGCCACAACGCGCTCGACCGCCACGTGGCGGCGGGGCGCGGCGACCAGGCGGCGGTGATCTACGACAGCCCCGTCACCGGCACGCGTCGCACCCTGACGTATGCCGGGCTGCTCGACGAGGTCTCGCGGTTCGCCGGCGTGCTCGACTCGCTCGGCGTCGAGAAGGGCGACCGGGTCGTCATCTACATGCCGATGGTGCCCGAGGCGGTCGTCGCGATGTTGGCCTGCGCCCGCATTGGCGCCGTGCACTCCGTGGTGTTCGGAGGGTTCGCGCCCGGCGAGCTGTCGGTGCGCATCGAGGACGCCGAGCCCAAGGTGGTCGTCACGGCCTCGTGCGGCATCGAGCCCAAGCGGGTGGTGGAGTACAAGCCGATGCTCGACGCCGCACTGGACCGCAGCAGCCACAAGCCCGAGTCGGTCATCGTCCTCCAGCGCGAGCAGGCCAGGGCCGCGGTCGGTGAACGCGACACCGACTGGGAGGAGATGGAGTGGGCCGACCTCATGCGGGACGCCGAGCCCGTCGACTGCGTCGAGGTCGCCGCCACCGACCCGCTCTACGTCCTCTACACCTCCGGCACCACCGGCCGACCCAAGGGCATCGTCCGCGACAACGGCGGCCACGCGGTGGCGCTGCGCTGGTCGATGGAGAACGTCTACGACATCGGTCCCGGCGACGTCTGGTTCACGGCCAGCGACGTCGGCTGGGTCGTCGGCCACTCCTACATCGTCTACGCCCCACTGCTCACCGGTGCGACCACCGTTCTCTACGAAGGGAAACCGGTCGGCACCCCCGACGCCGGCGCGTTCTGGAAGGTGATCGCCGACCACCGCGTGAAGGCCATGTTCACCGCGCCCACGGCATACCGGGCCATCAAGCGGGAGGACCCGGACGGTGCGCTGATGCGGGGGCACGACCTCTCGTCGCTGCGGACCGTCTTCCTGGCCGGTGAGCGGCTCGACCCCGACACCTGGGAGTGGGCGTCGAGGATGCTCGGGGTGCCCGTCATCGACAACTGGTGGCAGACCGAGACCGGGTGGCCCATCGCGGCCAACCTCAGGGGTCTCGAGCCGATGCCGGTCAAGCCGGGGTCGCCGTCGGTGCCCGTGCCCGGGTATGCCGTGGAGGTGCTCGACGAGCGCGGCGCACCCGTGCCTGCGGGCACCGAGGGCGCCATCTGCATCAGGCTGCCCCTCCCACCCGGCACCCTCCCCACGCTGTGGCACGACGACGAGCGCTACGTGGCCGGCTACCTCAGCGCCTTCGACGGCTACTACCTCACCGGCGACGGCGGGCTGGTGGACGAGGACCGCTACCTGTTCGTGATGGGCCGCACCGACGACGTGCTCAACGTCGCCGGACACCGGCTGTCGACGGGCTCCATGGAGGCGGCGCTCGCCGGCCACGAGGCGGTGGCGGAGTGTGCCGTGATCGGCGTGCACGACGACTTCAAGGGCCAGCTGCCCAGGGCCCTCGTCGTGCTCAAGGCGGGAGTCGACGGCGACGGCGACGGCGACCGCATCCGCGCCGAGCTCGTCAAGCGGGTGCGCGACGAGGTCGGTGCGGTCGCGGCGCTGCACCAGGTCGACATCGTCCCTGCGCTGCCCAAGACCCGCTCCGGCAAGATCCTGCGCAAGACGATGCGCGAGATCGCCGACGGCAAGCCGGCCACCGTGCCGGGCACGATCGAGGACGCGTCGGTGCTCGACACCCTGAGACCGGTGCTGCGACCTCAGTCCTGAGACCCCGGGGGGTCCATGTGCATGACCTCCCAGACGTGGCCGTCGAGGTCCTGGAAGCTGCCGCCGTACATCGGGCCGTCGGAGAAGGTGTCCTTCCACGGCTTCCCGCCGGCCTCGATCGCCCTGCGCACCAGGTCGTCGACCTCCTGACGGCTCTCGGCGCTGAGGCAGTTGAGCACCTCGGTCACCAGCGAGGCGTCGGCGACCTCGCCGTTGACGAAGGTCCGGAAGAAGTCCTCGCGCAGCAGCATCACGAAGATGTTGTCGGCCAGCACGACGCAGGCCGCCTTGTCGTCGGAGAACTGCTCGTTGATCGAGAACCCGAGGGCCCCGAAGAAGCCGCGGGAGGCCGACAGGTCCTTGACGGGCAGGTTGACGAAGATCATGCGGGACACGTGGGCCTCCTCGGGACGGTGCGGCCCTGTCGGCCGCCGCTGCGTGGTCGTATGCCGTGTGGACCGGCACCGCGGTCCGGACTCATCGGCGTTCGCGGTATCTGCGCGCGCCATGGCGCTCGGCATCACCCCGAACCGGGAAGGCAGGGAGTTCTCGCGATGAGTTCCCCAGCCGGCGTCGGTCAGTACAGTCATGAGCGTGCCCCAGACGCAGGTCGACGAGGACTTCCTGGCCCAGGCCGAGGGCTACCGGCGCGAGCTGTTCGCGCACTGCTACCGCATGATGGGCTCCGCCCACGACGCCGAGGACCTCGTCCAGGAGACCTACCTGCGGGCCTGGCGGGCCTACCACGGCTTCGAGGGCCGGTCGTCGATGCGCACCTGGCTGCACCGCATCGCCACCAACGCCTGCCTGTCGGCCCTCGAGGGCCGCAGCCGCCGGCCGATGCCAACGGGTCTCGGCGCCCCCGCGCTGCCCGGTGACGCACCGCTCGTGCAGCAGGCCGAGGTGCTGTGGCTGGAGCCGGTGCCCACCACCTTCGTGGCGGACCCCCAGGACCCGGCCAGCATCGTCGACGGCCAGGCCGGCGTGCGGCTCGCCCTCATCGCGGCGCTGCAGCACCTGCCCCCACGCCAGCGAGCCGTGCTCATCCTGCGGGAGGTGCTGCGCTGGTCGGCCGCGGAGGTGGCCGAGGCGCTCGAGACCACCACGGCGTCGGTCAACAGCGCCCTCCAGCGCGCCCGCGCCACCCTCGACGCCGCAGCCCTGACCGAGGCCGACCTCCTCGAGCCCACCGACCCCGCCCAGCGCGAGCTGCTCGACCGCTACGCCCGCGCGATGGAGCTCAAGGACATCGCCACCATCGTCAGCCTGTGCTCGAAGGAGGCGGTCTGGGAGATGCCCCCGTTCGTGGGGTGGTACCAGGGTGCAGAGACCATCGGCCTGCTCATCGACGTCAACTGCCCTGCGGGGCCGGGCCAGCTGCGCATGGTGCCGACGACCGCGAACGGCCAGGCCGCCTTCGGCATGTACTACCTCACCGACGACGGCACCTACCGCCCGTTCCAGCTGCACGTTCTCGAGCTGCGCGGCGGCGAGGTGGCCCACGTCTCCGCGTTCTTCGACCACTCGCTCTTCGCGCTCTTCGGGCTGCCGGACCTCCTCGACGCCGACACCCCGCTGTACTCGCCGACGCCATGAGCCTGCAGCCGGGAGCCACGCCCGTGACTGCCGGCACTGAGCTGCTCGAACGGGCGCTGGCGTTCACCCGCGGCACCCTCGCCCTCGTCACGCCCGACCACCTCGAACGGCCGACGCCGTGCTCCGCCTGGCGTCTGCGCGACCTGCTCGGCCACATGGAGGACTCCCTCGTGGCGCTGCACGACGCGGCCGCCGAGGGCAGCGTCACGCTGGCACCGTGGCCGCCCGGCGCACCGGGCGACGAGCCGGCCGTGGTCGCCTCGCTGCGGCACCACGGCTGTGCCCTGCTCGGCGCGTGGGCCCGGCTCGAGCACGACCAGCCGGTCGCCGTCGGGGGCAGGCCCCTCCCCGCCAGCACGGTCGCCGTCGTGGGCGCCCTCGAGGTGGCGGTGCACGGGTGGGACGTCGCCCGGTCCTGCGGCCGGACATGGTCGCTTCCCGAGGGCCTGGCGCGCGAGCTGCTGCGGCACGTCGACGCCCTGGTCGGGGCGGAGGACCGCGGCGTCCGCTTCGCCGACCCCGTACAGCTCCCGCCCGGGCGTCCACCCAGTGACCGTCTGCTCGCGCTGACCGGTCGAGCGCCAGACTGGGGTGCGTGACAGGGGTCTTCGAGGGGTTCGCGACCATCGGCGCGGTCATCGCCCTCGGTGCCCTGCTGGCCCAGCTCAAGGTGCTCGACCTCACCGCCCAGGTGCTGCTGTCGAGGCTGGCCTTCTTCGTCGCCAGCCCCGCGCTCATGGTGGTGACCCTGTCCTTCACCGACGTCTCGGCGGTGCTCTCGCGCAACCTCGTCGCCTCGGTCGCGGGAGTCGCGGTGGCGGGTGGCGCGTATGCCGTGCTGGCTCGCCTCGCGTGGCACCGGCCGCTGGGCCACACCGTGATCGGCACCCTCGCGGCCAGCTACGTCAACGCGGGCAACCTCGGCATCCCGATCGCCGCCTACGTGCTGGGCAACGCGGCCTACGTGGCCCCGACGCTGCTCCTCCAGCTGCTCGTGCTGCAGCCCCTGGCCCTTGCCGTGCTCGACGCCGACGCACGCGGAGGGAGGGTGCCGGTGAGGCTGGTGCTGACCCGGCCGTTCACCAACCCGCTGACCGTCGGCTCACTCATCGGGCTGGCCCTCGCCGTGACTGGGTGGACCCTGCCCGGCGCGGTGCAGGACCCGCTCGAGCTCGTGGCGGGCATGGCCGTTCCCGCGATGCTCATCGCCTACGGGATCGCCCTGCGACTGGGTCCGGGCCTGGGGGCGGGCGGGTCGGCCGGCGAGGTGGCTGTGACGTCGGCGCTCAAGCTGGTCGCCCAGCCGCTGACGGCCTACCTCGTGGCGCACTTCCTGCTCGGCGTCGACGGCCACGCCCTGCTGGCGATCGTCGTCACCTCGGCCCTTCCCACCGCGCAGAACATCTTCGTGCACGCCACGCGCTACGACCGCGGCACGGTGCTGGCCCGCGACACCATCCTGGTGACGACGGTGGGCTCGGTGCCGGTCATCCTGCTGGTCGCCGCCCTGCTCGGCTGAGGGTCACCGGGCCGATAGGACGCGACCAGCCTGCCGGCGCGAGATGTGGCCCGCCTCGGCCAGCCAGACCACGCAGTCGCGCAGCGTCTCCTCCAGCGGCGGGGCCTGCACCCCGAGCTCGGCCCGCGCCGTCGAGTCGTCGAAGTGGGCGTCGGCCACCAGGGTGGCGGTGGCCTCGTGGTCGGCGGGAAAGCGCCAGGCCGGGGGCAGGTGCCGCTGGGCGCCGTCGAGCGCCCGCGTGAACGGAAGCACGACGCGTGCGGGCAGGTCGACGTGGGGAAGGCGCCGGCCGGTGAGCCTCGACAGGGTCTCGAACAGCTCCGGCCCGCCGAGCGGGTGCCCGGGCACGACGTACCTGCCCTGACGGCGGCCACTGCCGAGGACGGCGGCCACGACCTCGGCCACGGTCCGCACGTCGGTGTGGTGCAGCTCGCCTTCCGCCCAGATCGGGAACAGACCGCGCAGCAGCCAGCGGAGCCGGTTCATCTGCTCCCCGAGGTAGGGGTCGTGGGGCCCGATGCAGGCGCCGGGGTAGATGCACACCACGGGCGCCCCGGCGTCCTGCAACCCCCGGGCCAGCTGCTCGGAGCGGCGCTTGGAGGTGGCATAGGGCAGGTCGAGCTCTCCCAGGGCCAGGTCGGGCCCACCCCCGCGACCTCCGATGAGCGCGACGACCGACGACATGTGCACCACCGGCGCCAGCCCCCGTTCCACGGCAGCGGTCAGGACGGTGGCCGTCGCCGCCTCGTTGGTGCGCGCCACCTCGTCGGCACGGCGGGTGTCGAGGGAGAAGACGGCGGCGGCGTGCACCACGGCATCGACTCCCTGGAGGGCGCGTGCCACGGCGAAGTGGTCCCGCACGTCGCCGAGCACCAGGTCGTCGGGTGCCCATCCGTGCGGCGCGAAGGTCAGGGGCACCTGCTCGGGCCGGCGCACCAGCAGCCGGATGTCGTGGCCGGCGCGGTGCAGCGCCGCGACCGTGTGCGACCCGACGAAGCCGGTGCCGCCGGTGACCATCACCCGCACGCGTCCGAGGGTGCCGTGGCCGGCCGCCCTGCGCCATCGGCGTTTGGCGTAGGCCCTGCGGGGCTGTCAGGGGCGGCCCCTGGGCGGTGCCGTCAGCGGCGACGTCGGGCGGTGCCGAAGATCGAGCGGGTGATCTCCCGGCCGATCACCGTGCCCGCCGAGCGGAGCATCGAGCGGAAGGCGCTCGACTGCACCACCTGCTCGACCATGCCCGGCTCCTCCTTGGGCTGGCGGCGGGCGGGAGCCCCGGACTCCTCGCGGCGAGGAGCCCGCGCCGGGGCCGGGGCCGGCTCCTCCTCAGGGGTGGGCGCGGCGGCCAGGCGGGCCTGCAGCTTCTCGTAGGCGGACTCACGGTCGGCCACCGCGGCATACGTCCGCGCCAGCGGCGAGGAGGCGACGGCCTGCGCGACCACCGCCTCGTCCGAGGGGGCCATGAGCGACTGGGGCGCGACCATCCGGGTCCACGCGACGGGGGTGGGCGCGCCCTTCTCCGAGAGCACCGTCACGACGGCCTCGCCGGTGCCCAGCGTGGTGAGCAGCTCGGAGAGGTCGTAGTCGGTGTGCGGGTAGGTGGAGACGGCGGCCTTGAGCGCCTTGGCATCGTCGGGAGTGAAGGCACGCAGGGCGTGCTGGACGCGGTTGCCCAGCTGGGCGAGCACGTCGGAGGGCACGTCCTTCGGGCTCTGGGTGACGAAGAAGACGCCTACGCCCTTGGACCGGATGAGCCGGACGGTCTGCTCGATGGCGTCCTGGAAGGCCTTGCTGGCCTCGTCGAAGAGCAGGTGTGCCTCGTCGAAGAAGAAGACCAGCTTGGGCTTGTCGAGGTCACCGACCTCGGGCAGGTCGTGGAACAGGTCGGCGAGCAGCCACATGAGGAAGGTCGAGAACAGCTGCGGGCGGTCCTGCACGGCGGGCAGCTCGAGGCACGTGACCATCCCCCGTCCGTCGCCGGCGGTGCGCAGCAGGTCGGCCGTGTCGAACTCCGGTTCGCCGAAGAAGACGTCGGCGCCCTGGTCGGAGAAGGTGATGAGCTCGCGCAGGATCACCCCTGCCGTCGCCGAGGACAGCCCGCCGAGCGCCTTGAGCTCGGCCTTGCCCTCGTCGGAGGTGAGGTGCGAGATGACGGCGCGCAGGTCCTTGAGGTCCAGCAGGGCCAGGCCGTTCTTGTCGGCGTAGTGGAACACCAGCCCCAGGCTCGACTCCTGGGTGTCGTTGAGCCCGAGGACCTTCGCAAGCAGGGTCGGCCCGAACGAGGTGATGGTCGCGCGCACGGGGATGCCCGTGCCGAGGCCCCCGAGCGACAGGAACTCGGTCGGGTATGCCGTGGGCGCCCACTGCTGCCCCACGTCGGCGGAGCGGGCGGCCAGCTTCTCGTTGGAGACCCCGGGACTGGCCATCCCGGACAGGTCGCCCTTGATGTCGGCGAGGAAGACCGGCACCCCCTGCGCCGACAGCTGCTCGGCGATCAGCTGGAGGGTCTTGGTCTTGCCGGTGCCGGTCGCCCCCGCCACGAGGCCGTGCCGGTTGAGCGACGACAGCGGGAGGCGCACGGGTGCGTCGGCGTGCGCGTGTCCGTCGACGACGGCGGCGCCGAGGTGAAGCGCAGCGCCCTCGGACGCGTAACCGGCTCGGATCGCGTCCAGCTGGTCGCTGCCTGCCGGGGTGGTCGCGGGACTGTCGGTCGCCTTGTCCGTCACGCTCGGCACTCTAGTGCGGGCCCTTCCCGCCCGCCCGGTCCACGACGGGAGCCGCGAAGGCGAGCCCGCGGCATACCGCCTATCGTGTCCGCGTGATCTTCAAGGCTGTCGGTGACACCCGCCCCTACCCCGACCACGGCAAGGACGCCGTCCGGGACTGGGCAGACGTGCCCCCGCGCATGGTGCGCCTCGAGGAGCTCATCACCACGAAGCGGACCCTCGACCTCGGCCAGCTGCTGGCGGAGGACTCGACGTTCTACGGCGACCTGTTCGCGCACGTCGTCGAGTGGCAGGGCAACCTCTACCTCGAGGACGGGCTGCACCGCGCGCTGCGGGCGGCACTGCAGCAGCGTCCTACCCTGCACGCGCGCGTCCTCGTGCTTGACTAGGCGCTGACCGCGCCGAGGGGGCGCGCCACACGGAGGTGGCGGGTGAGCTACATCGTCGAGTCGGGGGCTTCGAGCTCCCGCCGGAGCCGCCGCCGCCGCGCCCTCATCACCCTGGCCGTCGTGGCGCTCATGCTGTTCTTCGCCTTCTGGTACGCCTACTCGTACTACCGCACGTCGTCGGAGCCGACCGCCGCCCCGGCGCCCACGTGCGCCACGACGGCTCCGGCCAAGGCCGGCGCAGCGCCCCGGCCCGCCGACATCACCGTGAACGTCTACAACGCCACGGACCGCGCCGGCCTGGCGGCGAAGACCGCCGCCGAGGTCCGCGAGCGCGGCTTCGACGTCGCAACCATCACGAACGACCCGCTGCGGCGCACGGTCACCGGGCCGGCGGAGGTCCGCTACGGGAAGTCGGGCACCGCGAAGGCCAAGGTGGTCCTCGGCCTGGTCAAGGGCGCCAAGCCGGTGCGTGACGGCAGGGTCGACGGCTCAGTCGACCTCGTGCTGGGCGAGAAGTTCACGGCCCTGGTGAAGCGGCCCGCGGCCCCGGCGGCCGAGCCGTCGGCCCCTGCCTGCTGACCATGCGCGCCGTGTTCTACGAGCGGGACGACGCGTCGACGGCGGCCGACGCGCTGCACGCCAAGGGGTATGCCGCGTGGTTGCGCAAGGAGCGCTTCCACGGCGAGGACGACGAGCTCGACCACCCGTGGGCCCTCGAGACCGACGCACCCGACGACGTGGTGACTGGACTCGTCACCGAGGAGACCGGCTGGCTCGAGCGGTAGCCGCCGCTCGGCCCCGACCGACGGGGGGCCTGCGCGCACAGAGCCTGACGTAGCGTGGACGCATGATCTCGGTGGACCTGGCCCGGCAGCTGTCGTCGGCCGGGGTGATGTGGCAGCCGGAGCCTGGCGACCGGTTCACGATCGACGAGCCCGACCTGCTCGGCGACCTGTTCTGGATCAGCGAGCTCACGATCGAGCTGCACCACTACCAGGACCAGTCGGTGCTGGGGTTCAACGGCACCACCGAGTGGGCGCTCGACTCGGTGCCGCTCGACATCGCGTTGTGGCTGCCCCGCGAGGACCAGCTCAGGTCGCTGCTCGGCAGCCGGTTCGCGCGACTGAGCCGGAACGGTGCCGGCTGGGTGGTGGGCGTGCACGACGGCGTCGGGGTGGTCGAGTTCGCCCACCCCGACGTCGAGTGTGCCTATGCCCTGGCTCTCCTCAGCCTCGCCTGACTGCTGGGGAGTCGTGCCCGGCTAGGGAGTGGCGCCCGCGTGCCGCTGGTGCGTACGGGTGACCTGCAGGTCCAGGGCACCGACGACGAGCGTGATCGCACCGACGATCCATGCCGTCCAGGCCATGGCCGTGGTGTCGGCGAACCCCATGACCCACGGCGAGATGATGAACAGCGCGCCCATCAGCGCCGTGAGGCCCTCGACCGACAGCATGTCGGGCCGCACCAGCTCGATGACGGAGAGCACCACGGTGGCTGCACCGAGGACGATCATGGTCGTCGTCGCCCGGTCCTCCGTCGTGGTCCAGATGGGGGACAACAGCGCATAGGCGCCGGCGATGAGGACGATGAAGTCCTGCGGGTGGATCTTCTGCTTCACGGGAAAACCCCTTTCGTGCACCGGGGTCCGTCGATCCGAGGCGGGCCAACACCACAATTCTCAGCCGCTGCGAACGCCCGGTCAATGAGCCGCCGGCGACGCCCGGGACCTTCGACCCCAATCGGGCCCCACGGACGCGTTGACCGCGGCCCAGCCGTCATTCACTGGCAGGATCGGGGTGTGCCGGGTGGCGGCCCAGGGTGCCCCAGCTCCCCCGCCGCGGTGGTGTTCCGATTCGAGGGGAAGGACCTGACGTGAGGGTGGTCGAGCTGGAGGAGGCGGTTCGCCTCGCCGAGGCGGTGCAGGCCGTGGGCGCCGAGCCGCGAGTGGTCACCAGCGGCAACTTCGCGACGCCACTGCCGCTGCTGGAGGCGATCGCCGCGCAGCTGCCGGCCTTCCGGCTGCACCTGCTGAACCCCCAGCGCGGCCTGCCCCTGCACGACGGCGTCGTGCCCGAGACGATGTTCGTGGGACCGGGCTTCCGTGGGCACCCGCGGCTGGCCTACGTGCCGAGCCGTCTCTCGCTGGCACCCCGCCTGTTCTCCGCCACGCTCCCGCCGGACATCGTCCTCATCCACACGACCCTGCCGCGCGACGGGATGGTCTCGCTGGGCACGGAGGTCAACGTCCTGCCCGCGGCGATCGAGGCGGTCCGCGCCCGGGGCGGCCTGGTGCTCGCGCAGCTGAACCCGCTCATGCCCTGGACCTTCGGCGATGCCCTCGTGCCCGTCGACCAGATCGACGCCGGCGTCGAGGTGGAGCAGCCGCTGGCCGTGCACACCCCGTCCCCGCCCGACCACACCTCCGCGCACATCGGCGCCCAGGTCGCGGCGGCGATCGGCGACGGCGCGACCATCCAGGCGGGCATCGGCGCGGTGCCCGACGCCACCGTGGCCGGACTCATCGACCGGCGCGGGCTGCGGGTGTGGACCGAGATGTTCAGCGACGGGATCCTCGCGCTCGAGCAGGCGGGGGCCCTCGACCCGGAGGTGCCCATCAACACCTCGTTCGTGTTCGGGTCGGCCGAGCTCTACGAGTGGCTCGACGGCAACGAGCGCGTCATGCTGCGCCGCACCGAGGTCACCAACTCCCCGGCCCGTATCGCCGAGCAGCGGATGATGACCTCGGTCAACACTGCGCTCCAGATCGACCTGTTCGGCCAGGCGAACGCGTCGCGGATCAACGCCCGGATCTACTCGGGCTTCGGGGGCCAGACGGACTTCACCGTGGGCGCCCTGCAGTCCCCCGGCGGCCAGGCCTTCATGGCACTGCGCTCGTGGCACCCCAAGGCCGACTGCTCGACGATCGTGCCGCTCGTCGACGAGCCCGTGACGTCCTTCCAGCACACGGCCGTCGTGACCGAGCAGGGCGTGGCGCGCATCGCCGGCCTCGACGAGCGCACGCAGGCTCGCAACCTCATCGAGCACGCCGCCCACCCGGCCGTGCGCGACGAGCTGCGCGAGGAGGCCCGGGCCCTGGGCCTGCTCTGACCGGCGCCCGGTGGGGCGCCGGCCGGCTCGAGGATCAGACGTCGGCCTCGTACGCCTCGTCCGGCGCGTGCACGACCAGCACGGGGCTCTCCGCGATGTGCACCAGGCCGCGGCTGACCGACCCGAGGATCAGGCTGCGGAAGCCTCCCCGTCCGCGTGACCCCACGACCACCACCCCGGCGGTCTTCGAGCGCTCCGCGAGCGCGTATGCCGGCCGGTCGCGCACCGCGGTGTACTCGACGTCGAGTGCGGGATGGTTGCGCCGGATGCGCTCGCGCGCCTGGGCGAGGACGGCCTTGGCGGTGCCCGCGGCGGCATCGGCGAGCTCCTCCTCCGGGTAGACGTCCAGCCACGGCGTCACGCCCACCCACCCCGTGACGGGCACCTGGTAGGCGGCGACCACGTGCAGGGCGGCACCGGCACGCTCGGCGAGCTCGGAGGCCTCGTCGACCGCGGCGTTCGAGGCGGGCGAGCCGTCGACACCGACCACCACGGGGGCGCCGGGTCCCGGCACCCGGGTGGACGCGCCACGCACCACGGCCACAGGGCACTGCGAGTGCGCCGTGACGCCGAACGCCACGGAGCCGAGCAGGGTGCCCACGAGGTCACCGTGGCCCCGGTTGCCCACGACGACGAGGACCGCGCTGCGGGAGGCGGCGACGAGGGCCGCCGCGGCAGTATCGATGACCAGGCTCGACTCGACCACGAGGCCGGGGTCGGTCTTGCGGGCCCGCTCGACCGCGTCGGCAAGCACCTCGCGGGCCGCCCCCTCGATCTTCGCCAGGGCCCACGGGGCTCCGGAGTCCATGGGCATGGGGAGGGCGGCGCCGAGCTCCACGGCGAGGACGACCTTGAGCGGAACCCCACGCCGTGCCGCCTCCGCCGCCGCCCAGTCCAGGGCCGCGGTCGAGGTCGCCGAGCCGTCGAAGCCCACCACGACGCCGGCGAAGTTGCTGCTCATCTCGTCCTCCTCCGCAGGGCGATGGGGTGGTCGGGCCCTCGCGGCCCCGGCCACCCCGGGTTGGTCATGTATGTCGCTACTTCAGCCAGCCGTTCTTCTGCACGAAGGACAGCTGCTCCCACTTGGCGCCCAGTCCCAGTGTGCGGCCTGCGCCGGCGAGGGCGAGGGCCACGAGCACCATCGCGTAGACGAGGTGGTCGTCCATGAAGGGGTTGTTGGCCAGCGGTAGCTCCGCGGCCCACATGAGGACGAGGAGCAGCGAGCCGGTGGCGGCCGCGATCCGCATCCCGATGCCGAGGAGGAGGGCCAGGCCGATGCCTGCCAGGCCGGCCATGAACAGCCAGTCGGCCCACGCCTGTCCGGCCATGCCGTTGAAGAAGTCCTTGAAGGTGCCCTCGGCGCCCTTCAGGAAGCCGGTCGTGGGGCTGCCGCCGTTGATCCAGGCACGCTCGGTCGGCGTCGCGAAGCCGAGGCCGAACAGCTTGTCGATGAAGGCCCACGCGAACACCCAGCCGATGCTCAGGCGGATGGCTGCGTTCACGTAGCGCAGCGCCTTGCCGGAAGCGGTCTCGGGTGCGATGACCTCAGGGTGGACGAAGTTGGGGTCCGGTAGTCGGGTACCCGATTGGCTCCGGTGCTTGGTGCTCATGGCTTGTCCCTCCTAGGTGTTCTTGCCACTTCAGCACTCTCAGGTTCCCCCGCGGCGCCGGCACGGTTCAGGGGACTAGGGCACCAGCCGGGGGGACCAAGGACCCCCTGACCACCCCGGACGACCGCGGACCGGGGCGCGCGCCGGCGCGGCGGCGGCATACGGGCCGTTGGCCCCTGCCGGCTCACGCATGCCGTGGGCAGACTTGGCGTGTGGGCGCGGTGTCGCGCCCCGCTGGGAGGTAGCCATGGACGAGTCGCTTGCCCCGATGGAGCACCTGACGGTGTCGGAGTCGTGGTCCCTGGTGCGCTCGGTGCCGGTGGGCCGGCTCGCGGTGGTGGTCGACGGCAAGCCGGAGATCTTCCCGCTGAACCACGTGGTCGACCAGGGGACGCTCGTCTTCCGCACGGCCGAGGGCACCAAGCTCGCGGGGGCGGTGGGGCACGACGTCGCCTACGAGGTCGACGGCATCGGGCAGGAGGGCGCGGTCGCGTGGAGCGTCGTCATCAAGGGCCGGGCCCGTGAGGTGGCGCGGCTGCACGAGTCCCTCGAGGCGCTGGACCTGCCCCTCCAACCCTGGCACCGCGGGCCGAAGCCGAGGGTGGTGCGCATCGAGCCGGAGGAGGTCCACGGCCGGCGGTTCACGGTGACGCTGACGCCGGCGCGGCCGCCGGCTCCCCACGCCGGCGAGGAGTAGCTCTCAGGTCGGGACGGACGACCGCCACCACAGCGCCAGGCGGCGCCCGGTCTCCTCGAGCAGCCGTGGCGCCTCAGCCATGCACCGGGCCGGATCGGGCTCGAGGTCCATCAGGGTCCACACGGCCTCGATGCCGGCGGTGGCGGCCTGCGCGGGGGTCACGGCCGCCCGGCCCGCCACAGCCACCGCCCGCGCCCCGGCGTCCCGAGCGATGCGTGCCGTCGCCACCGGTCCCTTGCCCCGCAGGCTCTGCTCGTCGAGCGAGCCCTCACCGACGACGACGAGCACGCCGGGACCGAGGTGCTGACGGAAACCGGTGGCGTGCAGGAGGATCGGCGTTCCGGGGCGCAGGTCGGCACCCAGGACGGCTGCCAGGGCGAACCCGACGCCACCGGCTGCCCCGGCACCGGGGAGGTCGCGCAGGTCGCAGCCCGTCGCCGCGGAGACCACCTCCGCCCACCGCCGCAGCGCTCGCTCCAGCAGCTCGACGTCCTCCGGCGAGGCTCCCTTCTGCGGGGCGTAGACCGCGGCCGCACCATGGGGACCCAGCAACGGGTTGTCCACGTCGCAGGCCACCACCACCTCGGTCTCGCGCAGGCGGGGGTCGAGCCCGCCGAGCCCGAGAGAGGCCACGTCGAGCAGGGCCGCCCCTCCCGGGGTCAGGTCCGTGCCATCGGCGGACGTCACACGGGCACCCAGTCCGGCGAGCAGCCCCGCCCCGCCGTCGGTCGTGGCGCTGCCACCGATGGCGACCGTCACGTGCCGCACCCCGCCGTCGAGGGCGTGCCGGACGAGCTCTCCCACACCGCGGGTCGTGGCGGATCGGGCCGTGTGCCGGGTCGGTCCGGGCACCGGCAGGCACCCCAGCCCCGCCGCGGCTGCCAGCTCCACCACGGCGCCCTCGTCGCCCACCGCGTACGAAGCCCGGACGCGGTCACCCAGAGGAGCGGTCACCGTCGTCTCCACACGACGCAGGCCTGCGCGGACGACGGCGTCCACGGTCCCCTCGCCGCCGTCGGCGATGGGGTGCTCGACGACAGGGACGTCGGGCAGGACGCTCCGCACGCCGCGGGCGATCGCGGCAGCCGCCTGCGCCGCGGTGACCGAGCCCTTGAACGAGTCCGGCGCCACCACGATGCGGGCCGGCGCGGCAACCGGTGCGGCCATGACGGGCTCAGACGTCCACGACCGCGCCACTGACCCGCGAACGCTCCGCCGCGAAGACGATCGAGTGGGTCATCAGGCTGGTCCTGCCGTCGGAGCTGAAGGCCGAGGGGTCGCCATCGGCGAGCGCGCGGACGAAGGCCGCGATCATCGCGGCGTCACCACCGGCGTGCCCCTCCCCCGCGGACGCACCGGCCACGGCCACCGGGTGCTCGGTCGTCTCCTGGGTCAGGAAGTCGTGGACCCAGACGCTGTTGCCGTTGGTGGTGATCTGGCCCCGGGTGCCGAAGATCCGGGTGTGCCGGTTCTCGACAGGGGTGAACGCCGACAGCGAGAAGCCGGCCGTCAACCCGTCCTCGTAGTCGATGCCGACGATCTGGTGGTCGCAGACGTCGTTGTCGCCCGCGTACACGCACCGCCCGTACGGTCCCTGCCGCAGTGCCCGGTCGAGTGCCTCGGCGGTCATCTCCGGCGCGACGACCGCGGTGAAGTAGCTCTCGCGGGCTGCCGGGTCGAGCCCCCTGCGGTAGATCCGCACGGCGGAGTAGGGGCAGGAGGGCTCGACGGGGCAGTCGACGCACCGCTCCGCGGCACCCTCCGGCGCCTGGTCCGGGCGGAAGTGGTTGAGCGAGCCGAACGACACCACGCGCCGCGCCGGGCGGTCGATGACGTAGCTCAGCCAGTCGATGTCGTGCGAGGACTTCGTCAGCAGCACCGGAGCCGCGACCTGTGTGCTGCGCCAGCTGCCCCTCACGTAGGAGTGCGCGAAGTGCCACGAACCGATCGGCTCGAGGTGCTGCACGTTGACGATGTCGCCGATGGTGCCGGCGTCGATCAGGCGCCGGATGAGCTGGGTGTAGGGGGTGTACCGGAGCACGTGGCACACGCCGAGGAAGACACCTGCCTTCTCGCAGGCCTCGACGATCTGCCAGCACTCGGCCTCGGTCGGGGCCATGGGCTTCTCGAGGAGGATGTCGTAACCCGCCTCGGCGAAGGCGGTCGCCGCGGCGCGGTGGTCGCGGTCCTGCACGGAGATGACGACCGCGTCACAGGTCCGGGGGGCGGCGGCGAGCTCCTCCCAGCATGCGAACTGCTGGGCGTCCTCGATGCCGTGCTCCGCCGCGATGGCGGCCCGGACCTCTGGTCGCGGCTCGGCCACGGCAGTGACCACGGCGCGACCCGCCGACGCCTGGAGGTGGCGGGCGTAGGCCATGCCCCGGGCGCCGGCGCCGGCGATGGCGAAACGCAGGGGGCGGGGCACGCTGGTGCCGGGGTGGTCTCGGAGGTTGACGGGAGTGTCCACCGGTGTGGCGGCGGTGCGGCTCATCGGCCCGCGGCGAGCCAGTCCAAGGCGGCGGCCGCGGTCCACGACTGGTCGTGGCTGCCCAGGGGGTCGCCCGTCAGGGGCTCGTAGTACTCCGCGCAGGTGAGGTCGGCGAGCTGGGCCAGCCCCTCCGACCGCCACCGCTCGGCGAGCTCCGTGTCCCCGTGGCGTTCGAGGGCCCACCAGAAGAGCCAGTTCATGACCGGCCAGATCGGGCCCCGCCAGTAGGTGCGGGGCCTGAAGCCGGGGTCGTCGGGTGACAGCGTCGGCGGCAGGGCGAACCGCAGCCGGGGGTGGCCGGCCCAGCGCGGGCCGGTGATGGTCTCGCGCTGCCGGGCCCGGACCTCGTCGTCGCCACCACAGAGCAACACGGAGAACGAGGCGAGCGACTCCGCGTCCGTCCAGGAGCCCGCGCGGGCGTCCCAGTCACGGCAGAGACCACTGTCGGGCGCGACGCTGGCGAGCACCGCTGCCCGGGCTCGTGCAGCGATGTCCATCTGGTCGGCCACCTCCTCCTCCATTCCGAGGTCGCGCCCGACAGTGGTGAGCTCTTCTGCAGCGACGGCGAGGATCGCCGTCATGAAGACGTCGCCCACCCGGAAGTCGATGACCTCCGCGATGCGGCTGTCGTCGTAGTCGACGGACCGCATCTGGGCGACGAGGTGGAGGTAGCGCTGGTACTCGGCATCCGACGGCCGCTCGGAGACGTCGGCGACGAGCGCGGTGTCGTGGCGCCGCAGCTCCTGCTCCTGGGCGACCGTGATCGCTGCGTAGGCGGAGTCCCAGCGCGGGGAGTTGTCCATGCCCGACTCCCACCCGTGGTGGATCTGCACCAACCCCTGCCCGTCGGGGTCCCGGGCGGTCGACAGCCAGCGGTGCCAGGCGGCCAGCCGGGGCACGGCCTCCGCAGCGAAGGCCCGCGCCTCCTCCTGCGCCGGCCCACCCTCGTCGGTCGCGATCTGCAGGATGCGGGCGAGCGCGATGGCGTGGACCGGTGGCTGGCAGATCCCGCTGGTCTGCACGCCCGCGGGCTTGGCCGGGGCCCGGTCGGTGCCCCACACATCCGGACCGGGGAAGTAGGTCGTCCCGGGCGAGAAGACGATGTGGGGGATCATCCCGGTGCTCCACTGTGCGGCCAGCAGGCTGCGCAGCTCGGTGACGGCCCGGGAGACGGAGACCCTCGCCAGACCGACCGAGATGAAGGCGGCGTCCCAGGACCACTGGTGCGGGTAGAGCCTGGGAGCGGCGGCGACCATCGTCCCCAGGTCGTTCTGAGCCAGCACCCGTCGTGCGGTCCGGTCGAGCTCGTCGACGTGCAGGTCAGCGCGCCGGTCGGTCATCGCAGGTCCAGCCCCATCCCGGTCTCGGGGTCGTAGAACCGCATCGACCGCGGGGCGAAGGAGAGGTTGACGGTCTGGCCGTGCGCCACCTCCACCTCCGGTGGCACCTGCACCTTGATCTCCTGCTCACCGACGTGGACCGTCAGCAGGGTTGCCGCGCCGAGCGGCTCGACCACGTCGATCCGTGCCGGAACGGCACCCTCGGTCTGCGGGTCCACCACCGAGATCGCCTCGGCGCGGATCCCGAGACGAACCGGCCCGTCGGGCAGGCCCGCGGGCCCCGGGACCTTGGTGTCGCCCACCGTGAGGGTGCCGCCGTCGACGCCGGCGTCTGATCTCGCGTCGAGGAAGTTCATCGGGGGCGAGCCGATGAACCCGCCGACGAACGTGTCCGCCGGGTGGTCGTAGACCTCGATCGGCTTGCCGAGCTGGGCGATCTGGCCGGTCCTCATCACGGCGATCCGGTCGCCGAGCGAGAGCGCCTCCACCTGGTCGTGGGTGACGTAGAGCGTGGTGGTGCCGATCTGCTCGACGATCCGCTTCAGCTCGGCGCGGAAGCTCAGCCGCAGCAGGGCATCGAGGTTCGACAGCGGCTCGTCCATCAGCAGCACGTCGGCATCCATCACGATGGCCCGGGCGACCGCCACGCGCTGGCGCTGCCCGCCGGAGAGCTGGGCCGGGAAGCGGTCGAGGTAGGGGCCGAGCTGCAGCAGGTCCGCCGCCCACGCCACCTTCTTCTCGATCTCGGCCTTGGGCATCTTGGCCATCGCCAGCCCGAAGGCGATGTTGTTGCGGACGCGGCGGTGGGGGAAGACGGCATACGACTGGAACACCATCGACAGGTTGCGCTTGTTGGGCGGGAGGTAGGTGACGTCCCGTCCCCCGATGTGGATGGACCCCTCGTCGGGGAGCTCCAGGCCGGCGACCATGCGCAGCAGGGTGGTCTTGCCGCAGCCGGAGGGCCCCAGCAGCACCATGAACTCGCCGTCGTCGACGTGCAGCGACACGTCGTCGGTGGCTCGCTCGGTCGAGCCCGGGTAGGTCTTGGCCAGGTTCTGGATGGTGATCTCAGCCATGGCGGTGGCTCGCTTTCGTCCGGTGCGGATTCGGCGTGGTCATCGGATCGTCGTGCCCCACATGTTGAGCAGGTACCGGCGCATGACCGCGATGAAGACGATCGCCGGGATGATGAGGAAGAAGCCGCCCGCGAACCGGTAGGCCAGCGGCGAGTCGGACAGGGAGGACAGCACCTGCGCCGGCAGCGTGCGCTGGTTCAGCGTCAGGATGGTCGCGCCGAGCACCTCGTTCCAGCTCATGACGAACGTGAAGATCGAGGCGGCCGCGATGCCGGGCAGGGCCAGCGGGAGCACGACGCGGGTGAAGGCCCCGACCGGGGTGCAGCCGAAGATGCGGGCGGCCTCCTCCGCGTCGACGGGGACGGCGAGGAACACCGCCGAGGTCAGCAGGATCGTCGTCGGAAGGGCCAGGGCGCTGTGCAGCAGGGTCACCGCCAGCGGTGTGTCGTAGACCCCGGTGCTGAGGAAGAGCTGGGCCAGGGGCACCGACAGCACGACGATCGGCAGCGCCCGGGTGAACAGCAGGAAGAGCTGGTAGTTGTCGCGGCCGCGGAAGGCGAACCTCGCGATGGCGTAGCCGGCCGGCACCCCGATGAGGAACGACACCACCAGGGTCAGCAGGCCCACCATGATCGAGTTGATGAGGCCTGCCAGCACGCCGGTGGAGCTGAGGAACGTGCTCATCGTCTCGGTGGAGAAGGCCGTCGGCAGGAACCTCAGCGGGAACTCGTTGAGGGCCGACCGCGACGAGAACGCCGCGAGCGCGATGAGGTAGACCGGGATGGTCATGAAGGCCGTCACCGCCAGGCACGCGACCTGGACGAGGACCCTCCGCCGACGCAGCGCACGCAGCGGTGCCGTGTCGACCGCGAGGGCGGGGCGTGAGGCCTGCGGACGGGCCGGGGCTTCTCGCTGGCTCATGACCGCCCCCCGGCCGAGCTGTCCTTCAGGGTCTTGAGGTAGATGACGGCGGTGACCATCGACACGGCCATGACGACCATCGCGATGGCGGAGGCGACGTTGGGGTTCTGCAGGGCGGTGTACCACCGGTACGTCTCCCCCACCAGCACCGGGAAGTCCTGGCCGGTCAGCGCCTGGGCCACGGCGAAGGTCTGGAACGCCAGGATCGTCCGCAGGATGAGGGCCACCTGCAGGCTGGGCTTGAGCAGTGGCAGCCAGACGTGCCGGAGGCGTTGGAGGTACGAGGCGCCGAAGACGTTGGCGGCCTCGTCGTAGTCCTTGGGGATGCCCTGCATCCCGGAGATCACGATCACGAGCACCAGGGACGTCGCGCGCCACAGCTCGGCCACGAGGATCGCCACGAACATCGACCCGTAGTTCTCGTACGACAGCCAGGAGACGGTGCCGAGGCCGAGCGTGTCGAGCAGCGAGTTGAGGTAGCCGCGGTCGGTGAAGATCGAGAGCCACACCAGGCCGGCGGCGAGGTCCGAGACCGCCAGTGGGATCGCCCACAGGTAGAAGTAGAACGCGTGGCCCCGCGGCCTGGCCTGCAGCAGGAACGCCATCACCAGGGCCAGGAGGAACTGCAGCGGCAGCAGCACGACGATGAGAAGCAGGGTGTTGCGCACGGCCGACCAGAACGCCGGGTCGGCCGTCATCCGCTGCACGTAGGCGGTGGTCGGTCCGTCGGGGCCGACGAACGCCTGCTGGATGCCGGCGACCATGGGCCACCCGAACAGCAGCGCCATGAAGACCACCGACGGCGCGATCAGCAGGTATGCCGGGGGGACCCTTCCCGTGCGCCTCGCGCGAGTGGCGGGGGCGGACACCTCAGACCACCTTGCAGGTCTCGCCCGCCGTCACCGGGTCCGGCGCCCAGCAGGGCACCTTGGCCTCGTCGAGGATGCCCTGGAGCGTCTTGGCCTGGGCGGGCAGCACCTTGGCCGGGTCCGCGCCCTCCTTGCAGATCTGGGTGAAGCAGTCCTTGAAGACCTGCGAGACCTCGCCGTCCTTGGCGCCGAGGCCCACGGGCGGCAGGGAGATGATGGCCTTGGGCGACTCTTGCGTCCCCTTGACGGCCGTGGACTCGAGCTTGACGGCCGGTGGCAGGTCGTCGGGCACGGTGGCCTCCACGACGGGGAAGAAGGCGTTCTGCCGCAGGACCTCGAGCTGGGTCTCCGGCTTGCTGAGGGCCTTGATGACGGTCGCGGCCTTCTCCTTGTCGGCGCCCTTGGGGACGCCGTAGCCGGCGACCACCAGCATGTAGCCGAGCCCCTTGGGTCCAGTCGGCGAGGGCACCATGACCCAGTCGTCAGGCTTGTCCTTCGGGGCGTCCACGAGCCGAGCGACGTGGTCCCACCCGACGAGCACCTCACCACGCGCCATGGGCTCCTGGAGGTTGTCGTAGTTGGTCGAGGCGGGGTTCATGTTCTTCCACAGCTCGGCCATGTACTTCCAGGCGTCGACGGCCTCGGGCGAGGTGAAGGTCGTGATGAGTCCGCCCGTGAAGCTCGGGAGGAGGAAGCCCTGGAACCACCGGTGGTAGAGCCCCTTGGAGCCGGCCGGGAAACCGACGATCGGCTTGCCGGTCGCCTTCCGGCCGGCGATCGCCCAGTCGAGGTACTGGTCGTAGGTCAGGGTGTTGACGTCGGCGCCGGACGGCAGGTGCTCCAGTGCCGCCTTGTTCACCCCGACGACGTAGGTCGCCTGCATCCAGGGGATGTACTTGTTCTGACCGCCACCGAGCTTGCTGAGGTCCCAGAGCTCGTCCGGGATGCCCGCCCCCGACATCTCGCCCGCCAGGTCGCTGACGTCCTCGAGGTTGTCGGCGAGCGGCGCGAGGTCGCCGTGGAGCCCTCCGACCATGCCGATGCCGACCTTCCCGGCGGACACCTGCGTCTTCACCTGGGTGGTGAAGTCGCCGACGGCCATCGAGTTGTAGGAGACCTTCACGTCCTTGACGTGGTCGGCGAGGATCTTCTCGAACCGCTGCTTCTCCTCCACCGGCGTGAACTGGGTGGACAGGAAGGTGAAGTCACCCCCGCCGGAGGTGCTGGCTCCGGAGCACGAGGCGAGGAAGGGGAGAGCGGCCGCGCCCAATCCCAGCTGCAGTGCCGTGCGACGCGAGAATGGTTGCGCGAAAAGGGAATCCGACATGATGGGGTCTCCTGCGACGGCTGCCTTGGGGGGATTGCATCCACATTGGAGGACTTTTGTGCGGTTGATGAACATAATGGCAGCGATGCCGGTAGTGTCAAGGGCTGAGTCATAGGGGAGGTTCTGCGTGAGTGTGTCCGAGACGCCGACGGCCGGCACGTCGCCCGGCCACCTGCTGCGCCTGATCAGGGCGCTCGACGGCACCACGAGGGCCCAGCTGCTGGAGCTCACCGGGATGTCGCGCACGACGCTGGTGGAGCGGCTGGACCAGCTGGCCCGGGCCGGCCTGGTCTACGAAGCCGGCCAGCTCTCGTCGACCGGCGGACGACCGGCCCAGGTGCTGCGGTTCGACGACCGCACCCGGGTGCTGCTCATCCTCGACGTCGGGCAGACCCACTGCCGGCTGTCGGTCTGCTCCCTCGGCGCCGAGACGCTCGCCCACGAGACGTTCCCCGTCGACGTGACCCGGCGACCGGACGAGCTGGTGCCCGAGCTGATCGAGCGCAGTCGCGTTCTCCTGCAACGCTTTCCGGGGCGGGGCGTGGTGGGCGTCGGCATGGGGCTGCCCGCCCCGGTGCAGACGGGCACCGGCACGCGCTGGCCGACGACCACCATGCCGGGGTGGGAGACCTACCCCCTGGCCGACCAGTTCACCCGGAGGTGGCGCGCGCCGATCCTCGTGGAGAACGACGCGCGGGCGATCACCCTGGGCGAGTACGTCCCGGGAGAGGACTCGGAGGGCTCCGACATCCTCCTCGGGGTCAAGTACGCCTCGGGCATCGGTGCGGGCGTGGTGGTCGACGGCCATGCGCTCCGTGGCTCCTCCGGTGCCGCTGGCGACATCGGGCACATCCGCATCACCAGCAACGGGCCCCGCTGTCGGTGCGGGCGACGCGGCTGCCTGGCCGCGCACGTCTCCGGCCGCGCGCTGCTGCGTGACCTGCGCGGCACCGGCGTTCGCACCCTCGACGACATCGTCCTCCGGCTCGACCACGGCGATCGCGAGGTGACGAAGGCGGTCCGTGAGGCGGCGGCCCTGCTGGGCCGGACCCTGAGCAACACGGTGCAGTTCGTCAACCCCAGCCGGGTCGTGCTGGGCGGCATCCTCGGACGCCATCCCCTGGTGGCCCAGCAGGTCTCCCAGCAGATCCACCGACACACCATCGCCCGAATCGCCGACGAGGTCACGGTCAGCGTGGGCACCCTTGGTGAGGAGGCCGCGACCGTGGGCCTCTGCCGCCTCGTCCTCTCGCACGTCTACGACCCGGAGCAGGTCAATGCCCTACTCGCCTCCTGACGACACCACCCCCCGCGGCGAGGGCCGGTTCTCGGAGCCCCCAAGCACCGAGCACCAGGAGTGGCTTGCCGCCGAGCGCGACCGGCTGTGGCGCTTCGGGGCGGCGGCGGTGCTGCCGGACGGCGGCTTCGGGTGGCTCGACGACACCGGCCACGTCGACCCGACGCGCCCCGTGGAGGCCTGGATCTCCTGCCGCATGACGCACGTCGCCGCGCTCGAGGTGCTGACGGGGCGGGACGCCGCGGAGCCCGTCCTCGACCACGGCGTGCGCACGCTCGAGACCACGCTGCACGACACCGAGCACGACGGCTGGTATGCCGCGGTGGGGCCGGGCGAGGCCGTCACCGACGAGAAGCGCGCCTACGAGCACGCCTTCGTGCTGCTGGCCGCGGCCGGTGCCGTGGCGGCGGGACACCCCCGCGGTGAGCGGCTGCTGGACCGTGCCCGGGAGGTGTTCGACACCCACTTCTGGTCGGACGAGGAGGGGATGGCGGTCGACGTCTGGTCCCGCGGGTGGGACCGGCTCGAGCCCTACCGGGGGGCCAACGCCAACATGCACGGTGTCGAGGCGATGCTCGCCGTGCACGACGTCACCGGCGACCGCACCTGGCTCGATCGGGCCTCCCGTGTCACCGAGCGCCTCGTGCACGAGCAGGCGCGCAGCCACGGCTGGCTGCTCCCGGAGCACTACACCCCGAGCTGGGAGCCCGTGCTGGACTTCAACCGGGCCGAGCCGGCCCACCCCTTCCGGCCGTTCGGCGCCACGGTGGGCCACCTCCTGGAGTGGGCTCGGCTCACCCTGCACCTGCGCCACGCGCTGGGGCCACAGGCGCCGTCATGGATGCTCGAGGCCGCTCGAGCGCTGTTCGCCACCGCGGTGGACGTCGGCTGGGACGTCGACGGCGCCGCGGGCTTCGTCTACACGACCGACTTCGCCGGCTCACCGGTGGTGCGCATCCGGCTGCACTGGGTCGTCACCGAGGCCATCGCCGCGGCATACACGCTCTGGGACACCACCGGAGAGGAGGCCTACCGGCGCTGGTACGCCACGTGGTGGGACTACGCGAACCGACACCTCATCGACCTCGAAGGCGGGTCCTGGCGCCACGAGCTCGACCAGCACAACCGGCCGTCCGCCTCGGTGTGGCAGGGCAGGCCGGACGTCTACCACGCGTACCAGGCTGCTCTCCTGCCCTCGCTGGGCTCCATCTCGTCCTTCGCCGGAGCCCTGGGACGACACCGGGGGTGACGCCGAGACGGCGCCGCGCCCGGTGTCGTCGAGGCTGAGCCCGCTCAGCCAGCGTGGGAGCCGGCGCGGCGACGAGCCACCTGGAGTCCGGCACCGGCCGCCGTGGCACCGGCACCGAGGAGGGCCATCAGGCCCAGACCACCGGCACCGGTGAAGGCCAGGCCAACCGGCAGGGCGCTGGCCTGCTGGGTCGGACGCAGAGGCATTGCCGAGGAGGCGCGGTCCGCGGCCGGCGCGGACGCCTCGCGGTAGGCCGCCACGGCCGGGGCAGCGGGACTCACCTCGGAGGTGCGCGCCTCCGGCGAGGTGGCCGCCTCCTCGGGCTGCTCGGGCACCTCGGGCTGCGAACCGGTAGCCGGGACGGACGGCCTCGCGCCACCCTCCCGGAACTCGCCGGTCTCGGGCTGGGGCTCGGGCTGGCTTTCGGGCTGGGTGACGGGAGCCTGGTCCTCGCAGGGCTCGAGCCAGAGCACCTTCTGCTTGGCACCGCCGGGTGCCTCGAGGGAGTCGACGGCGACCTTGAGGTGGTAGCCCTGCTGGGGGTGCGGGGCGACCGCGTCGAGACCGAGGTCCTCCGCCGTGTAGACGCGGGTCGCACCGTCGAAGTCCTGCGCGGCTCCGCCTGCCGGGTCGTCGCTGGTGGGGACGGCCGTCTCGTGCAGCAGCGCGCCACCCCCGGTGGGCGCGATGCCGGTCACGGTGATGTCGGCGGTCTGCCCCTCGTCGAAGCCGAAGAAGGTCACCCGGAAGGCGCACGAGGGGTGCGGCTCGTTGTCGACGCGGGCGTCCCACGCGGCGCCGTCGACCTTGATGGTGCCGTTGTTGCCGGCGGGGTCCTGGGCCCGCTGGGTCGACCCGCGCTCGGCTGCGGGCCGCGAGGAGGGACGCTCGGTGGCCTGCTGCGACTCGGGCCGCTGGGCGGTGGACTGCTCCGCGCTCCGCTCGGCGGCCGGCTGCGGGGCGCCTCGCTCGGCGTCGCCGCCGCGGGCAGCAGGCTTGCCGCTGGTCGAGGCGTGGCCGGGCTTGTCGGGCTGCCCGCCGGCGACGGCCGCGGACGCCACCCCCACACCCAGGGTGCCGGCGAGGCCGCAGCTGAGCGCGATCCGCCCGAGCGGCCGGGTCGCGGCGAGGAGGGCGGCGCCGGTGCTGGTGGAGGTGCGGTGCGTGTCGGGCGTGCTGGTCATGGTCTGGTCTCCCCTTGGTCAGGAACTGGTCAAGTTCGGTGACCACCTCAACGGGGGACTGACGCGGAAGTTACGCATCTGCCGCAGAAGTTGCGCAAGTTCTGGGCAATCCGGACAAAACGACCGTCGGGCTCCCCTGCTTGCGGAGCCCTCGCCGTCCTTCGACGGCCCGGCAGTCACCGGGACCTTGGCCCCCTGCGCCCACCTGCCCGGCGCGCCTAGCGTGCAGGAGTGACCCGGAATCGGCGTGGCGACCCGTTCCCGCGCGGCAAGGCACCGCGGGTCGAGCGCTGGCGCGATGCGCACGTCCTGGTGACGGGAGGGTCGAGCGGCATCGGGCGGGCGTTCGTCCGCCAGGTCGCCCGCCTCGGGTCCACCGTCTCGGTGCTGGCCCTCGACGACGGCGACCTCGCCGCGACGGCGGACGAGTTGGCCTCACTCGGCGTCGGGCACGTCGCGCTCCCCACCGACGTGGCCGACGAGGGCTCCGTGGCATCGGCGGTCGCCCGCGCCACCGGGGCCCTGGGGCCGTGCGACGTGCTGCTGACCTGCGCCGGCATCGCCCACCCCGGCTACTTCGAGCAGCTCGACGACAGCATCTTCCGGCGCACCATGGAGATCGACTACTTCGGCACCCTGTATGCCGTGCGGGCAGTGGTGCCCGCGATGGTCGAGCACGGGCGTGGCAGCGTCGTCGGCATCTCGTCGACGGCCGGGCTGGTCGGGGTGTTCGGCTACTCGGCCTACTCGCCGCCCAAGTTCGCCGTGCGCGGCCTGCTCGAGGTGCTGCGGGTCGAGCTGCGCCCCAAGGGAATCCACGTCGGCTGCGTCTGCCCGCCGGACACCGACACGCCGCAGCTGGCGTACGAGAACCTGTTCAAGCCACCGGAGACGTTCGCCATCTCGGGCGCCATCAAGCCCTTCACGCCCGAGCGCGTGGCGGCCAGCATCGTCCACGGCATGGAGCGGGGTCGCTTCCTCATCACGCCCGACTGGCAGGGCCAGGTGGTCGCGCGCACGACCGGCCTGGCGCGGGAGGCATGGTTCGCGTACTTCGACGCGCGGGTCCGGACGTCACACCGCACGAGCGGAGGCGCTCACACCACGCGGGAGCCGAAGTAGACCGCGAGGACACCCCCCAGGACGAGACACCAGGCGATGATGACGACCTCGACCCACATCTGGCCCGAGCCGGGCAGCAACCGGAACAACCCGTTCTGCAGGTTGAACGTGAGGTCCATCAACCCGAGGAAGACCAGCGCGCCCGCCGTAAGGAGCCCGAAGACGGTGGCGTAGGCGGCGCCGCTGAACAACCCGACGGCGGTGACGAGTGAGCACGCGGCATTCCATCCGTCTGCCACGGGAAAGGCTCGCTCGAAGCGCAGGTACCACTCGTCTGGCACCGTCTGGACCGTGCCCCGCAGGAAGAAGTCCAGCCAGTAGGCCACGATGCCGACGCCGTTCACAACGAGCAGCACGGCGAGGACGGTGTCCACGTCAACCCCCTCTCCCCGGACGGCTTGCCAGCAGGAAGTGGGCCGCGGCCATGATGCGGTCGACGTTGGGCAGCACGGCGTCCTCCAGGTCGCGCGCGTAGGGGATCGTCTCCTCGGTGGTGACCCGGGCGTAGGCGGACTGCACGCCGTGCTCGCCGAGCAGGGCCGCGACCTCCCCCGACAGCCCACCGCGCGTGTAGTCCTCGTCGACGACGAGGACCCGCCGCGTGCGGGCTGCGAGGTCGAGCACCGCCTCCGAGTCCAGAGGCGCCACGCTGCGCAGGTCGAGGACGGCCGCCGAGAGCCCCTCGGCTGCAAGGCGGTCCGCCGCCTCGACGCAGCGATGCACCCCCACCCCCAGCGACACCATCACCAGATCGGTGCCTCGTCGCCGCAGGGCAGCCACTCCCAGCGGCACGGGCGCGGGCTCGCGGGCAACCTCGCCGTGAACGCCGGCGGCGGGCACGTCGAACTCGACGCCCGCCCTGCTGGCGCCGCCGACGTAGTCCAGCCACTGCTCCGACAGGAGCTTGTGCTCCAGGAACACGACCGGGCCGGGGGCCGCGAGCGCCGACAGGAGCAGGCCCGCGGCGTCCGCGGGTGTTGACGGGACGACCACCGACAGGCCCGGGATGCCCGCGAGCAGTCCCCACAACGCCTGCTCGTGCTGGCCGGCATCCCCGTAGCCACCGCCGCAGGCGGCACGGACCACCAGGGGCGCCTGCCAGCGGCCGCCACTGAAGGCCTCCAGCTTGGCGGCGTGGTTGAGCAGCTGGTCGAGCGCGACGCCGATGAAGTCGACGAACATGACCTCGACGACCGGGCGCAGTCCCGCCATCGAGGCGCCGAGCGCCGTTCCCAGCAGGGCCGACTCGCTGATGGGGCTGTCGACCACCCGCTCGCCGCCGAAGCGGACGAAGGCGTTGCGCCGCAGCATCCGCACGTCCTCACCGATCACCACCACCCGTGGGTCGCGGGCCATCGCCAGGGCGAGCGCCCGCTCGACGGCCTCCGAGAACGACGTGTCAGCCATCGCGCACCGCCCTGGCCAGCGCCTCACGCAACGCCGTCTCCACCTCGAGACGGGCCTGGCCGGCCAGCTCGGTCGCCGCGGCAGCGGGCAGCTTGCGGCCCGCCCGGCGCACCGGGTCGCTGGCGTCGCCCGGACGCCTCACCGCCACGGAAACCGCCTTCGAGCCCATCGAGGTGAGGGCGGCCAGTCGGTGCAGCAGGGGAGCTCCCGGCTGGGTCCGCAGCTCGCCGAGCAGCGGGCCGACCTCGGTCGCGAGCTCACTCACGGCGGAGGTAAGGCGCACCAGCGGGTCGCCGAGGAAGTGCCCCTCGGGCCGTGGGCAGGTCGCCAGCAGCGTCGCGGGCCCCCTGCCGCGCCGCGCCCGGAACACCGCGCTCGAGGCGGCTCGGGCCACCGCCTCGACGTCGCGGCCGTCCACCCGCTCCACCGGCATACCGAAGGCCGCCAGGCGGCCCCGCAGCCCACCACCGGTGAGGGCGCTGGACCTCGTGGTCACCGCCCAGCGGTTGTCCTTGCACACGAAGACCACGGGCAGGCGCCAGGCGGAGGCGAGGTTGAGCGACTCCATGAGCATCCCCTCGTTGACCGCGCCGTCGCCGAAGAAGGCCACCGCGACGCCGCCCTCGCCCTTCGCGCGCTCGGCGAAGCCGAACCCGCACGCCAGCGGGCCGGATGCGCCGACGATGCCCGAGGCCGCAGCCAGGTGCGCGCGCGACATCAGGTGCATGTGGCCGGCGCGGCCGCCGCAGAGGCCGTCGGGGGAACCCAGCACCTCCAGGAGCAGCGCGGTGAGGTCCACGCCGCGCGCGACGAGTGCTGGGGTGGACCGGTAGTCGAGAGCCAGGGCGTCGCGTTCGTCGAGGTTCGCCACCACGCCGGCCACCACGGCCTCCTCGCCGATGCCGAGGTGCATCTCCCCCGACACCAGGCCGTCGCGCCACAGTATGGCGAGCGCCTGTTCGGTCCACCGGATCCGACACATCTGCAGGTAGAGCCCCTGCAGCCGCTCGCCCCGGCTGGTCGGCATGGTCCCTCCCTCCCGCTGGAGTCCACCGTGGCTGGCGTGCGAGGCGGCCGCTAGGGCCCTAGGTCACCGAGCGGACCCAGCCGTCAAGAGACGGCGCTACGTTGTCGATGAGGGCTCTGCTGCGAGGAGGCACATCCGGTGACCGACCCCAACGCCTCCCACGATGCCGCGGCACCGGGCCCGGGCGGCCCTGTGCCGTCACCGCCGGCGGGGCAGCCGGTCATGGACCCCGCTGCCGTCGTGCGCTCCAAGCCGTACCTGTCGGCGCTGTTGCTCGCCGCCGTCCTGGGCATCCCGATCTCCGTCGCCGCCTACGGCTTCCTGGCGCTGGTGGCCGCAGTCCAGACGTACCTGTTCACGGACCTGCCGAACAACGTCTTCACTGAGGGCACGCCCGCCTGGTGGCCGGTGCCCTGGCTGGCGCTGTGCGGACTGCTGACCGGCTTGACCATCCGCCACCTGCCCGGCAACGGCGGCCACTCGCCCGCCCTCGGCTTCCACGCCGGTGGGGGCCCACCAGCAGACAGAGAGCTGCCCGGCATCGTCCTCGCCGCCTTCGCCACGCTCAGCCTTGGAGCCGTGCTCGGACCCGAGGCTCCGCTGATCGCTGTCGGCGGCGGCCTTGCAGCGCTCACCGTCCGCCTGGCGAGGAAGGACGCGCCCCCGATGGCGCTGACGATCATGGCCTCGGCGGGCAGCTTCGCTGCGATCAGCACGCTGCTCGGCTCTCCGCTGCTGGGCGCCTTCCTGATCATGGAGGCTGCCGGGATCGCCGGTGCGACGCTCACCCTCGTCGCGCTGCCGGGCCTCCTCGCCTCCGGCATCGGCGCCCTGGTCTTCGTCGGTCTGGACAGCTGGACCGGGTTGGGCACGTTCTCGTTGGCCCTCACGACCGTGCCACCGGCAACGGCTCCGACGCTGGCGAGCCTCGCGTGGGCGGTGCCGGTAGGCGCAGCCGGAGCGCTGCTCGGCTGGGTGATCCGCCGGGTCGGGCTCTCCCTGCGCCCGATCGTGCACGCCAGCCGGGTCCTGGCGACCGCGGCCCTCGGCCTCCTCATCGGTCTCACGGCGATGACCTACCAGCTCATCTCGGGAAACAGCTTCAGCGAGGTGCTGTTCTCCGGACAGGACGCACTGCCCGACCTGGTCGCGCAGGCCTCCAGCTACTCGGTCGGCGCGCTGATCCTGCTCGCCGGGTGCAAGATGCTGGCCTACGGGCTTTCACTGAGCGCGTTCCGCGGCGGCCCGGTCTTCCCCGCCATGTTCATCGGTGCTGTGCTGGGCATTGCGGCGAGCGGTCTGCCCGGCCTCGACCTGGCGCCGGCGATCGGCATGGGCATCGGCGCCATGTGCTGCGCCATGCTGCGGCTGCCCCTGACCTCGACGCTGTTGGCGACCCTGCTGCTCGGCGTCGACGGCGTGGCGGTGACACCGCAGGTCGTGGTCGCCGTGGCAGTCGCGTTCGTCCTCACCAGCGTCCTGCCCGGTGCGGGCCGTCTCACCCGCGAGGGATGAGCCGCTGGCAGCGGCCTGCGTCGGAGGGTGGTGCCTGTCGAGCCGTCGAGAGGAGCCAGCATGTCCGTGCGGCCGGCCCTGCTCAACGCGCTGATCGCCTGGTTGTTCGTCGTGGGGTCCTCGTGCTTCGTCGTCGGGTCGGTCCCGGCATACGCCAACGCCGTCGGCGGTCCCGTGGACGGGATCACGTACTTCGTGGGTTCGATCTTCTTCACGGCGGCTTCGCTCGCCCAGCTCCTGCAGGCCCAGAGCCCAGCGTTGACCGGCGTCGACGAGGCCGGCCAGGAGTCGCGGGCACCGGTCAGGCTCTGGAACTGGCTGCCCCATGACCGCGCGTGGCTCGCCGCGATCACGCAGTTCCCCGGAACGGTGTTCTTCAACATCAGCACACTCGCCGCCCTCACCCACAACGCGAGCGCGGCGGAGGAGAACCGGTATGTCTGGCGCCCGGACCTGTTCGGTTCGACGCTGTTCCTCGTTGCGAGCGCGTTCGGCGTGCTCGCCGTCTCGGACCGCCTCCTCAGCCCCCGCCCGCGCTCGCTGCCGTGGCGCATCGCGTGGCTGAACATGGTCGGCTCCGTCCTCTTCATGGCCTCTGCACTGGCCAGCTACGTCATCCCGAGCACGGACGAGCTGGTGAGCACGCGGGTAGCCGTGGCGGGCACTCTCCTCGGCGCAGTGTGCTTCCTGGCCGGCGCCGCGCTGATGTTCCCCGCCTGGCGACAGGCGCTCGTGCGCACGCAGCCACCGCTGCACCCCCAACACCCCTAGGACACGCACATGACCACCGATCTGGACTTCAACGCCGCTGCCGCCCTCTTCGGCAACAGCTTCGCCACCCGGGAGGTGCCGAGCCACGAGTTCCCCGACACGGGCATGACAGCGGTCGACGCGATGCGGATGGTCGCCGAGGACCTCGCGCTGGAAGGCGACCCGGCGCGCAACCTCGCCACGTTCGTGACGACGTGGATGGAGCCGGAAGCTCAGCGGGTCATCGCCGCCAACCAGCACCGCAACTTCATCGACCACGCCGAGTACCCCCGCACCGCTGAGATCGAGCAGCGCTGCATACGGATGCTGGCCGACCTCTTCCACGCACCCGGCGAGACCACCGGAGCACGCACCCAGGGTTCGTCCGAGGCCATCATGCTCGGGGCGCTCTCCTTGAAGTGGAACTGGCGCAAGCGGCGCGAGGCGTCCGGCGCCTCCACGACGAGTCCCAACCTCGTCTTCGGCGGGGACGTCCACGTCGTGTGGGAGAAGTTCTGCCGCTACTTCGACGTGGAGCCCCGCGTCGTCCCGCTCCAGCCTGGCAAGTACACCATCGGCCCCGACGACGTCAGACCTCACGTCGACGAGAACACCATCGGGGTCGCGGCTGTCCTCGGGACCACCTTCACCGGGCACAAGGACGACATCGTCGGGATCAACGACCTGCTGGTGCAGGTCAAGCAGGAGCGTGGCCTCGACATCCCCCTGCACGTCGACGGGGCGAGCGGTGGCTTCGTCTGGCCCTTCCTCTACCCCGACTCGGCCTGGGACTTCCGCCTCGAGCAGGTGCACTCCATCAACGTCTCAGGGCACAAGTTCGGCCTCGTCTACCCCGGCATCGGCTGGCTGGTCTTCCGGGAGAAGTCCGACCTCGCCCCCGACCTGGTCTTCGAGGAGAACTACCTGGGCAAGACCGACGCCACCTTCACCCTGAACTTCTCCACCGGTTCCGCGATGGTGCTCGCGCAGTACTACAACCTCGTCCGCTACGGGCGCGCCGGCTACAGCTACATCATGCGCAACATGCAGGCGAACGCCCACCTGCTGGCCGACAAGCTGGCCGCCATGGGCCGGTTCGAGCTGATCGGCCGAGACGAGGAACAGCTCCCGCTCGTGGCGTTCCAGCTCTCCCGCGACCACGGCTACGACGAGTTCGACATCGCCTGGCAGCTGTCCGCCGAGCGCGGCTGGATGGTCCCGGCCTACACCCTTCCCCCCAACGCGCAGGACGTGACGATCATGCGCGCCCTGGTCAAGCAGACCCTCAGCCGCGAGCACGTCGACACCCTCGCTCGTGACATCGAGGAGGCCTGCGCAACTCTCGCGCGCAAAGGCGGAGCCCACGAGTCCGAGCGCAGGAAGGTCGTCACCGGCCCAGGACACTGACCTGCCAGAGATGGCCGTTGGCCGTGGACTGAGGAGTGGTCGGCCCAGACCCGCTGCCCCGTGCAGTCGACGGTCACGGTGCCCCCTGGGGAAGGATCCACTGCGGGCGGGTGTGGGAGGGCGGGCGGCCAGCACCGCGTCCACGGCGGCCAGCATCCCCCGCTCGCCGAGGGACCGCAGGATCCAGCCGAACTCGCGCGCCGGGCTGAGCTCCTCTGAGGTCTCCAGCAGCAGGACGCCCCCCTCGAGCACCGCAGGGTCGGCCGGAAGCGTCCCGTCGCCAGGATCCGCTGCACCACGTCCGCGCAGCCACCCCACGTCCGACCTGTCACCGACCTCGACGGCGCGCCGTGGGTGAGCCGCTGGATGCCGTCTTGCCGTCGACCATGCGGGTGATCATCTGGCAGCGGACCCGAGAGTGGGCCGGATCATGGTGCGGTGGGGGTCGGTCGTCATCGCTGCGCTTGCTCAGCTGCGGGGTCGTCGGGTGGTGCCGTGACGAACCGCGCGGGGTCCTCGGCGAACTCGGTCCGGCAGCCCGAGGAGCAGAACCACCAGGTGCGGTCGGCCCAGTCCAGGTGCGGACCGGTGGGTTCGACCGGCATCCGGCACACCGGGTCGAGGGGCAGGGTGGTGATGGCCTTGAACCGTCCGTCCTCCAGCCACAGGACGCGGTCGGCGACCACTCGCAGGCGGTCGTCGTGGCTGACGATGACGACGCAG
This sequence comes from Knoellia sp. 3-2P3, assembly GCF_029223115.1. Taxonomy (NCBI): domain Bacteria; kingdom Bacillati; phylum Actinomycetota; class Actinomycetes; order Micrococcales; family Intrasporangiaceae; genus Knoellia; species Knoellia sp. 3-2P3. Next base: position 313,985 of record NZ_JARGZE010000001.1, read on the forward strand.
CGCTGGTCGTCGTCGGCGAGCTGGCGCAGCAGCCGCGCGAGGTCGCGGCCGCGGGAGGCGTCGAGGTTGGCGGTGGGCTCGTCGGCGAGCAGCACGGGCGGGTCGTTGGCCAGGGCACGGGCGACGGCGACGCGTTGCTGCTCGCCACCGGACAGTTGAAGTGGCCGGGCCCCGGCCCGGTGGGCGAGGCCGACGCGCTCGAGCAGGGCGCGGGCGCGGTCGGTGGCAGCCGCTCCGGTGGCGCCGGCCAGGTTGGTGGCGACGGCGATGTTCTCGGTGGCGGTGAGCGCGTCGAGGAGCGCGTAGTCCTGGAAGATGAACCCGAACGTGCGCGCCCGCAGGGCGGGCAGCGCCTTCTCGGGCTCGGCGGCCACGTCGACGGTAGTGCCGTCGCGCTTGGTCACCGTGATCGAGCCGGCCGTGGGCCGCAGCAGCGCCCCCAGCATGAGCAGCAATGTGGTCTTTCCCGACCCGCTGGGTCCCATGACGAGGAGGACCTCACCCGCAGCCACGTCCAGGCCGACGTCGCGAACGGCCGCGACCTGGGTGGAACCGTGCCCGTACGTCTTGGTCAGGCCGCGCACCCGCAAGGTGTTGCGCGCGAGACCGGTGCTCGCTCCAGCTGGGCTGGGGTCGGTGGTGGCGGTCATCTGGACTCCCGGAAGGCGGTGGCGGCGTCGAGCGTGGCGATGCGGCGCAGCGGCCACAGGGCGGCGAGGAGCCCGACCACGAGGGCGCCGGCAGCGAGCTGGACGGCAGCGGCGGCGGTGATGCGGATCTGGATGGCAGGCGCTACGAGGGGAAGGGCCCAGGCGAGGAGGCGGCCGAGGACGACCGCGGCCACGGCGGCGAGAGCGACGGTCCACAACACTTGCACGGCAACCGCGCCGGCGAGCCGCAGGGTGCTGGCCCCGAGGGCTTTGAGGACCGCGAAGTCGCGCAGTCGGCTGAGGGTGGCGGTCATCAGGCCGAGCGCGATGACCGCGAGCGCGATGAGCAGTCCGATGGTCGACATCAACCGGAGGAGGTTGGCGCTCATGTCGGTCACGATGCGCGCTTCCGAGGCGGCGAACTGCTCCCTGGTCTGCACCGTGTCGTGCGGCAGCGCGGCCCGGACCCGGGCGGCCAGCACGTCCGGCTCGAGCCCACGCTCCGCGCCGAGCAAGACGTAGGAGGTTGGGGCACTGCCGCGGACGCCGGCGAAGTCTTCGGCCGTGGTGAACACCGTGGTGTTGGTGATGCTGGAGCCGCCGGTGCTGAGCCCCGCCACCCGAAGCCGCGAGCCGAGCACGGTGACCGTGTCGCCGAGGCCGACGCCGAGCGTGTCCGCGGCCTGCTCGTCCAGCACGGCCTCGCCGGTCCGGGGCGTCCGGCCGGCCGTGAGGACGGCGGGTCCACCGCGCCCGCTCGTGGGGTCGTAGCCGATCAGGTACGTCAACTGTCGGCCACGAGGCCCGGCGACCGAGCCGGAGGCGAGCCCGATCGAGGACACCCACGCGACGCCGGGGACCGACCGGAGCCGGTCAGCGGTGTCGGCTGGCAGGGTGGAGGCGCTCATGTGCATCGTCTTCACCCCGGCCTGCGAGACGAACACCGAGGCCGGAGAGGTGCGGATGTAGAAGGTGACCCGCTCGATGGCGCCGGCGAAGATCCCACCCAGCAGCAGGACGAGCAGCAGAGATGCGGCAACCCCGAGCACCGTCAGCGCGGCCCGGCGCCGCTCGGCGAACAGGAACCGGCGCCCCACCGGGACGGTCCCGAGGCGGAGCGGGTCGCGGGTCGCGGCGCCCATCACCGACTCCGGAAGGCGGTGGCCGGGTCGAGGCGGGCCAGGCGGCGGGCGGGCAGCCAGGCAGCGAGCAGGGCCATCACGACAGCGGCGGCGGCGGTGGCGACCACCGTCGGCATGGTGACGGCCACCGGGAACGCGGGCCACCACCAGGAGATCACCTGCCGAGCGACGGCCATTAGCAACACTGCCGCCAAGGCCCCGAGCCCGGTCAGGGCGGCGGTCTCGCCGACGGCGATGCGACGCAGCCGTCCCGGCGAGGCGCCCATCGCTTTGAGGATGCCGAGGTCCCGCTGTTGCTCGGTGACGCGCGTGTGCGCGACGAGCGCGACGATGAGCGTCCCGGCGACGAAGGCCACGGCGACCATGAGCCGCACGGGGGACCCGTAGATCCGGGTGGCGAGGGTGAGCGCGGCCTCGTGCAGCTGGGCCGGGGTGCGCACGGTCAGCCCGGACCGGGTCAGCTGCCCGGTGATCGCTACCGGGTCGGCGTGCGGGCTCAGGCTCACCAAGACGCTCCCAGTGGTGCCGGTGGCGCGCAGCATGCCGGTCATCGCGTCCGTGGTCGTGAAGAGCAGTGGTGTCATGAACATGGTGGTGTCGTCGGTCAGCGCGACCACCCTCATGGTGTGGCCGAGGACGGGCAGCTGGTCCCCGATGGCGAGGCCATGCTCCGCTGCGAAGACGGCGTCGAGTGCGACCTCGTCATCCGCACCCGGGGGGTGGCCTGCGGCCAGTGCCCAGGGGCCGCCAGGACGGCCGGGGGTGCTGGCGGCAGCGGCCACCGCGGCCTTGCCGTGGGGCAGCTCGAGGATCAGGTACAGCGTGCGGATGGGGTCGGCGGCGGCCACCCCGGGTATGCCGCGGACAGTGGCCAGCGCGTCGACCGGCAGGCCACCCGGGTCGGCGAACAAGCTCTCGGTGCCGGGCGGGACCACGACGAGGTCGGCGCCCAGGTGATCCTCGTAGACGGTGATCCGTTGCTGGACCCCTTCCCAGAGCCCGCTGAGCAGGAGCATGAGCATCAGGGCCAGCCCCACACCGACGGCGCCTGCGGCTGTGCGCACCGGACGGGCGGCCAGCAGCCGCCTCGTCAGAGGCACCCTGCGGCGCCGTCCTCGTGTTGTGGCTGCCATTGGCGTCACCTCCCGCGACCGCCGTCCGGTGGGCCGAGCAAGTGCCTAGCGCCGGTCGTGCCCGCCGTGCACTCCCATCATGGCCGCCATCATCCCGACGCACAGGAGAGCCCCGAGGATGGAACCGCCGGTGCCTCGGCCGGTCAGGACCAGCCCCCCGACGAACAGCAGCATCGGGACACACATGAGAAGCATCGTGAACATGTGGCCGTGGCCGTGGCCCCGCGCGGAAGCCGGCTCTGGGGCGGTCAGCGGGGCTGGCACGTGCTGGCTGCCAGGGTGCGGCTGCTGTGCGCTCACGGGGGATCGTCTTTCCGGGGCGGGTGTCGGCTCTGTCCGCCCATGCCTCGAGCGTCCGACTGGCACCTGAAGACGGCCGGTCGGTCGTGTGAAGATTCGATGTCAGCCATGCGACCGGGACACCCGCTTCGGGCCCGCCCTCACCGCCGAGCTCCTGCGCGAGCAGACCATCGAGCCGCGCCGGGACTACCAGCCGCAGAACCTCGCACGGCCCCCGAAATGAACGACAGCCGAACCCACACGATGGGTCCGGCTGTCGCGGATCTCTTCAGAGATCACATGGCGGTGGCGGTGGGATTTGAACCCACGGAGGAGTTGCCCCCTCACACGCTTTCGAGGCGTGCTCCTTAGGCCGCTCGGACACGCCACCGCCGAGCAGGGTACTAGAGCAGCGGACCGCCGAAGAAATCGGGCCCGGGCAGCGACCGGCCGACTGTCCACCGCGGCGCGGCGAGCAGGCGGTGAGCCCACGGCATACCTCGGAAGGGCAGTGGTCTGTAGTCCGCCGGCAGGCCTCGGCCCGACCAGCCACCGGATGCGAGGGAATGGATCGACTGGCGGACGCCTTGTCCCCTGACGTGACCCCAGCCACAGCAGACGCCGTCGGACTGCGGTCCGAGCGGGGGCCGATCCTGCTCGCCCTGATGGTCTCGACCGGACTGATCGCGATCGACGCCACCATCCTGGCCACGGCCGTGCCGTCGATCGTGCGCGACCTCGGCGGCTTCTCGCAGTTCCCCTGGCTGTTCTCGGTCTACCTGCTGGCGCAGGCCGTCTCGGTGCCGCTCTACGCCAAGCTCGCCGACACCCTCGGGCGCAAGCCGATCATGCTGCTCGGCATCGGCCTGTTCCTGATCGGCTCGGTGCTCTGTGGCCTCGCCTGGAGCATGCCGGCGCTGATCGCCTTCCGGGCGCTGCAGGGCCTGGGGGCCGGTGCGGTGCAGCCGATGGCCATCACCATCGCCGGCGACATCTACACCGTGGCCGAGCGGGCCAAGGCGCAGGGCTACATCGCGAGCGTCTGGGCCATGTCGTCGGTCGTCGGCCCGACGCTCGGCGGCGTGTTCTCGCAGCTCGGCATCTGGCGCTGGATCTTCTTCGTCAACGTGCCGCTCTGCCTGCTCGCCGGGGCCCTGATCGTGCGCAACTTCGACGAGAGCGTCACCCGGCGCCGGCACAGGATCGACTACCTCGGCGCCGGGCTGCTCACGGTGGGCATGACCCTGGTCATCCTCGGTGTGCTCGAGGGCGGCCAGGCCTGGGCGTGGGGCTCGCCGGTCAGCCTGGCGGTCTTCGGTGTCGGCGGCCTGCTGCTGGCGCTGTTCGTGCCCGTCGAGCGCCGGGCCGCCGAGCCGGTGCTGCCCCTGTGGGTGCTGAGCCGCCGGCTCCTGGCGACCACGACCTTCCTCGCCCTCGGCATCGGCGTGATCCTCATCGGGCTCACCTCATTCGTGCCGACCTACCTCGAGAACTCCCTCGGCGTCAGCCCCCTGGTCGGCGGCCTCGCGCTGGCTGCGCTCACGCTGGGCTGGCCGCTGGCCGCGACGTTCTCGGGGCGCCTGCTCTACCTCCGCCACGGCTTCCGCCCCACCGTGCTGGTCGGCCTCGGGCTCGTCGTGCTGGGCTCGGGCAGCCTGGCCCTGCTCGCCCAGTCGCCGTCGGTGGCGGTGGTCGCCGTGACCTGCTTCGTCGCCGGCATGGGCATGGGCCTGGTCGCCACCCCGTCGCTCATCGCCGCCCAGGCCAGCGTCGCGTGGAACGAGCGTGGCGTGGCCACGGGCACCAACATGTTCGCCCGCTCCATCGGCAGCGCGGTCGGTGCCGCGGTCTTCGGCGCGGTGGCCAACGCGGTCATCGCCGCGTCGGGCCGACCCGAGACCGACCCCGGCACCGCCACCGACGCGGGCGCGGCGGTCTTCCTCGCCGTCTTCGTCGCCGCCCTGCTCACGGTCGTGGCCGGAGTGCTGATGCCCCGCGTCAGCGCCCACGAGGTCGAGCCGGCGGGCGAGCGCCCCACGGAGGACGTCGAGGTCGCCTGAGCCGACGCCTCAGACGCGGTGGTCGGCGAAGAAGTCGAGCAGCACCTGCGAGCACTCGGCCTCCCGGACCCCGCCGACGACCTCGACGCGGTGGGTCGCCCGCCGGTCGCGCACGATGTCCCACACCGAGCCGCAGGCCCCCATCTTGGGGTCCCAGGCGCCGAGCACCAGGGTCGAGATGCGTGAGAGGAGCAGGGCTCCGGCGCACATGGGGCAGGGCTCGAGGGTCACCACCAGCGTGCAGTCCTCCAGGCGCCACTCGCCGGTATGCCGCGCGGCCGCCCGCAGCGCCACCACCTCCGCGTGCGCAGTGGGGTCGCCGTCGGCCTCGCGCAGGTTGCTGCCCTCGCCGATGACCTCCCCCGCCGGGGAGACCACCACGGCCCCCACCGGCACGTCGCCGGAGGCGGCGGCCGCGGTGGCGAGCTCGAGCGCACGACCCATCCACGCGGCATACCGGGGGTCGGGCATTGGACGTCGGTGGTCGGGCACGCGCTAAGTTTCGCCTATGCGTGTCCACGTCGCCGACCACCCGCTCATCGCCCACAAGCTGACCTACCTGCGCGACAAGCGGACGGACTCCCCGACCTTCCGCCGCCTGGCCGAGGAGCTGGTGACCCTGCTGGCCTACGAGGCCACGCGCGAGGTGCGCGTGGAGCCGTTCGAGATCGAGACCCCCGTGGCCCCGACGACCGGCATCAAGCTCAGCACCCCGAAGCCGCTGGTCGTGCCGATCCTGAGGGCGGGCCTGGGCATGCTCGAGGGCATGGTCCGGCTGCTGCCGAGCGCCGAGGTCGGGTTCCTCGGGATGCAGCGCAACGAGGAGACCCTCGAGGCCATCACCTACGCCAACCGCCTGCCCGACGACCTCAAGGGTCGGCAGTGCTACGTGCTCGACCCGATGCTCGCCACCGGCGGCACCTTGGCGATGACGATCCGCTACCTCGTCGAGCGCGGCGCCGACGACATCACCGCGGTCACCCTGCTCGCGGCTCCCGAGGGCATCAAGCACCTCGAGGACGAGATCGCCGACCTCAACGTGCCGGTGCAGCTGGTCACCGGCGCCGTCGACGAGCGCCTCAACGAGCACGGCTACATCGTCCCGGGCCTCGGCGACGCCGGCGACCGTCTGTACGGCCTGGTCTGAGGCGGGAGGCCCCCCGCTCGGCGCGCCTGACCCGTCCGATTTGCCGCATCTGTGACGATGCTGTGATGCCCCCTGCCGGCACCCCCGAGCCGGCGCCTCTCCCCCGTCCCCACCGATCAAGGAGATGACATGCAGCGCGTGAAGAAGATCCTGCTCTGGGTCCTCGTCGCGTTCGGCGTCTACGCGATCTTCACCTCGCCCGACCGCGCCGCCGACATCGTCAAGACCGCGGGCGACATCCTCGTCGACGGCGTCAGGAACATCGGCGCGTTCTTCGACGCCCTGCTCAGCTAGGACCCGACCCGTGGCCCGCAGCCTGACGAGCCCGAACCGCGAGCTGGACCGCTACCTGCTCGACGGCGAGCGGCTCGTCACGGCGGTGCACCAGCACTGGGGCAAGGTCGCCGAGCCGGTGGCCACCGCCCTGGTGTCCGGCGCCCTCGTCCTGTGGGTGGACGCCACCATCCCGGCCCGGTTCGGGCTGGTGAGCACGCTCCTGTGGTGGGCCTGGTTCGCGGTCGTCGGCCGCACGGCCTACCGGGTCGCCGAGTGGCGCCACGACTGGTTCGTCGCCACCGACAAGCGGTTGCTGCTCTTCTACGGCTTCATCACCCGCAAGGTGTCGATGATGCCGCTGTCCAAGGTCACCGACATGTCCTACACCCGGTCGGTCCCCGGCCGGCTGTTCGGCTACGGCCGGTTCGTCATGGAGAGCGCGGGGCAGGACCAGGCCCTCCGCGAGGTCAACTGGGTGCCCAGCCCGGACACCAACTACCGGGCGATCTGCACCGAGATCTTCCGGCTGGCCGACCGCCGCTTCCAGGATGCACCACGCCACGAGGCCAGGGCCGGGGCCGTGCCCGACCCCGCAGCCCCCGCCTCCTCGCTGCCCTCCCCGTATGCCGGGTGGGACGACGAGCGCCACTCCACCGCCATCCGCGTGGAGACCCCGCGGGATGGCACCGGCGAGTCGCTCTACCGCAGCCCCGACCGGCGTGGGGGTGGGCGCGTCGACCGCGACGCCGACACCGGCCCCATCCCCCACCTCCCGCCGCGCGACCGCTGGGACGACGAGCGCCGCTGAGCTCGCGCTGGGCGGGTCGCCGGGATCGGCGCTAGCGTAGGTCCGTCCGGGTCGCCCCCCGGGGGGCGACTTTCCTTTTCCCGGGAGGTGGCCCGCCGTGAGCCTGATGCGCACGAAGTCCGTCGAGCAGTCCATCAGGGAGACCGACGAGCCGGAGTACCAGCTGAAGAAGCGGCTCTCCGCGACGGACCTGACCGTCTTCGGCGTCGGTGTCATCATCGGCGCCGGCATCTTCACCGTGACCGGCCGCGCCGCGCAGGAGTACGCCGGGCCGTCGATCATCATCTCGTTCGTCGTCGGCGCGATCTGCTGCGGCCTGGCGGCCCTGTGCTACGCCGAGTTCGCCTCCACCGTCCCGGTGTCGGGGTCGGCGTACACGTTCTCCTACGCCACGCTGGGCGAGCTGGTCGCGTGGATCATCGGCTGGGACCTGCTGCTCGAGCTCATGCTCGGCGCAAGCGTCGTGGCCCAGGGCTGGTCGCAGTACGCCGAGCTGTTCCTCAGCCAGCTCGGCTTCACCTGGCCCGCGGCGGTCGGACCCGGCTCGAGCTTCGACCTGCTGGCCTTCAGCCTCGTCGCGCTGATCACGCTGCTCGTCTCGGCCGGCATCAAGGAGTCGATGCGGGTCAATCTGGTGCTCGTGGCGATCAAGGTCTTCATCGTGCTGTTCGTGATCATCGCGGGCATCGGCTTCGTCAACCGGGCCAACTACAGCCCGTTCATCCCGCCGTCGCAGCCCACGGCCGCCGAGGAGGGCCTGACCGCACCGCTCATCCAGGTGCTGTTCGGCATCGAGCCGTCGACCTTCGGCACGCTCGGCATCATCACCGGCGCCTCGATCGTCTTCTTCGCCTACATCGGCTTCGACGTCGTCGCCACCACCGCCGAGGAGGCCAAGAACCCCCAGCGCGACCTGCCGATCGGCATCATCGCCTCGCTGGTCATCTGCACCCTGCTCTACATGGGCGTCGCCGCCGTCATCACCGGCATGGTCCCCTACGACCAGATCGACCCCAAGGCGGCGCTGGCCTCGGCCTTCGAGTCGGTGGGCAAGGACGGCTACGCCACCCTCATCGCCGCCGGTGCCGTCGCGGGCCTGACCACGGTCATCATGACGCTGCTCATCGGCGCCACCCGCGTCGTGTTCGCGATGAGCCGCGACTGGCTGCTGCCGCCGGCCCTCGGCAAGACCAACGTCAAGACCGGCACCCCGCTGCGGATCACCCTGACCCTCGGCGCGTTCATCGCCCTCGTGGCGTCGCTGACCCCCATCGGCAAGCTCGAGGAGATGGTCAACATCGGCACCCTCGCGGCCTTCACGCTGGTGTCGATCGCCGTCGTCATCCTGCGGCGCCGGCGGCCCGACCTCAAGCGCGCCTTCCGCGTGCCGCTGGTGCCGGTGCTGCCGATCGTCTCGGCGCTGATCTGCTTCTACCTGATGCTCAACCTCAGCGTGGAGACCTGGCTGCGCTTCATCATCTGGATGGCCATCGGCATCGTCATCTACTTCGCCTACTCCTACCGCAGCAGCCGCCTGCACGGGCGCGCGAAGGAGGGCCGGCTGCCCAGCATGACCGGCACCTGACAGGTCGACACCGGGGTCCTTGGCCTCTGCCGTGCCCCTCGTGCCGACCTAGCGTGAAAGTGGCAAGGGGGATCGCCGGGTCGGCCCCTGCAGGCACTCGGCGACGACGGACGAGCAAGGAGATGAGCACCATGACAGCCATGACCATGCACATCGAGGCGCCGGTCGAGACCGTCTTCGGCTACTTCAAGGACCCGATGGCCCTGGCAGACCTCACCACGCTGGACATCGAGTACGACGAGGTGAAGGAGACCAAGGAGGGCACCGGCACCTACTTCAGCTGGCACTCCAAGATCGCCGGCATCCCGTTCGAGGGCTTTGAGGTCTACACCGACGTCGTGCCGAACCAGCACATCACCGAGAAGTCCTCCCAAGCCGTGATGGGCACCTGGGACTACACCTTCGAGCCCGAGGGCACGGGCACCAAGGTGACCATGGAGCGCCACCCGCGGTCGTTCTGGCGACTTCCCCCCCTGGCCTACGTGGGGGACCTCGTGACCGCCCGCATGACTGCGTCCTTCGTACCCAGGGTGAAGGAGCGCATCGAGGCCGCCGCCCGCTAGCGACCCTTGGCCAAGGGGCCGGGGGTATGCCGGGTGGCCACCACGCGACATACCCCTCCTCCTGCTGTTGCGGCACGATCTCCTGCGCCCGGCGGCGCTCCTCTGCCACCGTGGCCCCATGAGAGTCTCCGTCGTCCTCGACTGCCTCGACCCGAAGACGCTGGTGCCGTTCTGGTGCGCGGCCCTGGGCTACGAGCCGGCCGGGTCCCTCGAGGACTTCGAGGTGCTCGCGCCGCGCGAGGGCGAGCCGCCCGGGCCGGTGTTCATCCTCCAGCAGGTGGCCGAGCCGAAGGTGGGCAAGAACCGCAGCCACCTCGACATCCACCCACCGCTCGAGCGCGGCGTCGAGTCCCTCATCGACGAGCTCGAGTCACGCGGGGGCCGGCGGGTGGGGCACCCGGTGCTCGAGCTCTACGACGAGCTCGGCATCTGGTGGCAGGTGATGGCCGACCCCGAGGGCAACGAGTTCGACATCGTCGCCGACGCGGGCCACCCCCTCCCCTGACCCGCCCCAACTTTCTCGGGTCACCCGATAAAGGTCCCGCAGGGTCAGAGGGCCTTGATGATGTCCTCGACCCGGTCCTTGGCGTCCCCGAAGAGCATGGCGGCGTTCTCCTTGAAGAACAGCGGGTTCTGCACGCCGGCGTAGCCCGTCGCCATGGAGCGCTTGAAGACCACGACGTTGCGCGCCTTCCAGACCTCGAGCACCGGCATCCCCGCGATCGGGCTGGTCGGGTCCTCCTCGGCGGCGGGGTTGACCGTGTCGTTGGCGCCGATGACGAGCACGACGTCGGTGTCGGACAGGTCGTCGTTGATCTCGTCCATCTCCAGGACGATGTCGTAGGGCACCTTCGCCTCGGCGAGCAGCACGTTCATGTGGCCCGGCAGCCGACCTGCGACGGGGTGGATGCCGAAGCGCACGTTGACGCCCTTCTTGCGCAGCTGCGAGGTGAGCTCGGCCACGGGGTACTGCGCCTGGGCCACCGCCATGCCGTAGCCCGGGGTGATCACGACCGAGTGGGCGTCCCGCAGCATCTCGGCCACCTCGTCGGCCAGCATCTCGCGGTGCTCGCCGTAGTCCTTGGCCTCCCCGACCGAGACCTCCTGCCCGAAGCCGCCGGCGATCACCGAGATGAACGAGCGGTTCATGGCCCGGCACATGATCCAGCTGAGGATCGCACCGGAGGAGCCGACGAGGGCGCCGGTGACGATGAGCAGGTCGTTGCCGAGCATGAAGCCGGCGGCGGCCGCCGCCCACCCCGAGTAGCTGTTGAGCATCGACACCACGACGGGCATGTCACCGCCGCCGATCGAGGCGACCAGGTGCCACCCGAACGCCAGCGCGATCACGGTCATGACCGCCAGCGGCACGACCGAGTGCGACGCCACGAACCACGCCAACAGGCCCACCGAGACGACGACCGCTGCCAGGTTGAGCCAGTGCCGGGCCGGCAGCATCAGCGGTGACGACTTGATGCGCGCGCTCAGCTTGAGGAAGGCGACGACCGAGCCGGTGAAGGTGATCGCGCCGATGAAGACGCCGAGGAAGACCTCTACGTTGTGGATCGTCGCGAGCGAGCCCTCCAGCCCCTCCTCGCTCAGGTAGGAGTTGAAGCCGACGAGCACCGCCGCGGCGCCGACGAAGCTGTGCAGGATCGCGACCAGCTCGGGCATCTGCGTCATCTCGACGACCCGGGCCCGCCACAGCCCGATCGCGGCACCGATGGCCATGGCCACCGCGATGAGCATCAGCGTCAGCGGGCCGTTCTCGGCCTGGTCGACCGCCAGCCAGATGGTGGCCACGAGGGCGATCACCATGCCGGCGACGCCGAACGCGTTGCCCTCCTTGGCCTTCTCGTGCTTGGAGAGCCCGGCGAGGGAGAGCACGAAGAGCACGGCGGAGACGATGTATGCCGCCTGCACGAGATTGGTGGTCATCGGCGCCTCAGTCCTTCCGGAACATCTGGAGCATGCGGTTGGTCACCGCGAACCCGCCGAAGATGTTGATGCTGGCGATGACGGTGGCGACGAACGCCAGCGTGCGCACCACCGGGTCCTCGCTGCCGATCTGCAGCAGGGCGCCGACGAGGATGATGCCGCTGATCGCGTTGGTCTCCGACATCAGCGGGGTGTGCAGCGCGTGGGCGACATTGCTGATGACGTAGAACCCGACGATCACGGCGAGCGCGAACACCGTGAAGTGGCCGAGGAACGTCGCCGGCGACCAGGCCGCGACGAGCCCGAAGATGACCGCGGCCAGGCCCATGAGCGCGTACCTCCGCCGCGGGTCCCGCACCTTCGGCGGGGGTGGCGCCGACTTCTCGGCGACGGGGGCTGCCGCGGGCGCGGCGCTGACCGCCACCGGAGGCGGGGGCCACGTCGACTGGCCGTCACGGCATACGGTCATGCCCCGCTGCACCACGTCGTCGAAGTCGACGACCGCCTTGCCGTCCTTCTCCGGCGTCAGCAGCTTGAGCAGGTTGACCAGGTTGGTGCCGTAGAGCTGCGAGGCCTGGGTGGGCAGGCGTCCGGGCAGGTCGGTGTAGCCGATGATGCGCACCTGGTTGTCCGTGACCACGAGCTGGTCGGCGACGGTGCCCTCGACGTTGCCCCCGTTGGCCGCCGCCATGTCGACGATGACCGACCCCGGGCGCATCGAGGCGACCATCTCCTTGGTGATGAGGCGCGGCGCGGGCTTTCCGGGGATGAGGGCGGTGGTGATGATGATGTCGACGTCCCCGGCCTGCTCGGCGTAGAGCTCGGCCGCCCGGCGGTTGAAGTCCTCGCCCATCTCCTTGGCGTAGCCGGTGGCGCTCGGGCCCTCCTGCTCGAGGCCCTCGATGCGCAGGAACTCGGCCCCCATCGACTCGACCTGCTCGGCCACCTCGGGGCGGGCGTCGAAGGCCCGCACGATGGCGCCGAGGCTGTTGGCGGTGCCGATCGCGGCGAGCCCGGCGACGCCGGCACCGATGACGAGCACCTTGGCGGGCGGCACCTTGCCGGCGGCGGTCACCTGGCCGGTGAAGAGGCTGCCGAACTCGTGGGCCGCCTCGACGACCGCGCGGTAGCCGCCGATGTTGGCCATCGAGCTGAGCACGTCGAGGGCCTGCGCGCGGGAGATTCGGGGCACGGCGTCCATGGCCAGGGCGGTGACGCCCTGTGCGGCGAGCCGGTCGACGAGCTCGGGGTTCAGTGCGGGGGCGAGAAGGCTGGCGAGCACCGCGCCCGGACGCAGCCGCGCGATCTCCTCGTCGGTGGGCGCGTTGACCTTGATGACGACGTCGCTGTCCCACGCCTCGTCGTGCCCGCCCACGGCGGCGCCGGCCTCTTGGAAGGCCGCGTCGCTGAAGCTCGAGCGCTGGCCCGCCCCGGCCTCGACGACCACCTCGTAGCCGAGGCCGATGAGCTGGCCCACGGTCTTGGGCGTGGCGGCGACCCGGGTCTCCCCGGGCCTGGACTCCTTCGGCACACCAATGCGCACGGTTGCTCCCGTCACGAGACGTCACAGCAGGAAAGCCCTTGCGGACGCCAACCTAGGGGGTAGCCGCCGTCCCGGTGCCTGAATTGTGACGACGGTCGCGCCGCGCGTCGCCGGGTTCAGGACCATGGTCCCGGATGGCGACGTCCGGCGTCAGGCGCTGGACGGGCCGGAGCAGACGGGGGCGCTGGCGTGCGCCTGCCTCGACCGGGTGCTCAGACCAGGCCGGTGACGATGAGGGCCATGAGCGCGACGAGCGTGATCGCGCCGAGGAACAGGCTGCCGCCGATGTCGCCCTGGGTCTGCTCGTACGGGCGGTCGGAGTGCAGGTAGTCGTTCGGGTAGCGGCCGGGCTCGAGGGCGATCGCCCTGGCACGGGTGCGGGTGCGGGTGCGGGTCAGGTTCCGGGTCACGGTCTCTACTCCTCTCGATAACGCTACGCAGCGTAGCGATTCGTTCACGACCGCCCAACTCGAGCGGGTGAGACGCTCGTCTCAGGCGTCTAGGACGCCGCCCTGGGTGCCGTGCGGGATCGCGTGGCCGGGCTGACCGAGGCGTCCCGCCTGGTAGTCCTCGAAGGCCTGGACGACCTCTGCCCTGGTGTTCATGACGAACGGGCCGGCCCACGCCACGGGTTCCCGGATCGGGCGCCCGCCGAGGATCACGACGTCGAGCCCGTCCGAGTAGCGGGCCTGCTGGTGCTGCGCGGCCGAGAGCCGCAGCGCGTCACCGGGGCCGAGCACCGCGAGCTGACCGGTGCCGAGGGGCGACTGGGTCGGACCCACGAAGCCGTCGCCACTTATGGCGTAGACCAGCGCGTTGAAGTCGGGCCGCCAGGGCAGCTCGAGGGAGCCGCCAGGGGCGATGGTCGCGTGGACCATGGCCATCGGCGTGTGGGTGGAGCCCGGCCCGGCGACGCCGCCCACCTCGCCGGCGATGACGCGCAGCAGGGAGCCACCGTCGGCGGAGGTCAGCAGGCCGACCTCGCTCGAGCGCAGGTCCTGGTAGGCCGGGGGCTTGAGCTTGTCGGCGCGCGGCAGGTTCACCCAGAGCTGGAAGCCGTGGAACAGGCCGCCGGAGACGACCAGGTGCTCCGGCGGCGCCTCGATGTGGAGGATGCCGGCGCCGGCAGTCATCCACTGGGTGTCGCCGTTGGTGATGGTGCCGCCCCCACCGAAGGAGTCGTGGTGGTCGAAGATGCCGTCGATGATGTAGGTGACGGTCTCGAAGCCGCGGTGGGGGTGCCACGGCGTGCCCTTCGGCTCACCGGGGGCGTACTCCACCTCACCCATCTCGTCCATGTGGATGAACGGGTCGAGGTCGCGCAGGTCGACGCCGGCGAAGGCGCGCTTGACCGGGAAGCCCTCGCCCTCGAGGCCGCCGGGGGCAGTCGTGATCGACCGCACGGCCCGCTGGCGGGCAACGGGCGCGACGGCCGGCACGCGGGGCAGCACGGTCAGGTCAGGGACGGTCACAGCAGGCATCTCGGCTCCTCGGCACATGGTAGTTCATGTTTCAACTACCCATCCCAACGCGCTTCCGCCCACCACCATTCCCGACCACCCGAGGTGGTGGGAGCACGGATGCCGAAAGCGCACCAGAAGGCCAGTATCCGGCCTCCCGTGCGCTCCCGGCATACGTCGAACCACGTGGTCGCCCACTGACCCGGGTCAGGTGCGGGGCGGGGTTCCCCCCTCATCGACGTCCTCGCCGGCGTTCGGGTGCTGCTGGGGCCAGGCAGCCCCGGCCGGCCCGCTCTGCTCACCCGGCGGACGCCCGGCGCCACGGTCGCTCGTGGCCAGTCGGCTGAAGAGGAACCACAGCAGCGCCAGGACGAGCAGCCCGCCGATGACCCACCAGATCGCGTTGCCGCCCATCAGGCACGGTCTCGTGGGTGGACCTGGTTGCCGGACTCGTCGAGCCCGCTGCCCTGCTCGTCGAGGCGGTTGCCGTCGTCGTCGACCCGGTAGCCCTCCTTGTCGGTGCGAACGTCGGGGTCGCGCGCGTCCGCCTTGCGCAGCTGCTCGTCACGCTCGGCCCGGATGGCGTCGGCGTGCTCACCACGGCGCTCCGCCTCGGCCTCGAGCCGCTTGGCCTCGGCCGCCCGCTGCTCGGCCTCGGCGCGGGCCTTGCGGGCCTGGGCCTCCGCCTCCTCGGCACGCGCCTGGCGCTCACGCACCTCGCGGTCGTGCTCCTGCGCCTCCCGGCGGATCTGCTCGGCCTGGTCACGGTGCACCTCGGCCCGACGCTTGCTCGACGTCTGCATGAGCAGCGCAGCGGCGACGATGACGACCACCACCACCAGCACGATCCAGAGAATGTTGCTGCCTTCCATTGAGCCCTCCTGGGGTCGTCGGCACCGGGGTCACCGGCACTGCCAACGTAGGCCCGCCCGGCGCGAAGCGCGACTCGTGGGCGGCATCCGCGCAGGTCAGCACCCGCGCGGGCCTCGGGCTGGCTCCGCCTCAGCCCCGTCCCGACAGGCCCAGCGCGGCCACCGACTTCTCGCGCATCTCGACCTTGCGCACCTTCCCCGTGACCGTCATGGGGAACTCGTCGACGATCTGGACGTAGCGCGGGATCTTGTAGTGCGCCAGCTTGCCGGTGGCGAACTCGCGCACCCTCTCGGCCGTCAGCGGCTCGGCGCCCTCCTTCATCCGGATCCAGGCGCACAGCTCCTCGCCGTACTTCGCGTCCGGCACCCCGATGACCTGCGCGTCGAGGATGTCGGGGTGGGTGTAGAGGAACTCCTCGATCTCGCGCGGGTAGATGTTCTCGCCACCCCGGATGACCATGTCCTTGATCCGGCCGGTGATCTGCACGTAGCCGTGCTCGTCCATCACGGCGAGGTCGCCGGTGTGCATCCAGCCGTCCTGCAGGACCTCGTCGGTCTTGTCGGGCTGGTTCCAGTAGCCGAGCATCACCGAGTAGCCCTTGGTGCAGAACTCACCGGCCTGCCCCCGCGGCAGCGTCTCGCCGGTGAGCGGGTCGACCACCTTGATCTCGAGGTGCGGGCCGACCGCGCCGACCGTGCCGACCTTGCGCTCGAAGGTGTCGTCGGTGCGCGTCTGGGTCGACACCGGCGAGGTCTCGGTCATGCCGTAGCAGATGGTCATCTCCTCGATCCCTGCTGCGATGAGCTTCTTCATCATCTCGGCCGGGCAGGGAGAGCCCGCCATGATGCCCGTGCGCACGGTGGACAGGTCGTAGCTGTCGAAGGCAGGGAGGGCCCACTCGGCGATGAACATCGTCGGCACCCCGTAGAGGGAGGTGCACCGCTCGTCCTGAGTGGCCTTCAGGGTCGCTGCCGGGTCGAAACCTGGGGCGGGGATGACCATGCACGCGCCGTGGGTGGTGGCCGCGAGGTTGCCCATCACCATGCCGAAGCAGTGGTAGAAGGGCACCGGGATGCAGATGCGGTCCCCCTCGGTGTAGCGGCACAGCTCGCCGACGAAGAAGCCGTTGTTGAGGATGTTGCGGTGGCTGAGGGTCGCGCCCTTGGGGAAGCCCGTGGTGCCCGACGTGTACTGGATGTTGATCGGGTCGTGCCGGTCGAGCCCGGCCTGCACGCGGGCGACCTCCTCGGCCGGGACCTCCGCCGCCCGCGCCAGCAGCGCCTCCCACGAGTCGGTGCCGATGAGCACCACCTCGCGCAGGTCCGGGCAGTCGTCGCGGACCTCCTCGACCATCTGGGCGTAGTTCGAGGACTTGAACTCGGCCGCCGACACCAGGAGCGAGATGCCCGCCTGCTTCAGCACGAACTCGAGCTCGTGGGTGCGGTAGCTCGGGTTGATGTTGACCAGGATCGCGCCGATCCGGGCTGTGGCGTACTGCGTCAGCGTCCACTCGGCGCAGTTCGGCGCCCAGATGCCGACCCGGTCGCCCTTGCGGACACCGACCGCCAGAAGGGCGCGGGCGAGCTCGACCGTGCGGTCGGAGAACTCGCGGTAGGTCCAGCGCACGCCCTCCTGCACGTCGACCAGCGCCTCCCGGTCGGCGAACCGCGCGACCGTGGCGTCGAGGTTGTCCGGGATGGTCTCCTCGAGCAGCGGGAGGTCGGTCCTGCCGGTGGTGTGCGAGGGCGGCGCAGTCATGGGGCCCATCCCACCGCGTGGCCCCGAGCCCGACAAGCCCCTGTCCGCGAGCGGCGGACCAGGAGCGGCGAGCGGTCAGGCAGCCCCGTCAGCCGAGGAAGATGTCGGGCGCCAGGCCCTCGTCCCTGCCCGTCATGGAGTAGGGCGCGAAGTCGCTCACGCCGCGCTCGCGCAGCAGGTGCTCGTCGATGAGCGTCTTGCCGTTGAGCTCCTGGCCGGCCGTGGTGAGGACCTCGTAGGCCGCGTCGGCCACGATGTCGGGCTTGCGGGAGACGGCGATCATCTGCTCACCACCGGGCAGGTTGCCGATCGCGTCGGTGGCGATGAGGGTGGCCGGCCAGAGCGCGGTCGAGGAGATGCCGAGGTCGGCGAGCTCGTGGGCGAACCCGAGCGCCGCCATCGTCATGCCGTACTTGGCCATGGTGTAGGCCGGGTGGGTGCCGAACCACCGGGGGTCGAGGTTGATCGGCGGGCTCAGGGTGAGCACCTTGGGGTCCTCGGCCTGCACCAGGTGGGGGATGGCGGCCCGGGTCAGCATGAACGTGCCGCGCACGTTGACGTCCTGCATGAGGTCGTAGCGCTTCGGCTCGAGGGCCGAGGTGCCCGACAGGTTCAGCACGCTGGCGTTGTTGACGACGATGTCGATGCCGTGGAACCGCTCGACCGTCTCCTCCACCGCCCGCTCGATGGTGGCGTCGTCGCGGACGTCGCCCACGATGGGCAGCGCCTGGCCGCCGGCTGCCTCGATCTCCGCCGCCGCGGTGTGGATGGTGCCCTGCAGGCGCGGGTCGGGCCGGTCGGTCTTGGCGATGAGGGCGACGTTGGCCCCATCGGCCGCCGCCCTCAGCGCGATGGCCAGGCCGATGCCGCGGCTGCCGCCGGACATGAGGATCGTCTTCCCGCTCAGCGTCGTCATGCGGGCACCTTAGTTACCGAGGGGTAGCCGAGGGAACCGCCTGCTGTCGTGTCGCCGGTCACCACCTGCCCTTGCCCGACACCGGGTCTGTGAGCCGGCCCGCGGATGGCACACCTCCGGCTATCCGTTGCCCCGGCCAGCGGGGCACCGGTTAGCGGGGCACCGGTTAGCAGGCGGAAGTTAGCCGGCGGAAGGCGATTACCCGAGTCGTCGCCGGCTCCGTGGTTGACTCCCACCCATGGAGGCCATCCGTCGCTTCGACGGCGACACGCTGCGCACCGCCCTCGAGTCCTGGGCCTGGGTCGGGCTGGAGGGAAAGACGCCGCTGTTCACCTCGCCCTTCGGGGACGTGTTCCTCCAGGGCAGCGACGGGGTCTGGTTCCTCGACCGGCTGGAGGGCGCCCTGACCCGGGAGTGGGCGAGCACCGAGGAGCTGCAGGGCGTGCTGAACACCCCTGAGGGGCAGGACCGGTACCTGCTCCTCGGTCTCGCCGTTGCCGCGCACGAGACGGGACTCGTCCCCGGGCCGACCGAGCTCTACGAGTTCCGGCTGCCACCCGTGCTCGGAGCACCCGTCGACGTGTCGAACATCCAGGTCATGGACATGACCGTTGCACTTCACCTGTCGGGCCAGCTGCACGAGCAGGTGAAGGACCTGCCTCCGGGCACCGAGATCTCGGGATTCACATACGACGGCGACACCCCCTAGGTCGCCGCCTCAGCTGGTGATGTCCTTGGACGAGAACCGGGCCCAGGCCGCCAGCCAGAACACCACGGCATACAGGCCATCGACGAACAGGCCGCGCAGCACGTTCTCCCAGGCGATCGGGTCGCGCAGCAGGTCACCGAACGCGAGCCACTCGTGCACGATCAGCCACGGGTGAAGCCACCCGAGCTGGGGCACGGCGTCGAGGATCCACGAGAGGATCGTGAAGATCAGCAGGGCGATCGAGGCGGCGATCGGCTGCTCGGTCAGGGTCGAGATGAACAGCCCCACGGCCGCCAGCCCGGCCAGGCCAGCGGAGAGGTAGAGCATGACGAGCACGAGCCGCCAGACCGCCGACCCGAAGGAGATCTGCGACCCGGACAGCGTGGTGAGGTCGCCGGTGCCGAACAGCGCGATGCCGATGACGGCACCGGGCACCGCCACCGCGGTCACCCCCCACAGCGCCCCGATGCAGAGCGACAGGTACTTCACGGCCAGCAGCCGGGTGCGGTTCACCGGCACCGTGAGCAGGTAGCGCAGCGTGCCGAGGTTGGCCTCGCCGGCCACGGCATCGCCGGACAGCATGGCGATGGCCAACGGCAGGAACATGCCGATCTCGACGCCGAGGGCGGCCAGCGGCACGAAGAGCCCGTTGGAGGTGATCGACGACAGGAAGTCCGGGCCGCGGCCCGGCTCGGGCTGCGAGACCTTCACGGCGATGGCCATGATGATCGGCACTGCCGCCAGCACAAGCAGGCCCATCTGGTTGCGCCGCCGACCCGCGATGAGCCGCAGCTCCGAGCGCAGGAACCGCGTCGACCAGCGCCGCCGCACCCTCGCCGTCGCGACCGCAGGGGCGCCGGCCCCCAGCTCAGCCGCTGACATCGAAGCCCTCCCCCGTCAGGGCGACGAACAGGTCCTCCAGGCTCGTGACCGCCACCGAGAACCCCTGCACGCCGACGCCGGCGTGCACCAGCGCGGCGACGATCTTCTCCGGCTCCAGGGCACCGGGCGTGCCGTGCACCTCGCCACCCGACGTGCCCACCTGCTCCACCCCGAGCTCGCGCAGCACGGCGGCCGCCGCATCAGGCTGGCGGGTCTGCACCCGCACGAGGGTCGGGCCGGCGCCGCGCACCTCGGAGACGGTGCCCTGTGCGACCAGCCGGCCCTCACGCATCACGCCGAGGTGCGAGCAGATCTGCTCGACCTCGGCCAGCAGGTGGCTCGACACGAGCACCGTGGTGCCGTCGGAGGCCAGCGACCCGATCAGGGAGCGCACCTCACGGGTGCCCTGCGGGTCGAGGCCGTTGGTGGGCTCGTCGAGGACGAGCAGGTCGCGGGGCGCGAGCAGGGCGGCCGCGATGGCCAGCCGTTGCCGCATGCCGAGCGAGTACGCCCGGTAGCGCTTCCTCGCCGCGGCGAGCAGCCCCACCCGGTCGAGCGCCGCGTCGATCCGGCGGGCGGCGGTGCGCGGGTCGGCCATCGCGTCGGCCGCGTCGAGGCGGGCCAGGTTCGAACGTCCCGACAGGTAGGGGTGGAAGGCCGGGCCTTCCACGAGGGAGCCGACCCTGGGCAGGGCCTCGCCCGCCCGGTGGGGCAGCGGCAGCCCGAGCAGGCTGCGGTGGCCGGCCGTGGGCTCGACCAGCCCCAGCAGCATCCGGATGGTGGTGGTCTTGCCCGACCCGTTGGGGCCGAGGAACCCGTAGACGGCGCCCCGCGGCACCGCCAGCCCGATGCCGTCCACCGCCAGCTGGTGGCCGAACCGCTTGGTCAGCCCGTGGGTGTGGACCGCCAGCTCGTCAGGCCCGGCGTCCACCGCCGGCCGGGAGGCAACCACGTCCCCCGTCATAACACCCCCCGCACGTCGTCGTCAGCCGGACCGTGGTCACTTCGCCGCGAGCGCGGCATACAGGCTCTCGGGCTTCACCGCGCCGACTGCGTAGCGCCCGTCGTCGGTGAGCACCGCCGAGAACAGCGTGCCACCGAGCAGCCGACCGCTGCCCCAGTCGCCGGAGACGCGCGGGAGCGACTGCAGCATCGTCTGCGCCTGCTGGCCGCCCTCACCGGAGGCCAGCGCCCCCGGGGGCAGCGAGCCCACGGCCACCGCACCCCACCCGGTGCCGACGACCTTCGGCGCCGCGGCGGCACCCGGCCGCACGGACGTGTCACGGTCGGCCTTGGCGGGGGCGTCCTTCTCGGTGACCGTCGTTCCCGGGGGCGGGTTGAAGGCGAACTGCCGCGCGTCGGGTCGGCCGAAGTCGATGCTCGTGAAGCCGACCTCGAAGGCCGGGTTGGCGAGCTTGGTCGAGTAGGCCTGCACGCGCAGCGGGATGTGCCGCTCGGCGTCGACGGAGATGCGCACCGAGGCGACGAGCGAGGCGGGGTTGCGCGGCTTGAGCACGAGCTCGTAGGCGTCCCGGCCGGCGACCACAGCCGACCCGGAGGTGGTCACCTCGGTGGTCGGGTCGAGCGCGGCGAGTGCCCGCTCGGCGGCCTCCTCCGGCGTCTTGGGCAGGTCGGTCGCGTCAGGGGTGGGCGCGGCCTTGCCGCCGTCCTCATCCCCGTGCTCGGGCAGCGTGTAGTGCACGGCCGTCTTCTCGTCGCTCGACCACAGCCACAGGTCGCGGCCGTTGCGGATGATGTCGGACTCGCCGAGGCTGCCGACCAGTGCGAGCCGCTGCTGCTTCTCGCCGCCGTACCAGACCCGCCAGGTGTGCGTGCCCGTGACCACGGACTCCAGGGACGCCGAGCTCCCGCCCGACCCGCCGAGGGCAGAGAGGTCCGGCAGGCCGAGGTCGGCGGACTGCACGACGGTGCCCGACACGTAGGCCAGCTGCGCCCGCTGCACGTCGGCGAGCAGCTGGGCCGCGGTGCGCGGCGGGAGGCTGGGGTCGGCGCTCGCGGTGAGGTTGGTGACGAGCGTTCCCGCTGCCACCGCCGCGACCGCGGCGACGGGAGCGGCCCAGCGGACGCGCGGGTGGTCGGTGAACAGGCTCATGGGGTCATCGTGGCGGGTGGGCCCTGAGACAACCCTGAGAGCAGGCGCGCCCCCCGTGTCATGGTGTGCACGTGCGACTGCTCGTGGTGGAGGACGAGGCCCGGATGGCGGCTGCCCTCGCCCGGGGGCTGGAGGCCGAGGGCTTCGTGGTCGACGTCGCCCCCGACGGTCCGGCCGGGCTGGAGGCCGCGAGGTTCGGCTCCTACGACGCGGTGGTGCTCGACGTGATGCTCCCCGGCATGTCCGGCTACACCGTGGTGCGCACCCTGCGGGCCGAGGAGAACTGGGTGCCGGTCCTCATGCTGACCGCCAAGGACGGCGAGTACGACGAGGCCGACGGGCTCGACTACGGCGCCGACGACTACCTCACCAAGCCGTTCTCCTTCGTCGTGCTGCTCGCGCGGTTGCGGGCGCTGCTGCGCCGCGAGCCGACCCGGCGGCCGTCGCAGCTGAGCGTGGGCCCCGTGAGCCTCGACCCGGCGGCGCACCGGGTGGAGCTGGACGGCGAGGTGGTGGCCCTGTCGCGGCGCGAGTTCCTGGTGCTCGAGCACCTGATGCGGGCGCACCCGGCGGTGGCGAGCAAGGAGTCGGTGCTCGACGCCGTCTGGGGCGCGCCCGAGGAGGCCGACCCCAACATCGTCGAGGTCTACGTCGGCTACCTGCGCCGCAAGCTCGGCCGCGAGCGGATCGAGACGGTCCGCGGCGTCGGCTACCGGCTGGCGCCGTGACCGGCCGCTGGTCCCGTCTGGGACTGCGCCCGCGGCTGCTCGTGGTGAGCGTTGCCGCGGTGGCCGTGGCCCTGCTCGCCGGCGGGGTGCTGCTGTATGCCGTGATGACCGCCGCCCTGAACCGTGCCGTCGAGGGCGAGGCTCGGGGCACGGCCCGCGAGGTGGCGGCGCTGGTCGATGCGGGACGCCTGCCCGAGTCCCTGCCGGTGACGGGTTCCCAGGTGGTGCAGGTGCTCGACGACCAGTACCGCGTCGTGGCCGGCTCACCCCTGGCGGACCGCCTGACGCCGCTCGTCAGCGCCGAGGAGCTCGACCGGCTCGCGGACGGCCGGTCGCTCACCGTGCCGGGCCGTCGCACCGGCCTGTCCGGCGAGCTGCAGGTCGCAGCGGTCGAGGCGGGGCCGGCCGCCGAGCGCGTCACCGTCGTGGCCGCCCTGCCGACTGCCGACCTCGACACCAGCCAGCGCCTGCTCCGCCGGCTGCTGCTCGTCTTCTTCCCCCTGCTGCTCGCCGCGCTGGCCGCGATCGTGTGGCGGGTGTCCGGCTCCGCCCTGCGACCGGTCGAGGAGCTCCGCGAGGGCGCCGAGCGCATCGGGGCCGGTGGGGCGGGGGCGGACGGGCCCGCCGAACGGCTGGCGGTGCCCCCGACCCGCGACGAGGTCGCGGCCCTCGCAACCACCCTCAACGGCATGCTCGAGCGGTTGGCCGGGGCACAGGAACGGCAGCGGGCCTTCGTCGCCGACGCCGCGCACGAGCTGCGCAGCCCGCTGGCCTCGATGCGCACCCAGCTGGAGGTGGCCGAGCGGCTGGGCGACGGCGGCGACCTGCCGGGTGACCTGCTGCCGGAGGTGCAGCGGCTGGGCGCTCTGGTCGAGGACCTGCTCGTCCTGGCCCGGGCCGGCGACCGGGGCACGGCGAGGCCCGCGGAGGACGTCGAGGTGCGCCTGCTGCTCGACGAGGTCGCCGGCCGGTATGCCGCGGCACGGGTTCCCGTGCATGTCTCCCCCGCCCACGTGCCCGGGGCGGCGGGGCCCCTGGTCGTGCGGGGGGCACGCGACGAGCTCTTCCGCGCCGTCGCCAACCTCGTCGACAACGCGGTCCGCCACGCCGCCACGGCCGTGCACGTGAGCGCCACGGCGTGCGGCTCCGCCGTCGAGCTGGTCGTCGCCGACGACGGGCACGGCATACCGGAGCGCGAGCGGGAGCGGGTCTTCGACCGGTTCGCCCGCCTGGAGGAGGCCCGCGACCGCGACTCCGGGGGCACCGGCCTGGGGCTGGCCATCACGCGCGAGCTGGTGCGCCGCGCCGGTGGCACCGTGCGGCTGGAGGACGCCGGTCCCGGCGTGCGAGCCGTGGTGCGGCTCCCACGAGCCGGCGCCGACGGCGCGCCCTAGTCTCGGGCCATGCGCGGCGACCGACATCGTCACAGGTTCCACGGACAGATCGCGGGGCTGGGCAGCGCCAGCGGCAACCGGGTCGTGGTGGGACGGTGGACCGACTCCCCCCTCGGAGCCTTCGCCGACGTCATGCTGGAGCGACCGGACGGCCACCGGGTCCTCTACGCGCCCTCCCGCGAGGTGGCCGAGTTCATCGCCGACACCTACGTCTTCGACGAGGTCCGCACCGTGCCCGTGACGGTCGAGGTCGCCCACGGCCGCTGGCGGGTGGCCGCCGACGACCTGCTCCTGGAGCTCACGACCGGGCCGAGGCTGCCGCTCGGCTGGGTCCTGCATGCCGTGCCCCGTCCCCTCGCCGAGAGCACCGGGTGGGCCTCGCTCGTCGACCCGGTCGCCCGCCGCGTGCTGCGCGGCGTGCGCACCCGCGGCCAGGCGAGGTCCGGCCGGCGCGAGTGGTACGGCGCCACCGACCTGCACGCCGTCGGCTCGATCCGCGGAACCCTCGGCCGCGAGCCGCTGGGGGTGCTGGCCCCAGTCGACCCACCGACGCGGTTCGGCTTCTCCTCGACCCCGCGGCAGCCCTCGGTGACCACGGTGGTGACCACGGTGGAGGACCTCGCCCCCTAGGGAGGCCGCGCCTTCTCAGCATGCGGGAGCACGCAGCACACGGGCATGTCCCCGGCCACACCTCCCCGGCAGGGGCGCCACCCCGGTGCGAGGATGGGCGCGTGCGCCCGATCCTGCAGTCCACCAAGCTCCAAGACGTCCGCTACGACGTGCGCGGGCCGATCCTCGAGGAGGCCCACCGGCTCGAGGCCGAGGGGCACAAGGTCATGAAGCTCAACATCGGCAACCCCGCGCCGTTCGGCTTCGAGGCTCCCGAGTCGATCCTCGTCGACATGATCCACAACCTGCCGGAGTCACAGGGCTACAGCGACTCCCGCGGCATCTACTCCGCCCGCACGGCGGTCGCGAACTTCTACCAGTCCGAGGGGCTGCGCGACGTCACCGTCGACGACGTGTTCATCGGCAACGGCGTCTCCGAGATGATCTCGATGACGCTCCAGGCGTTGGTCGACAACGGCGACGAGATCCTCGTGCCCGCACCGGACTACCCGCTGTGGACGGCGGCGGTAACCCTCTCCGGCGGCAAGGCCGTGCACTACCTCTGCGACGAGGACAACGACTGGAACCCCGACCTGGCGGACATCGAGAGCAGGATCACCGAGCGCACCAAGGGGATCGTGCTCATCAACCCCAACAACCCGACCGGTGCCGTCTACTCGGAGGCCGTCGTCAAGGGGTTCGTCGAGATCGCCCGCAAGCACGACCTCGTCCTCATGGCCGACGAGATCTACGAGAAGATCCTCTACGACGGCGCCCGGCACGTGCACGCGGCGACCTACGCCCACGACATCCTGTGCCTGACCTACAGCGGGCTCTCGAAGGCGTACCGGGTCGCGGGCTTCCGCAGCGGGTGGGTCGTCGTCACCGGCGCGCGGGACCGGGCCGCGAACTTCCTCGAGGGCCTCACCCTGCTGGCCAACATGCGGATGTGCGCCAACGTGCCGGCCCAGCACGCGATCCAGACCGCGCTCGGCGGCTACCAGAGCATCAACGACCTGGTCCTGCCCGGCGGCCGGCTGCTCGCGCAGCGCGACGTCGCGCACAAGCTCCTCAACGACATCCCCGGCGTCTCGTGCGTCAAGCCCAGGGGCGCGCTCTACCTCTTCCCGCGGCTCGACCCCGAGGTCTACCCCATCGAGGACGACCAGGCCTTCGTCATCGAGATGCTGCGGGCGACGCACATCCTCATCACCAACGGCACGGGCTTCAACTGGCCCACCCCCGACCACGTCCGGGTGGTCACCCTGCCCAGCGTCGAGGACCTCGAGTACGCCATCGACCGGATCGCGGGCTTCCTGGAGACCAAGCGCCGCTGATGGCCCGCGACGACGTGGGGCCCGGGCTCCTTGCCGCCATCGCCGTCGGCGGCGCGATCGGCAGCCTCGGCCGGTACGGCGTCGCCCGCGCCCTGCCGGACGAACCGGGCGCCTTCCCGACCGCCACCTTCCTCGTCAACGTCTCCGGCTCCCTGGCCATGGGGGTGCTGTTCGTCTGGGTGCTGACCCTGGACCGGCCGCACCCGTGGCTGCGCCCGTTCCTCGGCGTCGGGGTGCTGGGTGGCTGGACGACCTTCTCCACCTACGCCCTGGAGTCGAGGGCGCTCGTGGCCTCCGGCCACGGCCTCACCGCCCTGTTGTACGTGCTGGGGTCCCTCGCGCTGGGGCTTGCGGCCGTGGGCGCCGGGGTCAGCCTCGGCGAGCGCGCCCTCGGGCGGCGCCGGTGAGGTTCCTGCTCGTCGTGCTGGGGGCCTCGGTGGGGGCTCCCGTGCGCTTCCTGGTCGACCGGTGGGCCCGGGCGCACTTCTCGGCCGGCACCGTGCTCGGGACACTCGTCGTCAACGTCGGCGGGTCCTTCGTGCTCGGGGCCCTGTCCGGCTGGTCGACGCGGCCGGCCTGGGTGATGCCGCTGCTGGGCATGGGCTTCTGCGGCGCGCTCACCACGTTCTCGACCCTCACCCTCGAGACCTGGGTGCTCTTCGAGGAGCGGGCGTGGCGGCCGTTCGCGGCCAACCTGCTGCTCAGCCTGGGGCTCGGAGGGGTGGCGGTCGTGCTGGGCCACGCCCTCGGGTCGGCCGCCTCCTGACCTCGGCCACGGGTCACCGTCTGCGTCGGGTGCCACACTCGGACCATGGCGACCACGTGGCAGCTCACCGTCGACTGTGCCGACCCCGAGCGCCTCGTCGCGTTCTGGTGCGAGGCGCTGGGCTACGTCCCGGAGCCCGCCCCGGAGGGCTGGGACAGCTGGCTGGCGTACTGGCTCTCCCTCGGGATACCCGAGGACGACCTCGAGGGGGCCGAGAACGGCAGCGGCGCCATCGTCGACCCGGCCGGGCGTCACCCCCGGATCTGGTTCCAGCCGGTCCCGGAGGGCAAGGCGGGCAAGAACCGCCTCCACCTCGACCTCAAGATCACCGGTGGCCCGCGGGAGGTGCCCGAGCTCGAGCGGCGCCGGGCGGCCGTCGACGCCGCGGTCGAGCGCCTCGTCGCCCTCGGCGCCTCCGTCGCGTACCTCAACGCACCCGAGGGGGCCAACTACTACGCGGTGACCCTGCTCGACCCCGAGGGCAACGAGTTCTGCGTGGTCTGAGGCGGCGGAAAGCCTGGCGCCGCCGCCGGTCAGCGGTGGGTCGCCGGCAGGCGCTTGGCCATGATCGTGGTGCCCGCGAGCCGTCCATCGGGCAGGACGGCGTAGTCGTCGACCACACCCACGACGGACCACCCCTGCCCCTCGTAGAGGCGTTCTGCCGGGCTGCCGCTCTGGGTGTCGAGCAGGAGCAGCGAGCGGCCGCGCCGGGCGGCCTCGGCCTCAGCCGCATCCATCAAGGCGGTGGCGACGCCGGCGCCCCGGGCGCTGCGGTGCACCAGCAGCTTGGAGATCTCCGCCCGGTGCTGTCCGTTGGCCGGCGCCCCGAGCTCGAGCCGGACGCAGCCGCGCACCGCTGCGGCGTCGTCCAAGGCCACCCACGTCAGGGTGTCCAGGGCCTGCAGGGCCTGCCCCCACCATGCGCGAGCGGCCTCGGCGTCGAAGGGAGCGAGGAAGCCGACGCTCGCGCCGCCGTCGACGCAGTCGGCGAGCACCTCCGCCAGCCCGTCCAGAAGGGAGGGGGAGATGTCTTCGATGAGCACGATCTGCACCCGCACACCCTGTCAGTCGGCAGATCGGGACCGGGGCGGGGGCCCCGTCCAGACTGACGGTTCAGGCGCCCAGCCGGCAGGCCGAGAGGCCCAGGGCCTCGTCGATCTGCGCCTCACTGAGGCGACCCCCGCAGGCAGAGGCAGCCACCACCAGGTCGGCGACGAGCTCGATCTCCTCGTAGAGGGCGGTGTCGGTCAGTTCGCGGGGGTAGGCCTTCATCACGCGGAGGACCGTACGTCGATCGACGGACCCCCTTTGGCCACTTCACGGAGTGTCGCGGGCAATTGGCCCGCAAGATGACCCGTTGGAGCCACGTGGACTAGTCACCTCGAGGCATGGCGTCCGGCACCGTGGCCGTGGCAGGCGCTCGGGCCCGGCCTTCCTCCCCCAAAAGGCGTGCGGCCGGCCCTCGAGGGCTACGTCGTCGAGACGAGGTGGCGATGCGCAACCCTTCCTACGCTCGTGCCAGTGACCGTACGCAGGTCGTACTACCGAGGCAGGGGGCCAGCACATGGAGAACGCAAGTGCACAGAGACGCTGGAGCCTGCGCAGGGGCGCGCGGCACACGGCCGTGGTGATGGCAGCCGCGGTCGCGCTCGTGGCGGCACCGCAGGCGGCGGTTGCGAGTGTCTCGAGCAGCGCCGACGCCACGCCCAACGTCAACGGTCCGGTGTACGCGATCACGCAGGTCGGCGACCTCACGGTCATCGGCGGCAGCTTCACGAAGGTCGGCCGCGTCCCACGGCTGAACGTCGCCGCGCTGCGCCCGGACGGCACGCTCGACCCGGACTTCAGGCCCGAGGTCAACGGCACGGTCCGCGCGCTGGCCACCTCGGCGGACGGCACCCGGGTCTTCATCGGGGGCCTTTTCAGCAGTGCCGGCGGGGCGGCCCGGGCCAACCTGGCTGCGGTGGACTCCGACACCGGCGTCGCGGTGTCGGGCTGGCAGGCCGACACGGTCGGCGACGGCCCGGAGGTGTACGGCCTTGCCGTCGCGGGGTCACGGCTGTACGTCGGCGGACGCTACAGCGGGATCGACGGCAGCCAGCGGCGTCGGCTGGCGGCGCTCGACACCACCTCGGGCGAGGTCGTCACCTCCTTCCGCCCGGCTCCGAACGGCGTCGTGAAGGCCGTGCGGGTCTCCCCGGACGCCGCCAAGGTCTACGCCGGGGGCTCCTTCACGGAGATCGGTGGGCAGGTGCGGCTCCACGGCGCGGCCGAGATGCTGGCCAGCACCGGTGACGCGACGAGCTTCAACCCCAGCCAGGGCGGTGGCAAGGTCGTCACGGTCGGCCTGAGTCCGGCAGGCGACCGGTTCTTCTTCTCCACCGAGAACAACACCCTCTTCGCCTACGACGTCACCTCGGCGACGCCCGCGTGGGCCGTCAAGACCAGTGGCAACACCCAGGCGATCGCGGTGTCACCCACCGAGATCTACATCGGCGGCCACTTCTCGCTGATCCAGACGAGCGACAACGCCAAGCGCAACCTCATCGCCTCGCTCCACCCCGCGGACGGCTCGGTCACCTCGTGGAACCCCGTCATGGACGGTCGCAACAAGGGTGTCTGGGCCATCGAGACGGCAGCCAGCCACCTTCTGGTGGGGGGCGGCTTCATCACCGTCAACGGAACGAAGCTGAAGGGGTTCGCCCGCTTCGCGGGAACGCCTTGACCAAGAGCCCCGGCCGGATCACCGGCCGGGGCTCTTCACTCTGTCTCAACACAGATCTGGCTGGTCGCTGTCGCAACCACATCTCTTGGTCGCTGCTGCAACCGAAGCGCGCCCGAAGGGATTCGAACCCCTAACCTTCTGATCCGTAGTCAGATGCTCTATCCGTTGAGCTACGGGCGCAGTTGTCGCACCGAGGATCACCCGGCGCAACGGTGGGAAAGACTACCGGGTCGGCACCCGAGCCACGAAATCGGGGCTCCGCGGAGCTCCGGCGGGCATCCGGCAGGCCGCCCCCGCGGGCGGCCCGCGGAGCTTGGCCGGCGGGCGGGACGGCGACCGTCCCGACGCCGGTGGCCTCGTCCTGAGGCGGGGCCGATCAGGCCCGACAGCAAGCGATTCTCGTCGGTTTCTTGCAGCCATCTGAAAGAACCCGACAAGCCTCTGACCTGTACTGACGGGTTGTGAGGAGATTCACGAGCGCTGGAACACTCTCCGGTTTCGCGGCCCCTCGGACCGGGTCTACCGTGGCTGAATCAGCGCGCCCACCATGTGGACACCCTTGGGTGCCGCTTGGGGGAGCACAACCTCACTGATCCGGTGACGAGCCGAGCAACAGGCACCGGGCGAAAGGGACGGCCGAGCAATGACGATCGAGTCGACGGAACCCGCGAAGGCGGACAACCCCAACACCGAGAGGGCGGGTGGCACCACGCACGCCCGCCTCCAGCAGTGGGTGGACGAGGTGGCCGCCCTGACCACCCCCGACCGCATCGAGTGGGTCACCGGCTCCGACGCCGAGTGGACGCGACTGACCGACAAGCTCGTCGAGGCCGGCACCTTCGTGCGCCTCAACGAGGAGAAGAAGCCGAACTCCTTCTACGCCGCTTCCGACCCGACCGACGTGGCCCGGGTCGAGGACCGCACCTACATCTGCTCCGTCGACGAGAAGGACGCCGGGCCCACCAACAACTGGATGGACCCGAACGAGATGAAGGCCATCATGCGCGACCTCTACAAGGGGTGCATGAAGGGCCGGACGATGTACATCATCCCGTTCGTCATGGGCCACCTCAACGCCGAGAACCCGATGTTCGGCGTCGAGATCACCGACTCCGAGTACGTCGTCGTCTCCATGCGCGTGATGGCCCGCTGCGGCGTCAACGTGCTGCGCCGCATCGAGGAGCTCGGCGAGGCGGCCAACTACGTGCCGGCGCTGCACTCCCTGGGCGCCCCACTCGAGCCCGGCCAGCAGGACGTGAAGTGGCCGTGCAGCGACACCAAGTACATCGTGCAGTTCCCCGAAGAGCGCACCATCTGGTCCTACGGCTCGGGCTACGGCGGCAACGCGCTCCTGGGGAAGAAGTGCTACTCGCTGCGCATCGCCTCGGTCATGGCGCGCGACGAGGGCTGGCTGGCCGAGCACATGCTCATCCTCAAGCTCACGTCCCCGGAGCAGCAGGTCTACTACGTCGCGGCAGCCTT
Source organism: Knoellia sp. 3-2P3 (assembly GCF_029223115.1). Classification (NCBI taxonomy): domain Bacteria; kingdom Bacillati; phylum Actinomycetota; class Actinomycetes; order Micrococcales; family Intrasporangiaceae; genus Knoellia; species Knoellia sp. 3-2P3. Next base: position 344,861 of record NZ_JARGZE010000001.1, read on the forward strand.
CCCGAGCGCCTGCGGCAAGACCAACCTGGCCATGCTCAAGCCGACCATCCCCGGTTGGAAGGTCGAGACCCTCGGCGACGACATCGCCTGGATGCGCTTCGGTGAGGACGGCCGGCTGTATGCCGTGAACCCCGAGTTCGGGTTCTTCGGCGTCGCCCCGGGCACCAACGAGAAGACCAACCCCTACGCGATGGAGACCATCGCCAAGGGCAACTCGGTCTTCACCAACGTGGCGCTGACCGACGACGGCGACATCTGGTGGGAGGGCATGGAGGGCACCCCGGCCCACGCCACCAGCTGGAAGGGCCAGGACTGGACCCCCGACTCGGACGAGCTCTCCAGCCACCCGAACAGCCGCTACTGCACCCCGATCGAGCAGTGCCCGATCTTGGCGCCGGAGTACAACGACCCGCAGGGTGTGCCGATCTCGGCGATCTTCTTCGGTGGCCGCCGCGCCTCGACGATCCCGCTGGTCACCGAGTCGCGCGACTGGGTGCACGGCACCTTCATGGGCGCGACGCTCTCCTCGGAGACCACCGCCGCCGCGACCGGCCAGGTCGGCGTCGTCCGCCGCGACCCGATGGCCATGCTGCCCTTCATCGGCTACAACGCCGGTGACTACTTCCAGCACTGGATCAACGTGGGCAAGGACGCCGACGCCCACAAGCTGCCGAAGATCTTCTACGTGAACTGGTTCCGCCGCGACCCCGAGGGCAACTTCGTGTGGCCGGGCTTCGGCGAGAACAGCCGCGTGCTGAAGTGGGCCATCGAGCGCATCGAGGGCAAGGCTGCCGCCGTCGAGACCCCGATCGGCCACGTGCCGACCCCGGAGGCGCTCGACACCGACGGCCTCGACATGGACCCCGACGAGCTCGCCAAGGCGCTGCACGTCGACGTCGAGGAGTGGAAGGCCGAGATCCCGCAGATCGAGGAGTGGTTCGCCAAGTTCGGCGACAACCTGCCGACCCAGCTGCGGGTCGAGCTCGACGGCCTGAAGGCCCGCCTCGGCGTGGACTGACGTGTATGCCGCGTGGCGGCACACCTTTGGAGCGGCCCGGAACCCCTGGTTCCGGGCCGCTTCGCGTTCCCGCCCAGATGGGGCCCAGCCCCAGCCAGCGCCAGCGTGTCGCGTGGCCCAGGTCCATCTCGGCGATACTTCCCTCCATGGCGAGCAGCGGAGTGGTCTTCCCGGAGACAGGCGGCAAGCGCAGCACCTCGGCACTCGGCCGAGCCGTCGTGCACGACGCCCTCGAGCCTGTCGACGCCGTCGGCGCGCAGGCCGCCGCCCGTGAGACCAACTGGCGCCAGGACTACCTGCACCACTTCCGCCGCCTCGTCGAGGCCGGGCTCATCTCGGAGGACGCGGCGGTCACCATCGCCCGGGCGGGGCTGGACTCCCTGCACCAGCGGATGCGCGCCACCACGGCCGATGGGGAGGTTTCCGTCGGCGAGGTCTTCGCCCAGGCCCCGGTCGACCGCCCCCTCGAGACCGTGACCGTGCAGGGGAAGGCCCCCCGCTCCCGCGAGCTGAGTGTGCCGTTCCACGGTGAGCGACTGCGCGGTGACGCCCTCCAGCGCCAGCTCGACGTCTGGACCGTCACGGGGGTGATGGAGCCCTCTGCCGCGGAGGCGGTGCGCGAGGTGCTCGCCAACCCCGTCTGGCTCGAGCTGGCCGACCAGCGGGTCGTGGTGCTCGGGGCCGGCGCCGAGATGGGGCCCCTGCGGGCGCTGCTGTCATGGGGCGCCGCCGTGGTGGGCGTCGACCTGCCGCGACCCGAGCTGTGGCGCTCCGTGCTGCAGGTGGCCCGCGACTCGGCCGGCACCCTGCACGTGCCCGTGCACTTCGGCACCGGGGTGGGCGACGAACGGCTCGACGAGCGAGCGGGGGCCGACCTCGTGCACGACCTGCCCGCGATCGCCGACTGGCTCTCCGGCCTGGAGGGGCCGATCGTGCTGGGCAACTACGTGTATGCCGACGGCGCCACCAACGTGCGGGTGTCCGTCGCCGTAGACGCCCTGACCCGGGAGCTGCTGCAGCGGCGCACCGAGGTGGGACTGGCGTTCCTCGCCACCCCGACCGACGTCTTCGCCGTCCCGGCCGAGGCGGTGGAGCAGTCGGTCCGGGGCTACCGGAGGCCCTCGCCCGCGATGCGGCTCGCTCGCCCTGCCCTGCGCACCCTCAGCGGGGGTCGGCTGCTGCGGCGCAACTACGCCCCCGGCTCGGACCCCGGCCTCAACGACAGCCTGGTCCCCCAACAGGGGCCGAACTACGCGCTGGCCAAGCGGCTCCAGCGCTGGCGCGCCACCGTGGCCCGGCAGGACGGCGTCGGGGTCTCCCTGCGCGTCGCCCCTCCGACCCGCACCCGGTCCGTGGTCAAGAACCGGGCCCTCGCCGCGGCCTACGCGGGAGCCCACCGGTTCGGCATCGAGGTGTTCGAGCCGGCCACGAGCAACACGCTCATGGCCGCCCTGCTGGTGCACGACCTCCGCTCCGGCCGCACGCCCGACCCGACCCCCTGGCGGGAGGAGGCGTATGCCGCCGTGCACGGCGGGCTCTGGCGCACGGCATACGACCCGCGCAGCGCGCTGGGCCTGGCCGTGGTGCTCGGACTCGGCGCCGCGCGCACCTGAGCTCCGGGCCTCGGGGCCCCTTCAGAACTGGAGCAGCGTGAAGGTCCCCGCGTCGTCCTCGAAGTGGACGACCCCGGTCCAGTCCCAGTCGTCCACGCTGCCGTGGCAGACCGTCACCTCGCCCTGGGCGACAGGAGCCGACTCCGGGCAGGTGACCTCCTGCACGGCGCTGCCGTCGTCCTCCATCAGCGACGTGAGCTCACGTTCGAGGGCCTCACCCGAGGTCTGGCTGTTGACCGGCAGGACCTCGCCCTGGAGCACCCAGGACGGACCCAGCTCGGGGCCCAGCACCATGGCCAGCACAAGGCCGAGCACGCCGAGCAGTGACAGCCCCGCCATGACGACCGCTGCCACGGCCAACCCGTTGCGCTGCGCCGGCTGGTACATCGGCTGTGCGGGCCAGGACGGAGGCCCCGACGGGTGGGCGGCGTGGCCGACCGCGTACGGCGGGTAGGGCGGGGTGGTCCCGCCGGGCGGGGTGAAGGCTGTGGACACGGTCGTCGGCTCCCTGGGTCTGGCGCTGCCGCCCACTGTGACAGAGCACGGAGGCAGAGGTGGGGCAAACAGGCCCAAACCGCGCGCACGCCACGTCACCCCCGGGCTCCGGCCAGCCGGGGGTGACGTACCGCCGGCTGGCCGGGCGTCTGGGGGTGGACGCGTCAGCGCCAGTGCCGCTCAGCCATCCTGCGCCACCTTCACGGCGAGCACCGAGCAGGGCGCGTCGAGCAGGAGGTGCTGGGCGGTGCTGCCCAGGAACAGCTTCCCGACCGGCGAACGGCGCCGCAGCCCGATGACCAGCAGGTCGGCGTCGCGTTCGGCGACGACGCGCAGGATCTCCTCCGCGGCGGTCCCGCCCGTCGTCGGTTGCAGCACCTCGTGCTCCAGCCCGGCCTCGGTGAGCTCCTTGCGGATCGCGTCGAGGTCCTTTGGCTTGGCGAAGCTCGGCTTGGCGAAGTTGCCGGCCTCGCCGGTGTTGACGACGACCAGGGCCTCGCCGCGCAGCACCGCCTCGTCCTTGGCGCGTTCGAAGGCGGCGATCCCCTCGGGGGAGGGGATGTAGCCGACGACGATGGCCCGGCTCATCCTGCCTCCTCCGGGGCGAGCCGCTTGGCGCCCGTCATGATCGCGACGCCCTCGCCCATGTCATGGCTCTGCGGGGTGATGACGCCCGCGCGCCCTCCGAGCCGCTGGATGTGGATGCGGTCGGCGACCTCCCAGACGTGGGGCATGTTGTGGCTGATGAGGATGATCGACAGCCCCTTGTCGCGCAGCTGCTTGATCATGTCGAGCACCATGCCCGACTCCTTCACACCGAGGGCGGCGGTGGGCTCGTCGAGGATGACGACCTTGCTGCCGAACGCCGCGGCCCGGGCGACCGCGACGGCCTGGCGCTGACCACCGGAGAGCGTCTCGACGGCCTGACCCATGTTCTGGATGGTCTGGATGCCGAGGTCCTGCACCGACTGACCGGCACGCTTCTCCATGCCCTTCTTGTCGAGCATGCGGAACACCGAGCCGAGGACACCCTTGCGACGCTCCTCGCGGGCGAGGTAGAGGTTACTGGCGATGTCGAGGGCCGGGATCACCGCCAGCTGCTGGTAGACGGTCTCGATGCCGGCCTCGCGGGAGTCCTGGGGCCGCTTGAAGTGGACCTGCCTCCCGTTCAGCGTGATCTCACCGGAGTCGGGCGTGTAGGCGCCGGTCAGGCACTTGATGAGGGTCGACTTGCCCGCCCCGTTGTCGCCGATGACCGCGAGCACCTCGCCCGGGTAGAGGTCGAGGTCGACGCCGTCGAGCCCGACGACACGGCCGAAGGTGATGACCAGCTTGCGCGCCGAGAGCACCGGCTCCTGGCTGTAGATGCTCTCCTTGCCTGCGGGGACACCACCGTGGGCGACCTCGAGCGTGGGGGTGCTCATGACCTCACCTTCCTGATCCACTGGTCGATGGCGACGGCCACGATGACGAGGATGCCGGTGGCCAGGACCCGCCACTGCTGGTTGACGCCGAGCTGCGACAGGCCGAACGCGAAGGTCTGCACGATCAGCGCACCGATGAGGGTGCCGATGAGCCGTCCGCGGCCACCGAAGAGGCTGGTGCCACCGATGACCACGGCGGTGATGCTGGCCAGGTTGGCGTCGGGCGCCGCGTTGGGCGTCGCCGCGCCCGCCCGGCCGATGAGGACCCATGCGGCGAGGCCGTAGGTGAGGCCGGCGAGGGTGTAGACCGCCAGCAGCACGCGCTTGCTCGGCACGCCCGAGAGGCGGGCCGACTCGACGTCGTCGCCGACTGCGTACACGTAGCGCCCCCACGCCGTCTGCGAGAGCACGAACCCCACCACGGCATACATCACCCCCACGACGACGATGCCCCAGGTCAACCGGACCCCGCCTATCGAGAAGCCCTCACCGAGCAGGTTCAGGATGTCCGGCAGCCGGTCGGCCTGGATGCTCGAGCCACCCGAGTAGAGCAGGGCGATCGCCGTGAAGATGCTCAGCGTGCCCAGGGTGACGATGAAGGGCGGCAGGTTGATGCGGGTGACCAGCAGGCCGTTGAGCAGGCCTGCGCCGGTGGCCAGCGCCACGCCGATGAGGAGCGCGAGCACGCCCGGCATGCCGTCGTCGCGGGCGAGGGTGGCCATCACCATCATCGACAGCACCATGATCGCCCCGACCGACAGGTCGATGCCCGCCGTGAGGATGACGAGCGTCTGGCCCACCGCGAGGGCCGCGACGACCGCCGTCTGCTGGAGCAGGATGCCCATCGAGTTGGCGGTGAGGAACGTCGGGGTCGCGATGAAGAACGCCACGAAGGTGCCGAGGAGTAGGAAGAGCGGGCTCAGCCACGGCTTGCCGTGCAGCTGGTGCTGCACCCGCTCCAGCGGCGAGTGCTGCCGCCGAGCGAACTCGGCAGCCGCGGAGGAGGTGGTTGTGGTGGTCATCGGACTCACTTGCCCCAGCAGATCTCGGCGCCCTTGGCCGAGTCGATGCTCTCCACACCCTCGACCGGCTTGTCGGTCACCAGCGCGACACCCGTGTTCTTGAAGTCCAGGCCGGGGTCGGGCGTCGGCTTCTCACCGCCGCGGGCGACCTTCGCGATCGCCTCCATGCCCATGGTGGCCATCTTCAGCGGGTACTGCTGCGCGGTGGCACCGATCACCCCGTTCTTCACCTGGGCGACACCGGCGCAGCCGCCGTCGACCGACACGATCGTGGCGGTCGTGCCCGCTGCCTTGAGCGCCGCGTTGGCGCCGACGGCGGTCGGCTCGTTGATCGTGTAGACGAGGTTGATGTTCGGGTTCTTGGCGAGGCACTTCTCCATCGCGGTGCGGCCCCCGTCCTCGGCGCCGTTGCCGGCCTCGTTGCAGACGATGGTGTAGTCGCCGCCCTTGCCGCCGGTGTACTTGCCGGTCTTGGCCTCGTCGCCGTTCTTCTTGGGGTCGTTCACCGGGATGCCCATGCCCTCGAGGAAGCCCTGGTCGCGGTTGTAGTCGACCGAGACGATCTTGTCGTTGAAGAGGTCGAGCAGGGCGATGACGGCCGGCTTGCCGTCGAGGGTGGCGGCCGCCCACTGGCCGTCGAGCTTGCCCGCCTCGCGGTTGTCGGTGGCGAAGGTGATGTCGACGGTGTTGGCCGGGTCCGGCGGCGTGTCGAGGGCGATGACGTAGAGGCCGGCCTCGCGCGCCTTCTTGATGGCGGCGTTGACGCCGGTGCTCATCGGGGTGATGAGGATGCCCTTGTCGCCGCGGGCGATGGCGTCCTCGATCGCCGTGATCTGGCCCTGGTCGTCGCCCTCCTGCTTGCCGGAGGCGACGGTCAGCTTGACGTTGTTCTTCGCCGCGTCGGCCTTGGCGCCCTCCTGCATGGCGACGAAGAACGGGTTGGTCGAGTCCTTCGTGATGAGGACGACGCCGACCGCGGCCTCGCCCCCGCCGCCGGTGTCGGTGGACGATCCCCGGTTGCAGGAGGCCAGCGAGAACGCCGCGGCGGTCGCGGTGAACACCGCGACCCCGGACCGCAGGGAGGGTCGCCCGGCTCGACGGGCACTGGAGGTGGTCACTCGGTGGAACATCGCAGGCTCCCCTTTCGCGGCTTCTCTGCCGATTGGTGACAACGTTGTCAGATCTCTTGTATAGAACCCTCTTGGCACCACGTCAAGACTCCTGTACAAATCGAGACGTGAAGCTGACATCGTTGTCATCGGGGCAGACCCGGCGCCCCCGGGCCACCATGCGCGACGTGGCCGCCCTCGCAGGGGTCAGCCTGAAGACGGTGTCGCGGGTGGTCAACGAGGAGGGCGGCGTCTCGGCGGAGGTGCGCACCCGCGTCGAACGGGCGATCAGCCAGCTGGGCTACCGGCACAACCTGGCCGCCAGCAACCTGCGCCGCAGCAACGCCCGCACCGGCACCGTCGGCATCCTGCTGCAGGACGTGAGCAACAGCTTCTCGGCCAGCCTGCTGCGGGCGTTGGAGGACACCGCCCGTGGGCGGGACGTCGCTGTGCTGGCCGCGAGCCTCGACGAGGAGCCTGACCGCGAGCGCATGCTGGTGGCCAGCCTGGTGCGCCGACGCGTGGACGGCCTGGTCGTCATGCCGGCCACCGAACGGCAGGACTACCTGGCCGACGAGCTGCGCAGCGGCCTCCCGGTGGTGTTCGTCGACCGCGCGCCCCGCGGAGTCGACGCCGACTCGGTCACCGTGGACAACCGTGCCGGCGCCGTGGCCGCGACGGAGCACCTCATCCGGCACGGCCACCGCCGCATCGGCTTCCTCGGCGACCTGTCGCGCATCGAGACAGCGGTCGCCCGTCGCGAGGGCTATGCCAAGGCCCTTGCCGACGCGGGGATCGCGCTCGACCCCCGGCTCACGGTCTCCGACCTGCGCTCCTCCGAAGCGGCCTACGAGGCGGCGCTGAGGCTGCTCGACCTCGAGGAGCCGCCCACCGCCATCTTCGCCGCCCGCAACTCGCTCGCCATCGGCGCGGTCACCGCACTGCGCTCGCGCGGGCTGACCCGCTCGGTGGCGCTCGTGGGCTTCGACGACTTCCCGCTGGCCGACCTCCTCGAGCCCGGCCTGACGGTGGTCCGCCAGAACGTCCGCCGCATCGGCACGGAGGTGGCGGAGATGCTGTTCAGCCGCCTCGACGGTGACCAGCAGCCACCGCGTCACGTGGTCGTCGAACCGACGCTGGTCGTGCGCGGATCGGGCGAGATCAGGCCCTGACCCTGTGGGTGAGGAGGCACTGCCGGGCCGGCGGCCGCAGGGTGCCGGTCACCGTTGGGGCCACCACAGGCCGCTCACAGGATTCGCACAGGGAAATCACCCTGCCCTCCCAGACGGCCGGGGTTCTCTGTTCCCATGAGCACGCAGCAGCCCGCGGCCGCCCCCGCCCGCCTCCAGCGCCCTGACGGGTCACCCGTCCGGGTCCTCGTCGTCGACGACGAGGACAACCTCACCGAGCTCCTCGCCATGGCGCTGCGCTACGAGGGCTGGGAGGTCCGGACCGCTGGCACCGGCGTCGCTGCCGTGCGGGCCGCCCGCGAGTTCGGGCCCGACGCGGTGGCGCTCGACATGATGCTGCCCGACTTCGACGGCCTCGAGGTGCTGCGCCGCATGCGGGCCAACAACCCCGACGTCCCCGTCCTCTTCCTGACGGCGAAGGACGCCGTCGAGGACCGGGTCGCCGGGCTGACTGCAGGGGGCGACGACTACGTCACCAAGCCGTTCAGCCTCGAGGAGGTCGTGGCCCGGCTGCGCGCGCTCATGAGGCGCACCGCCGTCATCGCCCAGGAGTCGTCGTCGGTGCTCGTGGTCGGCGACCTGACCCTCGACGAGGACAGCCACGAGGTGACCCGCGGGGGTGAGCAGGTCCAGCTGACGGCGACGGAGTTCGAGCTCCTTCGCTACCTCATGCGCAACCCCAGGCGGGTGCTCTCCAAGGCGCAGATCCTCGACCGCGTCTGGAACTACGACTTCGGTGGCCAGGCCAACGTGGTCGAGCTCTACATCTCCTACCTGCGCAAGAAGATCGACGCCGGGCGGGCCCCGATGATCCACACCGTGCGGGGAGTCGGCTACGTCCTCAAGCCGGCACCGTGAGACTCCCCGGGCTCGTGCACCCCTCGCGGTGGCGGCTCAGCAGCAAGTTGGTCGCCTCCATGGTGGCGCTGTTCGTCGCCGTCACCCTCGCCACCGCCAGCCTGACCGTCGTGCTCCTGCAGCACTTCCTGATGTCGCAGCTCGACGAGGACGTCAGGGCCTCGGCCATGCGGGTCGAGGGCCGACCCTCTCGCGGCGGCGAGCACCCGGAGCGCAGGCTCGGCGGTGGGGAGTCGTTCCTGACACTCGTGCTCGACGGTGACCAGGTCTGGGACAACTACGTGGCGCAGCGCAGCGAGGTCACGACGCTGACGGACGCCCAGGTGCAGCGGGTCCAGCAAGCCCAGCTGGGCCCGAGCCCTGAGACGGTCGACCTGCGTGGAGACCTCGGCGACTACCGCCTGGTGGCCTCCCGCGGCAGGGATGGGCTCACCGTCGTGACCGGCCAGCCCCTGTCCGAGGTCACCGACACGGTGGCCCTGCTGGTGACGGTCGTCGTCGGCGGCACCGTCATCGGCCTGGTGGCCGTGGGAGCGGGGGGTGTCTGGCTGGTGCGGCGCAACCTCGCCCCGCTGCAGCGCGTCGCCCACACGGCGACGCAGGTCTCCCGCCTCAAACTCGACTCCGGCGACGTCGCCCTCGCCGAGCGGGTGCCCGAGGCCGACACCGATCCCCGCACCGAGGTGGGCCAGGTCGGGTTGGCCCTGAACCAGATGCTCGACAACGTCGGCAGCGCCCTGCAGGCCCGCCACGAGAGCGAGATGCGGGTGCGCCAGTTCGTGGCCGACGCCTCCCACGAGCTGCGCACGCCGCTCGCCTCGATCAGGGGGTATGCCGAGCTGCCCCGTCGCGAGCCGCAGCCGGTTCCGCCGTCGGTCACGCACGCCCTCGGTCGGGTCGAGTCCGAGGCTGTGCGGATGTCGGCGCTCGTGGAAGACCTGCTCCTGCTGGCGCGGCTGGATGCCGGTCGCCCGCTGGAGCGCGAGCCGGTGGACCTCACCATGCTGGCCGTCGACGCCGTCTCCGACGCGAGGGCCGCTGCGCCCGAGCGCCACTGGCGCCTGGACCTGCCCGAGGAACCTGTCGAGGTGACCGGTGACGCCCACCGGCTGCACCAGGTCGTCGCCAACCTGCTGGCGAACGCTCGCACCCACACCCCGGTCGGCACCACCGTCACGACCACGGTCCGTCGCCATGACGGCCACGTGCAGATCGCCGTCCACGACGACGGCCCCGGCGTGCCGGCACCACTGCAGGCCAACGTGTTCGAGCGCTTCACCCGCGGCGACGACTCGCGGTACCGGGGCACGAACGGCAGCAGGCACGGCAGCGGCAGCACCGGTCTGGGCCTGAGCATCGTCGCGGCCGTCACGCAGGCCCACGGCGGCCGGGTCGAGCTAGACAGCCACCCCGGCGACACGACCTTCGCGGTCACGCTCCCCACCTGACGGGGCCGGCTCGGGCACCCACCAGGCTGCGACGCCCGCCACCACGAGAGCTGCACCGGAGAACAGGCCCGACCACGGTGGAGTGTCGTGCGAGGTGTAGGTCATCGACATGAGGACGTAGTCCAGGAGCGGGGACGTCAGAAGCAGGGCCACGACGAGCGCCACCAGACTGGTCAGCTGCCGGCGGCTGGCGGCCCTGCCGATGACGAGCGGCACCGTGAAGGCAAGGACGGCCGGCAGCAGGAGCGCCCACAGCAGCCCCGCCGGCACCAGCGCAGGGACGTCCTCGACCGGTCGCCCAGCGCGACCCGAGAGGTAGGTCGCAGCCCCCACGGGGACAAGGACGCCTGCTTGGAGCACCAACGCCACCGCCACCACGCCCCGCACAGATCGACTGGTCAGCGAGGGCACCACCAGCAGCAGCCCAAGCGCGGCCAGCAGGCAACCCAGCCCCGCCACGAGGGCGGTGGACCCGATGGGGACCCACGGCTCCGTGGGCCACAGGTAGTCGACCTCGTGGTCCTGCCGCCGGATGCAGGCCATCGACTCGTACCGGTCAAGCCTGCACTCGGGCCACCAGCGCTGCACGGCCGCCCACAGCCACGCCGCACCGGCGGCCACCACCAGCACCGCCCCCAGCCGGGCGGCATACCGGGGCCACCGTGTCTGGCTCATCCCCGCTCCTCCCCCTCTGCCCGGACGGTAGCCCGGGAGGGCCGGCCGCGACTCCGCCACCTGCATGACCGGACGCTTCGACAGGAGGTCATCGGCGCACCTCGGGCGTGCCACGATGGCCATGACGTAGGCCGTGCGCTGCCGAAACACCACCCGCATGTGCCATTCCCGGTGGTCACGCCCGGTGCTCCAATGATGACGACGGACAGCGGTCGGGGCGGCCGTCCATATGGTCGCGACGGCATCGAGGGGTGGTCCGCGAGTGGCGCGGCGCCGCACCGCGGTAGGGGGTGCGGCGATGGAGCGGGTGGCAACGGACGGGAAGTTCCTGCGGGTCGGCACCTCGCCCTTCCGGGTCAAGGGCACCACGTACGGGACGTTCCTGCCGCGCGGCGACGGCCTCCGCTTCCCCGAGCAGCCACAGATCGAACGTGACCTCATCGCGATGGCCGAGTGCGGGTTCACCACGGTGCGCGTGTACGACGTGCCACCGCCGGAGCTGCTGGACGGCGCGCGGGCGCTGGGGATGCGCGTCCTGGTCGGCCTGGGCTACCCCGACTGGCGCATGCACGCCGGCGGCTCCGCGCGCGTCCACCGCCTGGTTCGTGCGGCAGGGCGAGCCTGCGTCGACGAGGCGCTGGCAGCACTGGCCGGTCGCCCGGAGGTGCTCGCCATCTCGGTCGGGAACGAGGTGCCCTCGGACGTCACGCGCCTCTACGGCCGCGCAGCCATCGAGGACATCCTCTCGGAGCTGGTCGCGCTCGTGCACGAGGGCGACCCGGAGATGCTTGCGACGTACACGGGGTATCCCACCGCCGAGTTCCTCCGGGTCGAGGGCCAGGACCTGGTGACCTTCAACGTGTTCCTCGAGCGGGCCGACCAGCTCGCTCCGTACCTGCGCCACCTTCAGCGCGTCACGGCCGACCGCCCCCTCGTGCTCACCGAGGTGGGGCTGGCGGCTGAGCTGCACGGGGAGGATGAGCAGGCCCGGTCCCTGGCAATGCAGCTCGGGCTCGTCGACGAGTGCGGGTGCGCCGGCGCCACGATCTTCTCGTGGACCGACGAGTGGGCCACCTCTGCCGGCCCCGTTGAGGGCTGGGGCTTCGGCCTCACGCGCGCGGACCGCAGTCCGCGGCCCGCGCTTGCGGTGGCCTCCCAGTGGGCCGGCCGGACGGTCCGCGACCTGCGCCCGTCCTGGCCATCCGTCACCGCCGTCGTGTGCGCCTACAACGAGGAGCGGCGCATCGGCGGCTGCTTGGACTCGCTGTCAGGGGTGGACTACCCGGCGCTGCAGGTCGTCGTGTGCGACGACGGGTCGACCGACAGGACGCTCGAGCTTGCCAGGCGAAGCCCGTTCGAGGTGCTCGCCCTGCCGCACGGCGGGCTGAGCGCAGCGAGGAACGCGGGCCTTGCCGCCGCGACCGGCGACATCGTGGCCTACCTCGATGCGGATGCCGCCTGTCATCCGGAATGGCCGTACCACCTCGCCCTGGCCTTCGAGGACCCACGTGTCGTTGTGGCGGGCGGGCCGAACCTCCCCTTCCGCGAGAGCGGACTCGTGGAGCGGGCTGTGGCGCAGTCCCCGGGCGGCCCGGTCGAGGTGCTGATCGGGGACGACCGCGCCGAGCACGTCCCCGGCTGCAACCTGGCCGTGCGGCGGTCGGCACTGCAGGAGATCGGCGGGTTCGACCCTGCCTACACCACGGCAGGAGATGACGTCGACGTGTGCTGGCGACTACTCGACCTCGGCGGGCAGGCGGCCTTCAGCCCTGCCGCCCAGGTGCGCCACCACCGACGAGACACCGTGCGCGGCTACCTGCGGCAGCAACGAGGCTACGGCCGGGCGGAGCGAATGCTCGCCGGGCAGCACCGGCACCGCTTCAACAGGTGGGGCGCAGCCAGGTGGTCCGGATTCGTGTACGGCGGGCCGCGGATCCTGCCGCGCATCCTCAAACCCGTCGTCTACCACGGGCCCATGGGGCTGGCGCCCTACCAGACCGAGGTCCGCGACCGGGCCGCGCCCGTGGTCATGTGGGCCAGTGCGGTGATCCCGCTCCTCGTCCTCCTCGCCGTCCTCGCCCTGCCCTTCGCGGTGGTCGTGCCGGCGGCGCTCTTGGTGCCGGCCGGGGTGGGCCTGGCCCTCGCGGCATACCTCGTGGTCGTTGCTGCAGCCACCCCGGCCACACCCGGTGAAAGCGGGCCGTGGCGGTTGCGGGTGCTTGTCGGCGCCCTGCACGTCCTCCAGCCACTGGCGCGCACGTGGGGCCGGCTCACCGGACGCCCGCTGCCGTCACGAGTGGGTCCGAGCCGGCCGTGGTCCGGCAGCCGGGAGAGGTGGCTGGCCGCCCTCGACCAGGACCTGTCGGCCCACTGGTGCGGGGTCCGGCGAGGCTCGCCGCGGGCCAGCTGGGACATCGAGATCGGCGTGGGCCCCATCCTGCGCTGCCGCCTCAACCTGGCGGTCCTGTGGGAGTGGGACCCGGTCACGCGCCGGACCTGGTCGGTCAGCCGGCTCGGGGTGGGCCTGCTCGTGGCGGCGCTGGCGCTGACCACGTCGTCTCCGCTGGTTGGAGCCGTGGCCGTCGGCGCGGTGCTGGTGTCGACGGCGCTCGAGGCGATGGTCCTCACACGCCTGTCGAGCGGTGCGGTCGCACGCACCACGCGAGCGGTGCGGGACACCGGATGAGCGGCCGCCGTGGGTCAGACGACGCCAGGGTCTCCGATCGACGGAGCCGGCTCTTCTGGCGCCTGACGTCCGAGCTCCGGCCCTACAGGGGTTCGGTGCTGGTCATCTTCGTGGTCGACCTGCTCGCCACGCCGCTGATGCTGCTCGCCCCGGTGCCCATGATGATCGCCGTCGACAGCGTGCTCGGCGGCAAGCCGCTGCCGCCCTACCTCGACGCGCTGCTGCCCGACGCGGTCGCCGAGACGGGCACCCGGCTCCTGCTGACGGCAGCGGTCATGCAGGTGGTGGTCGTGGCGCTGGCCCAGCTGCAGCAGATGGGCAGCTACGTCCTGCGGGTCAGGACCGGCGAGCGGATGACCCTGGACCTGCGGGAACGGCTGTTCGCCCATGCGCAGCGGCTCTCCCTCCGGCGGCACGACGCCCGTGGCTCCACCGACTCGGTGTACCGGATCCAGAACGACGCGGCCGAGCTGCAGAAGGTGACGGTCGACGGACTCCTGACCACGGCGACGGCCGCGATCGCCCTGTGCACCACGGTCGTCGTGATAGCGCGGCTGGACTGGCAGCTGGCGGTCGTGAGCCTCCTCGTCTCGCCGCTGCTCGTCCTCTTCACCCGGCGGTACCGCCTCCAGGTGCGCCCGCGGTATCGCGACGTCAAGGGGATCGAGACGGGCGCCATGCGGGTCGTCCAGGAGGCACTCGGCGCCCTGCGGGTGGTCAAGGCGTTCGGCCAGGAGGACGGCGAGCGAGACCGCTTCAGCCAGCGCTCGAGCACCGGGGTCCACGCGCGGGTCCGGCTCGCGGTCGCGGAGGGGGTCTTCGGGCTGCTGGTGAACGTCGTGACCGCGGTGGGCACCGCGACGGTGCTGTTCATCGGCGTCCGCCATGTCCAGCAGGGCGTGCTGACCCTCGGCGAGCTTCTCATGGTCATCGCCTACCTCTCCCAGCTCTACGGCCCGCTCAAGACCATCAGCAAGAAGGCAGCCACCCTGCAGTCCTCGCTGGCCAGCGCGGAACGCGTCTTCGAGTTCCTGGACGAGCCCCATGACGTCCCGCAGCGGCCGGATGCCGTCCCGCTCGTCCGCGCCCTCGGGGACGTGGAGTTCCGTCACGTGTCGATGCGCTACGGCCGTGGCCCCGAGGTGCTGCACGACCTGTCCTTCCGTGTGGAGAGGGACACGACGGTCGGCATCTTCGGCACCACCGGGGCCGGGAAGACGACGCTGGTCAGCCTCCTGGTCCGCTTCTACGACCCGACCGCCGGGGCGGTGCTGCTGGACGGCATCGACGTGCGCGAGTACCGGCTGGACGACCTGCGCCGGCAGGTGGCGTTCGTCCTCCAGGACCCGGTGCTGTTCTCGACGAGCATCGCCGAGAACATCCGTTACGCGCGGCCGGACGCCTCGCTCGAGGACGTCGTCGCCGCCGCGGAGCAGGCGGACGCGCACCTGTTCATCACGGACCTTCCTGACGGCTACGACACCCTGGTGGGCGAGCGGGGAATGCGGCTCTCGGGCGGGGAACGCCAACGGATCTCCCTCGCGCGCGCCTTCCTCAAGGACGGCCGGGTCCTGGTCCTGGACGAGCCGACGAGCTCCGTCGACGTCGCGACGGAGGCCAAGATCCTCGCGGCGATGGAACGACTGTCCCGCGGCCGGACGACGTTCCTGATCGCGCACCGGGCCTCGACGCTCTCGAGGTGTGACCTGTGGCTCGAGCTGCGGGGTGGCCGGCTGGTCGAGGTGGGCCGTCCCCACCCGACGGGCTACGAGCGACTGGGGGGCACCCCATGAGCACCGACGTGGAGCCGAGCGGCGTCGAGGTCCTGCGCGCGGACCAGCTGGCGTTGCTGTCGGAACCGCTCCGGACCCTCGCCGCCGACGGGGTCGGCGACGTGGTGGTCACCTCCGCCACGTGTCTGCGGGAGGGCGTGCACCGACTCCAGCTGGTGGGGGCGACCCGCTCCAGCGTCGTCGTGAAGCGGCTTCGCGCCCGGAGAGCCCAGCTGGAACGACGCGTGACGGGCCGGTGGCTGCCGGCGGTGGGGATGGGGTCACTGGGGCCACCCAGGCTCGCGACGATCGGTGAGGCCGATGGGCGGCACGTGTGGCACGTGTACGACGACCTTGGCGTCCGTGGCCTCGACCGCGACGACGTGGACTCCTCGTGCCTGGAGGCGGCCATGGACACGCTCGCAGAGCTCCACGCCTCGTTCGCCGGGCACGGCCTGCTGCCCGAGCCGAGGTTCGCGGCCGGTGACCTGGGGGCGTACTTCTACGCCAACAGCGTGCGGGACGCCGCGCGCTGCGTGGACCTGCTGCGCCGGTCCGCGGTCCGGGTGTCCGCTGAGGACGCGTCGGTGCGAGATGCCGTCCAGGCCCACCTGTCCGACCTGCTCCGGGACGAGCCCCGACGCCTCCGTCTCCTGCAGGAGCAGTCGGGTCCCGAGACGCTCGTCCACGGTGACCTCACCCGGGCCAACGTCTTCGTCCTGCCCGGTCCCGAGGGCCTCCACGTCCGGCTCATCGACTGGGACCACGTGGGGGTCGGCCCGGCCGGCTTCGACATCTCCACGCACCTCGCCTACTACCCTCCTGCCCAGCGCCGCCTCGTCCTCAGTCGTTACACGCAGGCGATGGCCGACAGGGGTTTTCCGTTCGCCGATGACCTCGACTGGGACCTTCTGGTGGCGACGTTCGAGGCGGGACGCCTGGCCAACCAGATCATCTGGGTGGCCCAGGGCATCCTGGAGGGCAACGGCTGGACCTTCCGCGGGCTGGCCGCTTGGAGGGACGCCCTGGCTGCTGTCGTTGACGGTGACGGAACCGCGCCGGCAGGGATGGCGGGGACGTGACCCGCGTCGTCCTGGCACCCTTCAAGGTCGCGCACTACGCCCGCGCCGCTGGGCACTTCTGGGTGTACGTGCAGTACGCCGATGCCCTGCGCCGCCTCGGCTGCGACGTGTGGTGGCTCGAGGAGCTCCCCCGTTCCCCGCAGCCTCGACCGAGCGATCCGCGGGTGGCCACGCTGCTCGAGCGGCTGCGCCCGTTCGGGCTGGCGGACCGAGCCATCGTCTACGAGGCGCCGGCCGGCGCAGCCGGAGCAGGTGACAAAGCGACGTACATGACCATGCCCGCCGAGCGAGCCGAGCGCCTGCTGCGACACAGTGACCTGCTGCTCAGCTTCCACTACGAGATGGCACCCGGCATGCTCGCCCGGTTCCGCCGCACAGCCCTGGTCGACATCGACCCCGGGCTGCTCCAGCTGTGGTGGACCAGCAACCTGCTCCGGGTCCAGCGTCACGACGTGTACTTCAGCATCGGCGAGAAGATCGGCCCTGTCCCGGGCGACCCGGGCGCGCAGTGGGTGCACACCAGGCCGGCCGTCTCGCTCGACCTGTGGCCCTTCCGCTACGACCCCGACTGCAGTGCGGTCACCAGCATCTCGTCGTGGCAGAGCCGCAGCTACGTGCTGGTCAACGGCTCACTCCTCGACACCAACAAGCGGGTTGCCTACCTGGACTTCCTCGACCTCCCGCGCCGGGTCACCCGATCGATGGAGATCGCCACGGCTCTCGGTGCGGACGAGGAGGACGACCTTCGGCTGTTGCAGGACAACGGCTGGGTGGTGCGCGAGGCGGTCGGCGTCGCCGGGGACCCGCAGGCGTACCAGGCCTACATCCAGGGGTCCCGGGCGGAGTTCGGGTGCGCCAAGCCGGCCTACGTGATGCTGGGGAACGGCTGGTTCAGCGACCGCACGGCCTGCTACCTCGCGTCTGGCAAGCCCGCGGTGGTTCAGTACACCGGCCCCAGCGACTACCTCCCGGACGGTCTGGGCCTGATCAGGTTCACGAACCCCGAGGAGGCCGCCGCGGGGCTTGCCGAGGTCGACGCCCACTACGAACGGCACTGCCGGGCGGCCAGGGAACTGGCGGAGCACTGCTTCTCGGCACGGGAGGTCGTCACCCGGATGCTCAACCAGGCTCTTCGAGGGTGAGGTCCTCGGGGGATTCTTCCGGTGACGGGGAGCGCTGGAGGGGCTTCCTGAACCAGTCGATCGTGCGCAGCAGCCCTTCCGCGAGGCTCACCCTGGGCTCCCAGCCCAGCAGTTGTCGAGCCACCGTGATGTCGGGCCGCCGGACCGCCGGGTCGTCGACCGGACGGGGCACGAACGTGATGACCGACCGTGAGTCGGTGAGCTCCCTGACGGTCACGGCCAGCTCGAGCATCGTCAGCTCATGGGGGTTTCCGATGTTGACCGGACCGGCGTGGCCGGAGTGCAGCATCCGGACGATGCCCTCGATGAGGTCGTCGACGTAGCACAGTGAGCGGGTCTGGGAGCCGTCGCCGCTCACAGTCAACGGGAGCCCGCGCAGCGCCTGGTCGATGAAGGTGGGGACTGCCCTGCCGTCATGGGGTCGCATCCGCGGCCCGTACGTGTTGAAGATCCGGACGATGCCCGTGTTCACTCCACGGCTGCCGCGGTAGGCGCCGGTCATCGCCTCGGCGAAGCGCTTGGCCTCGTCGTAGACCGCCCTCGGGCCGACCGGGTTGACGTTGCCCCAGTAGGTCTCGGGCTGGGGGTGCACCAGCGGGTCGCCGTAGGTCTCCGAGGTCGACGCCAGCACGAAGCGGGCACCCTTCTCGGCGGCCAGTTCGAGGGCGTTGAGGGTCCCGGCGGATCCGGCCTGCAGGGTCTGGACCGGGAAGCGGAGGTAGTCCACCGGAGAGGCCGGTGACGCGAGGTGGAGGACCGCGTCGATGGGCCCGGGCACGTGGAAGGGCTCGGTCACGTCCGCCTCTCGGAGGCGGAACCGCTGCTGCGCCAGCAGGTCGCGGACGTTGGCAGGCACCCCGGTGAGGAAGTTGTCGAGGCACAGCACCCACCAGCCGGCTTCGAGCAGGCGTTCGCACACGTGTGAACCCACGAAGCCTGCTCCGCCGGTGACCACGGCACGCTTTCGTCGCACGTCTCCCCCAGCTTCCCCTGCTCACCCATTTCAGCGGAGGTGGCGACCCGGGGGCCATGGCCCAGCCGTGCCGTTCACCCGGCCCACCCGGGCCATGCCGTGACCATCACCCCGCCGGGTGACCGGCTGCAGACACCGACCACGGGACCGGACTACGGTGGGACAGGTGTCACGCCCCTGCCGTGTCGGTGTCCAGCTGCCCGAGGTCGAGCGCCCGGTCGGCTGGCCGGAGCTCTTCTCGATGGCGCGAACGGCCGAGGCGGTCGGCCTGGACTCGGTGTGGCTCGGCGACCACCTGCTGTACGACCTGCCCGGCGGCATCACTCGTGGGCCCTGGGAGGTGTGGACCTCGCTCGCGGCGATCGCCGCCGTCACCGAGCGCATCGAGCTCGGCCCCCTCGTCGCCTCGGCCGGGTTCCACGAACCGGCGATGCTGGCCAAGCAGGCCGCGACCGTCGACGGCATCTCCGGGGGCCGGCTCATCCTGGGTCTCGGCGCGGGCTGGAACGAGCGCGAGTACCGCGCCTTCGGCTTCCCCTACGACCACCGGGTGTCGCGCTTCGAGGAGGCCTTCACGATCATCCGCACGCTGCTCCGGGAAGGCCGCATCGACTACCGGGGCACCTACTACGCCGTCGAGGACTGCGTCCTCGACCCGCGTCCGGTCCGGACCGGTGGGCCACCCCTCGTGCTGGGCTCCGTCGGCGAGCGGATGATGCGGATCGGCCTTCCGCACGTCGACGCGTGGAACGTGTGGTGGAGCGACTACGGCAACTCCGCCGACGGCTTCGCCAGCCTGCGCAGCCGGGTCGAGCAGGCTGCGGCAGCAGCGGGCCGCAAGGCCGATGAGGTGGCGGCCACTGCCGCCGTGTTCGTGCAGTTCCCCGGCGGTGGCGGTCGCCTGATGGGAGAGACGTACAACGCCGCGGTGGAGCCGGTGCAGGGGACGCCTGAGGCGATCGCCGACCACGTGCGGGCGATGGCCGCAGCCGGCGCGACCCACCTCCAGCTGGTGCTCGACCCGATCACCGAGGGCTCGATCGAGGTCGTCGGCGAGGCGCTGCGGCTCCTCGACCGGAGCTGACGCGGGGCCTGCAGGCTCGTGCCGACGCGGCCGTCGAGGTCGCCCTCCGAGGGCCCCCACCTCTCGACGAACAACGACCCCGACGAAAAGCGTGTCGGGGTCGTCGTTCGTCTGGCGGAGGCGGAGGGATTTGAACCCTCGATGGGCGGTTAGCCCAAACCGCATTAGCAGTGCGGCGCCATAGACCGGACTAGGCGACGCCTCCACGCCCGCCCCATCGTCGCAGGGACTCAGGACCGAGCCCGCACAGGGTATCCGCACCCCGTGCGCCTGAACAAACCCGTCCCGCCGCCACGGCGACCCGGCACGCGAACCGCGCCCCGCGGCATACCGAAGCGGTCAGCTGCAGATGTCCTGGTCGGCGGTGCGGGCCTTGATCGTGGCGGTCGAGGACGGCGGCGCGGTGGCCGTCACCGTCGGCGACGGGATGGGCGTGCTGCCGATGCGGTTCGGCACCTCGACGACGTTCTTCGAACCCTGCCCCACGCTGACCTCGATGGTCGAGCCGAGCTGGTCGTCGCTGCGGATCTTCGAGCCAGGGAAGGCCGCGGCCACCGTGCGGGCCGACTCCTCCATGCCCTTGCCGTGGCGGATCACCGTGCCCCTGCCCAGCGTGCCGGTGCCGTTGACGAACCCGTCGATCCGGAAGCCCTGCACCTCAAGGGCCCCGGCTGCCTGCCGCGCCAGCCCGGGCACACCCGAGTCGTTGGTGACGCGCACCCGGATCAGGTTGGGGGCCACTGTCAGCGGAACGGACGTGGTCGGGCTCGGACTGGGCGTGCTGCCGGGCGGCGGCTTCTGGCCGGGCAGCGGCTTGTCCTCGCGCAGCGACTCCCACAGCAGGTCCGCCGACTCCGCCCACTGGACCCGGTTGGGGTCCTCCGGGAAGTCCTCGATCGGGACGGTCACGAAGCGGATCTGGTCCATGCCGATGCGTGCCACGCTCTCTGCGACGTCACGCATCTTGCCGACCCCGAGGCCCTTGTCCGTCGTCATGGACTGGGTCGCCGCGTCGAGGAACCGGAAGAGACGGTCGGGCCGCAGCAGGAGCGAGGAGCTGGTCGCCTCCTGCACCACCGAGGACAGGAACGCCTGCTGCCGGTTGATGCGCCCGATGTCCGACCCGTCGCCGACGGTCTTGCGGACACGGACGTAGCCGAGGGCCTGCTTGCCGTTGACCTTGGTCTTGCCGGCGGGCAGGGTCAGGAGGCTGTCGCGGTCGTTGATCGGCTCCGGGGTGCACACGGTGACGCCCCCGAGGGCGTCGACCATCCGCTCGAAGCCGCGGAAGTCGATGACGACGAAGTGGTCGAGGTAGATGCCGGTCAGCCCCTCGAACGTCTTGATGACGCAGCCCGGGCCGCCCTGGGTGAAGTTGTTGTTCCACTGACGCACGACACCGGTCTCGGGCGACCACTCCTTGTCCGCACAGCTCTGCGGCGCCCTGGTCATGGAGTCCCGGGGGATGGAGACCACGGTGGCCGACTTCCGGTCGGCCGATAGGTGGACGACGAGGTTGGTGTCGGAGCGGGCGCCCGCGACGCCGTACTCCGCGTTGTTGCTGCCGTACTTGGAGTTGCCGGTGCCGGCACGGGTGTCGGAGCCCATCACCAGGATGTTCATCGGGCCGAGCTTGGTCCGGGAGTCCGTGGTCGCCTGCTTCTCGGGCCGCGTGCCCAGCGCGTCCCCGAGGTCCAGGCGGTTGATGTTGCCGGTGAGCTTCACGTAGGCGACGACGCTCAGGACGAGCGCGACGGCAAGGCCGGCGGCCACGGCGATCCCGCCCCGACGCAGCCACGGGTGCCGACGGTCCTTGTGGCGGTCGGAGCGGCGCCTGACCTGCGGGGTCTCCTCGGCGGCGCCACCGTTCCCCGGCGTGCTGGGCTCTGAGCCGGGCGTGGCCTCGCTCACAGGGGAACCTCTCTCATCCAACAGTGCCGTACAGCGCGGGTCGCACCGCGCCCACGGGAGTGTAGACGGCCAGCCTAGGCATGGCCGATTTCACATCGTCCCATGTCGAAGACGCCCGGGGAGGGTCCCGGGTTGCCGCTGCGGCGACAGGGTGCCGGGCCGGCTTCCCGACCCGATGTTGTTGTATGTCTCCATGGGGAAACGCACGATAACGACGGTCCTCGTGGGGGCTCTGGTGGTCGCCGCCGCGGCGGGCGGGCTGTGGTGGCGCCACACCGCGCAGGAACAGCAGCGCGACGAGGAGGCCCGGGCCGCCGCACAGGCATTCGCCGCCGCCTGGCAGGGCCGCGCCTTCGACACGGCCCCCCTGCGCTTCGCGGGCACCACCCCTGCGGAGGTGGACGAGGACTTCACAACGGCGACCTCCGGGCTCGGCTCCGGTCCGGTCAAGGTCACCGTGGCCGGCGTCGACCGCGACGGGAAGACGGCCGACGCGATGCTGGAGGTCACCTGGACCCTCCCCGGCTCGGTCCCGTGGGCCTACCGCACCCCCGTCAGCGTCGGGGAGACGGCCGACGGCTGGGCGGTGCAGCCCGCGGCAACCGGCTCGTGGTGGCACCCGCAACTGAAGGCCGGTGACAAGCTGACCGCGACCCGGACCCAGGGCGAGCGCGGCGACCTGCTCGACGCGGCCGGCGAGCCGCTCATGCCGCTGGGCAAGGTCTACCCGGTGCAGCTGGACCCGGCGCGGGCGACCTCGGCCACCGCCGCGGCGCTCGAGGAGCTGGTCGGCGAGCCGAAGGGGTCGCTGGTGAAGAAGCTCGAGGCCGCGAAGCAGGCCGGCAGCAAGGCACCCATCGCGGTGATCACCTACCGCCAGAGCGACTTCGACGACCGGCGGGCCGAGCTCGACGCCCTCACCGGGGTCATCTACCCCGTGCGCGAGCAGCCGCTCGCCCGCACCCGCGGCTTCGGCCAGCCGCTGCTCGGCTCCTACGGTCCGGTCAGCGCCGAGGTCGTGCAGAAGAGCAACGGCCGGTATGCCGCGGGCGACTACGCCGGGCTCAGCGGCCTGCAGGGGCAGTACGACTCGGTGCTCGCGGGCACCCCCGGTGTCACCGTCACCTCCAGCGCCAACCCCGGCCAACCGCTGTTCGAGAAGGCCACCACTGACGGCAAGGACGTCCAGCTGACGCTCGACCCCGAGGTGCAGGCCGCGGCCGAGGGCGCGCTCGAGGGCACCGGCTCGGTACCGTCGGCCCTCGTCGCCGTCGACGTGCAGACGGGTGACGTCCTCGCCTCGGCGAACTCCCCCGCGGCCGGCTTCGACCGCGCCATCACCGGGCAGTACCCGCCGGGCTCGACCTTCAAGGTTGCCAGCACCTACGCCCTGCTCTCCCAAGGGGTCGTGACGCCGACGACCCCGGTGAGCTGCCCCAAGACCTTCGTGGTCGACGGTCTCACGATCCGCAACTACGAGGGCGGCGCCCTCAGCAAACCGACCTTCGGTGAGGACTTCGCGAACTCCTGCAACACGGCGTTCGTCCAGCTCGCGGCCAAGCTCGGCAACGGTGACCTCGCCACCGCGGCAAAGGCGCTCGGCATCGGCGCGGGCTGGGAGAAGACCCTGGGCGTCGGCGGTGCCTTCTCCGGCAAGATCCCGGAGAACACCGGCGCGACCGACAAGGCGGCCGCGACGATCGGGCAGGGCCGCAACCTCACCTCACCGCTGTCCCTCGCGGTCATGGCCGGGTCCGTGGCCCGGCGGTCCTTCGTGCCCCCGGCCCTCGTCACCGAGCCGGCCCCTGCCGATGCCTCCCGCGACCCGAAGCCGCTCGACCCGCAGGTGACGAGCCAGCTGCAGGCGCTCATGCGCCGGGTCGTGACCGAGGGCTCCGCGGAGGTGCTCAAGGACGCACCGGGCGGAGCCGTTCGCGGCAAGACCGGCACGGCCGAGTACGGCACGAAGAACCCGCCGGAGACCCACGCCTGGTTCGTCGGCTACCAGGGCGACGTCGCGTTCGCGGTGCTCGTCGAGAAGGGCAAGAGCGGTGGCACCGCCGCTGCCCCCATCGCCAAGGACTTCCTCACCCGCTTGGCAGGACGCTGACCCCGACTCAGCAGAGGCTGCTGCCGCATGGGTATGCAGCAACGTGGGTCTGCGGCAGCAACCGCTGCTAGCAGAAGTTGCTGCAGGGGTCCCGCGGGCGGGCGGGCGGGCGGGGGCTGGGTGCACGGCATACCGGCGGCACACGACGAGGCCCCCACCGGAAGGGAATCCGGTGGGGGCCTCGCTCAAAGACTGTTGGTTGGCAGTCCTGAATCAGATCGGGCGAACGGCGTCAGCCTGCGGGCCCTTCGGACCCTGGGTGACCTCGAACTCCACGCGCTGAGCCTCGTCCAGCGAGCGGTAGCCCGAGGAGTCGATGGCGGAGTAGTGGACGAACACGTCCGGGCCGCCGCCGTCCTGCGCGATGAAGCCAAAGCCCTTCTCAGCGTTGAACCACTTAACGGTTCCCTGTGCCATGGGGTAACTCTTTCCTTCTGTAGCCAATGAAGTCCCACACCTCGTGGGGCTCCCGGCTGCCGCACTGACCCCACCAGCGGGACATGCCCGCCTCAGATGAAAACAGCCCGCTCCGGTGGTGCTGGGGCGGGCACTTCTTCGACCTGCGAGGAACTGCTACTGCAACCGCGACAGACGCTAGCACGCATGCCCGCCCGATCGCCGGTTGAGTCGCGGCGAAGAGGGTAAAGGACTGTTCAGGTCCTTCGGTGCACCTCGTGCGGGGTGGCTGGTCCGAACGGGTGAGTCCGTCTCGGACCTTCATCCAGAACCCCGCTCGCCGGATCGCCGCAGGTCAGCACCCATGACACGGTGGGCCTCGTGACGTCGCCGCCCGTCCTGGGCAGGCGCCGTGGGCTCTGCGCCTCGGGGGAAGCGCAGACGAGCGGGGGCTGGGGCCCAGGAGGCCCCGGCCTCCGTGCGAGTCTCGGCGTCAGGTGCCACGCACGGCGAGCCGGGGCGCCCGGTCGCCCCGGATGACGGCCACCATGTCGAGCACCCGCCGCGTGGCCCGCACGTCGTGCGCGCGGAAGACGGTGGCGCCCAGCCATGCTGCGATGGCGGTCGCCGCGAGGGTGCCCTCGAGCCGTTCGTCGGGCGGCAGACCCAGCGACTCCCCGACGAAGTCCTTGCGCGACAGCGCCTGCAGGATCGGGTAGCCCAGCCGGGCGAGGTCGGCGGTGTGCCGCAGCACCTCGAGCGAGTGGGCCGTGGTCTTGCCGAAGTCCAGGGTCGGGTCGACGAGGATGCGGTCGGCCGGTATGCCGGCGCGCTCGGCACGGCGCGCCCCCTCGGCAAGGGTGCGGACCACGTCCGTGACGACACCCCGTGGCTCGGGCGGGTAGGTCACGCCCTGCGGGTCGGTGCGCGGCGGCAGGCCGCCGGTGTGCGAGCACACCACTCCCGCACCGATCTCCGCGGCGACGGTGACGAGCTCGGGGTCGTGTCCCGCCCAGGTGTCGTTGACCAGGTCGAGACCGAGCCGCCCGGCCTCACGGGCGACCTCCGAGCGCCACGTGTCCAGGCTGAGGACGAGCTCGGGGTACTCGGTGCGGGCGTGCTCGAGGAAGGGAAGGACGCGGTCCATCTCCTGCTCGGCGCTGACGTGCTCGCCCTCCTGTCCCGCCCGGACCCCGCCGACGTCGACGATGTCGGCACCGTCGTCGACGGCCCGGGCCAGGGCAGCCTTCGCGGAGTCGAGGTCGGCGTGCCGGTTGAGGGCGAAGAACGAGTCGCTGGTGCGGTTGACGATCGCCATGACGGCCGGCCGCGAGGCGTCGAAGACCTGGCCGCGCAGGCGCAGGGGCGGTGTGCGCGGGAGGTCGAGGGCGCGCGGCTCGGGCAGGTCCACGCGGCCATCCTCGCACCGGCGCCGCGCGCCGGCGCGTGGGCTGGCGCGTGGGCGCTACGAGTCGAAGCCGAGCCCGACCCGGTCGAGGGTGCGCAGCCACACGTTGCGGCGTCCGGCGTTCTCGTCGGCCCGGGCGAGCGACCAGCGAGTGAGCTGGATCCCCGCCCAGGCCAGCGGCTCCGGCGGGAAGGGCAGCGGCCGGCGCCTGACCATCTCCAGACGCGTGCGCTCGGTCCGGGCCCCCTCGAGCAGGTCGAGCATGACGTCGGCCCCGAAGCGGGTGGCCCCGACGCCCAGGCCGGTGTAGCCGAGCGCGTAGGCGACCCGGCCGCCCAGCGCCGTGCCGAAGAACGCGCTGAACCGGGTGCACGTGTCGATCGCCCCGCCCCAGCGGTGGGTGAACCTCAGCCCCTCGAGCTGGGGGAAGGTGTCGAAGAAGTGGCCGGCCAGCGTGTCGAAGGTCTCGGGGCGCTGGTCGTGCCGCGGGTCGACGCGACGGCCGTAGTGGTAGACGGCGTCGTAGCCGCCCCAGAGGATCCGGTTGTCGGCGGTGAGCCGGTAGTAGTGGAACTGGTTGGCGCTGTCGCCGACGCCGGCCCGGCTTCGCCACCCGATGGAGTCCAGCTGCTCGTCGCTGAGCGGCTCGGTCATGAGCACGTAGTCGTAGACCGGCACCGTGTGGAGGCTGACCCGGCGCAGGAGGGAGGGGAAGGCGTTGGTGCCCAGCACGGCCGCTGCGGCCGAGACGACGGCTCCGGTGTGCGTCACGAGTCGCACACCCGCGCCGTCCCGGGACAGGTCGGTCACCCGGGTGCCCTCCGCGATGCGCACCCCGAGGGACTCGGCCGCCTCGGCCAGTCCCCAGGCGAGCCGGGCCGGGTCGACGAGCGCGGTGCCGTCGGGGTCGCGCAAGCCGGCGAGGTAGGTGGGAGAGTCGAGCTCGGCCCGCACCGCGTCGCGGTCGAGGAGCTCCCCGCTGCCCTCGGCCGCCGCCTCCCGCAGCCACTCCACCTCGTGCGGGGCCGTGGCCACCGTGAGCTCTCCCGTGCGCCGGAAGTCGCAGTCGATGCGGTGACGCGCGACGGCCTGCTCGATGGCGTCGAGGTTCTCGCGGCCGAGCCGGTCGAGGGTCTCGTACTCCTGCGGCCAGCGGGCACGCCCGTTGGCCTCGCCGTGGGTCAGGCTGGCCGAGCAGAACCCGCCGTTGCGCCCGGAGGCGGCCCACCCGACGCGGCCGCCCTCGAGGAGCAGCACGTCGCGGTCGGGGTTGCGCTCCTTGGCCAGCAGCGCCGTCCACAGGCCGGAGTAGCCGCCGCCCACGACCACGAGGTCCGCCGTGGTCGAGGTCTCCAGCGCCGCACGCGGAGCCGGGCGCCCTGGCTGCTCGAGCCAGAAGACGCCCGGTTCCGCGTCGGCGAGCGCCGGGTGGCCGGGGTGGCTGGAGGCCACCTCAGCTCTCGGTGGTGTGGCGGTCGGCGACCGCGAGCGCCTCGTCGAGGATCGCGATGCCCTCGCGAACCTCCTCGGCGGTCGTGGTGCACGGTGGCACGACGTGGGTGCGGTTGAAGTGGGTGAACGGCCACAGCCCCCGCTCCTTGCATGCGGCGGCGAACTCGTTCATCGGGGCGGCGTCCGCGCCGGCGGCGTTGAACGGCACGAGCGGCTCGCGGGTGCGCCGGTCGCGCACCAGCTCGAGGGCCCAGAAGACACCGAGCCCACGCACCTCGCCCACCGAGGGATGCCGCTCGGCCAGCGCCCGCAGCTCGGGGCCGATGACCTCCTCGCCGAGGGCGCGGGCGTGCTCGATGATCCCCTCCTCGCGGAAGATGTTGATGGAGGCGACGGCGGAGGCGCAGGCCAGCGGGTGGCCCGAGTAGGTCAGGCCGCCGGGGTAGGGCCGCTCCGCGAAGGTGGCCGCGATCCGGTCGGACATGATGACGCCGCCGAGCGGCACGTAGCCGGAGTTGACGCCCTTGGCAAAGGTGATGAGGTCGGGTGCCACACCCCAGTGGTCGACGGCGAACCACTCGCCGCAGCGGCCGAAGCCGGCCATGACCTCGTCGGCGATCATCATGATGCCGAACTCGTCGCAGATGGCCCGCACGCCCGCGAGGTAGCCGGGTGGTGGCACGAGGATGCCGTTGGTGCCGACGACGGTCTCGAGAATGATCGCGGCGATGGTCTGGGGGCCCTCGACCGCGATGGTGTCGCGCAGGTGCTGCAGCGCGCGCTCGGACTCCTGCGCCTCGTTCTCGGCGTGGAAGGCCGAGCGGTAGGGGTAGGGGCCCCAGTAACGCACCACACCCGGCATACCGGGCTCGGAGGCCCAGCGCCGCGGGTCTCCGGTCATCGCGATCGCGCCGGCCGTCGCGCCGTGGTAGCTGCGGTAGGCAGCCATGACCTTGTGGCGGCCGGTGTGCAGGCGGGCCATGCGCAGGGCGTTCTCGGTGGCCTCGGCGCCGCCGTTGGTGAAGAACACCATGTTGAGGTCGCCCGGGGCGATCTCGGCGATGAGCCGGGCCGCCTCGGAGCGGGCGTCGTTGGCGAAGGCCGGGCTGATGGTCGTCAGCCGCCCCGCCTGCTCCTGGATCGCGGCCACCAGCTTGGGGTGCTGGTAGCCGATGTTGACGTTGACGAGCTGGCTCGAGAAGTCGAGGTAGCGCCTGCCCGAGTAGTCGGTGAACCAGGACCCCTCGGCCGAGGCGATGGGCAGCGGGTCGATCAGGCCTTGGGCCGACCAGGAGTGGAAGACGTGGGCGCGGTCGTCGCGGCGGACCTGCTCCTCCGACGCTCCGGCCAGCCCGGTGAGGGTGTCGGTCATGCTCGCCATTGTGCTCCCCCGCCCTAGCGCGTGCGCGGGAAGCCGAGGTCGACCGACGAGGTGGCCGGGTCGGGCCAGCGCGAGGTGACGACCTTGCCGCGGGTGTAGAAGTTGATGCCCTCCGGGCCGTACATGTGCGTGTCGCCGAAGAGGGAGTCCTTCCAGCCACCGAAGGAGTAGTAGGCCACGGGCACGGGGATCGGCACGTTGATGCCGACCATGCCGACCTCCACGTCGAACTGGAACTGCCGGGCTGCGCCACCGTCGCGGGTGAAGATCGCGGTGCCGTTGGCGTACCGGTTGGCGTTGATGAGCGCGACGCCCTCCTCGTAGGTGTCGACGCGGACGACGCCGAGCACGGGGCCGAAGATCTCGTCGGTGTAGACGGTCATCTCGGGGGTCACGTTGTCGAGCAGCGTGGTGCCCAGGAAGAAGCCGCCCTTCGGCACGTCGGTCTCGCGGCCGTCCACGACGACGGTGGCACCCGCCTGCTCCCCGGCGCCGATGTAGCCGGCCACCTTGTCGCGGTGCTCCCGGGTGATGAGTGGTCCCATGTCGGTGCCGGGCTGCGCGCCGTCGCCGATGGTCAGCTTCGGCAGCCGCACCGCGATGGCGTCGACGAGCGGGTCGGCGACGTCCCCGACGGCGACCGCGACGGAGAGGGCCATGCAGCGCTCGCCGGCCGCGCCGTAGGCGGCGGAGACCACGGCGTCGGCAGCCATGTCGACGTCGGCGTCGGGCAGCACCAGCGCGTGGTTCTTCGCACCACCGAGCGCCTGCACCCGCTTGCCGTGGGCGGTGCCGGTTTCGTAGATGTACTTGGCGATCGGGGTCGAGCCGACGAAGCTCACCGCGGAGATGCCCGGGTGCGTCAGGATCGCGTCGACCGCCTCCTTGTCGCCCTGGAGCACGGTGAAGACGCCGTCGGGCAGGCCGGCCTCCTTCCAGAGGCGGGCGAGGAAGAGCGACGCCGAGGGGTCCTTCTCGCTGGGCTTGAGGATGAAGGCGTTGCCGCAGGCGATGGCGTTGGCGCACATCCACAGCGGCACCATCGCGGGAAAGTTGAAGGGGGTGATGCCGGCGACCACGCCGAGCGGCTGGCGGATGTTGTAGACGTCCACCCCGGTGGCGGCCTGCTCGGAGAACCCGCCCTTGAGCAGCTGGGGGACGCCGGTGGCGAACTCGACGTTCTCCAGGCCTCGGGCGATCTCCCCGGCGGCGTCGGAGAGCACCTTGCCGTGCTCGGCGGTGATGATCGCGGCCAGCTCGTCTGAGCGGCTGTTGAGCAGCTCGCGGAAGGCGAAGAGCACGGCCGAGCGCCTCGACAGCGACGAGGTGCGCCACTCACGCGCGGCCGCCGCGGCCTTCGCGACGACCGCGTCGACCTCGGCAGCGCTCGCGAGGTCGACCTCGGCGGTCTGCTGACCGGTGGCGGGGTTGAAGACGGGGGCGGTGCGGCCGGAGGTGCCGGCGCTCTCGGTGCCGTCGATCCAGTGGGAGATGCGGGTGGTCGTGCCAGTCATGCACCGACCGTACGTCCCAACCGCTGGTGGCACAATATGTCTTTTGCTATGTTACAAAGCGTGAAGGCTGTCCTCTCCGCCATCGAGCAGCACCTCGACGAGCCCAGCGCCCGAGGTCTCGCGCAGGCGGTCGCCACCTTGATCCGCGAGGGTGCCCTCCAGCCGGGCGACCGGCTCCCCCCGATCCGCACGGTGGCGTCCGAGCTCGCGCTGTCGCCGACCACCGTCAGCTCGGCCTGGAGCCGGCTCGCCCGCGCCGGGGCCGTGCGCACCGACGGCCGGCGCGGCACCACGGTCGCCGACCACACCGCCCCGGGGGCCAGCCGCTACCAGCAGGCCCTCGAACGCCCGGCCGCCTTCGCCCGTGACCTCTCCACCGGGGTGCCCGACGCAGACCTGCTGCCCAGCCTCA
Source organism: Knoellia sp. 3-2P3 (assembly GCF_029223115.1). Classification (NCBI taxonomy): domain Bacteria; kingdom Bacillati; phylum Actinomycetota; class Actinomycetes; order Micrococcales; family Intrasporangiaceae; genus Knoellia; species Knoellia sp. 3-2P3. Next base: position 375,036 of record NZ_JARGZE010000001.1, read on the forward strand.
CGCGCGCGCTCGCCTCGCTCACGACCGCGGGCACGCCGGGAAGCTACCTCGACGAACCGGTGCTGCCCGAGCTCGCCGAGGTGCTCATGGCCCAGTGGCCGTATGCCGTGGAGCGCCTCGCCGTCGTCGACGGCGCCATGGACGGCCTGGAGCTGGTGGCCCGCACCGCGTTGCGGTTCGGTGACCGCGTCGTGGTCGAGCACCCCTGCTTCCCGCCGCTTGTCGACCTGCTGGAGTCGGTCGGCGTCCAGCTCGTGCCCGTGCCCGTCGACGACGAGGGCCTCTCGTCCGACGGGCTGCGCGAGGCCCTCGCCTCGCCGGTGGCCGCGGTCTTCCTCCAGCCCCGGGCGCAGAACCCGACCGGCGTGACGATGACCGAGCGGCGAGCCCGCGAGCTGGTCGACCTACTCGACGGCACGAGCGCCCTGGTGGTCGAGGACGACTCGGCCGGCGCGACGGTCAGCGGCGACACCGTGAGCCTCGGTCGCTGGCGACCGGGCCACACGGCATACATCAGGTCGTTCTCCAAGTCCCACGGCCCGGACCTGCGGCTCGCGGCGCTCAGCGCGCCCCCCGACCTCCTGCGCGCGCTGGAGGCGCGCCGGCAGGTGGGCCAGGGCTGGAGCAGCCGCCTGCTGCAGCGCATCCTGCTGAGCCTGCTCACCGACGCGGCCGCCCTCGAGGAGGTGGAGCGCGCCGCCGACGAGTACGCCCGGCGGCGGGCCCTGGTCGTCGCCGCACTGGCACGGCACGGCGTGGAGGTCGGGGGCACCGAGGGCATCAACATCTGGGTGCCCGTGCACGACGAGACCGCGGCGGTGGTGCGGCTGGCGAGCGCCGGGATCGGGGTGACACCCGGGTCGCCCTTCACGTTGCTGCCCGGTGACGGCGACCACGTCCGCGTGACGGTGGGGCTGGTGGCCGACGGCCACGACGAGATTGCCGAGGCCATCGCGGCCGCCGCCCGCACCTCCGGCTGGCGCCCGAACGCCCGCTAGGGACGGCGCCGGAACGACCCCGGACAGCACGAAGGCCGGAGAGCAGGGGGTGCCCCGGCCTTCGTACCGCCGCCGTGAGGCGGACGCTTCTGGTTATCCCCGCCGACGGTACGCGGTCCCGGCTGGAGGGGGGATCGGGCAAAGCGCGTACTCAGCCCGCCGCCTCGTGCCACGCTGTCAGGGAGCCCGGCCGGAGCGCACCAGCCGGGACCTGAGCGTAGGACCGTGGCAGGAGAGGGCCTGTTGTCCTAGGACCTCTGGCCCTCCCCCGCTGCGGGACAGCGCCCTTCACTGAGGAGTGGCAGTTGTGGCCCCTGACGGAGGTGTTGACCATGAAGGCGCAGAAGGGTGATCGCATCGTTCTCGCGGGCGAGCAGGTGGACCGGCCAACCCGTGACGGCGAGATCCTCGAGGTACGCGGAAAGGACGGAGCGCCGCCCTACCTCGTGCGGTGGAGCGACGGGCACACCGGGCTGCTCTACCCCGGTCCCGGATCCGTGCTGCGGATCGGCGCGGGCCACGGCGAGGGCGAGCAGGCCCCGGCCCCCGAGGCCCCACACAAGCCCGTGAAGGAGTGGCAGGTCCGCGTGTCGATCTTCGAGTCCGCCGACGACACCACCGCCAAGGTCGTGCTGGTCGCGGACTCGCCTGAGACGCTGACCGCGAGCGGCGAGAGCCACCGCAGCGAGGAAGACACGCCGGCCACCCGGATCGGCGACGAGGTGGCCGTGGCCCGGGCCCTGCGGCACCTGGCCGACGAGCTGCTGGACACGGCCACCCACGACATCGAGGCCGCGACCGGCGAGACCGACGTCTTCGTGCGGCCGCGGTAGCGCACCGTCCCAAACCGGCGGCCGGGAGCCTCCCGCGCTCCCTGCCGCCGCGGCGAGCAGACGAACGCGCAGCGCACGGGCGGCAGGCACGGGGACCGGCGCGGACAGGGGGATCGATGACAACGCTGCAGGCGCCGGAGGAGCGTCGGGCCTCCTCCCACGGCGCCCACCGGCCCCGCCGCCGTGGGTACCGACCGGTGCGGTGGGCGCTCTGGCTGGTGGCGCTGTCCGTCGTGCTCGTCGCCGCGGTCCACGTCGGCGGCGGCCTGTACTTCGCCACTCGCATCGAGGCCGGCGCGCTGGCCTCGGATCCTGGTCGACCGATGCCCGCGTTCGACGACGTGCGGGTGGTCACGGTGAGCGGCTCGAGGGTCCAGCTCCGCAAGGGTGCCGACGCCGGTCCGAGCTTCGACGCCCCGGCCACCTACGGCCTGGCCTGGGAGGGCGGCACCGGCACGGTCGGCCCTGCGACGCGCAACCCCGACGGCACGGTGACGCGCCCACTGAAGGTGCTGCAGGGCACCGCGCCCTTCCCCCGTCAGGGTGCCGCCCTCGACCGGGCCGTGTGGATGGGCGACCCACCACAGGCCTTCCCCCTGGCGAAGATGGACGTCTCCGTGGCGGGCCTGCCCGCCTGGTACTTCCCGGCCGGACCCGGCGCGGTCGGCACGGTCGCCATCTTCGTGCACGGCCAGAACGGCACCCGCAACGACGCGCTGCGGTTCGCCAGCGCAGCCGTTCCCGCCGGAACCCCGGTGCTCGCGATCACCTACCGGAACGACCTCGGCGCACCCAGGGACCCCTCGGGGCGTCTCCAGCACGGCCGCACGGAGTGGCGCGACCTCGAGTCCGCCGTCGACTGGGCCCTGCAGCAGGGTGCCCGGCACGTCGTGCTGGTCGGGCAGTCGATGGGCGGGGCCATCGTGGCGTCCTTCCTGGAGCGGTCCACGCGGCGCCACGTCGTCTCGGGCATCATCCTCGAGGCACCGATGCTGTCGCTGGGGTCGGTCGTCGAACACGGGGCGCAGGACGCCCTTCCCGGCGGTCGGGCCGTCCCCACCTCGGTGCTCTGGACGGCCCAGCAGATCGCCGCGCGGAGCTACGACCTCGACTGGAAGGCCGTCGACTACCTCGACGACACCGACTGGCTGCGCATCCGCACCCTCGTCATCCAGGGCGCCGACGACCCCGTCGTGCCCCTGTCGCTCGCGCAGCGGCTGCACGGGGCCAAGCCGCAGCTGGTGAGCCTCGAGGTCTTCCCGGGCGCGCAGCACCTCGAGTCGTGGAACGCGGATGCGAAACGCTACGCCTCCGTGGTCCGCAAGTACCTCACGCTGGCGACCCCGAAGCCGGGCAGCTGACGTGAGCCGAGCCGCCCGCCTGCCTCATGTCCCTCAGGCGGGCTGGGTGGCTCGTCTGGCGGCGCGCAGTCGCGGCAACGGGATCAGGACGTAGAGCAGCGCGGCGACGGCGCCGAGCCCGAGCAGTGCCGCGAAGCCCACCACGAACACCCACACGACCTGCTGCTGGTCGGCGATGTCCCACTGCTGCCGCGGCCGGCGGAGCGCGTCGACGAAGGCCCAGACGGTGAACGCCGTCAGCGCCAGCGCCACGATGAAGCCGGCCAGGATGAACAGCCCACCGATGGCGGCAATGCCAGAGTCCACGTCTCCCCCTCGTTCACGAATGCCCGCCGAGACTACCGGGGGCGACCTCGACGGGAACGCGCATTTCCGTCCGGGTCGCGGTGCCGGCGAGCGGAGGGCGTGGGAGCCGTCGCTCCTTCGTCGCTCCTCCCGAGATCCCGCATGCTCATGCGCGCGGACCGCACGCCCCTCGTTCCTCGGGGCGTCCGAACCGCGCACGCGGAGGGCGTGGGATTCGAACCCACGATGACGTTGCCGCCATAGCGGTTTTCAAGACCGCCGCACTAGGCCACTATGCGAGCCCTCCTGGATGGCGGCCATTGTGCCCCATGTGTCGCGGACAGCCGCGTCGGCCTCGTGCTCATGGCGACGACGGCGCGCCCCGATCATCCGTCAAGGGTGATCCGCGCCTGCGCGGACTCACCTAGGTTCACAGGCAGAGCGTCCCAGCGCCGCCACTCCAGGGGGCCCCATGAGCACCGAGCCAGCCACGGGTACCGCAGCGCAGGAGGGCGCGGGCAGCGGCCGACTGAGCCTGCTGCTGGCCATGGCGATGTTCGTCCTCGTCGTCGACACGTCGCTGATGAACGTGTCGATCTCCGCGGTCATCGAGGACCTGGACACCACCGCGAGCGGGGTCCAGTCCGCCATCGCGCTCGAGGCGCTGGTCTCCGCGGCCTTCATCCTCATCAGCAGCAAGCTGTCCGACCTGATGGGCCGGAAGCGGGCCTACGTGCTGGGGCTGCTCGCTTACGCCGTCGGCGCGCTCGCCATGACCCTCGCGCAGGGCCTGACCGCCATCATCGTCTTCTGGGCGGTCATCGGCGGACTCGGCGCGTCGCTGCTGCTCCCGGCCATGCAGTCGCTCATCCACGGCAACTTCAGCGGTCCGGCACAGAAGAAGGCGTACGCCCTCGTCGGTGCGTCGGCAGCGATCGCCGCCGCGTTCGGCCCCCTGCTCGGCGGCTTCGTGACGACCTACCTGTCGTGGCGGGTGGGGTTCGCGCTCGAGGTCGTCATCATCCTGCTCGTCCTGAGCCAGATCCGGTTGGTCCGCGACGTCGCCTACACCGGCCCCCGCAAGATCGACGTGGTGGGCGCCCTGCTGTCGGTCGTCGGCATGGGCGGGGTGGTGCTCGGCATCCTCGTCTGGCAGGAGGGCGGCGAGTTCGTCGGGCTGCTGATGGCCGTGGGCGCCGTGGCGCTGGCCGTGCTCGCCCGCTGGCTCATCCGTCGAAAGCGCGCCCACAAGGTCACGCTGCTCGACCCCGACCTGTTCCGGCACGCGAACTTCACCGCGGGGATCTCCGGCCAGCTGCTCCAGCAGGTCGCCCTCGGCGGCGCCATGATCGCGCTGCCGCTCTTCTTCCAGATGACGCTGGAGTACAGCGCGATGCTGGCCGGGCTCTCGCTGGCGCCCCTGTCGCTGACGATGTTCGCAGCGGCGTTGGTGGCCGGCCGCAAGGCGGGCGACAGGCGCCCTGCCGCGGTCATCCGGGCCGGCTTCCTCCTGGTGAGCGTGGGGGTGCTGCTCATCATCCCGCTGGTCCCACGGGTGGACAGCGGCTGGTGGCTGGTGATCCCGTTGATGGTCGCCGGCTGCGGCCTGGGCCTGCTGGTGTCCCAGCTCAACAACTACACGCTGGCCCCGGTGGCGGAGGAGCGGGTCAGCGAGGCCGCGGGGGTGAACTCGGCCGCCGGGTCCTTCGGGCTCTCCTTCGGTCTCGCCATGGCCGGCGGGCTGATGCTCGCCGCGCTGTCGCTCAGCTTCACCGCCATGACCGAGAGCAGCTCGGTCATCCCGCCGACGCAACAGGCGCAGATCGCCGCCGCGCTCGACGAGAACGCCCAGGTGATGAGCAACACCGCGCTCGACCAGCGGATCACCGGGCAGCCACCGCCGGTGGAGGAGGAGGTGCTGGCGATCAACGACGACGCGCGGAACCTCTCGCTCCAGGTCGCCCTTGCCGTGCCCCTGCTCGCCGGCCTGCTCGGGCTTGCCAACTCGTTCCGCATGATGCGCCTGCCCGACCTGAAGCCGGCGGCCCCCATCGAGGGGGTGGACCTCGGGTGAGCGCCGGCTCCGCGGGCCGCGGCACTCCTCGACACCGTCCCGCGGCACCTCGCCCTGCGGCCAACGGCTGACCGGCCGACCGGCCGAGGGCGACCATCGGCAGAGTGGCCCTGTTGTCAGGCGAAAGCGGCACGCCCGCACCGCCCCCGCCCCTACCCTGACGCCGCCGGCTCGACCCGGCAGGCACAACCAGGGGGAAAGACGTGCAGCGCCGCAGAGGGCTCCTCACCGTCGTCGTCGCGGCGGTGCTCACCGGTGCCGGTGCGCTCGGCCTGCCTGCGCCGACCCACGCCGCCTGGCAGGACAACGTCCGCACGGTCTCACCCGACCGCACCTGGCAGACCGCCCGCGGCCGGGGGGTGTGGATGTACGGCGACTCCATCACCGCCTCCGACGCCCCCGAGCTGGCGGGGCTGTTGCGCGCCCGCAGCCTGGTGCTCGCGTGGGACGCAACACCCGGCATCCCCACCGAGCCGGCCGTGGACCGGCTCGTCGAGCGGCTCCACCACTCCCGCCCGCCCGCCCGGCTCGTCATGGCGCTGGGCACCAACGACAGCGACGCCCGGCTCATCGGCGCCCAGGTCGCCCGGGTGATGGACGCCGTGCCCAGCAGCACCCGCGTCTACTGGGTGAACGTCTGGAAGCAGCGCTGGCTGGTCACCGGGGCCGATCGCGACAGGCACACGGCCGCGGCGGTGAACGCCACGCTGGCGCAGGCCGACCGGCGCCACACCAACCTCGCCGTGGTCGACTGGTGGACCACCGCGGAGGCCGACCCGCGCCGCTACCTCAGCGACGGCATACACACCCTCCCGGCCGGCCGCGCGGCCCGCAACACCCTGATCGCCGCGGCGCTCTCTCGGTAGCGCGCGTCCGCTCGACGCCGTCTCTCGCGCGCGGTTGAATTCAGCCCCGACGAGTCGCCGTGGAGGCAGCAGTGGACGACTACACCCGCGAGCACGAGAGCGAGGCGGAGAAGCTCGACCGCAACTGGAACGAGCTGCTCCAGGAGCTGCGCGTGTCGCAGACCGGGGTGCAGGTGCTCACCGGCTTCCTGCTCACGCTGCCGCTGCAGCCGACCTTCGCCGACATCAGCACCCTCGAGCGCAACCTCTACGTGGCGGCCATCAGCCTGAGCATCCTGGCCACTGGGCTCCTCGTCGCCCCGGTCAGCATGCACCGGGTGCTGTTCCGCAAGCGCCGCAAGGAGTCACTCGTCGAGGCGGGCAGCTGGGTCGCCAAGGCGGGTCTGGTCACCCTGGCGCTCGCGAGCGCCACCGTCGCCGCCTTCGTCTTCAGCCTCGTCTTCACGGAGTCGGTCGGCATCTGGGTCGGCCTCGGGACCCTGACCATCTTCACCCTTGCCTGGCTCGTGCTTCCGCTGGCCATGCGCGTGCCCGACCGCGACTGAGGGCGCGGGCGCCGGTCACTGGACGCGCGATCTGCCGCGCCCTCTGTTGTGATGGAGGGAGGAGCACCAACGACAGGGAGTTGATTCGCCATGATGGGAAAGGTGTCCTTCGTCCTCGGCGCCGCCGCCGGCTACATCCTCGGCGCGAAGGCCGGGCAGAAGCGCTACGACCAGATCAAGGGTCGGGCCACCGAGCTGTGGTCCAGCGACTCGGTCCAGGCCAAGGTCGAGACAGCTAGGCAGACCGTGATGGACCAGGCCCCCGTGGTGGCCGACAAGATCGGCGGGGTGGCCAGGAGCGCCACGTCTGCGGTGAAGGAGAAGGTGAGCGGCGAGGACCTGCCCCCCACCCTGCACCGGGGCACCGACGGCCACCTGCACGCCGACACCACCGGCTTCGGCCCGGGCCCGGGCAAGCTGCCCTGACCCTCCCCCACGACGCGAGGCGCGGCATACCCAGCGGTATGCCGCGCCTCGCGTCGTGCGGGTCCGCTCAGATCCAGATGGCCGGGTCCTTGAACAGCGCCTCGTAGGGGTCTTCCTTCCCCTTCGGGAAGCGCACGACGGCCGGCACTCCGGTCGCGATGGCGCCCGCGGGGATGTCCTTGACCACCACCGAGTTCGCGCCGATCTGCACGTCGTCGCCGATGTAGACCGGGCCCAGGATGCGGGCGCCGGCTCCGATCGTCACGCGGCTGCCGACCGTGGGGTGGCGCTTCTCGCGGCGCAACGAGCGGCCGCCGAGGGTCACGCCGTGGTAGATCATCACGTCGTCGCCCACCTCGGCCGTCTCGCCGATCACGACACCCATGCCGTGGTCGATGAAGAACCGGCGGCCGATGACCGCACCCGGGTGGATCTCGACACCGGTCAGCGACCGCGACAGCTGCGACATCAGCCGGGCGACGACCTTCAGGCCCGGGCGCTGCCAGAGCTGGTGCGCGAGCCGGTGCGCCCAGATGGCGTGCAGGCCGGGCGAGGCCAGCGCCATCTCGAGGCGGGACGTGGTGGCGGGGTCGCGGTCGAGGGCCGCGTCGAGGTCCTCGCGCGCGGTGGCGAGCAGGCTGCGGAGCAGCGTCACGGTGGGGTCCGTCCGGTTGTCGGTCAGTCGAGCAGGTCGGAGAAGAGGATGGTCGACAGGTAGCGCTCGCCGAACGAGGGGATCACCACGACGATCGTCTTCCCGGCGTTCTCGGGCCGCGTGGCCACCTGGTTGGCGGCGGCGAGGGCGGCACCCGAGGAGATGCCCACGAGCAGACCCTCCTCCTTGGCCGCCCGGCGGGCCCACTCGACCGCGGTGTCGGCGTTGATGTCGATGACCTCGTCGTAGACGTCACGGTCGAGGATCTCGGGGATGAAGTTGGCGCCGATGCCCTGGATCTTGTGCGGGCCCGGCTGGCCGCCGGTGAGGATGGCCGACTCCTCGGGCTCGACGGCGACGATCTGCACCCCGGGCTTGCGCTCCTTGAGCACCTGGCCGACGCCGGTGATGGTGCCCCCGGTGCCGATGCCCGCCACGACGATGTCGACCTGGCCGTCGGTGTCCTTCCAGATCTCCTCGGCAGTCGTCTCTCGGTGGATCGCGGGGTTGGCCTCGTTGGCGAACTGGCGGGCGAGGACGCCACCGCGCTCGGCCGCGATCTCGTTGGCCTTCTCGACGGCGCCCTTCATGCCCAGCGCCCCTTCGGTGAGGACGAGCTCGGCGCCGTAGGCGCGCAGCAGTGCCCGGCGCTCCTTGGACATCGTCTCGGGCATGGTGAGCACGACCTGGTAGCCGCGGGCGGCGCCGACCATGGCCAGCGCGATGCCGGTGTTGCCCGAGGTGGCCTCGACGATCGTGCCGCCCGGCTTGAGTTCGCCGGAGCGCTCCGCGGCGTCGACGATCGAGACGCCGATGCGGTCCTTGACCGAGGAGGCCGGGTTGTAGAACTCCAGCTTGGCCGCCACGGTGGCGTCGCTGTCGATCAGGCGGTTGATCCGCACCAGCGGGGTGTTGCCGATGAGCTTCGTGACGTCGTCGTAGATGGGCACTGCGCAATCCGCCTTTGTCTGATGTCGGGTCCGGGCACGAACACTTTTGGGTTCAACAAACACTGTCTTATGAATGTTCCAACGAAAAGTTATCCCCGCGCAACCCACGTCCGCGGGAGATCCCACCTCTCACGCTTCCCGAGCCGTGATGGTGCGAGAGGTGGGACCTCACCCGACTTGACGCTGCTCACACGCAGGTATGCGGGCGCTTACCTGTCAGTAGACTCCCGCCCATGTCTCCCCTGCAGATCGTCGCGCTCGTCGTCTGTCTCTCCGTCACGGCGGCGGCCATCGCGCTGCTGGCGCGGACGGTGCGCCACTTCCTGGCGACCTTCCGCCTCGGCCAGCCCGACGCGACCCGACGCGACAACCCCGGCGAGCGGACCAGGACGCTGCTGCGCGAGTTCCTCGGCCACACGCGGATGTCGCGCCTGCCGGTGGTGGCGGTGGCGCACTGGGTGACGATGATCAGCTTCGGGGTGCTGTTCTTCACCCTGCTCAATGCGTTCGGCCAGCTCGTCGACCCGGAGTTCGTGCTGCCGGTGATCGGGCACTTCTTCCTCTACGAGTGGGTCACCGACCTGTTCGCCTTCGGCGGTTTCTTCGCGATCCTGGCGCTGATGGCGATCCGCCAGAAGAACCACCCGCGCAGCGCCGCCGGCGTCGACGGCCGCCGGTCGCGCTTCTTCGGCTCCACGTGGTGGCAGGCCTACTACGTCGAGCTCACCATCCTGGGCGTCACCATCTGCATCGGCCTGCTGCGGGCCCTGGAGTGGACCCTGGCACGCAAGCTCGGCACGGGCATGGACACCGCCCTGCACTTCCCGCTGACCGGCTGGATCGGCAACTTCTTCACCGGCCTGAGCGTGGGCACCATCGAGAACCTCATCGTGGTCATCGCGGCGGTCAAGATCCTCATCTCCTTCGCCTGGATGATCACCATCGCCCTGCAGCCGACCATGGGTGTGGCCTGGCACCGGTTCCTGGCGTTCCCCAACATCTGGTTCAAGCGGCACGCCGACGGCCGCACCTCGCTCGGCGAGCTGCAGCCGCTGATGGTCAAGGGCGAGCCGGTCGACTTCGAGAACATCGAGGAGCTCGACGAGGATGCCGCGCTCGGCGTGGGCAAGGTCGAGGACTTCACCTGGAAGGGCCTGCTCGACTTCACCACCTGCACCGAGTGCGGCCGCTGCCAGAGCCAGTGCCCGGCGTGGAACACCGACAAGCCGCTCTCGCCGAAGCTGCTGGTCATGACGCTGCGCGACCACGCGCACGCCAAGGCCCCGTGGCTGCTGGCCACCGAGGAGGAGCGCGAGGCCCTGGGCAACGACAAGCCCGAGCTGGCCGCCCTCCCGGAGTTGTCCCTGGTCGGTGAGACCGGCTACGACCTCGACCACCCGCTGACCGCCTACAACCCGCACGGCCCCGACGCCGTCATCGACGCCGACGTGCTGTGGTCGTGCACCACCTGCGGTGCCTGCGTCGAGCAGTGCCCGGTCGACATCGAGCACGTCGACGCGATCGTCGACATGCGCCGCTACCAGAACCTCATCGAGTCGGCGTTCCCCAACGAGCTCGGCGGCCTGTTCAAGAACATGGAGAACAAGGGCAACCCGTGGGGCATGGCCGCCCGGGCCCGCCTCGACTGGGCCAAGGACCTGCCGTTCCAGGTCAAGATCCTCGGCCAGGACGTCGAGTCCGCCGACGACGTCGACTACCTGTTCTGGGTCGGCTGCGCCGGCGCCTACGAGGACCGGGCCAAGAAGACCACCCGGGCGGTCGCCGAGCTGCTCGACACCGCGGGCGTCTCGTTCGCCATCCTCGGCGACGGCGAAACCTGCACCGGCGACTCCGCCCGTCGCGCCGGCAACGAGTTCCTCTTCCAGATGCTCGCCCAGCAGAACGTCGAGGTGCTCAACGAGGTCGGCGCGACCAAGATCGTCGTCACCTGCGCGCACTGCTTCAACACGATCAAGAACGAGTACCCCCAGCTCGGCGGCAAGTACGAGGTCGTCCACCACACCCAGCTGCTCAACCGCCTGGTGCGGGACAAGAAGCTGGTGCCGGTGGCCCGTCCGGCCGAGCGGCCCGGCATGTCGAGCAACAAGGACGTCGCCTCCACCGCCGAGACGGTCACCTACCACGACCCGTGCTATCTCGGCCGCCACAACGGCGTCTACACCCCGCCGCGTGAGCTCATCGGCGCCCTGCCCGGCGTCGAGCTCAAGGAGATGGAGCGCTCCGGCGAGAAGTCGTTCTGCTGCGGCGCAGGCGGCGCCCGCATGTGGATGGAGGAGAAGCTCGGCACCCGCATCAACATGAACCGCACCGAGGAGGCGCTGGCCACCGGCGCCGAGCGCATCGCCATCGGCTGCCCGTTCTGTCGCGTGATGATCTCCGACGGCCTGACCGCCAAGCAGTCCGAGGGCCAGGGCGAGGACGTCGAGGTGGTCGACGTCGCCCAGATGCTCCTCGCCGCGGTCCGCCGCGGCCAGGAGGGTGGCGAGGGCACCACCGCCGAGGTGGGCGAGCCCACCCCCGACCCGGAGCCCGCGCCGGCGCCCTGACCCGGTGCAGGCGTGGGGAGGGCCGGTATGCCGCGTGGGCGGCATACCGGCCCTCTCCCGTTCCGGGGAGCTCAGGCGTGGTCGACCATGAGGGCGGCCAGCCGCGCCCGTGAGCTGATGTCGAGCTTGCGGAAGATGTGCGCGAGGTGGGCGTCGACGGTGCGCGGGGAGACGAAGAGCTGCTCGGCGATCTGGCGGTTCGTCAGGCCCTGGGCGACCAGGCTGGCCACCGTGCGCTCGGTGCGGGTGAGGAGCGACAGAGGCGTGTCGGCGGCCTCCGCCCCGCCGCCCTCGGTGTCGAACAGCGCGGTCACCGCGGCGACGCCGGCCTCGGTGAACCGGGCGTCGACCACCCAGTCGGTGGGACAGCTGCGCTGCGGGGCACCGGTGGGCACCTGCTGCCCGGGCCGCTGCCGGGCCACGGCACGTCGTGGGGCGCGCAGCGCTCGGGCCGCGGCCGAGCACCGGCCCGCCGCCGCGGCACCGTCGGCGAGCAGCGCCCGGTCGAGGCCGTCGAGGGCGTCGGCCGCCCGCAGCGGGAAGCCACCCTCCGTGGCGCGCCGCAGCGCACCGAGGTATGCCGCGACCGCCTGCACCCCCTCGCCGCAGGCGAGGAGCGCGTCCCCGAGCAGCAGTCGGGCCTCGATGCCGTCACGGCCGAGGCGGATGCTGTCGGCGAGCACGATGATGTCGGCGGCCAGACCGGCGGCGCGCCGGCAGTTCTGGACCGCGAGGAGGTCGCGGGCGTCCTGCAGCTGCACCCCGAGCCGCACCCCCCAGGGAAGCGACTCGTGGTCGACGCTGTGGGGCCGGGGTGTGTCGGAGACGGCCCTGAACAGGGTGTCGGCCAACAGGGCGATGCGGTCCTCGGCCAGCTCGATGGCGTGGTCGCGGGCAGCCCGGGCGATGGCGGCTGCCTCGACGGTGCGCCCCTGCTCGGCGGCGACGACCCCCATGAGGATGCGCGCCGAGAGCGCCATCCACTGCTCCTCGGCGGGCGCGTCGGTCATGACCACCTCGGCGAGGGCCTCCGCCTCGGCGAACTCCCCCCGGCAGACGTGGATGTCGACCAGGGTGCGGCGCAGCTGCCGGAGCACGTAGTCGTCACCCACGGCGAGGCGCAGGCCGGTCTCGACCTCCGCGTGGGCGGCGTCGAGGGCACCGGCGTCGAGGTGCATCTCCGCGCGGATGGAGGCGTTGCGGGCCCGCTGCCGCTCGGGGTGCGGGTCGGTCACGGCGTGCTGCTCGGCCCGGTCGAGCAACGGCATCCCCTCGTAGGTGCCCCGCACCTCCGAGGCGCAGATGCCGGCGCGGCGGGCCACCTGGGCGCCGATGTCGGCCGGGCCGTCGCCGCTGGCGAGCACCGCCTCGAGGATCTCGACGGCCTCGCGCGCCCGCATCGCGGTGTAGAGCGAGGAGAAGATGTTGTTGGCCAGGCGGTACGCCAGCGGGCGCGTGCGGGCGTCGGCCGAGGCCGCGGTGATCGCCTGGCGCATGACGCCCATCTCGCGCAGCCACGTCTCGTCGGCCGCGCCGCTCATGCCGTCGGAGGGTGTCACCCGCTCGGCCCACCGCAGGAGACCGGCCACCGCCTCCTCCCGGTCGTCGGTGCCCTCGGTGAGGACGACCCCGTGGCGACGGATCGGTACGAGCATGTCGAAGCGGCCGTCGGGGTGCACCTCCACCAGGCTGCGCCGTGCGAGCGCCGAGGCGAGCTGGGCTCCCTCGGCCCGGCTGACCCCGCTGAGGTCGGCGAGGACGTCGAGGCTGACCGGGTGCTCCATGAGTGCGAGCCGGCGGAAGCAGCGCCGCTGGTCGTCGTCGAGCAGCTCGTAGGACGCGTGGACGGCCTGGTCGATCGACGCCGTGGGGGTCACGTCGGAGACCCCCACCAGGGCGATCTGCACCCCGAGGTGCTCGATGAGCAGCGGCAGGCCGCCACTGGCCCTCAGCAGGCGGCGCACGGTCCGCTCGTCCCGGCGCAGGTCGACCGGGTGTCCCCCGGCCGCGGCGATGCGAGCGAGGAACAGCTCCACCGCGGGCCCCTCGAGCACCTCGCCGCGGGCCGGGAGCGGCAACGGCCCGAGCCGCACCACCCGCTCGTGCGGGCGCCCCGCCACGGTCGAGGCCGTGCACAGCAGCCGGAAGGTCGCGGTCGACTCGACCAGCTCGTCACAGAGGGCGCCGAGACCGTCCACGCTGTCGACGCCGTCGAGCACGAGCAGCACGTCCTGGCCGTCGAGGGCCCGCTTCAGCGCCATGAACGGCGAGTCGCCCGGTGCGACGTCGGTCCCGAGGGCGTCGAGGGTGGCGGTGACGATGGCGTCGGCCTCGGGCAGGGAGCGACCCGAGACCCAGATGGCACGCGGGTTGGCTGCCGCGGCATGGCGCGCGAGCAGGGTCTTCCCGCACCCGGGGGCGCCCGTCACGGTCACCCACCGGCTGTCGACGAGGAGGCTGCGGACCCGGTCGAGGGCGTCCTCACGCCCTACACACGGAGTCAGCACCACCGCAGATTATCGGCACCTTGTCCCGGATATCCGTAGTTTCACCGATGCCCCCGGCCCCTCCCCCCGGCACCCTTGATCACAGCACGCCGGGTCCGGCAGGCGGGAGACGAGGAGGGGCGCCTCCCGCGGGCCGGACCGGGTCGCGAGGCGGTTCGGGGGATCCGCAACAGAAGCCGGATGTGGTTCGGGGGAGCCACATCCGGCACTTCTGTGTGTCTGACCGACGTGTCGACCTGCGTCAGCCGCCGAGCCCGTTGGCCTTGAGCCACTCCTGGGCGACGGCGTCGGCGTCCTTCTTGTCGGTGACGACCTGGGCGAGCAGGTCGGTCAGCGTCGGGGTGTCGAGCTTGGCCGACACCGCGTTGAGGGCGCCCGAGACGGTGTCGTTGACCTTGGCCTTGGTCGCCAGCGGGACGATGTTCTGGGCCGCGAAGAGGCTCTTGGGGTCCTCGAGCACCACGAAGTCGTTGGCCGGGATGCTCGGGTCGGTGGTGAAGATGTTGGCCGCGTCGACCTGGCCGTTCTTCAGCGCCTGCACGGACAGCGGGCCGCCGGCGTCGAGCGGCCGGAAGGACTTGAACTCGAGGTTGTAGACCTTCTTGAGCCCGGGCACGCCGGTCTCGCGGGTCTTCCACTCCGGCGGGCCACCGAGCACGAGGTCCTGCGACTTGCCCTCGAGGTCGGCGATCGACTTCAGGCCGAGCTTGTCGGCGGTCGCCTTGGTCACGACGACGGAGTCCTTGTCCTCTGCCGCCGCCTTCTCCAGGACGGTGAGGGTGTCGGGCAGCGCGGCCTGCAGCTCGGTGTAGACGCCCTCGGGGTCGGTGGCCTTGGCGTCCTTGTTGAAGTACTGGGCCAGCACCCCGGTGTACTCGGGGATCAGGTCGATCGAGCCGTCCTGGAGCGCGGGGATGTAGGCCTCGCGGCTGCCGATGTTGAGCTTCTTGGTGACGGTGACGCCCTTGGCCTCGAGCGCGCCGGCGTAGATCTCGGCGAGCAGCTGGCTCTCCGGGAAGTTGGCCGACCCGACCGTGATGCTCGAGCCGCCTCCGGCGGAGGTCGTGCCCGAGCCGGTGCCGGTGGCGAAGGGGTCGCTCTCGTCGCTGCCACCGCAGGCGGCCAGGGACATGAGGGCGATGGCGGCGCCGAGGCTGACGGCGATCCTGGGAGTTCTCACTGGCCTTCTCCTTGCGGTTCCTTGACCGGTCAACTGTTGTGCTGGAGTTCAGTCTCACCTGCCGCGCGCTGAACCGCGACCTCCATCTCGCGAGAGGGGGTGCGGTCGCGGGCGTTGCGGCCGAGGCCACGGCCCGTGAGGCCGGGAGACACGGCATACCGCTGCACCGCGGCGAAGGTGAGGTCGACGAGCAGGGCGAGCACCGCCACGAGCAGGGCGCCCGACGCCATCTGCGGGAAGTCGCGGGTGGCCTGCCCGTCGATGAGGAAGCGACCGAGCCCGCCGATGCCGACGATGGCGGCGATGGTGGCTGTGGCGACCACCTGCAGGGCGGCCGACCGCAGGCCGGAGAAGATGAGCGGCAGCGCGCAGGGCACCTCGACGCGGCTGAGCACCTCCCAGCCGGTCATGCCCATGCCGCGCGCGGCGTCGCGGGCGGCCGGGTCGACCCCCTCCACCCCCGCGTAGGCACCGGAGAGGATCGGTGGGATGGCGAGCACGACGAGCACGATGAGGCTCGGCCAGAGGGACGCCGCGTCACCGGTGAGGCGGGGGCCGAGCAGCAGCACCATGATGAAGAGGAGCCCCAGGCTCGGGATGGCCCGGGCGGCGCCGGCGAGGTTGACCACGAAGACGCGACCCCGCCCGGTGTGGCCGATGACGAGGCCGGCCGGGACGGCGATGAGCGAGGCAAGGAGCAGGGAAAGGCCTGAGTACCAGACGTGCTCCCAGGTGCGGACGGGGACACCGTCGGGGCCGGTCCAGTGGGCGGGGTCGAGCAGCCAGGCCAGGGTGTCGTTGATCATGCGACACCTCCCGCCCGATGCCACGGCGTGAGCACCCGTGCGACAGCGAGGATCACGAGGTCGAACGCCAGGGCCAGCACGACGCAGGCGGCGAGGCCGACGACGATGGGGTCGTAGAAGGTGCGCGCCCAACCGTCGGTGAACAGGAAGCCCAGCTGGGGGATGCCGATGACGGCGGCGACGCTGACGATGCTGACGTTGCTGACCGCGGCGACCCGCATCCCAGCGGCGATGACCGGCACGGCCAGCGGCAGCTCGACCGCGAAGAAGCGGCGGAACCGCGTGTACCCCATCGCGGTCGCGGCTTGCGTGACGTCGTCGGGCACGGCCGCGAGGGCGTCGGCGACCGTGCGGACCAGCAGGGCGACGGTGTAGATCGTCATCGCCACGAGGACGTTGTTGCGGTCGAGGATCTTGGTGCCCAGGACCCCCGGCAGCAGGATGAAGAGCGCCAGGCTCGGGATCGTGTAGAGCAGGCCGAACCCGGCGGTGAACGGCGTGTAGAGCGCGCGGAAGCGCCGGGCCAGCCAGCCGAGCGGCAGCGCGATGAGCAGGCCCAGCAGGAGCGGCACCCCGGCGAGGTAGACGTGCTCCCGGGCGAGGGTCAGCACGTCGTCTACGTGGTCGAGGAACCAGGTCATGACGGGCCCGTCATCGCGCCGGGGCGCCGGGGTTCAGGTGGTCCTCGACCTCGGGACGCTCGGACTCCTCGATCGCGGTGAGCACCTCGTGCGCGCGCACCGTGCCGACCAGCGAGCCGGAGTCGTCGACGATGACCCCGCGCCGGCTCGGAGAAGAGAGCGCCGCGTCGAGGGCCCCGCGCAACGGGCCGCCGGCCTGGGCGACCGTGCCGCCACGGTGCAGCATCTCGGACCGGATCTCGCCGTCCACCCGTCGCGGCTCGATCCACCCCAGCGGGCGGTTCTCGTCGTCCACCACGAGCGCCCACTGCTGCTCGACCCCGTCGGCCCGCTCGCCGAGCACCAGGGTGCGCTCCGGACGCAGTGGCAGCCGCGGCGTGGGCTGGAACGACAGGGCCCGGTAGCCGCGGTCGCGGCCGACGAAGTCCGCGACGAAGTCGTCGACCGGGTGGTTCAGCAGGTATGCCGGGTCGGCCAGCTGCGCGAGCACCCCACCCACGCGCAGCACCGCGATCTGGTCGCCGAGCTTGATGGCCTCGTCGATGTCGTGGGTGACGAAGAGGATCGTCTTGCCGATCTCGCCCTGCAGTCGCAGGAACTCGTCCTGCAGCTGCTCGCGCACCACCGGGTCGACGGCGCTGAACGGCTCGTCCATGAGCAGCACCGGCGGGTCTGCGGCCAGCGCCCGGGCCACGCCGACCCGTTGCTGCTGTCCGCCGGAGAGCTGGGAGGGGTAGCGGCCGGCGAAGGCCTCGGGCAGGCCGACCCGCTCCATGAGCTCCCTGGCCCGGGCTTGGGTCTTCTTCCTGTCCCAGCCGAGCAGCCGCGGGACCGTGCCGATGTTCTCGATCACGGTGCGGTGCGGGAAGAGTCCGGCGTGCTGGATGACGTAGCCCATGCCGCGGCGCAGCTCGGACTCCTTCATCCGGGAGGTGTCGCGGCCCTCGAGGGTGATGGTGCCGGAGGTGGGGGTGATCATCCGGTTGACCATGCGCAGCGACGTCGTCTTGCCGCAGCCGGAGGGACCCACGAGCACCGTGATCTTGCCGGTCGGAGCCACCAGGCTGAGGTTGTCGACGGCCACGGTCCCGTCGGGGTACCTCTTGGTGACGCCGTCGAAGACGATCATGGGCCTGAACCTAACCGAGTCTGCTGACGCCCGCATGGCTCTCGCGGACCATGGGCAGCGGGTCGACAATGGCGGGGTGAGCCTGGCCCCGGAGCAGCTCCTCAGCCGTGGCACCGGCCAGGGCCGGGGCGCGCTCGCCGCGGTGACCATCGGCTCGGGGGTGGCGATCCTCGACGGCACGGTGGTCTCGATCGCCCTGCCGACCATCGGCCGGGAGCTCGACGCGTCGCTGGCCCAGCTGCAGTGGGTCGTCAACGGCTACATGCTGAGCCTGACCGGGCTGATCCTCGTCGGTGGGGCGCTGGGCGACCGGGCCGGGCGTCGCAGGGTCTACCTCGTGGGGGTGGCGTGGTTCGCCCTGGCGTCGCTGCTGTGCGCCGCCGCGCAGTCACCCTCGCAGCTCATCTGGGCCCGTGTGCTCCAGGGCGTCGGGGCCGCCCTGCTGACGCCCGGTGGCCTCGCCCTGATCCAGGGCAGCTTCCGCGAGGAGGACCGTGCCAGCGCCATCGGCACGTGGGCGGGCCTGTCGGGCATCGCCGCCGCGGCCGGGCCGTTCGTGGGCGGCTGGCTGCTCGACCACGGCGGCTGGCGTGGCATCTTCGCCGTCAACCTGCCGCTCTGCGCCCTGGTGCTGTGGCTGTGCCGACGCTACGTCCCCGAGAGCCGCGACGAGCAGGCGATCGGGCCGTTCGACGTCTGGGGCGCCGCCCTCGGAGCGGCCGGCCTCAGCGCCCTCACCTACGCGCTGACCGCCAGCGGCGAGCAGGCCGGCGCCGCGACCTGGCTCACCGGTGGGGCGGCGGTGGGGCTGCTGGCGGCGTTCGTGGTGCGCCAGGCCCGCACCGCCTCGCCGCTCGTGCCGCTCGGCCTCTTCCGGTCGAGGGTGTTCTCCGCCGCCAACGGCATGACGTTCCTCGTCTACGGCGCGCTGGCGGCGGTGCTGTTCTTCCTCGTGATCCAGCTGCAGGTCGTCTCCGGCTTCTCGCCGCTGCTCTCGGGCCTTGCCAGCGTGCCGATCACGGTGGCGCTGCTGCTCCTGTCGTCACGGCTCGCCGACCTCTCCAGCCGCATCGGCCCGCGGCTGCCCATGACCGTCGGGCCGATCGTCTGCGCGGCCGGGGTGCTGCTGCTCGTGCCGGTCGGCGTGGGCACCGAGTTCTGGAGCGGCGTCATGCCAGGGATGACGGTGTTCGCGCTCGGCCTGGCCATCCTGGTGGCTCCCCTCACCGCGACGGTGCTCGCCGCGGCACCCAACCGGTATGCCGGCGTGGCCAGTGGTGTGAACAACGCCGTCGCCCGCGCCGGCTCGCTCCTCGCGGTCGCGGCGCTGCCGCCGCTCGTCGGCCTGTCCGGCTCGGACTACACGCAGCCCGACGCGCTGACCGCGGGCTACCGGACGGCCCAGCTGGTGTGCGCCGTGCTGCTCACGGCCGGCGGCTTGGTGAGCTGGGTCGGCCTGCGTGGGACTCACGGGCGCGAGACCGCCCAGGCGGAGGGGCCGGCGGGCGTCGGCGATGGTTCTGGTGGCGAGGTGGGCGGTCGGTCCTAGGGCCGCTGCAGCCCGGCGTGCAGGCTCTCGGTCAGGAACTGCGCCGACTCGCGGTGCCAGGCGCCCGCCTGCCGCAGCATGCTGTGGGTCTCCCCCTCGACGGCCCGCCAGGTCACGTCGACGCCGAGTGCGGCCATCGCGTCAGCCATCGCCTTGGCGTTGCGGGGGGAGGTGATCCGGTCGCGGGTGCCGTGCATGACCAGGGCCCGCAGCCCCGGGTGGCCCCTGGCGAGGTCGCTGCGCTCCACCCACGGCGCGAGCGCGACGAGGGCCGCCACCCGCCGGTCGCCGGCGAGGCGGAACGCGACACGTCCGCCCATCGAGTGGCCGAGCAGGCCGAGGGGGACCCCGGGATGACGCGCGGCGATCGTGTCGAGGGCCTCCTGGGCGTCCACCACGGGACTGGCAGCCGATCCGTTCCAGCCGCGCACGGCATACCGGAGGACCGCCACGGACAGCTCGCCACGGCTCTCGGCGGCGATGGTCCACGCGAACGGCTTCATGCGCAGCACCGGCAGGTTCCACCAGCTGGTGGGCATGTGGCTCGAGCTCTTGCCGCCGTGGAGGAGCAGCACGACCCCGCGAGGCTCCTTGGCCTCGTGGGTCCACCTCAGCTCGGGTGCGCTCATGTCCTCCCCTGCCTCGTCACGGCTTCCTGGGCGTCACCGACTCCCGCAGCCACGCGGCATACGGCGGTGCCGCCCCGGCTACGGGGACGGCCAGCACCTCAGGGTTGTCGTAGGGGTGTTCGGCGCGGACGCGTTCGCAGATGGGGTCGAACAGCTCCGCCGTCGTCTTGAGCACCAGCAGGTGCTCCTGCGCGGTCTCGACCTCGCCCTCCCACCAGTAGGTGGAGGTCATGGGGCCGAGCACCTGGGCGCACGCCGCCAGCCGGGCCTCGACGAGCGAGCGGGCCAGGGCCTGCGCCGTCGCGGCGTCGGGCGCGGCCACGCGCACCTCGATGAGGTCGCTCGGGTCGGCGCCGCCGGTCATGACGTCCTCGCTCGCCGCGCTCGCCTCGCTCGCCTAGAGCTCGGTGCGGTGAAAGCTCTGGAACGAGCGGCTGGCCGTGGGGCCGCGCTGGCCCTGGTAGTGCGAGCCGTACTTCGCGCTGCCGTAAGGGTTCTCGGCCGGCGAGGACAGGCGGAAGAAGCAGAGCTGGCCGATCTTCATGCCGGGCCAGAGGATGATCGGCAGGGTCGCGACGTTGCTCAGCTCGAGGGTGACGTGGCCCGAGAAGCCGGGGTCGACGAAGCCGGCGGTCGCATGGGTCATCAGGCCGAGCCGGCCGAGCGACGACTTGCCCTCGACGCGGGCGGCGAGGTCGTCGGGCAGGGTGACCGTCTCGAGCGTGGAGCCGAGGACGAACTCGCCGGGGTGGAGCACGAAGCCGTCGTTGGGCTCGACCTCGACGAGCCGGGTGAGGTCGGGCTGGTCCTGCGAGGGGTCGATGACCGGGTACTTGTGGTTGTCGAACAGGCGGAAGAACTTGTCGAGCCGCACGTCGATCGACGACGGCTGGATCATCCCCGGGTCGTAGGGCTCGAGCCGCACCCGGTCGGAGTCGATCTCGGCCTTGATGTCGCGGTCGCTCAGCAGCACGGGGAGAGGCTATCGCGCGGCCTGTGCTCCGGTCGGGGCGGCGGGCCGATGTGTGGCCCACACGTGCTGGGCCACCGAGCCCGCGGCGGCCAGGCCCATGAGGAGCACCCGCAGCCCCATGTCGAGGTCGAGCAGGGCCACCACGACGGCGACGGCCGCGAGGGTCGCGGCAGCGCCGACCACGGCCGGCTTGCGGTCGGCGATCGCGTGCAGGCTCGAGAGGGTCAGGGCGTAGAGCGAGAGCGCGGTGGCGAGGGCCAGGGCGACCATCCGTGGGCTGGCCTCGGCGACGCCCTGGACGACGTCGACGGCGGCGGCGAGCGCGGCGCCGACCGCCGCGACCGAGGCGAAGACGACGATGTGGGCGTAGCTGAAGGCCCAGGTGAGGGCCCGCCCCTGGCCGATGAGGTCGACGTGCTCGCGCTTGAAGTAGAGCCACCACAGCGAGAACAGCAGGAGCAGGCCGCCCGCGATCAGCATGGCGAGCGATCCGCTCATGCCACCAGTCGCGCCGGGCTCCGCGGCGGCGCCGGGCTCGACCGCGTGGCCGGCGGAGGCCGCGTCGGGCGGGGCGGCGAGCGCGCCCTGCAGTGCCTGGACGCTGGCCAGGATCACCTCGCCGAGCACGATGATGGTGAACAGGGCGAACCGCTCGGCGATGTGGTGGGGGTGGAAGGGCGTCGGGCCGCCCACCCGTTCGGCGAGGATCGGCACCGCGAGCTCGGCGAGGACGAGCAGGAAGAACGTGCTCATCAGCACTCCTTCGCCGTCCACCAGGAGCCGGGCGATCCACAGCGCCTGCACCACGGTGATGCCCACCGCGTAGGTGAGGGCCGTGCGCCGGCCCTCGGGGTGGGCCCGGGCGGCGCGCAGCCACAGCGCCACCATGCCCAGCCGCATCACGGCATACCCGGCGACGACGAGGCCGGACTGGCCGTCGTCGAAGAGGTCGGGCACGCCCGCCGCGAGCATCAGCGACCCGGTCATGATCGTGAACGTCAGCAGTCGGAAGACGACATCGTCGGAGTCGTAGGCCGAGGCGAACCACGTGTAGTTCATCCACGCCCACCAGATGGCGAAGAACACCATGGTGTAGCCCACCGCCGTCTCGAGGTGGCCGGCACTCAGGCCGTGGTGCAGCTCTGCCGCGGCGCTGGCGATCGCGACGACGAACACCAGGTCGAAGAACAGCTCCAAGGGGGTGGCGACCCGGTGCGACTCGTGGGGATCGCGCGGCCCCATCCGCCGGGACCAGGGGACGACAGTCACGCTGCTCACGTCACGACTCTAAGGTCGCGAACCGCGGCGCGGGAGGGAACGAGCTTGGTATGCCGCCGGGCCCGTCCGAGGGGGTCGCCGGCGCCGGCCGCGGTTCCGTTACACTGCACGCGCACCGCCTCTCGGGGCGGTGCCTGCCGGTGTAGCTCAATGGTAGAGCGCCAGCTTCCCAAGCTGGACACGCGGGTTCGATTCCCGTCACCGGCTCCAACACCAAAGCCGCAGGTCAGGGACTCACTCCCCGCCTGCGGCTTTCGTGCGCTTAGGCCGTCGATCCCGCCGCGTGCCCACTACGTGCCCAATCAGGAGCGCGTTCCTTCGCCCTCGTGCCCGTTCGCGCCGAGCGATCGAGCCTTCTGGGAAGCGTCGATGAGGCTGTCCAGGGCGTCGGCGATGAGGCGGTCCCGGTCCGCTGTCCGGTGCTGGTAGATCAGGGCTGCCCGCATGCTGCTGTGACCCATCCGACCCATCAGCTCACGGGTGCTTGCACCCGACGCCGCCGCCAGGTGGTTGCCCGTGTGCCGCAGGTCGTGGAAGTGCACCGCTTCGTCGACGCCGGCCTTGGCCTTCGCAGCTCGCCAGATCTTCGTCCAGTGTCCTCGCCTCGGCGTGCATCCCTTCGCTCCCACGAATACCCGGCCAGCTGGGCCGGCTTCGGCGTACTGCTCGAGGTGCGTCAGCAGCTCCGGGATCAGCCACTGCGGGAGAGCGACCGAGCGGATGCCCGCCTGGGATTTCGGCTCCTTGATCACCAGCTTCGACGCCACCTCTGCCACTGACCGCCGCACATGCACCGTGGCACCCACTAAGTCCAGGTCGAGCCGCGTCAGCCCCATCAGCTCGCCCCAGCGCAACGAGCCGAACACCGCCAGCAGCACCAAGGCGCGGTAGCGCGGGTCGATGGCATCGGCGAGAGCCAACGACTCGTGCAGCGTCAGGACCGGCCGCTCCGGAGTCCGCTCGACACTGGCGCCCTTGATGCGGCACGGGTTTCGCTGGATCAGCTCGTCGTCGACAGCCGTGGACAGAACAGCCCGCATCAACCGGTACGCCTTGGCGACAGTCGTGGGGCCAACGCCACCGTCGAGCAACCCCTGACGCCACGCGCGCACAACACCAGGAGTGATCGAGCGAAGGTCATGGCGACCGAGCCGCGGCACGATGTGAAGGCGCAGCAGCCCTTCGTACAGCTCGACCGTCCGAGGCGAGAGGCCAGGACGCTCCTGCACCCAGCGAGCGGCGTAGTCCGCCAGCGCGTGCCGGTCACGGCTCGGGTCGACCCATGTGCCACGGATGATCTCCGCATCGATCAGCGAGAGAGCGCGGTTCGCGTCAGCCTTGGTCGGATAGGTGTTGCGCGCAGACCGACGCAGCCCGTCAGGGCCCGTGTACCGGATCTGCCACCGCCCGGACGGCAGACGCCGCACGCTTCCTCGCGATCGACGCCGAGCCATTACGCGACGCTCCCCCACCCGGTCGGCGCAGCGGCAGGCTCGACGACACCTGCCGCGATGAAGTCGGCGAGGGCGGACTCGGGGATACGCACGTGCCTGCCTACGCGCACGAACCGGATCCGTCGCTCCGAGATGAGGCGGCGCGGGAAACGGTCCGACGTCCCCAGGACGAGGCCGGCCTCTTTGACTGTCAGCAGCTTCTCCACGCTTCTCCCCTTCATCGGGCCGCCCCCATGACGGCTGGTTGCTTCGTTGCCGAACGGTCATCCACAGGCGGTCCGGTGCCATCGCGGATGCTCTTGGCCCGCTCGTACTGCGCCTTCCACGCCCGGTGTTCTCGGACGGAGGCGAGGATCACGGCCGGGTAGTCGCGCTGGTCGACGGGCACGTCCTCCCACACGAAGCGGGGCAGCCCGTCGTCATCGAGCACGTCAGAGGCGCACCGGTCGGCCTCCGGGGCTTCGATACCGGCGGCTTCGAGGGCTTGCCGGACGACTGCGGCCCGGTCGGCGTGGTGCTCGGTGAGCGTCTTGCCGGACCACTGCCGGGAGACCAGGACGCGGCGGCCGCCGATGCCCAGGTTCTCCCGGTCGTGGTGCGGGGACGGGCACCTGCCGGGCGTCAGGCCGGGGCCGGCGGCGTCAGGCTGGATGCCGTAGCGCAGCCAGTTCGCGCACTCCGGGGAGCATGGCAGCCACAGCACCTGCTCATGCAGGCGGTCGATGTGGGCCTCGTAGGCGGTGTGCTGGTCCTCGGTGAGGCCGGACTTGGCTGGGTCGGCGTAGGTGTCGGCGACGGACTTGGTCAGGTACTTGCACAGGTACCCCACCGCCCGCTCGGAGTCCTTGGACCCGGCGAGCAGTCCCTTGACGTCGGTCTGCTGCCCGAACCGGACGACGTGGGCGGGCTTGGCGTCGGGGTCGTCGTCGAGCTCGTCGAGGGCGTCCCGGAACGTGCGCAGCGCGCGGCCGGTGTGAGGGTCGCAGTACCCGCCGGCCTCCCGGTCCCACACCGGCAAGCGGTCACCCTGGTAGCGGACCTCGTCGAAGACGGGCCACCACAGCTGGAAGTAGGTGGCCTTGGTGACCTGCCGGATCGTCTTGCGCGGGATCGCTCCCCTGATGGCGGCGTGCAGGTGCGGGGCGAGACGGCGCTGGGCCTCGACAGCGGAGAAGTACTGGACCTTGAACCCGGCGCAGCGGCGCAGGTTCTGCCAGAGCCGGTCGACCAGCTTGGGGAAGTGCAGCGCGTCCAAGGCGGCGCGGCGGTAGTCGTACCGGGCCGGGTCGGCGGGGATGCCGGTGCCGGGGATGACCTTGCCGTACGAGGGCAGGGTCCAGGTGATGAACATCGACGGCCGATAGCAGGTGCCGTCCGGGGCGGTGAACGCCTGCCCGGTGGTGCGGTCCTCCATCGGGACCCGGGGAAGGCCCGGCGCGTCCTGCCTTCTGCGAGTTGACCTAACGCGCCGCTCAGACTGAGATTGCTCGACCTCCCCCGGGTCCTCACCGTCCTCATGCCCACCCGGCTCCTCGTCCAAACCCCGCTCGGGCAGGGGCGGGTCCTCGGTCAGGTGCCAGCCCTCCCGGCACTGCTGCATCCGCACCCGGCGGGCCTTCGTCGCACACGGCGGGCACGCCGACTCCCGGGTAGACCCGCACCGGATCGGCACCGTGCGTACGTCGCCGGTGGCCCGGTCGGTGACCTTGCGCAGCAAAGGGCGCACGCAAACGCCCTCGTTCGCGGCAAGGGTGTAGGCGAGGTCGACGTCGACCGGGGCACCATCGGGGGCGAGCATCAGGCCACACCCCGATCCACCGGGTCCTCGACACCTGCCGGGCTGGGGGTGGTCGAGGTGGTCCGAGCCTTGCGGGGCTTGCGCGGCTTGCGCTGTGGCGCAGTCGACGACGGCGGGCGCTGGGCCTCTGACCGGGGCGGCTCAGGCGCGTCCGGTGCGCTGGGCTCGTCGGAACGCGCCGGGGCCGGAGCATCGAACAGGGACGCGGGGACCGGGGCACGTCGTGGCGCGCTCAGGGCCGGCGACGCTGTCACTTGGCTCGCCAGAGCAGCGATGTCGTCGTCGGTGAGGTAGCTAGCCCGCACCCTGCGGATCGCCCGAGTCCCCTCGACGCGGACGAAGGCGACACCGGGCGTGGTCTCGTTGATGTGGTCGGCGGTCGCGCCGAGGTCGCGGGCCCCGTCGCCGAGGACCATGTCGACCTGGATCGGGTTGTCCAGGCGCATCGCGACCCGCGTGGGGAACAGGTCGCGCCAGCCGACGACGTCCTTGCCGGGATCCTGCACTGCGGCCAGCACGGTGATGCCGACCGCGCGCCCCTTGGTCAGCAGCAGGCCCAGCGCCTGCTCGATCCGGCGCACCACCGAGCGCTCCGCGAACGCGGTCAGGGTCGCCAGCTCGTCGATCACTGCGAGGACGTGTGGTGAGTCCGGGGACGGCTGGTGCTTGCGGATGCCCTGGGCAGCGAGGCGCTTGGCGCGGGCGTCCATGACGGCGACGAGGTCCTCGAGGAGGTCGCACATCGTCTCGGGCGTGCCGTCCTCGAACCGGGAGAACAGCCGGGCGCCGGGGCGCAGTTCCATGCCGCCCTTGGGGTCGATGGCCCACACCTGCACCCACCCGGCGTTGATGGCCGGGGACAGCCCGTGCAGCAGGGACCAGAGGATGGAGCCCTTCCCGGCCCCGGTGGCCCCGGCAATCAGGACGTGGGTCTGCCACAGGCTGAAGCACCACGGGCCGCCATCCTCGTGCCGACCGATCGGTATCCCGGCGAGGTTCACCCGTTCGGCCTCCTGGGCCGGTAGCGGGCGGATGGTGGTGGCGAGGACGTCCTTGCGGTGCAGCTCGATCACCACGCCACCCGGACCAGAGGGGGCGATGCGAGCCTCCCGGGCGCGGAAGGCGTGGGCAATTGCGTCCGTCTTGGCGGCGACATCATCCGGGGTCAGCCCGGCGGGCAGGCCGATGCCGAGGCGCTCGACCCCGGCCGGGGTGACCTTCACCCACGCCAACCCGGCCACCTCACCTGCACGGCGGCGGCGCGAGCCGTGGTCGTGTACCACCAGTCCGACCCGTGGGGCGATGCGCCGCCAAGCCACCTCGTACACGACCGTCTTCCACGCCGCCGCCAGCTGGGGTCGCACCCAGCGGCCGAACGTCACCGGCCAGAGAAGCCCCAACGCGATGAGCCCGACCATCAGGGCCGCGGTCGTCCAGAGGGCGACGGCCCGCCCGTAGGTGACACCGACCGCGACGAGGACGGCGGCCGGGACGGCGAGGAGGGGGACGCGGACCGCGAACACCACCAGGGCGACCGCGGTCCGAACCGCCCACCAGGCCAAGCGCAGCACGCCCTCGATGAGCACCGGCACGATGTCATCGGAGTCGAACAGCGCTCCCCTGCTCTGTCCGCTCATGGCTCAGGCACTCCGTCGGACCGCGACCGCCGCGTCGTGGACACGAGCCTCAGCCGCTCCGAGGGCGGAGGCGGCCCGCCACAGCGACCGGGACACCTCAGCGTCCGGGACGTCGCCGAGCCGGCGCTGAGCCGCGACGAGCTCGCCGCGCAGGTCCTCCAACCGGCGCAGCTCTCCGGTGAGGGCGCCCGGAAGGTCGGCCGGGTCGACACCGAGCGAGTCACCCCACGCGAGGGCTTCCTGGATCCGCATCGCTTACGCCGCCTTCCCAGCGCCCGAGGATGCCGGCGCGGTGGCGGGCTTGCCGTCCGCGACCCGATCCGCCGACCAGGACTCCACCAGCCCACCAGCCTGATTGACCCGCACCTCGGCGCGGAGGTCGACGAACTCGACCCGGGCGTACTCCTCCAGCACCGGGCGCTGAGGCATCCCGACGATGACCCGGCCGGTGGTGCTGGACTCCCGGCCCCACGAGGTCTGCTTGTAGATCACCTCCACCGACCACAGCGGCATGCCGGTGTCCTCGTCCCGGGCCTGGATCTCGGACGGACGACGCTTACCGTCCCGCTCTTCCCACTCCTTGACCTCGTCGACGATCCCGGTCGCCCTCATCGCCTGCCGCTTGCTGTCCACCGCGTAGCTCGTCATTCATCTCACCTATTCGTCTAGAGCAGTTGATCGAACAGCATGAGTCAAGCACTCCTCTAGACAAGATGCAACAAGTAACTCCCGGTCAATTCGCGGGGAAGCGGTACTCCAGCACGTAGCTCGGAGCGGCCTTCACCGTGTCGGTCATCTCCACGGGCACCCCATCGGTGTCAATCGCGACCCGGCGCACCGTGAGGACAGGCGTGCCCTCAGGCAGCAACAGGCGTTGACGCTCTTCAGGAGTCGGCATCCGCGCGGCGACTTCCTCCGTGAACTCCGCCAGCACGTGGCCGCCTTCTTCAAGGCGTGCGTAGATGCCGCCAGGGCCTGTATGCCGCTCCTCGATGGGCGTGCCCTTGGCCAGTACCGCTGGGATATACGACGCGGCAATCTCCACCGGCTGACCGTCAAGCAAGTAGCGGCGCCGGCGGGCCAAGACCCTGTCCCGACCGGTCAGGCGCAGCACCTCACGGACTTCGGCCGCTGGCTTTTCGTACCCCACTTCCAACTGGTCGACACCTGGGGCACCTACCCCCTCGGCTTCGGCGATGAAAGCCGCTTGGCCATTTTCACGCTGGCGGCGGGCGAATCGATCGGACGCCACCCGTCGCACGACTGGCTTGCTGCGCACGAAGACTCCTCGGCCATGCTCCGCCAGCAGCAGCCCTTCCGCCTTCAGGACAGCCAGCGCCTGACGCACAGTCATCCGGGCGACACCATAGGCAGCCATCAGCTGCGCCTCCGATGGCACTCGATCACCAGCCGTAAGTCCACCGGAGGCGATCTGACGCCGAAGGTCATCTGCGATCTGCTTGAAGGCAGGCCGGTCGCTCGACTTGTCGACGGGCGTCACTCGCGGTGCACCTTCTGCGCTTGTCACAACTCCTCCAGTCATCCGTAGTACCTACACTCTGACAGATGGAGCCGACCCGCAGCCCGCGCCACTCAGTCAGCGTCGCAGGAGTAATCCTCGACGCTGACGGATCACATGTGCTCCTCGTCAAGCGCCGCGACAACGGTCGCTGGGAACCTCCCGGCGGCGTGCTGGAACTTGGTGAGTCCATCGAGGCCGGGTTGCGCCGAGAAGTGCGCGAGGAGACCGGCGTTGAGGTCGACGTCGAGGGACTTAGCGGCGTCTACAAGAACATGACTCACGGCATAGTTGCCCTGGTCTTCCGCTGTATGGCAACTAGCGAGCCGCTGAACGAAGCAGAAGAGGCCGTAGCAGTCGCCTGGCAGCCCGTGGATCAGCTTGACAGCCTCATGCCGCCTGCTTACGCCGTGCGGGTGCGCGATGCGCTCACTCTTGGCCCCGCGGCCATTCGGGCTCATGACGGCGTGGAGATCCTCACCAGTTGAAGGTGATCGTTAAGCCCGCCAGCGCGGCCAAGACGCACTCATCGATGCACGTCACTTCGTTCCACGAAGGGTGGCAACGGCGGAGGCTCGGGTAGGCCATCGCCGAACCTGTCGACGACCCCTTGAATCTCCCAATCATGCTGATTCACGATCCGGGTCACGGCCTGGACAACCCAGCTAAAACGTCCGGTCAGCAGGTCAACCTCATCCAGGTGGATGCGACGCTGACCCCATGTGGTCGAGCGTTTGATTGGCTTCTGCAGTTCGACCCAGTCCCCTTCGACTGGCGACAGAACCCACGCATGCACGAGCCAATTGCGTACTTCTGCGCTCTCCCGCATGACGTCAACAACCCGGCAGATCTCATCCGCTTGGCTTGGCCAGCGACTGGCGGAACCGCGTATCGCCTTGGCCACGGCATCGGCGTTCGCTGCTGAGAACCACCCCCCACCTCTTTCTGGCAGCAGCTCATCAGCCAGTGACTCCAAGATCACCTCCGCCTCCGCAGCACGGCAGATCATGCGACCAAGCACGTAGTAGTAATCATCGGATGCATCCGGCATATCGCCCCCAAGTGTCGAATCGACAGCTATCTTCCGGCCATGGCTAGCGAGAGTGGCACGTTCGGAGAGATTCGCACCACCAACACCGTCTTTCGCCATGACGGGGTGGAGGCCCGAGCGGACGAGTTTCAGGCTCCTTGGACGGAGCACACGGGCCTGTTGTCCGATCTTCCAGATGAAGCGCTGGAGGCGCTCGACCTCTATCCATTCCTGGTAGGGGAGGCTGTGCGTCTTTGGCACATGCACATGGTTGGGGCCGCCGGGATGATCGTGAACCATGCGACCAACGACTTGCTGATTCTTCTCAACAGCGTCCGGGCAGGGGATGGTCGCACGGCAGCCCGAACGGCGCGGGTCATGTTCGAGCATTTGGTCCATTACAAAGAGATCGCTGGCCAGCCTGACCGCGCCGAACAGTACGAAGCTCATCAACACGTGACTGCTATGCAGATCGCGGAGCGCAAGATCGGCTTGCGCCTGCTTAGGGGGACTGCTGCCCGACGGGAACGAGAGCGACTGAAAAAATTGGCGCGCAGCTCTGGCGAAAGAAGGAATGCTGCAGTTGCCAAGTACGGAGGTCGGTTCAGGTCAGGCTGGACTGCGGGGGTCTCTCTCCTGGACTTGGCCAAAAGGCATGGGCTTGAACCCGACTACGAGGCGTATCGCATCCTTTCCGGTGTCATGCACGGTAGCTCCGGCTCGCTCATGGGCACCCGCAGGACGAAGGGCGATGAGGTGACTCATCGCTTAGGTCCCGATTTCCAACTGGTCCCCATCGCCTTCTTGGAGGGCATGCAATGGTGGCGGAAACTCCTTGACGAACTGCCCGCAAACGGCGTCTCAGCGGACTTCGTCCTGGACGCTATGACAGGGGCCGACCAACTGCTCAGCCATTACGCGGACATTCACGCGACCTGTTGGCGGGTGGACAGCAGGACGTGGCCTGAAGGACGAGTTCCTCCGCGCAGTGCGGCGGTGCTGGCCGTCTACGCCAGCGGGGCCACCAAGTGGTTCTCCCACGATCCGGTAACCCAGTCGATCTGCTTGGCCGACTTGGTTAGTGATGAACCAGATTATCTGCAGGATCACCTGGGCAAATGGAGGGCACAAGCCGCGAGCGTGCCCGGGGGCCGCCCATTGACGATTCATGTGATGGGGGTCGAGGTGAAGCCCCGGCCTGGAGCCGCGTACGCGCCAGCAGGCTCAGTCCTAAACCCGCGGGACGTCCAGGAGCGGCTGGGGTTGGGAGCAGGCTGAGTGCGCCGAGGCTCATGCAAAGGCCGACGGCCCCGGTTGCGACACAGAGCCACGGCTTCGGTGCCGAGCCTGCTGCTGAATTGACCTCTTAGAAATCAAGGCGGCGCTCCGCGCCGCTGGGCCGGGGCCCCGCGATGGGGCCCCGCGCTTAGGCGCTTCGCGCCACGCGCACCCCACCGCACCCCGGCCTGGAGGCGATCATGCCGAGAGCACACACACCTCCGAGCCGCCGACCCGACGCGGCAGCATCCGGCAGGACTCCGAGCCGGTCAAGCCCTCAGACCCAGCCTGGTCCTGGTGCACACTCCGTGTGCCGCCGCATCGCCATTCATGGCACGTGAGGGCTGGACAGTCTCTCCGACCTGCCTGCATTGCTCCGCTACCGGATCGGCGCCTCTCCCTGATCGTTAGGCTCAAAACCGCCACGCGACGTGTCAGCAGTACTCAGCTGTCGCCAGGACCCAGTTCCCGCCTGCCGCGTCGGACTCGAACTGGAGGACCGCCTTGATTCGATACTCATCGTCAAAGATGCGCGACCAAGCAGTAGTGGTGCCGGTCTCCCACGACGTCGACAGACCAGGGAACCGGTCAGTTAGCCCGCGAGCCTCGGCGAAGGCCCAGGTCTGATCCCTGACTGATGTTGAGCCCGCGTCGGCTCCCACCAATCCCTCAGGCGTGTGGGCCTCATGCCTGGGATTGGTGCAGGTGACTTGACCCAGCGCTGAGCTGGACGGACCCGCCGGCGACGCATCCTGGTCGGAGCTGGACACCACGTCGCTCCAGAGCAACCCACCGAACAAGCACCCCGCCGCCGTTACACCCAGGCCGGCCGAGGTGATCGCGCGACGGCGTCTACGGATCGACCGCCCCTGCTTGATGCCCGCATCGATCAACGACTCGTCGGCGAAAGTCTGCGATGTCGCGGCATGCAGCATGTCCTTTAGTTCATGAGCATCTAGACCTGCACTCATTTGACCCTCCCCGTGATCTCGACATGCTCAGCGAGCCCCGACCTCAACTTGGCCAGACCTCGACTCGTGTACCCCTTCACCGCGCCGACGGAGCAGCCCATGACTTCCGCCGTCTGTGCTTCTGTCAGATCCTCGAAGTACCGCAGCACCACGGCGCTACGCTCCCGAGGAGCTAGACCGCGCATCGCTCGCAGCAAGAGGTCGCGATCTTCAAACGAAGCGTCAGTCACACTGGCCGGTTCTGGCAGTGACTCCAAGAGGACCTCCGCCGCGTAACGACGGCGGCGGCGCCAAGAGATGAGGGTTCGCGTCATCGTGGTGCGGGCGTAGGCGTACACCGCGGCCCCGTCGTCGGTCAGCCGCGGCCAAGCGACGTACAGCTTGGCCAGGGTCTCTTGCACGAGGTCCTTGGCCAGCTCTTGGTCACCAGTCAAGAGCAGCGCTCTCCGCAGCAACCCCGTACCAGCTGACCTCGAGAAATCGGTGAAGCCCTCGTCTGCGGTCGTCACGATGCACGCACCCCCTCCCATTTTCCTTCGTTACCGTCATATACGCCGTCAGCCGCCCAAAGGTTGTGACGCGCGGACTGCGGCAGTTCCGGATGGGTCAGCGGCGCCGGGTGCCGTCGTTGTACGGGTCCGGAGCACCGGCAGGGATGCGGTCAGCCAAGGGCACACCCACCGCCTCACGACGACGTGCAAGCATGCGGTCGAGAGTCTCTGCTTCTTCAGCATCGATTGGATTGGTGTTGCCGTCCATGCCAACCAGCCAGACTAAGCCTCGGCCAGATCCTGGATCGATCTGATCTCCTGCCCGGTCGTCGACCAGGGCCACCGCGTATGTGAGCGAATCGCCGGCCTGCCGCTGTGCCCAGTCGATGACCTGGAGAACATCAGCCCCGGTCACGTCGTAGGTGTCAGTCCACCCATGCGTGGACGTTTGGCCACTGCCGTGCAGATAGACCCTGAATCGGGGACGAGAGTTCTCCCACCCGGAATCGCGTTCATCGACCTGCACGATCTGAAGCTCGCCCATACACGGCAGTGTTACAGCCGGCGACAGCAATCATCCGCTCGTCGGTATGAGAGGACGACTCCAGCTCGCGATGGAGCTAAGAGCGTCGTGCGGTTCGGGGCCACCTTCTCGTGCCCTAACCGTGCCCAATGTGCGGCTCAACAGGTGCATTCCGGGTCACTCCCGCGCACTGTCTCTGAGCACGAATGTGCCTAGGTGGGCCCACTTCCCAAGCTGGACACGCGGGTTCGATTCCCGTCACCGGCTCAGTTCAGATGCGAAGGACGCCCGCATGCGAGGAACGAGCGGGGGTTCAACCGCAGCGGCGAGCGTGGTGATCTGCAGGTGAGGCGAGGTCAGTCACGCGGCGGCGTCCGGGAAGCGCCGCTCGAGACCACGAGCCGGCATCAGCGGATCGGGTCGTGATCGGGCACCGGCTCGTCCATGGCCCCCGTCCCCACGAGGATGGCACCAGCCAGAGCGCCCATTCGCGTGAGCATCGTCTCCGACGGATCTGCCACCAGCAGCCCGAACATCACGACAGTGCCGACACCGATGAGCGCCGCGAAGCTCGCGGTGACCGGACCTGGTGCTGACTCGCCGGGTGGCCGGCCATGCTCGAGCAGGCGCGGTCGTCCGCTCTCGTCCACCAGCCTTGGCCACTGCATGAGTCCAAAGGGTAAGTGGGCACATGAGCTCCAGCGCTGAGAATCACTCAACGCACTTCAGAGCAAGCCCACCCGACGGGGCAGCATCCGGCAGACCCATTGTCTGGAGGAGCAAGCGGCGGGCTGCCCGAGCGGCCTGGCGTTGCTTTCCTCGTCGGCTCGGAGGATGCTCCCTGTCGCCGGCGTTGGGGCCAGAAGATGGGAGATGCTCGATGACTTCTCGCCTCTTCGCGCTCTGTTTCGACGCGAACGACGCCCATCGCCTCGCACGCTTCTGGGCTGGCGTGCTGGATCGGGAGATCGCCCACGACGGCCTGACGCTGCCGCCGGGTGATGCCACCGGGTTCAACCTCCAGTTCCGTCCGACCCACGAGCAGAAGAC
This sequence comes from Knoellia sp. 3-2P3, assembly GCF_029223115.1. Lineage (NCBI taxonomy): Bacteria > Bacillati > Actinomycetota > Actinomycetes > Micrococcales > Intrasporangiaceae > Knoellia > Knoellia sp. 3-2P3. The sequence continues at coordinate 409,039 of NZ_JARGZE010000001.1, forward strand.
CGGCCCGAACCAGATGCACCTCCACCTGACGAGCACCTCCCTCGACGACCAGCGGTCGACGGTGGCTCGGGTGCTCGAGCTCGGCGGCCGCCACCTCGACATCGGCCAGGATCCGGAGGACGAGCACGTGGTGCTCGCCGACCCCGAGGGCAACGAGTTCTGCGTGATCGAGCCGGGGAACACCTTCCTCGCCGGCTGCGGGTTCCTCGGAGAGCTGGCCTGCGACGGTTCGCAGGAGGTCGGGCACTTCTGGAGCGCGGCGCTGGGCTGGCCGTTGGTCTGGGACCAGGACCAGGAGACCGCGATCCAGTCGCCGGGCGGCGGGACGAAGGTCGCCTGGGGCGGTCCACCGGTGGCGCCGAAGACCGGGAGGAACCGGCTGCACTTCGACCTCGCTCCTCCGACCCACGGCGATCAGCAGGCCGAGGTCGACCGCCTCGTCGCGTTGGGGGCGAAGCGAATCGGCGTCGATCAGGGCGCTGGCGGCCGGGTGGTGATGGCCGATCCCGACGGCAACGAGTTCTGCGTGCTGACCCCTCGATGACACCCACGGCCGAACGCTGTGCACGCGGGCCCCGGCCGGACCCGACGGGAACGCCCGCGGCCGGACCGGCTCTCGGCCCTAGCAGAGCTGGCCGATACGGGCCCCTCACGCGAAGGTGGTAGTCACCCGCCGGTCGGTAGGCTCCCCGACATGGCCGGTGCTCTGGCTGACCCACGACGGCCGAGCCGGAACGCCCGCCGATGCCTGGCGCAGGCGGTGGGTTTCCTGGTCCTGTTCGCTCTCGCCCGGGCCCTGGGCCTGCTGGGCCCACCGGTGGTGTCGGCCACCGTCCTCACGCTGGGGATGATCCTGATCGCCTGGCGGGCCGGTGCCACGCTGGACGACGTCGGCCTGGACCGCAACCACGTGGGTGCGGGACTGCGGTACGGGGCCGCCGCTTTCCTGCTCGTGTTGGTCGCGCTGGTCATCGCCGCAGCGATCCCTTGGACTCGCCCCTTCCTCTCTGACGCACGAGCCGAGATCGACGGGGGGCAGCTCGCCCACGAGCTCGGTGTGACGATCGTGCTGCTGACGGCGATTCCCGAGGAGCTGGCCTTTCGCGGCGTCCTGCTGGGTTCGGCGCAGAGTCTGTGGGGCTCAAGGCGTGCGACGGTCGTCAGCTCGGCGCTGTTCGGCCTGTGGCACATCGAGCCCACCCTGGAGACCATGTCCGGCAACACTGCGGTCGGGGGAGCCTCCACGAGCCTCGGCGGGCAGGTGCTGGTGGTGCTCGGCGCGATCGCGGTGACCTTCGTCTCCGGTCTTGCGTTCTGCTGGCTCAGGCTGCGGTCGCGCAGCCTCGTGGCGCCCCTCATCGCGCATGTCGCCACCAACGGACTGGCCCTGGTGGTCGCCTGGGTCACGCTTCAACAGACACTGCTCGACAGGTGAGCGAGCAGGCCGGCTGCTGCCCTCGCCCGGCGCCTACGGCACAGAGGCGACCGCCTGCTTGACCGCCTCGAGGTTCTCGTCAGTGAGCCCTGGGGGCCGCATCGCGGCATACCAGCCGTCGACGTACTCCGTCGTGTACTTGTGCCCGTGCCCGCCGGGGACCTCCGTGGCGAAGGGAAGGTCGGCGGTGACCTGCCAGAAGGTCACGAAAGGCATCCAGACCATGCCCTCGAGCACGTCCTTGCCGGGAGCTTCGCTGATCCAGTCGGGCTCGTTGAGGAGCAGACGGGGGCTCCACCAGACGATCGGGTCGGACGCATGCATGAGGTACAGGACGCGGGTGCCGTCCCACCCCCGGTCATCAGGCGGGATCGCGCTGCTGGCATCGGCCGTGAAACGCACCGTGCGACCTCCCTTGTAGACCGGCTGGATCTCCGGGGTGCCGGGGTCGCGGTTGTCACTGAACTCACGGAACAGCGTGTTGAAGTTGGGGGGACCGGCGAAGACGGTTCCAGCCGTGCGGTTGCGCAGGTCGTACTCCCCGCTGAAGGCCGTCTCACCACCGAAGGACCCCAGGCTCTCGCCGGCGACGAACAGCTGGGGTCGCCGGTCCTGGGGCAGCTTCGACCAGCGGTCGTAGACGGCGTCGTAGAGCGCCCGGCCCGCCTCGCGCGCCTTCTCCTGGTCGACCAGGTAGGAGAGCCAGGAGGGAAGGTAGGAGTACTGGATGGCCACGGAGGCCGCGTCCCCACTGCTGAGGTACTCGAAGCTGTCGACCAGGGCCGGGTCGACCCAGCCACTGCCCGTCGTCGTGATCACCAGCAGGTTGGCCCGGTCGAAGCCGCCGGCCCGCTCGAGGTCGTCGACCGCCAACGCGGCCCGGGACTCGGTGTCATCGGCCGCCGCCAGGCCCGCATAGGCGCGGACCGGTTCTTGCGCAGGACGGTCCACGAGGGCCTCGATGTCACGCGCGGCCGGACCCTCGCCGGTGAAGGCGCGGCCCTCGCGGCCGAGGGAGTCCCACGCCACCAGGGATCCCGGCCCACCCGAGCGCAGGGCAGTGGTGGGCGTGACCGTGCTCTCCTTGGTGGAGGTGTCGCGCACCGAGAAGGCCTGGTCCATGGCGGTCACCAGGCCGTCGAGCAGGACGCCGGTGACAAGCAGCCACACGGTGGTGAACGCCAGGATCCAGCCGGTGGCAGCCGCCGCCCGCTTTCCGACCCAGCGACCCAGCAACGAGGCCAGCCAGCGGTACAGGCGCCGGATCGCCCGGCCGACGAGCACGAACAGGAGGAAGAAGACCCCCGCGATGACGGGTGAGGCGATGACCAGGGCAAGGTTGTGGTCCGTGACTCCCATGAGCGCGCGGATCTCGTGCTGCCAGTACTGCCCCAGGCCGAAGGACACACTCAACAGGACGGCGGCGGCGATGAGGAAGAGGCGCCACGCCGAGCGCTTCGGGAGCCGGGCCTCCCGATCGGCGTAAGCCCGCCAGATCCAGGCCGCGAGGACTCCCAGCCCGTAGCCGATGGCCGCGCTGATGCCACAGACGATGCCCTGGATGAGACCGCCACGCGGGAGCAGTGACGGGGTGAACGACAGGGCCGCGAAGACCACCGCCCCCCAGCACCCCGGCAGGGTGAAGTGGAGCAGCCTTCGGAGCCTTCCGGGTCCTTGGGGGCTCGCCTGACCGCTGGCCGCTGCCGGCATGGACATGTCACGCGCGCCAGGAGGCGCGTCGGGTTCCACGAGAGGTGCGTCGTCACTGATCTGGCGCACCGTGACCGCCTCGGTTCGGGGAATGTCCGATGTCGACTCAACCACCGCAGTGCCCTTCGTCCGCACCTGGGACTCGTCTCGTCCTTCGTCCATGACACCCCCGCTGCGCGGCGCTGGCATCGTCCCGCCTGAGTGAGACGGCCCGGGGCCACGTGACCGGAACGGGGCCGGAGCGGCCGACCGCCCCCTGCGTCAACGGGTCAGGGGAAGGCGGCGCGCGGCCCGCGACACCAACCGGCCCAGCAGGGCGCCGGTCGCCACCCCGACCAGGACGTCACTGGGGTAGTGCACGCCGGTGTACACGCGGGAGAAGGCCACGACCGACGCAGCCGCCCGCAGCGGCCACCTCAGAGCCGGCAGGACGTCCCCGACCGCGACGGCGAAGGCGACAGCAGACGCGGAGTGGCCGGAGGGGAACGACGTCGACGACGGCATACGCACCCATCGGTGCGGGGGCACACCCAGACCGACCCGGTCGGGGCGACGGCGCGCCCCGGCCATCTTCATCGGCTGGTTCACCACCAGGGACGTCGTCCCGACCGCCGCGAGGCCAGTGAGCGCGGCGCGCCGGCCGGGAGGTCCGCCGCGCAGCGCGAGGGTGCCGGCCACGAGGAACCACGGCTTCGAGAAGTCGGCGAAGTCGGACAGCCTTCTCAGCGGCTGGTCGAACAGGGGCGTCTGCAGCTGCGCCACGTACCGGTACAGGGCCCGGTCGCAGCGGGCGAGGCGGCGCCGCAGCGACACCGCTCCCCAGCTCGACCAGGCACCCGCGCCGACGTCACCAGGTGAGCTCGATCTCGAGTTCACTCTCCTCGTCTCCAACCTCGATCTCGAGCTTGAGGTTCACCTCGTCGGGAACGTGCACCGTGATGCGCATGCCGCCGCGTTCGAACTCGACCTCGTTGTTGCTGGCGAGCGCGTCGGCCAGCGCCCTCAGGCGAGCTGCGGCGTCCTCCCGGCTGAGCCGTTCGCTCTCGGCAATCTCGATCAGGTCCATTCCTGCCTCCTTTGTGTTGGCCCTGCGGGTGTCTGCTCTCTGCCGAGGGCGATACGCGCGAGCTCGGCCACGCCGTCGCGCATCCGTTCGGGGACCATCGCCGACGGTGATGCGCCGGGGTGCTGGCGCGCGACGCGCACCCGCAGGACCCCGGGTCTGATGCGAAAGTGCAGCGGCGCGTCGAGGACCACCGTCTCGCCGTCGATGCCGGCGGGAAGGGGGTTGTCAGCCTCGACCTCGAAGGTCGGCGCCGACCACTCGCGCCACGGCCGCTGCGACGAGCGGTCCTCCGCCCCGCCGGCGGTGGGTGCGGCGACCACGGTGATCCCGAGCAGGCCGTCGTCGATGCGGGGCCGCGTGCCCGAGCCGACAGCGCGGCCGAGCCGGTAGCGGTTGTTGGAGACGAGGACCGCGGCGCCGCCACGGTGCTCGTGCCCGCCGGGGCCACGCCACCGCATGTCCGGTTCACCACCGTCGGGGCCGAGGACGTCGGGCGCCGTGTCGAGCAGGGTGCGGAGCTTGGCGTCTCGGTAGCCGGTGCGCTGGACGGCCTCGGCGTAGAGGCCGAGCGAGACGTTGTTGACGAAGACACGCCCGTTGACCTCGGCGAGGTCGACTCGTCGTTCACCGCCGTCGACGAAGGCGTCGAGGGCGCCGACGACGTCGTCGCGGTCGACACCGAGGTCCAGCGCGAAATGGTTGCGCGTACCGGCGGGCACGCACGCGTACGGCAGCCCATGCTCGGCGGCGATGGCGGCCACGACCGCCTGCGAGCCGTCCCCGCCCGCCATCGCCAGTCCGTCAGCACCGCGTTCGACCGCCTCCAGGACCAGCGTCTCGAGGTCGTCGCCCCTCTTCAGCTCGATGGCTTCGATCCCGCGGTCCGCCGCCTCCTTGGCGAGCGCGAAGCGTTCAGCCTTCCCGCCGCCAGAGCGCGGGTTGAAGAAGAGCACCGGATGACGCGGCGGCGGTGCACTCGGCAGGTCGACGTGGACGTGGAGGGCCGAACGGGCCGCAGCGACGCTCGCCACGAGCCCGGCCAGGACCAACAGGTCCACAAAGGGCGACCCACGGGTCAGGACCAGCACCACCGCGCCCGCGAGCGCGAGAGCCGCGACGACCAGTCCGGCCACCCGCGCGGCACCGCGCCGGACCACCCCGTACCAGGCCGAGGCTCCGGCGAGGAGCACGAGGAGGGCCAGGACCAGGCCGCGTGGGAACTCGATCACGGCGACGACGAGGGCGAGCACGGCCGTGGCCGCTCCCAGAAGCAGGGCGAGGGCCGCCAGCCATCGCCGCCTCATCGGATCGGGCCCTCGAGGACGACGACGCCCCTCCCAGGACGGCGGTGCTGCGGCCGCCGCGGGAGACCGGGCGCTCTTGCTGACATCCTCGGACCGTAGAAGGCCGGCACGTGGACGGGCATCACGCAGCACGGATGATTCCCCGCCGCGGGCGGCTCCACCTGCGCACCGTTCCCAAGCCCGGGCGGCCTGCTGACTCCGACTCGATGTCGGGGGCGGCCACTAGTGTCGGCAGGCATGGCCGTCCACCACCTGACGAAGGATGAGGCCCGCCGCATCGCGGTCCAGGCGCAGCTGCTCGACGCGCCGCGCCCCACCGACCTCGTCGCGGTCGTCGACCGCCTGACGGTGCTGCAGATCGACCCCACCGCGGCCATCGCGCCGAGCGCCGACCTCGTCCTCTGGAGCCGGCTCGGCTCGGCCTACGACCCTGCCGACCTGACCAGGTCCGTCGAGGTCGACCGCACCCTCGTCGAGACCGTCGCCTACATCCGGTCTCAGCGCGACGTCCCGGCCGTCATCGCCGAGGTGCGCGACGCCGAGCCCTGGCCGTCCCTGGCGGCCTGGCTCGAGGCCAACGAGCCGTTCCGCCGCGACATCCTCGCCCTCCTGGAGAAGGAGGGCCCGCTGCTCTCCCGCGACATCCCCGACACGAGCGTCGTGCCCTGGCCGTCGTCGGGGTGGACCAACAACCGCAACGTCACCCGGATGCTCGAGGCGCTCGCCCTGCGCGGACACATCGCCATCGCCGGACGCAAGGGGCGGCAGCGCTACTGGGACCTGCCCGAGCGGGTCTATCCGACCGACCTGCCCACGGTGGACCTCGAGGCTGCCGTGCGACACCGCAACGAGCGCCGGCTCGCCGCCCTCGGCATCGCCCGCTCCTCCGGTCCGCAGATCCCGGGCGAGACCCCCTACGTCGGCGACGCCGGCGAGGAGGCCGTCGTCGATGGCGTGCCGGGCACCTGGCGCGTCCACGCGGCATACCTCGGTATGTCGTTCAGCGGGCGCACCGCGCTCCTCTCACCTTTCGACCGGCTCATCCACGACCGGGTGCGCGCCGAGCAGCTGTTCGACTTCGAGTACTTCCTCGAGATGTACAAGCCCAAGGACAAGCGTCGTTGGGGCTACTTCGCCCTGCCGGTCCTGCACGGCGACCGGCTGGTCGGCAAGCTCGACGCGACCGCCGACCGCAAGGCCGGAACGCTGGTCGTCAACGCGGTCCACGAGGACGTCCGCTTCACCAAGGCCATGACCGCCGCGGTCCGCGAGGAGGTCGAGGACCTGGCCGCCTGGCTCGACCTGTCGGTCACCATCGCCCGGGGCTGAGCGAAGGCGCGACCAACAGCCCTGTTGCCCGCGCCTCGGGCCTGTGACGGTCGAGCTGGAGGCACGGTCTGGGAGGAGGACGGCGATGGCTCGCATCACGGGTGAGGTCACGATCGAGGCGCCGGTCGAGGAGGTGTTCGACCTGGTCGCCGACGAGCGCAACGAGCCGAGGTACAACTCCCGCATCGTCCGCGCCGAGAAGGTGAGCGACGGGCCGGTCGGCAGGGGTGCCCGCTTCGTCGCCGAACCCAAGGGCATGGGCAGCAGGGGTGAGATGACCCTCGAGATCCTCGACTACGACCGGCCGCACCGTCTCCACAACGTCGTGCAGTCTTCCTACCTGCAGGTCGACGGCACGCTGACGTTCGACGAGGTCGACGGAGGGACGAGGCTGCGGTGGGACTGGGACATGGGCCTGGTCGGGCCGATGCGCGTGCTCTCGCCGGTGCTGGCGATAATCGGGCCCCGGTGGGAGCGCCGCAACTGGGTCGACCTCAAGCACTACCTGGAGTCGCGCGGCGGCTGAACCCGGTGACGGCGGATGACCTCCGCCGCGAAGCGCCGCGCCAGCTCACGGGCCGCCTCGACAGACCGGGGCTCGGCCACCTCGGCCGCTCGCCGCAGCGCCGCCAGGTCGACACCGTCGCCCGCCAGGGCGGCCTCGTCCCAGGACTCGAGGCGCGAGGCAGCGGCCTCGGGGTGGAACTGCACGCCCCACGCGGCCGTGCCGACCCGGAAGGCCTGCACGCGGCATACCTCCGAGGTCGCCAGCAGCACGGCGTTCGGCGGGAGGTCGACGACCTGGTCGCGGTGGTTCTGGATGGCCGGGAACGCCACGGGCAGGCCACCGAACAGCGGGTCGGGGGTCGCGTCGGGTGTGAGCGCGACGAGACACGAACCGCGTTCCGGCACGCCGTGGTCGCGCACCACGCGGCCACCGGCGACGTGGGCGAGCAGCTGCGCACCGAGGCAGATGCCGAGCAGTGGTATGCCGTGTGCGAGGGCCCGTGCCGCGAGGTCGCGTTCACGAGGGAGCCAGGGTGCGGTGGCGTCGTCGTCGGGCAGGTAGCCCCCGCCGAGCAGCACCAAGCCGTGGGCGCCGTCGAGGTCGTTCGCGTGCAGGTGCTCACCGGCGACGTCCGTGACGTCGAGACCGTCCTCGTGGAACCAGTCCGCGAGCCGGTTCAGGGGGCTGCCGGGGCTGTTGCGGACGGCGACGACCCGCGGTCGCGAGGTCCCCGGTCGGGGGGCCGGTGGACGCGAGGCCGGCGGCGGGTGAAGACTCACCGCACGGCCTCGCGCCGGCCCGGGATGGCGGCGACCAGGCGCTGGGTGTACTCCTCCCTCGGGTTGCCGAAGATCTCCTCGGGGTCGCCGTGCTCGACGACCCGGCCCTGCTGCATGACGTAGACCTCGTGGGCGACCAGCCGCACGACGGCGAGGTCGTGGCTGATGAAGAGGTAGGCGAGGTCGAGGTCGCGCTGCAGCTGCACCATGAGGTCGAGGATCTGCTCCTGGACCAGCACGTCGAGGGCGCTGACCGCCTCGTCCATGACGACCAGCTCGGGCTCGAGCGCCAGGGCCCGCGCGATGGCGACCCGCTGGCGCTGACCGCCGGAGAGCTCGTGCGGGTAGCGGTCGGCGAGGGCGCCTGGCAGGGCGACCTTGTCGAGGAGCTCGGTCACCGTCGCCTGCCGGGACCGCGCGTCGCCGATCTGGTGCACCCGCAACGGTTCTGCGACGACCTCGGCCACTGAGTAGCGCGGGTCGAGCGAGGCGTAGGGGTTCTGGAAGACGGGCTGGACGCTCCGCCGGAACTCCTTGAGCGCCGACCGCCGCAGCGTCGCCAGGTCGGTGCCGCGGAAGGTGGCGGTGCCGGCGTCGCAGTCCTCGAGCTTGAGGGCGAGGCGGGCGGTCGTCGACTTCCCCGAGCCGGACTCGCCGACGATCGCCACGGTCTGGCCCTTGCGGACGTCGAGGTCGAGGCCGCCGACGGCGACGAGCGGCTCGCGGCGGCCGCGCAGGCGGTAGCGCCGCTCGACCCCGCGCAGGGAGAGCAGCACCTCGCGGCCGGCCGGGACCTCGGCGGCAGTGGAGATCTTGGGCGTGGCCATGCTCGGCGCCGCAGCGAGGAGCCGCCGGGTGTACTCGTGCTGCGGCGCGTCGATGACCTCGGCCGACGGCCCCTGCTCGACCACCTCACCGCCGTACATGACGACGACCCGGTCGGCCCGCTCGGCGGCGAGCGCGAGGTCGTGGGTGATGAGCATGACGGCGGCGCCGAGCTCGTCGGCCAGCTCCTCCATCTGGTCGAGCACCAGGCGCTGCACCGTCACGTCGAGCGCCGAGGTTGGCTCGTCGGCGATGAGCAGCTCCGGCCGGCAGGCCAGCGCCATCGCGATGAGCACCCGCTGCCGCATGCCCCCGGAGAACTCGTGCGGGTACTGGTCGAACCGCGCGGACGCATCGGTGATCCCGGCCTTCTCGAGCAGCGCCGCCGCCTGCTCGCGCGCCTCCCGCCCCGAGGCCCGGCCGTGCACCTCGAGGGCCTCGACGATCTGGGCCCCGACCTTCAACACGGGGTTGAGGTTGGTCATCGGGTCCTGCGGCACCATGCCGATCCGGTTGCCGCGGATCGCCGTCATGGCCTTCTCGCCGAGCCCGGTCAGCTCGGCGCCGTCGAGGCGGATGCTGCCGTCGCTGATCCGCCCGTTCGAGGCCAGCAGCCGGTTGATCGAGGCAGCCAGCGTCGACTTGCCCGAGCCCGACTCGCCCACGACGGCGACCGTCTCGCCCCGCCCGATGTCGAGGCTGACGTCGCGCACCGCGGCCACCGGGCCGTGCGGTGTCTCGAAGGAGACCGTGAGGTTGCGGACCGCCAGCAGGGGGGCATCACGGAGGTCCTCGGTCGGCGTGGCCGCGGTGGTCGTGGTCATGGTGCTCCTGTCTCCAGCCGTTGGCGGTCGGACGTGCGGGGCGGCAGCGCGCCCTGAGCCTCGAGGGAGGTGGCGACGCCGGCGAGCGCCGTGGCCGCGATCTCGTCGGTCGGGACCAGCGAGGCCCGTGGGGCGAGGGGCCGGTCGGGGGTGCCGGTCGTGCCGTGCAGCCGCGTGGCGGCGACGGCCACGACGAGCTCGCGGTCGAGCGCGACGGCGAGGAACGTGCCCGTGAACCCGCCGTGCACGGCGAGCGGCACGGCGTCTCCCGCCACCGTCGCTGTCGCCAGCCGGACGCCCAGCGCGCGGTCGGGCGCGACGGCCAGGGGACGGGTGAACGCGGTGACCACCTCGGGGGGGACCACAGCCGCGTCGACCAGCGACCGACCGAGCCGGAGCAGCTCGGGCACCGTCGCGAAGAGTCCCGCGTGCCCGGCGACCCCATCGAGGGCGTGGGCGGCGTTGCCGTCGTTGACCACCCCCACGGGCGGCCGGGTGCGCCAGCCGTCGAAGTCCTCGACCCGGGCGTCGACGGGGTAGGGGTCGCTGTGCGCGACCATGTGGTGCTCGACCACGTCGCTGTCGCCGGATGCCGCGGCCTCTTCGGCCGGGATTGGCCCGTAGCCGGTGCGGCGCAGGCCCAGCGGCCGGGCGACCAGCTCGTCGAACGCCTCGTCCTGCCGCCGTCCGGTGACGGCCTCGAGCACCGCACCGAGGGTGATCATCCCGAGGTCGGAGTAGACCCAGCGCGTGCCCGGCTCGCAGACCAGGGGCGTGGTGGTGGTCGCCCGGGCCAGCGCCTCGTCGCGCACCGTGGTGCCGCAGTAGAGCGGCAGCCACGCGGGCAGGCCGGACGTGTGCTCGAGCAGGTGCCGCACGCGCACCTGCGCGCGGTCACCACCGGCCTCCGGCAGGTATGCCGTGACCGGCGCCTCGAGGTCGAGGGTCCCGTGTGCGACGAGGCGCATCGCGAGCGCCGTCGTCGAGGCGACCTTGGTGACCGAGGCGAGGTCGAGGCGGGTGTCCGCCGTCATCGGGCGGGCCGGCTGCTCCGGACCGGCCAGCACGGCATACCCACCTGCCGCCACCGACAGCTCCGCCCCGGTCAGCACGCCCACCACCGCACCCGCGGGGTGCGTGCCCGGGCCGCCGAGCCCAAGGAGGGCCTCGACGACGGGGTCGAGGTCGAGGGTCACGGTGTCCCGTCCTCGAGGGTGAGGCGGGTGGGTACGGTGCCTCCGGCCACCGGCAGGGCGCCACCGTCGGGGCCGGGAGTGACCGTGCCGAGCACCCGCGCCTCCCGCGCCCCGGTGCAACTGGGGACGTTGCCCGGTATGCCGTGCAGGGTGGCCCAGCCGATGAGGGCGAAGGCGATGGCCTCCTTGGCGTCGGGGTCGAGCCCGAGCTCCACGGTCGTGGCGAAGCGCACCTCGGGGGCGGCCGCGGCGAGCGCCCCCATCAGCGTGGGGTTGCGGGCTCCCCCACCCGAGACGAAGACCCGGTCGACGCCCGCCGCGACCAGCGCGTCGGCGACGGTGCGGGCGGTGAGCTCCACGAGGGTCGCGACGAGGTCGGGCAGTGACGCCGTGCCACCCCAGCTGGCGAGGGCGTCGTCGACGTAGCGCGCGTGGAACAGCTCCTTGCCGGTGCTCTTGGGCGCGGGGTCGCGGTAGTAGGGCTCGGCGAGCAGGACCTCGAGCAGGTCGGGCAGCACCCGCCCCGCGGCGCTCACCTCGCCGTCGCGGTCGAACGCCAGCGGCGCGGAGGGGTCGGCCGCCAGGACAGCGTCCACCAGCGCGTTGGCCGGGCCGATGTCCCAGGCCACCGGATCGGTGCCGGGGGCGCACACGGTGACGTTGGAGATGCCGCCCAGGTTCAGCGCCGCTGCCGTGACACCGTCGGCCCGCAGCGGCTCCAGGACGAGGGTGTCGAGCAGCGGCACCAGCGGGGCGCCCTGGCCGCCGGCGACGATGTCGGCGATGCGAACGTCGCCCACGACGGGCAGCCGCGTCCGCTCGGCGATCCACGCCGGCTGGCCGAGCTGCAGCGTCCCGAGCGCCGCGCCGTCCTCGACCCAGTGGAAGACGGTCTGCCCGTGCGAGCAGACCGCGTCCACCTGGCCACCCCCGGCAGCCGCGTGGGTCGCCAGCGCCTGGTGCGCGGCCTCACCGAAGGCCCTGCCGATGAGCGTGTCGAGCCGGGTCACCTCTGCGAGGCTCGTGCCCGCCGGAGGCAGGGCTGCCACAAGGAGGGCCCGCAGGTTGTCGTCGTAGGGCACGGAGTCGACCAGCTCGACCCGCCCCACCAGCTCGTCGCCGCGGCGCGAGAAGTCGCAGACGGCGACGTCGATGCCGTCGTGCGACGTCCCGGAGATCATCCCCAGCACCCGCATCAGCGCGACCCCCGCGAGCGCGGGTCGAGGGCCGACCGCAGGCTGTCGCCCAGCAGGTTGAGCCCGACGACGAAGACGACCAGGGCCGCGCCCGGGAACGCGAGCATCCACGGCGCGACCGTGGAGAGGGTCTGCGCGTCGTAGACCATGCCACCGAGCGAGGCCGCCGGAGGAGGCGTGCCGAAGCCGAGGAAGCTCAGCGAGGCCTCGGTGAGGATGGCCCACGACAGCGACAGCGTGGTCTGGACGACGAGGATGCCGCGCATGTTGGGCACCACGTGGGCGAACAGCGTCGACATCCGCGACCGTCCGATGGCCGTCGATGCCGTCACGTAGTCGACCGTGCGCAGGGTGAGCACCGGTCCGCGGGCCACTCGCGCGAAGATCGGCATGTAGACCGTGGCGATCGCCAGGCTGACCGTCACCCAGCTGCGCTCCAGGGTCGCGGCGAGCGCCAGGGCGAGCAGCAGCGACGGGAACGCGAACAGCACGTTGGTGACCACTCCGACGACGCGGTCGAGCAGGCCCCCGAAGTAGCCGGCCAGCACGCCGAGGAGGACGCCGACGAGGCCGGCGGCGCCGACGGAGACGACCGCGATGCGCAGCGAGTTCGCCAGCCCCGCGGCCACGCGGGAGAAGACGTCGCGGCCGAACTGGTCGGTGCCGAACCAGTGCGAGGACGATGGGCCCTGCAGCGCCACCGTGACGTCCTGGCGCGCCGGGTCGTAGGGCGTCAGGCCGAGCAGACCTGCCAGCGCGAGGAGCACCACCAGTGCGGTGAGCCCGACGCCCACCACGGCGGACGGCTGGCGCATCGCGGTGAGCAGCTGCGAGCGGCGGGAGGTGCGGACCACCCGGGCCGGGACCGTCGTCGTGGCGCTCACTCCGCGCGCACCTTCGGGTCGACGACCCGGTAGAGCAGGTCGGTCGCCAGGTTGACCAGCACGAACATCACCGCGATGACGAGGACGGTGCTCTGCACCACGGCATACTCCTTCTGGTTCAGGCCGAGCAGCACCTGCCGGCCGATGCCCGGGATGGAGAAGATCTGCTCGATCACGAGCGTGCCCCCGAGCAGGAAGCCGAACTGCAGCCCGCCGATCGTGACGATCGGGATGAGCGCGTTGCGCAGCACGTGGCGCCACTGCAGCCGCCGGGACGGCACGCCCTTGGCCCGCGCGGTGCGGACGTAGTCCTCGTCGCGGATCGCCAGCACCGACGCCCGGGCGGTCTGGAACACGGGCGAGGCGATGCTCACGCCGAGGACGAGCGCAGGCAGCAGCATCTGCTGGAGGTTGAGCGCCGGGTTCTCGGCGAGGGTGGCGAACTCCTCGCCGTTGGGGTTCCAGCCGAAGGCGTTGGCCAGCCAGGTCGAGACCACCGTGGCGACGAGGAAGGTCGGCAGCGACAGGGCCAGGAGGCTGGCGAGCTGCGTGCCGCTGTCACGGGTGGCGCCCGGGCGGCTGGCCGCGAGGAGGCCGCCCGGGACGCCGAGCGCCAGGCCGATGACGATCGACAGCACGGCGAGCTCGACGGTGGTCGGCAGCGCCGAGGCCGTCATGTCGAGCACGCTCTGCCGCGACGTGGTGGACACGCCGAGGTTGCCGCTCAGCACCCCGCCCAGCCAGTTCGCGTACTGCCCCACCAGCGGCTGGTCGAGCCCGTAGTAGGCGCGCAGGTCGGCCAGCTGCTCAGGGCTGAGTGCGCCGGCCTCGATGCCGTAGCTCGCGGTGATCTGGTCGCCGGGCAGCACCCTCAGCAGCACGAAGGTCAGCACGGAGACACCGACGAGGGTGAGCAGCGCCTCGAGCACGCGCCGCAGCACGGGATGGCGGGTCAGGGCGGAGAGCAAAGACATGGGAGTGGTGGACGTCCGCGTCACGAGGCGGACTTCGTGGCCTTCCACAGGGTGCTCAGGTCGCCGTTGGTGCGCGGCTCGAAGCCCTTCACCGCGGTGCTGGCGGCGATGTAGAGGTTGCCCGTGTAGGTCCACACCCAGGCGGCGTTGTCCTCCAGCTCCTGCGAGACCTTGGCGTAGATGGCCTTGCGCTCGTTGGCGTCGGTCGTCGCCTTGCCCTCGGCGAAGAGCTTGTCGAGCGTCGCCGACCGGTAGCCGGCCACCTTGGTGAACGAGCCGGTCGAGGTGAAGTAGCGGGCGTACATCGTGTTGGGGTCGGTGCTGCCGCCGTTCAGCGCGATGGCCGTGTCGAAGTCGCCGGCGAGCCAGCGCTGCACGTAGGCGTTGGAGTCGAGCGTCTCGAGCTTGACCTCGATGCCGATCTCCTTCAGCTGCGCCTGGATGTTCTGCGCCTCGTTGACCGCGGTGGAGTAAAGGCCCTGGGAGGTGATCATGTTGATCGACAGGCCGCCGGACTTGCCTGCCTTGCCGAGGTGCTCACGGGCCTTGTCCAGGTCGCGCTGCGGGCAAGGCCGGCTGTCGGGGTCGGAGCGGTATGCCGGCGACGTCACCGGGCCGGTGACCTTCCCCGCGCCGAGGGCGGCGGTGTCGAGCACCTGCTTGCGGTCGATCGCGCAGGAGATGGCCAGGCGCACGTTGACGTCCTTCAGCGCCGGCGCGTCGGCCCGCAGCTGGAGGACGTGGTAGCTCAGCTGGTCGACGGTGGAGACCTTGACGTTGGTGGCGGTGGCCGTCTTGGCGGTGACCGAGTTGTCGAAGACAGCCATGTCGACCGCCCCCGAGCGCAGGGCCGAGACCATCGCCTTCTCGTCGGCGATGATGCGGAACTGCACGCCGGTCAGGCCCGGCTTGCCCTGGTAGTAGCCCGGGTTGGCCTTCAGGGTGATCGACTGGTTGGGGGTGCGGCTCTCGAAGAGGTAGGGCCCGGAGCCGACCGGCTTGGTCGTGAGGCTGTCGACCGGCACGTCGGAGGGGACGATCGAGGTGTTGACGTTCGACAGGGCCGAGACGAATGAGGCGTCGGGCGCCTTGAGGGTGACGACCACCGTCTGCGGGTCGGGGGCCTCGATGCCCTTGACCGAGGCGAAGTAGGACGCCGAGGTCGCCTTCGTGGCCGGGTCCATGATCGTGTCGAACGTGTACTTCACGTCCTCGGAGTCCAGCGCGGAGCCGTTGCCGAACTTCAGGTCCTTCTTCAGCGTGAAGGTGTAGGTCAGGCCGTCGTCGGAGATCTTCGGCAGGTCGGCCAGACCCGCCACCGGCTGGAGGTTGGCGTCGGTGTTCAGCAGCGTGCTGTAGATCTGGCCGAGCACCTGGATCGACTGCGTCGAGGTCGACAGCCACGGGACGGTCTGGGTCGGGTCGGCGCTGATGCCGAACACCAGGGGGCCGTCCGCCTTGCCGCCCGAGGCGCCGCTGCTGCCACCCGAGCAGCCGGCCAGGGCGAGGGAGGTGACGACGGCCGCTCCGAGGACGACCGGCCGCACCGGCATGGCAGGGCGGAACTTCTGCATGGGGCTCTCCTTGGGCTGGGCGTCGGCTCCGGGCACGTCCCTGCCGACCGCACGGGGGTTTCGCCGCCCAATATGGCACTTTGTTCCGCAGTTGGGTACCTGTGCGTGAAGTTGTTTCACATCGTTATCCGAGCCCTGACCAGCGGCTCGCGGGTACGGTGACGGCCGTGAGCGACGCCCAGACCCAGACCGGCACATCGGCCGCCTGCCAGCCCACCATCGGCGGCCTGGCCCCCTGCGACAACTGCGGGGCGCCGATGCGCTGGGAGACCTCGCACCAGCGGTGCGACTCCTGTGGCCACATCGTCCCGTGCTGCGAGGGCGCACCGCTCGGCTGACAGGGGGTGCTGACCTCGCCCGCCTCCCACGGGAGAGGGCCGCGGGGACTGCGTCAGTGATCCACGCACCGGATCACTGGCGCAGTCCGCCGACGAGGCACCGTGGCGCCGGGTCAGCCCTGCGGCGGGCGGATGATCCGGAACATCGCGCCGGTCGGGTCGGCCAGCGTCGCCATGCGGCCGTATGGCGTGTCCTCGGCCGGGTGCAGCACCGTGGCCCCGAGCGCCTGCGCCTTCTCGACGAAGGCGTCCGGGTCCTTGACGCCCCAGTAGATGCCCCACAGCCCGGGCACGTTCTCGGGCAGCATGGCCGCCGCGTCCATGACGCCGGCCTGTTGGGAGTCCCCCTCGCCGAGCGTGGTGTAGCGGAAGTCGTCGGTGTCGCTCATGACGTGGGTGTCCCAGCCGAAGACGTCCTCGTAGAAGCTCAGCGTGCGGTCGTAGTCGCGGGTGTGAAGCTCGAACCAGTTGGGCGTCCCGGGTTCGGCCACGACCTCGATGCCGGGGCTCTGGGAGCCCTGCCACACCCCGACCGCTGCACCGGAGGGGTCGGTCACCATCGCCATCACGCCCTGCTCGGGCACGGCCATCGCCGGCACGATCACGCTGCCGCCCAGCTCGGCGGCCCGCTCGACGGTGCGACGTGCGTCATCGGAGGCGAGGTAGACCGACCACATGTCGGGTGCGCCGCTGCTGCCCTCGTTGCGCATGCAGCCACCCACCATCTTCCCGTCCTTGCGGAACATGATGTAGCCGCCGTACTTCTCCTCGTCGCCGTGCTCGGAGGTCCAGCCGAACAGCTCGCCGTAGAACTGTTCGGCGCGAGCGGTGTCGGAGGTGAACAGGTCGACCCAGCAGGGGGCTCCGGTCATCGGGATTCGCGCGGGCACGGCTGTCTCCTTCACGTCGGTGGGCACAGGACGAGCGGGTCCTGACGTTGGGACCGATCGCCGGCCCCCGCCAGACTCATCGTGACCACAACGCCCTCCCGGCGCGACCCGGCGCAGCCCTGCCCCCGGGGCCTATCCTCCAGAGATGGGGGAACTCGGTCGGACAGAGGCCCTCAGCCGGGTCCTGGACGCGGCCGAGAACGCCTCACCCCTCGACGCCGTCGAGGCGGTCACCCGCACCCTGGCCGCCACGCTTGACGCGGGTGCGGCCTTCTTCCTCATCGAGGACCTCTCCGGCCGTGGGCTCATCCGACTGTCGAGCGCCCCCGGCGGCGACGCCGAGGGTGCCTTCGTCGCCCGGATGGGCGAGGAGAACGCCACAGTGCGCTTCGATGCCGCCGAACAGGCTGTGGTGCTGCCTTTCGACGGCGGTCCCGCAGAGGTCGCCGTGCGCTCCCAGACGGTCCAGGTTGTGCCCCCCGCCGGCGACGACCCGTCGACGGGGCCGTGGACCGTGTTCGCGCCGGTCACCGAGCGGGGCGAGGTCCTCGGGCTGCTCGAGCTGACCCTCCCGACCGAGCCGGACCCACCCACGCTCGTCGACATCACGCGGATCGGGCACGTGCTCTCGTTCGTGATCATCGCGAACCGGCGGCACACCGACCTGTTCGAGTGGGGACAGCGCACCACTCCCTTCACGCTCCCCGCGGAGATCCAGCGCCGGCTGCTGCCGGCCGCGTTCACCTGCGAGGCGGGGGCGTTCACCCTCTCGGCCTGGCTCGAACCGGCCGCCTCCATCGGAGGGGACTCCTTCGACTACTCCCTGGCCCGCGATGTGCTCCACCTGTCCTTGACCGACGCCATGGGCCACGGGGTGGCCAGCGCACTCAACGCCACCCTGTGCGTGGGCAGCCTGCGCAACGCGCGTCGCTCCGGGACGTCCCTGCTCGAGCAGGCGGCTGCGGCCAACGTCAAGATGTGCGAGCACGCTGCCGAGACGGGCTCCGACGGCTTCGCGACGGGCCTGCTCGGTCGACTCGACCTGCAGAGGGGCAGGCTGGCCCTGGTCAATGCTGGGCACGTGCTCCCCTACCTGTTCCGGTCCGGCGCCGTCTCCACCATTCCGCTCCCGGTGGACCTGCCGTTCGGGCTGTTCCCCGACTCCGTCTACCGCAGCACCGACCTGGCTCTCGAGCCGGGCGATCGCCTCCTGCTGGTCACCGACGGGATGCTCGAGCGAAACGCCGCCGAGCTCGACCTGCGGGACGAGATCCTCGCCACCAGGGACCTGCATCCGCGCGAGGTGACCCGGCACCTGACCCGCAGGGTGGTCGCGGTCGCAGGAGGCTCCCTGTCCGACGACGCAACCCTGCTCGTGCTCGACTGGCACGGCGGTCACGGGCGGGAGCGCCGCACCTCCGGGGGCTCCGAGCCCCACATCGCCAGTGGTCCCGTACCGTCGAGCCATGACTGAGCCAGCGGACGAGACGAGGGCCGACCACCGGGCTGAGCTGCTGCCGGAGGAGCAGGCTGCCGGCAGCGCCGACCCCGAGGCGCAGGCCGAGGCGATCCTCGCCGAGTCGGCGGAGCGCACCGAGCACCCGGACGAGACCCGGCGCGCGTCGACGCAGACGCCCGACGAGGAGGACACCGCCCCGGCGACTCCGGCCGACCCCGCGACCGGCCGGCCGACCGACGCCGGCACGGGCACGACCCCCGCCTGACGAGCAGCCGGACCTCGGCACGACGTCGCTATCCGGCGCAGCAGGAGCAGTCGGACACCAGCCGGTCCAGCAGGTCACCGAGCCCGTGCCGGGCCCGGCCGGGCATGCGCCCCGAGGTCAGCACGGCAGGCTCCCGCACGGCGAGCACCCGGTGGCCCCCGGCCCGCAGGCTCCGGACCAGGTCGTGGTCCTCCCCGTGGGCCACTGCCGGGAAGCCGCCGACCGCGGCATACGCGTCCATGCGGACCGCGAGGTTGGCGCCGTAGACGTGGCGGTGCCCCACCGCCGCCATCCCATCCCGGACGATCTGCCCGTATGCCGCGGCCGCGGCCGGGTGCGCGCGCCAGCCCTCGAGGTCGACCAGGCCCGCGATGCAGTGCGCCTCGGCTGCCCTGGCGTGGGCGAGCAGGGCGGACACCCAGTGCGTCGGGACGACCGAGTCGGCGTCGGTGCTGAACACCCAGGCCTTCGGCGACGACGCCAGCCCCAGGGCGGCGCCGGCTGCCGAGACCAGCCGCCGGCGCACCTCGCCGACCGTGCCGGAGTCGGCGTCGGTGTGCCGGTAGACCTCGAGGTCGGGCAGGGCCGCGAGCGCGTGATCGACCAGGGCTGCCGTCTGGTCGGTGCTGCGGTGCACGGCGACGGCGAGCGCAGCCCGCTGGACGCCTGCGGAGCGGCGGGCGTGACGCAGGGCGTCGGCGACGCTGTCGAGGCACCGGGTCACCCGGTGCTCCTCGTCCCGGGCGGGGATCGCCACCAGCACGTCGGTCATGGCTGGCTGCCGAGGAACAGCGCGTCGCCGTCGGTGCTCTGCTGGCGCACGTAGAGGTCGAGGTCGTCGACCGCCCGGGTGAGGGGCCCGTCGAACGCCAGCCCGGCCGGGCCCGCGACCGCCCTGGCCTGCTCGAGCAGGCGTCGCACGGCCGCCCCGACCACGGACCGGGCCTCGGTGGCCAGCACCTGCGGCGACGCCACCTCGCCACCCGCCAGCCGGGCCGCTGCAGCCTCGGCCGCGCTGGCAGCGGTGACGAGCTCGGTGCGCAGGTGCCCGAGCCGCAGCTGCACGGCGGGTGAGACGGGGCCGGCGCCCACGTGCCGGCGCACCAGGTCGACGACACGCGCCGCCCCGCCGACCCAGACGGCGGCGACTCCGACGCCGCCGGGGAAGAACCCCGGACGGCCGAGGTAGAACCCCGCCCCACCGAGCTGGCGCGCCTCCCGGTCGGGCACGTCGTGGGCGAGCTGGACGGTGTGCGAGTGCGACAACCGCATCGCCGAGGTCTGCCAGGCGGTCTCGTCGACCGGCCAGGCGTCCACGGCGACGTCGAGCAGCACACTCGTCTCGTCGTCGAGCCAGACCGGCACGAGCGCCCGGTCGAGCACCCCTGCGCCGGAGGCGAAGCGCAGGGTCCCCTCGAGGTGCCAGCCCTCGTCGGTGCGGCCGGCCCTGATCCCCGTCCCGCGGGAGCGGGAGGCCCACACCCCGTAGAGGCAACCGTCCAGCGGGCGGGTGCCGGCCTCGGCGTGGACCCGCAGCGCGTCGACGTGTCCCTCGGTGAGCCGCGACAACGGGATGTCGGTGCGCCCCAAGGCCTCGAGCGCCGTCACCAGACCCGGCCACGACAGCGAGGTCCAGTCGTGCTGGGCGGCCAGGTGGCGCACTGCCGCGGCGATCGCCTCCGGCCGGTCCGCCTCGCGGTCGTGACCCGGCGGCAGCTCGAGCGGTTCGGGAAGCGGCACCAGCGCGGTCAGCCCGCTCACGGCCGCACCCAGGACGCCGCGACGAAGTCGGGGTCGTCGTGCCAGCTGTGCCGCCGCCACCCCGCCTGCTGCAGGAGCGTGTCGGCCTCCTCGGTCGCGTCAGCCCCCGGGAGGTGTGCGTCGTCGGGGTGGTGCCGCCAGTGCACCACCCCGACCTCCGCCTCCGCCCGGGCGGCAGCCGCCACGCCCTCGAGCGCCTGCGAGCGGGCCTGCGCCGGGAGGTAGTACAGCACCTCGGCGAGCACGACGAGGTCCGGGAGGGTGGTCAGTGGGGGCACCGCGGGAAGGGCGCTGACCTGTGAGGTCGCGTTTGGGCAGGCCTGCAGGAGCCCTTCCGTGAGGGCCACCGCCGTGGGGGAGGCGTCGCTGGCGGTGACGTGCCCGCAGCGGCGCGCCAGGGCCAGCGCCAGGGCACCGGTCCCGCAGGCGGCGTCCCAGGCGTGGTCGTACCGCTCGCGGGCCAGGAGCGCCAGCACCACCGCCTCCTTGCGCCGCTCGTACCAGCTGTCCCGGACGTGCCACGGGTCCGGGTCGGCGGCATACAGCGCCTCGAAGTCCGGCGGCCGCACCATCAGCCGACCACCAGCTGGGCGTGGTGGTGCTCGAGCAGCAGCGGTGGCACGACCGGGCCCAGGCCCGGCTGCAGCGGCTCGCGCTGCGAGGCGTAGGCCGCAAGCGCGAGCAGGCGCGCCTGCTCGGCCTCGGCGCCCGTCGGCACGACCGACCAACGGTGGCCGGTGGCGGCCACGGCCTCCGGCGTCATCCAGTAGGCCATCCAGACGGGGTACTCGAGCAGCGTCGCCCCCCGGGCGCGCGCGGCGAGGGCCGCTGCGCGGCCGGCTGCCTCGTGGTCGGGGTGGGGGTCATGGCGCCACGGCGCGAGCACGACGTCACCGGGGCCCAGCTCGTCGGCGATCGCGGCGGCCATGGCGTCGGTGTGCGAGGCGACGGCGCCGTCCGGGCAGAGCCGGTGCGCACCCGCGTGGGCCCCGAGGTCGGCGAGGGCCGTGTGCCACTCCTGCAGCCTCCGGTCGGCCAGCCCCGGCTCCTCGATGCCGAGGTCGTCGAGGCACGCCTCCCCCGCCGTGAGCGTGATCGCGAGCACCGGGCCGCGGGTGCGGGCCCACTGCGCGACCAGGCGACCGGCCCCGACCGCCTCGTCATCGGGGTGGGCCCCGACGACCACGAGGCGGGTGCTGCTCGGAGGCACCAGGTCGTCGATCGGACGCCTGGGGGCGGCGGCGACGGCGCCGTGCCACACCTCGACGGGCAGCCCGTCAGGCGTCACCGTCACGGTCATGTGGTGAGCCTAGGCGCGGTGACGACGGGACGCTCGACGTCGCTGTTGTCGACCACCAGGTCGGCCCGTTCCCACGGTGCCCGCTCGGCGAAGTACCGGCGCTGCGCCTGCACGTAACGGGCCATCGAGGGGTGTTCCGGGTCGGGGTGGCTGCCGTCCCGCACGGCCATCCGTGCCGCAGTCACCTCGAAGGGCACGTCGAGGTAGACGGTGAAGTCCCACAGGCCCTCGAGCTCACGGCGGTGCAGGAAGAGCCCGTCGACGACCAGCGCCGCGCCCGCGGGCGCCCGCAGCAACGGCCCGTCGAGCACCTCGTCGGTGGCGACGTCGTGACCACGGGGTCGGTAGCACCCGGAGCCCCCCGGCCCCAGCGGCCGCAGCACCTCGTCCGCGAAGCGCGGGTAGTCGAACGAGTCCAGCCAGAACCCCTCGGGGGAGGTCCGCCCGAGGGGTTAGCGCACCTCCCGGACGTGGTGGAAGTCGTCGAGGGACACCTGCACGACGTCGCGCCCGCCTTCCCGCAGGGCCTCGGCCAGCTCGGCGGCGAAGACGGTCTTGCCCGACCCGTCGGGGCCGTCCACCCCCACCCGGGTGCACGACGTGCCCGGCCCGTCGGGCACCTGGGCGGCCACGTGCGCGAGCAGGTCGCGCCGCTGGGCGCTGCCGGGACGGCCCGGACTCACCCGGGGACGATCCAGCGCAGCAGCGTCACAGCTCCCACGACGGCACAGACCACGAAGAGGATGGCGAGCACGACCGTGATGACGACGGCGGCGTCGACACCGCCCCCGGTCTGCACGGGCGCGCTCGACACGGTGCCTGCTGCCGCGCGGTCGGCGCCCGCGCGGCGGCGCAGGGCCTCGACGCGCGGGTTGCCGGGGTTGTCGCGGACGGTGCGCGGCAGGCTGCGCCACATCTGGTCGAAGTGGTCGGCGTGCCGTTCCCGCCACGCCTCGACGGCCTCGTCGACATCCTTGCCGCGCCGGCCGGTGCCGAACCACGCGGCGCCGGCGGCAGGCATGTCACCCATCGCGTAGTGCACCTCACCGAGCAGCTCGAGGGCCTCGGGGTCGAGGTTGTCGGCGAGGTGCCCGGCAAGGCGGTCACGCGCCTTCCAGGCACGCCCGGCGGCAAGGTCCGCCCGGGCGCGCTCGACCGCGCCACTGTGGTGCTCGAGGTCGGAGCTGGTCGTGTCGCGCTCGGCCGGGGACGGGGTCTGCTGGCTGTCGTCGCTCACAGCCGTGAGTATGCCGCGTGCGCGCCACCGCGGCCGCTCATCCCCCTCGGGTGATGCCCCGCCGGAGACCGCCGACCGACACTGGCCGCTCAGCGCCGGCTCGGGATGGCCCCCGGCCGGCTGACGACGGGAGACACGGCATGGCCAAGCAGGAGAAGGACACCCTCTACGTGATCGCCGGGGCCTACGACGACGTCGACTCCGCGGTCGCCGACTACGAGGCGGTCAAGGCGCTCTACCGGGAGGTCAAGACCTCCCACGACTTCGACGCCGCCGTCGTGGCCAAGGACGAGGACGGCAAGGTCCGCATCGTGAAGAAGCACGAGCAGCCCACCCGTCACGGCGCGGCAGTCGGGCTCGGCTGGGGGCTCGCGGTGGGGGTGACGGCGGCACTGTTCCCGCCGGTCGGCATCGGCCTGGCCACCGCGGGCGCGGGAGGTGCCGCGATCGGTGCGGTGGCGGGACACGCGAGCGACGGCATGTCCCGCGGCGACCTCAAGGAGCTCGGCGAGACCCTCGACGAGGGCGAGGCCGGCCTCATCGTGGTCTACGAGACGAACCTGGCCGACCAGGTCGCCGCCAACATCAAGGCGGCGAACCGGCTCATCTCCAAGGCCACGGACATGGCGGCGGACGAGCTCGCAGCAGAGATGAAGGCTGCCGAGAAGGCCTCCGGCTGAGCAGCGCCGACCCGGCGGATCACCGGACAGGGCAACCAGCACCCCCTAGGCTGGCCATGGTGCGGGGGTGAGCACACGGGTTGCGGGGAGCGGTGGCGACATGGCTGAGTTCGACTGCCGGGCATGCACATCCGCCAACACCACACTGGTCCTCGACCTCGGGATGGTGCCGGCTGCGGACACGTTCGCCGAGGCGGGTGACCCGCGGGAGGACCGCCGCTTCCCGCTGACCCTGTATGCGTGTGGGGACTGTTCGCTCGTGCAGCTCGGTCCCCTCGAGGACCCACCGGGACCGGAGGAGTCCCGCGCGGTGGACTCGCAGACGGCCAGACGGCATGCCCGGGCGTCCGTCGCGACCGTCGTCGAACAGCTCGGCCTCTCCCCCGGACAGACGGTCATCGAGCTCGACAGCGCGCACGGCGCCTCGTGGCTGCCGTCGTTCGTCGAGGCGGGACTGGTCCCCCTCGCCGAGGATGCCGTCGCCGACCTCGTCGTCGACGTGCACCACCTGATGCACGCGGAGGACCTCAACGAGGTCATGGCCGCCCACGCCCGGCGGATGAGCCCCTCCGGCCACCTGGTCTGCGAGTTCTTCCACGTCCGACCGCTGGTGGAGCACTGCCTGATCGACACGATCCGCCACGGCCACTTCGCCTACCTCTCGGTCATCGCGTTGGAACGGCTGCTCGCCCGCCACTCGCTGGCGCTGGTGGACGCCGTGCCGGTCGACGTCTACGGCGGGAGCGTCCGTGCGACCATCCGGCACGCGGCCAGCGCACAGCAGGCCCACCCGCGCGTGGCCGAGATCAAGCGGGCCGAGTCCTCGCTCGGCGTCGACGGCCTGGACGCCCTCCTCGAGCTGGGGTCACGCGGACGCGAGGTCACGACGGCACTCCGGCGACACCTGGAGGGACTTGCCGCGGCGGGCCGGACGGTGGCGGGCTACGGGGCGCCGTCGAAGGCGCCCGTCCTCCTCGCCCTCGCCGAGGTGGACGTCGACCTGCTGCCCTTCACGGTCGACCTGGCACCGCAGAAGCACGGGCTCAGGGTCCCGGGCACCGGCATCCCCATCCACCCCGTGGAGCGGCTGCTCACCGAGCGGCCCGACGACGTCGTCGTCCTGACCTGGGACATCGCCGAGGAGGTGGCCGGCCATCTCGGGCGGAGCAGCGCCGGCAGCGGCTGGTCCCCGCGCCTGTACGTCCCGCTGCCCGAGCCCCGGACCCTGGCGCTCCCCACCGGGTGAGCAGCGCCGCAAAAGGACGGCCGGCTCACGGGCGCACCGGCTCGCCGGCTCACCGGCTCACCGGCTCACACGGACAGGATGGCCTTGCTCACGGTGAAGGCCTCGGCATACCTCGCCCGGCACTCCATGCCCCTCAGGCGCATGACGCCGAGGAACAGGTCGTCATCCCACCAGTCGCGGCCGTGCTGGGAGGGGTACGCCTTGTTGAGCAGCTGCACCTTGCGCTGCGCCACCTCCGCACTGAGCGGCACGTAGTGCGTCGGCGACAGGAAGTCCCCGTCCCACTTCGGCACCTCGTAGCTGAGCACCAGGACGTCGCGCCACACCGTGGTCACGAGCTGCGCCAGCAGCCGGTGGTCCTGGTGGGCATCGTCCCGGCTCGGTGCGAGGAGCAGGTCGGGGACGGGCCCGCGGGCAACCTCCTCCAGGGCCTCCTTCACGTCGCCCCAGTGGGCGGGAAGCCGGCCGTCGGGGAAGTCGAACATCACCACCTCGGCCTGCGCGAACAGGCTGGCAGCCTCCACCGCCTCCTCGGCGCGGTCGGACGATCCCGTCAGGACGACATTGGTCACCTCGACGTCGTGGCTGTCCTTCAGCCGCAGGAGCGTTCCGCCGCAGCCGATCTCGATGTCGTCCGGGTGGGCACCCAGGCAGAGGACGCGGATTCGTCCGGGCAGGGACAGGCCGAGCATCTGACCTCCTCAGACCGGTGCCGTCATGCGAAGGTCCTGAACACCGGCTTGACCGGCCGGCCACCGAGCCACGGCGCCGGATCCCCGTGGTCGAGAGCCTGGGCGTAGACCGCGGCAGCCTCGGCGACCGCCGCCACCGTCCGCTCGATGTCGTCGTCGGTCAGGGCCGCGCTGACGACGAACGACGGGGCGAGCACCCCGGCCCTCAGCAGGTGCCGCATGAACAGCGTCCGGTAGGCCTGGGAGGACTCGCCCGACTCGTCCAGGGTCGCGAACACGAGGTTGGACGCCCTGCCCCTGAGCAGGATGTGGCCGCCGAGCCCCGCCTGCTGCACGACGGCGGTGACGCCTTCCGTGAGTCGCCTGCCCCTGTCCTCGAGCCTGGCGACGACGTCCTCGCGGGCGTAGACGTCCATGACCGCCATGGCGGCCGCGAGCGCGTGGGTCTCGGCCCCGTGCGTCGTGGACAGGAGGAAGACTCGCTCGTGCGGGTGCTGCAGGCCGCCACGGGACATGACGTCCCGGCGGCCGGTGAGGGCCGACACGGCGAACCCGTTCCCGAGCGCCTTGCCGAAGGTGGACAGGTCCGGCACCACGCCGTAGAGCCCCTGGGCTCCTCCTCTCGACCACCGGAACCCGGTGATCATCTCGTCGAACACCACCAAAGTTCCGTGCGAGTGCGCCAGGTCGATGAGGGCCCTCAGGTAGGCGGGTGGGTCGGGCATGCCCTCGGGCTCGAGCACCAGTGCTGCGATCCGGTTCTCGTGCTGCTCGAACAGCTCCCGCGTGCGCTCCAGGTCGTCGAGCGGGAAGGTCAGGGTGAGCCGGCGCACCGGCTCGGGGATGCCCGCGCTCATGGCGGTCGACCCGATGAACCAGTCGTCGGTGGAGAAGAACGGGTGGTCCCGGCACACGGCCACGAGATCCCGCGAGGTGTGCGCACGGGCCAGCCGCACCGCAGCCGTCGTGACGTCCGAGCCGTTCTTGGCGAACTTGACCATCTCGCCCGTGGGCACGGTCTCTAGGAACCGCTCGGCTGCCTCGAGCTCGATCCGGGACGGCCGGGCGAAGTTCGCCCCCCGGTGCAGCTGACGGCTCACGGCCTCCACCACCGCCGGATGGGCGTGCCCGAGGACGACCGACCGCAGTCCGGAGCCGTACTCGACGTACTCGTTGCCGTCGACGTCCCAGACGTGGGCCCCCTCGCCCCGGTCGATCACGGGTGCCATGTCGGCCGGGTACTGGTCGGGTCCCTTGGCATAGGTGTGTGCGCCGCCGGGCACGAGCTCCTCCAGACGCTCGGCCGCCTTGAGGGACTCGCGCATGGTGCGGGGCGGACTGTCCGTGGTCACCGGCGTGCCGTGTCGCTGAGCATGACCTCGGGCACCTCAAGCGCCGCGACCCGGGGGCCAGGGGCCGAGGGCGGGCGCCAGACGGCCCACGGACTGCGGCCGGAGTGGTAGAGGTTCTCCAGCACCGTCCGCTCCTTGAGCGTGTCCATCGGCGCCCAGAAACCGTCGTAGGAGACCGCGAGCATCCGCCGGTCGGCAGCCGCCCGAACGCAGGCGTCCATGACCAGGTCCTCGTCCTCGTCCAGGTAGTCGAAGATCCCCTGCCGCAGCACGAAGTAGCCGCCGTTGATGCGCATGGCCATGTCCGCCACCGGCTCGAGGGCGGTCACCTTGTCGCCGTCGGCGATCCGCACCACGTGGAAGGAGTCCTGGGGCTTGACGGCGAGCAGGGTGCCCACGGCGTCGGTCTTGAGGAAGTCGTCGATGATGGAGTTCATCGGGGCGTCGGTGAGGACGTCGCCGTAGTTGGCCAGGAAGACCTCGTCGTCCTCGAGGAGCGGACGCACCCGCCGCAGCCGCTCACCGATGGGGGTGCGGATCCCGGTGTCCACGAAGGAGATCCGCCACTCACTGATGTCACTGCCCAGCATCTCGACCTCGGAGCCGCCCTTGGTCAGCACGAAGTCGTTGGACTCGGTCTCCCGGTAGCTCAGGAAGTAGTCCTTCACCGCCTTGGCACCGAAGCCGAGGCACAGGATGAAGTCGGTGTGCCCGAAGTGCGCGTAGTACCGCATGACGTGCCACAGCACGGGCCGGTTGCCGATCGGCATCATGGGCTTGGGCAACGAGTCCGGACCCGAGCTCATTCGCATCCCGAGCCCACCGCAGAAGAGGACGACCTTCATCCTCTCCACCTCCTTTGTCTGGCGTCCTGTCCCCCGCTCGGTCGCTCCTGCCTAGAACACCTCCAGGCGAGGCAGGGGCACGACGAGCCGCCCACCCCAGTCGCGCACGTGCTCGAGCTGCCCGGCGATCTCGCGGCGCAGGTTCCACGGCAGGACGAGCACGTAGTCCGGGCGCGCCGCCTCCAGCTCCTCCACCGGCCGGATGGGGATGTGCGTTCCGGGCAGGTAGCGGCCGTGCTTGTGGTGGTTCCGGTCCACGGCGAAGCTCACGAGGTCGGAGCGGATGCCGCAGTGGTTGAGCAGGGTGTTGCCCTTGCCGGGCGCGCCGTAGGCGACCACGCGCTCGCCGGCGCGAGAACGCTCGATCAGGAAGCTCATCAGGTCGTTCCGCACGGCGGCCACCTTGGTGGCGAACCCCTGGTGCCCCTCGAGGGTGTCCAGGCCCGCCCGCCGCTCGTCCTCGAGGACCCGGGCCACGGCGCGGCTCTCGGTGGTCGCCGCCTCGGCCGGTGTCGACCAGGTGCGCAGGGAGCCACCGTGGCTGGACAGCTCCTCGACGTCGACGACCCTCAGGCCTGCTGCCGCCAGCACGCGCTGTGTCGTCAACAGGCTCAGGTACGAGTAGTGCTCGTGGTAGATCGTGTCGTACTGGTTGCCCTCCATGAGCCGCAGGAGGTGCGGGATCTCGATGCTCACGTACCCGTCATCGGCCACGAGCGCACGCAGCCCCTTGGCGAAGTCGACGATGTCCGGCACGTGGGCGAACACGTTGTTGGCCACGACGAGGTCGGCCCTGCCGTGCTCGGCGGCCACCTTCTCCCCCACCCGCTCCCCGAGGAACATGACCTCGGTCGGTATGCCGTTGGCGACGGCCACCTCGGCGATGTTCCTCGCCGGCTCGATGCCGAGGGAGCGGATGCCGCGGGCGAGCGTGTGCTGGAGGAGGTACCCGTCGTTGCTGGCGACCTCGACGACGAAGGACTGCGGCCCCAGGTCCAGCCTCTCGACGGCCTGCGCGACGAAGCGCTCGGCGTGCGCCACCCAGGAGTCGCTGAAGGAGGAGAAGTAGGCGTAGTCAGTGAAGATGTCCTCGGCCGGGATGTACGCCGGCAGCTGGACCAGCAGGCACTGGGCGCAGATGCGGACGTGCAGGGGGTGGAAGACCTCGCTGGAGTCGAGCTGGTCGGCCGAGAGGTAGCTCTCGCACGGTGGTGACATGCCCAGGTCGACGAAGGTCTCGTGGAGGGGGGCCAGGCACAGGCGGCAGAGGGGCAGGCTCATGACGGCACGCCGTCCGCCTGCAGCCGGAGCTCGGGGTCCAGCCGGCCGGCGTCCAGCAGCTCCATGATCCGAGCCAGGCGCACGAACCGGGGTCCCTCGAACTGCTCCGCGGTGAGCGCATTCGCGGCCATGTCGGTCGCGAGCTGTTCGATCCCGGCGGGCACGTCCCAGGTGGTGGAGAAGGCGGGGAGCACCTCGTGGATCTTCGTGAAGTCCACTCGGTAGTCCCGGGCGTCGGGTCCGGCGCCCTCGGCGAAGGTCACGGGCACGCCCATGCGCTCGGCAACCTGCACGGCGATCTCCCGCACCTGCATCACCCCGGAGTCGGAACCGACGTTGAACGCCTCGTCGTGGACGAGCTCCCGCGGCGCCTCGAGCACCGCCAGGAAGGCCCGGGAGATGTCCTCCACGTGCACCAGGGGCCGCCACGGGCTGCCGTCGGACTGCAGCCGCACCTCTCGCCTGGTGTACGCACAGCCGGTCAGGTTGTTGACGACGACGTCGGCCCGCAGCCGTGGCGACGAACCGTAGGCCGTGGCGTTGCGCAGGTAGGAGGGCGTGAAGTCGTCGTCGGCGAGGAGCCCGATGCCCTTCTCGGCCAACACCTTGCTCTCGCCGTAGGGCGTGACCGGGTTGAAGGAGGCGCTCTCGTCGACCGGCGCCGACCCTGCCGCACCGTAGAGCGAGCACGACGAGGAGAAGAGGAACCGCGTCACCCCGGCCTCCTTGGCCACGGCGGCCATGTGCACCGCACCCTCGGCGTTCACCGAGTAGGTGGCCCGGGGGTTCAGGTGCCCCACAGGGTCGTTCGAGATCGCGGCAAGGTGGATGACCGCGTCGATGTCCCGCAGGTCGGCCGTCACGGCGTCGCGGATGTCCCCCACGCGCTGCTCGTAGCCATCGACCTGTGGCCCGAAGTCGCACCCCTCGTACCAGTTGCTGTCCAACCCGACGACGGAGTGCCCGGCTGACTGGAGCATCGGCACGAGGACCGCTCCGATGTAGCCGCGGTCGCCGGTGACCAGGCAGCGCATCAGCGGCACCCGCCGGCAGCCGCGCCGGCATGGGTCCGCTCACGGCGGCTCGGTCCGCCGACGGTGTGCTGCGCTGATGAGCTCGCCATGACTCCCCCCTTGGGATGCAGGCCCGTGGACCTGCTCAGGTCCTGATGGACTCCTGCCTTCGCAGACAGCCTGATTCGCGCGGAGCCGCGGAACGTCCCCAAGAAGGACGAACTTTGCCCGCGACCAACGGCGAGGCGGGCTCACCTTTTTGACCGAGCGCCGCGACATGGCCTGGACGTAGGCACCTCGTGGCGGTTGTGCTGCCGCAGTGACGATTTGCGGGCTGTGGTGGGCAACCAGGAGAAGAACCCCGCGCGCGGGCGGGCCCTCGCCTACGCTCGGGGCAGGACCAGGGGAGTCAGGTATGCACGTTGCCAGCACGTCCATCGCGGGGTGCCTCGTCTTCAGCCCGACGCCGCACGTCGACAGCCGGGGGTTCTTCAGCCGCACCTTCGACGCAGCCGTGGCCCGCTCGGCGGGCATCGACCCCGACGCCTTCGTCCAGGACAGCCTCTCGCGTTCACGCAAGGGGGTCCTTCGCGGGCTCCACCTCCGGGGCGGGGCGGGCGAGTCCAAGCTCGTGCGCTGCTCGTCGGGAGCCGTCTTCGACGTCGTGGTCGACCTGCGGGCCGACTCGCCGTCCTTCGGCCGGTGGGAGGCCTTCGACCTCGACGGGGAGTCGCAGAGGTCCGTCTACATACCCGCCGGCTGCGCCCACGGCTTCCAGGCCCTGACCGACCCGGCGGACACCTCCTACCGCATCGACCGCGAGCACGACCCGACGCAGGACGTCACCATCCTCTTCAGCGACCCGGACCTCGCGATCGCCTGGCCGCTGCCCGTCACGCAGATGTCGGCCCACGACCGGTCTGCACCGACCCTGGCGGCCCTCGGCATCGCCATCCCCGGGGCGGCTGGGCGGCCCGGCTCCTAGGCCGAGCACGTCTCGACCGCTCGGAGCGCGACCGCGTCACCTCGCAGGCGACCAGGGCTTGCTTTTGTTACTCGCGGGTATCACCATGGAAGTTACCGGCCGGTACGGTCGGCCGACACTGCTGTCAGAACACGTGGAGGATCCGGCCATGGGCCACTACAAGAGCAACCTGCGCGACCTCGAGTTCAACCTCTTCGAGGTCCTCGGCCGGCAGGACGTGCTGGGCCACGGGCCCTACTCGGAGGTCGACGCCGACACCGCGCGAGAGATGCTCAAGGAGGTGGCCCGCCTCTCCGAGAACGAGCTCGCCGCGTCCTTCGCCGAGGCCGACCGCAACCCTCCGGTCTACGACCCGAAGACCTCCTCGGTGACCATGCCCGAGGCGTTCACGAAGTCCTACCGGGCCTACATCGACTCGGGGTTCTGGAGCGTCGACGTCCCCGGCGAGCTCGACGGCACGGTGGCCCCTCCGTCGCTGAAGTGGGCCATGAACGAGATGGTGCTCGGCGCCAACCCGGCCATCGCGATGTTCGCCGCGAGCTACTCCTTCGGGAAGCTGCTCTACATCCTCGGCAACGACGAGCAGAAGAAGATGGCCCGCTGGATCATCGAGAAGGGCTGGCACTGCACCATGGTGCTCACCGAGCCCGACGCGGGCTCCGACGTCGGCGCCGGTCGCACCAAGGCCGCACAGAACGACGACGGCACCTGGAACATCACCGGGGTCAAGCGGTTCATCACCTCGGCCGAGTCCGACATGACCGACAACGTGGTCCACTTCGTGCTGGCCCGCCCCGAGGGCGCCGGCCCCGGCACCAAGGGCCTCTCGCTCTTCATCGTGCCGAAGTTCCACGTCGACCTCGAGACCGGTGAGCTCGGCGAGCGCAACGGCGCCTACGTCACGAACGTCGAGCACAAGATGGGCCTGAAGGTCTCGACCACCTGCGAGGTCACCTTCGGCGACAAGGAGCCGGCGGTCGGCACCCTGCTCGGCGACACCCACGACGGCATCGCGCAGATGTTCCGGGTCATCGAGCACGCGCGGATGCTGGTGGGCACCAAGGCCATCTCGACCCTGTCGACGGCCTACCTCAACGCGCTCGACTACGCCAAGCAGCGCGTCCAGGGCGCCGACCTGACCCAGATGACCGACAAGAGCGCCCCGCGTGTCACGATCACCCACCACCCCGACGTGCGCCGCTCGCTCCTGACGCAGAAGGCCTACGCCGAGGGCCTGCGCGCCCTGGTGCTCTACACCGCCACGCAGCAGGACATCGTCGACCAGGCCCAGCTCGAGACCGGCTCCGAGTCCCTCGAGAAGGACAGCCCGGCCGACATGGCCAACCGGGTCAACGACCTGCTCCTGCCGATCGTCAAGGGCGTCGGGTCCGAGCGCGCGTGGGTGCTGCTGGGCACCGAGTCCCTGCAGACGCTCGGCGGCTCCGGCTTCCTGCAGGAGTACCCGATCGAGCAGTACATCCGCGACGCGAAGATCGACACGCTCTACGAGGGCACCACCGCGATCCAGGGCCAGGACTTCTTCTTCCGCAAGATCATTCGCGACAAGGCCCAGGCCCTCTCGCACGTGGCCATGCAGATCCAGGAGTTCGCCAAGAACCTCGGGGCGACCGGGGGCACCCTCGACACCGAGCGCGAGCTGCTCGGCAAGGGCCTCGAGGACGTGCAGGGCATCCTCGGCTACATGGTCGGCGAGCTGATGAAGTCCGACCCCCGCCAGGAGGGGTCCGACGTCCGCAACCTCTACAAGGTCGGCCAGAACACCTCGCGCCTGCTGATGGCTGCCGGCGACCTGGTCATCGGCTGGCTCCTGCTGCGCCAGGCCGAGGTCGCCCAGGCCGCGCTCGACGCCGGCACCTCCGAGAAGGACCGTGACTTCTACGAGGGCAAGGTCGCCGCCGCGAAGTTCTTCGCCCGCAACGTCCTCCCGAAGATCGCGGCCGAGCGGCAGATCGCCGAGGCCACCGACAACGCGCTGATGGACGTGCCCGAGTCCGCATTCTGACAGGACCTCACCACGACGTATGCCGGGTGGGCACCGATGAGGTGCCCACCCGGCATACGTGCGTCTGGGCCCTGGATCCCAGGGCTGTCAGCGCGTGAAGCGGATGAACGAGCTGAACTGGCCGGAGCCCTCGCCCCGGGTGGCCTTGCGGTAGCTGTAGGTGTCGGGGCGGGCCCAGTTGTACTCCTCCACCATGAAGCTGCCGTCGGTGTTGACCTTGGCGACGTACGCGACGTGGCCCCAGGTGCCGGAGTCACGCACCGCGATGTCGCCGACCCGCGGGGTGCCGTGCACGGGGATGCCGACTGCCCGGGCGGCGTTGTCCCAGTTCTGGGCGTTCGACCAGCGGACTCCCCTGTAGTGGTTGTGGAAGCCGATGCCGAGGTTGTGGTTGACCCGCCACGCGGCGAACGAGGTGCACTGGCCCTTGTAGAAGTTCCACCGGTCGACGCCCGAGGTGGCGCCTCGGTAGGGGTAGTCGTCCTTGACCGCGCTGGCCGGTGCCGGGTTCGTCGAACCGCTCGTGCACAGTGGGGCGACACGGCCGTCGGAGCCGGTGTAGACGAAGGCGTCGGAGACGTAGCGGTTCTGGCCGATCTTGTTCCACCAGCTCGAGGTGCCGTACCTGCCCTTGACCGTGGTGCCCCGGGTCTGGCAGATGATGTCGATCCTCGTGCCGGACGAGATGCGACCGACCTTGGCGTAGCTGGTGCCCGGCCCGGAGCGGACGACGAGGTTGTCACCGCCGGTGCGCACCCGGCCGGTTGCGGCGTCGGCGGCCAGGCCGAGACCGGCGACCGACCCGAGACCGAGGACGGTGGCCATGCCCGCCCGGGTGACCCGGTTGGTGTTGAGGGCTGCGAGTCGGCCCATGACGTGTCTCCCCTGCGTTCGCGGCCGCCCGCCTCTCGAACGGCCCTGTCTGGCAGGGAAAACTACGAGCGGAGTGCAGGCCCGTCGATGGGGAGCACTCCCCGCCGTGGAGCCTGGGCAGACATGACGGCGGGGCCGGGAGTCTCCTCCCGGCCCCGTCGTCGGTGTTGCTGGGTCGTGGTCAGCGACCGGGGTCGACGTCGACCTCGTCGACCTGGGTGCCCGTGGCCGGGTCGGTGTGGCTCACGCGACGAGCCGAGTACCCAGCCGTCGCGCGGCGGGTCACGACGAGGGAGAGCAGGATGGCCAGCGCGCCGGCCGCCATGCAGATCCAGCCGATCATGCCGAGGTTGACGGCGTCGACGGAGGCGTTGAGGGCGAAGGTCAGGATGGCGCCAACGACAATGAGGAAGATTCCAAGTCCGATGTACATGCTCACTCCTGTGCTCGCGGGTCCGGTCGAACCCGTTTCGGCAAAGGTAGTGCGGGATGCCCCAAATGGCGCGGACAGCGAGTCGTCCGGCGTGGCTGTCAGTGGTGGCGTGGTGGCGCAACGCGGTGGTCGACTTCTGACAGGGTGCGGTGGACCGATGAGAAGCGCCCCCCTTGCGGGTCCACCCTCCAGAAGAGCGAACCCGCTCTCCGACAACCTCACACAGGACAGGACGCCCATGACCCGGCTGACGCCCTACCTCTCGTTCCCCGGCACGGCCCGACAGGCACTCACCTTCTACCAGGAGGTGTTCGGTGGCGAGCTCGTGCTCAACACCCTCGGCGACTTCGGACGCGAGGACGGCCCGGCCGACGCGATCGCGCACGGGATGCTGCAGGGTCCGGTGGAGCTGTTCGCCTCCGACGCTGCCGCAGGCGCGCCGAGTGTGCGCCTCGAAGGCGTGGTGTTCTCCCTGCTGGGCACTTCCGATCCGGCCACGCTCGAGACATGGTTCGCAGGGCTGAGCGACGGCGGCGTCGACATCGATCCCCTGCAGCGCAGGCCGTGGGGCGACCACGACGGGCAGGTCACGGACCGGTTCGGCGTCCGGTGGCTCATCGGATACCAGGGCTGACCCACGCCAGCAGCTGACGCGCCGCTTCTGACAGAGGCGGCCCCAGTGGCCCGTTGTGCACAGGCACCCGGCAGGCCGTCACACCGTCCACAGGCGGCGGAGGACAGCTTGACCTGCCGGTGCGAATGTGTCGCGGATTTCGTTGCGTGCCAATGGGTTTCGTCACCAACAGACCCAGACCGGTTGTCGGTGGTCTCTCCTGGTGTTGTGTCATGGAGGAAAGCCCAGCGAAGGATCTGAGCCTGGCGGAGCACCGCGAACGTCTCGCGGCCGCCCGCTCGTCGCTGGCTGCCCTCGGATCCGTCCTGTGGCAGGCACCCTCCGGCGGCGGCTCCGACGGCCTGTCGGGGCTCATGGGCGAGGTGGACGCGCTGGTCACGGCCGGCGAGGCCGGCCGGGTCGCGGTGCTGCGGGAGGCGATGGACCGGGGCGAGACCTCCGGCGGCCCGGCGGCGAGGACGACCGCGCAGTGGGTGCGGTTCCACGCCCCGTCGACCAGGGCCGGCGGGGCCGCGGCGATCGTGTCGGTCGCAACCGCGTTCGGGAAGGTCGCCAACCAGCCCGTCAAGGAGGCGGTGGCCTCCGGGCGGATACCGGTGAGATCGGCTGCCGCGGTGGTGTCCGAGGCCGACAGGCTGCGGCCGCTGCTCGCCGAGGGCGCCGAACCCCACGTCCTCGAAGGGCTGGTCGCCATGGCTGAGCAGCACGGCCCGTCCGGCTGCCGGATGCTGCGTGACGCGCTGGTGGCCAAGTACGGCGCCGAGGGCGTCCTTCAGGACCAGCAGACCATGGGCAAGTCCTTCATCAGCCTGTCCCAACCGGCCGACACCGGCGCGAACACGTTCGAGTACCGGCTCACCCTCGACGTCGAGGGCAAGAGCATCCTGGAAGCGTCGCTGGGTCCGCTGTCCGCGCCCCAGCCTGTCGACGGGGAGCGGGACCTGCGCAGCTCGGACCGGCGCCGCGGGGACGCCTTCGTCGAGATCGTCCGGCGTGCGGTCGCGGCCGGTGAGGAACGGGGCAAGAACAACAAGAGGACCCTGGTGCTGACCATGAGCTACGAGGACCTGCGTGATCGGCTCGGCGCCGCGACCACGCTCGGCGGTGTCGATGCGGGAACCCATCTCGCCCCGGAGACGGTGCGCCGGTTGTGCTGCGACGGGTCCATCATCCCGATCGTGCTGGGCTCGAACGGGGAGGTGCTGGACCAGCGCCGCGAGGAGCGGTACTTCACGGACGCGCAGACCAAGCGGATGTGGCTGCGCGACGGGGGCTGCACCTACCCCGGTTGCTCAGCGCCGCCGCAGTGGACCGACGGACATCATGTGGTCCACTGGGCAGACTTCGGCGTCTCGAACCTGGAGAACGGGGCCCTGCTCTGCGGGCGGCACCACAACACCGTGCACAGCAGGCGCCTGGCCGGGCGGGTCGTCAAGGATGCGCACGGGGAACGGGTCGAGTGGGACCTCACCCCGGGTTCCTACGACGAGCTGCTCGCCCGCCGGGCCTCGCAGGAGCCAGCGTGACCCCGCCCCACACCCCGCCGACGCCGGCGGGGCCATCCCCATGCTCGATGCCGAAAGCAGGACGCCCGAGCGCGGGACGTCCGGCCGAGATCGTGACGTCAGCGGCGGTACTCGTCGCTCTGAGGAGGCAGCCGGTGCGACGCGGCCGGCCGGGGGGAGTCGGTGAGCCGGTCGTAGCCCTCGCTGTCGCCCGGCGTCCGGCGCCGACGGTCGACGAAGACCGCGATCGCCACGACCACCCCGACACCGGCCAGGATCGGCAGGATCACCTCGAGAATCCCCATCACCACACCCTCTCGCCCGGCCTCCGTGCGGTGGCCTCTGGCCAGAGCGTATGCCGTCCGGTCACCTCAACGGGGACTCCCGGAGCAGACGACTTCTCAGAGTCCGCGGAGGTCGAGGCTGAGCTCCGCGGGTGCGCCGTCGACGAGCACGACGGGGATGCCCCAGTCCTGCTGGTAGAGGTGGCAGGCGGCGTGCTCGGGCACCTCGCCGGTCTCGGGGTCGCCGTCGCACGCGGCTGCCTGCACCGACACGTGGAGCACTCCGTCGCCGACAGTCGGGTCGAGCACCAGCTCGCGGGTCAGGCCCTCGTCGCTGCCATCCCCCGCGGCCAGCAGCGCTGCAGGCGTCGCCGAGACCACCAGTCGGGTCGGGTCGCCCCAGCGGTGGTCGAGCTTCTGGCCGGTCGGCGGCGTGAAGTTCACGCGCAGGCTGACCGAGCCGGCTGCGATCTCCTGACGCGGGCGCTGGGTCTGACGGGCGAGGCCGTCGACGCGCTGGGCCTTCTCCGGCAACGGAACTCGCACGAGCTGGTGGGCAGCCGACTCCACGACGACCAGCCTGGTCCCACCCTCGTCGGTCTCGACGACGGCGTCGCTCGGCTCGCGCAGGCCCGTGGCCAGGGTCGAGACCTCACGGGCGACCGGGTCGAACCGGCGGATGGCGCCGTTGTAGGTGTCGCTCACGGCGACCGAGCCGTCGGGCAGCACGGTCACGCCCAGGGGGTGCTGCATGAGGGCCTGCTCGGCGGCGCCGTCGCGGTGGCCGAAGTCGAAGAGCCCCTGCCCGACATGGGTCTCCACGAAGAAGCCCTCGTCGGTGAGGTCGAGCGAGCGCAGGGCCGACGTCTCGGAGTCGGCCACCCACAGGCGTCGGCCGTCGGCGGAGACCGCGAGCCCGGACGGCTGGGCGAACCACGCCTCGTCGGCGGCTCCGTCGCGGATGCCCTCCGAGGAGGTGCCGCCGAGGACGGCGACGGTGTTGTCGGCGGGGTCGGCTGCCAGGTGCAGCGCCCACAGCTGGTGGGTGCCGGCCATCGCGACGACGACGCGGTCGATGAACCACGCGACGTCCCACGGCGTCGACAGCTCCTGCTTCAGGGCCGGCCCGCTGCCCGACCGCTCGCGCAGCTGTCGGCCGGTGCCGGCGAGCACGGTGAAGGATCCGTCTGCGAGCCGGAGCCCCTTGACCTGGTGGTTGACCGAGTCGGCGACGACCACGTCGTAGCCGACGCGCGCGGCGGCCTCGGCCGGGAGGACGAGCACTCCCTGCGGCTCGTTGAGCACCCCGGGCCCGCCGTACCGAGTGCGCTCGGTGACGAGGTCGGCCTCGAGCTGGACGACCTCGTGGTGGGTCGTGTCCGAGACGAGGAACGAGCCGTCCGACAGGGCGGCTGCCTTGCCCGGGAAGCGGAGCGCGGTCTCGGGAGGCGGCGGCGCGGCATACGGTGAGTCGCCTTGTCTCAGTGTGCCCTTCACGGTGTGCTCGGCGATCAGCTCCTCGATGAGCACCGAGAGCCCGTGCGCGTGGCCCTCGCCCGACATCGACGCGACGATGTAGCCCTCGGGGTCGATGACGACCAGCGTCGGCCAGGCCCGGGCGGTGTAGGCCTGCCACGTCGCGAGCTCGGGGTCGTCGAGCACGGGGTGGTGCACGGCATACCGCTCCACGGCGGCGGCCAGGGCGTCGGCGTCGGCCTCGTGCTCGAACTTCGGCGAGTGGACGCCGATGAGCACGAGCGAGTCGGCGTACTTCTCCTCCAGCGGCCGCAGCTCGTCGAGCACGTGGAGGCAGTTGACGCAGCAGAAGGTCCAGAAGTCGAGCACCACGATGCGGCCGCGCAGCTCCTCGAGGGAGAGTGCACGGCCACCGGTGTTGAGCCAGCCCCGGCCAGTGAGCTCGGGGGCGCGCAGGCGGGAGACGGAGCGGGGCGAGGCAGTCACGAGGGTGCCAACACGGCCGGGTGCGCTGCTCTTCCCCAGGGGGACCAGCGCGTGGCGGCCTCAACCCGACGGCGTGCCGCGCAGCTTCTCGAGTCGGGTGCGCAGGGCGGCCTCGCGATGGGCGTTGCCGTGCAGGGCGAGGTACCGGCTGCCGAAGACCGCCAGCAGCGCGTCGTCGAGCCGGCGGACGGCGCCGGCCGGGTAGCGGTAGGCCATCCGCGCGTTGATGCCGGGGGTGTCGATCGAGGACAGCAGCCCCTTGAGCTCCTCGAGCGAGGTGATGCCGAGCTCGAGCAGCAGCCCGGAGATCCACGCGTAGTGGTCGGTGCGCGACCAGCCGGCGTCCTGGAACTCGCCGGAGAGGAACGTCGCGAGGTCGGAGGCGCTGATGCGGGGGTCGTCGGCATCGGCCACGAGCCGCTGGTGGCCCATGGTCGCCTGCAGCCGGTCGCGGATGGCGGAGAACTCGCGGTCGGCGAGCTCGAGGAGCCCGGCGGCGAGCGTGAAACGGCGGTCGAGGTCGGGCACGTGCTCCTCGGGGATGGTGCCCTTGTAGCGCACGTCGTGCTCGAACTCGGCCCAGGCGTGCTGGAGGATCGTGCGCACCTGCACCGACGCGCTGCGCCCGCGCAGGGTCTCGTATGCCGGGGGCACCCCCTTGACGGGGTCCACCGCCACGAGCAGGTGGCGGCTCGCGTAGCCGAAGCGCCCCTGCTCGGCGGTCTCCTGGCCCATGTCGCGGTCGTCGAGCACGCTGAACTGCTCGGCGAGGAGACCGGCGACGGCCGTGACGTCCTCGTGCAGGTAGGTGACGACCCGGGCCCCGATCTGGTCGGTGATCTGGGTGAGCGGGTCGCTGTAGAGCGGCTCACCGTCGACCATGCGCTCGGCCTTGCCGGCGAAGGACGCCACGCTCTTGGCCCGGCCGGTCACGCTGACGTAGTTGATGCCGGCGTCGTCGAGCAGGGCCGTCAGCAGGGCGACGAACTGGTCGGCGGCCACCCGCAGCTCCGGCTGCATCGCGGCATACCGCTGCACGGCCTCGGCACGCTCCTGTTCGACACCCACGGGACGACAGGCTATTGCCCAGCCGCCCGCAGCCGTGGGCCTAGCGGCCACGCGCCGCGCGTCGGAGGACGGGGGCGACTGGCGCCGCGACTCAGAGGCGGCGGTCGGCCAGCACGGGGAACGACGCGCGGTAGTCCGCGACCACCGACAGGTCGACGTCGACGCTGAGCACCTGCTCGTCCGAGCCGGCCATGGCCAGCGCCTCGCCCGTGGGCAGGATGACCTGCGAGTGGCCGCCCATCTCGGTGTCCGCGTGGGTGCCGGCGGTGTTGCACGCAATGACGACGCACTGGTCCTCGATGGCGCGGGCGTGCGCGAGCAGGGTCCAGTGCCGAACCCGCGCCATCGGCCAGGCCGCGGGGATGACGAACGCGGTGGCGCCGGCGTCGAGCTGGCGCCGGTAGAGCTCGGGGAAGCGCAGGTCGTAGCAGGTGGACAGTCCCGCCCGGCCCTGGCCGCCGGGGAGGTCGACCAGCACGATGTCCTCGCCGGCGTCCATGAGCCTGGGCTCCCCGGCGCCGAACCCGAACCGGTGGATCTTGCGGTAGGTCGCCACCAGCTCACCGTGTGGCGAGAAGACCAGCGAGGTGTTCCACAGCCCACGACCCTCGGGGCCCTTCTCGCCTGTGGCCGGCCGCTCGACGATCGACCCCGCGTGGAGCATCACCCCGGCGTCGCGGGCGGCGGCCGCCATCGCCTGGGCGGTGGGCCCGTCGACGGCCTCGGCCCGCTCGTCCCACTCGCGGTAGGCGAAGCCACCCGGCGCCCAGAGCTCCGGCAGCACGACGAGGTCGTGGCCGCGCTGCTCGCGGACGAGGGCGGCCACCCGCTCGACGCGCTCCGCGACCGGCTCGGTGTCGCCGTAGGCGACCTGGATGACGGCGACCCTCATGGCTTCTCCCTCGTCTTCTCGCGCGCCCCCTCCGCGGAACGGCGGTGGCGCTCGGCCAGCTGGGCCAATTGTGCGTTGTAGGCCGCCAGCTCGGCATCACCGTCGCGGTCGGCCTGCCGGTCGCGGCGCCTGGCCTCGGCCCGGTCGGTGCGCACCCAGGCGGCGGCCACCATGAGCGCCAGGACCAGCGTCGGGGCCTCGCCCACCCCCCAGGCGATGGCGCCGGCCTGCTGCTGGTCGGCGAGGGGGTCGGGCCCCCACGGCAGGTCGAGCCGTGGGAAGAAGTCGGCGGCCAGCAGCTCGGTACCGCCCGTCATGACCACGCCGAAGAACGCGTGGAAGGCCATGGTGGCGAAGAGGATGACGATGAGGAGCAGCGGTGACCACCGCCGGGGCCCGGGGTCGATGCCCACGAGCACCCAGACGAACAGGTAACCGGAGAGCAGGAAGTGCACCATCATCGCGACGTGCCCGGTGTGCGTGCGCAGCGCGAGCTCGAAGAGCGGCGAGTAGTAGAAGATCGCCAGGCTGAAGAAGAAGAGCGCCGCCGCCACGACCGGGTTGGCCAGCAGCCCGAGGTAGCGCGAGTGCACCAGCTGCAGGATGACCTCGCGCGGGCCCCACGTCTTGTCGGGCCGCGAGGGCAGGGCGCGCAGGGCGAGCGTGATCGGCGCTGCCGGCACGAGCAGCAGCGGCACGATCATCGCGACGACCATGTGCATGACCATGTGGGCCGAGAACAGCACCCGCCCGTAGACGCCCGGGCCGCCGGAGGTGGCGAAGACGAAGAAGGCCCAGCCGAGCAGCCACAGCACGACCCGGTGGACCGGCCAGGAGTCCCCCCGGCGGCGCAGCCTCAGCCAGCCGGCCACGTAGAGCCCGGACATGACCAGCGCGAGGGTCAGCCAGAGCCAGTCGACCCGCCAGGTGGAGAACCAGGCCGTTGCGGTCAACGGACCGGGCGCCGGGTAGCCGGTCAGGACCTCGGCGGGACTGGGGTCGACGACCGGGGTGTCCGGCACCGGCGGGGCCGTGCGGGACAGCGCGACGGCCACCCCCACGGCGACGCCCATGACCACGAGCTCACCGAAGACCAGCCGGAGGAAGGCCGCGCCATCGGTGGCCTCGGCGCGCAGGCGGCGCGCCATCGCGCGGCGCTGGCGCCACCCGGCATACCCGAGGGCCGCCAGGGCGGCCACCTTGACGGCCACCAGCAGCCCGTAGGCGGAGGCCAGTCCGTCGAGGCCCCCCAGCCGCAGCCAGGCGCTCTGGACACCCGAGAGGGCCACGGCGACGAACGCCCCCAGGGCCAGCGTCGAGTAGCGCTGGACCGTGACGCCGAGGTCGGAGCCGAGCTGGGGACGCATGACCGCGAGCGCCACCAGACCGCCCACCCAGACGGCGACGCCGACCAGGTGCAGGGCGAGCGCGTTGACCGCGACGTCGTGGTTGGCGGCGCCGGCCGCGTGTCCGGCGAGGGCCAGCGGCAGCAGCCCGAGCACGGCCGCCAGCGAGAGCCAGGCCATGGCGGCCCGCGAGGTGGCCACCGCCGCCCCGGCTGCCACCGCGGCGGCCACCGTGGCACTGATGACCGCCACCCGGGTCACCTCCAGGTCGAGCACGAAGGTCGTCAGCTGCGTGGCGTAGCCCTGGCCGAGGAGGGGGATGCCGGCCAGCGTGGCGAAGGTGAGGAGCACCCCGACCAGCCCCGCCAGGGCCCACACCGCTGCGCTCACGGCGGCCGCCCGCGTGGCGGTGACCCGCCGGTTGGTCTGCGTGGTCTCAGGGGCGAGGAACGCTGCCAGCAGCAGCAGGCCCACGGTGCTCGCCGCGGCGAGGTCGTGCACGACCCTCACCAGCAGCGTTCCCCAGCGCACGAACGCGCCCGGGTCGCCGATGGGCGGGGCAGCGGCGGCGCCCCCGATGACGGCGGCGACGAGCACGGCCGCCAGCCCGGCGCCGGCCAGCACCGCGGCGGGGACCCTCGACGGTGCGGGCATGCTGCTGCGGGAGGACATGACCACCAGCCTAAGTAGGGTGGGGCCATGCCCCTGCACCCGGCAGCACCCCAGGACCTCCCCGGGCTCGTCCAGGCCTACAGCCAGACGGTCCAGGCGGTCATCGACCTCGGACGGTCCTGCTCCGACCGCGACTTCGACAAGCCGACCATCTACGACGGCTGGACGGTCAAGGACCAGATCTCGCACGTCGTCGGGGTCGAGCAGTGGCTGAGCGGCTCCCCCCTGCCGCGGGTGCCCGTGCCCGACTACCGTCACCTGCGCACCGAGACCGACCGCACGAGGGAGTCCATGGTCGAGCTGCGGCGTCGGATGATCGGCGCGAAGGTCGTCGACGAGCTCGAGGGAGTGCTCGCCACGCGCATGGCCCAGCTCGCCGACCCCGACCTGGCCCCGGAGTCCGTCACCAAGGGGACGGCAGGCCCGGCACCGGTGACGGACGTGCTGCGCGAGCGGATCCTCGACATCTGGACGCACGAGCAGGACATCCGCCAGGCCCTCGGCCGCCCCGGCGACCTCGACGCCCCCGGTGCGGCCGTGTTCATGGACACCCTGTGCGAGGAGCTGCCGCGCCTGGTGGCCCGGGACGCCGGCATCGAGCCCGGCAACGTCGTGATCTTCGACGTCACCGGCCCGGTGGTGGGGCGCTCGGGCGTGCGCGTCGAGGTCGCAGACGACGGCGCCCCGCTCGGGACGGCCCTGTTCACCGGCACCGTGCACGAGCACCCCGAGGACATGCAGGTCACCAGCATCACGCTCTCGACCGACGCGATCACCCGCCGGGCCGCGGGTCGCGGCTCCCTCGCCGACATCCACTACACGGTGCAGGGCGACGAGGACGTCGCGCGGCGGGTGCTCCAGGCCCTGGCCATCACCCACTGAGCCGGGGGCATCGGCCCCGCCCCTTCCGGAACACTGTTTGCGCGGCGCAAGGATCGCGTGATACTTGTATGCCGCAAGCAATCGTTTCCCTCGACGGAGGACCCCGTG
The DNA here is from genome assembly GCF_029223115.1 of Knoellia sp. 3-2P3. Taxonomy (NCBI): domain Bacteria; kingdom Bacillati; phylum Actinomycetota; class Actinomycetes; order Micrococcales; family Intrasporangiaceae; genus Knoellia; species Knoellia sp. 3-2P3. The sequence goes on from NZ_JARGZE010000001.1 coordinate 452,669, forward strand.
GCGATCACCATCGATGCCGCCTCCACGTTCAGCGTGACCATGGTGCGGGTCATCAAGCTCATCAAGTCCATGCGCCACAACGCCCCCAGCCACCACCCGGGCCTGGACGCGAGCGCCTACCCGCTGCTCTTCACCATCGCCTCCGGCCCGCGCCGGGTCTCGGAGCTCGCCGACTGCGTGCACTCCGACGTCTCCACGGTCAGCCGGCAGGCCAGCAGCCTCGTCGGCCTCGGCGTGGCCAGGAAGGTGACCGACCCCGACGACGGCCGCGCGCAGGTCATCACGATCACCCCCGAGGGCGAGTCGCTCCTCGAGACCATCAAGGCCGAGCGCTCCCGCTGGTTCCAGTCCCTCCTCGCGGACTGGACCTCCGAGGAGGTCGCCGAGTTCACGGCATACCTCGACCGCTTCGGTGACGCCCTCGAGGCCTCCCGCACCCGGGCGTCCGCCCGTGCCCAGGGCACCGCCCCCACCACCGACCCCTCCCAGGAGAGCTGATGGCTGCCGCCGTCGACCGGCCCGTTGAGCCGCTCACCCACAAGCAGATCGTGACCATCCTCATCGGGCTGATGACGGGGATGTTCCTCGCCGCCCTCGACCAGACCATCGTCGCCACGGCGATCCGCACCATCGCCGACGACCTCAAGGGCCTCGACGAGCAGGCGTGGGCGACCACCGCCTACCTGATCACCTCGACCATCGTCACCCCGCTCTACGGCAAGCTCTCCGACATCTACGGCCGCAAGCCGTTCTTCATCACCGCCATCACGATCTTCGTCATCGGGTCGGTGCTGTGCACCCTCGCCGACTCCATGGCCCAGCTCGCGGCCTACCGCGCGGTGCAGGGCCTCGGCGCCGGCGGCCTGTTCTCGCTGGCGCTGGCGATCATCGGCGACATCGTGCCGCCGCGGGAGCGGGCGAAGTACCAGGGCTACTTCCTGGCCGTCTTCGGCACCTCCAGCGTGCTCGGCCCGGTCATCGGCGGCTTCTTCGCCGGCACCGAGACCATCATGGGCATCGACGGCTGGCGCTGGGTCTTCCTCGTCAACGTGCCGATCGGCCTCGTCGCGCTGCTGGTGGTCACCAAGACCCTGCACCTGCGCCACACCCGGCTGGACCACCGCATCGACTGGTGGGGGGCCGCCACGCTGTCGGCCGCGCTCGTGCCGCTGCTGCTCGTGCTCGAGCAGGGCCGCGAGTGGGGGTGGACCTCGCCGGCCTCGCTGACCTGCTTCGGCATCGGCTTCGCGGCTGCCGTCGCGTTCTTCGTCATCGAGCGGGCGATGGGTGAGGAGGCCATCCTCCCGCTGGCCCTCTTCCGCAACAGGACCGTGGGCGTCTCGTCGGTGGCCTCGGTGCTGATCGGCGTCGCGATGTTCGGCGGCCTCGCGTCGCTGCCGCTCTACCTGCAGATCGTCAAGGGCGCGAGTCCCACCGAGGCGGGCCTGCTCCTGCTGCCGATGACGCTCGGCATCATGGCGGGCTCGATCGGCTCCGGTGTGGCCATCTCCAGGACCGGCCACTACCGCCACTTCCCGGTGACCGGTGCCGCGCTGCTCACGGTGGCACTGTTCGTCTTCCACTACGTCGGGGCCGACACCCCGCTGTGGCAGACGATGATCGTGATGGTCTTCTTCGGCATCGGCCTCGGCTTCAACTTCCAGCCGCTGACCCTCGCCGTGCAGAACGCCGTCAAGCCCCAGCAGATCGGCGTGGCCACGTCGACGGCCACCTTCACCCGCCAGATCGGCGGCACCATCGGCACGGCCGTCTTCCTGTCGATCCTCTTCTCCACCGTGCCGGGCAACATCAGCACCGCCCTCGAGGAGGCCGCGCCCACGCCGCAGTTCCAGGCGGCGCTGCGCGACCCGGCCAACGGCGAGTTCGCCCAGCAGTTCGCCCAGGCCCAGCAGAGCGGCGAGGCCGCCTCGGCCAGCGGGGTGCTCAAGGACAGCTCGTTCCTCAACGACCTCGACGAGCGGCTGGCCCAGCCCTTCCTCGAGGGCTTCTCCGACTCCATGGACCTCGTCTTCCTCGTCGGGTCGGGGGTCATGGTGTTCGGGTTCCTCGTGCTGCTCCTGCTGCCGCACGTCGAGCTGCGGTCGGGCTCGGCCTACTCCGAGCGCGGCAGGACCGACGCGGAGGCGGCCGCTGCAGCCCCACCGGCGGTCGGCCACTGACCCGACCCGCACACGGACGAGGGGTATGCCGCGTGGTCACCACGCGGCATACCCCTCCTGTGTCTCCCGGTTCGAGGTAAACGCGCCGGGGAATCCCGGCGTGTCGCCGTCGAACCGGTGAGCCGTCAGCGCGTGACGAAGCGCGAACGGGCCACGAACAGGCCGCCCAGCGACAGCAACGCGATCGCGATGTAGTACACGCTCGGCGACAGGAGCGACCCGGTCTTGTCGATGAGCCACGTCAGCACGAGCGGGGCGAAGCCGCCGAACAGGGTGACGCCGAGGTTGTAGGAGACCGACAGGCCGGTGGTGCGGATGGCGGTCGGGAACAGCTCCGACAGCAGCGCAGGCAGCGGGCCGAAGTAGAGCGCCATGATGACGCCGAGGACGACCTCGACCACCGTCAGGCCCCAGACGGTCGGGTTGGCGACGAGAAGGGCGAACATCGGCCAGGCCAGCACGACGGCCGCGATGCTGGCCGCCCGCATGATGACGACGGGGCCGACCCGGTCGGCCAGCGCGCCCACGTAGGGGACGCCGCAGAGGGTGACGAGGCCGCTGATGATGCCGCCGAGGTAACCCGCGTAGGCCGGCAGCTCGAGGCTCTTCACCGCGAACGTCGGCATGTAGAGGATCAGGTAGACCGAGATGGTCGCCAGCCCGACACACGCGGCGCCGGTGAGCACCCGCGAGGTGTTGTGTCCGATGGTCGACCACAGCGGCGACTTCACCGTCTCGGTCTCGGCGAACTCGGGGGTCTCGCTCATGCGCGAGCGGATGTAGAGCCCCACCGGGCCGATGAGCATGCCGAAGATGAACGGCACCCGCCAGCCCCACGACTCCAGCTGCTCGGTGGTCAGCCAGGTGTTGAGGCCGTAGCCGAACAGCGACGCGAGGAACATCGAGGCGCCCTGGGTCGCGACCTGCCACGAGGCGTAGAACGCCTTGCGGTCGGGCGCGTGCTCGATGAGGAACGCCGTGGCGGTGCCGAACTCGCCGCCGGCGGAGAACCCTTGGAGCAGCCGCGAGAGCAGGATGAGCAGACCGGCCGCGCTGCCGATGGTCGCCGCGGTCGGGGCGAAGGCCATGATCGCGGTGCCGACCATCATGATGCCGATGGTCATGGTGAGGGCCGCCTTTCGACCGGCCCGGTCGCCGTAGGAGCCGAGCACCATCGCACCGAGCGGCCGCACGAGGTAGGACACCCCGAAGGCGCCGAAGGTGTAGAGCAGCGCGGTCACGCCCGTGGTCTCGGGGAAGAAGAGCTTGCTGATGACCACCGCGAAGGACGCGTAGACGATGATGTCGAACCACTCGAGCGCGTTGCCGATCGAGGCGGCCACCACCGCCTTCGTCGCGGCCCGGCGTTGCTCGTCGGTGGTGGCGGCTGGTGCCGCCTGGGTGCGGGTGGTGTCCGGGGCGCTCATCGGTTCTCCTGGTTGGTGAGGTGCTGGTTGGTGAGGTGCTGCGTGGTGAGGTGCTTCAGCAGGGTGGTCAGGAACTGCTCGCAGGCCTCGACCTGCGCGATCTCGACGTACTCGTCGGGCGAGTGGGCCTGCGCGATGTCGCCCGGGCCGCAGACGACGGTGGGGATGCCGACGGCGTGGAACAGTCCGGCCTCGGTGCCGTAGGTGACCTTGTCGGTCGAAGGCACGCCGCCCAGCTCGGCGGCCAGCGCGACGGCGGGTGAGTCGGCGGGGGTGTCGAGCCCGGGCACCAGGGCGACCGGCGTCAGGTCGACGCGGGCGGCGGGATCCTCGGCCTGCATCTCCTCCTCGAGCTCGCGGACGTGGCGCTCGATCCTGGACAGGATCTCGGCCGGGTCGTCGGCGCCGACGGTGCGGAACTCGAACTGCACGTGGCACCGGTCGGCCACCGTGTTGCCGGCGATCCCGCCCTGGACGACGTTGACGCTGGCGGTGGTGTGCGGCACGACGAAGGCCTCGTCGAAGGGGCCCTCCGCCCGGCGCTGGTCGGCGATGCCCCGGATGAAGGAGATCGCGCGGGCGGCGTACTCGACGGCGTTGACGCCCTGGGGTGTCAGCGAGGAGTGCGCGGCCTTGCCGTGGAAGACGAGGTCGACGAGGTTGATCGACTTGTGGGCCGCGATCACCCGCATGCTGGTCGGCTCACCGACGATGCAGGCCCGGGGCAGCGCGCCACCCTCGGTCTCGGCTCGGGCCCGGAAGTGCTCGGCGATGTCGACCGCGCCGATGCAGCCGACCTCCTCGTCGTAGCTGAGCGCGAGGTGCACCGGCTCGCCCAGCTCCGCCTCGGCGAGCTGCGGCAGCATCGCCAGCACCACGCCGATGAAGCTCTTCATGTCGGCCGTCCCGCGGCCGTAGAGCCGGCCGTCACGCACCTCGGGCGCGAACGGCTTTGAGCTCCAGTCCTGCCCGTCGACCGGCACCACGTCGGTGTGACCCGACAGCACGATGCCGCCGGAGGTGCTCCCGTCGCGGGCGGGGATGGTGGCGACCAGGTTGGCCTTGCTGCCGTCAGCGTTCGGCAGGCGGGTCGAGCCGATGCCGAGCCGCTTCAGCTCGGCCTCGACCACCTCGATGAGGCCGAGGTTCGAGTCGCGGCTCGTGGTGTCCAGGCCGACCAGGTGGGTGGTCCACTCGAGGGACGAACGGGGCGATTCAGACATTCCCCCACGTTCTGCGCTACCGGGAGGTACCGCAACCCGGTCTCACACACCGACCCCTGAAACGGTTCGAGGTATACGCGCCGGTGATGACCGGCGCGTATACCTCGAACCAGCGAGAAATCAGCCCCAGACGAGGCCGCGGGCCGGGTCCTCCATGACCTTCGCGACGTCGGCGAGGAACTTGCTGCCGAGCTCGCCGTCGATGAGCCGGTGGTCGAAGCTCAGCGCCAGGCGGGTCACCCAGCGGGGCTCGATCGACTCGGTGCCGTCGGCTGCGGTGACCACCCACGGCTCGCGGCGGATGGCGCCGAACGCCATGATCGCCGACTCGCCCGGGTTGATGATCGGCGTGCCCAGGTCGACACCGAAGACGCCGACGTTGGTGATCGTGATCGTCCCGCCCGACATGTCCGCCGGCTGCGTGCGACCCTCGCGCGCGGTCGAGGTCAGCGCACCGATGGCCTCGGCGAGCTGGCGCATCGACATCTGGTCGGCGTCCTTGACGTTGGGCACGATCAGCCCGCGCCGGGTGGCCGCGGCGATGCCGAGGTTCACGTAGTTCTTCACCACGATCTCGCCGGCGGCCTCGTCCCAGGTCGCGTTGATCTCGGGGTTGCGCCGGATCGCCACGCACATCGCCTTGGCCAGCACCAGCAGCGGCGTGACCTTGACGTCCTTGAACTCGCGGTCCTTCTTCAGCCGCTCGACGAGCTCCATCGTCGCCGTGGCGTCGACGGTGATCCACTCGGTGACGTGCGGCGCCGTGAACGCGGAGTCGACCATGGCCTGGGCCATCATCTTGCGCACGCCCTTGATCGGGAGGCGTTGCTCACGCTCGCCCGAGCGGGCGAAGACCGGTGCCGTGTATGCCGCGGCCTCACCGGCCGCTGCCGGGGCGCCGGCCGCTGCGGGCGCCTGCACTGCCTGGGCGCCGGCCGCACCACCGGCCGCGTGGGCCTCGACGTCGGCGCGGGTGATGATGCCGCCCTCGCCCGAGCCGCGGACGCTGGCGAGGTCGATACCGAGGTCCTTGGCGTACTTGCGGACCGGCGGCTTGGCCAGCGCGCGGGCGTCACCCTCACGGGCGGCCGGGGCTGCCGGCTGGGACGGGGCGGCCGGGGCGACCGTCTGCTCGGCGGGGAACGGCGACTGCGAGCGGGCAGCGACGCCACCCGCCGGGGCGCCACCCTGCTTGCGGGGGCGACGCTTGGCCTCGGTCTGCTTCACGCCGTAGCCGACGAGGACGGCGGTGCGACCGGTCGACGTGGTGCCGCCGATCTTGCCCTCCTCGATCTCCTCCTCGGCCTCTGCCGCAGCCGCGGCAGCAGCCATCTTCGGGGCCGGGCTGCCCTCGATGCCGGGCTCGACCGCACCAGCGGCCGGGGCCTCCTGCACCGTGGTCGGCGCGCCCGCACCCGCGCCGCCGGCGGTGTCGACGGCGATGATCGGCGTGCCGACCTCGACCGTCTGACCCTCCTCGACGAGGAGCGACGTCACGGTGCCGGCGAAGGGCACCGGCAGCTCGACGAGGGACTTGGCGGTCTCGATCTCGACGACGATGTCGTTGACCTTGACGGTGTCGCCGGCCTTGACCTTCCAGGTGACGATCTCGGCCTCGGTCAGGCCCTCACCCGGGTCGGGGAGGTTGAACTCCTTGACTGCCATGGGTCTTCGCGTCCCTCTCAGTAGGCCAGCGAGCGGTCGACGGCGTCGAGCACCCGGTCGAGGTCGGGGAGGAACTCCTCCTCGAGCTTGCTCGGCGGGTAGGGCAGGTTGTAGCCGCCGACCCGGAGCACCGGGGCCTCGAGGTGGTAGAAGCACTGCTGCGTGATCGACGCGGCGACCTCGGCGCCGAGGCCGAGGAACGTCGACGCCTCGTGCACGACCACCATGCGACCGGTCTTCTTGACCGACGTGGTGAGCACGTCCATGTCGAGCGGGCTCAGCGAGCGCAGGTCGATGACCTCGAGGCTCTTGCCCTCGGCCTCGGCCGCCTCGGCGGCCTGCAGGCAGGTCTTGACCATGGGGCCGTAGGCGACCAGCGTCGCGTCGGTGCCCTCGCGGCACACCTGGGCCTTGAACAGCTCGCGGGGAGCGGCGGTCTCGTCGACCTCGCCCTTGTCCCAGTAACGGCGCTTGGGCTCGTAGAAGAGCACCGGGTCGTCGGTCTCGATGGCCTGCTGGATCATCCAGTAGGCGTCCTCGGCGTTGGAGCAGCAGACGACCTTCAGGCCCGCGGTGTGGGCGAAGTAGGCCTCGTTGGACTCGGAGTGGTGCTCGACCGCGCCGATGCCGCCGCCGACGGGGATGCGGATGACCATCGGCAGCTTGACCTTGCCGAGCGAGCGGGCCCGCATCTTGGCGACCTGGCTGACGATGTGGTCGAACGCCGGGTAGATGAACCCGTCGAACTGGATCTCGACGACGGGGCGGTAGCCGCGCAGCGCCATGCCGATCGCGGTGCCGACGATGCCGGCCTCGGCGAGCGGGGTGTCGATGACGCGGTCCTCGCCGAAGTCCTTCTGCAGGCCGTCGGTGACGCGGAAGACACCGCCGAGCTTGCCGATGTCCTCGCCCATGAGGACGACGCGCGAGTCCTTCTCCATGGCCACGCGCAGGCCGTTGTTGATGCCCTTGGCGATCGTCATGGTGCTCATCAGTGGCCCCCCTCCGCCGCGAAGCCGGCGTGGTAGTCGACGAACTCGCGGCGCTCCTGCTCCACGAGAGGGTGCGGCTCGACGTAGACGTGCTCGAACATCGACTCGGGGGTCGGGTCGGGCATGGTCAGGCAGCCCTCGCGGACCGTGGCGGCCAGCTCGTCGGCCTCGCGGTCGATCGCGTCGAAGAAGTCCTGGTCGGCCTTCTTCTCGTGCACGAGGTAGGACTTCAGGCGCTCGATCGGGTCGCGGTGCTTCCACACCTCGACCTCGGCGGAGACGCGGTACTTGGTCGGGTCGTCCGAGGTGGTGTGGGCGCCCATCCGGTAGGTGTAGGCCTCGATGAACGTGGGGCCGTTGCCGCTGCGGGCGGCGTTGAGCGCCTGCTGGGTCACGGCATACACCGCGAGCACGTCGTTGCCGTCGACCCGGACGCCGGGGAAGCCGAAGCCGCGGGCGCGCTGGTAGAGCGGGATGCGGGTCTGGCGCTCGTTGGGCTCGGAGATGGCCCACTGGTTGTTCTGGCAGAAGAACACGACCGGGGCGTTGTTGACCGCGGCGTAGACGAACGCCTCGTTGACGTCACCCTGGGCCGAGGCGCCGTCGCCGAAGTAGGCGATCACGGCGGCGTCGCGGGCCTCGTCACCCGTGCCCACGTCCCCGTCGCGCTGGATGCCCATCGCGTAGCCGGTGGCGTGCAGCGTCTGGGCGCCGATGACGATCGTGTAGAGGTGGAAGTTCTTCTCGTTGGGGTCCCAGCCGCCGTGGTTGACCCCGCGGAAGAGGCCGAGCAGGTTGAGCGGGTTGACCCCGCGGCACCAGGCGACGCCGTGCTCACGGTAGGTCGGGAAGGCATAGTCCTGCGGGCGCAGCGCGCGGCCGGAGCCGACCTGGGCGGCCTCCTGGCCGAGCAGGCTGGCCCAGATGCCCAGCTCACCCTGGCGCTGGAGCGCGGTGGCCTCGGCGTCGACCCGGCGGATCAGGACCAGGTCGCGGTAGAAACCGCGCAGGTCCTCGTCGGTCAGGTCCGCGACGTCGTGGTCGTACTCGGTGCTCTCGACGCGCTGGCCCTCGGGGGTCAGCAGCTGCACCATCTCGGGCCCGCCGTCTCCCACCTCGGGGACCGGCGCGGTCAGCTCGGCCAGCGCCTCGTGCTCGGTCGCACTCGGGTCGGCGGTCTCGCTCGGGCTGGCGACGGCGTTGTCGCTCACAGGCACTCCTGTTCCCTCGGGTCACCGGGGTGTCCGGCGCCCCTCGGCTCGGGCCGCGGCGGCCCCGCGGGGTCACCGCTGCTGGTCACTGCGGCAAGGGTGGTTCAGGCCACCGAGGTGTGGTGGCGCTCACAAAGGCCTTGCACCGCCGAATGTACCGGCCGCCCGGAAAATCTCAGAATCCGGGATGGGGGCCAGCGACCGCCCCTCAGCTGAGGTCGGACTGGGTGCGCCAGAGGTCGATACCGGCGTCGACGGCGTGCTGGTCGATCTGCTGCAGCTCGGCGTCGGAGAACCGCAGGTTCGAGACCGCCGAGGCGCTGTCCTCGAGCTGCTCCACGCTGGAGGCGCCGATGAGCACCGAGGTGACCCGCTCGTCGCGCAGGGCCCAGGCCAGCGCCATCTGCGCCAGCGACTGGCCGCGCTCCTGGGCGATGTCGTTGAGGCGGCGCACGTGGGTGAGCGACTCGTCGGTCAGCAGGTCGGGCGAGAGCGACTTGCCCTGGGCGGCGCGCGACCCCTCGGGGATGCCGCCGAGGTACTTGTTGGTCAGCATGCCCTGCGCGAGCGGGCTGAACGCGATGCAGCCGATGCCCCGCTCGCCGAGGGTGTCGAGCAGGCCGCCCTCGACCCAGCGGTTCAGCATCGAGTAGCTCGGCTGGTGGATCAGCAGCGGCACACCCATGTCGGCCAGCAGGTCCGCCGCGCGGACGGTGAGCTCGGGGCCGTAGCTGGAGATGCCGGCATACAGCGCCTTGCCCTGGTGGACGATGCTCGCCAGCGCGCCCATCGTCTCCTCGAGCGGGGTGTCGGGGTCGGGGCGGTGGCTGTAGAAGATGTCGACGTAGTCGAGCCCGGTGCGCTGCAGGGTCTGGTCGAGGCTGGCGATGAGGTACTTGCGGGAGCCGCCGTCGCCGTAGGGGCCCGGCCACATGTCCCAGCCCGCCTTGGAGCTGATGACCAGCTCGTCGCGGTAGCGCCTGAAATCGTCCCGGAAGTGCCGGCCGAAGTTGGTCTCGGCGCTGCCGTAGGGCGGGCCGTAGTTGTTGGCGAGGTCGAAGTGGGTGATGCCGATGTCGAAGGCGCGGCGCAGGATGGCGCGCTGGACGTCGAAGGGCTTGTCGTCGCCGAAGTTGTGCCACAGCCCGAGGGAGATCGCGGGGAGCCGCAGGCCGCTCTGGCCCACCTTGCGGTAGGGCATCGGGCCGTAGCGGTCGGGGTTGGGCTGGTATGCCGGGAGCCAGGTGTCGACCATGGTCGCCACCCTAGGGCTGGGGGCGCTGGCGGGCGAGGGCGGGAGCGGTGAGGATGGGTCGGTGACCACCCACCGACTGCTCGCCGTCGGGGTCCTGGTCGTGCTGACCGGGCTCACCGCCTGCGGCAGCGCGGAGGGTCCCGCCGCCCGACCTGGCAGCCCGTCCCCCGCCGAGAGCCCGACCTCGACCCCCGTGGAGGACCTCACCCCGACCTCGCCCGGTCCCGACAAGGCCATCGACGTGCGGGGCACCATCACCGAGGGCGTCGAGGCCGGCTGCCTGGTCTTCACCCCGGAGAGCGCCACCACGGACGGCTCCTGGGTCCTGGTCGGCAACACGGCGGGGCTCGAGGCCGGCCAGACCGTCACCCTCCGGGGCACCCCCGCCCCGGAGGTCATGACCACCTGCCAGCAGGGGACTCCCTTCCGGGTGGAGTCGGTGCTCGGGCGCTGACGGACGAAGGACCCCGCGGGCGTCGTGCCCGCGGGGTCCCTCGCCGGTCGGCCGGACCGTGTCCGGCGACCTGCCGTACGTGTTGCTGCTACGGGGTGACCGAGCCGACCACCACCGAGCCGGTGCCGAGCACGGCGTTCTCGGACGAGACGACCCGCATCTCACCGAAGAGCTGCCGCCCGGCTGCCGGAGCCGTGTTCGCCGTGATCTCCCCACTGACGGGCGTGGAGGCGCCCGGCGCCAGCGCGACCGAGGTCGCGGGGACCGTGAGCGAGCCGAGGGCCGAGGAGAAGAACACGTCGAGGTAGGAGTACTCCGTGGTGCCTGCCGGGACGGAGTACCCGTCCACCCGGATGGTGTAGGTGCCTGCTGCCGGGTTGACCAGGGTCACCGACTCCTCGGAGTCACCGTCGGCCGACTGCCCGACCCGCGTGCCTGCCGCGTTCAGGACGAACAGGTCGAGGTCGGCACCCGGGTCGGAGGGCGAGCCGATCGTCGCCGTCAGGCGCTCGGCACCCGCGGGAACGGTGACGGTGAAGTCCCGCACCTCGTGGTTGGCGATCGTCCTGCGCTCGGACACCGCGCTGCCCAGCGAGCCGCCCTTCGGCGTCACGCTCACGGCGCCGAAGTCGTTGGTCACCGTCCACGACACGGGGGCCGGCTGGCCGGCGGTCGCCGAGGCCACCGTCTGGCTCGCCGGGTCCACCGTCACGCCCTGGGCCGCTGCCTGGAGGGCGAAGGAGTTGACCAGCTGCGGCGACGTCCGGCGCGCCTCGACCTGGAGCTCCCAGATGCCCGGCAGCGGGTTGGCGTAGGCGCGTGAGGTGCTGTTGCAGGACGGAGCGCTGAAGTTGGTGAAGCAGGCCAGCGACGAGGTCGACTCCACCGGGACGCCGTAGGGGTTGTAGGCGATCCACCGGACCTGGCTGCCCGCGCCGACCCCGCTGAGGTTCACCTGGAGCGCCTTGGCGCCCTGGGGAACCGACACGAACATCTTCTTCGTGAGGTTGCGCTCGACCGTGCCCGACTGGGTCTGGGCGAACGACGGGGCGAGAAGGTCCTTGGCCAGCACCACCGTCAACAGCACCCGGTGGTCGACGACAGCCGTGGCCGGGTCGTCGATCTCCAGGATCGCGGAGTGGGCACCCGGCGTGCTGGTGAGGGCCTTGACCGGGACGTCCACCGTGCCACCGCGCGGCATCGGCCGGCTCGTGGCGGGCAGCGAGAAGGTGCCGTCGTTGCCGACGAGGCGCAGGTTGTGGGCCACCCGGCCACCCGCGCCCGACGTCCTGGTCACCTTCACGACGTAGGTCCTGGACTCACCGGCGACCTGGCCGCCGTTCGCCGCGTCACAGCGGTTGTAGACACCCGTGCCCTGGTCAGGAGTGGCCAGGAAGTCCGAGATGGCCGTGCAGACCGGGGCCGCCACGCTGTAGTCCTGTGACGTCGGGGAGGCCTTGAGGAGCTCCCAGGCGCCGGGGACGTCGACCTGGCCAGCCCCCTGGCCGATCGCCTCGACCCCGTCGACGAAGTCCGCCGAGGTGTACAGCGAGTCGCGCAGCTGGCGGGGGGTGACGTCCAGGCCGCTGGCCTTGGCCGCCGACAGCAGGAGGGCCACGCCGCCCGCGGTCTGGGGCGAGGCCATCGAGGTGCCGTTGAACATGGCGTAGCCCGGCGGGAGCGAGTAGCCGGCCTCGGGGACCGGACCACCCGGCTGCCAGGTGGGGATCGAGGAGATCGCCGACCCGGGCGCCATCACGTTGGGCTTGAAGCCGCCGTCCTCGCGCGGGCCGCGCGAGGAGTAGTTGTGCAGCGTCAGCGGCGTGGTGACCTCCGAGCCGTAGTTCGACAGCCAGGTCTCCTTGGTGATGGAGGAGGCCACGCTCACGACGTCGGTGGCGACCGACGGGTCGCCGATCGTGTTGATGCCGGGGCCGCTGTTGCCCGCCGAGATGACGAGCTGGACGCCCTCGTCGTTGATGAGGCGGTCGTAGAGGCGGGCCCGGGCGTTGTTGCCGTCGTTCAGGGCGGGCAGGCCGCCGATCGACATGTTGACCACGTCGACGCCGCGGTTGACGACGAGGTCGACCATGCCGTCGGTGAGGGCCACGGCCGTGCAGCCGCCGCCCCACGAGCAGGCCCGGGTGGAGACGATCTTCGCGCCGGGCGCCTGGCCGTCCATCTCGCCGCCGAACAGGCTGTGGCCGGCCGCGATTCCCGCGACGTGCGTGCCGTGCGCGGACTCCACCAGACCGATGTTGACGAAGTCGGCCGTGCCGTTGATGCCGGCAGGCTTGAGGTCGACGTCCTCGCGGTACTCGACGACGAACGGCATGGATTCCGCGATGGCGGTGTCCGGGTTGTCGGTGCCGAAGTGCCCGACGTCGAACTTCTCCTTGTAGGGCGCCATCTTCTCGTCGTCGGAGAAGGTGCGGTCCTGGTTGGCGTCGACCCAGATGTCGTGGGTCGTCTCGTCGTAGAGCACCCCCCAGACGTCGGTCTTGTCGCCGTCGCGGTTGAAGTCCCCGGCGGCGTCGCTGTTCGTCGAGATGCTCTCGGAGACGCGGTTGACCTTGTAGGACCCCTCGGGGGCCGTCCAGGTCGCGCCCGCGTAGGTGAACGTCGGGCCACTCACGGACGTGAGCATCGCCCGCCAGGAGCCGTCACCCTCGAGCAGCGGGTGGGTGCCGGTGACCCAGTCGACGATCTTGCGCTCGCCGGTGGTGGTCTTCTGCAGGGCCGGGTGGTCGAGGTCGACACCCGAGTCGATGATGCCGATGGTGACGCCGCGGCCGTCCCAGGCGCTGTGGGCGTCCTTGAACGCCACCGAGCCGGTGTCCCGGGTCGGCATGAAGGGGTTGTCGTCGGCCGTACCCGCTCCCGGGCCGGCGACGGCTGCGGTCGACGCGGTGCCGGCGCTGTCAGCCTCGGGCTTCGGCAGCGGGATCGACTCGTTGAGGTCGACGGCGAGGATGGCGGCGGACTTGGCGAGGCTGTCGACCTTGCCGGTCGGCACACTGGCGCTGACGTAGCCGAGCCGGTCGCTGGACAGTGAGATCCATCCGCCGGCGGCCTCGATGCCCTTCACGACAGAGGCCGTGGAGCCCTTCTCCGTCGCGAGGATCACGGTGACCCGCTTGGCCCCGTCGTCGATGGCGCGGGCCAGGAGCTCGCGGTCGTGCTGGCCCAGCTTGTCCTTGGGCTGCGGTTTCTTGAGCTTGCCCTTTTCCGACTGCGCCTGGGGCGCCCTGTCGATGCCTGACTGTCCTCCGGGTTCAGCCGCCGCCGTCTGGGCGGTGGCTGCTGCGACCAGGCCGGCCGCTGCGATCCCGGCAACCGTCGTGAGGCCGCGTCGCGGGGTGCGTCGAACGGTCACGTGGTGTCCTCTCCTCCATGCCGGGCCCTGCGCCCGGCCGTGGGCCCGGGGTTGCCGGGCACACAGGCGGAAGTGTCACCCGCGGCAACCACCCTGCCGCCGAGGGAAAGGTAAATTCTTGGCAAGGTCACCCGACGCAGGGTCAACCCGCCACGCGCAGGTCAGGTGCTGACGGCCTCGAGGAACTCGCCGGCCACACGGATGAGCACGTCGTTGGCCTCGCGCTCGCCGATCGTGGCGCGCACCCCGTCGTCGCCGTACTGGCGCAGCGTGAGGCCGGCCTCCTGGGCCGCCTGGGTGAAGGCCGTGCTGCGCTCACCGAGGGGGAACCACACGAAGTTGGCCTGTGTCTCGGGGATGAACCAGCCCTGCATGCGCAGCGCCTCCACCACCCGGGTGCGCTCGGCGACGATGGCGTCGACCCGCTCCTTGAGCTCGTCGAACGCGCCCAGCGACGCGACCGCTGCCGCCTGGGCCAGGGAGTTGACCCCGAACGGCACCGCCGTCTTGCGGAGGGCACCGGCGATGGGCTCGTGTGCCACGGCATACCCGACCCGCAGGCCGGCCAGGCCGTAGGCCTTGGAGAAGGTGCGCAGCACCACCACGTTGGGCCGGTCGCGGTAGAGGGCGAGGGCATCGGGCGCCTGCGGGTCCTGGACGAACTCGAGGTAGGCCTCGTCGATGACCACGAGCACCCGGGACGGCACGGCGTCGAGGAACCGCTCGAGCTCGTCGTGGTGGACGATCGGCCCGGTCGGGTTGTTGGGCGTGCAGACCAGCACGACCTTGGTGCGCTCGGTGATCGCGGCGAGCATCGCGTCGAGCCGGTGGCGGCAGTGCTCGTCGAGGCCGACCTTGACGGCCGAGGCTCCTGCGAGCGCGGTGACGATCGGGTAGGCCTCGAACGAGCGCCACGCGAAGACGACCTCGTCACCGGGGTCGCAGGTCGCCTGGATGATCTGGCCGAGCACGCCGACACTTCCCGTGCCCGTGGCGATGTGCTCCACCGGCACACCGAGGTGGTCGGCGAGCGCGTTGGACAGCTCGGTGACGGCCATGTCGGGGTAGCGGTTGATCTGGGTGGCGGCCTCCTGGACCACCGTGAGCACGCTCGGCAGCGGCGGGTACGGGTTCTCGTTGGACGAGACCTTGTAGGCGGTGACGCCCTCGCGGGGGGCCGCCGGCTTGCCGGGGACGTAGGCAGGCACCTGGGTGAGGGCGCTGCGCAGGCGGACGTCGCTGTGCTCGGTCATGGCGTCACTCTAAGGGGCTACGGGCCTCCGGTCCGCGACTGCCACCGAGCCCTGGCCTGCGCGCGCCGGGTGCTGCGGCGCTCGGCCAGCTCGTGCACGGTGGGGTGCTCGGCAGGGCGTTCAGCTCCTGCGGCAGCCGCGCGGTCCCGCGTCGGTCGCAGGGCATACCAGCCCTGCGCCTCCGGCCGGTCGTAACGGGGGCCCGCTCCCCGGTTGGACGGCCGCAGGTCCGACGGGAGCACGTCGAGGTGGGCGGGAAACCGCCGCCCGGCGTTGTCGCGAACCCCGTCCGGATCCATGGGACGCACTGGGCGGCCCTCCCCGTCCACCACCTCGAGCCGCAGGCCCGCCATGCGGAGGATCCGGTCCAGCATCGCCACCGTTATCGACGGCCCACCGGACTCCCAGCGTGCGATGGTCGACTGGCCCACGCCTGCCTCCTCCGCGAGCTCACGCTGGCTGAGGTCTGCGATGCGCCGCACCCTGGCCACATGACCGCCGGTGTCGAGGCCCTGCCCGTCCCGCCTGTCGTCCCCCATGCGGCCATCCTCGCGGCCAGCGCCGACACCGCGGCACCCAGCGGCGCTGGATGTATGCCGCTGGGAGCGTGCGTCACTGATCCAGCCAGTGGGTCAGTGACGCAGTCAGCCGACGGCCATGTCCTGGTGCCGGCAACCCGGCTCAGTCGCCATCCGGAAGCACCCAGTCGAGCACCATCGAGACGACGCTGATGATGAGCGCACCCCAGATGGCGTCCCACCAGAACTCGTCGATGACGAAGCTCAGGCCCAGCGGGTCGGCGATCCACTCGGTGACCTGCAGCATGAAGGCGTTGACCAGCACGGTGAACAGCCCGAGCGTCAGGATGATCAGCGGGAACGAGAAGAACGTCGCGATGGGCTTGAGCACCGCGTTGACCAGCCCGAACAACAGCGCGACGAGCACGACCGTGGCGAACTTGGACCCGAACTGTCCTTCTCCGAAGCCGACGCCGTCGACGATCCATGCAGCGACCCAGAGGGCGACACCGTTGATCCCGACCTTGATGAGGAAGGACATCATGGCGTGATCGTGCCAGACCGGCAGCCGTCAGACGTGGCGACGGGCCGTCACCACCCGGAACCGGCTCGCCACGAAGGCCGCGTCGACGTAGGCCGCGTTGGCCGCCGGGTTGGCGCCGGTGCCGTGGTAGTCGGAGAACGCGGCCGTCTGGTTGACGAACACCTGCCCGGTGAGGTTCTCGGAGAGCGCCACGCCTGCGTCGGCGGCCGCCTCGCGAGCGTGCTCCAGGACCTCCTCGGAGGTCGAGTACACCGCGGCCGTCATGGCGCCGTGCTCGCGGACGGTGTCGCGGAACTGCGCCAGTGACTGCTCCGTCGACGCCGTGCCGATGAGGAACGTGACCGGCCCGAAGCACTCGCGGGTGTAGACGTCCTCGCGGCTGGCGTCGATGGCGACGAGCCCGGGGGCGCGGACGACCGCGTCCGGGTATGCCGGGTGGCTCACCTCGCGCGAGTCCAGCACCACCGAGCCGCCCGCCTCCTCCGCGAGGTCGGCGATGCCACCGGCGTTGGCGCGCACCCCCTCGTTGACGGTGGCGCCGAGCAGCTCGACCGCCTTGGCGTCGTCGCCGGTGAGCCTGCTGATCGCCGCGCCGAGCCGCTGGCCGATTTCCTCGAAGGACAGGTGGCCCTCGTCGGTGTCGATGCCGTCGCGGGGCACGTAGACGTTCTGCGGGGTGGTGCACATCTGACCGGAGTAGAGCGTCAGCGAGAAGGCGAGGTTGCCGAGCACGCCGCGCAGGTTGTCGGTCGAGTCGACGACGACCGTGTTGACGCCGGCCTTCTCGGTGTAGACCAGCTGGCCGCGGGCGGCGCCGTTCTCCTCGAGCCAGGTGCCGAACCCGGGCCCACCCGTGTAGTCGATGACCTTGACCTCGTCGCGCTCGGCCAGGACCTTGGCCAGGCCCTCGCCGTCGGCCTCGGCGGCCAGCTGGACGAGGGCGGGGTCGAAGCCGGCGTCGCGCAGCACGGTGCGGGCGGCCTCGACCGAGATCGCGAGCGGCAGCACGGCGCGCGGGTGCGGCTTGACGATCACCGGGTTGCCCGTGACGAGCGAGGCGAAGAGGCCGGGGTAGCCGTTCCAGGTGGGGAACGTGTTGCAGCCGATCACCAGGGCGATGCCGCGTGGCACCACCCGGTAGTCCTTCCGCATCCGGATCGAGGCGTCGCTGCCGTCCTTGGCCCGGCCGGGCTTGACCCACTCGACGGAGGCGGGCACCCGCTCCTGCTCGACCATCCCGGCGACGATCGACTCCAGCGCCCGGTCCTGGGCGTGCGGCCCGGCCGCCTGGAAGGCCATCACGAACGGCTGGCCGGTCGTGTGCATCACGGCGTTGGCCATCTCGAACGACCGCTTGTTGATGGCGTCGACGATCTCGAGGCAGACGGCCGCGCGGACCCTCGCCCCTGCGTCGCGCCAGGCGGGGAGGGCGGCCTCCGCGGCGGCGACGGCCGCGTCGAGGTCGAGGTGCGGGTAGGCGACGCCGAGGGCCGGGCCGTAGGGCGACACCTCGTCGCCGACGGTGGTGCCGTCGGTGGGCTGGTCGGCCAGCGCCGCGAACGGCTTGCCGAGGTGGGCCTCGTAGGCCGCCTTCCCCTGCTCTGCGGCCCCCTCGCCGTACACCCGGGGCGAAGGGGACTCCGGGTAGCGCGAGAAGTAGGTGCGGGCGGCCAGCGCTGCTGCCGCCTCGTCGAGCTCGGCGCTGTGCTGCTCGACGAGCGGGTGGGTGGCGGGCGTCGTTGCCGTCGTCATGACCACCACTGTAGTCGGCGCGATGTGACGCCGGGACCGTCGGAACGCAGGCTGGGTGTCACACGCCGGGCGTCCACGGGTCGCGGCGCGGCGGACCGACGGGTGCGAACATGACGCCATGACACCGCCGTCGGAGGCAGCTCCCCCACACCCTGCCCACCAACCCGTCTCGGTCGTCGGCGCAGGGGCCATGGGCGCGGGCATCGCGCAGGTGGCCGCATCGGCAGGCCACCCCGTCACCCTCGTCGACGCCGTCAGCGGCGTGGTCGAGAAGGCCGTGGCCGGCATCATCGCCAGCCTCCAGCGCCAGGAGGCCCAGGGCCGGATCAGCTCCGCCCAGCTCGAGGAGACGGTCGAGCGCATCACGCCGGTCGACTCGCTGTCCCAGCTGCCGCAGAGCGCCCTCGTCATCGAGGCCGTCCGCGAGGACCTCGCCACCAAGCGCGCCCTGTTCGCGCAGCTCGCCGAGCGCCAGCGGCCCGACACCGTGCTGGCCAGCAACACCTCCAGCCTCGACATCGGCGCCATCGCCGAGGGCCTTCCGGAACCCGGCCGGGTGATCGGCCTGCACTTCTTCAACCCGCCGCCGGCGATGCGGCTCGTCGAGGTGGTGCGCGGCCGGGAGTCGGCCGCCTCGGTCGTCGAGACGGCGGCCGACCTCATGCGGGCCTGGGGCAAGACGCCGGTGGTCTGCGCCTCCACGCCGGGCTTCATCGTCAACCGGGTGGCCCGGCCGTTCTACGGCGAGGCGCAGCGCATGCTCATGGACGGCGTCGCCGACGCCGCCACCCTCGACGCCGCCCTGCGCTCGGCCGGCTTCCGCATGGGGCCCCTCGAGCTGACAGACCTGATCGGCCAGGACGTCAACCTCGCGGTCGGCACCAGCGTCTGGGAGCAGACCGGACGCGACCCGCGCTACGCCCCGACCGCCCTGCAGCAGGACCTCGTCGCCGCCGGCCACCTCGGCCGCAAGACGGGTCGGGGTGTCTACAGCTACGGCAGTGACGGCCGCCCCCTGGAGCCCGCCGCCGACCAGGCCCGGGTCGCCGAGCTGCTCGCCGGTCCCGTCGAGACCAACCCGGTCGCGCGCACCCTGGCGATGCTGGTCAACGAGGCGGTGGACCTCGTCCACCGCGGCGAGGCGAGCCCTGAGGACGTCGACACCGCCATGACCCTCGGCACCAACTACCCCACGGGCCCCATCGAGTGGGGCCGCGAGATCGGGTATGCCGTGGTGGCGGACCAGCTCGCGACCCTCGACCGCGCGTTCCCGGGCGGACGGTACCGACCGAGCCCCGCCCTGGCGGGAGGCGGCGCCCGATGACCGACCTCCAGCACGTCGAACGCATGTGGCAGGACGACGAGGCCTCCCGGGCACTCGGCATGGACGCCGTCGTGATCGAGGTCGACCACGCCGAGGTGCGCATGACCGTCACCGACGCCATGGTCAACGGGCACGACATCGCCCACGGCGGCTACATCTTCACGCTGGCCGACTCGGCGTTCGCGCTGGCGTGCAACAGCCGCGGCCAGACCACGGTCGCTGCGGGGGCGGACATCACCTTCATCGCCGCGGCGAGGCGCGGCGACGTCCTCGTGGCCGAGGCGCGGGTGCGCACGGCATACGGCCGCAACGGCATCACCGACGTGACCGTCACCCGGGAGGACGACGGTGCGGTGATCGCCGAGTTCCGCGGTCGGTCGCGCGCCGTGCGGGCGTAGACGACGCACAGGGGGCTTTTCCCGAGGCGGACATTCCACGCATACTGTCCGGCGGCCGGGGGACCACCCCGGCCTGCTGTTGTCCGCACCACCCCCAGGGAGACCCATGGGACGGCACACCGCGCCCAGGACTCGCCGCCACGCTCGGCCCCCACGTCGTCTCGGCACCGGCGCCTCCGCCGCGCTCGCCGCCGCCCTGACCGCCGCCGTGGCGGTGCCCACCACCCTGCTCTGGCTCGACCGCGGCGGGGACGCGACCGCCCCTGCAGGCGGGGCGGGCTGCCCGCAGCGGCCGGTCGTCTCCGTCGCCGTCGCACAGCAGATCGCACCCGTGGTGCAGGCCGCCGCCAAGCGGGCGACCGCAGCCGGGGTCTGCGCGAGCTACTCGGTGCAGGCCGCCGCCCCCGCGGCCGTCGCCGCCGCCATCGCAGCCGGCGACAGCCCCGACGCCTGGGTGTCCGACTCCTCCCTGTGGGTCGAGCAGCTCGCCGCCACCGAGCCGGCGAACCCGTGGCGGGTGGCCGCGTCCGTCGCCAGCAGCCCCATCGTGCTCGCCATGCCCACCCACCTCGCCGCCAAGGTCGGCTCGGCCCGCCCGCAGTGGCGCACCCTGCTCACCGGCGCGACCCCTGTGCGGATGGCCGACCCGGAGGCCGATGCCACCGGCCGCCTCGCGCTCTTCACCGTGCGCTCCGCCCTCGGCAGCTCGGAGGCGGCCCGCAGGATCTCCGGCGCGAGCATGATCCGCCTCTCGCGCACCGCGGCAGGCTCCGAGTCCGAGCTCTTCGACGCCTACGCCCAGGAGCCGGAGAGCTCGCCTGCCTTCCCGGCGTCCGAGCAGGCCGTCGCCGACTTCAACCGCAAGCACCCCGCGGCCACGCTGGCGGCGGTGATCCCCGCCGAGGGCACCGCGACGCTCGACTACCCCTGGTCGACCGCTGACGGGCTGGCCCCGGCCAAGCGGGCACTGACCGACCGGCTACTCGCCGAGGTCCGCTCCGAGAAGGGCGCGGCCGACGTGGCCGCGGCCGGCTTCCGAGCGGCAGGCGGCTCCGGCTCACCGCGGGTGGCCGGCATCCCGAGCGGACCGGTGAAGCTCGTCAAGGCGGCGACGGCCGAGGAACGCGCCTCGGCGCTGGAGCTGTGGACCGCCGTCCGCACCGACATGCGCATGCTCGCCGTGATGGACGTGTCCGGGTCGATGAAGGCCAGGGCAGGCGACCGCAGCCGTATCGAGCTGGCGCGCGACGCCGCGGTCACCGCGCTCAACACCTTCCCGCAGAGCTCCCAGGTCGGGCTCTGGGAGTTCTCCACCGACCGGGGAGGGCCGGGCACCGACCACCGCGAGCTGGTGCCGATCCGCACCCTCACCGACCGGGTCGCGGGTGGCACCCACAAGGACACCCTGGGTCGCGAGCTCGCGAAGCTGCCGCGCACCGTGGCCGGCGACACCGGCCTCTACGACTCGCTGCTGGCCGCCTACCGGTCGGTGAAGAAGAGCTACGAGCCCGGGTACGTGAACTCGGTCGTGCTGCTCACCGACGGGGTCAACGAGGACGCGCAGGGCATCTCCCTGGAGCAGCTCCTGGACGCGCTCCGCAGCGAGCGGGACCCCGAGCGGCCCGTGCGGGTGGTCCTCGTGGGCCTCGGCGACCAGACCGACGCCAGGACCCTGGCGTCGATCGCGCGCACCGCGGGCGGAGCGAGCTTCGTCGCCGAGGACCCGCAGGACATCACGACGGTCTTCATCCAGGCCCTGATGACCCGCGGCTGACCCGCACCCACGCCCCGAACCTGCATCGCTCCACGCCGAGGCCCTACGGTTGGGGCCATGCGAGTTCTCGTCACCGGCGGAGCCGGCTACATCGGTTCCCACACGGTCGTCCAGCTCGTGGCGGCCGGCCACGAGGTCGTCATCGTCGACAGCTTCGCCAACTCCAAGCCGACCGTCGTCGGCCGGCTGGAGGCGCTGACGGGGCGGCACCTCGAGGTGCACGCCTTCGACCTGACCGACCGCGACAAGACCGAGGCGCTCTTCGCCGACCGCAAGATCGACGCCGTCATCCACTTCGCCGGCCTCAAGGCCGTGGGCGAGAGCGTCGAGGTGCCGCTGGAGTACTACCAGAACAACCTCGACTCCACCTTCGCGCTGGTGCGGGCGATGAAGCGGCACGGCGTGCACAAGCTCGTGTTCTCGTCGTCGGCCACCGTGTACGGCGAGAACGCGCCGGTGCCGATGCGCGAGGACTTCCCCACGTCGGCGACCAACCCCTACGGCTGGACCAAGGTGATGATCGAGCAGGTGCTGCGCGACGTGGCGCGCACCGACGACCAGTGGCGCATCGCCCTGCTGCGCTACTTCAACCCCGTGGGTGCGCACGCCTCGGGCACCATCGGCGAGGACCCGCAGGGCATCCCCAACAACCTCATGCCGTTCATCGCCCAGGTCGCCGTGGGCAAGCTCGACAGGCTGCGGGTCTTCGGCGGCGACTACGACACCCCCGACGGCACGGCGCTGCGCGACTACATCCACGTGGAGGACCTCGCCGCGGGCCACCTGGCGGCCCTGAACCGGCTCGCCGCCACCGACCGGACGGTGTCGACCTGGAACCTCGGCACGGGACAGCCGAGCAGCGTGCTGGAGGTCCTCCACGCGTTCGAGCGGGCCTGCGGGCACGAGCTGCCCTACGAGGTCGTGGAGCGCCGGGCCGGCGACATCGCCGCGTCGTACGCCGACCCGTCCCTGGCCGAGGCGGAGCTCGGCTGGCGGGCGACCCGGACCATCGACGACATGTGCGCCGACCAGTGGAACTGGCAGCGCAACAACCCGCTCGGCTACCCGGACTGAGGCCTTCCGCGCCCCTGCGCGGCGCCATGAGGTGACCCTCGCCCCTGCCGGGCGGGACCAACGGCCCATGCGGACGAACTACTACATAACGTAGTATCCACTACGACCTGTAGTAGTTCATCACGCCTGCCCAGGAGCCCCTTCGCATGGACGCGCTCGACCTCGCGCGGTGGCAGTTCGCCATCACGACCGTCTACCACTTCCTGTTCGTCCCCATCACGATCGGGCTCTCCGCCCTGGTGGCGGTCTTCCACACCGCGTGGGTCCGCAAGCGCAACCCCGAGATGCTCCGGCTGACGAAGTTCTACGGCAAGCTCTTCACGATCAACTTCGCCCTCGGACTGGTGACCGGCATCGTGCAGGAGTTCCAGTTCGGCATGAACTGGTCGGACTACAGCCGGTTCGTGGGTGACATCTTCGGGGCCCCGCTGGCCATCGAGGCGCTGCTCGCGTTCTTCCTCGAGTCGACCTTCCTCGGCCTGTGGATCTTCGGCTGGGGCCGGATCCCCGAGAAGCTGCACGCGGGCTGCATGTGGGCCGTGCACATCGGCACCCTGCTGTCGGCCTACTTCATCCTGGCCGCGAACTCGTTCATGCAGAACCCGGTCGGCTACCGCTACAACCCCGAGAGCGGCCGCGCCGAGCTCACCGACTTCGCCGCCGTGCTGACCAACAAGGTGCAGCTCGTCACCTTCCCCCACGTCGTCTTCGCCGCCTACATGGTCGGCGGCGCCATGGTCATGGGCGTCGGCCTGTGGCACATGCGGAGGGTCAACGCCGCGGCCGACCAGACGGTGCGCACCGAGGTCGGCATGTGGCGCAAGGCGACCCGCCTCGGCGCCGTGGTCACGCTGGTGGCCGGCCTGGCCGTGGCCGTCACCGGTGACGTGCAGGGCAAGATCATGACCGAGGTCCAGCCCATGAAGATGGCCGCGGCCGAGGCGCTCTACGAGTCATCCGACAGCAACGCCCCCTTCTCGATCTTCACCGTGGGCTCGCTCGACGGTTCCGAGGAGAAGTTCTCGGTCACCGTGCCCGGCCTGCTGTCCTTCCTCGCCACCGGCAGCTTCGACGGGCAGGTGCAGGGCATCAACGACCTCAAGGCCGAGTACGCCGAGAAGTACGCCGACAACCCCCTCACCCAGAGCACGACGTACGTGCCCAACATCCCCCTGTCCTACTGGTCGTTCCGCCTCATGATGGGTGTCGGCTTCGTCGCCATGGCGGCCGCCGCTGCCGTGCTGTGGGCCACCCGTCGCGACCACGTGCCCACCGCGCGCTGGTGGACCTGGCTCATCGTCGCCACCCCGCTGCTCCCCGTCTTCGGCAACAGCTTCGGCTGGATCTTCACCGAGGTCGGCCGCCAGCCGTGGATCGTCTTCGGCCTCATGGCCACCCACACCGGCGTCTCCCCGTCGGTGTCGGCCTGGGAGGTCGTCACCTCGATGGTCGTCTACACCCTGCTCTACGGAGTGCTCGCCGTGGTCGAGGTCAAGCTCTTCCTCCACTACATGCGCGCCGGCGCCCCGCCGTACGAGGAGCCGACGACCCCCAGCGAGAAGGACGAGGACGCCGAGCTGGCGTTCGCGTACTGAGCCGACGAGCACGACGCGACCACGCGGCATACCGAAAAGGACTGAAAGTCAATGGACTTCCCCACGATCTGGTTCATCATCATCGGCGTGCTCTGGACGGGCTACTTCGTCCTCGAGGGCTTCGACTTCGGCGTCGGCATGCTGCTGCCGGTGCTCGGCCGCGGCACCGACGCCGCCGACACCGAGAAGCGGCGCCGGGTGCTCATCAACACCATCGGCCCGGTCTGGGACGGCAACGAGGTGTGGGTGCTGACCGCCGGTGGCGCCACCTTCGCGGCCTTCCCCCACTGGTACGCCACGATGTTCAGCGCTTTCTACCTGCCGCTACTGCTCATCCTCGTGGCGCTGATCGTGCGCAACCTCGGCTTCGACTACCGCGGCAAGCGCGACGACGACCGGTGGCGGGCCAACTGGGACAAGGCGATCATCGTCGGCTCATTCGTGCCCGCCCTGCTCTGGGGCGTGGCGCTGACCAACCTCGTGAACGGCCTGCCGATCGACGCCGACAAGGAGTTCACCGGCAACCTGTTCACGCTGCTCAACCCGGTCTCGCTGCTGGGCGGCCTCGTCACGCTCGGCCTGTTCCTCACCCACGGCGCGATCTTCACCGCCCTGAAGACCACAGGCCAGATCCGTGAGGACGCCCGTGACGTGGCGACCAAGGTCGGCGTGGTGACCGCACTGCTCGCCGTGACCCTGCTGCTCGTGCTGGGCGTGCAGCACGGCGGTGCCTGGTCGTGGCTGACGACCGTGGTCGCGGCCGGGTCGCTGCTGGCGGCGCTGGCGGCCAACCTGCGCGGGCGTGAGGGCTGGGCCTTCATCGGCACGTTCGTCACGATCGCGATGGCGGTGGCGACCTACTTCCTGCTGCTCTTCCCCAACGTCATGCCGAGCACGCTCAACGAGGCCTGGTCGCTCACGGTCGACAACGCCTCCAGCACCGACTACACCCTGAAGATCATGACCGTGGTGGCGCTGGTGTTCACGCCGATCGTGCTGCTCTACCAGTCGTGGACCTACTGGGTCTTCCGCAAGCGCATCGGCACCCAGCACATCCCGGCCGCCTCCGAGCCGGTCGCGCTGTCCCACTGATGCGGCCCTTCGACCCCCAGCTCCTGCGCGCGGCCCCGGCCGCGCGCAGGCCCGTGGTCGCCCTGGCCGTGGTCGGGGTGCTGCAGGGCGTGGCCACGATCGCGACGGCCTTCGCGCTCACCGCCGTCGTCGTCGCGGTGGTGGAGGGGATGCCGGTCGCTCGCCCGGGTGCGTGGCTGGCGGGTCTCTTCGTGGTGCGGGCCGGCCTGTCGTGGACCTCCGAGCGGGTGTCCGCCTGGGCGGGAGCCCGGGTGAGTGCCGCCCTGCGGGAGCAGCTGCTCGGCGCGTGGGTGCGGGCCGACGCCGACCGACGGCCCGACCCGGCGCACGCGGTGTCGCTCGCCGCCCAGGGTGCCGGGAGCGTCGAGCCCTACGTCGCCCGCTACCTGCCGGCCCTCGTCACCGCCGCCGTGGTGCCGCCCCTGGCGATCGCCACGCTGGCGGTCGTCGACTGGCCCAGCGCCCTCATCGTGGCGCTGACCGTGCCGCTGCTGCCGGTCTTCGCGGCGCTCATCGGCGCCAGCACCCGCGACGCGACGCAGCGCCGGTGGCGCGCCCTGTCGGCCCTCTCGGGCCACTTCCTCGACGTCATGCGCGGCCTGCCGACCCTGGTCAGCTACGGCAGGGCGGGACGCCAGGTCGAGACCATCTCGTCGGTGAGCCAGCGGCACCGCCGCACCACCATGGAGACGCTGCGGCTGGCGTTCCTCAGCTCGGCCGCCCTCGAGCTGCTGGCGACCATCTCGGTCGCGATGGTGGCGGTCACCGTCGGCATCCGCCTCTCGCACGGCTCGGTCGCGCTGGGCACCGGCCTGGTCGCGATCCTGCTGGCTCCGGAGGCGTACTGGCCGATCCGCCGGGTCGGCGCCGAGTTCCACGCCGCCGCCGACGGCGCCGAGGCGCTGGCCGACATCCAGGGGCACCTGGCACCCAGCTCCGGCGGTCACGGCGCCGCCCCGTCGAGCGGGGCCGACGGTCCGGCGCGGTCCGCGACCGTGGTCGCGTCCGGTCTCTCGTACACCTACCCCGGCACGAGCACCGCGGTGCTCGAGGACGTCTCGCTCACCGCCGGCCCGGGCCTGACCGTGCTCACCGGGCCCTCCGGCACCGGCAAGACGACGCTGCTCGAGCTGCTCGCCGGCACCCGCACGCCGCAGGCCGGGAGCCTGAGCGTGCCCCGGGCCCACCTGGTCAGCCAGCGCCCGTTCCTCACCGCCGACACCGTGCGGGCCAACCTCTCGCTCGGCACCGGCGCCGGCCAGGACGCCCTGTGGCAGGCGCTGCGCGACCTCGGGCTCGAGGGCGCCGTGGCCGCGATGCCGCACGGGCTGGACACCCGGATCGGTGACGACGGCTTCGGCCTCTCCGCCGGGCAGCGGGCCCGGCTCGTGCTCGCCCGTGCCACGCTCTCCGACGCCACGGTCGTGCTGCTCGACGAGCCGACTGCCCATCTCGACCCGGAGTCGGCCGAGGTGGCGCACGAGGCCATCCGCACCCTGGGCTCCCTGCGCTGCGTCATCGCCGTGAGCCACCGGCCCGAGCTGGTGGCTGCCGCCGACGCGCACGTGCACCTCGAGCACGGCCGGACGGTGTCGTCGCCCAGCACCAGGGAGACCCAGCCGTGAGCCGCGCCCACCTCCTGCGCCCCACCGCCCGTACCGCCGTCGCGGGCCTGCTCGGGGCGGCCGCCCTCTCCGCTGGGGTCGCCCTCACCGCCACCTCGGGCTGGCTCATCGTGCGGGCCAGCGAGCGTCCGATCATCCTGACCCTGCTCACCGCGATCGTGGCGGTGCGCACCTTCGGCCTGGCCCGTCCGGTCTTCCGCTACTGGGAGCGGCTGCGCTCCCACGACGCCGCCCTCGACGACCTGGCCGTGCGCCGCACCGGCGTCTACGAGCGCCTCATCCCCCTGACGCCGGCCCGCCTCGGCACGCGCGGCCGGGCCGACGTGCTGGCCGGGGTGGTCGACGACCTCGAGGACGTGGTCGACGCGCAGGTGCGGGTCACCGTGCCGGTGATCGCCACGACGGTCACCGGTGCGCTCACCGCTGCGCTGACCGCGCTGGTCGACCCCCGCGTCGGGTTGGCGGTCACCGGCCTTCTCGCGGTGGCGGCCCTGACCGCGTGGCTCGCCTGGCGGCTCGAGGCCCGTTCGCAGGCCGAGCTGCTCGCCGCGCGGGCCGAGGTGTCGCGGGTCAGCGAGCTGGTCGCCCAGCACGCCGGCGACCTGCAGGCCATCGGGGCCGAGGACACCGCGCTGGGCTGGGTGCGTGACGCCCACACCGCGGTCGAGGCGGCCACCCGTCGCCAGAGCCGCGGCCGCGCCCTGGCGGCTGCCCTGCTGCCCCTCGCGACTGCGGTGGCGACGGTCGTCGCGGCGGTCGGGGTCGACCCGGCCGCAGTCGGTGCGCCGGTCGCCGCGCTGCTCGTGCTCGCACCCTTCGCCCTGGCCGACGTGCTCTCCCCGCTCTCCGACGCGATGCGGGCCCTCGCCCGGGCGCAGGCCAGCGACGCGCGGCTGCACGACCTGCTCGACCAGGCGCCGGCCACTGGACCCACCGGCGACCGCCTGCCTTCCCGGGCCCCGGGACGGGCCCCTCACCTGCGCCTCACCGACGTCACCGCGTCGTGGGACGGGCACCGCACCGCCGTCGCCCCGCTGACGCTCGACCTGCCGCCCGGCACCACCGTGGCGGTCACCGGGGCCAACGGCTGCGGCAAGTCGACCTTGCTGGCGGTGCTGGCCCGCCACCTCGACCCGGCCTCGGGTCGCTACGAGGTGGACGGCGTCGAGGTGCGCGAGCTCGACCTCGACGCGCTGCGGGCCTTGTTCGCCGTGGTCGACGACGAGCCCCACCTGTTCGCCAGCACCGTCCGCGAGAACCTGAGGCTGGCCCGGCCTGACGCCACGGACGCCGACGTCGAGGCCGCGCTCGACGCGGCGGGTCTTCGCGCCTGGCGCCACGCGCTGGCCGACGGCCTCGACACCCGCCTCGGTGCCGGCGGCACCGGCGTGAGCGGTGGGGAGCGCGCCCGGCTGGGCATCGCGCGGGCCCTGCTCTCGGGTCGGCCGGTGCTGCTGCTCGACGAGCCGGTGGCGCACCTCGACCACCCCACCGCCGAGGCCGTGCTGCACGACCTCTTCGCCGCGAGCGCCGGCCGCACCGTCGTGGTGGTCAGCCACCGTCCCGACGGCCTCGACGGGGCGGCGCGCACGCTCGACCTCGGCGCTGCGACACTTGCTGCGGAAGGCAGGTGAGCGCGGTGCCCACGAAGTCGATCAACAAGCTCGGCGACCTCGAGCGCGCGGTCATGGACCAGGTCTGGGCGCTCGGCGAGGCCGGCGAGCCGTCGGTATCGGTGCGCGAGGTGCACGACGCCCTGCTGCGCAGCCGCGACCTCGCCTACACGACGGTGATGACGGTGATGACGCGGCTGGCCGACGCCGGCCTGCTCGTCAAGAAGCGGGCCGGCCGGGCCTTCCTGTATGCCGCGGCGGGCACCCGCGAGGAGCTCACCGCCAGCAGCATGCTGGGCCAGCTGCAGGGCCTGCCGTCGGCCGACCGCCGAGCCGCCATGCTGCACTTCCTCGGCGACGCCACCCCCGAGGAGATCGCCGACCTCAAGGCCGCGCTGGCCGAGGTCGAGCAGCGGCACAGCCGGACCAGCGGTGGGGGGCGGCGCTGAGCCCAGCCGTCGCGGCGGTCGCGCTGGCCGCCCTCGCCGTGGTGCTGACCGCCGTGGCCCCTCGGGTGATGGCGCGGCAGGAGGTGTTCCGCCGGGCGCCGCGAGCCGCACTGCTCGGCTGGCAGTCCGTGTCGCTGGCGGCCCTCATCGCTGCGGTGAGCGCCGCGCCGCTGGCCGTTCACGTGCTCGTCCTCGAGGGGTCCGGCTGGGCTCGGTGGGCTGCCGTGCCCGCCCTGGTCCTCAGCGGGCTCGTGCTCGGCCGGCTGCTGTGGTCGGGCCACCTCGTCGGCACCCGGCTGCGGGCTGCCCGCCGTGAGCACCGGCTCCTCGTCGACGCCCTGGGTGAGGCGGTCGACGAGGAGGTGCGCGTCCTCGCGCACCCCACGCCGACGGCATACTGCCTGCCCGGCCTGCGCCGACGGGTGGTGCTGACCGAGGGGACGCTGCGCACCCTGCCCGCCGACCAGCTCGACGCGGTGCTCGCCCACGAGCGGGCCCACCTGCGCGAGCGGCACGACCTCGTGCTGGAGTTCTTCACGGTGCTGCACCAGTCGGCACCCGCCCGCCTGCAGGCGCCCGAGGCGTTGCGCGAGGTGCGGCTGCTGGTGGAGGTGCTCGCCGACCGCGCGGCGAGGCGCGCTGCCGGGCCGGTTCCGCTGGCCCGAGCCCTGGTGGCCCTCGCCGGGGCGTCGCACCCCGACACGGCCCTGGCCGCCACCGCCGACGTCGGCGCGACCAGGACCCGGATGGCGCTGCTGGCCCAGGACGACGCGCCGCGGTGGCTGGCGCCGGTCGTCTACGCGTTCGCCGCCGGGGTGCTGGCCGCCCCGCTCGCGCTGGTGGGGCTCGCGCTCGGTTCAATGGGGGCATGAGCACCGGTTCGAGCCCTGCCCACCACGAGCGTCACGAGCCCTACCGGGTCATCGTGGTCTGCACCGGCAACATCTGCCGTTCGCCCATGGGCGAGTTCATCCTTCGCGAGCTGTTCGAGGAGGCCGGGCTCGGCGACCGGGTGGAGGTCGACTCGGCCGGCACCTCCGCCTGGGAGGTCGGCAACCCCGCCGACCGCCGCACCCTCGAGGTGCTGCGGCGCAACGGCCACCCCGACGTCGGCGGCGGCGACCACGTGGCTCGGCAGTTCGAGCACTCGTGGATCGACGG
Source organism: Knoellia sp. 3-2P3 (assembly GCF_029223115.1). Taxonomy (NCBI): domain Bacteria; kingdom Bacillati; phylum Actinomycetota; class Actinomycetes; order Micrococcales; family Intrasporangiaceae; genus Knoellia; species Knoellia sp. 3-2P3. The sequence goes on from NZ_JARGZE010000001.1 coordinate 482,624, forward strand.
ACGCGACCTCATCCTCGCCGCCGACTCGGGCCACCTCGACGACCTGCGACGGATGGCCCGAACCGAGGAGCTGCGCTCCCGCATCCGGCTGTTCCGCGGGTTCGACCCCGAGGCGGTGGCGACCGGAGAGCTCGACATGGACGACCCCTGGTACGGCGACGGCGCCGCCTTCGACCAGACCTACGCCGAGGTCACCGCCGCCGCGGCCGGGGTGGTCGAGCACGTCCGAGCCGAGCTGGCCGCGCGCAGTGGCGCGCTGAGGAGCTGAGGTGGCCGCGCGGCATACCCGCTCCTCGACGGACGCGTGACCGGCGCGCCCGAGGGGTCTGGGAGGATGAGGGCCATGGCCTCGCTTGCTGACGCGACTCCCCCCTTCGCCCTCGGCGCCCTCGACGGTCGCTACCGCAGCGCCGTCGCCCCGCTCGTCGACCACCTCTCCGAGCCGGCGCTCAACCGCGAGCGCGTGCGGGTCGAGGTCGAGTGGCTGATCCACCTCACGACGCACCAGGTCGTGCCGGGCGTGCGGGCCCTCACCGACGAGGAGCAGAAGGCCCTGCGTGCGGTCGTCGAGGAGTTCGGCCCCGAGCAGGTCGCCGAGATGGGCGAGATCGAGCGGGTCACCCAGCACGACGTGAAGGCGGTCGAGTACTTCCTCAAGCGCCGGCTCACCGAGATCGCCCCGGCGCCCGAGGACGAGGGCCTGGCCGAGCTGATCCACTTCTGCTGCACGTCCGAGGACATCAACAACCTCTCCTACGCCCTGATGGTCAAGGGCGCGGTCGAGCAGGTCTGGCTGCCCAAGGCGCAGGCGCTCGTCGAGGCGGTCGCCACCATGGCGTCCGACCTGCGCGAGGTGCCGCTGCTGGCGCACACCCACGGCCAGCCGGCCACCCCGACGACGATGGGCAAGGAGCTGGCGGTGCTGGCCCACCGGCTCCAGCGCCAGCTGCGGCGCATCGAGGCGGCGGAGTACCTCGGCAAGCTCAACGGCGCGACCGGCACGTTCGGTGCCCACCTGGCGGCCGTGCCCGAGGCCGACTGGCCCTCGATCAGCCAGTCCTTCGTCGAGGGTCTCGGCCTGGCCTGGAACCCGCTCACCACCCAGATCGAGAGCCACGACTGGCAGGCCGAGCTCTACGCCGACGTCGCTCGCTTCAACCGGGTGCTGCACAACCTCTGCACCGACGTGTGGACCTACATCTCGATGGGCTACTTCGCCCAGGTGCGCGGCCAGGGGACGGTCGGCTCGTCGACGATGCCGCACAAGGTCAACCCCATCCGGTTCGAGAACGCCGAGGCCAACCTCGAGGTCTCCAACGCCCTGCTCGACGTGCTGGGGTCGACGCTGGTGACCTCGCGGCTGCAGCGCGACCTCACCGACTCCTCGATGCAGCGCAACATCGGCACCGCCTTCGGCCACTCGCTGCTCGCGCTCGACAACGTCACCCGCGGCCTCGCCGGGCTCGACGCGGTGCCTGCGGCGATGGCGGCCGACCTCGACGCCAACTGGGAGGTGCTGGGCGAGCCGGTGCAGTCGGCCATGCGCGCGCTCGGCGCTCAGGGCGTGCCCGGGATGGACGAGCCCTACGAGCGGCTCAAGGAGCTGACCCGCGGCCGCCGCATCACCGGCGACGACCTGCGCGCGTTCATCGCCGGCCTCGGCCTGCCCGACGACGTCGCCGCTCGCCTGTCCGCGATGACGCCGGCCACCTACATCGGGGCCGCACCGCAGCTCGTCGACTACCTGGACTGACGCGACTCAGCACAGGTTGCTGCCGCGGGGGTGTGCAGCAACGTGGGTCGTCGGCAGCAACACCTGCTAGCAGAAGTTGCTGCAGGAGAGGGGTCGAGTCGGGTCCTCACAGGGAGTGCAGCACGTGGGCCTCGACCGGCTCGGCCCTGCCCTTGAGCTCGAGCGCGCCGAGCGGCTCGGTCACCGCGCCGGGAAGGCGGGCCAAGGTCTGTTCCCCGATGGCCACCCCACCGACCGGGGCCTTGGCCTCCAGCCGCGACGCCACGTTGACGGTGTCGCCGATGACGGTGTGGGTGCGCCCACCCCCTGCACCCAACAGGCTCAGCGACACCTCGCCGCTGTTGACCCCCACCCGGAAGCGTGGCCAGTCCGGGTGCTCCTGCGCCACCCGCGCGGTGGTGCGCTGCAGCTCGAGGGCGGCGGCCGCGGCACGGCGGGCGTGGTCTGGCTGGTCGCCGCGCCGATTGAAGGTGGCCATGATCGCGTCACCGATCAGCCGGTCGATGTCGCCGCCGTGTGCCTTGACCACGGGTGGGATGGCGACCTCGAAGTAGGTGTTGAGCATCGCCGTCACCTCCTGCGGGTCGTGCGCCTCCGACCAGCTCGTGAAGCCCTGGAGGTCGGCGAACAGGATGCTCATGTCGCGGCTGCCCGAGACGGTCTGGTCGAGGTAGAGGTCGGCGAACCGCTCCTCGTGCCACTGCTGCTGCGCACCCCACGCGACGAGGCCGAACGCCAGCAGCATGAGCACGTGCCACTCCCACCAGCTGAGGTGCCAGGGACGCCCGAACACCAGGACGACCATGGCCTCGGCGAGCAGGACGAACGCCCCCGCCACGGCCACGGGCATCAGGCCCCCGCGGTGGCGCCACAGCGCGACGTAGCGCCAGGCGCTCCACAGGTACAGCCCGACCGCTGCCACGGCCATGACCACCATCGGCCCGGAGGCCTGCTCGGGCGCGGTGCGCTGGTCCATCGGCGGCAGCTCCGCGACGGAGAAGACCGCCCACAGCCCCATGAGCCCGAGCAGCGCCCGGCGCAGCAGCCTGCCACGCCGCATCGCGCGCACCCCGGCGTCGCCGTCGAAGCGGCCGGCCGAGGCCACCGCGAAGCCGGAGCCGATCGCGATGCCGATCGGCGTCGCGATCGTGAAGCCGGCGTTGGGCGTCTCGAGCAGCACCTTGGGCGTGGCCAGCGCGTGCAGCCCCAGGAAGCCGGCCGCCGACAGGAAGGCGAGCGAGACGAAGAGCACCCGGGCGTCGCCGCGGCGCTCCGCCGCCACCCCCGTGCCGTAGGCGACGATGGCACTGAGCACGGCGGCACCGAGCACCAGCCAGAAGTGGGCCGGCTGGTGGCTCCACAGCAGGTCGAGGTGGGGCCACCCCAGCAGCAGGGCGAGGCCGGCCACGGGCAGCAGGAGGGCCACGGCCGCTGCGACGACGGGCACGGGGCGCGGTGGGTGGCGCTCGGCTGCCGGTGCGGGCACTGCCGCACCCGAGGCCATCAGGGCCCGCCAGCAGGGGCCTTCGCCCGCTGGGCGGCGAGGTACTGGTGCAGCTGCGACACCACCACCGAGCCCTCCCCCACCGCAGAGGCGACCCGTTTCACCGACGAGTGCCGCACGTCGCCGACCGCGAAGAACCCCGGAAGCGACGTCTCGTAGGGGAAGGGCGCCCGCTCCAGCGGCCACCGCCCGCTGGCGACGACGTCCGAGCCGGCGAGCACGAACCCTCGCTCGTCCCTGGCGACCTCCTCGGGCAGCCACCCGGTGTGCGGCTCGGCCCCGATCATGACGAACAGCGCGTCGGCGGGCACGGTGCGCTCCTCACCGGTGGAGCGTCGCCGCAGCACCAGCTCCTGCAGCCATCCCTCGCCGCCCCCGCCGACCACCTCGGTGTCGAGCTCGACGGTGATGCCGGGGTTGGCCTCGATCTCGTCGACGAGGTACTGCGACATGCCCTCGTTCAGGGCCTTGGACCACACGACGAGGCGCACGCCCGCGGCATACCGCTGCAGGTGCAGCACCGCCTGGGCGGCCGAGTTGCCGCCGCCGAGCACGACGACCTGCAGGCCCGTAAGGGCCTGGGCCTCGGAGACGCTGGCGCCGTAGTAGACCCCTGCCCCGCTGAGCCGCTCGAGCTCGGGGATGCCGAGCCGCCGGTAGGCGACCCCGGTGGCCAGCACGACCGTGGAGGCGGTCACCTCGCCGACGTCGGAGATGTGGGCCACGAACGTGCCCTCCCGGCGGTGCGCGTGCGTCACCTCGCGGGTCAGCAGGAAGTGGGCGCCGAAGACCCAGGCCTGCTGGTAGCCGCGCTGCGCGAGCTCGGCGCCGCTGAGCCCGCGCGAGAAGCCCAGGTAGTTGCGGATCAGCGAGCTCGAGCCGGCCTGGCCGCCCAGGGCCTCGCGCTCGACGGTGAGGACGCGCAGCCCCTCGGACGAGGCGTAGACCGAGGCCGCCAGCCCCGCCGGTCCCGCCCCCACGACGAGCACGTCGAAATCCCGCTCGTCGTCGGGCAGCTCGGTGCGGATGCCCCACGCCTCGCAGATCTCGGCGTCGGTCGGGTCGAGCAGCACCTTGCCGCCCAGGGCCGGCATCCAGACCACCACCGGTCCGCTCGGGCCCTCGGGGTGGCGCATGCCGATCCGCGCCAGCGCGGCGTTCGCCGCAGCCGTGCCACGCTCCAGGAACGCGTGCGGGATGCCGTTGCGGGTCAACAGGTTTCGTATGCCGTGGGCGCGCGCCGCGCGGCGCTCCGCCACGACGATGACCTCCCGCAGGGCGCTGACGACCGTGCGCGACCACTCGTGCACGAACTCGCCGACGGTGCGGTTGAACAGCTCGTCCTGCTCGGACCACGGCTTGAGCACGTAGTAGTTGATGTCGCCCATCGCCATGGCGCGCAGGATCGCCTCGGCCGTGGGGCGGTCGGACCAGGCCCCCCACGGCACCAGCAGGGCGCGTCTGGCGTCCGGGTGCATCGTGCGCACGCGCCCGAGCAGCTCGGCACCGGGCAGGTCCGGCAGCCACTGGTCGGCGAGCACGGTGGCCACGGGGTCCCCGCGCTCGCGCGCGGCCTCGAGCTGGGCGAGCGCCGCCGCGGCCGTCTGCTCTCCGCGCACGCGGAAGTCGGCGCCGAAACGGCGCTGGAGGTGGGCCTCGATCCGTGAGAGCGCCTCCGGGTCGGCGTCCACGGCGAGCAGGAGGGGACGGGGCATGGCGACTCCAGCCGGGGGCAGTGGCTTCCCGCTCAGGCTAGGGCGGGACCGGCGACGACAGATCCCGCCGATGGCGTAGGCCCCCGCCCTGGTCCTACCGTGGACACGTGAGCGAGCGGCCCGCCCGGCTTGGCGACATCGACGTCTTCGCCATGCGGCTGCCGGACGTCGAGCGCAGCACCTCCGAGAGCGGCCGCCACTCCTACGCGGTCGCCGGCAGGAAGTTCGTCTTCTCCCGCGAGCCCCGGCCCGACGCGGTCGACCCCGAGACGGGTGAGCGGATGGAGGACGTGCTCGTCTTCTACGTGCCCGACCTCGGCGACAAGGAGGCCATGGTGGCTGCGGACGGCCCGTTCTTCACGACCCCGCACTGGGACGGCTACCGGGCGGTGCTCCTGCGCGAACGGGACATCGGACAGGTCAGCGCCCAGGAGCTCGAGGAGGTCGTCGCCGACGCGTGGCTGGCGCGGGCGCCCCGGCGGTCGGTGCGGGAGATGCTGCAGGCCAGGCTCCCCTGAAACACAGCTCGGCCGTCGGTCAGACGGTGACCTCGCCGCTGGGCGTCTCGAAGGTGACCGAGAGCAGGCCCGGCGTGCCGTGCGGCGCCACGAAGGTGAAGTCGATGGTGGTCGGCTCGTGGGCGGGCCAGTTCAGCCAGTCACGCACGCGCTCGGGGTCGCCGGCGATCTGCAGGCCCTTGATGGTGACGTCGGTGTGCGCGTCGACCGAGGGGTGGCACTCCGGGGTCTGCCACTCGACGAAGAACGGGAGCTGCGGGTCGGAGATCAGGCCCTTGACGCCCAGCTGGCGCCACTTCAGCTCGGTGCCGTCGGGGCGGTGGCGGTAGCCGTCGGCGGACTCGCGGCCGAGGCGCTCCTCGAAGGGCTTGATGTCGTCGACGGCGACGACCCAGCCGAGCCAGCCACCGCCGGCCTCGGAGCGGGCGCGGACCGCCTGGCCGAACGGCGCCTTGTCGGACGCGGGGTGGTCGAGCACCTCGACGACCTCGACGTAGCGGTCGTGCGCCAGCGGGAAGATCACGTTCCGGGTGCCGAACCGCGGGTGGACTCCCCCATCGACCGGCTCGACGCCGATCAGCTTTGCCAGACGCTCAGCCGTCGCCTTCAGGCCGTCGTGCTCGGCGGCGTAGGAAACGTGGTCAACTCGCATGCAGAACATCGTGACACACGATTTGGGGTGCTCTTGACACGGGGGTGGGCCACCCCTTACCCGCCCGTCAGGATCAGCGTGACCGGCGCTGCCGGACCGCCTCGTAGATGACGATGGCGGCGGAGGTGGCGACGTTCAGGGAGTTGGCCCGGCCCACCATGGGGATGCGCACCCGGTATGCCGCCGCGGCCAGGACCTCGTCGGTCAGGCCGTACTTCTCCGCCCCGACCGCGATCGCCACGGGCCCGGTGTAGTCGACGTCGGTGTAGTCGAGGTCGGTGTCGGGAGTGGTGGCGACGAGGGCGATGCCGCGCTCCTCGAGCCACCCGATCGTCGCGGCGGTGCTGTCGCTGCAGACCGGCACGGAGAAGACGGTGCCCTTGCTGGCCCGCACCAGGTTGGGGTTGCCCCAGTCGGTGACGGGGTCCGCGGCGATGACCGCCTGCACCCCGGCCGCGTCGGCGGTGCGCAGCATGGCGCCGAGGTTGCCGGGCTTCTCGACGCCCTGGCAGAGCAGGGTCAGCGCGTCGGCGCCGACGGCGAGGTCGGCGCAGGCCCGTGCCACCGAGGCGACGGCGGCGAGGAAACCGTCGGGGCCCTCCCGGTAGGCCACCTTCTCGAACGCGGCGCGACCGAGCTGCACGGTGTCGACACCTCTGGCTGCGACGTCGGAGACCACCGCGAGCTGGCTCGTCGGGTCGAGCATGAGCTCGGGGCAGTAGTAGACGGCCTGCGGCAGGACGCCTGCCTCGAGGGCGAGGGTCAGCTCCTCGAAGCCCTCGATGAGGGTCAGGCCCGACTCCTCGCGCACACGGCGCCGCCGCAGGGCCGTGAGCGACTTCAGGCGCTGGTTGGACGGCGAGGTGATGATCAGGTCAGACATGGCGGGCCAAGCATGTCACTGATCGATCCGGAAGAGGCTCTGCCCGTGCGGACCGGCCCAGGCCACGGGCACCCCGTCGAGGGCCAGGAGGAACCGGCCGGCGCCGGGGGCGTCGACGGCCGGCGGCGCCACCAGGCCCTCCAGCACGGCGGGCGCCTCGTTCGCGACCCAGTGGCCCGGGAGGTCCGCCACCACGTCGGCGAACCGCCGACGGCGTTCCGAGGCCACGTAGGCCAGCACCGCGCTGTGGAACACCACGAGGGTCGCGTCCGAGGGGGCCTGCGCCGCGAGCGCGGGCAGGTCCTCCACGAGGTCGCCGGCCACCAGCAGGGGCGGGTCGGCGCGCAGCAGGTCGGCGGCCGCACCGAGCCGGCGTCGCCTCTCCTCGTGCTCCGGCCACACCAGCGCCTCGAGCCAGGCCAGGTCGCTTCCGGAGGTCAGGTCCAGCGGGTTGAGGTCGAGACCGGCGCGCCAGACCACCTCGGGCACCACCGTGGGCAGCGGCACGTCGTTCTCCAGCAGGCACTCCAGCGCCACCCCGTGGTCACCGCCCACGGTGGTGACGCCACCGCCCCGCCCGTGGCGGTAGTCGTACCGGTACCGGTCGGCATACAGGCACAGCCCCGCCGAGGCGCCCACCTCGAGGAGGGCGAGTGGCCCCGGTATGCCGCCGAGCACCGGCAGCAGGGTGGCGCACCGTGCCGCCTCGTTGGTCTGGGTGCTCCGGGCGAGCACCTCAGGGCGCACCTCGTGCCAGTGCTCGACCAGCCACTGCGTGAAGGCGTCGGGCTCGGTGACGGGTCCGCCGAGGAGGCGACCCACCGCGAAGAGCAGGTTCGGCTGGCGCTTGGGCTCGGGAAGGCTCGCGAGCAGGTCGAGCACCGGCCCGCTCCGCGCGACCGCCCCGGCCAGCCGCTCGTACGCCGGCGAGCTGCCGCGCGCCTGCACCTCGGCGAACCGCTGGTACTCCTCCGCGGTGCTGGGCCTGGCGGGGTTCATGGGAACAGAGCCTGTCATGCCCGGTTTGGGACACAATGCCCCCATGACGCTGCCCGCCACGACCGAGCACTTCCACCTGCGCCAGAAGGTCACCCTCATGGTGAACCGGTACGAGGTGACGACCTCCGACGGCTCCGGCGGTGAGGGTCCGGTGCTCGCGGTCGCCCAGCAGAAGCGCGTCGCCCTCAAGGAGGAGGTCACCTTCTACTCCGACGAGGCGCGCACCACGCCGGTCTTCTCCTTCAAGGCCCGCAAGCGCCTCGACCTCGGTGCCACCTACGACGTGCTCGACGGCACGGGTGTGCCGATCGGCTGGTTCCGCAAGGACTTCGGCACCTCGCTGCTGCGCTCGACGTGGCAGCTCGGCACCCCCGACGGCCTCGAGGCCACCGGCACCGAGCGCAACCAGAACGTCGCCCTGGCCCGCCGGGCCTGGGAGATGCTGCCCATCCTCAGCGACCTGCCGAGCCCGTTCGTCTTCCACTTCGACTTCACCGCGGCCGACGGCACCCTCGTGCTCAGCTCGGAGCGCCGCCGGTCCCTGCGGGACCGCTACGACGTGCACGTGCCGGTGGCGAGCAACGGGTGGCAGCTCGACTGGCGGATGGCCCTGGCGATGGCCGTCGCCCTCGACGCCCTGCAGTCCCGCTAGAGCTGGCCGGGCAGCCCGGGCTCGGGGCGGGGTGGCCCCCCACGGCGAGGCACGCCGGCGCGGGCCACCACCGCCCGGGACCGCACGGACAGGCGCTCCAGACCGGCGCGGACCAGCCGGGCGTCGCCCGCCACCACGTCGCCGACCGACACCAGCTCGGGGAAGTCCTTGGCGATGCGGTGGTGGAAGCGCAGCATGTCGGTCAGCTTGCTCCACGACGACGTCCGGCTGCACAGGTTGAACGCCGAGTCCCGCCACGCGGCCGCCAGCTCGGGCATCCCGTAGAACAGGCCGAAGGCGCACACCCGTGCGAAGAGGTCCACATCCATCGGGAACACCAGGTCGCCGCGGAAGCCACCGACCCGGTCGAAGTGCTCGCGCCGGAACATGGTGCCCGCCGTGGGCCCGAAGTCGGCCGGGCCGCGCCGCACGATGGCCCGCACCAGCGTGCGAGGTGTCTGCACACCCTCGAGCCCCGGTATGCCGAGCCCCGTCTCCAGGAGCTCGCCCACCTCGTCGATGACCTCGAACCGTGCCGAGGTGAGCGCGATCCGCGGGTCGCCCAGGACGTCCGCCTGGGCCTGGATCGAGCCCGGCATCAGCAGGTCGTCGGCACACACGACCTTCACGAGGTCCCCGGTGGTGAGGGCCACCGCCTTGTTCCAGTTGTCGCCGATGCCCAGGACCGCATCGTTCCGGGCGGTGCGCACGCGCGGGTCGCCGAAGGAGCGCGCAATGGCCCCGGTGTCGTCGTCGCTGGCGTTGTCGAGCACGAGGACCTCGGCGTCCACGTCCTGGCCCAGGATGGAACGCAGGGTCTCCTCGAGGGTGCGCGCAGCGTTGAAGGCGGGGACGCAGATGGACACCGACGGACTCACCACAGCTTCTCCTGACTAACGGGCGGTGGCGCCGCAGCGGGCAGCCGCGGGCGACCGGTCGTGAGGGCCCCCTTGTCGAGACGACTCGACCGTACGTCGCGCCGGCATCGGGCGGACACAGACGATCGACGGGTTCGCCCGGTGCCCTGCCTCGGCCTTTTGGGGCGGTCCGCCCTCGTGACGGGGGGCCAGCCCGGGCCCGCCTTTCGCACGATCCCGGCCCCCACGGCGCCGCGTAGCGTGGCTGCCGATCGGACCCCTCCGACTCTGCGACACCCGCAGCCTCGACAGCCTCCGGTGCCCGAGCCATGCCGGGTGGACCTGACCCGACATCCCAGGGTGGCGCCCATGAACCCCACGACCCCCGGTCCCGAGGCCCCGCGGGCTGCCGAGCCCGTGCGAGTCCACATGACCGGTTCGGCGTGGTTCGGCACGGCCCCCGGCGGCCTGAACCGCTACTTCACGGACCTCTACACCGCGCTGCGGTCCCGACCCGACGCGGAAGTCTCCGCCGTCGCCTTCGGCCGTCCCGCACGTGGCGGCCAGACCTGGGGCGCACCGGACGGCTCCACCTTGCGGCGCGCCTGCGCGTCGCTGCGCGATGACGCCTCGCTGCCCTCGACCGCGGTCATCGACCGCCACTTCAGCCTCTACGGGCGCGCCCGCACGAGCCGCCGCGGCAGGCACCCCCTGGTGGTGCACTTCCACGGACCGTGGGCTGCGGAGAGCCGTGTCGCGGGCGCGGGCGACCTCACCGCAGCCGCCAAGTACTGGCTCGAGCGAGCGCGGTACGCCGGCGCCGACCGCTTCGTCGTGCTCTCGCGGCACTTCGCGGAGCTGCTCAGCGAGCAGTACCACGTGCCCTCCGGGCTGGTCCGGGTCATCCCTCCCGGCGTCGACCTGACCCGGTTCCACGCCACGGACCCCCCACGACCCACACCCATGGTCCTGTGCGTTCGACGCCTCGAGCGCCGGATGGGCGTCGACGTCCTGATCCAGGCGTGGCGCGCCGTGACCGCCGACCACCCCGAGGCCCGGCTCGTGGTCGTCGGAACCGGCACCCAGGCGGCTGACCTGCGAGCCCAGGCGGCCGCGTCGGGCGTCGGCGACCGGATCACGTTCGCAGGCGAGGTCGACGACGACGAGCTGGCCGAGCTGTACGCGCAGGCGGCCCTGACCGTCGTGCCGTCGGTCTCACTCGAGGGGTTCGGGCTGGCGGCCCTCGAGTCGCTCGCGGCCGGCCGGGCACCAGTGGTGACGGACTGCGGGGGGCTGCCGGACTCGGTGCAGCACCTCGACGCCTCCCTCGTCGTCCCGGCGGGTGATGCCGAGGCCCTCGGCGACCGCATCGTCCGCGCCCTGGAGGGCCAGGTGCCGGGGACACGGGCGTGCCGCGCGCACGCGGAGTCGTTCTCGTGGGAGGCAGCCGCCTCGCGGCACGTTGCGATGTACCGCGAGCTGGTCTCATGACCAGACCGCTCTTCGTCACCCACACGGCCGCGCCCTCGGGGGCGGAGCTGTGCATGGGCCGGCTCGCCCTCGCCCTGCGGCGCCGCGGGGTCGACGTGGCGGTCACGTTCGCGCAGGACGGGCCGATGGTGGAGCAGCTGCGCCGCGACGGCGTGCGGACCGCCGTGCTGAGCAGCACCTTCGACAGCCGGGCGATGACCATCGGCGACTGGCGGCCGCAGCACCTCCTGGTCGGGCTTGCCCGGCTGGTGCGCCTCGGGCGCGAGCTGGGCGACACGGCGGCGGGGTCGGAGACGTCGGTCGTGGTCGCCCACAGCACCAAGGCGCTGGTGATCGGCGCCGTCGCGGCCCGCCGCGCGGGACTGCCGCTGGTCTGGCACGTCCACGACCGCGTCACGCGGGAGTACTTCGGCTGGGCCATGTCGACCTTCATCCGGGGCCTGGGGTGGCTGGTGAGCCGCGGCTACATCGCGAACAGCCGGTCGACGATGGACACGCTGTTCCTGAGGGGCCGGCCGGCGGTCGTCGTCTACCCGGGCATCGAGGTGGCCGCCACGCAGGAGCGGGAGGCCCAGCGAGATCCCCCGGAGACGGTCATCGCCGTCGTCGGCAGGCTCACGCGCTGGAAGGGGCAGGACGTCTTCCTCCGGGCGGTGGCGCAGGCGCGGGTTCGACCCGCCCGCATCTACCTGGTCGGGGGGACCCTCTTCGACGAGGACGCGTTCCGCGACGAGCTCGAGCACCTCGCCCGCGCGCTCGACCTCCCGGTCACCTTCACCGGGCACGTGGACGACCCGCAGTCCTACATGTGCCAAGCCGACATCCTCGTGCACTGCTCGGTGATCGCCGAACCGTTCGGGCAGGTCGTCCTCGAGGGCCTGCAGGCCGGGTGCGCGGTGATCGCCTCACGGCCGGGCGGGCCGGCGGAGATCGTCGAGCCCGGCGTGAGCGGACTGCTGGTCGACGCCGGGAGCCAGGAGCAGCTCACGGCCGCCCTCGACATCGTGATCGGGGATCGCGCCCTGCGCGAGCGGCTCTCCGCGCAGGGCCGGCGGCGTGCGGAGGCCTTCGACCTCGAGGAGTCGGCGTGCAGGACCGCGGCCTTCCTGGAGTCGATGTCGACACCCTCCCGCTCCGCACCCACCGTCCGGTCCGAGGGGTGAGGGCGTGAGCAGCGGAACCACCCACCGGCTGGCCGCGATCGTGCGCGACATCGGCTACGTCAGCTTCGGGAAGTACGGACAGTACGTCGTCACCGCCGTGACGCTGCCCCTGCTGGCCCGCACGCTCGGCACCGAGGGGTTGGGGCTGCTCTCCATCGGGATGTCCGCCTTCTTCGTCGGCTCCCTGCTCGTCGACCTCGGCATCACCCAGTTCCTGGCCGCGAAGATGCCCACGGCGGACGTCAACCAGCTCCGGGGGGACTACCTCGCCATCCGCGTGGCCGTCCTCGCGGCTCTCGGGGCAGCCCTCGCCATCGGTCTCGCGGCCGACGTCGAGGCCCACGTCCACATGATCCTGCTGGGGCTCTTCACCGGCGGGTTCGCCTCGACCTCCGAGGACTGGGTGCTGATCGGCCAGGGCAGGTTCGGCGCGTCGACGGCCTACCAGGCCGTGGGACGCGTCGCCTACCTGGTGCTGCTGCTGCTGGCTCTGCGACGGTTCCCGACCGCCTCCGCAGCGCTCCTGTGCCTGCTCGTGTCCTCCGCCCTCCCCGTGGTGCTGACCTGGCGCGACTCCCTTCGCAGCTTCGGCCGCCCCTCACCGCCACGGCACGTCCGGGCGACCGTGCGCCTGGCCGTCCCGCTGTTCACCTCTCGACTGCTGGTGATGAGCTACGGCCAGGGCTCTGCGGCGATCTACTCCTCCGTCCTCAACGCGGCGACGCTGGGCGTCTTCTCGGCCGGCGACCGGCTCGTGCGTGCCGTCCAGTCGCTGCTGGACCCCATCGGCTTCGCCATGCTCCCCCGGATGGCGAACGGCGCTGCCGACGAGCGCTTCTGGCGACGGACCACGACCGCCCTGCTCGCCTGCACCGGCGTCGGCGTCCTGGCTGCCGCGGCGCTGTGGGTCACCGCCCCGCTGCTGGTGAACCTCGTCTTCGGCAGCGAGTTCACCGAGGCCATCCCGCTGCTGCGGCTCGAGGCGCTGCTCCTGCCTGCCGCCGCGCTCAGCTCGTTCGTCACCACTGCGGTCCTGCCCGTTCGAGGCGACACCGCCGGAGTGCTGATCGGGTCGGTCCTCGGCACCTGCGTCGCCGCAGCGACCCTGTTCCTCACCTTCCACACCCACTCGGTGTGGACCCTCGTCGGAGGCACCGTGGTCTGCGAGTTCGCCGTCGCGCTCTGGTTCATCATCAGGATGCGACGGCTGGCGCGGGAGGAGCGAGCGGTGCGACTCGCAGGGGTGGCCCGCGCATGAGGATCCTCTACGTCGGCGACGACTGGGTGGGGAGCAACGCCCGCTCGCTCGCCGACGGCTTCCGTCAGGCCGGTCATGAGGTCGTCGTCGTGGACTCCACCGGCGTCTCCCTCCCCCCGCGGCTGTCCCCGCCGTGGATGTACGCCAAGGCCCGGGGGAGGCGCGCACCCTGGGAGGTCGAGGCGGTGCACCGGCGCATCGAACGCGTTGCCGCGGACCTGCGGCCGGACCTGCTGTTCTGCTTCAAGACCATCCACCTCGACCAGCGGCGCCTTCTCGACACCCCGGCCCGGTGGCGCGTCCACTACAGCCCTGACGACGCCTCGAACCCGTACAACACCTCGCCCGACTACCTGGCTTGGGAGCACGAGTGGGACCTCCTCGTGACCACCAAGCGACACAACGTCGACGAGCTCCTCGCCCGCGGCGCGCAGGCGGTCACGTTCGTGCACAGCGCCTACGACCCGGCCTGGCACCACCTGTCGGCGCACCGCTCGACGCGCCGGTACCTGGTCGGCTTCATCGGGACGTGCCGGCCCGACCGCCGGGACGAGGTGCTCACCCTGGCGCGCCGCTTCGGTGAACAGCTCGTCGTGCGAGGGCCGGGGTGGTGGCGCGTCCCGCAGCTGCGCCTCACCCGGGCCACCGTGGGGGGACCCGTGTACGGCGAGCACTTCTCCACCGTCGTGGCCTCCGTGACGGCCAACCTCGTCCTCCTCAACTCGGACAACCGTGACACCCACACGTGCCGCTCCCTCGAGGTGCCGGCGGCGGGGGGCCTGTTCGTGGGCGAGCGGACCGACGAGCACGCAGCACTGCTGACCGAGGGAACGGAATGCCTGCTCTTTTCGCATGAGGACGAACTGCACCAGGTCCTGCAATGGTGCAGGGACAACCCCGACCGGGCGATGGCGATAGCGCGGTCGGGCCACCAGCGCATCGTCGGGGGCAACCATCGCTACGTGGACAGGGCGCGCGAGATCGCCGCAGCGCTTGAGTAGGGCAGCTTGGGGGGTCGAGGTGGACTCGAAGGGCACCGGTCTTCGGACTGCGCGCGGGTGCCGGCTGCCCTCACGCGAGCAGGGTGGCCCACCGTGAGCGCTGGTGGGCTCGAGCTGGCCCTCGTGGCCGCCGCGCTCGTCACCATCACCATCGCCGCGGTGCACGTCCAGGGCATCGCCAGGGTGTTCCTCATCGCCCAGGCGGCCTACTGGAGCCTGTCCTACCTGGCCCGGCCGGCCCTCCTCCTGTGGGTCCAGCCGCGCCCCCAGTACGCCGACAACGTCGCCGACCCGCGGCTCGCGGTCCTGGGCTACGACCACGGCATCGCCGTGGTCCTGCAGCCGGTCGCCTTCGGGCTGTGGGTCTACGCGGCCGCCGTGGTCGCCTTCGCGGCCTGGGGGCGGCGACACCCGCGGGGGGCGCACCGCCGGCAGGACACCGCGATCGACCTCGTCCCCACCCTGTGGACCGTCTATGCGGTGGGCCTGGTGGGACGCGTCGTCACGTACGCCACCGGCGCCGCGGGCTCGGCGGGTGACCTGGACAGCCCCAACGCCATCCTGAGCTTCGTGGCGCAGCTCGCCTCCGTCGGCGCCCTCGGGCTGATCATCTTCCTGCGCCCGGCTCGGCGCGGTGTCACCGTCGCGGTCATCGGCGCCCTGTTGACCGTCGAGCTGCTGTGGACCGTGGCGGTCGAGTCCAAGACGCCGGTCATGAGCGCCGCGCTCGCGATCGGGATCCGCTTCGCCATCCTCGGGTGGACGCGCCTGCGGGTCGTCGCCATCCTGGCGATCTCCTGCCTGGCGATCGTCGGGTTCGGATGGCTGCAGGGCATCAAGCAGACCGACCAGGAGCGGTCCTCGGCCCTGGTCGCCAACGCGAACTACCCGCAGCTGGTCCAGCCCTACCTCAGCCTCCTGCGCCGGTTCGACCTGCTCGAGGCCGCGACGGACAGCTACTACATGAGCGGCCGCACCTGGCTCGCGCCGACGGAGGTCCTGCGGCACAGCGTGCTGAGCCTGGTGCCCGAGCAGCTCACCGGTGCGGAGAAGCTGCAGTCGGGCAGCGCCTGGGCCCGCGAGGTCCGCGGGTCATCGCTCGACATGACGTCGGTGTCGGTCTCGCTGGCCGAGGGCAACATCAACGAGGGGTACGTCCTCGGGGGCTACGCCGGGGTCGCGGTGGGAGTCCTGTTCACCTTCGTCCTCCTCCTCCTCGTGGTGAGGGCGCTGCAGGCCAGGCACATCTTCTTCCTGTCGCTCGGCCTGGCGCTGAGCGCACCTCCCGCGCTCTTCGAGAGAGGCATCCTCGGGAGCATGGAGGTCAGCGGGAAGGCCCTCCAGCTCGCGGTGGTCATCTGGGTCATCGACATGGTGGTCCGGGAGTACCGCAGACCCCTCGAGAGGGCACCCGCCACCGGGTCGGCCCCGTCCGGGAACCGCACTGTCACAGCCGCAACGGCGAAAGGCTGACCCATGGCGCTGAGCGAGCTCTTCAGGACCCTGCGTCGTCGGTGGCTGGTCGTCGCGCTGCTGACGCTGGCTGGCTTCGGCCTGGCCTGGGCGTACACGTCCTCCCGGTCGGTGACCTACACCTCGACGACGCGGCTCTACGTCTCGATGGCCACCGGCACCTCGGTCAACGACTCCCTCCAGGGCGCCCTGGCCGCCCAGCAGCGCATCGCCTCCTACGCCCAGGTCGCCACCGGTTCGACCGTCGCCCAGCGGGTCGTCGACGAGCTCCGCCTGCCCCTTTCGGCCAGGGAGCTCCAGGACCGGTTGGAGGCGACCTTCCCCCCGGCCACGATGCTGCTCGACATCTCGGCCACCGACTCGACGCCCGAACAGGCGCGACGGGTCGCCGAGGCGGCGGCGGTGCAGTTCAGCCGGCTGGTGGGTGAGATGGAGAGCACGACGGCGAACGCGGCTCCTCTCGCCGAGGCGACGGTGGTCGACCCGGCCCGGACCCCCACCGAGCCGAACGGCCCCGGCAGGACCCGGCTGCTCGCGGTCGGCCTCCTCGTCGGCTTCGGCGCGGGCTGCCTGGCCGCACTGTTCCGTGACCGGCTCGACCGCACGATCAGGACGTCGCAGCAGCTCGCCAGGGCCCTGCCCGTGCCCGTCCTGGCGACGATCTCGGAGGGCAGCCGCGATCGCGGCCGCCACGTGTCGATCCTGCGTGCACGCCTCCTCGCCGCCCACGGCGGAGGGGACCGGATGGCCCTGCTGTTCACCAGCTTCTCCGAGCGCTCCGCTCCCTGTGCGGCCGTGCTGGTGGCGAAGGCACTGGCTCACAGCGGCAGGCGCGTGGTGCTGGTGGACGCCGACATCTCCGGTGGAGGGCTCTCCCAGCGCCTGGACACCGGCTCCTCCCCCGGTGTCGCGGAGTGGCTGCGCGAGGAGTACACGCCCCTCGACGACCTGCCCTGGGTCGACGCCGGCTTCACCCTCCTCCCGCTCGGCGCTGTCGACGCCGCCACACCCCACCTCCTGGCATCCGAGTCCTTCCTGGGCCTCCTGGCCCGCCTCGAGACCAGCTTCGACTGCATCGTGGTCGACGCGTCGCCTGTCCTGGCCGATGGCACGGCCCTGGTGCTGTCCACCCACTGTGACGCCACCGTCGCCGTGGTCGAGCTCGGCACGAGCTCGACCACGGTCCGCGACGCCTGGCAGTGGTACAGCGACGCGGGGCAGGGGCTGGTCGGCGTGGTGGGGGTCACGCCCTTCACCCGCCGGTTCCTTCCGATGCGCCTCCGGCGACCGGGTGCGGTGGAGGCCGAGGTCGGCCTCGTGCACATCCCCTAGCCCGATGACACGTCCCGCAGCCCCCGATGACGCTGGAGGTGTGACCATGCCCGACGAGTGGGTGAACCGTCGACGGCTGCTGGCCGCCTCCCTCGGCGCCGCGGCGACGCTGCCGCTCGTGGCGTCCTCGCCACCGATGAACCGCGCCCGCACCGGGGCGTCCGAGGCCGCACGGTCGGATGTCTCCGCGGCCCGCAACGTCCGTGACTTCGGCGCCGTGGGGGACGGCAGAGCCGACGACACCGAGGCCATCGCCCGGGCGTGCCGGGCCGGCGAGGGTCCCGTCGTGCTGTACCTCCCCGCCGGCACCTACCTCGTCACGCAGTGGCCGGAGCTGCCCGACTTCTCCACGGTCACCGGCGACGGCGGTGACGTGTCCACGATCGTCTACGAGGGTGACGGGACGCTGATCTCCCTCCGCGACCGCCAGCGGGTCGCCCTCGCCCGCCTGGGGATCTACGTCACGGGCCCCGGGGCGACGGCCGTCCGGCTGTCGGGGTCCTTCCGGTGCTCCTTCGACTCGGTCGTCCTCCGCGGCAACCACCTCAGCGACAACCACCCCCGGTTCACCGGACAGCGGGGGGTCGTGCTGGAGCGCAACACGGGGGGCACCGCGTTCCTCAACTGCGACATCAACAACTTCGGCATCGGCATCGTCACGTCCTGCATCCAGAACTTCGTGACGTCCTCCAAGCTCACGAACAACCACACCGGGGTGCTGGGAACCGGGAACGACTACAACGCGGGGCTGTCCCTGACGAACGTCGAGTTCGTGTCCGACCGGGACCCGAGGACGACGCAGAGACACATCTACATCGATGGCGCCGCCAACGACTGGTGGCTCACCAACGTGTGGTTCGAGGGCGCCGACACCGCCTTGACGATCGGTCGCCGCGACCATGGTGGGCCGTCACAGCTCGGCCTGGTCAACTGCAAGATAGCGGCGCGCCGGCTGTGCCTCGACCTCGTGCACTGCCGGCAGCCCTACCTGGCCAACGTGCGCTTCGACCCCGACACGGACCCCTACCCCATCGAGCTGCGCATCGACCCCGAGGGCTGCCCCGAGGGCACTGCGGTCAACCTCGTCTCGAGCGCCGCCTTCGAGGTCGACCCCGCGACGTTCCCTCACCGCTGGAACGTGATGGGCAGGAGCCGTATGTCAGGGCCGGAGCTCACCGGCCGTGTCGTCGCCCGGGCGACCGAGGGCGAGGACCTCCTGCAGGCCCAGGGCCCGGACGGCAGGGTGCTGTCGGCGATCCTCCCGAGCGGCGCCTGGCTGGCGGAGCGAGCCGACACGGGCCCGATCCTCAGGGACGAGAACGGCATCTACTGGAGGGTGACCGTCTCCACGGATGGCGAGCTGAAGACCGAGTCACTGGGCGACCTGCGCCCGCGGGCCTAGCGCCACCGACCGGACACGACCTCGTCGACCACCTGCTGCATCTCCGTGCGGAACCGTGCGCGCGAGAACGTCTCCGCGTGGGTGCGGATCACGGACGGGTCGTAGGTCCCGGCGTCGAAGCGGACCATCGCGTCGGCGAACCGGGCCACCAAGTCTTCGTCGGCGCCCGGTGGGACCAGCCGTCCGGTCACGTCGTCCCTCACGCTGTCGAGGGCGCCGCCGTCGCCGAGGGCGATCACCGGCGTGCCGCAGGCCATGGCCTCCACCGGCACGATGCCGAAGTCCTCCACGCCCGGCATCAGCACCGCCCGCGCGCGCCGGTAGGCGTCGACGAGCTGGTGGTGGGGCACCCGGCCGAGGAAGCTCACCGTGGGTCCGGCGATGCTGCGGCAGTGCGCCAGGCTCCGGCCGTCACCGATGACGACGAGGCGGACCCGGGCGGCATTCGCGGCCCGGATCGCCAGGTCCGGCCGCTTGTAGGGCACCAGGCGTCCGGCCAGGAGGAAGAAGTCCTCGCGACGCAGGCCGACCTCGGGGGTGAACGCCTCGGTGTCGACGGGCGGGTGCACCACGACCGCGTCACGCTGCCACCAGCGTCGAACGCGCCCGGCCACCGCCGTCGAGTTGGCCACGATGCGGTCGACACGGGGGGCCGCCGCGAGCTCGGCGCGACGGGCGGACGCCGCCAGCAGGGCCAGTGCCGTGCCGCCGACCCGGCCGCCTCCTTCCCCCTCGCGCAACGAGTCGTCCCATGCCCACCGCGCGGGACTGTGCACGTAGACGACCGTGGGAGCGCTGGTGGCGAACACCGCCTGCATGGCGAAGGCGTGGTGGCTGATGACGACCACCGCGGAGCCGTCGAGGTCCATGCCCCGGAACGCACGAGGCATCAGCGGCATCAGGGGGGCGTGCGAGCGCTGGCCGGCCGCTCGGTACAGGTGGTCGAGCCACGTCGTCCGCGTCACCGCGCGCAGGGAGGAGGGTATGCCGCTCGGCCGCGCGATCGGGACGTGCACCCGCGCGTCGGGCCACTGCGCCGACAGCTGCTCGACCACGTGCTCGGATCCGGCGACCTCGGTGAACCGCTCGTGGACCAGGGCCGCACGGGGCCTGCTCACGGCCCCTCCGACTTCCCAGCACCTCCCGGCGGAGTGGGGGGCGTCCGCAGCCCCGCACCCGGATGAGCCGGGGTGGAGGGGCTGCGCTCCCTGCCCTGCGCCAGGTCGCGGATGCGGTCGAAGACGGCGTGGCTGGCGTCGATCTGGGCCACCGCGCGGTCCAGCAGCGCCGCCCTCGACTGCGGCGCAGCGGCCCACTGCCGTCGCACCGCGTCCCGGAGCCGGTCCTCGAGCCCGTCATCGTCGAGCCGCACCAGCTCGACGCCGGTCCCGAACATGGCGGCGAGACCGTCGAACTTGTCGTCGTAGTAGCGGGAGGTCGAGAGCCCCACGACCGCAATCCCCTGCGACAGCGCGAACACGGCCACGTGGTAGGCGCCTGTGACGACGACCCGGCACCGGCTGACCCGGGTCGACAGCGACCGTGCGCTGGCGAACCGCCCCAGCGGCGGCGCCGCGCCCGGGTAGCCCTCCAGCAGGGGCAGGGTGGCGCGCCGGTCCTCCGACTCGTGCTCGGACACGACGAGCGGCACCAGCCCGGCCCGTGTCTCGGCGCCCACCTCCCGCACGACGCGACCCACCGCAGCCTGGCGCGCGGCGGCGACCGGGGAGTACTCGGCAACCCTCAGGCACAGGCCGATGTCGTGGCCGAGAGCGTCTCGCCGGGTGGACCACCCGAGCTCCACGGCGTCGTCGCCGGTCACCACGACACGGTCGTCGGACACGCCCAGGGACCGCAGCAGGCCCGGGCCGCGAACCCCCTCGCGCAACGCGATCAGGTCGACCCGGGGCAGGACCCGCGCGGCGTGCTCGAGCAGGTAGGGGTCGCGCAGCGGCCCGATGCCCTGCCCGGTCATCGCCGTGGGGATGCCGCGGTCGGTGGCGAGCTCGAGGAGCGCCAGGGTGCGACTGGTCTGGAACCGGTCGATGTCGGTCAGGTAGCCCCCGCCGATGGCGACGACCACCGACGCCGTGGCCACGGCGTCGGGCACGGTCCCACCGTCGCGGGCCAGGGCCGGGCCACGGGCCGGGTTGCGCGGCGCCGGCTGGCCCCACACCCGCCGGGCGAGTCGGGCCGGCAGCGCGGTCACCGCGTCCCAGCCGTTCATCACCGGGCCGCTGAGCTCGGGCCCGGCGAGCCTGAGCGGCGTGCCTGCGCGGCGGCGCCGTGGCCAGCGGCCGGCCCGCTGGAAGCAGATCGGGTCGACGTCGGGTTGGTAGGCCCTCAGCAGGGCCGGGGCGGAGGTGAGCACCCCGACCCGGGCCTGCGGCAGCCGCTCGGCGACCCGGCGAACGCTGATGTCGAGGATCGCCAGGTCGCCCTTGTTGTTGAGCCAGTACTCGCCGTTCTCCAGCAGGACCCGGAGCTCTGGTCCGCCGGTGCCCTGCTCCGGTCCTGAGACCGGCCCTGAAGTCGGCCCTGAAGCCGGCTCAGGACGGTTGCCATTCCCCATAGCGCCCCTTCGGGAAGCACGCGGTTGCCGGGAGGTCGACCGGCCCGGGTGGCTCCGGTCGGTCGTTCCGGGGGTGCGGCGTCCGCACGTGTCCCGGCGACCCTAACCCAGCGCCCTGCGCCGGCACCTCGTCCGAAAATGCGGCACGAGATGCGACAGATACGGGTTGTCCCGTTACTGCAGGACCGAGAGGAGCACCGGCACGAGGCCGTCCTCGTCGACGTGGCCGGTGACGTCGTCGGCCACGGCCTGCACCTCCTCGGGCGCGTTGGCCATCGCGACGCCCCAGGCCGCCCACCTGAGCATCTCGATGTCGTTGCGCTGGTCTCCCACGGCGACCGTGTGCATCGGCTCGACCTCGAGCGTGCGGCGCAGCAGCTCGAGGGCCGAGCCCTTGGAGACCCCTTCGGGGTTGATGTCCATCCAGGCGGTGAAGCCGACGTTGTAGTTGACCTCGTGCAGGCCGATGCGCTCGGCGAGCGCCTCGAAGTCCTCACTCGTCCCGGTGGGGCTGCGGAACGTCACACGGGTGACCGGGTCGGCGACGAGCTCCTCCCACGGCACGACGCGCAGCTCGCCCTGCAGCTCGCCGTCGGGGAAGGGCGCGCTGAGCTTGAACCCCACCCCGAGCTCCTCGACGGCGATCACCGCGTCCGGCCACGAGTCGCGCAGCAGCTCCAGGGCCGGGGCGGGGTCGAAGGTGACCGTGTCGATGATCTGGTAGCCCTGCGGCTCGTCAGGGTCGAGCTTGAGCGTGACCGCGCCGTTGGAGCACACGGCATACCCGCTCGTGAGCTTGAGCATGTCGAGAATGGGGGTGGTGGCCACGATCGAGCGTCCCGTCGCCACCACGATGTGGTGCCCGGCGTCGGCGACCGCGCGCACGGCCTCGAAGACGGCCGGGCGCAGCTCGCCCGCGTGCGTGATGGTGGTGCCGTCGAGGTCGAGGGCAATGAGTCGCTGCGGCATGGCCTTCCCTGCATCGGTGATGGGACCGGTGTGAAGGGTCCGGACCGCTGAATCTACGTCAGTCGCGTGGCTCGTGCGGGCACAAGCAGGTCGATCCGCGGGGACGGCCGGTGGCCGGACTAGCCCGAAACGCAGGTGCGCAGGCAGCGCGAGCCGCAGTTCACTGGAGGTGGCCCGAGGTCCCGACCGCCCCCGAGGAGGCTCTGATGACCACCACCGCGCCCACCGCGCACATCGACACCCGCTTCAGCGAGCCGGAGGCCACCGAGACCCCCTGGGCGATGACCGAGGCGGCGCTGCAGCAGGCCGAGCTCTACTGGATCACCACGGTGCGCCAGGACGGCCGGCCCCACGTCACCCCCCTGGTCGGCGTGTGGCACGAGGGCGCCTTCGCCTTCTGCACCGGGTTCGGGGAGCAGAAGGCGCACAACCTCGCCGGGAACGCCCACGTCGCCGTGACCACGGGGCGCAACACCTGGGCCCAGGGCCTGGACGTGGTGGTCGAGGGGTCCGCCGAACGAGTGCTCGGCGCCGACCGGTTGAGGGCGGTCGCCGACGCCTTCCGCGACAAGTACGGCTCGGACTGGGACTTCGACTCCGACGACGCCGTCTTCGAGCCCGGCAACAACCCCGCCGAGGTCTTCTCCGTGCGACCGGCGAAGGTGCTCTCGTTCGCCAAGGCGCCCCACGCGCAGACCTGCTACCGGTTCCGCACCGACGTCACCGGCTAGACCCGGCGAACCGGCTAGACCGGCTTGAGCACCTCGAGGCCGAGGTAGGGCTGCAGCGCCTGCGGCACCACCACCGACCCGTCGGCCTGCTGGTGGTTCTCGAGGATCGCCACCAGCCACCGCGTCGTCGCCAGCGTCCCGTTGAGGGTCGCCGCCGTCTGCGTGCCCTTCTCGGTGCGGTACCGCGTGTTCAACCGGCGCGCCTGGTAGGTCGTGCAGTTCGACGTCGAGGTCAGCTCGCGGTACTTGCCCTGGGTCGGCACCCACGCCTCGCAGTCGTACTTGCGGGCGGCCGGGCCACCGAGGTCACCCGCCGCCGTGTCGATGATGCGGTAGGGCACCTCGATCTTGGCGAGCATGTCCTTCTCCATGTCCAGCAGCCGCTGGTGCTCGGCCACGGCGTCCTCGGGACGGCAGTAGACGAACATCTCGAGCTTGTTGAACTGGTGGACGCGGATGATCCCGCGGGTGTCCTTGCCGTAGGACCCGGCCTCGCGGCGGTAGCAGGTCGACCACCCGGCATACCGCTTGGCTCCGTCGGAGAGGTCGAGGATCTCGTCGGTGTGGTAGCCCGCGAGCGCCACCTCGGAGGTGCCGGTGAGGTAGAGGTCGTCGGCCTCGAGGCGGTAGACCTCCTCGGCGTGGGCGTCGAGGAAGCCGGCGCCGCCCATGACCTGCGGGGTGACCAGCGTCGGGGTGATCATGGGGACGAACCCGTGCTCGACGGCCTGGGCGAGCGCGAGGTTCATCATCGCGATCTCGAGCCGGGCTCCGACGCCCTTGAGGAAGTAGAACCGCGAGCCGCCGACCCGGGCGCCCCGCTCCATGTCGATGGCGTCGAGGGCCTCGCCGAGCGCGAGGTGGTCGCGGGGCTCGAAGTCGAAGGTGCGCGGCTCACCGACGGTCTCGAGCACGACGTAGTCGTCCTCGCCGCCGACGGGCACACCGGGCTCGATGACGTTGCCGATGCGGCGCACGAGGGTGTCGAGCAGCTCCTCGGCCTCGGACGCGGCGGCCTGCAGCTCCTTGACCTTCGCCGCCATCTCCTTGGTCTGGGCCAGCAGCGCCTGCTTGGCCTCACCCTGCGCCTGCGCGACCTGCTTGCCCATCGACTTCTGCTCGGCCCGCAGCCGCTCGAACTCGGTCAGGGACGACCGGCGTCGCTCGTCCGCCGAGAGGATCTGGTCGACGACCCCCTCGTCCTCGCCACGGGCACGCTGGGAGGCGCGGACCCGGTCGGGGTCCTCGCGCAGGAGCTTGATGTCGATCACCGGGCAAGCCTATCGGCCGCTCGAGGGGCGAAACTCGTGGCAGCCGGCCCGCTCGGGTGCCATCCTGCGAGGAGCACCACCGCGCCTGCCCCCGGAGCCACCATGCCTTCAGCGACGACCCTGCTGACCTTCTCCGCGGCTGCGGCCGCCCTCGTGCTGGTGCCGGGGCCGAACCTGCTCTACATCATCAGCCGCGGCATCTCCCAGGGCCGCCGCTCGGCCCTGGCCTCGACGCTCGGCGTCGCCACGGCCACCGCCGTCTTCGTGGTGCTCACCGCCCTCGGCCTCACCGCGGTGATCGCGTCCTCGGCGGTGGCGTTCACGGTGGTGAAGTACGCCGGGGTGGCCTACCTCGTCTTCCTCGCGGTGCGCGAGCTGCGCTCGCGCGGCCGCTTCAGCCTCGAGACGCCCCCGCCGGTCAGCGGCCGCCGGGCCTTCGGCGACGCCTTCCTCGTGGGCATCACCAACCCCAAGGTGGCGCTGTTCTTCCTCGCCTTCTTCCCGCAGTTCATCCACCCGGGGGCCGGTTCGGTGGCCGGCCAGGCCCTCGTGCTGGGCGGGGTGTTCGTCGTCATCGGCGTCACCTTCGACTCCCTCTACGCCCTCACCTCCGGGGCGATCGGCGCCTGGCTCTCGCGACGGCCGAGGGTGATGCGGCGCAGCCACTGGGTCAGCGGCACGGTCTACCTGGCGCTGGGCGGCGCCGCCCTGCTCACCGGCGGGCCCCAGCGGGCCTGACGGCCCGGCGAGGTCGGCGGCACGGTCATGGACACCGGGACCCAGCTCGTCTTCCTCGCCGTCGTGGGCGGCCGGTTCCTGCTGCCACTGCTGATCCCGCGCTTCCCGCTACCCGCGCTCATCGCCTGCCTCGTGCTCGACGGCATCGACCAGAGCATCTTCCAGGCCTTCGGCTACGACCCGCCCGGCTACCAGGGCTACGACAAGGCGATGGACGTCTTCTACCTGTGCGTCGCCTACCTGTCGATGCTGCGGAACTGGACGTCCTCGCCCGCCTTCGAGGTGGGGCGGTTCCTCTACTTCTACCGGCTCGTCGGGGTGCTGCTCTTCGAGGTCACCCAGTGGCGGCCGCTGCTGCTCGTCTTCCCCAACACCTTCGAGTACTACTTCATCGCCTACGAGGTCATCCGGCTGCGATGGGACCCCAGGCGCCTGGGGCTGCGCGCCTGGCTGTGGACGGCCGGGCTCATCTGGGTCGTGGTCAAGCTGCCCCAGGAGTGGTGGATCCACATCGCGCAGCTCGACTTCACCGACACGGTGGCCGAGGTCCCCTGGTTCGGCCCGCTCGTCGTCCTCGGCGTGCTCGGCCTGCTGGCCGGCTTCTGGTTCGGGGTCCGCCCGCGCCTGCGCCCGGCCGACTGGCCGTGGCGCGTGCGCGCCGAGCCGCTGCCGACGCAGATGGACGAGCCGGCCGAGCGGGCGGCCTGGGTGGCCGCCCACTACCGCCTGCTGTCGGTGCCGACCCTGGAGAAGGTGGTGCTGGTCGGGCTCATCAGCGTCATCTTCGCGCTGGTGCTGCCCAGCACCGACGTGAGCGGGTTCCGGTTGTTCCTCGGCCTGACCGCCTTCGTGGTCGTCAACGCCGCCATCGCCCTGTGGGCGGCGCGGGCCGCACGCTCGGTCGAGTCGCTCGCGGGCGCCTTCGCGGCCCGGGTGGCGGTCAACATCGGGCTCGTCGTCCTCGCCGACTGGCTGCTGGGCGGTGTCGGTGACCGCCTCGACGCCGGCGCCGCCTTCTTCTTCGTCGTGCTGCTGAGCCTCATCACCACGCTGCACGACCACTTCTGGCCGGTGCACGAGGTCCGCGCGGCCGGCGCGCCGGCCGCGGCGAGCGCTGCCTGAGCGCACGGCACACACGGTGGGTATGCCGCGTGCGCGCGTCAGGCGCTCACGTCGACCAGGTGGTGGGCGAGGTCGTGCAGCATGTACTGCCCGAGGCTCTCGATGGTGAACGTCGAGCCGTTGCTCCGCCGGCCGGCTCGCTGCCACTGGTCGGGCTCGACGCTCGCGAAGGCCGCACGCACGTCCTCGGCCGCCTCGCGGAGCTCACGGGCGACGGTGGCCGGGTCCTGCAGGTGGTAGCGACCCGTCACGGCGGCGCTGTCCTGGTCCCAGTCGGGGAAGGCCGGTCCGTCCTGGCGCAGCATCCAGTCGACACGCTCGGTGAAGACCCGGCACACGTCGCGGACGTGGCACGCGTACTCCAGGGGCGACCAGGTGGCCGGCTCCGGCCGCGTGGTCGCGTCCGGCCGGTCCAGGACCTCCTGCCACGGGTCGGTCAGGGCCGCGATGCGGTCGGCGACCTCCGGGCCCTCGACCTCGCTGGCCGTGAAGCCGCACTCGGGGCAGGTCTCGCGCAGCGTCCAGGTCCAGTCCTTGGTGTCCGGCTCGACGGGCACCGGCTCGGGGACGTCGACGTCACGGGTCATGTCGGCCACGCTACGCCCGGCCGACCGACGAGCGGTGCCGTTCGAGGGCCCGCATGACGGGGGTCACCGCGATGCCGTGCACCACGACGCTGAGGACGATGGTGAAGGTCGCCGTCGACCAGAGCCAGCGCTGCTCGGGGAAGGTCGTCTGCCCGAAGGCGTAGGCCAGGTAGTAGACGGTGCCGACCCCCCGGACACCGAAGAACGCGGTGACGAGCCGCTCGCGACGCTCGAGCCGGTCCTTGCGACGGTCGCCCACCCCCCGGGTGCCCACCGACAGCGCCAGCCACCCCGACAGCGGGCGGATGACGAACACCAGGGCGATGCCCAGCAGCGCCCCGCGCCAGTCGAGGTGGGCGAGCAGGCCGTGGGTGAGCCCGATGCCGAGGAACAGCAGGACGAGCAGCGTGAACAGCCGCTCGAGCCGCTCGATGACCTGGTGCATCAGCGCGTGGTAGTCGTGGCTCCGCTCGGCCGAGCGCACCGTCATGGCGCACGCGAACACCGCGAGGAAGCCGTAGCCCCCCACCACCTCGCTGGCGCCGTAGGCCAGCAGCACGGCCGCCAGGGCCATGAGCGGCTCACCCGTCTCCGCCACCCGCAGCGAGCGGGCCCGGGAACGGAAGGCGACGTTGCCGAGGACCCAGCCGACGCCCACGCCCACGAGCACGCCCAGCAGCGTCTTCCCGACCAGCTCCCAGGCCAGCCACTGCAGCCCCCACCCGCTCACCGCGCCCTCGGCCGCGAGGAACACCGCGGCATACACGAAGGGGAAGGCGAGCCCGTCGTTGAGCCCGGCCTCCGAGGTCAGGGCGAAGCGGACCTCGTCCTCCTCGTCGACCTTGTCGGGCGACTCGTCGACGTTCGGGCCCTCGACCTGCACGTCCGAGGCCAGCACCGGGTCGGTCGGGGCGAGGACGGCTCCGAGCAGGAGGGCGGCAGCCGGGGCGATGCCGAGGCCCCACCAGCCGAGGAGGGCGACCCCACCGATGGTCAGGGGCATCGCGATGCCGAGGAGCTTCCAGGTCGAGGACCACCGGCGCCAGCCCGCGCGGTCGCGGAACGACAGCGGGCGGTCGAGCGCCAGCCCCACCCCCATGAGGGCGATGAGGATGGTGACCTCCGTGACGTGCTCGATGACGGCGCGGTGGTCGGCCGGGTCGAAGGGCTCGCCCTCGACGATCGGCAGCAGTCCGATGAGGGCACCCACCCCGACGAGCACCAGCGGGGCGGAGAGCGCGGCCCGCTGCAGCGCGGACGGGAGCACCACAGCCAGCAGCAGGGAGACGCCGCCCACCAGGTAGACGAGGTCTGCCGACATGCGCCCACCCTCTCACCGCGCTCCCCCCGCCGCGCGGCTGGCCCGAGCACAATGGCGGCATGTCCGACGCCCTGGCCTTCACCGTGCGCCCAGCCACCCCCGCCGACTACGCGGCGGTCGGCGAGATCACCGTCCGCGCCTACGTCGAGGACGGGCACCTCCCGCCGGGGCTCGCCTACGCCGAGGTCCTCGCCGATGCCGAGAGCCGGGCACGCGAGGCCGAGCTGTGGGTGGCCGCGGAGGACGGGTCCGGGAGGGTGCTCGGCTCCGTGACCTTCGCCGACCCCGACAGCTCCTACTCCGAGCTGGCCGGACCCGACGAGGGCGAGTTCCGGATGCTCGCCGTGGCCCACGAGGCCCGCGGCCAAGGAGTCGGCGAGGCCCTGGTGCGCCGGTGCATCGACCGGGCGCGGGAGCTCGGGCTCGGCGGCCTGGCCATGTCGACCCAGCCCTCGATGGCGCAGGCCCACCGGGTCTACGAGCGGCTCGGCTTCACCCGGGATCCCGAGCGCGACTGGGAGCCGGTGCCCGGCGTCAGCCTGCTGGCCTACCGCCGGAGGGTGTGAGCGAGCGCGCCCACGCCGGGGCCCGGAGCACGGGCGGCAGGCAGCGGCGAGCCGTGGCGGCGCGCACCCGGCTACCGTGGGGTAGCGTCACGCTGTGCTTCAGGAGAACGCTGGGTGGATCGCGATCGGCGCCATCGCGCTGGTGCTCGCGCTGGCCTGGCTGGTCGCGGCCGCCTCGTCATCGGGGTCGGCCCCCGGCGGGGTGCAACGCGGACGCCGCAGCTGGCGTCGCAGGCCCCACCGCAACGAGTTCCGGCCAGAGGGCCACGCCGAGGGCGACACGTCGCGCCGCCAGGCCGCGATCGTCGTCAACCCCACGAAGTTCGAGGACCTGCCGGCGGTCCGTCGCCGCATCGGCGAGGTCTGCCGCGACCTCGGGTGGGACGAGCCGCGGTTCATCGAGACCACCAAGAAGGACCCGGGGACCGGGCAGGCCAAGGAGGCCCTCGAGCAGGGCGCCACGGTCGTCTGCGCCCTCGGCGGTGACGGCACCGTGCGCGCGGTGGCCGAGGCACTGGTCGGCAGTGAGACGCCGATGGGGCTGCTGCCCGGCGGCACCGGCAACCTGCTGGCCCGCAACCTCGACCTGCCCGTCGACTCGCTCGAGGACGCGGTGCGGGTCGCCCTCACCGGCCAGAACAAGCGGGTCGACGTGGGCCGCCTGACCGTCGACGTGTCCGGCGAGCACGAGCGCCCCGAGTGCCACATCTTCCTCGTCATGGCCGGTCTCGGCTTCGACGCCGCGATCATGGCCGGCGCCCCCGAGAAGCTGAAGGCCAAGGTCGGCTGGCCCGCGTACGTGGTGTCCGGCTTCCGCAACCTGCGCGGCCCGCAGTTCAAGGTGCGCGTCAAGACGGCCGAAGGCGACGAGTTCAGCCGTCGCACCCGCACCGTCGTGATCGGCAACTGCGGCAAGCTGCTCGGCGGCCTGGTGCTCATGCCCGAGGCGGAGGTCGACGACGGCCGGATCGACCTCGTGGCGCTCTCGCCGCAGGGCATCGTCGGGTGGGCGGCCGTCGCCGCCCGGCTCGCCTCCCGCCGCCGCCGGGGGCACCCCCGGGTCGACCACTACACCACCACCGAGGTGCAGGTCCGAGCCGACCGGCCCCAGGAGGTCCAGCTCGACGGCGACCCGATCGGCGAGGCCCGGGCGATCAGTGCGGAGGTGCTGCCCCGCTCGCTGATCGTGCGGGTCGGAGCGGTCGAGTCGTGACCGCCTCCGGGTCGGCGTCGACCGCGAAGTCGGCGCAGCCCCCCGCCACGGGCCGGCCCTCCCGGGGCGTGCGCGCCCTCCGGGCCGTGGCCCTTGCCCTGGCTGCGGCAGTGCCGGTCACCCTGCTCGCCCTGCTGGTCCGCGAGCAGTTCAACCCGCTGATCAGCTTCGACGAGGGCGTCATCCGTCGCACCACCGACTTCACCCGCTCCAACGACCTCGTCGGCTTCTTCGTCGTGGTGCAGGAGGTGACGCAGCCCAAGTGGCTGCACCTGGTCGGCACGCTCGTCTGCCTGTGGGCCTGGCTGGCCAAGGACCTGCGCAACCGCGCGCTGTGGGCGTTCTCGACGCTGATGGTCGGGTGGTTCGTCGGGTGGGCGTCGAAGCTGCTGGTGCAGCGGGCCCGCCCCGTGGTCGACGACCCGGTCTCGCACGCGTCGGGCTACTCGTTCCCGTCCGGGCACGCGCTCAACATCACCGTGTGGTGCTCGGTGCTCGTCTTCCTGCTGTGGCCCCTGCTGTCGCAGACCGCCCGCCGGGTGGCTGTCGGGTTGGCTGCGGTGACGGTCGTCGTCGTCGGCTTCGACCGCATGTTCCTCGGCGCGCACTTCCCCAGTGACGTCCTGGCAGGCATTCTGCTCGGACTTGGCATTACCTTCTCCTCATGGATCGGGTTCATCGGGAAGACGGCCGTGACCTCCTCACCCGGGCCGTCGGCCCCGGCGTAGCCCTCTGGGGCGTGGTGGTCGGCCTCGGGTTGCTCGTCACCGGCCCCCTCGCCGCGCTCGACCGGTGGGAGGACAGCCTCGCTGCCGACTTCAACCGCGCGCGCACGCCGCTGTGGGACACCATCACCGACATCTGGTCGAGGCTGGGGAACACCGAGATCATCATCGCGACCTGCGTGGTGGTCACCGCGGTGCTGCTGTGGCGCACCCGTGACTGGCGGTTCAGCGCCGTCCCGGCGATCGCCATCTCGCTGCAGGCCACCATCTTCGTGCTGGCGGCGCACACGGTGGGTCGGGTCCGTCCCCCGGTGCTCCCGGAGGACCCGTCGCCGCCGACCTCGAGCTTCCCCAGCGGGCACGTCGGGGCCTCCACCGCGCTCTACACCTCGTTCGCCCTCCTCGCCGCCGAGCGGATCGAGCGGCCGTGGCTGCGCCGGCTCGTCATCGGGCTGTGCCTGCTCGTGCCGCTGCTGGTGAGCTACTCGCGGCTCTACCGCGGCGCCCACCACCTGAGCGACGTCCTGGTCGGCATCCTCAACGGGGTGCTCTGCGCCCTGCTCGCCTACGGCTGGTACCGGCACCGGGTCCGCGAGGCGGGCACCCGCACGCCGCAGGCCGAGACCGCCAGCGTCAGCTGAAGAGCGTCTCCCCCCACCAGCCGCCGGGCTCCACGCCGGGCGGGCAGGCGAAGACGGCCGAGCCGTTGTGCTCGATGTACTCGTTGAGCGCGTCCGTGCCGGCCAGCGCCCGCTGCATCGGCACGAACTGCCTGCCGGCGTCACGGCAGAAGGCGATGAAGAACAGGCCCGCGTCGAGGTGGCCGACGCCGTCGCTGCCGTCGGTGAAGTTGTAGCCGCGGCGCAGCAGCCGGACGCCGTCGAGGGTCTCGGGCGAGGCGAGCCGGATGTGCGCCGTCTCGGGGATGGCGGGCTGGCCGTCGGCGCCCTTGGCCGCCAGGTCGACTGTGTCGAACTCCTGCCTCTGGCCGAGCGGTGCGCCGACGCCCTTGGTGCGCCCGATGACCTGCTCCTGCTCCTGCAGGTTGGTGCGGTCCCAGACCTCGACGTGCATCCGGATCCGCCGGGCCACGAGGTAGGAGCCCCCGACCATCCACGAGGTAGCCCCGGGCACGTCCTCCGGCTGCACCCACACGTGCTCGGCCAGCGCCCCGGGGCCCTCGGCCTTGAGGTTGTTGGTGCCGTCCTTGAAGCCGAACAGGTTGCGGGCCGTCACCTGGCTGGTGCTGGTCGAGGAGGTCCGGCCGAAGCCGAGCTGGCTCCACCGCACCGAGACGGTGCCGAAGCCGATCCGCACGAGGTTGCGGATCGCGTGCACCGCCACCTGGGGGTCGTTCGCACAGGCCTGTATGCCGATGTCCCCTCCGCAGCGGGCCGGGTCGAGGTCGTCGCCGCGGAAGGCGGGTAGGTCCGCGAAGCCCTCGGGCAGGCGGTCGGCGAGCCCGAACCGGCCGTCGAAGAGGGACGGGCCGAAGCCGATGGTGATGGTCAGGCCCGAGGCCTCGAGGTCGTAGGCCTCGCCGGTGTCCTCCGGCACGCCGTAGGGCCCGCCGCCGACCACCCCGCCCGGGGCTGCCTCTGCACCCGCGGTCATCCGCTCCGCGGCCCGGGTCCAGGCCCTGAGCGTCTCGACGAGCTGCTCGCGGTCGTCGGTCGTGACGTCGAGGGCCACGAAGTGGAGGCGGTCCTGCGCCGGCGTGGTGATGCCGGCCTGGTGGATGCCGTGGAAGGGCACCGGGGCCGACGGGTCGTGCGCGGCGCCGCCGGCCGCGGCCGGCGAGGGCACGGCGTGGGCCCGCTGCGCGGCATACGTGCCGGCCACCCCGGTGACGGCGCCGGCGAGGGCCGCTCCGGCACCGACCCCGAGCAGGCCCCTGCGGGTGACGCCGTGCTGCTCGTTCACGCAGCCACCACCCCGGCCACCTTGGCGACCTGCTCGCTGACCGCGTCGAGCCTGACGGTCAGGTTCTTGACCTCGTCCTTCGACAGCTCGGTGTAGAGCCGGAAGCCGCGGTCGGTGCGGTGCTCGTCGAGGGCCGCGTCGAGCTCCCTGAACCGCGCGTCGATCGTCGCCAGCAGCTCGGGGTCGCGCTCCTCCAGGGCGGGGCGCAGCGCGTCGATGGCGTCCTTGCAGCCGCGGTAGTTCTCGTCGAAGTCGTAGAGGTCGGTGTGGCTGTAGCGGTCCTCCTCGCCGGTGATCTTGCCGGTGGCGACCTCGTCGAGCAGGGCCTTGGAGCCGTTGGCGAGCTGCAGCGGGTTGAGCTCGACCGCCCTGGCCCTGGCCGCGACGGCCCTGACGTCGGTGAGCAGCTTGTCGGCGACGGCCCCGCTGTCGGGCTGCAGGCCGTCGACCCACAGGTCCTTCTCGAGGCGGTGGTAGCCGGTGAACGCCAGGCCCTCCTCGACGACGTCCTCGCGGCCGTCGATCATCGGGTCGAGGTCGCCGAACGACTCGGCCACCGGCTCGATGCGCTCCCACGGGCCGCGGGCCACGGGGTAGAGCCTCTTGGCCTCCTCGACCCTGCCCGCCTTGACCGCAGTGACGAACGCGGTGGTGCGCGTGAGCAGCTCGTCGGCCTGGGCGCCCACGTACGTCTCGTAGCGTTCCACCGCCTCGGCCAGCTTCGCATCGGTGTCCTGGGCGGCGGCGGTGGCACCGGTGACGGTGAACTCGCCTCGGAGGCCCTCGCCCTTCATGCCCGGCTTGCAGGCGGTCGTGTAGGTGCCCGGCTCGGCCACCTCGACGTGGAAGGTCCGCGTGAGGCCAGGCGTGATGTTCTCCACCTCACCGAGCACCTGGTCACCCTCGCCGAGCAGGTAGAACTCGTTGACCTTGCTGCCCGTGTTGCCGACCGCGAACTCGATGGTCCCGGCGGGCGCGGTGGTCCGGCCGACGGAGCACTCGGTGTCTGTCGCCTCGACGGCGATGGGCCCCTTGCCGCCGGCCGGCTCGCCGGTCGAGTCAGTGCCGCACGCGGCCGTGCCGAGCAGGAGGGCCGCGCCGAGGGCAGCGTGGACGGGGGTGATGCGCATCTGGGCTCCTGGGAAGGTGTCAGCCGCGTGGGCGGGAGGGGGAGAAGCGGGTCAGGCGTCAGGCAGCCTGGGCTGCGGCCGGCTCCGAAGGCCGGGCCGAGGGGCGCGGGCCCTGGGGCCGCAGGAAAAGGGTCAGCAC
This sequence comes from Knoellia sp. 3-2P3, assembly GCF_029223115.1. Classification (NCBI taxonomy): domain Bacteria; kingdom Bacillati; phylum Actinomycetota; class Actinomycetes; order Micrococcales; family Intrasporangiaceae; genus Knoellia; species Knoellia sp. 3-2P3. The sequence continues at coordinate 516,284 of NZ_JARGZE010000001.1, forward strand.
GGTTCCGACGTAGAGCAGCCACGCGACCGCGTGCAGCACCGTGGTGGCCGGGGTGAAGTTGAAGATGCCCTTGAGGAGGGTGGCGTGCCAGGACCCCGGGTCGATGGTGCTCGAGAGGTCGAAGGCCAGGGTGTGCAGCCCGGGGAGGAGGGCCGCCTCCTGGAGGTCGTGGAGGCCGTAGGACAGGATCCCGCCGGCGACGAGGACCAGCAGCACGCCGGTCCAGCGGAAGAACCGCGCGAGGTCGATGCGCACGGCGCCCTGGTAGATCGCCACGCCGAGGCCGATGGCTGCGCCGAGCCCGACGACCCAGCCGAGGAGCGGCTGCACGGTGCCTGCGCCCGCGGCCTGGGCGGTGGCGTAGAAGAAGATCGCGGTCTCCAGGCCCTCGCGGCCCACGCCGAGGAAGCCGACCAGCGCCACGGCCCAGGGGCCGACGTCGAGCGCCCTGTCGAGCCTGCCCTTCAGCTCGCCAGAGATGGTGCGGGCGGCCGAGCGCATCCAGAACACCATTCCCGTGACGAAGGCGACGGCGATGATCGAGGCACTGCCGCCGACGAGCTCCTGGGCCTCGAAGGACAACCGTCGGGTGCCGTAGGTCAGCAACGCGCCCAGCACGACGGACAGGCCGACGGCGACGCCCACCCCCGACCAGACCCACCGCAGCGCCCAGCGGCGGTCGGTCTTGACGAGGAACGCGATGAGGATGACGACGACGAGGGCGGCCTCGAGGCCTTCACGGAGGCCGATGAGGGCGTTGCTGACGAACATGGGATTAAGGTAAGCCTTACCTAACCCATCGCGTCAACCGGGTCCCCTCCCAGCTCGCCGGAGTCGGCCGGCGGTCAGCCGCGCAGGCTGCGCAGCCAGGCACGGGCGTCGGTGAACGCCTCGTCCCGCGTCGCCTCGGAGACCTGCACCGCGGCGCCGTCGGCCCGCGGGTAGGACCCCAGGAACCGCACCTCGGCGCACACGCGCCTGAGCCCCATCAGCGCCTCGCCGACCCGCTCGTCGAGGACGTGGCCCTCGATGTCGATCGAGAAGCAGTAGCGCCCCATCGACTCCTTCGTCGGCCGCGACTCCAGGCGCGACATGTTGATGCCGCGCACGGCGAACTGCTCGAGCAGCTCGAGCAGGCCGCCGGGGTGGTCGTCGCGCTGGTAGAGCACGAGGGTCGTCTTGTCGGCCCCGGTGCGGTCGGGCAGCCGCCCCGGCCTGGCGACGAGCACGAACCGGGTGACCGCCGAGGCCGTGTCGCCGATGTCCTCGGCGAGCACCTCGAGCCCGTGGTTGGCCGCCGCGACCGGCGCACAGACGGCGGCGTCGTATGCCGGGGACTCCCCGGCGCGCAGCCCGGCGGCGGCCGCTGCCGTGGACAGGGTCGGCACGTAGGCCGCGTCGGGGAGGTGGGCCGCCATCCAGCCACGCACCTGGGCCCAGGCGTGGCTGTGGGTGCCGACGCCGCGGACGTCCGCGAGCGGCACCCCGGGTCGGGTCGCGAGGACGAAGGTGATCGGCACGAGCACCTCGCCGGTGACCACGAGCGGCTCGCCGCTGGCCAGCGCGTCGAGGGTTGCGCTGACCCCGCCCTCGACCGAGTTCTCGATGGGCACCATCGCGGCGTCGATGTCGCCGGAGCGCAGGGCGCCCAGGGCCGCGTCCACCGACCCGAAGGGCAGCTGCTGCCCACCCCGGGCGGGCGCCCAGGCGTGCAGCGCCATCTGGGTGAAGGTGCCCTCGGGCCCGAGGTAGCCGTAGCGGGTGGGCGTCTCAGCAGGCGGCACGGACGGTCAGGCCTTTCGCGAGCCGGTGCGGGCAGCGGCCAGCGCCTGCTGCTCCTCGGGGGTCAAGGTGGCGTCGCTGCCGCCGCCGACCACGCCCTTGGCATAGGTGCGCGACTCGCCCCGGGCGTGGATCGAGCTGAAGACGAGGCCGTCGCCGTGGTCGTCGACCACCGCGGCACTGAAGGACAGCCGGCCGCCCATGTCGCCGAACGCGTCGTAGCGCACGACCGCGACGTGGCGCAGCGCCTGCTCGAGGTCCGAGCGCAGCGCCGCGAGGTCGCCGGCGCCCACGGGACGGGCGTGGCTCAGCCTGCGCACCTCCTCGCCCAGCCGGTTGACGCGGCGCAGCGCCAGGGCGAGCCCGGCCACGAGGAACACCACCAGCACACCTGCGGCGAGTCCCAGCAGGGTCGTGGCGGTGTCCGACAGGTGCACGCGTGCAGCCTATGCAACGAGCGCTCGATAGGGTCGCGGCGACATGGAACTCGACCTCGCAGTGGCAGCGATCGTCTTCGGCACCATCTTCGTCGTCGAGCTGCCCGACAAGACCTTCATCGCCACCCTGGTGCTCTCCACCCGGTTCCGGCCGCTGCTGGTGTGGCTCGGCGTCACGGCGGCGTTCCTCCTCCAGACCCTCGTCGCGGTCCTCGTGGGCGGCCTGCTCGCGCAGCTGCCACGCACCCCCGTGCAGGTCGTCGCGGCGCTGATGTTCCTCGTCGGCGGCATCCTCCTGCTCCGCGGGGCGGGCAGGGCCGACGAGGAGGAGGCCGAGACCGAGGAGGAGTTCTCCCACAAGGGCGCCGCCACGGCGACCGGGCTCAAGGCCGTGGCCACCAGCTTCGTCGTGCTGTTCCTCGCCGAGTGGGGCGACCTGTCGCAGCTCTTCACCGCCTCGATGGTGCTGCGCTACGAGGACCCGCTGTCGGTCTTCGTCGGCGCCTTCGGCGCGCTGGCCGCCGTGTCGGCACTGGCCGCCCTGCTCGGGCGGGCGCTGCTGGCCAAGGTGCACCTGTCGACCATCCGGCGCATCGGCGGCACCGTCTGCCTCGTCATCGCCGCGGTCAGCATCCTCGAGGTCCTCGGCGTCATCGGCGGCTGACCGGCACCGCGCCCGGCCGCCCGTGGGGGCGGTGGCCGTGTTCGTGGCCTTGGGGGTGGTGCGGGTGACCGTGCGTGCGCAGCGGGATGGTGCGGCTGAGCGACCACCCCACGAGGGCGAGGGCGAGCAGCGACCCGAAGGTGTCGGCGTTCTGCAGCACCCGGCCGGGGAACTCCGGCCAGGTCGGCTGGTTGAGCCAGCTGATGCCCCACCACGGCATCCGGCAGAGGAACCAGCCGGTCAGCACCGCCGCAGCCAGCAGCCGCCTGCGGTCGCGCAGCGGGTCGGACCCGAGCACGGCGAAGATGACGACGACCATCCAGTGGAGGTGGTGGATCCACGCCACCGGTGAGAGCAGCACCGCCATCAGGCCCACGATGGCGACCTCGCTGATCGAGTCGCCGGCGAGCCAGGCGCGGCGGGCGAGGTGGAAGCCGATGACCCCGACCACGGCCACGCAGGCCAGCCAGAGCACGGTGCCGGCCGTGCCGTCGGGGCCGACCCGCAGCAGGAACCCGCGCAGGCTCTGGTTGGACGTGCCCATGTTGGGCCCGAGCCGGTTGGGGTCCTGGAGGGCACCGCCCCAGAAGGCGAACGACGCCTCGGGCAGCACCACCCAGGTTCCCAGCGTGACGGCCACGGCGGTGCCGACGGCGGTGGCGGCTTCGCGCCAGCGGCGGTTGACCAGGTAGTGCACGACGAAGACACCCGGGGTCAGCTTGATCGACATGGCGAGCCCGACGAGCACGCCCGGCGGCACGCGGCGCAGCACGCCGGGCCGCGGGCGGCGCAGGTCCATGAGGCAGGCCAGCACCATGAAGGCGTTGACCTGGCCGAACCGGATGCCGTCGGCCACCGGGTGCAGCCACAGCATCGGCGCCGCCAGCAGGGCCAGGGCGATCGGCACCCCGGTGCCGGTGCGGTGGATCAGGCGCCAGCCGGCATACCAGACGATCGCGGCGGTGGCCGCGACCTGGGCGGCGGTCCACAGCCAGCCGACGGCGCCGAAGGGCAGGAACGCCAGGGGGATCGCGATGACGGCGGCGAACGGCGGGTAGGTGAACGGCAGCAGCTGGGGGGCCTCGGTCATCGCCGAGTAGACCGGGCGCCCCGTGAGCACCGACACCCCGGCCTCGCGGTAGACCTCGACGTCGACCTGCCACTGGTCGATGGGCCAGAAGACGAGGTAGCGCAGGACCACCGGCAGCGCGGCGAGCAGCACGAGCGCGGCGGCGAGTCCCCAGCGGCCGCCGGCGGGCCAGCGGCACACTGCACGCCAGGCAGGGGCAAGGCTGCGGGGGACGGAGGTCACGCGCCCATTGTTGCGTGTGGCCGTGGTCGTAGCCTGTACCCCGTGATCCGCCGTGCCCTCCTCCTGCTCGCCGGCCTCCTCGTCCTCCTCGGTGTGGCCGCACCGGCGTCGGCAGCACCGGTGGGTCGAGTCGCGTCGGCGCAGGTCCCGGCCGCGGCGGCGGACGCCAGCCCGGTCGTCCTCATCGGGACCGGCGGCATCACCTGGACCGACGTCTCGCCGGAGCAGACCCCGGCGCTGTGGTCGTTCCTGCGGGACGGCTCGAGCGCGGCCCTGTCGGTGCGCTCGGTCAACACCAACACCTGCCCGGTCGACGGCTGGCTGTCGCTGTCAGCAGGACAGCGCGCCGCCGCTCCGGGTCCGGGCGGGTCGCCCGAGCGCAGCAAGACCGACCCGTGCCCGCCCATCCCGGCCGTCGAGAGCGGCTTCGTCCCCGGCTGGAACGACTACGTGCGTGCGGCCGCCGCCAAGAAGTTCGACTCGCGGCCGGGCCTGTTCGGCGAGCACCTGGCCAGCAACGGCACGTGCGTGCAGGCGGTCGGCCCCGGTGGCGGCGTGGGGGCGGCGCTCACCAGTGGCGCGGTCCCCCGGTATGCCGCGTTCGCGCCGGAGTCGCTGACCGGCGCCCTCGCGAGCTGCCCGGTCACGCTCGTCGACGTGGGCTCCGTCCGTGACCCGGAGGAGGTGGCCGAGGGCGAGAAGGCGCCGGCCACCAGCCGGGCCGAGCAGGTCAAGGCCGTCGACGCCCGCATCCAGCAGGTGCTCGAGGCGGCCCCCGGCGGGGCCGACATCGTCGTGGCCAGCCTCTCGGACGCCGGCGCCCAGGAACGGCTCCGCCTGGTGGCCGCCAAGGGGCCGCACTACGGCAGCGGGACGCTGAAGTCGGCCTCCACCCGCCAGACCGGTCTCGTGCAGGCCGCCGACCTGACGGTCACGCTGATCTCGGCAGCCGGCGTCGAGGTCCCCCGCGAGCTCGGCGGCAAGCCGCTGCACCGGGTACCTGCCGACAGCAACGCCGAGAGCCTCGCGCAGGAGCGGCTGCGCGCCCTCGTCGACTACGACCAGGCCTCGCACGAGGTCCACTCCCTCGTGCCACCGTTCTTCAACGCCGTTGTCTACAGCCAGCTCGCGATCTACGCCCTGGTGCTGGTGGTCTGGAAGCGCGACTTCGGCTCGGCCGAGACCCGCACGCGGCTGCTGCGCACCGTGCGCGTGGTCGGCGTGGCGGCGGCAGCGGTGCCGGCCGCGACGTTCCTGGCCAACCTGCTGCCGTGGTGGCGCTTCCCGGTGCCGATGCTGGCCGTGGTGGCGAGCGTCGCCCTCTTCGTCACGGCGATCTCGACCATCGCCCTGCTCGGACCGTGGGGCCGGTCGCTGCTGGGGCCGATGGCCGCGGTGTCGGCCGCCACCATGGCCGTGCTCGCCCTCGACGTCATGACCGGGTCGCGCCTGCAGCTGTCGTCGCTCATGGGCCTGCAGCCGGTCGTGGGCGGGCGCTACTACGGCATGGGCAACACGACCTTCGCCCTCTTCGGCACCGCGACGATCCTGCTCTGCATCGCCGTCTCCGACCACTTCGTCCGGAGGGGCCAGACGGTGCTGGCAGCCGTCGCCGTGGCGACCGTCGGGCTCGGTGCGGTCTTCGTCGACGGTGCGCCGTTCTGGGGGGCCGACGGCGGCGGGCCGCCAGCCCTGCTGCCCGGGCTCGCCTACCTCGTGCTGGCGATCCTCGGAGTGCGCATGACCTGGCGGCGCGGGGCGATCATCGGCGGCGTCACCGCCGGGCTGTTCCTGCTCGTCGCGTTCCTCGACAGCCTGCGCGCGCCGGACAGCCAGTCGCACCTCGGGCGGTTCTTCGACTCGATCATCAACGGCGGCGCCCTCGACATCATCGTGAGGAAGGGCCAGCAGAACCTGTCGATCCTCTTCGGCAACTACAAGCTGGCCCTGCTCGTGCCGGTCGCCCTGGTGTTCGTCATCTACGTGCTGGCGCGGCCGACCTCGTGGGGCTCGCGGGCGCTGCAGCGGTCCTTCGACAGCGCGCCGACCCTGCGGCCGGGCCTGATCGCCCTGCTCGTCACACTGACCATCGGGTTCCTCATCAACGACTCCGGCGTCGCGATCCCCGCCAACGGGGCGCTGATCGCCGTGCCCCTGATCATCACCGTGGCGGTGGGGACGCTGCTGGACGAGGCTCGGATGACCGGCGCGACGCGCGCCGCCAGGCGACGGTGAGGGCAACCCACAGCCCCAGCACGGCATACGGCGCCACCCGCCGACGCACGGTGAGGGTCACGTCCTCGACCGTGGGGGTCATGGCCACCACCCGGCCCGGCACGTAGGCGACCGCCATGACCGCCAGGCGCGCGAGCAGCACGTAGTCGAGCACCCCGGCGGCGAGCACCGGCAGCGTCGCCCACGTCAGCTGGTCGTACCAGGGCAGCGAGTACGGCGCGCTCAGCGCGTAGGCAGTGGAGAGCACGAACGCCCAGCGGGCCCCCGCCCCGGTCACCGTCGCCGGGGCCGCGTCGACGGTGAGCCGCCACAGCAGCAGCACGAACGCGGCGAAGAGCACCGTGGCCAGCGCGAAGACCAGGCTGCGCACGGTCGAGGACGGCAGCGGACCCGTGAGGAGCTCGACGACGAGCCGCCAGGGCGTGGCCAGCGACACCGAGCGGCGAGCCCGCCCGAGCTGGTCGAAGACGTGCGGGCCAGCCCACAGGTGCAGGGGCACGGCCACGGCGAGGGCGGCCGCGGCATACGCGGCCACCCGCCGCACGAGCCCGTCGCGCTGGTGCTGCACCCAGGCGAGCACCACGGCCAGGCCGACGACGCCGTAGGTGATCTTCGTGCTCACGGCGAGGCCGCTGAGGGCGCCAGCGGCCCAGGGGCTGCGGGCCGCCGTCACCAGCGCGGCCAGGGCCAGGGCCGCGGCGACGACGTCGAGGTGCGCCCCGAGCACCCCCACGCCGAAGACGAGCGGGTTGGCGATCCACAGGGTGTCGGCTCGGCGGGGGTCGACGGCCGCCCGGAGCAGCAACCAGCGCACGGCGAGCCAGGCCACGACGGTGACGACCTGCCAGACCCACACGGTCTGGCGCATGCTCTCGCCACCGACCAGCGAGGTCAGCAGCTGCAGCAGGGTCGCGAAGGGACCGTAGACGCTCACCGTCTCCGTCCACGGCGGCTCGACCGCGCCGGTGACCGGGTCGGCGCCCCCGGCCCACGCCTCGGGCGGCACGAGGTAGGGGTCGCCGCCCTGCGCCGCGATCCGCCCGTAGGCCGCGTAGTTGGTGTGGTCGGCCGAGCCGAACGGCCCGGTCAGCAGGGCGCCGGCGGCCAGCACGAGGGGCCAGCGCCACGACCGGGCCCGGGCGGGCGGGCGCCACAGCGCGAGCGCGACGCCCACGGCGCCGAGCAGGTATGCCGCCCACAGCAGGGCGGTGACCACGGCCGAGGACGGCGCCCAGGCCAGCTCACCGGGCGCCCAGCCGCGCGGCCCGAGAGGTGGTTTGGCGGCGCTGGGGCCGAAGAGTCCCACCGCGAGGAGGAGGGCGAACGAGGTCACGAGCGCGACACGCCCGGTCAGCGCCGCCGCGTTGCCCCACCCACGGTTCGAGGTATTACCGCCCGAGGTTCCCCGGCGTGGATACCTCGACCCGGGTGGGGTGGGGGCCCCCGCAGTCTCCATCAGCGTCCGACGCGACGGCGGAGCCTGCGCCGGGCAAGGGCCAGGGCGACGTCGCGGTACTGCCGGGCGCGGTGCAGCTGGCCGCGCCAGTCGGAGCCGCTCACCCGGTGGTGCAGCTCGCAGGGCACCTCGAGCACGCGCATCCCGGCCAGGAGCACGTCGACGGTCAGGCCGACCTCCACGCCCCAGCCCCGGGCCAGCGGGCTGGCCGCGTCGAAGGCCTCCCGCGAGAGGCACCGCATGCCCGAGAGGGGCTGCACCGCCCGGAACCCGGTGAGGTGCTCGATGCCGCGCCGGGCCAGGCGCACCACGAAGCCACGGCCACCCCCGGGCGACTTCTGTGGGGGCAGCGTGGCGATGGTCATGTCCGCCCGTCCCTCGGTGACCGGCGGCACCAGCACGCCGAGGTTGGCGGCCGAGGCCTCGAGGTCGCCGTCGACGAAGAGCAGCGGCCGACGGGCAGCCGGGTCGCCCACCCGGCCCTCCCGCTCCTCGTACCGGGTGACGTGGCCCGCCCCGGTCGTCATCGCCGCCGCCTTGCCGCGGTTGCGGGCGTGGCGCACGACCTCGGCCCCCGCCTCGCGGGCGAGCGCGGCGGTGGCGTCCGAGCTGCCGTCGTCGACGACCACCACGAGGTCGACACCCTCGATGCCGCGGACGGCACGGACGGTGGCGGCGATCCGGGCGGCCTCGTCCTTGGCGGGGATGACGGCTGCGACGGGAGGGGCGCTCATGTCCTCAGCCTCTCGGGACGCGGGCTCGGCCGACGGCGCGACGCGCCGTCAGCGCAGCGTCACCTGCCGGCTGAGCAGCCCCGAGCGGGCCCGGCGCTCCTCGGCGGTGAGGGAGTCCTTCGAACCCACGGCCGCGGCATACCGGCCGGCGAAGGCTGCGAGCTCGTCCTCGTAGTCGGCGGCCTCCTTCTCGGGGTCGAGGTCCCAGACCGGCACGAGCAGGCCGCAGGCGCGGAACGCGCCGAGCAGGCGGGTCCCCTCACCGAGCCCGCTCTCACCGGCCGCGTGCAGGCGGGCCAGGGCATCGGTGGCGACGTCCTCGTCCTCCGGCAGCACGAGCCGGATGTGGGTGCGCTCCCCGATGCGCACCCAGTAGGCCGAGGGCGCCGACGACATCCGCGTCGTCGGCACGATCGACTCGTTGGCCCGCTCCAGCGAGGCCTGTCCCTCGGCGTCGAGCTCGCTGTCGCCGACCCAGAACTCGAAGCCCTCGTGCACGGTCACGTCGAAGTCGGTCTCCGCGTCGAGCAGGTCCTGCAGGCGCGGGGTCTCGGCAGTGGCCTGCGGGACGGCCGTGACCGGGGTGCCCTGCTCGGCGGCGGCGGCTGCCAGCAGCGACGCAGCGAGGTCGCGGGAGGCGTCACCGGAGGCCGAGCCCGACTGGGTGCCGATGAACACGGTGCCGTCGGCGCGGTGCAGGCCGGGCCAGGCCAGCGGCAGCACCGTCGCGACGGTCGCCTCGGCGGGAGCACCCTCGGGCGCCCTGCCCTCGGCGAAGCGGACGGTCGCGGTGGCTGCGGGCAGGATCTCGCGCATGGCAACCCAGTCGGTCTCGTTCGGCAGGCCCGCGAACGGGCGCGCCACGAACGGCGCCGGCTCGACCCGGGTCTTGCGGCTGGACTGGTCTGCGGTGACGCCGTGCTTGCGGCGGCGAGATGCCTTACCCATGGGGCAAACCCTAGTGGGCGCGTGGAGAGGCGCCGGTCAGCGGCTGCGGCGGCGCGACGGGCCGCCGAGAGAGGCCCACACGGTGCTGCCGTAGCGGTCCTCCGCGACGCCCCACTCGTGCGCGAGGCTGCGCACGATGCGCAGGCCGCGGCCGGAGGGCGCCCACACGGTGCGCGGTGCCGGGTGGGGCACGGTGTCTCCGCCCCCGTCGGTCACCTCGACCTCGACGACCCCGGCCTTGACCTTCCAGTGGACCCGCAGGCTGCCGTCGCCCAGTGGGCGGGCGTGGCGGATCGCGTTGGAGACCAGCTCGGAGACGACGATCTCGGACTCGTCGATCGTGACGGTGGCGATGCCGCGCTCGCGCAGGTCGTTGACGACCGTGCGGCGCACGAGGGAGACCGACGAGGCGCTCCACGGGACCCGGATGGTGCGGGAGGCGTCCCCAGAGGCGCCCGGCTGCGAGGCGAGACCCGGCGCCGGAGCAGGGGTCACCGACGAAGCGGTCCTCCCCTGGTTGGTCACCTCGTACCCCCTAGCGCCGTGCGGTTCTGGGGATGAGCCTACCGAGTGGTCTGCAGGGCGTCGACCACCAGATTGGGACGATTGCTGATAATTGCGTCGACACCGAGCTCCAGGCAGAGGCGCACGTCCTCGGGCTCGTCCACGGTCCACACGTAGACCTCGTGGCCTCGGGCGTGCTGGCGCTCGACCGTCTGGGGCCACCGGCGCACGATCTTGATGTCCAGCCCAGCCGTGTGGATGCCTCGGGGGAGGGACCCGTCGCGGAAGCGCAGGGGCACCACCTCGTGCATGAGGTAGACCGTGGGGACGTGCGGGCACAGCTGGCGCATCCGCTGCACGGCGAGCTGCGAGAACGACATCATCCGTACCCAGTGGTCCCCCGGCTGCCGAGGCGTGTCGAGCCCGAACTCGGCCAGCATCCGGGCGAGCTGCCGCTCGACGAGCCCGGCGTACCGGGTCGGGTGCTTGGTCTCGATCGTCAGGCCGAGGGGGCGCTCGGAGGCCGTGACCGCGCTCAGCAGCCGGCGCAGGGTGAGCAGCCGGTTGCGGTGGTGGTCGGGCATCTCGCTGTCGCCGGCGTGCTGCGCCTTCCACGAGCCCCAGTCCAGGCCCTCGAGCTCGGCGAGCTCCAGCGTCGAGACGATGCCGCGGCCGTTGGAGGTGCGGTTCACTCGTCGGTCGTGCACGCAGACCAGGTGGGAGTCGGCGGTGAGCCGGACGTCGCACTCGAGGGCGTCGGCGCCCTCGTCGATGGCCCGCAGGTAGGCGGACAGCGTGTGCTCGGGTTCGGCGCTGCTCGATCCCCGGTGGGCGATCACGAGGGGCCGATGCCGCGTGGCTCCATCATTGGGCACGGCCGATATCGTGCCACCCCCGGCGGCCGAACGCCGCATCTCCGGGGGAACTTTGTACCGATCTCCCCCGGACGGACGATGGGAAGTCACCAGATCGTCGCCCTCCCGTCGTGGATCGTGGGGCCGGCGGGTGGAGGGGTCGGCCCCCGCGGTGACGCGGTGCGGCAGAGTGTCCGCGTGCGACACACGGCAGCACTCCCCGGCACCACGACGTGCCCGGGCACTCACACGGTGGCCGGCCGGGTCGTTCCATGCCTGTGACGCTGCCTGCCTTCCAGACGCTCGTGGACGCCCACTGGCGCGACGTCGCCCGTCTCGCGCACGCCCTGGCCGGGCCCGTCGACGGTGACGACGTCGCGCAGCAGGCGTGGCTGCAGGCGCTGGCGGCCTACCCCCGGCTGCAGTCGAGCCGGAACCTGCGCAGCTGGCTGCTGACCATCACGCACCGCTGCGCCATGGACGCCCACCGTGCCCGGGGGCGCCGGGCGGTGCCGAGCGACGACGTGGCCGCGCTGGGCGGGGGCGGCCTGGTCGCCGGGCCGGAGACCGGCCTTCCCGACACCGGCCTGTGGAAGCGCGTGGCCGACCTGCCGGAACGGCAGCGGCAGGCGGTGGTGCTGAAGTACGTCGCCGACCTCGACCACCCCGCGATCGCGCAGGCCCTGGAGACGACACCGACGATGAGCCGGCGGCTGGTCAGCGACGGCCTGGCCGCCCTGAGGAGGGATCTGCCGTGAGGGAACCCGAGGACCAGCTGGCCGCGTTCGCTCCGGAGGTGCGGCCCCCGACACTGCCGGCGAGCGACGTGTCGTACGTCGTCGAGGACACCGCGATCGGCCGGATGCTGCTGGCGGCCGATGCGTCCGGAGCCCTGGTGGCCAGCACGTTCGTGCCCGACGAGCTCTCGGAGTCGGCGCTGCTCGACAGGCTGAGCCGGGTCATCTCACCGCGGGTGCTGCGCCAGCCCCGCGAGCTCGACGAGGTACGCCGTGAGCTCGATGCCTTCCTCGCCGGGCGCCGCCACCGCTTCACGGTGCGGACCGGTCTCGCACTGGCAAGCCCGTTCCAGCGGGTGGTGCTGCCCCGCCTCGCCGCGACGGTGGGCTACGGACAGACGGCGACGTACGGCTCGCTCGCGCGCGCCGTGGAGCGGCCGTCGGCCTCACGTGCCGTCGGCGCCGCCCTGGGCGCGAACCCCCTGTGCGTCGTGCTCCCGTGCCACCGCGTGGTTGCCGCCTCCGGCGCCCTGACCGGGTATGCCGGTGGGCTGGCTGCCAAGCGCTACCTCCTGGACCTCGAGAGGAGGGAGAGCAGGGCCGGGCGGGCGGACGACCCGGTCGATGCAGACCGCTAGGGCTGTCTAGGAAACCGGCAAGAGTGCCGTAGCGAGCACTCGACGGAGGCTGGGGCGGCGGGGCGGGCTGGTCGATTCCCCGTTCAGGTCAGGTACTTGATGAAGTGGACGTCAGCCGCACCCTCGACCGGCAGGTCCGGGGAGCGCCCGATCTCGGTGTAGCCGTGCCGCTCGTAGAAGCCCGGCGCCTGGAAGGTGAACGACGAGACCAGGAGCTGGCGGCACCCGCGCGACCCCGCCTCCTCCTCGGCGGCCGCCATCATCCGGCCACCCAACCCCTGCTGACGGCAGTCCTCCCGCACCCAGACCATCGCCACGCCGGCGCAGGTCCCCCAGGTCCACCCGCTCAGACCCGCGACCAGCCCGCCGTCGACGTCGGTGACCCGCACGGTCAGCTCGCGCTGGTCGGAGACGCCGGACGCGGCGCTGTTGAAGGCGTCGAGCTCGTCGCTCAGCCGCGCGTCGAGGTCGGCGTCCGCCTCGCCGACCAGGAGCTGCAGGGTGGTTCTGGCGCCGCCGTGGGACACGCGGTTGTCGTCGGAGAGCACGGCGGCGACCCTAGCGGGCGCCACCGGGTTGGAGAGCGCCCCGCGGTCGTTGAGCCAGGCGCCCGCCCACCGCGGGGTGTGCCGGTGCGGGCGCCCTGCGGCCTCCGCCAGGCGGAGGGGCCACGAGGAGTGCACGAGGACGGCCTGGCGCACGAGGGTGTCGTCTGCGGGCAGGTCCGGCTCCCAGCCCGTCGTCAGGTGCTCATCCGGAGACGGCGCCACCGACTCGGCCACACCCCACGGTCGCACACCCGCGCTCAGGCTGGCGGGGGTTCAGCCAGCGCAAGACAGCCGACGGGGTCAGCTCGTGATCGGCTCGAACCGCGAGGTGAAGTGCCGCAACGCCTTCGGCTCCTCGACGATCCGGTACCCGGGCAGCTCGTGTGCCCGGGCCGCAACCTGCTCGCAGACCTCGATCACGTAGTCGATGTGGCTCTGCGTGTAGGTGCGCCGGGGGATCGCGAGCCGGACGAGGTCCATCGCCGCCGGCACCTCCGAGCCGTCGGGCTGGCGACCGAACATCACGGTGCCGATCTCGCAGGTGCGGATGCCGCCGACCTCGTAGAGCGCGACGGCCACCGCCTGACCCGGGTACTCCAAGGGGTCGAGGTGGTCGGCCAGGGCTCGGGCGTCGAGGTAGACGGCGTGTCCCCCGAAGGGGCTGAGCACCGGGATGCCGCGCTTCTGGAGAGCCTCGCCGAGGTAGGCCGTCGACCTGATCCGGTAGCGCAGGTAGTCGTGCTGCACGACCTCCGTCAGGCCCTGGGCGAGGGCTTCGAGGTCGCGGCCGGCCAGCCCGCCATAGGTCGGGAACCCCTCGGTCAGGATGAGGGTGTTGCGGCACTCCTGGGCGAGGTCGTCGTCGTTCATCGCGAGCCAGCCGCCGATGTTGCCCATCGGGTCCTTCTTGGCGCTCATGGTCATGCCGTCGGCCAGGGAGGAGATCTCGCGGACGATGTCGGCCACCTCGCGGTCGCCCTGGCCCTCCTCGCGCTCCCGGATGAACCACGCGTTCTCGGCGAACCGGCAGGCGTCGAGGAACAGCGGCTTGCCGAAGCGGTCGCACAGCGACCGGACGCCGCGCAGGTTGGCGAGCGAGACCGGCTGGCCCCCGCCGCTGTTGTTGGTGATGGTGACGAAGACGCAGGGCACGTCGCCACCCGCGGTCTCCAGCAGGTGCTCGAGGGCCGCGAGGTCCATGTTGCCCTTGAACGGGTGGTCCGAGGCGGGGTCCCGACCCTCGGCGATCACGAGGTCCACCGCGGCAGCCCCGGTGGCCTCGACGTTGGCCCTGGTGGTGTCGAAGTGGGTGTTGTTGGGCACGACCTTCCCTGCACCCCCGAGGGCGGAGAAGAGGATCTTCTCCGCCGCCCGCCCCTGGTGCACGGGGATGACGTGCCGGAAGGGGAACAGCTCGCGCACCGCGTCGACGAAGAGGTAGTAGGAGGGCGAGCCGGCATACGACTCGTCGCCGTGCTGCAGCGCCGCCCACTGGTCGCGGCTCATCGCCCCGGTCCCGGAGTCGGTCAGCAGGTCGATGAGCACGTGCTCGGCCCTGAGCTGGAAGAGGTTCCAGGAGGCGGCGCGCAGGTGCTCGCAGCGCTCGGCCCGGGTGGTCATCCGCAGCGGCTCCACCGAGTGGATGCGGAAGGGTTCGAAGATCGTGCTGAACTGCGGCTCATCCATGCCCACAGGATCGCCAGCGAGGAGCGTGATCGTGAAGGGGCGTCGAAACCCCGACGAGCCTCGCTGCCTTCGGTTCATACTGCGATCAGCCCGACGGGCTTGCGAACGAAAGGTGGGCGCGATGGACCGGGTCGACTGGCACATCCTCGAGGAGCTCCAGGCCGACGCCCGACTGTCCTTCAACGAGCTGTCGCGGCGGGTCAGGCTCTCGCCCCCGGCGGTCGCCGACCGGGTGCGGCGCCTGCAGGACTCCGGCGTCATCAGCGGCTACCACGCCACCGTCGACCTGGCCCGGGCCGGCCGACCGGTGCAGGCAGTGGTGGTGATGGACTGCTACGGCCCGACCTGCCTGCTGCGCGACCCCGAGGTCGCCAGCTGGCCGGAGATCCGGGCGTTCTACCGGGTGACCGGGCAGGGCTGCTCGGTGCTCATGGTCGCCGTGCCGGCGATGGCCGACTTCGAAGAGCTCATCGACCGCCTGGCGAGGTACGGCCGGCCCAGCAGCAGCATGGTGCTCTCCGACCTCCTGCCGTGGAAGCCGGTCGGGCCCGCCTGAGCGCCCAACGGGACGTTGGTCCCTGACGGGTGGCCGGGGCTCGGCTGACGCTGGGTCCATGGCAGGCACCGGGCCAGGTCCGGGGCAGTTCCCGGCCACCCGTTCCGTCGACGTCACCGGCACCGAAACCGACGCCTGGGTGGCGCGCCGCTCGCAGTGGGTCGACAACGTCAAGGTGGTGCTCGTCGCCGCGATCATCGTCGGCCATGCCTTCGGCAGCTACACCAGCACGGAGATGTTCGCCTACGCCGATGTGCGCGAGACCACCCTCGCGCCGGCCACGGAGGCCGCGCTCATCGCCGCCATCGCCCCCGTGGGGCTGTTCATGATCCCGGCGCTCTTCCTCATCGCCGGCCTCCTGACCCCCCGCTCCCTCGACCGCAAGGGACCCGGCGCGTTCGCGCGCGAGCGCCTGTGGCGGCTCGGCCTCCCGTTCGCGATCTACTCGTTCCTCCTCTGGCCCGCGCTCCTCTACGCGCTCTACCGGCCGCTCGGAAACGCCCCCGGCTCCTACTGGCGCGAGCTTGTTGGCACTCCGGAGGAGGCGTTGGACACCGGCTACCTCTGGTTCGTCGGCGACCTGCTCCTGTTCTCCCTCGTGTATGCCGCGTGGGCGGCCATGCGCCGCAGGGCACCCGCAGCTCCAGCGGGGGGAGCGGCCCCGAACCCGCACCGCCCGACACCGTCCACCGAGATCCGGTTCACCCACCTCCTCGCCCTCGCGGCGGTGGTCGCGACGACGACCTTCGCCGTGCGGTTCGTCTTCCCGTTCGACAGCCAGAGGTTCGTCGACCTCAACCTCTACCAGTGGCCGGAGTGCATCGCACTCTTCGCGCTGGGGGTGGTGGCAGCCCGCAGGAGCTGGCTGACCGGCATACCGGATCGGCTGCGGCGCCGGTGCCGCGCGGCGACGCTGGTCTCGGCGGCGGCCTTCGTCGGCGCCCTGGGGGCTGCGGGCATCGGGGGCACGCTCGACCAGTCGTCCTGGGAGGGCGGCTGGCAGTGGGCGTCCTTCGTCTTCGCCGTGGGTGGCAGCGCGCTGGCGGTGTTCGAGCCGGTCTGGCTCCTGGCCGAGGCACAGCGGCACCTCGGCCGTCCGTTGCGGTGGGTGCGGCCGGCTGCCAGCCGCAGCGCCTACGGAGCGTTCGTCCTCCAGGGCCTGTTGCTCATCGGACTGGCGGTGGCCCTGCGACCCGTGCCGGTGCCTGCCGAGCTCAAGGCCCTGCTGGTCGCGGCGGGATCGGTGGCCGGCTCCTTCGGCCTGTCCTGGCTGCTCGTCAGCCGCGTCCCGGGGATGTCGAAGGTCCTGTAGCCGCGGGTGCCGGACGGGCTCAGTGCGCGGCAGCGGCCTTCTTGCGACGCGGGACGACGTGCATCACGGCGACGACGACGGCACCGACGACGAGCCCGATGAGGGCGGACGCCAGCGTGTTGACCAGCCACGCCAGGAAGCCACCGAGTCCGCCCACCCCGTGCACGGCCTCCTCGAGGTGGTGCACCAGCTCGTAGGGAGCGTGCCAGCCGAGCTCGTCGACGCCGACGAGCAGGATGTGACCGCCCACCCACAGCATGGCGACGATGCCGACGGTGGACAGCACGGCCAGCAGCTTCGGCATGCCGCGGACGAGGAACCGGCCGACGGCCTGGGCGGCACCCGAGTCGCGCTCCGCGAGGTGCAGGCCGATGTCGTCCATCTTCACGATCAGGCCGACCACGCCGTAGACGAGCAGCGTGATGCCGACGGCGACCACGGCGAGGATGACGGCCCGGGAGACGAACGGCTCGTCGGCGACCTCGTTGAGCGCGATGACCATGATCTCCGCCGACAGGATGAAGTCGGTGCGGATGGCCCCCGAGACCATCGCCTTCTCCTGCTCCGGTCCCACCGTGGCAGCCGGCTCGCCCTCGTGCTCCTCGTGGTGGCCGCTGACCTTCTCCCAGATCTTCTCGGCGCCCTCGTAGCAGAGGTAGGTGCCACCCACCATGAGGATGGGCGTCAGCAGCCACGGAATGAACTGGCTGAGCAGCAGGGCCACCGGCAGGATGATGAGCAGCTTGTTCCTGAGCGAGCCGATGGCGATGCGCTTGATGATCGGCAGCTCGCGCTGGGGCTCGAAACCGTGCACGTAGCGCGGGGTCACGGCCGTGTCGTCGACGACGACACCGGCAGCCTTGGCGCTGGCCCGGCCTGCGGCGGCACCGACGTCGTCGACCGAGGCGGCCGCGAGCTTGGCCAGCGCGGCGATGTCGTCGAGCAGCGCGACGAGTCCGCCCGCCATCAGCGACCCACCCCTGTCGGGACGGTGTCGGTGGCGGGTGAGCGGCGCCCAGCGGGCACCCGGAACGGAGGCGTCAGCACACGCGGAAGGCTACCCGCGCTCCCGCGCCACTGCCCACCACGCCCGGGTCAGCCGTTCGCGCGCAGGTACCGGCCGAAGTGCGGGACGGTGAAGGCGATGCGGCCCCGCTCGCCCGAGTAGATGAGGCCCTTCTTCAGCAGCGCGTCGCGGGCGGGTGACAGCGACTGCGGCTTGCGGTCGAGCACCGCCGCCACCGACGCGGTCGGCACCGACTCGGTCTCGTCGAGCGGCTCCTCACCCGACTCGGCGAGCTGCAGCGCGGCGTCGGCCATGGCCCGCAGGTACTCCCGCTCCGCCGGGGTGGCTCGCTCGTAGCGCGAGCCGAAGAAGCCCACCGCCAGCTCGGCCTCGGCCTCGGGCGCGGCCACCTTCACGTCGTCGGCCGTGATCGGGGTCTGGGGGGCAACGTCCCAGGCCACCTTGCCGTAGGCCTGGACGAAGAACGGGTAGCCGGCGGTCGCGGCATACAGGGCCTCGAGCGCCTCCGGCGTGAACTCGGCGTCCTCCTCCTTGGCCGGCGCGGAGAGGGCCCGGTCGGCCGCCTCGCGGTCGAGGCGGTCGATGCGCTGGTACTTGAACAGCCGCTCGCTGTAGGACTTGCTCGCCGACAGCACCGCGGGCAGGTGCGGGAGGCCGGCCCCGACGACGATGACCGGCAGGCCGGACTGGCTGATCTCGTGGCAGGCCGCGCAGATGGCCGAGACGTCCTCGGCCCCGAGGTCCTGCATCTCGTCGATGAAGATCGCGACGCCCTTGCCGACGTCGGCGGCGAGGCCACCCACGTCGGTCAGCAGCTCGACGAGGTCGATCTCGATGTCGCCCGAGTCGGCCCGGCCCGTCACTGCGGGTGCGTCGATGCCGGGGTTCCACCGCTCGCGCAGCTTGGCGTTCGGAGCCGAGTCCCGCTGGGCGAAGGCCTTGATGACGCCGAGCACGTGGTCGACGTCGTCACCCTGCGGGTGCCCGAGCTCGCGGACCGCCACGTGGAGCGCGGCCGACAGGGGCCGGCGCAGGCGCTGCTCGGGGCGCGCCTCCAGCTTGCCGGTGCCCCAGTGCGCCCGCACGGCCGACGAGCGCAGCGCGTTGAGCAGCACCGTCTTGCCGACGCCGCGCAGCCCGGTCAGCACGATCGACCGCTCGGGCCGGCCGCGCGAGATGCGCTCCAGCACGACGTCGAACGCCTGCAGCTGCTCGTCGCGGCCGGCGAGCTCGGGCGGGCGCTGGCCGGCGCCGGGGGCGTAGGGGTTACGGATCGGGTCCACGATCGCAGGCTATGGGGGTCTCTAGCGGATCCCTGAGATTTCGCGATACGCCGCCATCGTGTCGCCGCGCGCCGACGAGCCGTATGCCGTGCGCCTGCCTTGCACGGCCGGGCGCGAGGTCAGCGGGTGCGCAGGCGCACCAGGTGGCCGACGACGCCCGGCACCCAGCCCTGTTCGCGGCGCAGCCAGCGGACGGCGACGAGGTTCATGGGCACCACGACGAAGCCGCCGCGCATGCCGTCGGCCACCGCGAGGTCGGTCCCGAACGCGTCGGTCACCAGCTGCCAGCGCAGGTCGGTGTGGCGGTGCAGGTGCTCGCCGATGCCGAGGGCGAAGCGCTCGACGATCCGGTCGTGCGGCTCGCGCTCCGGCTCCGGCGACGACTCCCACGCGACGAAGGCGGCGTCGAGGCCCGCCCCGATCGAGGCGAGGTCGTCGACGTCGACTCCAACCGCCTCGAGCTCGACGAGGGCCGTCGCGATACGCGCCTGCTCCTGCTCGGGCACGCTCTCGACCACCGGCGTCAGGGGGACGTCGTCACCGAGACCGAGACCCGCACCCGACGACGGGCTGCCCGACCCGGCTCGTGGCGCCTCGGTCGCCGTCGAGCGTGCACCTCGCCTGAACCACGCCATCACCTCAGCGTAGTGACGACCGGCGCGAACGGCTCGGGCTCAGATGACCTGCGGCTGCCCGGAGGTGGAGACGACCGGCTTGCCCGCCGCGTGCCAGCCCTTCATGCCGCCCTCGAGGTTGGCGACGTCGAACCCCTGCTGGCTCAGCCACGCCACCGCGCGCGACGACCGGCCACCGCCGCGGCAGGTCACGGCCAGCGTGCCGTCGTCGCTGTCCGGCAGCTCGTGCAGGCGCGAGGGCAGCTCGCCGAGCGGGATGTGCACGGCTCCCGGGGCATGGCCGGCGTCCCACTCGTCCTGCTCGCGGACGTCGAGGATGACGGCGTGGTCAGGCACCTCGGTGTGTGCAATCTGGGGGATCTCACTCATACCGGTCATCCTGACACGGAGGGTGAGCGGCTGCGCTCAGTGCAGCTCGCCGTAGACCGCGGCGTTGAGCTCGGCCACCCGGTGCCAGCTGATGCCCTCGGCCTGCTCGCGGGCGAGCCGGTGCTCCGAGTCGTGCGCCTGCTCGACCTCGATCCGCGGCACCAGGCCGGGGGCTCGGGTGTGCACCACGGCCCGCACGTCGAGCGTCGACGGCTCGTAGGGCAGCTCGCTCGCCAGCAGCCCGTAGACCGGGGGCACCCGCTCGGCCCGGTCGGGCTCGTCCCAGTGCTCGAAGAGCACCTCGAGGCTCTCGCCGCTCACCAGCACCCACACCGACCACGAGAACGACGACCGGTCCACGCCGTCGAGCAGGGGCAGCGCCAGCTCTCCGCGCAGGAAGTACGACGTCCCACCCTCGGGGCCGGCCTCGGGCAGGAAGCAGAGGTCCTCGGTGAGCTCGCCTGCGTCGCGCTGGGCGGCGGTCGCGACGTCCCAGGCGTGCGGCGACCCCGACCCCATCGCGGTGGCGAGGTCGAGGTGCAGCGCCCCGCAGGTCGGGCAGGGCCCGGCGGCGGGACCCGCAGCCTCGGTCACTTGAGCAGCCTCGACATCCGGCGGTCGGCGAGCGGCTTGCCCCCGGTCTGGCAGGTCGCGCAGTACTGCAGCGACGAGTCCGCGAACGAGACCTCACGCACCGTGTCGCCGCACTCCGGGCACGTCTCCCCGGTGCGGCCGTGCACCCGCATGCCTGCGCGCTTCGCGTCCTTGAGCTCGGCCGCCGGCTTGCCGGAGGCCGCGAGCACCGCAGCCGACAGCGTCTCCCGCAGCGCGGCATACAACCGGTCCACCGACGCCTCGTCGAGCGTCGCCGCGATCGCGAACGGCGACATCTTCGCGACGTGCAGGACCTCGTCCGAGTAGGCGTTGCCGACACCGGCGATGACCGACTGGTCGCGCAGCACACCCTTGACCTGTGCGCGGCGGCTGTGCAGCAGCCCGCCGAAGACCTCCCGGGTGAACTCCGGCGCCAGGGGGTCGGGGCCGAGCGTGGCGATGCCGGGCACCTCGGCGGGGTCGTTCACGACGTAGGCCGCGAGCCGCTTCTTCGTGCCGGCCTCCGTCAGGTCGAACCCGGAGCCGTCGGAGAAGCGCGCCCGCAGGGCGATCGGCGACTTGCCGGGCCGCAGCGTCGTGGGTGAGATCGCGTCGCTCCACCGCAGCCAGCCGGCCCGCGCGAGGTGGAAGACGAGGTGCGTGCCGGAGCAGTCGAGGTCGATGAACTTCCCGTGCCGGGCGACCGCGTCGACGGGCAGCCCCTCGAGAGCCTGCGGCGGTGGGTTGAACGTCTTGAGCACCGAGATGGACCCCAGCTCGACGCCGGTCACCGCCAGGCCGTCCGTGCGCGCGGAGAGGAAGTCGACCAGCGCCTGCACCTCGGGTAGCTCGGGCATGGGCCCATCATGCCCGCAGCCGCGGCGGTGTGCGGGCTCAGCGGGCCAGGGCCACCCGCAGCAGCCGCAGCAGCCCCCACCCGTCACCGGCGCGGCACACCGGGACGTCCCTGTGGTGCCGGTGGCGGGGGGCCAGCTCCTCGTTGGAGACCGGTATGCCGTGGGACAGCACCTGCTCGGTGGGCGTCAGCTCGCGGATCGCGATGGCCTGCACCCGGTCGGGGCGCTCCTCGGCGAAGTCGCCGTAGATCCTGGGGTCGTGCTGGCCGTCGTCGCCGACGAGCACCCACCGGATGTGGGGCAGCTCGTTGGCGAGGCGGTGCAGGCACGAGCGCTTGTGCTCCTGACCCGAGCGGAACCAGCCGGTGTTGGTGGGGCCCCAGTCGGTGAGCAGCAGGGGGCCGAGGGGGTAGCCGTGCCTCTTGAGGAACCGGTTGAGGTGCGGCGAGGTGTTCCACGCCCCGGTGGAGACGTAGACGATCGGGGCGTCGGGGTGCTCGGCGAGCAGCTCCCGGTAGAGCGTCGCCATGCCGGGCACGACGTGGCGGGCGCTCTCGGTGCGCACGAAGGTGTTCCAGGCGGCGATCAGAGGACGGGGCAGGGAGGTGCTGATCACGGTGTCGTCGATGTCGCTGATGATCCCGAAGGTGGCCTCGGGCGAGACGACGCAGACCGCGGCCCGCACGCTCTCGGCGTCGTGCGCCTCGATCACGACCTCGTGCCAGCCGGGGTCGAGCCCGTGGTCCTTGACCGTGACGTCGATGTAGCCGCTGCGGTCGGAGCGGGCGTGGACGGTGCGCCGGCCGACGGTGATGGTCACCGGCACGTTCATCGAGGGCGCGGTGATGAAGGCGCGCCACCCCCGCTGCTCCTCCTCGGCGGCACGCAGCTCCGACACCGAGGCCTCGGCATCGGCGCCGGGGTGTTCCTCCGGTCGACGGGTCAGCAGCACCCGGCCCAGCACGCGGACGAAGTCCTCCGAGCCGTACCCGGTGTGGCTGACGACCCGGTTCTTCCACCCCCGTCCCCGCAGCAGGGCGTTGACCTGACGGTGCCAGGCGTCCTCGACGATCGCGGCGGCGTGGGGGCGGGCCATGGCCAGAACCCTATGGCCTGGCGAGCACGCTCCTGAACTGCTCGACGAGCTGGTCACCGCTGGTTCCGGGGCCCTCGAGCTCGCTCAGGCGCCTCCCGTGGCTGAGCAGCAACGTGGGGCCCCGGCGGGCCTCGAGGTCGTGGGCGAGGAGGAAGTCCTCCTCGGCGAGCTCCGCGGCTCGGCTCGACCCCGCGAACAGGGCCACGGCGTCGCCGTCCAGCCCGAGGCCGTCGGCGACGTCCTTGACGGTCGCCGGGTCCGCGAGGCTCCGGCCCTCCCAGAAGAAGGCCCGCTGCGCAGCCCACAGGCCCTCCAGCACCCGGCCCGGGGCTGCTGCCGTGAGGCTGATCACCGCAGCCGCTGCCGCCCGGGAGTCGAGCGGCATGACGCCGTCGGCAAGCGCCAGCTCGTAGCCGGGGCCGAAGCGTGCGCCGGTGGCCCGCCGCACGGCCTGCAGCGGCGAGGTCGTGGCGGCGATGGACTCCCCGTGGAAGAGGCCGATGCTGACGACCTCGAGGTCTGCCTCGCCGTCGACCTCGCGGAGCAGCTGGCTGAGGGCGGGCAGGTAGCCGTAGGACCAGGGGCAGTAGGGGTCGTGCAGGTAGACCAGCAGCGGGCGCTCGACGTCGCGGGGCGCCGGGCCGGTGGTTCGGAAGGCCGAGCCGAGGCGGATCCGCCACTGCTCGGTGGATCCCGGCCCGTGGTCGAGCGAGCGGCTCGCGTGGGCGCACCACGAGCTCAGGCCGAGGGCGGAGGAGCCCCGGTGGTGTCGGTCGGAGACGTGTCGGGACGGGTGTCGGGGGGAAACGGTTCGGTGGGATGGGTGTCGGCAGGATGCGGGCACGCGCACCTCCTCCAGGAGACAAGAAAAGCAACCGGCCAGCCCTTGCGGCTGCACCCGGTTGCTTCAGGTGATGTCGACACTAACCCATGGCCCCCGCCGTGCAGGGGCTCCGTCCACCAGCTGTCAGGCCGGCAGCTCGTCGCCCGCCACGCGCTCCACCCGGCCGACGACCTCGCCGACGATCTCGGCGGCCAGGGCGCGGAGCTTGACGTTGCGGTTCTGGGAGTGGCGGCGGAGCGCCTCGAAGGCCTGCGTCTCGTCGATGGCGTGACGACCCATGAGGACCCCCTTGGCCTGCTCGATCACCGCCCGGCTGGCCATCGCCTGCTCCATCTGCGCGGCCAGCTCGCGGGCCCCCTCGAGCTCGAGGACGGCACCGACCGCGTCGGCCGCGCGGGAGGCGGCCATGCGCACGAGCGCACGGTCGGTGTCGTCGAAGGCGTGCCGCGTCCTGCCGTAGAGGTTGAGGGCGCCGAAGCAGCGCCCGCCCGAGAGCAGCGGCATGGCCAGCAGCGACTGCACGTCGGCGGTGTCGACCGCGGAGGTGAACATCGGCCACCGCTCGTGCGCGTCGGGCAGTTCGACGAGGTTCTCCCGCCGGTTGCGGTAGGCGTCCAGGCACGGGCCGTCGTCGACGGCATACTGCACCGCGTCGATCTCCAGGGTGCGCGCCGTCGTGTAGGACGCCGTGCGCGGACGGTCCTCGAGGACGATCGTGACCCCGACGGCGTCGCAGTGCTCGACGTTGTCGCGCACCGCGAAGACGAGGCCGTCGAGGTAGGACCCCAGCTCTTCCATCGACCCCAGCACCCCGGACAGGGCGGCCATGAGGCGCTCGGTGGGCGTCGCCGGGACCGCGCTCGACTGGTGGCTCATGGGGCACTCCTCTCGGGGGTCGGGTGGTCCAACCGTAATCCGGAAACACCCGCGATGAGGAGCCCCGCGCCCTGCCCGCTAACGAGCGCCAGCGTGCCACCGCCGTGGAGGAGTCGACGGTGGCACGCTGGGTCCCTGCGGCCGGTCAGGCGGTGGTGCCTACGGCCAGATCGGGGCGACCCACTCCGGGTGCGCGAGGACCGTGCCGGCCGCCACCAGGAGGACGGCAGCCGGCACGGTCGGTCTCGGGCGCGCACGCACGGCGAGCTGCATGGCAGGCAACCTCCCAGCCGCACGGCATACAGCAGGGGAAGGCCCGGTCAGGGATTGACAAAGATCCGGTATGCCGTGGGGCAGGATGGCCGCATGGGTGCCCTTGGCGCGTCGCGCCGGCCGAGCGCGGCGGTGGTCGGCGGCGTGAGCTGGAACCAGGTCATCGACGTGCCGCGGCTGCCGCAGGGTCGCACGGAGACCCTCTTCGCCACCGCGGCACGGGAAGGCATCGGTGCGACCGGCTCGGGCAAGGCCCTGAACCTGGCCCGGCTGGGATTCGCCACCCGGCTGCACGCCCTGGTCGGCGACGACCCCGAGGGGGACCGTGCGGCTGCGGAGCTGGCCGACGCGGGGGTGGACCTGACCCGGGTGACCGACCCCGCCGGCACCGAGCGGCACGTCAACCTCATGGACCCCGAAGGCCGGCGGGCGAGCGTCTACGTCAACGGCGGCACGCACGACCCGGACGACGCCATGGTCTCGGCCGATGATCTGGCGGCCTTCACGGTCGGGGCCGACTACGTGTGGGTCAACCTGGCCAACTACGCCCGGAGGGTGCTGACCGCCCTGGCCGCCGCCGGCACCCCCGTCTGGGTGGACGTGCACGACTGGGACGGGGAGCAGGACTTCCACCGCGACTTCGTCGCCGCGGCCCGCTACCTCTTCCTCTCCGACGAGGCGCTGGACGACGCCGTGGGCCTCGCCGCCCACCTGGCGCGCAGCCGGGAGCTCGTGGTGGTGACCCACGGGAGCCGGGGTGCGACGGCGCTGCTGCCGGGCCACGAACCGCTGTACGTGCCACCGGTCGAGGTGGACGCGGTCGACCCCAACGGTGCCGGTGACGCGTTCTGCGCCGGGGTCGCCTACGGGCACAGCCGCGGCTGGGACTGGCCACGGGCCCTGCGTGCCGGGGCCGCCGTCGCGGCGGGGTGCGTCGCGAGCCCGCACCTCGCCGACCCCGACCTCGACGAGCAGTGGCTCGAGCGCCAGGTGGCTGCCCGTGCCTGAGTCGAGGCCGGACGAGGTCTTCCGCAAGGGCAGCGCCAGTGCGCCCGAGGGCTACTTCCGGTGGGAGGCGGCCGGTCTCGCGTGGCTGGGGTCCGCGTCGGGCGGGGCGGCCGTCGCCGAGGTGCTCGAGGTCGCAGACCACCACCTCGACCTGCGGCGCCTGACCTTCGTCAACCCCGACCCCGTGGCGGCGGAGGCCTTCGGCGCGGCCCTGGCCCGCACCCACGACGCCGGTGCACCGGCCTTCGGCTCGCCACCGGACGGCTGGGTCGGCGACGGGTTCCTCGGGCCGCTCTCGGAGCCGCTGCCGCTGGCCCTGCGGGAGAGCGACTCCTGGGGCGAGTTCCACGCGGCCCAGCTCCTGCGCACCCTGGCGCTTGCCGTCGATAGGGGTGTCTACCGCAGATCCGATATCGCCCTAGTCGAGGCAATCGCGGCTCGGGTGGCGCGGGGCGAGTTCGACGACGGGGCGCCGCCCGCCCGCATCCACGGCGACCTCTGGTCCGGCAACCTGCTGTGGACCCGAGGCGGCGCCGTGCTCATCGACCCGGCCGCGCACGGAGGCCACCGCGAGAGCGACCTGGCCATGCTGGCCCTCTTCGGGTGCCCGCACCTGGAGTTCGTCGTCTCCGGCTACCTCACCCAGCACCGGCTCGACGCCCAGTGGCCCGAGCGCGTCGCCCTGCACCAGCTGCACCCGCTCATGGTGCACGCCGTGCTGTTCGGGGGCGGGTACGTCCGGCAGAGCCTCGAGCACGCCCGCCGCTACCGCTGACGCGGCCCGTGCGGCTCAGCCCACCAGCTCAGCCCACCAGCTCGGCGCGACCCGCCTCGATGAGCCCGCGCACGTAGGCGGCCTGCCCGACGTGCTGCTGGTCGTCGTTGATGACGCTGACCAGCCGCACCCCGAGGCTGACGGGCGGGTCCCAGCGCTCGTCGACGATGCGGTCGAGGTCTTCCAGGCCCAGGCCCGAGACGAAGGCGACGCTCTGCTCGTGCACCGCGTCGAGGTAGCCGGTCAGCAGCTCCGGGGCGACGCGCACGGCGTCCACCTCGGTGGGCGAGTGGCCATAGCCGGTGTCGGCGTCGTCGAACGGCAGGCCGAACCGCCTCGCCCACCCCTGGGCGGTCCAGACCTGCTCAACCCCGGCGAGGTCGGCCACGTGGTCGTCCTGGATGCGCGCCAGGTGCCAGACCAGCCAGGCGATCGAGTTCGCCTCGGGGCCGGGCCGCTCGGCCAGCTCCTCGGCGGCGAGTCCCTCAACGGCCTCGTGCACCCCCTCCCTGATGCGGTTGAAGGAGTCGACCAGCAGCTCACCCAGCGTCATGCCCTCGATGCTAGGCACGGAGTGCGCCCGCGGCACCCGACGATCGGGGGAGAATGCTGCCGAGCCCGTCGACCCATGCAGGGAGGCCCGTGGACGCGCACGACGTCCTGACCGTCGCCGAGGTCGCTCGCCGCAGCGGCTTCGCCCCCTCGGCGCTGCGCTACTACGAGCGGGAGGGGCTCATCCAGGCCTCGCGCACGGCGGGCGGGCAGCGCCGTTACACCCGGCCGGTGCTGCGCCGGCTCGCGTTCATCCGGGCCGCGACCAACGTGGGGCTCTCGCTGGAGGAGGTGCGGGCCGAGCTCGCCCGTCTCCCCGAGAACCGGACCCCCACCAAGGCCGACTGGACCCGCATCTCGGCCCACTGGCGGCACCGGCTCGACGAGCAGGTGGCCGCCCTCGAGGCGCTGCGCGACCGGCTCGACTCGTGCATCGGCTGCGGCTGCCTGAGCCTGAAGCAGTGCGGCATCTCCAACCCCCGGGACGAGGCGGCCACCTCCCCCGAGGCGCCCGGGGCCACAAAGCTGCCACCGCTGCTGCGGCGTCCTCGCCCTGTCGACGGCCTCGGGGCTGACGCATGAGCGTGGAGGGGGAGGTCGCCCCGGGGTTCGAGGAGGTGCGTGACGCCTTCACGGAGGTGGTCGACGCCCAACCCGGCACCGGCGCGGCGGTCGCCGCCTGGCACGACGGCCGGTGGGTGGTCGATCTCTGGGGTGGCCACGCCGACTCTGCGCGCACGAAGCCGTGGCGACGCGACACCATCGTCATGCCCTACTCGGTCACCAAGCCGTTCGCGGCACTCACGGCCCTCGTGCTCGTCGACCGCGGTCGGCTCGACCTCGACGCCCCCGCCCAGCGGTACTGGCCCGAGCTGCGCGCCACCGCCACGGTGCGTCAGGTGCTCTCGCACCAGACCGGGCTCGTCGCGCTGGCCGACCCGGCACCCGAGTCGCTGTGGCACGACTGGGACGCGATGTGCGCCCGGCTGGCCTCCGAGCAGCCGCTGTGGGAGTCGGGCACCGCGATCGGTGAGAGCGCCCTCTTCTACGGCCACCTCGTGGGCGAGCTCGTCCGTCGGGTCGACGGCAGGACCCCCGGCGACTTCCTCCGCGACGAGGTCTGCGGTCCGCTCGGCCTCGACTTCACCATCGGGCTGCGCGACGGCGAGGTCGCACGAGCGGCCCACCTCACCGGCCTGGATGCACCGCAGTGGTCGCCCGACGCCCCCGGCCGGCCCGAGCCGCTGCGCCGCGCCCTGTTCAACCCGCCGGGCGCCTTCACCTCTGCTCTGGTCAACAGCGAGCGCTTCCGACGGGCCGAGGTGCCGGCCATCAACGGGCACGGCACCGCGCGCGCCGTGGCCGGCCTGTATGCCGCACTGCTGCAGGGACAGCTCCTGTCGCCAGCACTGCGGGACGAGGCAGCGCACGCCCAGGCGTCGGGCGTGGACCGCGTGATGGGCGGGGAGCCGCGGTCGTGGGGCCTCGGCTTCGCGGTCGACGACGACGGCTGGGGCATGGGCGGCACCGGTGGCAGCGTGGGCTGGGCGTGTACCCGCGGCGGCTACGCCTACGGCTTCGTGACCGGCAGCATGGGCAGCCACGACCGGTCCGACGCGGTGGAGAACGCCCTCCGCTCCGTCGTCGGCGTCCCACCCCTGTGACACACCGCGGAAGGGCTCAGTCGGAGGCCGCCTCGCGCTGGTCGTCGGTGTAGTCCAGCATCAGCGACGCCTCGCGGCCCACCATCCCCTGGGACCGGGCGGTGCGGTAGCGGCTGACGTTGGCCGAGGTCGCGCCCATCACGGCGTGCACGCTGTCGCGGCTGTAGGTCACGGCGTGCGCTGCGTCGACGCCGATGCTGGCGCCCACCTCGATGGCGTCCTGGTCGGCTCCCATGTAGAGGAACTGCCAGTCGTGGTCGCGGGTCTGCCGCTCGATCAGCGCCTTGACCTGCCCGTGGGTGTACTCGGTGGAGGCGTTCTCGTGGCCGTCGGTCATGATGCCGATGACGACGCTGCCCGGACGCTCGGCGGCCGGCAGCCGCGAGATGCGCTCGCCGGCGCTGGTGACCAGGCGGCCGATGGAGTCGAGCAGCGCGGTGGTGCCCCGCGGCTCGAGCCGCAGCGGCGGCACGTCGGCGATCGGGCGGTCCGCGAAGACCTGCTCGTACTCGTTGTCGAACTGCGCCAGGGTGACGCGGCACTCGCCCGGCTGGCGGCGCTGCTCCTCGATGAAGGCGTCGAACCCGCCCTGGGTGTCCTGCTTGATCGACTGCATCGAGCCCGAGCGGTCGAGCAGGAAGTACAGGTGGGTGAGGTTGGTGTCGGTCATGCGTCCCCCTTCGAGGTGGTCCTGCGGCGCCGGGTGGCGTCGGTCAGGTCGTGCGTCGCGCCCGGAAGCGCATGGGTCTGGTCGCCGGGTCGCCCTCGGCGGGGTCCGCGGTCCGGTGCCGGCCCTGCTCGAGGTCGTAGCGGGCACGCTCGACGCCCGAGGCCGTCACCCGCCCGCTCTCGCTGCCGTAGGCCGCGAGGAGACTCGTGCGCGCCAGGCGCGGCCCGACGGCGTTCTCGGACAGCCCGGCGAGCATTCCCGCGCTGCGGATGCTGCTGCCCGACTCGACGATGACCGCGGCCATGGCCTCGTCGACCGCCGCGGTCAGGTGCTCCTGCGCTGCCCGCAGGTGGGGCAGCGCCTCGTCGGGCTGCTCGGGGTCGACCTGGGCCAGCTCCGCCTCGGCGGCAGCGACGGCCTCGGCGACGGCGTTGGTCTCCTTGCGCTTCATGACACCCACGGTACCGCACTAACTGCGGATACTCAACAGGTGCGGCTCTGAACCTTGTGCGGAGTAGGTGCCGAGGCCAGGGGCCGGGCGGGGCAACTGGAGCTACCTCTGGGCCGGCGCGCCGACCTCCTTCGGGACCTGG
Organism: Knoellia sp. 3-2P3; assembly: GCF_029223115.1. NCBI lineage: Bacteria > Bacillati > Actinomycetota > Actinomycetes > Micrococcales > Intrasporangiaceae > Knoellia > Knoellia sp. 3-2P3. The sequence goes on from NZ_JARGZE010000001.1 coordinate 545,803, forward strand.
ACGCGGATCTCCTCGCCGAGGCGGGCGCCGTCGAGCAGCTGCAGGCCGTCGCCGGACCAGAACATGCCGGGGTCGTAGAAGTTCGTCGGCCGCTGGCCGTCGAGCAGACCCATCGCCTGGTAGGTCGCCGCCACCACCTCCGCGCAGTACGTGGTCTCGAGGGCCGCGTGGCGGCGCAGGCGGCCCCGCAGCCACCGGCCGGCGAGCGCCGCGGTCGCGGGGAAGGGCGTGCCGTCGAGCCGGGCGATGGTGCGCAGCACGGCGTCCTCCATCTCCCGCGTCACGGGTGTCTGGAGCTGGCGCAACCAGGCGCGCTGCTCGTAACGGTCGCACCACTGCACGACCGCATCCCTGAGGTCGTGCAGCTGCACGCCGCGGTGGTGGGTGCCGGTCCAGACGTCGAGCAGGCCGTGCCCGAGCTCGGCGTGCCACATCAGGGGCGGCAGGTCGTCGAGCACCACGGCCATGCCCACGTGGTTGACCGGCGCGTTCGTGACGGCCCTGATCGCGTGGTCAGCCGCGGACCTGCCGCGGAAGAGCCACACGTCGCCGGTGCGCGTCAGGTCGACGGCCGCGTCTAGGCTCAGCACTGCCTCGTCCACGGAAGGGTCTCCTGTCGTGAAGCTCTGGAAAGTCCTCGGGATCGCCGGCCTCGCCGGCGTCGCCGCCACCGGGGCCATCATGGCCCGTGACCAGCGTCGGCGCGTGCAGCTCGAGCCCGACGAGATCCGCAGCCGGCTGCAGGAGCGGCTGGAGCAGGCGGAGTCCACCACCCCCTCCCCGCCACGGCAGGCATGACGTCGCGCCGGCCCTCTCGGCAAGGACCGGCGCGGCGGCAGGTGTCAGCCCTCGGCCGGAGCCGGTGACGCAGGTCGGTGCTCCGCGACCGCGTCGGCAGCCCAGGTGACCGGTGTACCGGTGACGGTGCGCTCCTCCACCATCTCGGCGGTCATCGCGATGCACTCCGAGAGCAGGTCGACGAGCCGGTCGTACGGGTCGTCGACACAGGCCTCCGACATGCCCTCGACCGCGAGTGCCACCAGGTGCGGCGCGGTCTGGCGCCGGAACGCCCGGGCCGTCAGCGGCAGGTCGGCCCGGAACTCGCGTGCCCACTGCTCGGCCGCGGGCACCTGGTCGAGCGCGTCGCGTGACTCCGGTGTCAGGCTGTCGCGCGGCCGGCCGTCCAGCTCGGCGAGCATCCGCTCACACGAGAGGATCCCCAGGGCGAGCACGTTCTGCCGCGTCGCGGAGGCGATCGGCAGGGCGGTGGTGGCGCAGTGAAGCGCCAGCCTCGCGTCGACGTGGAGGTCGTCGCCGGTCAGCCCGATCACGGAGGGGATCATCGGCGCGAGCCGGGAGCGCACGGAGTCGGGCACCGTGTCGTTGATCTGGCGGGCCAGTCCGGCCAGCAGCGGGTGCGTGCACTTCGGATGGTCGCTCCACCGCTCGCCCGCGAGGTAGGACGCCATCTCCATGAAGCAGGCGCCCTTGCGGGGTGAGCGGTGACGTCCGGTCGAGAGCACAGGGACGATGTCCGGCGAAAGAGCGACGCGTCGCGACATGGTGACTCCCACGGGTCGGTGAAAGGAGGTGGACCCCTGATCAGTCTGCGCCTGCCCGGGCCGCCACGCCACCGTTCTGCCGGGCCATTTCCCGTGGCACCGGTGACGACGCGTTCGGCAGTCCCGACCGCGCCGGGTCGGCGCGCGCAGCGTGCCCGGCAGGGTCAGCGCTCGGCGTCCCAGTCGATGCGCGGGAGGCCCAGCAGCAGCGAGGCCGCCGGGCTGCGCGGGCTGCGCACCGCGGTGCCGTCCTCGACGTGGATCTCGCCACCGGCCCACTGCGGGTCGCCCGGCACCGGGCCGAGCGGGTCGGGCGGCTCCTCGCCGGAGCCGGGTCGGGCCAGGGCGCGCCCGAGGGCCTCGCGCAGGGGCGTGAGCCTGTAGCCGACCGGCAGCAGCTCGGCCCGGAAGTCCTCCTCACGGCAGACCATGTCATGGTGCAGGCTCTCCACGAGCGCCTCGACGGTGGCGGACGGCACGTCGGTGAGCTGCCCGGCCAGCCACCCGACCAGCCCCGTGGGCGCCACCGGCAGGGTCACCTCCGGGCGCACCAGGCCGGCGACCTCGGCGTAGAGGTCGAGCAGCCGCCGGTAGGAGATCCGCTCGTCGCCGCCGATGTCGTAGGCACGGGTGACCGGCTCCACGTCGAGGCAGCGGACGAGCACCTCGAGGGTGTCGCCCACGGCCATCGGCTGGACGTCCGAGCTCATCCAGGCGGGGATGGTGCGCACCGGAAGCCGCTCGGAGAGCTGGCGCAGGATCTCGAAGGACGTGGAGCCGCTTCCCACGACGATCGCCGCGCGCAGGGTGAGCGTCGGCACGCCCGAGGCGGCGAGGATCTGCTCGACCTCGTGGCGCGAGCGCAGGTGCGCCGAGAGTCGCTCGGGCGGCACCGGCGGCACGAGGCCGGAGAGGTAGACGAGCCGGCCCACGTCGTGCTCGATCGCCGCGTGGGCGAGGTGGTGCGCAGCCTGCCGGTCACGGTTGACGAAGTCACGGCCACCCATCGCGTGCACGAGGTAGTAGACCGCCTCGGCGCCCTCGACGGCCGTCATCACCTGGCTGGGCTCGTGCACGTCCATGCCGACGGTGGTCACGTCCGCGCGCCACGGGAAACGGTCCGCGGTCTCCACCTTCGAGAACGTGGCTGTCACCTCATGGCCCCGCTCGAGGAGCAGGGGCACCAGCCGCCGCCCCACGTAGCCGCTGGCCCCGGTCACGAGCACTCTCACCGCTCGATGGAAACAGAGGCCGACCGGGTCGGCAACGCCACGGCATACCGGCCGGTGGGCAGGGGTCTAGTTGAGGTTGACCGGGGGCTCGGGGGGACGGCCCACCGCACCGAGCGCGGCGTGCACCGCCTGCTCGCGGCGCACCAGCTGCAGCCCGAGCCGCAGCCGGGCCTCGGTGTCACTGCTCGCCAGCAGCAGCTGGCGGTCGCCGATGTCGAGGATGAGGGCCCGGGGGACCCAGTAGGACAGCTCCCACGGGTCGACCGGCGGCTCGAGGGGATCGGCACCGACGTCGGCCCGGTAGCGCAGGAGCTCGCTGCGCAGGCGTGGGGCGAGGGCGGCTACCGCGTCGCGGTCGCCGAGGGGCTCGCTCAGCCAGCTGACGACCCCGGTGGGGTAGACCGTGCCGGCGGCCTCGTCGACTCCCTCGAGCCGGAAGCGCGAGATGCCCGTGGAGATGACGAGGAAGCGGTTGTCGCCCAGGGCGGCGGCCTGGGTCAGCTGGGCCGCGCACCCGACGGCGTGCAGCGCCTTGACGCCGTCGGCGCCGACCTCGTGGCCCTCACGGATGGCGACCACGCCGAAGACCGGCACCTGCCGGTCCTGGTTCTCGATGAGGTCGTGCAACAGCTGCAGGTACCTCGGTTCGAAGACCTGCAGGGGGAGCTGGGCGCCCGGCATGAGCACCGTGCCGAGGGGGAACAGCGGCAGCACGGCCATGACCCAGCGTACGTCCGCTGCCCGGCCCGAGCCGGGCCCACCGCCTCCGAGCCGGGCCCACCGCCTCCGAGCCGGGCCCGCCTCCTCGGAGGCCGCCGCTCACAGGAAGTCGGTGGGGTCGAACTCGTCGATCGGGATGACCCGCACGCGGGGCAGCGGGGAGCGGAAGGCCCGCACGTCGTACTCGAGGTCGAAGAACTCCAGGCCGCGCTCCTCGAGGCGCAGGAACCCGGCGTTGGCGAACTCCTCGAAGGCCACGACCCCGACGCGGCGGCCGTCGATGAGGCCCTCGAGCTGGGGGAGGAAGTCGCCGTCGTGGCTGACGAGCATGAGGTCGGCCTCGCGCCGCTGGAGCTCGACCATGGTGCGCTGGATGGCGAGGTCGACGACCTTCTGGTGTGGGCCGCCCGAGAGCGGGATCGGCCGGTAGCCCATGGCCAGCAGGGCCTGGATGAACGGCATGGGGAGCTCCCCGCTGCCGGCGGCGAGGAAGAACAGGCCGCGCGCGGGCTGGCTCCACTCCTCCTCGGCGAACTGCAGGAGCCGGTCCCAGCGGGGCCGCTCGTCGGGCTGGGGGCGCCGCGACAGGATCGACGTGCCGAGCGTGGCGTCGACGTTCTCGCCGTCGACGAGGACGTAGGTGGTGCGGGAGCTCTGCTCGGCCATGGCCCGACCATAGGGGAGCAGGCGGGTACCCGGCGCGGGGATGGCCCGCGTGGCAGACTGCGAGCGCCCGGACCGTCGACGCCCGACCGCATGAAGGAGTGACCGCCATGGACGCCGCCGCTCCGCGCGCGACTCTCGTCAACCTCGCGAACGCCTTCGGGGTGGCCACCGAGTACTGGGACTGGCAGGGCGGGCACGTCACCGTGCCGGACGGGACGATCCGCGCCGTGCTCGGCGCCCTCGGCGTCGAGGCCGGCACCGACGAGGATGCCGCACGGTCGCTGGCGGCCGTGGACGAGCGCCACTGGCGCCGCACCCTGCCACCCACCGTCGTGTGCCGAGAGGGCTGGACGCCGTGGGTGCCGGTGCACGTGCCGCACGGCTCGAGCGTGCGGCTCGAGGTGGAGCTCGAGAACGGCGGCGCCCGGCCCGTGCGCCAGGTCGACCACTGGGTCGACCCGCGCGGGGTCGACGGCGCCGAGATGGGGGAGGCGACCTTCGAGCTGCCGGGCGACCTGCCCCTGGGCTGGCACCGGCTGCGCGCCCACGTGACCGGCCCCGCGGAGGGGGACGGCCCGGCCACCGGGTGGACCGCCGAGGCCACGCTCGTCGTGACCCCGGGCTCCCTTGCCCTGCCCGACGCCCTGCGCGACGGACGGGTGTGGGGCCTGATGGAGCAGGTGTACCAGGTGCGCTCGAAGGACTCCTGGGGCATCGGGGACCTGTCCGACCTCGCCGAGCTCGCCGCCTGGGCGGGGGAGGACCTCGGGGCGGACTTCGTGCTGGTCAACCCCCTGCACGCGGCGGAGCCGGTGGCGCCCATGGAGCCCTCGCCCTACCTGCCGACCACCCGCCGCTTCGTCAACCCCGTCTACCTGCGGGTCGAGGAGATCCCGGAGTCCGCCGGCCTGTCCGGGGCGGCCCTGCGGAGGGCGCGCGACGCCGCCGAGTCGGCCCGCGCGCTCAACGCGCAGGACACCATCGACCGCGACGCGGTGTGGGCGGCCAAGAGGGTGGCCCTGCACGAGGTCTACCGGCTGGGGCTGAGCGGCCGGCGGGCCCGCGACTTCGCCCGCTACTGCCGCACCGAGGGAGAGGGCCTGCTCACCTTCGCCACCTGGTGCGCCCTCGCCGAGGAGCACGGCCTGCCGTGGACGTCCTGGCCCGCGGACCTGCAGGACCCGACGTCGCAGGCGGTCGCGGACTTCCGCGAGAGCCACCGCGACGAGGTCGACTTCCACCGCTGGCTGCAGTGGGTGCTCGACGGAGCGCTGGCCGCGGTGCAGCGCGACGCCAGGGGCGCCGGGATGTCGCTCGGCGTCGTGCACGACCTTGCCGTCGGGGTGAACCCGCACGGGGCCGACGCCTGGGGTCTTGCCGACGCGCTGGCCCGCGGAGTCACCGTCGGCGCCCCGCCGGACCAGTTCAACCAGCTCGGCCAGGACTGGGACCAGCCGCCGTGGCGGCCGGACCGCCTCGCCGAGCTCGGCTACGCGCCCTACCGCGACATGCTGCGCACCGTGCTGAGGGACTCCGGCGGCATCCGGGTCGACCACATCATCGGCCTCTTCCGGCTCTGGTGGGTGCCGCAGGGCCACCCCGCGAGCGAGGGCACCTACGTCCGCTACGACCACGAGGCCCTCATCGGCATCCTGGTGCTCGAGGCGCAGCGCGCCGGCGCCGTCGTCGTGGGCGAGGACCTCGGCGTGGTCGAGCCATGGGCGCGCGACTACATGCGCGAGCGCGGCATCCTCGGCACCTCCATCCTGTGGTTCGAGTGGGACGCCGAGGGCCTCCCGCTGCCGCCGGAGCAGTACCGCGACCTGTGCCTGTCCACCGTCACCACCCACGACCTGCCCCCGACGGCCGGCTACCTCGGGCTCGAGCACGTCGCCCTACGCGACCGGCTGGGCCTGCTGACCCGGCCGGTCGAGGAGGAGCGGGCCGTCGAGGAGGAGTCCATCGGCAACGTGCGGGCGCTGCTCGCCCGGCGCGGGCTGCTGCCGGAGGGTGCCGGCGCGCCCGAGACCGTCGAGGCCCTCCACCGGCTGCTGGGTCAGACTCCCTCGCGGATGCTCGGCGTCGCGGTCACCGACCTCGTCGGAGACCTCCGCAGCATCAACCAGCCGGGCACCCAGGACGAGTACCCGAACTGGCGGCTGCCACTGGCCGGCCCGGACGGCAAACCGGTCGGGCTCGAGGAGGTCATGGCCTCGCCGTGGGCCGTCAGGCTGGCCGAGGCGGTCAGCCGGCGGTCGTAGCGGCCCGGGGCCGGTTCACCCCGGGCGAGTGAGGCGCCTTCGCCCGGTCGGTTCCTAGCGTGGAGAGGCGCACGACCGTATGCCGCGTGCAGCCCACGGCCGCGAGGGCCGCCGGCGCCGTTCGTCTCCTGGAGGGCCCATGGCCACCGACCTCTCCCTCAGCACCGAACCCGCGACCCGGGCGCCTTCCACCTGGTCGGCCGACGGCCGGACCTTCACCTGCACCACGTCGCTGGACCGGGCGCCGGCACCCGGCGACGTCGTCGTGCTCGAGACGGCTCCGGGGCAGCGGCTGCTCGGGCAGGTGCGGGGCAGCGCGCCGGCAGTCGGGCCGGGCGCCGAGCCCGCCATGACGGGCTCGGGAGTGGTGCTCGGGGTGCTCGGCGAGGCGGATGAGCTGACCACGGAGCGGGCCCATCCGTTCGCCTCCGCCTCGGTGCGGCCCGCTTCGACCGAGGTCCTCGAGGCGCTGCAGCGCGTGCGCGGCGCCGGGCTCGAGGTCGGCACGTGGCGGTCGGGGGCCGTCACGGTGCCGGCGCGCCTGCGTACGGACGGTTTCAACCGACACACCTTCCTGTGCGGACAGAGCGGGTCGGGCAAGACCTACGCCCTCGGTGTCGTGCTCGAGCAGCTGCTGCTGCACACGGGCCTGCGCATGGTCGTGCTCGACCCCAACGGGGACTTCACCCGGTTGGGGCAGGTGCTGCCCGAGGCCCCTGCCGACATCGCCGAGCGCCTCGCGGCGACCGACATCCGGGTGCTGCGCCCCGACGCGGGCGGCGGCGAGCCGCTTCGGCTGCGCTACAGGACCATGCCGCGCGCCGCCCAGGCGGCCATCCTGCGGCTCGACCCGTTGGTCGACCGCGCGGAGTACAACCTGTTCCTCCACCTCGATGAGCGCTACTACCGTGAAGGGCTCGGTGCGATGGTCAGCCGGCTGCGCGCAGGCGAGGCCGACGAACGCGCCCTGGCCGAGCGCCTCGAGAACCTCGGCCTCCTCGAGTGGGAGGCCTGGGCCGGCGAGAAGGCGTCCGCGGCCGACATGGTGACCGCCGGCACCCATGCCACGGTGATGGACCTCGGTGGCTTCCGCGACCCCGTCGAGCCGCTGGCCGTCGCCCTCGACGTCGTCGAGTCGCTGTGGGCGCAACGGGAGAACCGGACCCCGACCCTCATCGTCGTCGACGAGGCTCACAACCTGTGTGCCGCCGAACCTCGTGGGCCGGTGCAGGCGGCGGTGACCGAGCGCCTCGTCCACATCGCGGCGGAGGGACGCAAGTACGGCCTGTGGCTGCTGCTGTCGACGCAGCGGCCGTCGAAGGTGCACCCGCAGGTGCTCAGCCAGTGCGACAACCTCATGCTGATGCGGATGAACTCGCCCGGTGACCTCGCCGAGCTCGCGGCCCTCTTCGGCTTCGCCCCCGAGCAGATGCTGCGCACGTCGCCGTTCTTCGTCCAGGGCGAGGCGCTGTTCGCCGGGGGCTTCGTGCCGGCACCGATGTTCGCCCGCATGGGGGCACGGCTGACCATGGAGGGCGGCAGCGACGTGGCCGTCCCGGCAGGGCCGGACTGACGCGGCGTCCGGACCGTGAGACCCCGGCGCCCTTCTGCTGGACCGTCACCGGTCCGCCGTGCTCCACTTCTGCCATGTCTTCGACCACCGCGGCCGGCCGCGCGCACATGACCCCCATGTGCCGCCGTGCCATGCGGTGTTGCTGCTGCGCCTGAACCAGACCGCACCAGCCCGGCGCCCGACACCTCCCCGTCGGCGCCCCCGAACCGGAAGACATCCATGGAAGCCAGCCTCACGGCATACCGCCGCCTCCACATCGACCTGCACCTGACCGACAGCGACCTGTGTCGGCGAATGCGCACCCCGCAGCCGCCCGACCTTCCCTTCGCTGACCCCAGGAGCAGTCATGTCCGTCATCACCACCGCCGGAACCCCCGGCGTCAACCGCTTCACCCGCAGCCAGCTGCTGCGCACCGCACGGCTCTTCGCCACTGACCCCGACCTGCACCGCCTCGTCGACCTCGAGTCCCCGCAGCGCCAGTGGCGACGGCTCGACGCCACCGACCACCTCGAGATCTGGCTCATCGCGTGGCCGGGCCGCACGACCACCGGGTGGCACGACCACGACGTCTCCGAGGGCGCGTTCCTCACCGTCCGCGGGACGCTCACCGAGACCGCGCGGTCCGGCGGCGCCTTCCACGACCGTGAGCTCACCGCCGGCGAGGGCCGCTCCTTCGGCGCCCGTCACGTCCACGAGGTGTCGAACCTCGGGTCGCTGCCGGCCCTGTCGGTGCACGTCTACTCACCTGCGCTGACGCGCATGACCCGGTATGCCGTCGTGGACGACCGCCTCGAGCACACCGGAGTGGAGCGGGCGGGGGAGGACTGGTGAGCACCACGAACTCGGCCGCAGTCCGCACGCCCGTTACGCACTGGGAGACGACGCTGTTCAGCGCCGGACCCGTCGCGCCGGGCGGGTCTGCTCGCGGACGGGGCTGGGACGCGCCGGCCTACGACGGCATCGACGACCAGCTGGCCGACGCCCGCACCCGGCTCGACCGCGTGAGCGCCAGGGCTGCCTTCCAGGAGGTGCTCCACAGGCGGGCCGTCCTGGTCGACATCCGGCCGGCGGCCCAACGTGCGGTCGAGGGAGAGGTGGCCGAGTCGCTGGCGCCGCTCGTGGTCGAGCGCAACGTGCTGGAGTGGCGGTTCGACCCGCGGCACGAGGCCAGGCTGCCACAGGCCGGCTTCGACGCGCGGGTGATCCTGCTGTGCCAGGAGGGCTACACGTCGTCGCTGGCCGCCGACGCCCTGGTGCGGTTGGGCGTCGCGCGGGCGACCGACGTGGTGGGTGGCTTCGCCGCCTGGCGCTCGGCTGGTCTCCCGGTGGGGGACCGCGATCGGGGCTGACCTGCGCGCTGGCTGACCGAGCGACCCGGGCGCTCACACGGCGGCTGACCGGTGCCCCGCTCGCTGGGGCACCAGTCAGCCGGTGCGAGCCTCGGGTTGGAGGCGCGGCGAACTAGTCGTTCTCGGTGTCGCGGACGACCCGGTGCACGGTGTGCTGCGCAGCCGTGGGGTCCGTGGGCGTCTCCACCTCGGTGACGACGTGCTCTCGCTCGATGGTGCGCCGGGAGTGGGCGATCACCGCACCGCCGGCCACCATGAGGATCAGGCCGACCACCTGCAGGTCGACCCCGGGCGCGTCGACCCGCACCGCGAAGGTCAGGATGGCGCCGAACACGGCCATGAGCACACCCGCTCCCACGAGACCCGCCTCCTCGTCATCGACGACACCCGGACTCCTTCGAGTCTACGCAAAGCGGGCGAAACCGACACGGGAGCGAGTCGCGACCAGCGTCCGTCCCGTCATGCCGCGCGTGCGGCCTCCTCCGGGTCGTTGGCCAGCAGGAAGGACTGCAGGCCCGCCAGGTCGTCGGTGTTGAGGGCATCGACGTCGGCGGCGACGAGCTCGGACCACACCGCGTCCCTCGCGGGACCAGCCAGGTCGGGGGTGGCCCAGAAGCGGACGTCGTAGCCGGCTGCGTGGGCGCGCTGCACGATCTGGTGGAGCTTGGCGCGCTCCGCCTCAGGCATCGGGCCGACACCGAGCCACGTGAAGTGCTTGGTCCAGTTGTCGCTCACGAGCGGCATGACGTCCGACGGCAGCCCGGACTCGAGGTCGGAGAGCCGACCGTCGTAGAACGAGCGGCGCCCCGCCGCAGCCTGCATCGCCACGAGGTCGCGGTTGCCCGAGATCACCGCCGTCACGGCCCGCTCGTGGACGCGGCCTCCCCGGGCAGCGGTGAACAGCTCCGGGTATCGGGCCAGCTCCCGCTCGATCACCGGCCAGGTCGAGGTGGCCTCGCTCTTGACGTCGATCAGCAGGCGGAGCGAATCGCGCCAGCCCGGGTGAATCGCGCCACCGTTGTCGCGGAACCGCTGCCGCAGCGGCTCGAGGTAGGTGCTCGCAAGGGTCCTCGACGGGTCCGGGCCGTCGTGGCCGATGAAGAGCTGCCCGTCCACGAGCCAGACATCGGCCTCGACCGACGTGAACCCGTGGTCGAGCGCATCGAGCAACGGACGGTCGTGCTCGTAGTCGTTGTGGGCATGGGCGCGTTCGAGGGGCTGGACAGTGTGCCGAGCGGGCCCGCTCGCCGTCGCGGGGGCCATACCGGGCAGCGCGACGACGGCGACGAGTGCCAGCACCACGGCAACGATCACGCCCTGGATGCGGTGAAATGTCATGGTTCGCATGAATCTCAGCCTGCTCGTGCGAGAGGGCGCCAACCACCTGCGGCTGGTAAGGACTTGGTGCTGCCCCGGTGATGAGTCGGTGAACGGGAGGTCTCGCGGCGTCACCCGGGAAGGAAGCTCATCCGGACGTCCCGCCGTGTGTTGTCGACGTTGATGTCGACCAGGCAGATGCTCTGCCACGTGCCCAGCGCGAGCCGGCCGTCCACCACGGGGAGGGTGGCGTAGGGCGGCACCAGGGCCGGCAGCACGTGGGAGCGGCCGTGCCCCCGGCTGCCGTGCCGGTGCCGCCACCGGTCGTCGGCCGGCAGCAGGTCCTGGAGGGCGGTCAGCAGGTCGTCGTCGCTGCCCGCCCCGGTCTCCAGGATCGCGAGCCCCGCGGTGGCGTGCGGCACGAAGACATGGAGCAGGCCGTCGCCGCGCCCGGCGACGAAGCGCCCGCAGTCGTCGGTGATGTCGAGGACGACGTCCTCGGTGCCGGTCCGGTAGCTCGTGGTCTCGGTGTGCATGAGCACATGCTCCACCGACCGCCGCGACGTCGCCCGCGCGGTGACCGATCCCGGATCAGTTGACCCTGACGACCACCGCAGCGGACTGGGAACCCGCGTGCTGGGAGTCGCCGGCATACCTGACCGTGAGGCTGCGCTGGCCCTTGGCGACGGGCGTCCACACGATGGTCGCGTTCCCGTTGCTTAGGGTGGCGGCGGTGCCGACGGGCTCCACGCCGTCGTAGAGGCGCGCCAGGCCCGTCGGCACGCTGGTGCCGGTCGAGCTCACGGCGACGCTGACCGACAGCGGCTTGCCTGCCTTCACCACCGTCTTCGGCACCGACAGGGTGGTGGTCGTCGCATACCCCTCCACCGTGACCGAGCTGGTGGCGCGGCTCGTGAGGTAGGCGGGGCTGCCGCTGTAGTCCGCGGCCACGGGGTGGGTGCCGATCGGCAGGGTCGCGACCAGGACGGCGCGTCCGCTGCTGTCGAGGCTCACCGTGCCGAGGGACTTGGTGCCCTGCGTGAACACGACCTGCCCCGTCGCGGTCCCCGCCCCACCGGTGACGGTGGCGCTCAGTGTCACCTGCCCTCCACTGGTGGTCGTGGCGGCCAGCGAGGTGGTCGAGGCGACCGCCGAGCTCGCCGGGCCGGCTCGGAACCGGGCCCGCCCGGTGAGGGCCTCCGGGTGGCTCTCACAGTGTTGGATGAAGCTCACGTCGAGGCTGGCGATGGTGCCGTCCGGCGCCGTGCCGATCGAGTGCACCGTGAACTCCCCCAGCAGGGTGTTGCAGCCCCGGCCGCTGCCAGAGACGCTGAGCCCCGGCTGGCCGGTCCCACGGAACGGCGCCCGCACGGCGTTGTTGTACGTCCCCGGCTGCAGCGTCTCGCCGGGCGCGGCCGCGAAGTCGGCCGTCCACCAGTCCCCGGTGGCGGGGTCGTCGACGCTGATGGATGCGTACTCGGCGTCGCCGCGGGCCGTGATCGAGGCGGTCGGTGGGACGTAGCTGGCCGTGGCCCCCTGCCCGATGTGGTCACCGTTCTGGCTCTTGAACCACAGTGAGGTGTCCCCGCTCGAGACGGTCTGCGAGAGGCGAGCGGAGATGGCCGTGCCCTGCTTGGCGTAGAGCCAGTGGGCGCCGGGGGCGAGGCGGTCGGTCGTGAACCGGGCCAGGCTGGCGGCGTCGGGGCTGGCCTGGCCGATGACCTGGTCTCCGTCGAGGAACGTCACCGGTCCCGTGCCGGGGCTGACCCGCGCGGTCAGGGTGACCGGCTGGTTCGCGACGGTGCTGGGGTTCGACGAGGTGAGCACGATCGGCACGACGTAGGGGGCGGCATACTTCACCACGCCCGTCAGGGCCGCGCTGTCGCCCTCACAGTGCTGGGTGAACTCGGCGTCGAGCGACGTGATGCGACCCGCGGTGTCGGCGCTGATCGCGTAGATGGTGAAGCTGCCGGTCACTGTGTTGCACCCGCGGCCGGTCGAGCTGACCGAGAGGCCTGGCTGCAGGTCGTTGAACGGTGCGCGTGCAGCGTTCTGGTAGACGCCGGTCCTGAGCTGCTGTCCGCGCGGCGCGGCCAGGGTGACGCCCCACCACTGCGAACCGGTGTCGGCGCTGAAGCTCACCGAACCCGCCGTCCCACTGATCCCGAACGCCGTCGGCCCGGTCAGCGTGCCGCTGCCGCCCTGGCCGATGTAGTCGCCGGCCTGGCTGGCGTACGAGAAGTACGTCTCGGTCTCCGCCAGCGCCTGGGCCGGCGCCGACAGCGCGACCCCGGTCAGCGGCGCCACCAGCACCGCACCCGCCACCACGCGACCCCACAGCGAACGTGCACGCATCACGAGCTCCCCCTGCTCCCCCTGCGCCGCGACCCGGCGGGATGCCGGATGGTGCGGCAATGCGGGGCACAGGCTAGCCACAGCGGTATGCCGCGGGGACGCTTTCGCCGAGAAGTGCGCCCGAAGGGGTTACCTCAGCAGAGTCGACGCGCCGTTGCGGACCTCGGTCAGAGCGTCGCGAGCCCCTTCACGACCGTGGCTGCCGCTCCGCCGAGCGCGAGGACCATGACGGCCCGGCTGGCGCGCTCGGCCGGGACCCGGCGGGAGAGCAGCTCACCCCCGGCGAGCCCGAGGGCCAGGGCTGCGAGCGAGACCGCCAGCGCGGGTCCCGGCAGGTCGGGCGCGCCCTTCGAGAGCAACGAGGCCAGGTTGACGATCACCGAGTAGAACTGGAAGGTCGCCACGAACCGCCGGTGCTCCCAGGCGGTGCTGACCGCGTACAGCACCATCGCCGGACCACCGACCCCGGCCGTGACGTTCATGAACCCGCTCGCCGCGCCCGCGGTGGCGGCACCTCCTCGTCCCCTCAGCACCCGGGCTCGGGGGCTCAGCTGCACCAGCGCCAGGGCGACGAGCACGAGGGAGCCGATCAGCAGGAGCAGCAAGGGTCCCGGCACTGAGCGGGCGACGAACGCTCCCACCGGGATGGCCAGCAACGCGGGCACGGCCAGCATCAGCCCCCGCCGCCACTCGACGTCGCGCCAGGTGCTGGCGAGGACGACCACGCTGACCACGAGTCCGAGGATGTTCGACAAGATGATGCCGTCGAAGGGCCCGGCGACGAGCACGAGCAGCGGTGCGCTGACCAGGGCGAAGCCGATGCCCGTGACCCGTTGGGTGACCGCCCCCGCGGCGACGCCGAGGGGCAGCAGGAGCAGCTCGCCCGTCACGGGTACCGCCTCAGGGCCGTCACACCCCGACAGCGAGGTAGCGGACGTCCTGGAACTCCTCGAGCCCGGCCGCCGCGCCCTCGCGCCCGAGGCCGGACTGCTTGACGCCGCCCATGGGGGCGAAGGCCACCGACGGCAGCGCGTTGTTCGCGCCGACGATCCCGACCTCGAGCCGCTCCGCCACCCGCCAGAGCCGGCTCGCGTCGCGCGACCAGAAGTATCCGGCCAGCCCCATCTCGGTGGCGTTGGCCCGGGCAACCGCCTCGTCCTCGGTGCGGAAGGGGAAGACTGCGGCGGCGGGGCCGAACACCTCCTGGGTCGCCAGCGCCGCGGTGTCGGGCACGTCCGTGAGAAGGGTCGGCGCGGCATACGTGCCCGCCGAGGGCAGCTCGAAGGTGCGCGTCAGGCGGGTCGCGCCACCCGCCAGGGCCTCGTCGACCATCGTCGTGACCGCGTCGACCCGGGATCGGTCGATGACCGGACCGAGGTCGGGGCAGGCGTCGGCGAGCCCGTTGCCGACCGTCATCGCGTCCACGGCCTTGACCAGGCGCCCGGTGAACTCCTCGAAGACGGACTCGTGCACGACGAACCGGTTGGCGGCGATGCACGACTGGCCGGTGTTGCGGAACTTCGCGAGCAGTGCCCCCTCCACGGCGGCGTCGAGGTCGGCGTCCTCGAAGACGATGAATGCGGCGTCACCGCCGAGCTCGAGCAGCGGGCGGACCACCCGCCGCGATGCCGTCGCCATGATCTCCCGGCCCACCTCGGTCGACCCGGTGAAGCTGACGGCCCGCACCGACGCGTGCCCCAGCAGGGACTGGGTCACCTCACGGGCCGGTCCGTGCACCAGGTTGAGCACGCCGGCCGGCACCCCGGCGTCAACGAGGCAGCGGAACATCTCCGTGACCGCGAGCGGTGCCTTCTCCGAGACGCGCGCGACGACGGCGCAGCCAGCGGCGAGCGCAGGAGCGAGCTTGCGTGCCTGGATCGAGCACGGGAAGTTCCATGGCGTCAGCGAGGCGACGACCCCGACGGGTCGCCGGATCGTCAGGTGGCGGCGGCCAGCGGCCTCCGGCGGGATCACCTCTCCCTCGGGGCGGCGCGCCTGCTCGGCGAACCAGCGGAAGTACTCCGCGGAGAACGCCACCTCACCCTGGGCCTCGGGCAGTCGCTTGCCGGCCTCGACGGCGAGCAGTCGGGCGATCTCGTCCGCGCGTTCGGTGAGCAGGTCGGCGGCCGCCCGCAGCAGGTCACCGCGGGTGCGGGCCGGCAGCGCGGCCCAGCCCTCCTGGGCGCGGGCAGCTGCGTCTGCTGCGCGCACTGCGTCCTCGGGCGTCCCCCATGCGCAGTGGCCGGCCACCGAGCCGTCGGCGGGGTTGACGACCTCGATGGTCTCGCCAGGGCTCTCCCAGCGGCCGTCGACCAGGTGTGCGGCGAGCGTGCTCATCGTCGATCTCCTTCGTGTGCGAGTGGGGCAGGTCAGCGGACGAGGACGTCCGGCCGGCTGCGGCCGCCGACCTGCAGGGACGGCCAGTCGGGGTCGTGCACGAGCACCTCGGGGCCGTCGGCCCGCACGACAGCGGTGTCCTCGACCTTGAGTCCGTCGGCGCTCGGGTTCCAGGCCACGACCGACCCGGTGGCGAGCTCGTCGTCCGACCCGGCGTGGGCGGGGAAGTCGCGCGGCGTGAAGCCGGACAGCCCGCCCTGGTGGTGGTGGTGCCACTCGTCCGCGGCGAAGCCGTGGTCCGCGTATGCCGCGGTGCCGGCGGAGAACGCCTCGCCGAGCCGGGTGCCGGGTCGGCTGGCGTCGAGAAACGCGCGCTCGACCTCGAGGAGGCGGCGGTAGCTGTCGTGCCGCTCGGCGTCGAGGCGGCCGAAGGCGACGACGCGGGTCACGCTGGCGATGAGCCCGTGCCGACGGGCGCAGCAGACGAGCATCGCCCGCTCCCCGAGCGGGGCGTCCGTCGGGAGCGGGTGGCGGTGCACGCCGGGGCGCTCACCGCCGCCGACCATGAGCACGACCGGGTCAAGGCCCGCGGCGAGCAGCTCAGCCGCGAAGGTGCCCGCCGCGGCATACTCGCTCACCCGGGGCGTGAGCCGGAGCGCGGCACGGGTGGCCGCAGCGGCAGCGTCGCGGCTCACCTCGGCGAGCAGGCCCTGCTGGCGGTCGTCGAGGACGCGCCGGAGGGCGGTGACCGCCGCGGAGACGTCCACCGACCCACCGGTCTGCCGGTCGGCGCCCACACCCGGCCCGGACGGCAGCCGCTCGTCGCGCGGGGTCCACCACGGGACGACGTCCCACTCGACCGGCAGGTCCGCGAGCTCGGTGTCGCGCAGGCGAGGCGCCTCGATGGCGTTGCACACCACGCGCAGGGCCGGTTCGTCACCACCGAGGTCGACCACCACGTCGAGGCAGGCGCTCTCCAGGGTCTGCGGCACGTGCACCCGGGCCTCGAGCAGCCACGCGAGGGTGGCGGGCTCGCGCAGCAAGAGTCGGTCCACGCCGGCGTCGCGCGCCACGCCGGTGAGGGCGGTGAGCCGGCGAGCCAGTGCCGCCTCGCGGGTGTCGGCCACGGCTGCGTCAGCCATGCCGCACCACGCCCGCCACCGGCTGGGTCCCCTCGGCAGCGACCTCGTCGCCGCTGATCCGGACCTTGGTCTCGGAGCCGTCGAAACCGGTCACGGTGACGGCGAGGTCGTCGGGACCGCCGTAGACGTGCAGGGTCCACGGCCGGCCGACCAGGTCGTCGGTGCGCCCGACCGAGTCGTCGACGTCGACGCGGGGGATGACGGCCCCGTCGCGGACGAGCACCGGCATCGTGTCCAGGCCAGCGACGGCCTCGCGGTAGCCGGGTCCCTCGTACAGGGTGCCGTCGAGGAGGTCGTGCCACCGGCCCTCGGGCACGTAGAAGCGCCGGCGGACCGGGGCGGTGCCGTCGTCGAAGACGGGCACCACGAGCAGGTCGGAGCCGACAAGGAACGCGTCGTCGACCGACTGCGCCACGCGGTCGTCGGGGAACTCGAGGCCCAGCGGCCGCATCACCGGCCAGCCGGCGCCGGCGGACTGGTGCGCCACCTGCCAGAGGGTCGGCAGCAGCTCGTAGCGCAGGCGGACCCAGCGCCGGGCCGCCGCGAGCGCCTCGTCGCCGAAGGCCCAGGGCTCACGGGGGCGCAACCCGTGGGCGCGCATCAGCGGGGAGAGGGCGCCCATCTGCGTCCAGCGGACGTACAGCCCGGGGGTGAGCTCGGGTCCGAAGAAGCCGCCGATGTCGTGGCTCCAGAAGCCCGGTGCGCTCACGGCATACGACAGGCCACCACGGACGGTCGCCTGCATGCCCGCCACGGTCGACTCCGCGTCGCCACCCCACTGGCCGGGGTAGCGCTGGGAGCCCGCCCAGCCGCTGCGGCCCCACACGAGCGGCGCGCGCCCGGTGTGGCGGCGGATCGCCTCGCTGACTGCGCCGTTGTAGCGCAGGGGGTAGGTGTTGTGGGCGTGGTTGGCCGGGGTGCCGTCGAAGAGCGCCACGTCGTCGGGCAGCGCCTCGCCGAAGTCGGTCTTGAAGACGGCGACACCGTCGTCAAGGAAGGCCTCGTGCATCCCCTGCCACCAGGCCACCGCGTCGGGGTTGGTGAAGTCGACCAGCGCGCGCATCCGCCCGTCCGGCGTGGGTGTCTTCTGGATGCCGGCGAGGCTGCCGTCGGAGCGGCGCACCAGGAAGCCCTTCTCCTCGGCCTCGGCGAAGCGCGGGCTGGCCGGGTCGAGGTAGGGCAGCTCCCAGACGGACAGCCGCACGCCTTCGGCCGCGAGGGCCTCGACGAACTCGCGGCGGTCGCCGAAACGGGACTCGTTCCAGATGAAGTCGCAGTTGAGCCGGTCCACCACGAGCCAGTCGGGGTCGCAGTGCAGCACGTCGACGGGCACGCCGTGCTCGTGCATCATCCGCGCGACCTCGAGCATCTCCTCACGGGAGTGGTAGCGGCAGCGCCCCATCCAGTAGCCGAACGCCCACAGGGGCGGCACCTCCGGCCGCCCGGTGAGGGCGGTGTATGCCGTGAGCCGCTCCTTGGGTGCGCCACCGCCGATGAGGTAGAGGTCGACGGCCTCGTCCGCGACCGTCAGGCCGAGCACCGACGGACGCGTGTGGCCGACGTCGGCCGTGACGACCGCACCGGTGTTGAGGAACCCGGTGTACCCGGTGGTCGAGTGCCACACCGGGACCGGCTTGTAGGACAGGCCCGTGCCGGTGCCACAGGCGTCCTCGCTGCGCAGGGTGAGGCGCTGCCCGTTCTTGACCAGGCGGGAGAACTGCTCACCGAACCCGAGCACGTCCTCCTCAGTGCCGAGCTCGAGGTTCAGCGCGAGGCCGTCGGCGTCGGCGAGTGCCGTGGGGGCCATCATCAGGCCGGCGACCTGCCGGAGCCGGTGGGCTGAGCGCAGCAGCACCGCGCCGGTCGCGTCGTCCTCGAGCGTCAGCGTGAAGGGAGCCCGCCCGACACGCAGCCGCAGCGAGCCGCTGCGCACGACGACCTCCTCGACGCCCTCCTCCACGGCGAGCGCCGCAGGTGCCGGGGCGGGGTCGGTGACGATGCCCAGCCAGGTGCCGTCGTCACCGAGCACGCTGTGCCCGGCGGGTGCGAGGGTGACGCGCAGGACGGCCGGTGCCGGTGCGGTGACCCGCAGCTCGTAGGCGGTCACGTCGGTCGGGGGCAGCTCGAGGTCGGGCAGGTTCGGCATCTCGACCTCGACACCCTGCTCGAGCAGCGGCTCGCCGGTCAGCCAGCCCGGCATGACGCCGAGCTGCACCCCGGGCAGCGCGTCGACCGTGAGGACGGCGGCATCGGTCTCGCTGCGCACACTCGCGACGCGGCGCAGCAGGAGGGTGTCGGACACGGCGGCTATCCCTTCACCGAGCCGGCGGTGATGCCGGCCACGAAGTAGCGCTGCAGGAACACGTAGGCGAGCACGATCGGCGCCGAGGCCACGACCACGCCGGTGAACAGCAGCGGGAAGTCGGTCAGGAACTCGCCCTGGAACGACAGCAGCGCCACGGGGAGGGTCTGCTTCGACGGCTCCTGGATGAACAGCAGCGGGTACAGCAGGTCGTTCCAGTGCATGACGAACAGGAAGATCGCGGTCGCCGCGAGCGAGGGCACCGACAGCGGCAGCACGATCGAGCGGTAGGTGCGCCACGGCCCCGACCCGTCGATCGCCGTGGCCTCGAACATCTCCCGCGGCAGGGTCTTGAGGAACCCGGTCATGATGAACACCGCGATCGGCAGGGTCACGACGATGTTGACGAGCACGAGCCCGACGAGGCTGTTGGTCAGGCCGAGCAGGTCGAAGAGCACGTACTGCGGGATCATGTTCGCCTGGGCCGGCACCGCCATCCCGAGGATGAGGAAGCCGTAGACCAGGCCCCCCTTCCACCCGGGGATCCGCGCGATGCCGTAGGCGGCCAGGCTGCCGACGAAGAGCGTCAGCGGCACCGAGCAGGCGGTGACGATGGCGCTGTTGCGGAACGCCACCCCGAGGCCTGCCTCACCGAGGACGGCGCGGTAGTTGGCGGTGTCGAGCGAGGACGGCGGGCCGAACGGCGAGGCGAACAGCTCCTGCGTCGTCTTGAAGCTGCCGGCCACCACGACGACCAGCGGGACGAGCACCAGCAGGGCGTAGACGAGGAGCACGGTGCGGCGTGTGAGGGAGTAGGTCATGGCGGTCCTCCTAGGCCGCGCCCTGCGACAGGCGCACTGCCCGTCGCTGGAGCCAGGTGACGAGGGCGATCACGAGCATGAAGACGATCGACTCCGCCGCTGCGTAGCCGAACTCCGAGTTGGCGAAGCCGGCGTAGATGCGGGTGGAGAGGATGTCGAGGGAGGGCTTGGGCGGGTTGCCGCCGAGCCCGAGGATGAGGTCGAAGGCCTTGAAGCTCTGCACCGTCGTGTAGGCGATGACGATCGCGGTCGCCGGAGCGACCATCGGCCAGGTGACGTGCCGGAAGAGCTGCCACCGGGACGCGCCGTCGACCTCGGCCGACTCGTAGAGCTCGGCGGGGATCTGCTGGAGGCCGGCGACGTAGATGACCATCATCTGGCCGACGTGGAACCACACCTGCGTGGCTGCGACGAAGTAGATGGCCTTGTTGTCGTCGCCGAGGTAGGAGCTCTTGAGGCCGTCGAGGCCGACCGCGCCCAGCACGCCGTTGGCCAGGCCGTAGTTCGGGTCGTAGACGAACTTCCAGATGAAGGCCACCGACACCGAGCTGAGGATCGTGGGGAAGAAGTAGACCGAGCGGAGGAAGACCGACGACCTGGTGTTCTTCACGAGGAAGACGGCCAGCATCAGCGACAGCAGGGTCTGGAAGACCACCACCACGAGCATGAACTTGATGTTGTTGAACAGGGCGTTGTGGAAGAGGCTGTCGGCGGTGGCGATGGTGGTGAAGTTCGAGACCCCTACGTCGTTGAAGTCCGCGCTGAAGCCGTCCCAGTCCGTGACGGCGTAGCGCACCGCCTCGACGGTGGGGATCGCGAAGAACACGACGTAGAGCGCCAGCGCCGGCAGGGGGAAGAGGAACAGCGCCGGGTGGGGACGGTCCACCCGGGACTGGCGACGAGGCGCGAACCCGATGCGGGTCCGCGGCGGCCGGGCCGACGTGGCGGACCGGTCCGGCGTGCGGCTTCGCTCCGACGTGAGGGTCATGACCGCCTCCGCTGGTCGACGACCCGCTGCGCGGCCTCCGCTGCCTGCTCCGGGTCCTTGCCGCCGAGCACCTCGGTGCAGGCGTTCTCGACGGCCGCGCGCAGGTCGAGGTCGTTGAACTGGAACCGCGGCGCGAGCAGGGTGTTCCTGGTCAGCCAGGGCTCGGTGGCCTTGAGGTCCGGGCTGGTGTACTCCACTCCCGTGAGGGTGAGGTGCTGGCCGGTGCCGTTGGCGTAGTCCGACGCGACCTCGGGCCTCGAGAGGTACTCGAGGAACTTCAGGGCCGCCTCCTGCTTCTTCGAGGCGGCGTTGACGCCGAGGATGAACGTCGCGTTGTGGATGCCGACGTACTTCACCTTGTCCTTCGACACGGTGATGGGTGCGATGAGGTCGATGGGGAACTTCGCCCCCAGCTTGCGCACCGGAGCCATGTGGAACGAGCCGGTGGCCAGCATCGCCGCCTTGCCGGTGGCGAACATCTGCTGCAGCGGTTCCGAAGAGGTGCCGGTGGCCTTCGGCTCGACGAAGGGCCGCAGCTCGGCGTACTGCTTCAAGGTGGTGATGAACCAGTCGTCGGTGACCTTGGCCCTGCCCGCCTCGATGTCGGCGCAGCTGGTGTCGTTCGGCTGGTTGTTCATGACCATCGAGTTGAAGAGCTGGCCGGCGTTGGCGGGTTCGCCGCCCGGCCAGGCCAGTGGGACGACGCCTCGGCCCTTGAGCTGCTCGCAGAGGGCGAGGAAGCCGTCCCAGTCCTGCGGGATCTCGCTGGCGCCGGCCTTCTCGAAGAGGTCGACGTTGAAGATCGGCATGTTGAACACGAGCTGGTAGGGCAGGCCGAGCTGGCGCCCGTTGGCGTCCTTGCCACCCCTCGCCATCTTGGGCAGGTAGCTGTCGGCGAAGGTCTGGGCGCTCAGGTCGAGGAAGAGGCCCGCCTTGGTCATGTCGACGAACTGCGCACCCCGGAAGGCCGTGAAGGCGTCACCGATGGCGCCGCCCTTGATCTTCTGCAGCGCGGTGCTCTGGTAGTCGTTCGAGGGCGAGATGTCCTGGCGGACGGTCGTGCCGGGGTTGGCCTTCGAGAAGCCGGCGATGATCTTGTCGAAGACGGCCTTGTCCTCGGCCCGCCAGTGCGCGAACGACAGGTCGCCGGAGACCTTCGCCGTGCCGATGGGTGCCGGCGCCGTGGCCTGACTGGCCGGCCCACGCGACCCGCCCCTCACCGTGCCGGGACCCGCGCAGGCTGCCGCCGCCGCTCCCGCGCTCAGGATGGCGGCCCCGCGCAGGATCTGCCGCCGGCCGAAGACTGCTCTGCTCTGCTCTGGTGTCATGGTGCGCTCCTTTGCGTCACGAACCTGCCGGGAGGGGGCAGGTCACCACTCGACGACGGGTATGCCGAGCTGGTCGGCGGCGGTGCGAAGTGCCGGCCGGACGTCCGTCCAGGCGAGGACGGTGTGGTGGGGGAAACCGCCGGTGACCAGCCCCTGCACGAACGCCGCGGCGTCGGTGTCGAGGCGGACGGCGGCGGTGTTGCCCTGGAACCGGTTGGGCTCCGGGACGGACTCGCCCGAGGCGATGAGCAGCCGCAGGCCGCCCGTGCCGGGCTCCTCGGTGAGCCGGGCCATCACGACCGGTCCGGTCTTGAGGGGGAAGTTGCCCGCGACGCCGATCTTGCGGTTGCAGTGCACGGACTGGGTCGCCTCGGCGGGGTCGGCCGCGAGACCGGTGGCCGCGGCGCCACAGTGCCACAGGCGCACGAGGTTGGCCTCGCTGTCGAGGTCCACGGTGTCCACGAGGTAGGTCGTCCCGGCACCGAGGGCTTCGAGGAGCATCATCGTGACGGCGCCGTAGACGTCTCGTTCACACGCGGTCGGCGTGCCGACGTCGGCCAGTCGCGAGAGCGAGGAGCAGGGGCACACGCCGAGCGAGGTGGGGAACTCGGGCCAGCAGCGGATCGCCATGCCGGACAGGTCTGCGTCGTCGCGCCAGGAGCGCATCGCGGAGGTCACGGAGGCCGACAGCTCCACCTGCTCGTCGTCGACGTCGGCCAGGCTCGGCTGCGCGGCCAGGGCCGACGCGCGCTCGGAGTCGCGCGCGGCCTCGGGCACGGAGGCGACCTTGCCGAACATGTCGTCGACCGAGATCTGCTCGACCTCGATGCCGAGGAGCTTCTCGAGCAGGGCGCCGTCGTAGTGGCTGGGGGTGAAACCGGGGGGTGCCTCGCCGACGAGGCCGAGGCGGCGCCCCTGGAGCGTGGCCAGGGCGGCCTGCACGGGCTCGAGCTCGCCGCGGTCGCGCTGCTCGGCGGGCAGGGCGGGGACCACGGGGAGGTCGCCTGCCAGGGCCCGAGCAAGGGCCTCGCGGACCGCCGGCTCACCGGGGTCGCCGTGGACGAGCCGCGGCGTGCGCCCAGCGTGCACCACCAGGGCGTGCCCGAACAGGTTGGCTCCGCACATGCTGTTGAGCCACAGCCGGTCGCCGACAGGGCCCGGTTCGCGGAAGGACCACAGCAGCACGGGCTGGTCGAGGTCGCCGTAGAGGCGCAGCGCCGGGCTGGCGTCGGAGAAGGAGGCGCACACGTTGACCACCAGGTCGGCCTCGGCCAACGGCAGCGCAGCCGCTGCCTCGAGGTCCTCCGGCGTCATGACGAGGTCGGCCGGCCCGGTCACCTCGGCGCCGAGTTCCTCGAGGAGCGCGCGCGCCTCGGCGGCCCGCTCACGGGCGACGTCGACGGCGAAGGTCGGTCGGGCGGTGGGGACGAGCACCACCTTGGGACGACGGGCGGTCATCGGGTCACCCCTGCGTCGACGAGCTCGGCCAGGCGCTGGAGCCGGGGGACGGAGACCTCGCGGAGGTCCCGCTCCACGTCGTCGCTGCCGATGACCGAGGCCCACACGGCCCGGCCGGCGAGGAAGCCCGAGGCGCCCTCGGCGCAGGCGAGCTCAACGGCACGGGGGAAGAGCTCCGCCGGCACGCCGGAGGACAGCACGACCCACGGCGACGACACCGCGTCGGTGATCTGGGCGCAGCCGCGGCGGATCTCTGCCTCGTCGCCCTGCCCCTTCAGGGGAACCTCCGCCTTGTACAGGTCGGCGCCGAGGTCGCCGAGCTCACGGGCCGCCTCGATGACGCAGGCGTCCCAGTCCCAGTAGCGGCCGTCACGCGGGGCCTTGGCGACCGGTTCGATGATGCTCACCAGGCCGGCCTCACGGCAGCGCGCCACGAACCGGCGCACCATGTCCACCCGCACGGCCGGGTCGCCGTCGGGACGGTGGATGACGAGCAGCTTCATCGCGACAGCCCCCTGCGCGCGCACCTGTGCGGGGTCGACCGATTCGTCGATGACGACGTCGGTCACGAACTCACCGTTGCCCGCGATGAAGTCGTCGGCGGCGGCGATGAGCCCACAGGAGGGGGCGACCGCGGCGGCCTCGACCACGGCGTCGAAGGCGAACTGCTTGTCGACGAGGACGGCAGACGCGTACGGGCTGAGGATGCGGGTGGCGGCCACCTTGAAGTGGCGCAGCTGCTCGTCGGTCACCGGCGTGTCCTGGTGCTCGGCGAACATGGCCCGCATGGCCTCGCGCTGGTCGACGGCGAGCATGGCGAAGCCGCCGCTCGGTCTTGCCAGTTGCGCCAGTCCGGTCGTGGCGGGCGCGGGGGTGCTGCTGTTCACGGTGGTCTCCTTGGCTTGGCGGGAGTCGTCAGGTCAGGGGCGCCGGCGTGCCCATGAGGGCCTCGACGCGTTCGTGGGTGGGGATGGCCGACCGGCCGTCGAGCCCCTGGCAGGACAGGGCGGCGGTCGTGTTGGCGTAGTGGAGAGCGGCCTCGAGGCCGAGTCCGCGGACGTGGGCGGCGAGCAGTGCGCCGTGGAAGACGTCTCCGGCTCCCAACGTGCTCACCACGTCGACGGCGACCCCTGGGGCGTGGGCCCGCTCACCGGAGGCGTCGGCGCCGTAGGAGCCGCGGCTGCCGTCGGTGGCCACGACCCGCTGGGCCCCCTCGTCCAGCGCCGCCGAGAGCAGCGCCGCGGGCTCCAGCGGCCCGTGGACCGTGCGGAGCGCCTCGAGGGAGGGAGCGAAGAGGTCGACACCGGCGGGGGTGAACCCCTCGACGGGGTAGCCCAGGTCGACCGAGAGGCGCGGGCCCGAGCCGGCGGGCACCGCGGCACGCACCGGACCCCAGCCGACGTGGTCGGTGTGGACCCAGTCGGCGCCGTCCACAGCGGCCGCAACGGCGACCGGGTCGAGCGCCGGGCCGGGGCGGGCGCAGATGGCCCGGGTGCCGCGACCGTGGTCGACGACGATGACGCTGGCGCCCGAACGGGTGCCGCGCCCCACCGTCACCCCGGAGACGTCGACCCCCTCCTCCTCGAGCCCCTCGACGATCCGCCGGCCGTCGGGGTCGTCGCCCACGGTGCCGACGAAAGCGGCCGGAACGCCGAGGCGGGCTGCCGCGACCGCGGCCGTCGCGGCGGGCCCGCCACCGGCGAACACCAGCTCGTCGGCGACGACCCGCTCGTCGGGGTGGGGGAAGGACGGCACGAGGGCGATGGAGTCGACGGTCGCCGCTCCGACGAAGAGCACCTTCGGCTGGCCGTGGCCCATTGACATCTCCTTCGACGTCCCGCTGAGTGGTTGTGACCACACTAACGACGGATGTTGGAAAGTCAACACTTGATGTGAACTATCCTTCGACAAGGCACGATGACAGAGGCGGCAACAGAGCGGCCCTGGTGCAGCAGGGGCAAAGGAGCAGGCGTGGGACAGGAAGCGATGCGCTACGACAGCGCACCGGCACGGCGGCGCATGATCATGGAGGCCCTGCGCGAGGCCGGGTTCATCTCGGTCACCGACCTGACCCATCGGCTCGGCGTCTCGGACATGACGATCCGCCGAGACCTGCGCAAGCTCGAGCAGCACGGCGAGGTCCGGGTGGTGCACGGTGGCGTCAGCGCCCTGCACGGCCCCCTGCAGAACCCCGCCTTCGTGAGCCGGGCGAACATCGACGCCGAGGCGAAGAAGGCGATCGCCGAGACCGCCAAGGCCCTCATCGGCCCGACCGACACCATCGCGGTCGACGCCGGCACCACGGCATACGCGCTGGCCCAGGCGATCCCCGAGGACTTCCGAGGCACCGTCGTCACCCACTCCATCCCCGTCATCCAGCTCATGCTCAACCGCGGGCTCGGCCGGGTGGTGGGCCTCGGCGGGGAGCTCCTGGTGGAGAGCCAGGCGTTCGCGGGGCAGATGACCGTCGAGGCCGCGTCCGGACTGCGAGTCCGCACGCTCTTCCTCGGGGCGGCCGCGGTGGACACCCGAGGGGTCTACGTGGCCACTGACACCGAGCGCCCGACCAAGCTGGCGCTCATGGACATCGCCGACGAGGTGGTGCTCCTGGCCGACCACGGGAAGTTCGCCAGCTCGGCACCGGTGCTGCTGTGCTCGCACGAGCGGGTCGACACCCTCGTCACCGACGTCGCCCCGCCGAGCGTGATCAGCCGGCACCTGGAGAAGACGGGCACCGAGGTCGTGGTGGCCGGGGACCGCCAGCGCCGCAACGCGTAGCCCCACGGGGCCGAGCCCTCTTGACACGAGTCACCAAAGCCCCAACCATGCTCCGAGGTGACACGTGTCACCAATCACCTCAACGGGGAGGGGCCTCCATGCCTCAGCACGTCCAGCGACTCCTGCGCGCCCTGGTTCCACGGCGTCCGTCCGACCGGGGCGCCGTGCGCGGACGCGGCCCCTTTCGCGCGCGGGGGCTCGCCCTCGTCGCGGTGATCGCGACGGCCACGGCCACGCTGACGACCGGCGCGGCCACCGCCGTGCCGTCGTCGACGCCCAGCCTCGACACTCCGGACCTCGGCACCTCGGTGACCGTCTTCGACCCGAGCATGCCGGTGGCACAGATCCAGGCCGAGCTCGACAAGGCCTGGGCCAAGCAGGTCGACAACGAGATGGGCAGCGCCCGCTACGCGTTCCTCTTCAAGCCCGGCACCTACGGCACCGAGGCGAACCCGTTGCAGGTCAAGGTCGGCTACTACACCGAGATCGCCGGCCTGGGGGCGTCCCCGACCGACGTCACGATCAACGGCAAGGTCGAGGTCTACAACCGCTGCCTCGCCGACGGCGGCACCAGCAACTGCATCGCGCTCAACAACTTCTGGCGGACCCTGTCGAACCTGTTTCTGCGCGTCAACAGCGCCGGCCAGGACGGGTGCCGCGCCTCGGCCGAGTTCTGGGCCGTCTCCCAGGCCGTCTCCATGCGCCGGCTCGACATCAGCGGGGCGAACCTGTCCCTGATGGACTACTGCACCGCCGGCCCGCAGTACGCCAGCGGCGGCTTCATCGCCGACTCGCGGATGCCCTTCGTCATCAACGGCTCGCAGCAGCAGTGGCTGACCCGCAACAGCGAGATCACCGGGTGGAGCAACGCGGTGTGGAACGCCACCTTCTCCGGCGTCGTCGGCGCGCCGTCCGAGGCCGGCTTCCCCGACCCCGCCTACACCACGCTGGACCAGACCCCCGTGAGCCGGGAGAAGCCGTTCCTCTTCGTGGACGACCAGGACCGGTATGCCGTGCGCGTGCCCGCCGCGCAGCGCAACAGCCGGGGCGTCACGTGGGCCGACGGCCTGACGGCGGGACGCACGATCCCCCTGAGCGAGTTCTTCGTCGCCCGCCCCGGCACGCCTGTGCAGGAGATCAACAACCACCTCGCCCAGGGCCGGCACCTGCTGCTCACACCCGGGATCTACGACATCGACCGCACCATCGAGGTGAAGCGTCCCGACACCGTCGTGCTCGGCCTGGGCCACGCGACGCTCACGGCGGTCGGCGGCGCGGTGCCGCTCGAGATCAAGGACGTGCCGGGCGTCGTCGTCGCCGGTGTCACGGTCGACGCGGGCACGGTGGAGTCACCCGCCCTGCTGCGCGTCGGCTCCAAGAACGGCAACGACGGCGCGTCGAAGGACGCTGCCTCGAACCCGACCACCCTCTCCGACGTCTACTTCCGCGTCGGCGGACCGCACGTCGGCAAGACGGACCTCGCCCTCGAGGTCAACAGCGACGACGTCCTGATCGACCACACCTGGGTGTGGCGGGCCGACCACGGCACGGAGGGCTTCACCGAGGGGGTCAACGGCGACACCGACCGCTGGCGCACCAACATCGGGCGCACCGGCGTGGTGGTCAACGGTGACGACGTGACGGCCACCGGTCTCTTCGTCGAGCACTTCCAGCAGCACAACGTCATCTGGAACGGCGAGCGGGGCACCACCGTCTTCTTCCAGAACGAGCTGCCCTACGACCCGCCGACCCAGGCGGACTGGATGGACGGCGACAAGCTCGGCTGGGCGGCATACAAGGTCGCGGACGACGTCGAGCACCACCGCCTGTACGCCGGCGGCGTCTACGTGTTCAACCAGAACAACCCGTCGATCCACACCGAGAACGGCTTCGAGGTGCCGCAGACCCCGGGGGTCGCCCTGCACCACATCCTCACTGTCAACCTGACCGCGGGCACCATCGACCACGTGGTGAACGGCGTGGGCGGCCCGGCCGACACGACGCGGGTGGGTGTGCCGGTCTACGTCGAGGACTACCCCGCGCCGTAGCCGCCGAGGAGGTGGGTCGGGTCGCCGGGCGCGACCCGGCCCACCTTCGCGTTTCGACGGTCAGGCGGACTCGCGGACGACGACGTCGAGCAGGTCGCCCAGCAGGGGTGGTGGCGCGGCGTCCCCACCCTCGAGCCCGGCGACGACGACCGCGGCGAGGTGGCGGGCCTGGAGCTCCAGGGACTGCGAGACGGTGGTGAGCGGCGGGACGGTGAACTGGGCG
This sequence comes from Knoellia sp. 3-2P3, assembly GCF_029223115.1. Taxonomy (NCBI): domain Bacteria; kingdom Bacillati; phylum Actinomycetota; class Actinomycetes; order Micrococcales; family Intrasporangiaceae; genus Knoellia; species Knoellia sp. 3-2P3. The sequence continues at coordinate 574,264 of NZ_JARGZE010000001.1, forward strand.
GCCGGGACGTCGTCGACCCCGATCACCGCCACGTCGTCGGGTACGCGAAGGCCGTCTGCCCGCAGACCGGAGAGCACCGCGATGGCCACGTCGTCGTTGTAGGCGGCGACGGCGCTGACCTGTGGGCTGTGCCGTCGCCAGCCGCGGACGGCACCCACGGCCGAGTCCACGGTGAGGTCCACCGGCTCCACGACGGGCTCGGGAAGCCCGGCATCGGCGCACGCCTCTCGCACGCCCGCAAGGCGCAGCTCGACGAACTCCCGGACCCGCGGGTCGGTGGCGGCGGCATAGCCGATCACAGGGTGACCCGAATGGTGGAGGTGCCTGGCCTGGAGGCGACCGATGGCCCGCTGCGACGCCGAGAAGGCCCCGGCCGCGCCGGGTTCGTCGTCGAGCAGCGTGCCCAGCACCTGGATGCCGGCGCGTTGCATGGCTTCGCGGTCCGCCCGTGTGAACGCGGTGAAGCCGACCACGGCACGCGGGGTCACCGCGCGCCACAGTTCGCTGAGGGGTCGGCCGCCTCGCACGTGGTGCACGAGCAGGGAGAGCCCACGCTCGGCCAGCTCGCCGGCGAGGTGGTCGAGCAGGGTGTCGACCGCCGGTCCCAATGGCCAGTCGGGCAGGACGTAGAGCACCAGGTCGCTGCGTCCGGTGCGCAGGGTGCGCGCCGCCGCTGACGGCGTGTAGCCCAGGCGCTCGGCCGAGGCGCGCACGCGGGCTCGGGTCTCCTCCGAGATCGCCGCGCCGGGGGTGTCGTTGAGGACGTAGCTGACGGTCGTCCGTGAGACACCGCTGTCACGCGCGACGTCGGCGCTGGTGACGTTGCGCAACCGATCTCCTCGAGACGCTGAAGGACTACTTCTCCGGGCAGCGTACTGAGGCGATCGGGGCCCGGCCCTGTTTCCGGGTATGCCGCGTGGAGGCGCGCGGACGTCTTCCCTTCGCGTGCGCAAGGGGGAACCGTCGCTCGGTCGCTGAGCGACCTCACTCCTCCCAAAATCCCACCTGGCGTTGTAGACGCGAAGGCGATGGGCCCCGCCCACCGAACGCACGAAGGGCCCCGGACCGTGAGGTCCGGGGCCCTTCGTCTTCGCGTGCGCAAGGGGGGATTTGAACCCCCACGCCCGTAAGGACACTGCCACCTGAAGACAGCGCGTCTGCCGTTCCGCCACTTGCGCGTGGACGCCCCATTATGGCCACAGGGCCCCGGATCACCAAACCGGGACCAAGCGCCCGGACCGGCCCGACGACCAGCACGGATCCGGCCCGGGCTCGCCGATAGCACAATCCCCAGTTCTGGCCGTTACCATCGGTCAGTCCATCAGCGAAGGGAGGCCGGGCAGTGGGTCTGTTCGACCGCGTCGAGCAACGCCTCGAGCGTGCCGTCAATGGTGCCTTCGCGCGCGCGTTCAAGTCCGAGGTGCAGCCGGTCGAGATCGCGAGCGCGATCCGCCGGGCCATGGACGACCGCGCCGCCGTGGTGGGCCACGGCCGGACCTTCGTGCCCAACCTGTTCACCGTCGAGCTGAGCGAGACCGACTACGAGCGGCTCTCCGCCTACGACGAGGAGCTCGAGCGCGAGCTCATCGCGGCGGCCCAGGAGCACGCCGAGTCGCAGCGCTACCAGCCGGGCGGTCCGCTGCAGGTGATGTTCTCCCCGGCCGACGACCTCGAGACGGGCGTCTTCCGCCTGCGCACCTCGACCGCCCGCCACACCGGGAACACCGGCACGCACCGGCCGGCCCCTCCGGCGCCGCAGCCGGACCCCCGGCAGACCCCCGTCGACGATGACGGGCTCGAGGCCACGCAGCGCCAGGCCCCCGTGGCGCCGCCGCAGGCCCCACAGCGGGTCAACCCCGCCGACCGTCCCTGGCTCGACGTCGACGGCGAGCGCTACCCGCTCATGGGCGCCATGACCGTGCTCGGCCGTGACGACAGCGCCGACATCGTGCTCGACGACCCGGGGATCTCGCGCCGCCACAGCGAGATCCGGGTCACCACGGACGGACCGCACCTGGTCGCGAGCATCCGCGACCTCAACTCGACGAACGGCACGTTCGTCAACAGCGAGCGCATCAGCAGCCACCGCCTGGCGGACGGGGACCGGATCACCGTCGGGCGGACCACTGTCACCTACCGCGCCGGTCGGCGGTGATTGCACCGTATGAGTGAACTCACCCTCACGATCATCCGCCTGGGTCTGCTCATCCTCCTGTGGGTCTTCGTCTTCAGCGTCGTCGGCGTGCTCCGCGGCGACCTCTACGGCACCCGCGTCGTCAGCCGACTGCCGGGCCGCCGCTCCGGTGACCGCGCCGCCAAGCCCGCGAAGCCGAAGGCCGCGCCCCAGAAGAAGCCGCGCCGCGGCAGCCGGGTGCCGCACTCGCTGACCGTGACCGAGGGCCCGCTGGCCGGCACCAGCCTGCGCCTGCGCGAGTCGGGCACACTCATCGGCCGCAACCCCGAGTGCGCCCTCGTGCTCGACGACGACTTCGCCTCTGGCCGGCACGCCCGCATCTTCGAGCGCGACGGCCAGTGGTTCGTCGAGGACCTCGGCTCCACCAATGGCACCTTCCTGGGCACCCAGCGACTGAGCGAGCCGGCTCCGGTCGCGGTCGGCAGCGTGCTGCGTGTCGGCAGGACCGTCGTCGAGCTGCGGAACTGACGGGTCGGAGCCATGAAGATCGCGCTCGACTACGCGGCCCGCTCCGACGTGGGGCTGGTGCGCTCGGAGAACCAGGACTCCGGGTATGCCGGCCCGCACCTCCTCGTGGTCGCCGACGGCATGGGCGGCCACGCCGGCGGCGACATCGCCAGCTCGATCGCCATCGGCCGGATGGTCTCCCTCGACGGCGAGAGCCACGGCGGCGACGACGTCACCGACCACCTGGTGCACACGCTGGCGTCGGCCAACGCCGAGATCCAGTCCCAGATCGAGCACACGCCCGAGCTCCAGGGCATGGGCACCACGGTCACCGCGCTGCTGCGTGCCGGCAACAAGGTCGCCCTCGCCCACATCGGCGACTCGCGCGCCTACCTGCTGCGCGGCGGCACGTTCTCGCAGATCACCCACGACCACTCCTTCGTGCAGTCCCTCGTCGACGACGGCCGCATCACCGAGGAGGAGGCCGACAGCCACCCGCAGCGCTCCCTCGTCACCCGCGTGCTCACCGGCGCGCACGACGACGAGCCCGACCTCATGGTCCGCGAGGTGCGCCCGGGCGACCGCTTCCTGCTGTGCTCCGACGGCCTCTCCGGCTTCGTCGCGCGCGACACGATCGAGGAGGTGCTGTCGGCCGGCCAGCCCGTGGGCCCGACTGCCGACCGCCTCGTCGAGCTGGCGATGAAGGCCGGCGCCCCCGACAACGTCACCGTCGTCGTCGCCGACGTGGTCGACCTCGACAGCGGGTCGGCCCCCTCCACCGTCCCGCAGGTCGTCGGTGCTGCTGCACAGCGCACCAAGGGCGGCACGCGCCCGGTGCCCCTCACCCCGGCCGCCAAGGCCGCCGCCCTGTCCCGGGAGGCCACGGGTGCCGCCGACGACGACGGGGTCACCCTCGCCGAGGAGACCCCCAGCAACGGTCCCGGCCGGTGGCTGCGCCGCGGGCTGGCCCTCCTGCTCGTGCTGGTCGTCCTCGGTGGCGGCGCGTATGCCGGGTGGTACTGGGTGCAGCGCCAGTTCTACGTGGGCGTCGAGGACGGCCAGGTGGCCATCTTCCGCGGCGTCTCGCAGGACCTCGGGCCCATCCGGCTGAGCAAGGTCGAGCAGCGCTCGTCCATCTCGACCGCCGACCTCCCGGACTTCTACCGCACCCAGGTGCAGAACACGATCACCACGAGCACCCTCGCCGACGCCGAGGAGCGGGTGAACCGGCTGCGCGAGGAGGCCGTCCGCTGCGTCTCGCGCAAGGCGGCCGGCGGGAGCTGCGGTGGCACCTCCGCGGCATCCTCGACCACCACCACGACCGCCCCGACCGGCCCCACGAGCACCACCACGGCGACGCCATGACCACCGTCTCCTCGCTACCTCCGCGCAAGGGCCGAAACGTCGAGCTCGCCCTGCTGCTGCTCGCCGTCGGCATCGTCGTGCTGGCCTACCTCAACGTCGGCCTGGCCACCTCCGGCAGCTTCCCGCCCGGACTGCTCGCCCACGGCACCGGCCTGCTCGTCATCACCTTGGGCTTCCACCTGCTGCTGCGGTGGCGGGCGTCCTACGCCGACCCGCTGCTGCTGCCCATCGTGACCCTGCTCAACGGCCTCGGCCTGGTGATGATCCACCGGCTCGACATCGCCGCCGGCAAGGACATCGCCGAGGGACTGGCCCTCAAGCAGCTGACCTGGAGCGCCCTCGCCGTCGCCATCGCCGCCGCGGTGCTGTTCTTCCTCAAGGACCACCGGACGCTGCGGCGCTACACCTTCACCGCGGCAGCGGTCGGCTTCGGCCTCCTCATCCTCCCGCTGGTGCCGGGCCTGGGCCGCCAGGTCTACGGGTCACGCATCTGGATCGGCCTCGGCCCGTTCTCCTTCCAGCCGGGGGAGGTCGCCAAGATCGTGCTGGCCGTGTTCTTCGCGGGCTACCTCGTGCAGACCCGCGACGTGCTCTCCCTCGCCGGCCGCAAGATCCTCGGCTTCACCCTGCCCCGGGCCCGCGACCTCGGCCCGATCCTCGTCGCCTGGGCCGCCAGCCTCGGCGTGCTCATCTTCGAGAAGGACCTCGGCTCCTCGCTGCTGTTCTTCGGCCTCTTCGTGGCCATGCTCTACGTCGCCACCGAGCGCACATCGTGGATCGCCATCGGCCTGCTCCTCTTCAGTGGCGGCGCCTACGTCGCCTACCTGCTCTTCGGCCACGTGCAGCAGCGCGTGCTGCTCTGGCTCGACACCTTCTCGGCGGAGGCGCTGGCCGTCTCCGACCAGCTGGCCCGAGGCCTCATGGGGATGGCCAACGGCGGCCTGCTCGGCACCGGGTTCGGCCGCGGCCGGCCCGACCTGACCTACTTCGCGGAGTCGGACTTCATCGTCGCCAGCTTCGGCGAGGAGATCGGCCTGTTCGGGGTCTTCGCGCTGTTCATGCTCTACCTGCTGCTGGTCGAGCGCGGCATGCGCACCGCCCTCGGCGTGCGCGACGGCTTCGGCAAGCTGCTCGCCGCCGGCCTGTCGTTCTCGGTCGCCCTGCAGTGCTTCGTCGTGGTCGGCGGCGTCACCCGCGTCATCCCGCTGACGGGCCTGACCATGCCGTTCCTCTCCTACGGCGGCTCCTCGCTGCTGGCCAACTGGTCGCTCGTGGCGCTCCTGCTGCGCATCAGCGACCACGCCCGCCGCCCGCTGCCCGAGGCGGAGATGCCCGGCCCGGCCCGCGAGGCCGAGGCCACCGAGGTGGTGAAGGTGCGGTGAACGCCCCCATCCGCCGCCTGTCGGTCGTCGTCGCGGCGCTCTTCATGGTCCTGCTGGTCTCCTCGACCTGGATCCAGTTCGTCGAGGCCAAGGAGCTCCAGGAGCGCCCGGACAACCGCCGGACCCTGCTCGCGACGTACGCCCGCGAGCGCGGGCAGATCCTGGTGGACGGCAGCCCGGCGGCCCTGTCGAAGCCCAGCAACGACGAGCTGAAGTGGCTGCGCACCTATCCTCAGGCCCGCCGCTACGCCCACGTGACCGGGTACTACTCGTTCGTCTACGGCCCCGGCGGGGGGCTCGAGGCGACCGAGAACGCCCTGCTGTCCGGCCAGTCCGACAAACTGTTCTACCGCCGCGTCTCGGACATGCTGACGGGCCGCAAGGCGGCCGGGGCGAGCCTCGAGCTGACCATCAACCCGAAGGCGCAGGAGGCCGCCGACAAGGCCCTCGGCGACCAGAGGGGCGCCGTGGTCGCACTCGACCCCCGGACCGGGGCGATCCTGGCCATGGTCAGCAACCCCGACTACGACCCCGGCTCACTCACGGCCCACGACACCAAGCAGGTCGTGGCTTCGTGGAAGAAGCTCAACGCCGACCCGGCACGCCCCCTGGTCAACCGCGCCATCGGCGGCAACCTCTACCCCCCGGGCTCGACGTTCAAGATCGTCACCGCGGCTGCAGCCCTCTCCTCGGGCAAGTGGACGGAGGAGAGCAAGGTCCCGGGCCCGGCCGTCCTCGATCTCCCCCAGACCAGCGCGGACCTGCCCAACAGCAACAAGCAGGCGTGTGGCCCGAACGACGAGACCACGCTCAAACGCGCACTGGAGGTCTCCTGCAACACCGCCTTCGGGTGGCTCGGCATGGAGCTCGGCGCCGACGACTTCCGCTCGCAAGCCGCCAAGTTCGGCGTGGGGGACAGCCTCAAGATCCCCATGCGGGTGGCCCCGAGCAGCATTCCCGCGGAGCTCAACGACCCCCAGCTGGCGCAGGCGGCGATCGGCCAGTACGACGTGCGCGTGACGCCGCTGCAGGTCGCCATGATCTCGTCCGGGGTCGCCAACCGCGGCATCGTGATGAAGCCCTATCTGGTCAAGAGCGTCCTCAGCTCTGACCTCGACACGATCGAAGAGGCGACGCCCTCGCAACTGTCCCAGGCCGTGTCGGCCGACGACGCCAGTGCGCTCACCCGGATGATGGAGGCAGTTGTGAAGAGCGGATCGGGCCAGGCGGCCCAGATCGGCGGCGTGAGCGTGGCCGGCAAGACCGGCACCGCGCAGCACGCGACCGGGAAGGCGCCCCATGCGTGGTTCACCGGATTCGCCCCGGCAGACGACCCGCAGGTCGCGGTCGCCGTGGTGGTGGAAGACGGCGGCAACGCCGGAAACGAGGCCGCCGGCGGCCGGGTCGCAGCACCCATCGCCAAGGCCGTCATGGAAGCGGTGATCCAGAAGTGAACTACGAGCCCGGACTGTTGGTGGCCGAGCGCTACCGGCTCGAAGAGGTCATCGCGACCGGCGGGATGGGGCAGGTCTGGCGGGCCGTCGACGAGACGCTCGAGCGCCCGGTGGCCGTCAAGGTGCTGCGCCCGGACACCGCCAGCGAGGAGGGCTTCCTCGAGCGGTTCCGCGCGGAGGCCAAGCACAGCGCCGCCCTGCAGCACCCCAACATCGCGACGGTGCACGACTTCGGCGAAGGCGCCCACTCGGCATACCTCGTCATGGAGCTGATCGAGGGCAAGCCGCTGTCGGAGATCATCAAGGAGCGGGCCCCGCTGCCGGCGGAGGAGGTCACCGAGATCCTGTACCAGGCGGCGCTGGCCCTGAACGCCGCCCACCAGGCGGGGGTGGTCCACCGTGACGTCAAGCCGGCCAACATCGTGGTCGACGACGAGGGCTACGCCAGGCTGACCGACTTCGGCATCTCGCGCGCGATCGCGGGCGCCCAGCTGACCCAGACCGGGGAGGTGCTCGGCACGCCGCACTACCTCGCTCCCGAGCAGGCCCAGGGCCAGCCCGCCGGCCCTGCCAGCGACCTCTACGCCCTCGCGGTCGTCGGCTACGAGCTGATCACCGGCAACCGGCCGTTCGCCGGTGACTCGATGATCACCACGGCCCTGGCACACGTCAGCCAGCCCGCCCCGCAGCTGCCCGGAGACGTGCCCGACCCGCTGCGCACGACGGTCATGGCCGGGCTGGCCAAGGACCCGGCCCGCAGGCCGGCGAGCGGGGAGGCGATGGCCGAGGCCCTCCACCTGCCCGTCGGCACCGTGCCGGAGGAGCTCGTCGAGGGCGCCGAGTCGGCCGTCGCACCGGTGGTCTCCGGCGCCGGCCTGCTCACGCCGGACCCGTCCGTGCCCACGGGCGCCATGACGCTGTCGCCGCAGACGCCTCCGGCCCCGGCGAGCGTGCTGGCTCCTCCCCAGGTGGGCCCCGTGCGCCGCTGGCTGCTGCCCGGTGCTGCGGTCCTGGTGGCCCTGGTCGCGATCGTGGTCATGGCGATCTCGTCGTCGGGGCAGGAGGGCGCCCTCACCCCCCTCGTGCAGCTGCGCACCACGGTGGCGGCGGACCAGGACCTCCCTGTGACCCCCAGCACCATGACCAGCACGACCCCCGCCGCCGCGGGCGGCGGCGATGACGGAGGCAACAGGCAGTGACCGCGACACCGCAGGTTCTGGGTGGCCGCTATGAGGTGGGCGAGCTGCTCGGGCGTGGCGGCATGGCCGAGGTGCACCTCGGCCATGACACTCGGCTCTCTCGCCCGGTGGCCATCAAGATGCTGCGGAGCGACCTCGCCCGCGACACCTCGTTCCTGGTGCGCTTCCGCCGGGAGGCGCAGTCCGCTGCCGGCCTGAACCACGCCTCGATCGTGGCGGTCTACGACTCGGGCGAGGACCACGTCATCGAGTCCGGTGGATCGCGACTGTCCATTCCCTACATCGTCATGGAGTACGTGGAGGGCCAGACCCTGCGCGAGCTGCTCAACGACCGGTCTCCGCTGGAGCCGGCTGAGGCGGCGCGGATCACCGAAGGCGTCCTCGACGCCCTCGCCTACAGCCACCGCATGGGCATCGTGCACCGCGACATCAAGCCGGCCAACGTGATGATCGGCAAGCACGGCGAGATCAAGGTGATGGACTTCGGCATCGCGCGGGCGGTCGCCGACACCAACGCGACGATGACCCAGACCCAGGCCGTCATCGGCACCGCCCAGTACCTCTCCCCGGAGCAGGCGCAGGGACTGCAGGTCGACGCCCGATCAGACCTGTACTCGACCGGGTGCCTGCTCTTCGAGCTGCTCACCGGTCGCCCACCGTTCAAGGGCGACTCGCCGGTGGCGATCGCCTACCAGCACGTCGGCGAGGCGCCGCCTCGACCGTCGACGTTCAACGCCGACGTCGACCGCTCACTCGACGCAGTCGTCCTGCACGCCCTGGTGAAGGACCGCGAGGCCCGCTACCAGGACGCGGCCTCGTTCCGCTCCGACCTCCAGGCGGCCCGTCTCGGGCGCCCGATCAGCGCTGCTGCGCTCGGCACCGCTGCCGGGGCCGCCGGTGCGGCGGGCCTCGCCGTGGCCGACCAGACCGTCGCCCTCGACAGCCTCGCCGGCGACCGCACCACCGTGCTAGGGGCGGGCGCGGCAGCCGCCGCGGCCGGCGCCGGTGCGGGTGCACCGGGCAGCCCCACGGGTGCCCACGGCAACACCGCGACGCTGCCGGCCATCGGCCACGACCCCGACGAGGAGGAGCCGCGCAGGCGGCGCGGGCTCGGCTACGTGCTGCTGGTCGTGGCCGTGCTCGGCGCCGTCGCCCTCATGGCCATCGCCGGCCGCTCGCTGTTCGACAACCCCCCGACCGGCGGGGGCACCGTGACCGTGCCGTCGGTGGTCAACCTGCCCGTGGCGACCGCCGAGGCGAAGATCCGCGCTGCCGAGCTGGTGCCCGAGGTGCAGCCGGTGCCCTCCACCAAGGAGGAGGGCACGGTCGTCGAGCAGAACCCGCAGGGCGGCGAGCAGGTGCAGCGCAACTCCAAGGTCACCCTCAGCGTCTCGGCCGGCCCGACCACGACCGAGGTGCCCGACCTCACCGGCTTCACGGTGGCGGAGGCCGAGCAGGCCCTGAAGAACGTGGGGCTCACCCTCGCCGGCACCGAGGCGGTCAACAACACCCGCGTGGAGCGCGGCAACGTCATCGAGACCGAGCCGTCTGCGGGCGCGAGCGTCGAGGTCGGCTCGGCGGTCACGCTCAAGGTCTCGAGCGGGAAGGTCGAGGTGCCCGACGTGGTCGGCATGACCCGTGACGAGGCGGCCAGCGTCCTCAGCGACCTCGGGTTCAAGAACAAGACGACCTACGTCGAGAGCGACAAGCCGGAGGACACGGTGCTCAAGCAGAGCGTCCCCGACGGCAAGCTGGCCGACTACGGCAGCCAGATCACGCTGACCGTGGCCCGGCCGGCACCTCCGACCCCCACGGAGACACCGACGACGGAGCCGCCGACGACGGAGCCGGAACCGACGACCACGACGTTGCCGCTGCCCGAGACCCCCAGCGCGCCGGCGACGACGACCCCCTGACGGTGCCGTCGACACGCTGGGAAACGGCCCTGGCGTCGGTGACGAAGGGCTGTTCCCCAGCGTGTCGACGCGAGAGGGTCAGCCGGCGGCGACCATCCTGGCCACTCCCTCGGCGTCGCGCACCAACGGGCTGAGGCCGTCGGCCCGCTGCAGCGCGTCGGCCATGCCGCACACCGCGAGCCAGTTGGCCAGCATGCGGTGGCCGCCCTCGGTGAGCACGCTCTCGGGGTGGAACTGCACGCCGTGCAGCGGCAGGGTCGCGTGGCGCACCGCCATGATCACGCCCGACTCGGTGTGGCCGGTGGCCACGAGCTCGTCAGGCAGGGTCGGCGGGTCGATGGTCAGCGAGTGGTAGCGGGTGGCGGTGAACGGTGACGGGAGGCCCTCGAGCACACCCGTGCCGTCGTGGAACACCTGCGAGGTCTTGCCGTGCAGCAGCTCGGGGGCGCGCACCACGTCGGCGCCGAAGACCGCGCCGAGGGCCTGGTGGCCCAGGCAGACCCCGAGCATCGGCTGCGAGCGCTCGGCGCAGGCCTCGATCATGGCCATCGACACCCCCGCCTCCGCCGGGGTGCCCGGGCCGGGCGAGACCAGCACGCCGTGGAAGGAGGCGGCCTCGTCGGGGGTGACGGCGTCGTTGCGCACGACGGTGCAGTCGGCGCCCATCTGCTCCAGGTAGCCGACGATCGTGAAGACGAAGCTGTCGTAGTTGTCGACGACGAGCACCCGGGTCATGCCCCACCCCGTGCGGTCTCGACGCCGTGGGCGCCGAAGGGGGAGCCGGCCGGCAGCGCGGTTCCGACCGTGTTCTCGTTGAACGGCATCGACGGCGCGATGCGAGGGAAGACCCACAGGAAGAGGACCGCCACCGCCAGGGCGACGAGGACGAGGGCCTGCACCGCCTTGAGCACCGTCGGCCCGGGCAGGGCCCGCCAGAGGGCGCTGTAGATCATCAGGAGCTCTTTCCGGGGACGGCGAGGGTGCCGGGCGGCAGTCCCTGCTCGCGGGGGTAGGTCCGCACCAGCTTGGCGAACAGGATGTAGCGCTCGGCCGCGCTGTACTTCGGGTGGCAGGCGGTCATGGTCAGCCATGCGCCGTTCGGCGCGGCGCCGGGCTTGTTCGGCACCGGCGCGAGCACCTCCACCGCGGTGGGCGGCACGATCTCGTGGCTGTCCACGGCATACACGGAGTAACCGGTCCTGGTCTCGACGATGACCTTGTCGCCCTTGCGCAGGCGGTCGATGTCGTGCAGCGGCCGGCCGTAGGTCGTGCGGTGCCCCGCGATGGCCAGGTTGCCCATGGCACCCGGTTCAGCAGCACCCTCGTAGCGCCCGAGGCCCTCCTTGAGGGTCTCGTAGTCCGTGCCCTCGAGCAGCGGCCGGGCGTAGTCCGCGCCGAGCCGCGGGATCCGCACGATCGCGAAGGCCTCCCCGAACTTCACCGGCGCGGGCTTCTCGTTGGGCACGGCCGTCGGCGCGGTGCCCCCCTTGCCGCCGAAGTCGCGGGCCAGCGCCTGCACCGTGCCATCCTGCGCGCGGTTCGCCTCGACGTCGGTCCACCACAGCTGCCACGCGACGAAGAGCAGGAGCACGAGGCCAGCCGTCACCAGGATGTCGCCGAGGCCCCCGACCACCCAGCGGACAGCGCGGTTCAACGGGGCACCGAGGCGTACTCGAGGTTCACGGAGCCAGCGTAGGCGGGGAATGTCCGCTCTGGGCTGGTTCTGACCTCATACCCCAGCCCGATGGCGTCCACGTACTGCCGGTAGATGTCGACCGCGGGGCTGTCGTCGAGCGCCTTGAGCATGGCCTGCGGGTTGCCCATGCCGGTGATGACGAACGGTGGGGAGTAGACCCTGCCCTGCAGGATGAGGGTGTTGCCGACGCACCGGACCGCGCTGGTGTTGATGATCCGCTGGTCCATGATCATCATCGCCTCGGCGCCCCCGGCCCACAGCGCGTTGACCACGCCCTGGACGTCCTGCTGGTGCACGACGATGTCGTCGACGGTGAACCCCTCCGGCAGCTGGTCGGAGGGGATCTGGGCGTCCCGCAGCTCGACCGAGACGGTGGGCCCGCGCACCTCTCGGGTGCCGGCGGACGCGGTGAGCGCCTCGGCCTGCTCGGTCAGCTGGGTCACCCGCACGTCGCCCGGGGCCTCGTCGGAGGAGAGCCGGTCGACCTCCGCCTGCAGGCTGCGCACCTGGGCCGCGGTCTCGGCGTTCCGGCGCGCCTGCTCGCGGATGACGTCCGGCAGCCCCGACGCGCTCGAGCGCAGGTCGGTGCCGGCAGCCGTCGACGCGCTGGTGGCGAACAGCACGCCGGCGCCCAGGGCAACGAGGGGCACCGCGGCGGACCAGAAGGTCGGGCGCCGCGTCAACCACGTCAGGCGCTGGCTGGGCATGGCACTACGCTATGCCAAACGCATCCCCCCGCTGTTCACGAGTACGAGGAGTGTCCGGTGCCGGAGTCCAAGGGCCGCGAGAAGCGCGCCTACACCCCGCCCGCCAAGCCCGCCAAGGCCAAGGTCGGCAACCCACCATGGTTCGTGCCGGTCATGCTGGGCCTGATGGTCCTGGGCCTGATCTGGGTCGTGACCTTCTACATCTCGAGCCAGCAGTACCCGGTCGAGGCGTGGGGCCGTTGGAACCTCGCCGCCGGGTTCGGCCTCATGATGGCCGGTTTCGCCATGACGACCCGCTGGCGCTGACCGCTCGCTCCGCCTGCAAGGGGCCCTGCGAGGGCGCCGCTCTTCCCGAGCGGCGGCCGCGCAGGGCCCCTTCGGCTTCTCCCGCCTGCGGCAGCGTTGTCCCCCGGTTATCCACAGATGGGTATGCCGTGTGCACAGATCTGGGGCTTGTCCACAGGCTTGTCCCCAGCTGGGGACAAATGACAGGCGTGTAATACAGCAAAAGGACGAGGGGCCCGTCCACAAAGGAACGGAGAAAGACGTAGGCCCCGGCGTGGTGCCGGGGCCTGTGGTCGAGAGGGGTGCGAGCCGGGGTGGCGCTCGGTGCGGGGCTCAGCCGAGCGCGAAGGTGACGCCGAGGTCGGGGGCCAGGGCGTACTTGGCGAGCGCCGCCACCACGACCACCACGCCGACCAGGGCGACGCCCGGCCACTGCCAGCGGCGCTTGGTGCGCTCCTGCGTGGCGGCGAACACGGCGGCCACCGCGATACCGGTGAGGAAGCCGCCGAGGTGCGCCTGCCAGGCGACGCTGGGGATGACGAAGCCGAGGACCGCGTTGATCACGAGGGTGGCGTACATGCCCGAGGACGACCGGCCCAGCTTGCGGTTCAGCACGAGCAGGGCGCCGAACAGGCCGAAGACCGCACCCGAGGCGCCGACCGCCGGGGTTCCCCACGAGCCGAGGTCCTCCCACCGCACCACCGGGCCGGACGGCGGCTGCGCGAGCAGCAGCAGCATGACCGACCCGCCGATCGCGCTGAGGAAGTACAGCGCGGCGTAGCGCAGGCGGCCGAGGAGCGGCTCGAGGTACTGCCCACCCACCAGCCACAGCGCCAGCATGTTGAACACGATGTGCATGATCTGGCGGGGTGCGTGCGCGAACGCGGAGGAGAGGAAGCGGTACGGCTCCTCCTCACCGAGGGCGGGGATGAACCAGATCTGCGCGGTCACCCTGGCGTCGGCCTGCTGGGCGATCCACACGAGCACGCACAGGGCGACGATGGTGATGGTGACCACGGGGCGGTCGGTGACCCGGCCGCCGAAGACGGTGGTCGCCGAGCGCACGGTGGCCGCCTGGGCCTTCACGCAGTCGACGCACTGCACCCCGACGGCGGCCGCCCGCTGGCACTCGGGACAGGTCGGGCGGCCGCAGCGCTGGCAGCGGACGTAGGAGACACGGTCGGGGTGCCGGGGGCAGACAGGCGGGGCCTGCTGTTGGTATGCCGTGGGCTCACTCATCGATCCATCTCACCTGTGGTCTCGCTCGCTGCCGGGTCGGTGCTGCCGGCCCTACTCGCCGACGGTCACGCTCTCGATGACAACGTCCTGCACCGGCTTGTCGTTCGCACCGGTCTGGACGCCGGCGATCGCGTCGACGACCTCGCGGCTCGGGCCGTCGGCGACCTCGCCGAAGATGGTGTGCTTGCCCTGCAGCCAGGTGGTCTGGCCGACGGTGATGAAGAACTGCGACCCGTTGGTGCCCTTGCCCATGCGCTTGCCGGCGTTGGCCATCGCCAGCATGTAGGGCTTGGTGAAGTCCTTGTCGGGGCTGATCTCGTCGTCGAAGGCGTAGCCCGGCCCGCCCATGCCCTGGCCCAGCGGGCAGCCGCCCTGGATCATGAAGCCGGGGATGACGCGGTGGAACTTCAGGCCGTCGTAGAAGGGCGTGGGGCTGGTCCGCCCGGCGTCGTCCTTGTACTCCTTCTGCCCGGTGGCCAGGCCGACGAAGTTCTCGACCGTCTTGGGCGCGTGGTCCGGGAAGAGGGTCAGGTTGATGTCGCCGTGGTTCGTGTGGAGGGTGACGTTCATGGTGGGCATCCTTCCACGTGGGGACCACCGTGGCCCTGCTCACCCTGTGGCCCCGATGCGGGCTTCGGGGTTGCCCAGCGGGTGAAACACGGCAGGATGGGCGTCAGACGCAACGAGCTCACCCAAGGAGGCATGGTGTTCCGCACCAAGAGCAAGTCCGAGCAGGTACAAGAGCAGGCGCAGGCACAGGCCCAGCAGGCGGCCGCCCAGATGACTCAGCTCAAGGAGCGCGTTGTTCCGGCCGCGGAGGCCGCGGCGGAGGTCGCCCGCGAGCGCGCCGTGCAGGCCAAGGACTGGGCGATGCCCCGCGTCGAGCACGGCATCGAGGTGGCTGCCCCGAAGCTGGAGCGGGCCGTCGAGGGGCTCGCCCCCAAGGTCGACACCGCCCGGGACAAGATCGTCGACGACCTGCTGCCGAAGGTGGCCGAGGCCATCGCAGCGGTCGCCGCGGCCTCGGCGGCCGCGCGCGCCAACGCCGTCGACCTGACCGACCGCAGCGGCGACGCGCTCTCGGTGCTCAAGGGAGAGGCGGTCGCCAAGCCCCGGCACCGCAAGGGCAAGGTCCTGCTGACGCTGGGCATCCTCGCGGCGGTGGCTGCCGCGGCGGCGGCGTTCTTCAAGAAGTCCGCGCCGCGCGAGGACCCGTGGGCCACGCCGCTGGGCGACACCTACACCGCCCCCGGGACGGCGGGCACCGGTGTGGGCGGCGCGAGCGGGTCGGCCACGGCCGCCGCGAAGGACAAGGTGACCTCCCTGGCCGAGACCGCCAAGGAGAAGGCCACCGCTGCTGCGGAGACGGCCAAGGAGAGGGCCTCCGAGGTCGCCGACGCGGCCAAGGAGAAGGCCGGCAAGAAGGACGAGGACACCACGGTGGTCACGCCGGTCGACGACGTGACCGGCATGCCGACGGGTGCTGCGACCGACACGCCGTTCGAGTCCACCCCCGAGGGCACCACGGGCACCGACGCCGGCGGCACGGCGAAGGGCAACGGCGGGAAGGGCTCCTCGAGCTGACCCACCCCATGGTCGAACAGGGCCGGGCGCCGAACGGCGCCCGGCCCTGTCGCGTCTCCCCTCCCGCCGTCACTGGGGGTAGGGTCATGGCCCATGTCGGGTGAGCTCGCCGCGCCGTTCCTGGCCGCCTCCGCGCTCCTCGTCGGTGCGGGGGTGCCCAAGATCGGCGACCCCATGCCCCTGGTGCGGGCCCTTCGCTCCGCGGGTCTGCCCGCCGGGCGGTCGCTGGTCCGCGGCATCGCCGCGACGGAGGTCGCCCTGGGCCTGTGGGCCATCGCCCGCCCGGGTGCGCTGAACGCGGCCCTGGTCTGCGCGGCATACCTGCTCTTCACCGGCTTCGTGTCGCTGGCGCTGCGGCGCGGTGGGGTGCTGGGCTCGTGCGGCTGCTTCGGCAAGGCCGACACCCCGCCCACCCGCAGCCACCTCGCGGTCACGGCGGGGCTCGCCGTCCTCGGCGGCGTCGTGGCGGTCGCACCGGAGCGCGCCGGGTGGTCGACCGACCCTGCCACGCTCGTGGGCACGCTGGCCCTCGCGGCGCTGATCACCTTCCTCGTGTGGCAGGCCCTGGCCGTCCTGCCGACCGTGACCCCGGCCGCCGTCCGCAGCACGGGCGCGGCCCTCGAGACCGCGTCCACCAACAGAAGGTGATGACCCCATGCTTGCCATCGTGATCGCCGAGGGGGTGGCGATCGCCCTTCTCGGGGTGCTCGTCCTCGGGCTGCTGCGCAGCCACGCGCTCATCCTGAAGGCCCTGCACGAGCTCGGCGCCGGGCTCGAGCTCGAGAAGGAGGCCGGCCCCGGCGCGTCGGGCGGCCCCGGCCCGGTGAGCGTCGACCTCGAGAGCGGCGTGGTGGCCAACGCCCGCCCCGAGTCGAGCCGAGCCGCCGACGTCATTGGGACCACGCTCGACCGGCAGGAGCGCACCGTCACGGTGACGGGGCAGGGGCAGCGCACCCTGCTGGCCTTCCTCTCCAGCGGCTGCAGCGTCTGCCAGACCTTCTGGGAGGAGTTCCGCCACGGCCCGGTCGACGTGCCCGGCGACGCCCGGCTCGTCGTGGTGGCCAAGGGCCCCGCGGAGGAGAGCGTCACCACGCTGCGCCAGCTCGCCGGTGACCGCCTCGAGGTGGTGCAGTCGTCCGCGGGTTGGACCGACTACGGCATCCCCGGCTCGCCCTACTTCGTCTTCGTCGAGGACGGGGTCATCACCGGTGAGGGCTCCTCGACCACGTGGCCGCAGGTGCGCGACCTCATGCGCCAGGCCGTGGCCGACTCCGCCGACGCCCGCGCCGCCGCCGGGCGCACCGGCCCCGGCACCCTCGGCGGGGGCGAGGTCTCCGAGCGGGGCGAGCACGACAACCTGCCGCGGATGGACCGGGAGCTGCTCGACTCGGGCATCCACCCCGGGCACCCCAGCCTCTACGAGTCGCCGGACGCGGAACCCGGCGAGGTGCACGACCACCCGCACGAGCAGCACACGCACGCCCACCAGCACGGGCACTGAGCCCCACCCGACATGGACCCCACCCGCCTCGCCCTCGTCATCGGCCTGCCGATGGCCGCCGTGGCTGCTGTCCGGGCCACGTGGTCGCCTTGAGGCGAGTCGATGCTCTCGAGCATCAGCCCGCTCGGTGAGCGGGCCCGCGCCTCCCGCTGGTGGGTGACCACCACGGCATACGTCATCGGGTCCCTGGTCGGGGGCCTCACCCTCGGTGGCCTCTTCGGCCTGCTCGGCTCGGTGCTCCCCGCGGCCTGGCGGTCCTCACCGTGGGCGCTGGGCCTGGCCGCCCTGCTGCTGCTGGCCGGACTCGCGCTCGACCTGCGGGTCGGCGGGCGCGAGCTGCCGTCGTGGCGCCGCCAGGTCGACGAGCAGTGGCTGACCCGCTACCGCGGCTGGGTCTACGGGGTCGGCTTCGGCGCCCAGCTGGGGTTCGGGCTGGTCACCATCGTCACGAGCTCCACGACGTATGCCGTGGTGGTGCTGGCGCTGCTGTCCGGCTCGCCGGCGGCGGGCCTGCTCATCGGGGGCGTCTTCGGGCTGGTGCGGGCGCTGCCCTCGGTGGCGATGGCCGGGGTGCGGGACCGAGCCTCCTTGCACAGAATCTTCAGCACGGTCGAAAAGTGGACAAAACCGGCGGATGCCCTCGCTAGGGTGGCACTGGCGGCAGGAGCGGTGGCACTGGGCGCCGCTGCATTGGGGAGTTGATGGCAGTGGAGAAGTACGGACTGAGGTGCGCACCTCCGCAGGGCTGGCGCCTCGCGATCGAGCGCCGGGCGACGCCGGCCCAGAGCGTGCCCAACGGGGTGTCGCCGGGCCTGCGCGGGATGGCGGCCGAGGCCGTCGAGCCCAACGGTGAGGTGATGCGGCCGATCCTGCACGCCAGCACCATCGACCTGCCCACCGGGCGCGGCGACTTCGGCAGCGGGGTCGTCGACCTGCTCAGCTCCGAGGACGTCTTCATCTCCCTCGTCGAGTACGGCTCCGATGTCGCCGACCAGGGACTCTTCGCCGACCAGGGCATGCCCCGGCTGGCCCCCTCGCAGTTCGGGCCAAACCGCCTCCAGCGGCCGCTGCCGGGGCGCAGCGCCTCGCAGCACTTCTTCAGCGTCGGCGGCCGGGCGTTCTGCCTCTTCACCGTCATCGGGAGCCACTCGCGCCGGATGGCCACCGTGCCCCGCGCCGCCGAGGTGGTGCGCGGCCTGCAGGTCACCGACAGGGCCACGATGGTCCGACGAGGGGAGATGTCATGACCAGCACCCTGGAGCAGATCACCGGCGGGGAGCGGCGCGGCCTGGTCGGGCTGGTGAGCCGGGTCTCCGAGCGGTTCGGCAACGTCGGGCGGCGCGGCTTCTTCGTCGGGGCGGCAGTCGCCGGGTCGGCGCTGGCCACCAACCCCAGGGCGTACGCGCTGCGGCCGATCACGGCATACAGCACCATCTGCGGACCGGGAAACACCGCCTCGAGCGGGTGGACGGTCTTCTGCAGCACCATCAACAAGGGCGTGAACTCGTGCCCGCCCGGCAGCTTCGCCGCAGGGTGGTGGAAGGCGGCCGACTCGTCCTGGTGCGGCGGCGGCTACCGCTACATCGTCGACTGCAACGCCTCGTGCTCGAAGTGCTCGACGGGCTGCAGCGGCGACCACATCTGCGACAAGGGCTGCTGGAACTGCAGCTGCGGCACCGGGTCGACGGCCAGCTGCGACCAGCGCCGCATCTGCTGCAACGCCTTCCGCTACGGCCAGTGCAACACGCACGTGAAGTGCAGCGGCGGCGTGCACTGCCGGGTGGTGAGCTGCGTGCCGCCGTACCAGTGGGCCAACTGCACGACGACCTCTCTGCGCGACGACCGCACCGCCGAGCACAGCGCCCCGAGCCTTCCCCAGTGGGGCTACATCGCGGCCAAGTACAAGGCGATGGGCGAGCAGGGCTCCTTCCTCAAGGCGTCCACCGGTCCGATCGCCTCCGTCGGGGACGGCCGGGGGACCTACGTCGTCTACCAGGGCGGCTCGATCTACCGGACGACCCAGACCGGCACGCGTGCGGTGCCCAACACGGTGAAGAACCTCTGGGCCCAGGTGGGCGGACCCAAGGGCGTCCTGGGCTACCCCACCAGCGACCTGCTGACCGGGCTGCGCTCCGGCGGCTGGGTGCAGCTCTTCGAGCACGGCGCCATCGCCGACAGCCCGCAGACCGCCGCCAAGGTGGTCTACGGGGCTGCCTGGACCCAGTGGAATGGCACCGGGCGCGAGGGCGGGGTGCTGGGCTACCCGCGCGGCAACCGCATCTCCGGCTTGCGCGACAGCGGCTGGCGCCAGGACTTCCAGTACGGCGTCATCCTCGACAGCGCCTCCACCGGCACCAAGTCCGTCTACGGCGAGGCCTATGCCCAGTGGGACGGCACCGGGCGCGAGGGCGGGCTGCTCGGGTACCCGCGCAGCAACCGCATCTCCGGCCTGCGCGACAGCGGCTGGCGCCAGGACTTCCAGCGCGGCGTCATCCTCGACAGCGCCTCCACCGGCACCAAGTCCATCTACGGCGAGGCCTACTCGGTGTGGGCGGCCACCGGCCGCGAGGGCGGCAGCCTGGGCTACCCGCGCAGCAACCGCACCTCGGGGCTGGCGCGTCAGGGGTGGCTCCAGGACTTCCAGACCGGTCGGATCTGCGGCAGTGCCGACACCCCCACCGTCGCCGTCGCCGGGGTCATGAACACCAGCTGGCAGGCCAACGGACGTGAGGGCGGTGTCCTGGGCTACCCCACCGGCAACGCGGCCTCGGACTCGCGCGGGTCGCACCAGGTCTTCCAGGGCGGGGAGCTCTGGGCGCTGGGCAGCGGCGCCGCGCGGCTCGTGCACGGCGACGTGCTGCGGGAGTGGAAGGCAGCCGGAGGGGCGAGCGGCCGGTACGGCTACCCGGTCAGCGACACGGTCTCCGACGGGAGCCGGCTGACCTGCCAGTTCGAGGGCGGCACCATCACGGCCTGAAAGTCGCGCTGGCCGTGGGGTCAGGGCCGCCAGAGCAGGTGGGGGACCGGTCGCCGGCAGCAGGTGGGGGGACGGCTCGCCACGGCCGGCGCAGACGAGTTCCCGACATCGGCGCGATACGCCAATCTCCGGTGGCGAGCATCCCGGATCTGTGCCCGAATAGGACCACCCCGATCCGGACGGAGGAACCATGACCGTTGTGAGCGAGATGCTCAGGACCCACCCCAAGGGAGTCGGCGAGCTCGACGAGGCCGTGCTGAAGAACTGCATCCTCGCGTGCCTGGAGTGCGTGTACTCGTGCACGGCCTGCGCCGACGCCTGCCTGTCCGAGGAGATGGTCGCCGACCTGCGCGACTGCATCCAGAAGAACCTCGACTGCGCCGACGTGTGCGACGCGACGGCCAAGGTGCTCTCGCGGCACCCGGGCGCCACCTCTAACGAGCTCCTCATCTCGCTCCTGCAGACGTGCCGCGCCATGTGCCACGCCTGCGCCGTCGAGTGCGAGAAGCACGGCGACATGCACCTGCACTGCGAGGTGTGCGCCAAGACCTGCCGCCGCTGCGTCGAGGCCTGCGACGAGCTGCTCTCCGCCCTCGAGCCGGTCACCTGACCTGATCCGTCCCGCCCCGGGGACTGTCGCTCGCGCCTGCACCGGGCCATGCTGGAGTGCATGGCCATCTACGACGTGGTGGAGCACGGGCGGGGTCCCCAGCAGCAGCCCGGCCGGGCGCTCGAGATCAGTGCAGCCAGTCCCGGGGAGGCGGTCATGCGCGCCCGTCGGGCCTTCGCGGTGACCGGGCCGCTGGGCCGCGATGACCACGAGCACCTGTATGCCGTGTACCGCCACCGCCGGGTCCGTGGTCCTCGCCTGATCGGGGTCTTCGGCGAGGCCGCCCCGGGAGGGTCGGCCGGGGTGCGCGAGCCCCGGCGGCCGTTGCCGGACCTGCCGTCGCTGCGCGCGAGTCGCGACCTGCCCGGCTGAGCGTCCTGCACCCGTCCTCCTTCGGGGACCTTGTCCTCTGCCGCGCCTTGCGCGAGACCATCACGATGGTGCTGCCCAGAGGAGGCGAGCACCATGACCGTGCAGACGAGGGGTCATCGCCAGAACCACCACAGGACGCCGGTACAACACCAGGCATTGCGCCTGGCCCGATGGTCGTTCGGGATGCTGGTGGCTTTCGCCGTGTGGACGGCTGCGTTCATCGGGCTCTCCGGCGTCGTCGGCGAGTGGCTCGGCGCGGAGGTCGAGGGCGGCGAGGTCGCCTACATCGAGGCGTGGCTGCCGTGGCTCGCGGCCAGCCTGCTGTGGGTGCTGCCGCTCGTCGCCGGGGTGGTGCTCGGCGTCAAGGCCGTGCGCACCGGTGCCGGCCGGGCGGGCAAGGCCGCCCTCGTGCTCAACACCCTGATCCTCGTGCTCATGGTCGGGCCGTCGCTCATCGACCGACTTCTCCACCTCTGACGCACGATCTCACCCCTGTGACGTAGGCGAGCGTCCTGCACGCTGCGCTGGGCGCCGCCGGCCCGGCGTCGCACCATGACCCCATGGCGGAGCAGCGCTGGCGGCACTGGGTCGCCGTGGCCTCGGTCCTCGGCGGGCTGGCGCTGGTGGCCGTCACGCTGCTCGGCCTGTGGCGCTACGCCACCCACGACCGTATCGAGGTGGTCGACCAGCCACTCATCGTGCGCACCAGCAACGCCGCCTGCCTCATGATGCGGCAGAGCGTGCACCGGCTGGCGCCACCGTCGGAGGCGTCGATTACCCAACGGGTCAAGGCCATTCGTGCCCAGAACGAGGCCGTCGGGCTCATGGTCGGGCAGATCCGCGGGCTGGGTCCCGACCTGGTCAACAACGACCGGCCCATGCCCGGGTGGTTGGAGGACTGGGAGGCGCTGGTCCGGGCGCGCGAGACGTATGCCGCCGCGCTGGCCAAGGGGAGGTCGGGCGCCCTGTCGCTGAAGGTCCCCGTCGACGAGGAGGGGCAGTCGATCGTCACCCGCATGAACGACGTCGGCCTCGACTGCGCCGTTCCCGCCGAGCTGCTGAGCAACTGAGCCCGGCAGGAGGGGAGGAGCGATGACCTTCGTCGAGCTGATGGAGTATGCCGGCAAGGCCTTCGAGGCGATCGGCGTGGGGGTGCTGGTCTTCGGCCTGCTCTGGTCGGTGGTGCTCGCCGCGGGTGTGTGGCGTCGCACGGAGGGTCGACAGGCCTACGCCGTGCTGCGCGAGTCCTTCGGCGGGGTGCTCCTCCTCGGCCTGGAGATCCTCGTCGCGGCCGACCTCATCCGCACCGTGGCCGTGGAGCCGTCGCTGGAGAACGTGCTCGTCCTCGGGCTGATCGTGCTGATCCGCACCTTCCTGAGCTTCTCCCTGCAGATCGAGATCGAGGGTGTGCCGCCCTGGCGCCGGGCGACCGCCAGCGGCGCCGGCCTCCTCGGGCGTGCGGCGACGCACGCCAAGGAGGCGGGCGACCAGCGTTGAGACGCGGGTGGCGTCGACGGTGCTAGAGCAGCTCCGCCGGCAGTTCGACGCCGTGCTCCTGGGCGTACTTGACCATGTTGGGCATGACCACCGCCGAGAGTTCCTTCGCCTCGGCGGTGGGCGTGAAGGCGACGTACTCACTGTCAGCGAAGTTCAGCGGGATGTGTCCCGGTTCGATGACGAACGCGTCGCCGGTCTCGTAGATCTCCTCCGACCCGTCGGCCTTGCGAATCCCGAACTTGCCCTTGACCACGAGGCCCACGTGGTGCGCCTGGCACTGGTCATTCGGGGCGCCCTTGAAGAATGGCGTCTCGTCGAGGTCGACGAACATGTTTGACATGGTGACGGTCCAGTCACCGACCTCCTGCTCGTACGTGTCGGCGTAGCCGGGAACGACCATGTGGGATGCAGCGGTGGACTTCGACAGCTTGGGCATCGTCTTCTCCTTCGCGTGCTGGGCTTGCGACGGGTTCGCCCGTCGGCCGCCCCCTCGCTTCCACGCTCCGTCGCTCTGCTTCAACGCCGAAGAGGCCAAGGTCACCCGTCCGAAGCGACCTGCCGGGCAGGCATCGACATCGTCCGAGCACGGCCGGACTCTGCCGGCCCGGGTCTGACGCAGGGTTCAGGACGATGGCAGTTGGCGGAACAGCAGGTAGGCCTTGCAGCCCACACACAGACCAGTGGAGGCGTTGAGGGCTGCCATGCCGAAGGCGAGTGCCGTCAGGCCGTAGCCAGCGACGTCGACGCCAAACGCGAAGAAGGCCAGGGCCGAGGCAGTGACCACGAAGCCGAAGAACTGGGCGAATCTCGGCGGCCGCGCATCCTCCAATGTGGTCGGTGCTCCGATCCGCGTCCAGATGAGACGGGCATAGATCTGCGCCCACAGCGACCACTGAAAACTGACGAACGCGGTGAAAGCAAACACGGCGACCTGGGAGGCGAGCAGGCCGAGGCCCAATGGTCGGGCAACGTCAACGATCAGCAGTACAACGGCGAGAACGCTGGCGGTTGCCCCGGCGCTGAATCGCAGGAGGCGCGGATCGACCTGGCCGCGGAGCGGGCACGCGCCGAGTCTGGTGCCGGGCATGAGGGTCTCTCCGGAAAGTAGGCCAACCACTCCGATCCAGAGTATGCGGTCTCCAATGTTGAGCACGAGCGCGTCGGTGGGCGCAGACCGTCGAGGGGTGCTCGCCGCAGAGCCCTCGCCGGACACAGGAAAGGCCCTCTCCGTCGTGCGGAAAGGGCCTGTCGACCTGTGGTGGAGCCAAGGGGACTCGAACCCCTAACCCCCTGCTTGCAAAGCAGGTGCGCTACCAATTGCGCCATGGCCCCCGGGAGGGTGACTTCCAGGCGCCGGCGGCTGTCCTGGGGGAGTCGATTCAGTTGGTCGGCTTGTCCGTCGCCTCGTGCCAGAGGTCGCGCTCGGCCTGCTGGTCCTTGAGCTTCTTCTGGAGGGCGGCGGCCCCGATGGCCGTCGCGATCAGCAGCAGGAGCTTCTTCCCCATGAGGCTCTCCGTCCGGTCGCGGGCGAGGAACTGCGAGTTCGGGATTGGTGGGCCTAACAGGACTTGAACCTGTGGCCTCTTCCTTATCAGGGAAGCGCTCTAACCGTCTGAGCTATAGGCCCGTGACCAATCTCCGCCGCAGGACCGTGAGGGGGCCTGCGACGCATGAGGTTACCTCACCGGTATACCGGACTCCAAAACGGCGGCCGCCCCCTCGCCCGGGTGGGCGAGGGGGCGGTCACAGACGCGCGGTATGCCGCGTGGCCGGATCTCAGTCGTCGGTCAGCGTGAGCTGCAGACCGCCGACGAGCGAGGAGCAGATGTTGTAGAGGAACGCCCCGAGGGTGGACAGCGCGGTCAGCAGGATGACGTCGATGACCCCGATGACGATCGAGAGGGACAGCACCCGGCCGAAGCCGAGGAAGTCCATCAGGTTGAACGGGTTCTCGCTGTCCTGGAGCACGGTGCCGACCAGGCGGTTGACCTCCGAGAAGACACCCATCCCGGAGAGGATCATCCACAGCACCGCCACCATGACGACCCCGGCGATGCCGAGCGCCACGGAGATGAGGAACGACATCTTCATGGCCGACCACGGGTCGATCCGCGAGACGGTGAGCTTGACGCGCCGGCTGCGGGCCGAGGGCGCCGGAGCGCCGCCGGGCCGGGGCTGGGTGGGGTTGGGTCGGGTCGGTGCCGCCTGCTGGGCGCCCTGCCCCGGGCGGGAACCCGGGCCCTGCGGGCGCGCCGACGTGCTCGTCGGGCCTGCCGTGCTCACTCGTTACCTCCAGCGGCGTCGTGCTCGCCGGCCTCGGCCGGCTGGTCGGTCGTCTCCGACGGTACGGCATCATCGGCCCGGCTCGCCTCATCGGCACCGCCGTTCTGGACACCGCCGTCACGCTCCACCGTGGAGGTGGGCTCGTCGGGCGTGGCCTCGGCCACCTGGCCCATGGCCTCCTCGTCCGCCTCGCGCTCGACGCTGCGGGCGACCGCCACGACGACGTCACCCCTGGGCGGGGTCACGAAGCGCATGCCCTGGGTGTTGCGTCCGCGACGGGTGACCTCCCAGACGCCCGAGCGAACGATGTTGCCCTTGCCCATGATGGCCAGGACCTCGTCCTCCTCGTCGACCGTCAGGGCGCCGACCACCTGGCCGTTCTTCTCGGTGATCTTGGCGACCGCGACGCCGTAGATGCCGCGGCCCTTGACGCTCCACTCCGAGACGGCCGTGCGTTTGGCCAGGCCGTTCTCGAAGACCACGAAGACGTCGGGGTCGGTGCCGTCCTCGATGACGCTGAGCGACAGCAGGGCGTCTGAGTCGCGGAACCGCATGCCCGTGACGCCGCTGGTGGCCCGGCCCATCGGGCGCAGCGTCTCGTCGTCGGCGTGGAAGCGCGCCGACTGGCCGTTGCGCGAGACGAGCAGCAGGTCGTCGCTGGAGGAGGCCAGGTCGGCGGCTACCAGCTCGTCGCCGTCGCGGAGGTTGACCGCGATGAGCCCACCGCTGCGTGGTGAGTCGTAGTCGGCCAGGCGGGTCTTCTTCACCAGGCCGTTGCGGGTGGCCAGCACCAGGTAGGGCGCCTGGTCGTAGTCGCGAACGTCGAGCACCTGGGCGATGTGCTCGTCCGGCTGGAAGGCCAGGAGATTGGCGACGTGCTGGCCCTTGGCGTCACGGCCGGCATCGGGCAGCTCGTAGGTCTTGGCCCGGTAGACGCGGCCGAGGTTGGTGAAGAACAACAGCCAGTGGTGCGAGGTGGTCGTGAAGAAGTGCTCGACCATGTCGTCGCCGCGCAGCTGGGTGCCGCGCACGCCCTTCCCGCCGCGACCCTGGCTGCGGTAGGCGTCGACCCGGGTGCGCTTGGCGTAGCCCCCGCGGGTGATGGTGACGACCACGTCCTCCTCGGGGATCAGGTCCTCCATCGACATGTCGCCGTCGTGGAACTCGATCTTCGAGCGTCGGTCGTCGCCGTACTTCTCGGTGATCTCGGCGAGCTCGTCGGAGACGATCGTCCGCTGCCGCTCGGGCTTGGCGAGGATGTCCTGGTAGTCCCTGATCAGCGCCTCGAGCCGGTCATGCTCGTCGATGATCTTCTGGCGCTCCAGGGCGGCCAGGCGGCGCAGCTGCATGTTGAGGATCGCGCCGGCCTGGATCTCGTCGATCTCGAGCAGCTGGATCAGGCCGTCGCGGGCCTCCTCGACCGTCGGGGAGCGGCGGATGAGCGCGATGACCTCGTCGAGCGCGTCGAGGGCCTTGAGCAGACCACGCAGGATGTGGATGTCGGCCTCGGCCTTGCGCAGGCGGAAGGCCGTGCGCCGGACGATGACTTCGATCTGGTGCTCCACCCAGTGGCGGATGAACGCGTCGATCGGCAGCGTGCGCGGCACCCCGTCGACCAGCGCCAGCATGTTGGCGCCGAAGTTGGTCTGCAGCTGGGTGTGCTTGTAGAGGTTGTTGAGCACGACCTTGGCCACCGCGTCGCGCTTGAGCACGATCACCAGGCGCTGGCCGGTGCGGCCGGAGGTCTCGTCACGGATGTCGGCGATGCCCTGCAGGCGACCCTCCTTGACCAGCTCGGCGATCTTCTGCGCGAGGGTGTCGGGGTTGACCTGGTAGGGCAGCTCGGTGACGACGAGGCACTGCCGGTTGTGGATCTCCTCCACCTCGACGACCGCGCGCATGATGATCGAGCCGCGGCCGGTGCGGTAGGCGTCCTCGATGCCCTTGCGGCCCAGGATGAGCGCGCCGGTCGGGAAGTCCGGGCCCTGGATGCGCTTCATCAGCGCCTCGAGCAGCTCCTCGCGGGGAGCCTCGGGGTTCTGCAGGTACCACTGCGCGCCGGATGCCACCTCGCGCAGGTTGTGCGGCGGGATGTTGGTGGCCATGCCGACGGCGATGCCCGAGGAGCCGTTGACGAGCAGGTTCGGGAACCGGCTCGGCAGGACCGTGGGCTCCTGGGTCTTGCCGTCGTAGTTGTCGCGGAAGTCGACGGTCTCCTCGTGGATGTCGCGGACCATCTCCATGGCCAGCGGCGCCATCCGGCACTCGGTGTACCGCGGCGCGGCGGCCGGGTCGTCACCGGGCGAGCCGAAGTTGCCCTGCCCGTCGACGAGCGGGTAGCGCATCGACCAGTCCTGCACCAGGCGCACGAGGGCGTCGTAGATCGAGGCGTCACCGTGGGGGTGGTACTGACCCATGACCTCGCCGACGACGCGCGAGCACTTGTTGTACCCGCGGTCGGGGCGGTAGCCCCCGTCGTACATGGCGTAGACGACGCGGCGGTGCACCGGCTTGAGGCCGTCCCGCACGTCCGGCAGCGCACGACTGACGATGACCGTCATCGCGTAGTCGATGTAGCTGCGCTGCATCTCGGTGTTGAGGTCGACCGCCTCGGTGCGGTCGGTCTCGATCGGGGGCATTCCGTCAGTCACGATTTCCCTTGTCTTTCAACGGATTTCAAAGAGCTGGGGTATGCCGTGCGCGCGCTCTGCGCGCTGGCGCGGTTTCACGTGGAACCCGGCTGCCCGGCATACGGGGTGGCCTCTGCTAGATGTCGAGGAACCGCACGTCGCGGGCGTTGCGCTGGATGAAGCCGCGCCGCGACTCGACGTCCTCGCCCATGAGGATGGCGAAGATCTCGTCGGCCGCCGCCGCGTCGTCGAGCGTGACCTGGAGCAGCACCCGGTGGTCGGGGTCCATGGTGGTCTCCCACAGCTCCTGGTAGTCCATCTCGCCCAGACCCTTGTAGCGCTGGATGCCGGCGTCCTTGGGCAGGCGCCAGCCCTGGCTCTGGCCGGCCGCGACCATGGCGTCGCGCTCACGGTCGGAGTAGGCGAACTCGTGCGCGTGGTTGCTCCACTTGAGGCGGTAGAGCGGCGGCTGGGCGAGGTAGACGTAGCCGGCCTCGATCAGCGGGCGCATGAAGCGGAACAGCAGCGTCAGCAGCAGCGTGCGGATGTGCAGGCCGTCGACGTCGGCGTCGGCCATGAGCACGATCTTGTGGTAGCGCGCCTTCTCGAGGTCGAAGTCCTCGCCGATGCCGGTGCCGAACGCCGAGATGAGCGCCTGGACCTCGTTGTTGGAGAGGACCTTGTCGATGCGGGCCTTCTCGACGTTGAGGATCTTGCCTCGGATCGGGAGGATCGCCTGGGTGCTGGGGTTTCGACCGCGGACGGCGGAGCCGCCTGCCGAGTCACCCTCGACGATGAAGACCTCGGACAGGCTCGGGTCCTTGCTCTGGCAGTCACGCAGCTTGCCCGGCAGGCCGCCGGACTCGAGCAGGCCCTTGCGCCGGGTGGCCTCACGTGCCTTGCGGGCCGCCATCCTGGCCGCCGCCGCCTGCACCGACTTGCGGACGATGTCCTTGCCCTCGTTGGGGTGGGTCTCGAGCCAGTGGCCGAACTCGTCGGTCATCGCGCGCTGGACGAAGCCCTTGACCTCGGAGTTGCCGAGCTTGGTCTTGGTCTGGCCCTCGAACTGCGGCTCGCCGAGCTTGACGGACACCACGGCGGTCAGGCCCTCGCGGATGTCGTCGCCGGTGAGGTTCTCGTCCTTGTCCTTGAGCAGGTTCTGCTTGCGGGCGAAGTCGTTGACCAGCTTGGTCATCGCCGCGCGGAAGCCCTCCTCGTGGGTGCCGCCCTCGTGGGTGTTGATGGTGTTGGCGTAGGTGTGGACCGACTCGGAGTAGGCGGTCGTCCACTGCATGGCCAGCTCGAGGGAGAGCTGGCGCTCGGTGTCCTCGGACTCGATCGAGATGATCTCGGGGTGCACCGGCTCGGACTTCTTAGAGCCGACCAGGTGCGTCACGTAGTCGACCAGGCCGTTGTCGTAGCGGTAGGTGACCTTCTTGGCCTTCTGCTTCTTCGGGGCGCCGCCCTCGGCCTCGGCGGTGGCGGAGTCGACCTCGACGGTCTCCTCGTCCGTCTCCGCCTCGAGGTTGTCGAGGTCGATGTCGTCCTTGCCCAGCGCGTCCTGGGCGACGCGCTCGTCGGTCAGGTTGATCGTCAGGCCCTTGTTGAGGAAGGCCATCTGCTGGAACCGGGCGCGGATCGTCTCGAAGTCGTAGGTGACGGTCTCGAAGATCTCGGGGTTGGCCCAGAAGGTGATTGTCGTCCCGCTGCGGTCCGACTCCTCCTCCTTGGCCAGCGGCGCGACCGGCACACCGTGGTCGAACGACATGCGCCAGGCGTGGCCCAGCTGACGGACCTCGGCGTCGAGTCGCGTCGAGAGCGCGTTGACCACCGAGGAGCCCACGCCGTGCAGGCCGCCGGAGACCTTGTAGCCGCCGCCACCGAACTTGCCGCCGGCATGGAGCTGGGTGAGCACGAGCTCGACGGTGGACACGCCGTACTGCTCGTTCAGGCCGGTGGGGATGCCACGACCGTTGTCGGAGACGCGCACACCACCGTCGGCCAGCAGCGTCACGTCGATGGTGTCGGCGTAGCCGGCCAAGGCCTCGTCCACCGAGTTGTCGACGATCTCCCACACCAGGTGGTGCAGGCCGCGTTCGCCCGTGGAGCCGATGTACATGCCGGGCCGCTTGCGCACGGCCTCGAGGCCCTCGAGGACGGTGATGGCGCTGGCGTCGTAGTCCGACCCCTGGGGGGCTCCAGCGAGCTCTGCTTCCGCTGCAGCCCGGGCCTGCTCCGCCTCGGCGGCGCTCAGGCTCTCGGAACCGGACTCTCTGGGCATGGGCGTGTTGGCAGCCTCAGACACGGTGCTCCTTCTTCAGATGGCACGACAGCGGGCGGGCAGCCTGCGCTGGTGCCGCTCATGGCACGCGACCAACGTGGAGACCACGGTGGTCGCGGGATCGCCCCCGAGTTTACCGGTCGGAGCGCCGGAAGACGGCTTCAGGAGGCCCGAGAACCCACTTTCTAGGCAAATTTGGGGGCAGATCCATGTCGGGGATCGCACCCCGGCCCCTCAGCGCCCCATTTCGGCGCTGTTTGGCGGACCACCAAGGGGCCCATATCGCCCGAACTCACCGAATCGCGGCGTTCCCGCAGGACGCGGCCCCTATCGTTCTGGCCCATGCGGGGGAGTGCAGGGGGCATCAGGTCTGCCGTGGCGGTCGCCGTCACCGGGGTGGCGTTGACGGGGCTCGCGGGGTGCGGGGTGGTCGAGCGGGTCATGGCGACGCCGACCATCACCGAGCTGCCATCGGCGCCTGACGCCGTCACGCCCACGGCGCCGGTGGACGGTGCCTCCGGGGCTGCGACGCCCGTGGCCACCGTGACGCCGGACGCGTCGGCCGGCGCGACTCCCTCCGCCGCGCCGGACCGGTCGGGGTGGCCCGACCCGTCCCCGCTGGAGTCGACCGAGCGGCTGGTCGTGGTCGACAGCCTCGGCATAGGCCTGGCGGCCCCGACCCTGTTCCGCGAGATCGACCCCGAGGACTACCTCGAGGGGTCTGCCGCCCTCGACGAGCTCGCCGGCCAGATGGGCCTGACCCCCGCCCAGCTGCGCAACGGCATGCTCAACCAGCTCGACCGCATGGTGGTGGGGGCCGGCGACGACGGGATGCCGGCGAGCATCGTGGTGACCCGCACGCCGCTGGGGGAGCTGCCCTCGGCGTCGCTCATCCGTCGCGACACTGCCGACCTGCTCGGCGGCACGGTCAGCAGGGTCAGGCGCATCGAGACCCCAGCCGGCCCAGCGGTGCACGCCGTCTACCGGCTCGGGTCGACCTGGGCGAACCAGCACGGCGAGGCCTTCTACCTCGAGACTCCCGAGACCGTGGTGTCGATCAACGTGACCTCCTTCTCGGCGTCCGAGGCCAAGCGCCTGGGCACGCGGGTCGTGAAGACGCTGCGCCCCATCGAGTAGACGCATCAGCCGTCAGTGCCGGCGAGGGTCCGTTCCAACAGCCCCCGCACCTCCTCGGGCAGGCGGGGCTCGGGCAGGCTCACCTGCGTCGGGGGCGCGTCGCAGCGCACCTCGTAGCAGTACGCGTCGGGCCGGGCCGGCCCGTTGGCGAAGGCCGACAGCCGGCGGTCCGCGAGCAGGTGGGCCCACTGGTCGGCGTCGTCGCGCGGCAGCTCGGCGAGGCGCACGGCCCGCTCCCGGGTGAGGCCGGCGAACCCGCCCGTGCGGCGCACCAGCACCTCGGTGCCTTCCACGGGGGCGACCTCCCCACCGGGAGCGCCCTCGGGTGAGCCGGTGGCGCCTCCGAGCACGCCGACCCGCTCCCAGGCGGACTCGACGGCCCGCGCGAGCGCCGACTCGGTGCCGTGCTCGGCGCGAGCCGCCTGCACCGTCAGGGTGGCGAAGGTGGCGAAGTCGCAGTCCGCGCGGATCCCGGGTCCGGTCAGCACGGCATACCAGGTGCGGCCCACGGTCTCCCAGGCGTAGCCGCCCACCGCGGTGGCCGCGAGGTGGAAGGCGCGGTTGGGGATGCCTGAGTTGATGTGCACCCCGCCGTTGTCGTCGCGGGTGACGACGAAGTCGTCCATGTGGGCGGGCTGGGGGTCGCGGCCGAGCACGGGGTCGTCGTAGGCGGTGCCGGGCGCGGCCATCGACCGCAGCGCCACGCCCTGCACGGCGTCGGTGAACAGGTCGGCGCCGATGAGCCAGTCGGCCTCGTCGGCGCGCTGGCCGAGCAGCCGCTGGCGCACGAGGGACCCGAACACGTCGGAGACGCTCTCGTTGAGTGCTCCGGGCTGTCCGCGGTAGGTCAGGCCGGCCGTCAGCTCGGTGACCCCGTGCGCGAGCTCGTGGCCGATGACGTCGAGGCTGGCGGTGAAGCGGCGGAAGTAGCGGCCGTCGCCGTCACCGAACACCATCTGCGTGCCGTCCCAGAAGGCGTTCGCGTAGTCGCGGCCGTAGTGGACGGTGGCCAGCATCGGCGTCCCCAGCCCGTCGAGGGAGTTGTGCCCGTAGGCCGCGGCGAACAGCTCCCAGGTCGCGCCGAGTCCGTCGTAGGCCTCGTCGGCCGCGACGTCCCCGGTCTTCGGCTCACCCTCGCGGCGCAGCACCGTGCCCGGGAGCCGTTCGCCGTTGGCGGCGTCGGAGACCACCCGCTGCGGCGACTCGGGACCACTCGGCGGTGGTGCCACCTCCGGCGGCAGGCCGGGTGCCGGCGCCACCCCGGGCCGACCCTGCCGGCGGGCCCGCAGGACGGCGTCACGCTGCAGTGCCTCGGCGGCCCGGGCTGCGGCCACCGGGTCACTGGACTCGGCGATCGCCTCGAGCACGTAGGGCGGGATGATCGAGCAGCGCTGGTGACGGTCTGGTCGGCTCGGCTTCGATGCTGGTGTTCCCCTCATGGAGCCAGTCTCCGCCGCGACACCGACAGCGCCAGCCGGGCAGGAAAAGGCATGACCTCCCTTTGACCCGCGCCCTAGCCTTCGGGCATGGCTGCCACCGTCGCTGTGCTGTCCGACGTCCACGGCGTGCTGCCCGTGCTCGAAGCGGTGCTCGCCGAACCCGACGTGGCCGGCGCCGACCTCGTCGTCGTCACCGGTGACCATGCGGCAGGTCCCATGCCCGTCGAGACGCTCGACCTGCTCACCTCACTGGGGGAGCGGTGCGTGCTCGTGCGCGGCAACGCCGACCGTGAGCTGGTGGGCATCACCCGCGGCGAGTCGTGCGAACACCCCGAGTCGGTCTGGGCGGCCGACCAGCTTCGCCCCGACCACGTTGCCCTCCTCGACGCGCTGCCCCACCCAGTCACCCTCGACGTCGACGGGTTCGGGCCGGTGCTGTTCTGCCACGGGAGCCCGCGCGACGACGACGAGGTGGTGCTGGTCGACACCCGCCTCGAGCGCTGGGCCGAGGTGTTCGCCGACCTCCCCGAGCCGGTACAAACCGTCGTCTGCGGTCACACCCACATGCCCTTCGCGCGGCTCGTCGACCGCCGACTGGTGGTCAACCCCGGCAGCGTCGGCATGCCCTACGGCCGCCCCGGCGGTGCCTGGGCGCTGCTGCGCGGCGGCCAGGTCAGCCTGCGCCACGCGCCCATCGACGTCGACGCCGTCTGCGCCCGCATCGTCGCCGAGTCGACCTACCCCGACAGACGCGACTGGGCCGACGAGTACGTCCGCTCCCGGCACAGCGACGCCGTGGCCCTGACCGTCTTCGCCCCTCGCGACGGCCGCTGAGCCACAGTCGAGTCAGCGCACCCGGCCGAGGTGGATGGCGGCATACATCAGGGCGGCCACGGTCTCACTGTCGGTGATCTCGCCGCGGGCCACCATGGCGAGCACCTCGGCGAAAGGCACGGCGCGCACGTCGCTGATGCCCTCCTCGTGGTGACCGGTGGCGTCGGACAGGCTCAGGCCGCGGGCGAGGAAGACGTGCTCGGGCGCCTCGCAGATGCCGTTCAGCGCCTGCATCGACCCGACGTGCACCCACTCCGACGCGCCGTAGCCGGTCTCCTCGAGCAGCTCACGCCGCGCCGCGACGAGCGGTTCCTCACCGTCGGTGCCCCCGGCCGGCACCTCGACCGAGCGGCCCGTGGTGTGGCGGTCGACCGTGACGAGCACGACCTCGTCGGCGTCGGTCAGCGCCACCACGAAGACGGCCGGCTGCCGGACCTCGACGACCCCGTAGACGCCATCGGTGCCGTCGGGTCGGACGACCTGGTCCTCCCGGACCCGGATCCACGGGTTCTCATAGACGCCCTGCGAGTGCGTCGTCTCCCACGCCACGACTGCCTCCTACCCGTAGGTGTCGCGGGGGCCAGGGCCCTGCGACCGACGCGGTCCCTTCGACCACGAGGGCGCGCTGGGGCCGACGACCTTGAGCTCGGCCACCGTCCCCTTGCCGACCTCGCCCTCGAGGCGGCCGAGGATCGACGAAGTCAGCAGCCGGATCTGGGTGGCCCACGCGGTGGAGTCGGCCCGCACGGTCAGCACGCCGTCCTCAAAGGTCACCGGTGCGCAGTGCTGGGCCACCTCCGGGCCGACGATCTGCGGCCAGCGGCCCATCACCGAGCCGACGGCGACATCGACCCGCCAGCCGCGGTCGACCAGCAGGCGGTCCATCTGGTCGCCGAGCAGCAGCGGGTCGCGGCCGTCGCGCGACCGCGGGCTCACCGGCACCCCCGGACGGCGCCGGCGCATCGGCTTCAGCCCCGGCCGCAGACCTTTGGCCTTCGCGGCCGCCCGTGCCCGAGCGAGCGCCGCGGCCGCCGCGTCGTCGACCCGCTCGTCCTCGTGGTGGGGCGCGGGGGGCTCGGTCTCGGGCTGGAGCAGCTCGTCACTCACGCGGGCTCACCTCGCCCAGGCTCACGGCATACGTCTGCCCGCTGAGCGAGGCGGGCACGTCCGCGGCCACCGCCGCGGTGATGAGCACCTGCTCGCAGTCGCCGATCATCGCGGCGAGCCGCTCGCGCCGGCCGGTGTCGAGCTCGGCGAAGACGTCGTCGAGCACCAGCACCGGGTCCTCCCCGAGGTCGTGGCGCAGCAGCTGGTATGCCGCGAGCTTGAGTCCCAGCGCGAACGACCACGACTCGCCGTGGCTGGCATAGCCCTTGGCGGGCAGCTGGCCCAGGGTGAGCAGGACGTCGTCGCGGTGCGGGCCGACGAGGGAGACGCCGCGCTCGACCTCGCGCGGCCGCGCCTCGTCGAGGGCGGCGAGCATCTCGGTGCGCAGCTGCTCGATCTCGGGCACGTCGCCGACGGCGATCGCGGCGGCGACCTCCTCGCGCAGGCTCGAGCGGTAGGAGACCTTGGCGTCGGACTGGCCGGCGCTGACCTCGTCGTAGGCCTTGGTGAGGTAGGGCCCGAGGTCGCGCAGCAGCCGCAGCCGGGCGTAGAGCAGCTGCGAGCCAACGCTCGCGAGGTGCTCGTTCCAGATGTCGAGGGTGTGCAGTGCCGAGGCGCGCGCCTCGTCGGCCGGCTCCTCCCCGGGACGGGGCCGGTGGCGGGATCCCTTGCGCAGCACGGGCGCCGCCGACTTCAGCAGGGCGTTGCGCTGCTTGAGCACCTTGTCGTAGTCCGAGCGCACCCCGGCCCAGCGGGGCTGGCGGGCGACGAGCAGCTCGTCGAGGAACTTCCGGCGCTCCGAGGGGTCGCCCTTGACGAGCGCGAGGTCCTCGGGGGCGAAGAGCACCGTGCGCAGCGTGCCGAGCGCCTCGCGGGGACGCTGCATCGGCGACCGCCCGAGGCGTGCCCGGTTGGCCCGGCCGGGGTTGAGCTCGAGCTCGATGAGCGTCTCGCGGCCGTCGCGGACCACGACCCCGCGGATCACCGCCTGGTCGGCGCCGAACCGCACCAGCGGTGCGTCGGTCGCCACCCGGTGGCTCGAGAGCGTCGCGAGGTAGCCGATGGCCTCGACCAGGTTGGTCTTGCCCTGCCCGTTGAGGCCGACCAGCGTGGTCACGCCGGGCTCGAGCGGCAGCTCGGCGGTCTCGTAGCTGCGGAAGTTCGAGACGGACAGGTGGCGGACGTACACGGGTCAGGCGGCGGTCAGGCGCACGGCGGGAGCGGCGGCACGGTGGCGGCCGGGCTCAGGAGGTCTCGCCGGTGCCCGACGAGGGCCCGGCCTTGGCGGCAGCTCGGCCCTTGGCGGCCGCCTTCTTCGCGCTCTTGGTGGGCTGCTCGGCCTTGCGCGTCTTGGTGCGGGTCTCCTTGACGCCCTTGGGCGCCTCGCCCCGACGCAGGGCCTTGCCCTCCTCGACGCCCATGACCTCGTGCCCGCCGAACTGGCCGCGCAGCGCGGCGACGGCCTTCATGGTGGGCGACTCGTCCTGGCGCGAGGCGAACCGCGCGAACAGGGAGGCGGAGATGACCGGCATCGGCACCGAGTTGGCGATGGCCTCCTCGACGGTCCAGCGGCCCTCGCCGGAGTCTGCGGTGTAGCCGGAGACGTCCTCGAGGTGGGCGTCCTCCTCCAGGGCCTTGACCAGCAGGTCGAGCAGCCAGGAGCGCACGACGGTGCCCCGGGTCCAGGCCTTGAAGGCACCTGGCACGTCGGTGACGATGTCCTTGGCCTCGAGCAGCTCGTAGCCCTCGGCGTAGGCGGCCATCAGCCCGTACTCGATGCCGTTGTGCACCATCTTGCAGTAGTGGCCGGCACCCACCTTGCCGGCGTGGACGAAGCCCTCCTCCCGGGGGCCCTCGGGGCGCAGGGCGTCGAAGATCGGCATGGCCCGCCGCACGTTGGCCGCGGTGCCGCCGACCATGAGGCCGTAGCCGTTCTCCAGGCCCCAGATGCCACCGGAGACGCCACAGTCGAGGTAGCCGATGCCCTTGGCCTTGAGCAGCTTCTCGTTCTCGAAGTCGTCGGTGAACCGGCTGTTGCCGCCGTCGATCACGAGGTCGCCCGTGTCGAGCAGGTCGGCGAGCTTGGCCACCGTCTCGCGGGTGGGGTCACCCGAGGGCACCATCACCCAGACGACACGGGGCGCCTCGAGCTTCTTGACCATGGCCGCCATGCTCCGAACGTCCGAGACGTCGGGGTTGCGGTCGAAGCCGATGACCTCGTGGCCGGCGCGGCGCAGCCGCTCGCGCATGTTGCCACCCATCTTGCCCAGACCGATCAGACCCAGCTGCATGGTGAGGAAGCCCTTCGTCGTTGGTGGTGCGGTGTGCCGCGTGCGCGCCGCACGGCATACCGTCGCCGCGGGCGCGTGGCGCTCAAGGCTACGCCCGGGGCGGGTCAGCTCGCGAAGCGCACGGGCATGAGCACGTAGCGGTACGAGGTGTCGGCCTCGCCCTCGAGCTCGGCCTGGCCGGAGAGGACCGCCGGGCGGGACGACTGGGTGAAGGACAGCCGCGAGAACTCGGTGCCCACGACCCCGAGGCCGTCGAGCAGGAACTGGGGGTTGAACGCGATCTCGATCTCGGGACCGGTCAGCGTCGCCTCGACCGCCTCGGACGCCTGGGCGTCGTCACCGGTACCCGCCTCGATGGCGACCTGGCCCTCGGTGAACCGCAGCCGCACCGGGGTGTTGCGCTCGGCCACGAGGGAGACACGCTTGACCGCCTCGACGAGCTCGGCGGTCCTGACGACGGCCTCGGTGTCGACACTGGTCGGGAAGATGGAGGTGACCTTGGGGTACTCGCCGTCGAGCAGCCGGGTGGTGGTGCGGCGCTGCCCGGCCTCGAAGCCCACCAGCCCGTCGCCGCCGGCCGAGCCGCCGAGCGCCACCTCGATGGAGCCCGCCGCCCCGAGGGCCTTGGCGGTCTCGGAGAGGGTGCGGGCCGGGATCAGCGCGACGTGGTTGGCGTCGGTGGCCTCGGGGTTCCAGGTGAGCTCGCGCATCGCCAGGCGGTAGCGGTCGGTGGCGAGCAGTGTCATCTTCTCGCCGTCGATCTCGACCCGGACGCCGGTGAGGATGGGCAGGGTGTCACCGCGGTCGGCCGCGATGGAGACCTGGGCGACCGCCTTGGTGAAGACGTCGCCGGCGATGGTGCCGGTCGGGGCGGGCGAGGTCGGCAGGGTGGGGTAGTCCTCCGACGGCATCATGAGCAGGCTGAACCGCGACGAGCCACAGGTGACGGCGACCTTGTTGCCCTCGGTGGTGACGTCGATGGGGCGGTTGGGCAGGTTGCGCGAGATCTCGGCCAGGAGGCGTCCGAGCACGAGCACCCGGCCGGGCTCGGACACCTCGGCGGGCACGGTGACCTTGGCCGAGACCTCGTAGTCGAACGCCGACAGGGTGAGGCTGCCCTCCTCGTTGGCCTCGATGAGCACGCCAGCCAGCACGGGCACGGGCGGGCGGGCAGGCAGGCCCCGAGCCACCCAGGTCACGGCATCGGCGAGGACCTCACGTTCGACCCGGAACTTCACCTTGGAAACCCGCCCTTCAGGACTGCAGACACGCGTGTGACCACACCACTGTTCGTCGGAAGCACATTGTGGTGGGGGCACTGACCCTAGTGCCCCCGGGGGTGGCTGCAAACCCGGTTCGGGGAAGCCGGCTTCTTGTGGTTCGTCCGGTTCTTCCCATGCCTCGGCAGCACGGGTCGGTCGCACCCAGGTACTCGGGGCGGGATGAGTGATGGATGGATCTCATCTTCTCCATAGGCGGTGTGGATCCTGTGGAGAAGCCGCGTTTGCGCAGGCCAGCGCGGCGATGGCCATGTGCACCGCTCGTGGACCGGGCTGCACACGGCGGCACCGAGGCTGTGGACGGAATCTGGTTGTCCACAGGGCATCCACACGGTGTGGGCAGTCGTCCCCAGCCTGGCCTCCCGGCGTCCACGTCCCGTCCACGCGCTGTGCACAGCCCCGTCAGCGACCCCTCCGCCTGTGGACAAGCTGGGGGTCTCCCTGTGGTCAGCCACATCTCTCCACAGGGTTTTCCCCAAGTGTGGACCACCGGCCAAACCGGGGCGAATGACACCTTTGGGACGTCCACCTGCACCCTTGCGCGGATCACGGCCAGGTCACGCGCTGCCCACATGTGTGGACAACCCTGTGGAGAGCTCAGCTGTGGACAGTCGTCGGTGCGGGGCTGAGGACCAGCCGGCCGGCGACGTCGAGCATGTAGGCGAAATAGGCGTCCGGATCGGCGATCGTGTCGCCCATCTGCTCGAAGAGCTCGGTCGTCACCGTTCCCAGGAGCAGCGTCCAGGCGGCCAACCCGGCCATCAGCGCCCTGCCGTCGAGGTCCACTCCGGCGAAGAACGGGTCGTCGAGCAGGTGCCCGGCGGCCGCGTCGGCGAGCTGCCCCGACCCCGGGGCGAAGGTCGCGGCCGCGTCGCTGAGCCGGCCCTCGCGCCGCGCGTCGGCCAGCAGCCTCACGAGGAGCGCCTGGACCCGGGTGCCGGGCTCGTTGGTCTGCTCGGCCGGGGCCCGGTAGTCCGGCACCGGTGAGCCGTAGACCAGGGCGTACTCGTGCGGGTGCGCCCTGGCCCAGTCGCGCAGGCCGTGGCCGACCGCCCGCCACCTGCCGTCGAGGTCGGCGGGCTCCACGGCGTCGTGGGCCGCCTGCACCTCGGCGCCCAGCGAGGTGTACGCAGCGACGATGAGCAGGGTGAGCAGGTCGTCGCGGTCCTTGATGTAGCGGTAGAGGGCGGAAGGGGCCATCCCCATCTCGCGAGCCACGGCGCGCACGGACAGGGCCGCCGCGCCGTGCCGGCGCAGCTCAACCCGGGCGACCCGCAGGATCTCCTCCTCGGTCGCAGCCCGGTTCCGCGCCCGTATGCCGTCGACTCGTGCCATCGCCTCAGAATGCCAGACCCAGTGCCAAAGTGCGAACAGTGTTCTTGCTTTTTCTGGCCGAGTGCGGTTCACTGGGAAAAGAGAGAACAGTGTTCACATTTGGAGGATGTCATGGGTCGGTTCGTGGTTCTGGGGGCAGGGGCAGTCGGGCAGGGGACGGCGCGCGAGCTCGCCGGCGCCGGTCACGAGGTGCAGGTCGTGTCTAGGTCGGGGCGCGGCCCGCAGGTGGCGGGCGTCATCGCCGTCGCCGCCGACGCGGGCGACGTCGACCGCCTGACCGCCCTGGCCACCGGCGCCTCGGCCATCGTGAACGCGCTGAACCCCCCGAAGTACACGACCTGGGAGAAGGACTGGCCGCCGCTGGCCGCGGCCGCCCTCGGCGCCGCCGAGCGCACCGGCGCCGGGCTGGTCACGGTCAGCAACCTCTACGGCCACGGCGTGGTCGACGGGCCGATGACCGAGACGACCCCGCTCCGGCCCAACGGTCGCAAGGGCGAGCTGCGGGCGCGCATGTGGCAGGAGGCCCTCGAGGCGCACCAGTCCGGACGCGTGCGGGTCACCGAGCTGCGCGCCTCCGACTACACCGGCCCGGGCATCGGCGCCCGGATGAGCATGCTGCACGAGCTGGTGGTCCGGCCCGTCCTGCGGGGGCGGCCGGCGTGGTTGCTCGTCGGGCGGCCCGATGCGCCCCACACCTGGACCGACGTGCGGGACACCGCCCGCCTGGCGGCGCCGTTGGCCACAGACGACCGCTCGTGGGGAGAGGCGTGGCACGTGCCAAGCGCTCCGGCGCGGAGCATGCGCCAGGTCGCCACCGAGGTGGCGGCGCTGGTGGGCCGGGATCGGGTGTCCGTGCACGGCATACCGCGCGGTGTGGTCACGGGGCTCGGCGCCGTGGTGCCGTTCCTGCGCGAGCTGCACGAGACCCGGCACCAGTTCGAGCGGCCGTTCGTGCTCGATGCGTCGCACACCTCGGCGGTGTTCGGCCTGCAGCCCACGCCGTGGGAGCAGACCCTCAAGGAGACGGTCGCCTACCTCAGCGGGACTGCTGCTTGATGCGGTTGGTCAGCTCGGTGACCTGGTTGTAGATCGCGCGCCGCTCGCCCATGAGCTCGCGGATCTTGCGGTCGGCGTGCATCACCGTGGTGTGGTCGCGGCCGCCGAACTGCTGGCCGATCTTCGGCAGCGACAGGTCGGTCAGCTCGCGGCAGAGGTACATCGCGATCTGCCGGGCGGTGACCAGCACGCGGGAGCGGGAGGAGCCGCACAGGTCGTCGATGCTGAGGCCGAAGTAGGCCGCGGTCTGCGCCATGATCGTCGCGCTGGTGATCTGGCTGCCCTGCTCGTTGGGGATGAGGTCCTTGAGCACGATCTCGGCCAGGCCCATGTCGACGCTCTGGCGGTTGAGGCTGGCGAAGGCGGTCACCCGGATGAGGGCGCCCTCGAGCTCGCGGATGTTGGTCGAGATGCGCGAGGCGATGAACTCGAGCACCTCGTCCGGCGCGCTCATCCGCTCCTGGATCGCCTTCTTGCGCAGGATCGCGATGCGGGTCTCGAGGTCGGGGGGCTGGACGTCGGTGAGCAGGCCCCACTCGAAGCGGCTGCGCATGCGCTCCTCGAAGCCGGAGAGCAGCTTCGGGGGCAGGTCGCTGGTGATGACCACCTGCTTGTTGGCGTTGTGCAGCGTGTTGAAGGTGTGGAAGAACTCCTCCTGGGTCTGGACCTTGCCCTGGAGGAACTGGATGTCGTCGATGAGCAGCACGTCGACGTCGCGGTAGCGGCGCTGGAAGTTGCTCGCCTTGTCATCGCGGATGCTGTTGATGAAGTCGTTGGTGAACTCCTCGGAGTTCACGTAGCGCACCTTGACGTGGGGGTAGAGGTTGCGCGCGTAGTGGCCGATGGCGTGCAGCAGGTGGGTCTTGCCCAGACCGGACTCGCCGTAGACGAACAGCGGGTTGTAGGCCTTGGCCGGCGCCTCGGCCACGGCCACCGCCGCCGCGTGGGCGAACCGGTTGCTGGCCCCGATGACGAAGGTGTCGAAGGTGTACTTCGGGTTCAGCCGGGTCGCCTCGGCCTCGGTGACCGAGATGCTGTCCTCGGGCCGGGGCCGGCGGGCCGCAAGGTTCTCCGGGTCCGGCATCGTGCTCGGGGGCAGGGACTGCACGGCCTGGTGCGGTGCGGCCACCGGGTCCTGCCCGATCGTCAACGGCTGCGGCACCAGGCCGGTCGTCGGCTCGACGTGGTCGAGGTCCAGCGAGGAGTCCACGGTCACCGCGAGGCGCACGTCGCTGCCGAGCTGGGAGGACAGGGCCCGGGTGACCTGCTCGCGGACCCGGGTCTCGACGACGTCCTTGGTGAACTCGTTGGGCACGGCCAGCAGGGCGGTGCCGTCGAGCAGACCCACCAGGCGGGCGAGGCTGAGGAAGGCGCGCTGCTGGGCGGGGATGCCGTCCGCATCGAGCGCCGAGAGGGTGTTCTGCCAGACCTGACCGTAGTTCAGATCGGCGTCAGCCACTGGTTACACCCCTGGGAAGCTCTGGTCGGTCTCGCGGTCTCGGTCTGGCCACTGACTCGCCATTGTGGGCTGTCCACATGCTTTTCCACAATCTGTGGGTGACGTCAGTCGGGGCGCCGACGGGGACGCTAACAACCCGGGAGCGAGACGAGCAACCTCATCGCCCAAATTGGATCCGGTTGAGCACGGAAATTTTGCAGTGGGCCGGCGTGTCCTCGGGCGTTTCGTCGCTTTCCGCTGGTATTCGCCCGCGCTGGTGGAACGAGAGGTGCTGGTTTGACCCTGTCACCGGCGCTCGCGTACCGTAGGCGAGGCCTTGTCGGCCGTTTTCGCATGCCCGTGACTCGCTTCGCGGGCTTCCGATTGCGGCCGGCGTCGGCCGCCGCCCCCGCCAAAGCACTCGCGGACCACCGGGGTCCGACCAGTTACGGAGATCAACGTGAGCAAGCGTACTTTCCAGCCGAACAACCGCCGCCGGGCCAAGACCCACGGTTTCCGCCTGCGCATGCGCACCCGCGCTGGTCGCGCCATCCTGGCCGCCCGTCGTCGCAAGGGCCGCTCCGAGCTCTCCGCCTGAGGCCCCGGACGTGCTGCCCGCGCAGCACCGGCTGCGTCACAGCGCCGACTTCGCGGCAGCGGTCCGAGCATCAGGGGGAGCACGATCGGGCTCCCGCCTCATCGTGGTTCACGCCAACCAGACCGACGCGCGTGCGGGTCTCCCGCCGCGGGTCGGTTTTGTTGTCTCCAAGGCGGTCGGTCCGGCCGTGGTCCGCAACCGCACCAAGCGCCGCCTGCGCGCCCTGGTGCACCAGCGCCTGGACCGCGTCCCCACCGGCACAGACCTCGTCATACGCGCGAATCCCCCTGCGGCACAAGCGGATTCGCAGCAACTGGCGGGTGACCTCGACCTGCTCCTGGCTCGAGTGCTGAAGCGGCTCACGGCCGCCTCCCCGACAGGTGGGGCGGCATGAGGACCCTCCAGAAGGTGCTCGCGGCGCCGCTGGTCGGGCTCATCCTCTTCTACCAGCGGGTCATCTCGCCGATGACCCCGCCCACGTGCCGGTACTACCCGTCGTGCTCCCAGTACGCCCTCACTGCCATCCGGCGGTTCGGTCCCCTGAAGGGAACCTGGCTGGCCGTCAGGAGGTTGCTGAGGTGCCACCCCTGGACACCGGGTGGCGTCGACCACGTCCCGCCCGCCCCGCCCGCCCCGGCCGCCCGCTGACGGCAGCCCCCGACGTCTCGCCGGCCACGCGGCATACCGCCTCTGGCCCGGCACCACTGGTGAGCCGACCGCTCACCTCCACACAGAGGACAGCATGGACTTCTTCACCAAGTTGATCTACCCGTTCGAGTGGCTCGTGGCCTGGATCCTCTACGGGTGGCACTCGTTCTTCGACGCGATCGGCCTCGACCCGGCATCGGGTGCCGCCTGGGTGCTCTCCATCATCGGTCTCGTGGTGGTCATGCGCGCCGCGATGATCCCGCTGTTCGTCCGCCAGATCCACGCCTCGCGCCGGATGCAGCTCATCCAGCCGGAGATGCAGAAGATCCAGGCGAAGTACAAGGGCAAGACCGACCCGGACTCCCGTCAGGCCATGACGCAGGAGACCATGGACCTCTACAAGAGGACCGGCACCAACCCCTTCTCGTCGTGCATGCCGATCCTCATCCAGTCGCCGTTCTTCTTCGGGCTCTTCCGGGTGCTCAACGGCCTGGAGTCGATCGCCACCGGGAAGACGGAGCCGATCGGCCCGATCACCCAGGACGTCGCCGCGCAGGCGGAGCAGTCGACCTTCCTGGGCGCACAGCTGTCCGACACGTTCAT
Organism: Knoellia sp. 3-2P3; assembly: GCF_029223115.1. Classification (NCBI taxonomy): domain Bacteria; kingdom Bacillati; phylum Actinomycetota; class Actinomycetes; order Micrococcales; family Intrasporangiaceae; genus Knoellia; species Knoellia sp. 3-2P3. The sequence continues at coordinate 617,649 of NZ_JARGZE010000001.1, forward strand.
GAGCGCCGACAGCACGGCCACCTACATCGTCACCGTGCTGCTCATCCTCCTGATGTCGGCGACCACGTTCACCACCCAGCACCAGCTGATGCGCAAGAACATGCCCGCGTCGGCGCTCGACAACCCCTTCGCCAAGCAGCAGAAGGTGCTGCTCTACCTGATGCCGATCTTCTTCGCGATCTCCGGCATCAACTTCCCGATCGGTGTCCTCATCTACTGGACGGTGACCAACATCTGGTCGATGGTCCAGCAGTTCTACGTGATCCGCCGTATGCCGGCGCCGGGCTCGCCGGCGGAGAAGGCGCTGCACGAGCGTCGCGCCAAGCGCGGCAAGCCGGTGCAGGAGCTGACCGTCAAGGGGCTCGAGGACACGTCGGCGCCGGCGGACGAGACAGCCCCGCAGAAGACCTCCGGCCAGCGCCAGCAGCCGAAGCGGTCCAAGAAGCGCAAGGCTGGTGGCGGCCAGAGTCGGCCGAGCCAGGGCGGCGGGTCGCCGGCCAAGCCGGCACCGAGTCCCGAGAAGTAACCAGACGTAGGTCCGGCCGCGGCGCGCAGCGGGTGCTGCCCGCGGCCAGTCCAGCAGACCCGGCTTTTCCACAGGCTTTTGCACAGGAGATGAACATGAGCGACCAGACCGAGCCCCAGACCCAGGAACCGCGCACGGAGCAGGACGGGCAGGCCCCCACGCTCGAGGGCACCGCAGACTCGCACGGATCGGTCCCGGCGAGTTCGGTGGCAGACGTTGCCGACTCGCTGGAGTCCGTGCAGTCGACCGAGTCCGCCAGCGAGGCTGGGGCGGCCCAGGCACGCGGCGGCCGTCGCAAGGTCGCGGACCTCGAGCGCGAGGGTGAGGTCGCGGCCGACTTCCTCGAGACGCTGCTCGACATCGCGGACCTCGACGGCGACATCGACGTCGACGTGGACGGCGACCGCGCTGCTGTCGCCATCGTGGACTCGGTGGAGGGACGCGTGCCCCGCCGGCTCGTCGGCCCCGACGGCAAGGTCCTCGAGGCGCTGCAGGAGCTGACCCGCCTGGCGGTGCAGTCCGCGACCGGTGAGCGGAGCCGACTGATGCTCGACGTCGCCGGTCACCGCGCCGAGCGTCGGGCCGAGCTGGTCGGCATCGCCCGTGAGGCGGTCGCCGAGGTGCGCGCCTCCGGGGAGAAGAAGTCCCTGTCGCCGATGAGCGCCTTCGAGCGCAAGGTGGTGCACGACGAGGTCCTCGCGGCCGGTCTCGCCTCGGAGTCCGAGGGCACCGAGCCGCACCGGCGCGTCGTGGTCCTCCCGGCCTGACGTTTCACGTGAAACGCGCATGACGCACCGTTCCGCCACCGAGCGCGAGCAGGAGGAGCCGTCGGCAGGTCTGCCGGCGGCTCCTGCTGCTGCCGCCCCCATCTTCGGCAACCGGCTCCCGCTGGCCGAGCGCTTCGCCGCCGTGCTCGCCGACACCGGGGTCAGTCACGGCCTGATCGGGCCGCGGGAGGTGCCGCGCCTGTGGGACCGTCACATCCTGAACTGCGCCGTCGCCCACGAGGCGTTCCCGCAGTCGACGACGGTGATCGACGTGGGCTCCGGCGCCGGGCTCCCCGGGCTGGCTCTTGCGGTGGCCCGTCCAGATCTGCAGATTCACCTCGTTGAGCCGATGCTGCGCCGCACGAACTGGCTCAGTGCGACGGTCGAAACCCTCGGTCTCGAAAACTGCACGGTGCACCGTGGTCGGGCGGAGGAGTTTCGCGGCCGCCTCAGCTCTCCCTACGCGACGGCCCGGGCGGTCGCGCGGATCGACAAGCTCGCCCGCTGGACTTTCCCGCTGCTGGAGCCCGGCGGGGTCCTCGTCGCCCTCAAGGGAGACCAGGCCGCTCAGGAGCTCGCGGAGGAGCGGGAGGTGCTGACCAAGCTGGGGATGGTGCACGCCGACATTCGTACCTATGGGGCCGGGCTCCTCGAGGTGCCGACCGTGACCATGGAGCTCACGGTGGGCGCGAACACCCACGGGGCGTCGCGTGGCCCGAGGAAGGCAAAGAAGCGACCCTCGGCCCGCTCGAAGAAGGCAGGAGACGCGGTCCGCGAGACCCGTCGGACACGGCACACCGAGAGCTGACCTCCCCGGTTTGGAGCCCGGTCCCTCGTACGGTTGGATGAACCCCATGTGCGACGAGGTGACGGAGTGACAGAAGCGCGGCAGCTCGAACGAGGCCTCGGTTGGCCCGGACTCGTCGGCTCCACTACCGCCCCCCTGGGCTGGCCCGAGGAAGACCGTGTTTCACGTGAAACCGTCTTCGTGTCGGCCCCGGTGAGTCACAACGGGCCCCATGCCGAGGGCATTGAGGGTGACCGTGAGAGGGGAGACGCGATGCACCTCGAAGCGACGGCATCCGCCGCAACCGCACAGTCCCGGGAGCCCCAGGCCGCGGAACCCGATCAGGCGGAGCCCGCACCGGCCGCGGAGGCCGGAGGGGCCGTAGAGCCGGGAGGGGTCACCGCGCTCGCAGCGCCCGCAGCGGCCATGGAGCCGCTGGCCACGGTTTCACGTGAAACCGACGCTGACGCGGAGATTGCTGGCAGCGACGGAGCTGGCACTCACGTGCACGACAGGGAGACCACGGCTGTCGCCACTCCTGACATCCACCACCAGGGGGACGCACTGGCCGCGGAAGAGGCACTGGCTGCAGTCGTTTCACGTGAAACGGATGAGCGCACCGAGCTCGCCTCAGCCCTTCCCGCGGCCGGTGCTGACACTCCGTTGGCCCAAGCGGTGGCGGAGGACGCCCGCAAGCGGATCGCCCTGAGTGGGCGAGTCTTCCCCAAGCCGACCATGACCCGGGTCATGACGGTGGCGAACCAGAAGGGCGGCGTGGGCAAGACGACCACCACGGTCAACGTCGCCGCGGCGCTGGCCCAGGCCGGGCTCACCGTGCTGGTCATCGACATCGACCCGCAGGGCAACGCCAGCACGGCGCTGGGTATCGAGCACCACGCCGAGGTGCCGAGCATCTACGACGTGCTCGTCGACGGGACCCCGATCTCTGAGGTCGTGCAGGAGTGCCCGGACGTCTCGGGCCTGTTCTGTGCGCCGGCCACGATCGACCTCGCCGGCGCCGAGATCGAGCTCGTGTCGATGGTGGCCCGCGAGACGCGCCTGCAGAAGGCGATCGCTGCGTACATCGCGTCGGCCGACGAGCTGGGCCACGCGGTTCCGGACTACGTGTTCGTCGACTGCCCCCCGAGCCTGGGCCTGCTCACGGTGAACGCCTTCGTGGCGGCGGACGAGGTGTTCATCCCCATCCAGTGTGAGTACTACGCGCTCGAGGGCCTCTCGCAGCTGCTCAAGAACATCGAGCTGATCAAGAACCACCTGAACCCCACGCTGCACGTCTCGACGATCCTGCTGACGATGTACGACGGTCGCACCCGCCTCTCGGCGCAGGTGGCGGAGGAGGTGCGGGCGCACTTCCCCCAGCAGGTGCTGCGCACCTCCGTGCCGCGCTCGGTCCGTATCTCCGAGGCGCCCAGCCATGGCCAGACGGTCATGACGTACGACCCCAACAGCAGCGGCGCCCTCTCCTACCTCGAGGCCGCAAGCGAACTCGCGGACCGCGGCGTGAGCGCGCGAGCCTCATGAGCACCAGCACCTCCAGCACGCCCCCGGCACAGGACAAGAAAGGCCAGCAGATGAGCGAGAAGCGTCGCGCCCTCGGGCGCGGGCTCGGCGCCCTGATCCCCTCCACCCCGGCAGGAGAGGGGGCTGCGCGGCCGGTCGACGTGTTCTTCAAGGACAACAGCGCTGCGGTGCAGGCGCGCTCGACCGTGCTGGCCCCGCCGGCCGAGGGGACGGAGCCGCCCCAGGTGGCAGACCACCTGGTCACCACGGAGCTCCGGGGCACGCCGGGACAGTCGAGCGAGGTCGATGGCGCTGACACGCGCGCGTCCTCCGGTCAGGGAGCCGGCTCGGAGCGGTCCGACGGGGGATCCCTGAACGGCGAAGGCTCCGGGTCCGCCCTGGGCGAGCCCTCGAGCGATGCGTCCACCGATGGTGAAGGCCTGGCACCGGTGCCGGGCGCGACCTACGCCGAGGTGCCGGTCACTGCCATCCGGCCCAACCCCAAGCAGCCGCGCAGCGTCTTCGACGAGGACGACATGGGCGAGCTCGTGCACAGCATCCGCGAGATCGGGGTTCTGCAGCCGATCGTGGTGCGCCCGGTCAGCGATGGCGAGGACGGGGTCCGCTTCGAGCTCATCATGGGTGAGCGCCGATGGCGGGCCACCCAGGAGGCCGGTCTGGAGACGGTCCCCGCGATCGTCAAGGAGACCGAGGACGACGACCTCCTGCGCGACGCCCTGCTCGAGAACCTCCACCGCAGCCAGCTGAACGCGCTCGAGGAGGCCGCGGCCTACTCGCAGCTGCTCGAGGACTTCGGCTGCACCCACGACGAGCTGGCCGGTCGGATCGGCCGCTCCCGGCCGCAGATCTCCAACACCCTCCGGCTGCTCAAGCTCCCCCCGCTGGTGGCCCGCCGGGTCGCGGCCGGGGTGCTGAGCGCCGGGCACGCCCGCGCCCTGCTGGCCCTCGAGGACGCGGCGGCGATGGAGCGACTGGCACAGCGGATCGTGGCCGAGGGCCTCTCGGTGCGCAGCGTCGAGGAGATCGTCGCGCTCGGGGGCGACCAGGAGCGGGCCAAGCCGCGGCGTCCGCGTGCGGGCAGCCGTCACCCCCAGCTCGACGACCTCGCCGCTCGCCTGTCCGACCGGTTCGACACCCGGGTCAACATCGCCCTCGGCCAGCGCAAGGGAAAGCTCACCGTGGAGTTCGCCTCCGTCGAGGACCTGAACCGGATCGTCGACCTCCTGGGCATCGACCCTCGCGGCGCAGCCTGATAGCACGAAAAGCATGAAGTCCCACAAATTGTGGACTAAAGTGCGGCGATGAGCCCAAGAAGAGGGCCCTTGCATCTCATGACTGAGATGCAAGGGCCCTCTGGTGTTCTCCGAGGAGCCGTGGAGATGCTCCGCTCAGGCACCCCCGCCCGAGGCCAGGTAGGCCCGCAGGTCACCGAGTCGCAGCACACCCGTCGCGTTGGTGTCGTCCTCGCCGAGGTACATGCGCTGCAGGCTGACGAGGACTGCCTCGGCAAGGGTGTCGCGGAACGCCGGGTCGGCGAGGCGCGCGGCATCCTCCGGGTGCGAGAGGTAGCCGGCCTCGAGCCGGACGGCGGGCATGATGGTCTGCTGCAGGAGGCGCCACGACCGCCCGTGCGAGCGGCAGTTGGCCAGCCCGGTGCGGGCCACGATCTCCCGCTGGAGGAGGTCGGCGAGATGCTCACCCACGGCGGACCACGCGGTGCGGCGGTCGCGTCCGAAGAAGAAGCTCGCGACACCACTGGCGTCCACGTGGTCGTGGGAGTCGCAGTGCAGCGAGAGCAGCACGTCGGCCTCGGCGCGGTTGGCGAGGGCGGCCCGCTCCTCGTCGCTCGGGCAGGTGCTCTCGGTGCGGGTGTAGACCACGGAGACGCCGATGGCCGTCAGTCGCCCCTCGATGCGCCGGGCGAGGTCGAGCACGAGGTCGGCCTCGCGGAGCCCGTTGCGGGTGGCGCCGGGGTCGTCGCCGCCGTGCCCGGGGTCGAGCACCACGGTCCGCCCACTGAGGCTGTGCCCGGAGCGGCGGACGCGTTCCTGCTCGCGCAGCACGGTGGCCGACCCGCCCGAGACGCTGCGGCGCAGGTCGGCGAAGGCGCGGAGGGTGTCGGGCCCCACGGACCCGTCGGCGGGCAGGCCGTAGGCGCGCTGGAAGGCGCGGACCGCCTGCTCCGTGGTCTGGCCGAACCGCCCGTCGACCCTCCCGGCGGCGAAGCCGAGCGTGTTGAGGCGCTCCTGCAGGGCGGCGACGTCCTCACCGTGCTGCAGGTGGCCGGGGGTGTGCAGCAGGATCCGGTCGCCCAGGGTCCACCGCGCGCCGTCGATGGCCGAGAACGTCTCCGGACCGACGATGCCGTCGACGATCAGGCCCTGGCGCTGCTGGAAGTCGCGCACGGCCCGCTCGAGTGCCTCGTCGTACAGCTCGTGGTCGACCTCGGGCCCGTCGAGGCTGGACCTGTCGGCCACGTGGGTCTGCGACAACGCCACGAGGCGGCGGCGCACGTCGGCCACGGCAGGCCCACGGCTGCCACGACGGAGCAGACCGTTGTTGCTGCTGGACACGAAGCCTCCTGGACAAGGGGCGCCCCACGAACGGTGGGCGACGGAAACGGGAAGAGCCTAGGCGAGGGCGGGCGGGCGGGCCAACCACGCGAAACCCACCTGGCACGACGATGCCGGCCGCCCCGGGTGGGGCGGCCGGCATACGTGGGTGCGGCGGTGCTCAGCCGAGGTAGTCGGCCAGCTCGCGCACCAGCTTCGGCTTGGGGAGAGCACCGACCAGGGTCTTGACGACCTCGCCCTTGACGTAGACGTTCAGGGTCGGGATGCCGGTGATGCCGTAGCGGCCGGTGATCTCGGGGTTCTCGTCGGTGTTGAGCTTGACGACCTCGATCTTGCCGGCGTGCTCGTTGGCGAGCTCCTCCAGCACCGGGGCGACCGCGCGGCAGGGGCCGCACCAGGGTGCCCAGAAGTCCACCAGCACGGGCTTGTCGTTCATCAGGACGTCCTGGTCGAACGTCTTGTCGGTGGTCTCCTTGGTGGCTCCCACGGTGGGGGCTCCTCTCATTCGGTGTGGCGTCGGTTCGGAAGGTGAAAGGGGTGGCCCAGGGCCCGGGGCGAGTGTGTCAGCGGCTGCTGACAGCGCCCTCGAGGGGGTTCTCGGACTCGATGAGGGCGGCGTCGGTGGCGGGCTCGCCGGCCTCCTCGCGGGCGGCGAGGTAGCGCTCGGCGTCCAGCGCCGCCGCGCAGCCGGAGCCGGCAGCGGTGATGGCCTGGCGGTAGGTGTGGTCGACCAGGTCGCCGCAGGCGAAGACGCCCTCGACGTTGGTGAGGGTGGTGCGGCCCTGCACCTGGACGTAGCCGGCGTCGTCGAGGTCGACGACGCCCTTGACCAGCTCGTTGCGCGGGTCGTGGCCGATGGCGACGAAGACGCCGGTGACCGGCAGCTCGCGGGTCTCGCCCGTGACGGTGTCGGTGAGGGTGACGCCGGTGACCTTGGCATCGCCGTGGATCGCGGTGACCGCGCTGTTCCACGCGAACCTGATCTTGTCGTTGGCCAGGGCGCGCTGGGCCATGATCTTGGAGGCCCGCAGCTCGTCACGGCGGTGCACGATGGTCACCGACCTGGCGAACTTGGTGAGGAAGGTGGCCTCCTCGACCGCGGAGTCGCCGCCACCGACGACCACGATGTCCTGGTCGCGGAAGAAGAAGCCGTCGCACGTGGCACACCACGAGACCCCGTGTCCGGACAGGCGCTTCTCGTCGGGCAGGCCCAGCTCGCGGTAGGCCGAGCCCATGGCGAGGACGACCGCGTGGGCGCGGTAGGTGTTGCCCTCGGAGTCGGTGACCGTCTTGACCTCGCCCTGCAGGTCGACCGCAGTGACGTCGTCGGTGACCAGCTCGGCACCGAAGCGCTCGGCCTGGGCGCGCATGTTCTCCATGAGCTCGGGGCCCATGATGCCGTCGCGGAAACCGGGGAAGTTCTCCACCTCGGTGGTGTTCATCAGCGCGCCACCGGCGGTGACGGCCCCTTCGAACACCAGCGGCTTGAGGTTCGCCCGGGCGGCGTAGACCGCGGCGGTGTAGCCGGCCGGGCCGGAGCCGATGATGATCACGTTCCGGACGTCGGACACGTCGCTGCTCACAGGTACTGCCCCTTGTGGTCTGGGTGGGTGCGGACCGCAAGATGCGGTGCTGCTGGCTGAACAGAATCGTAGGGCCTGTTTGTTCCGTGCAGGCACGCGGCAGGCCGGGACACGGCCGGGTCAGGTGGGCGACACGGCTGGTTCAGGGGACCGGCACCGGGCCGGCGAGCGGGGCGGGGCGCCCGGTGGTGCAGGTGCGCTGCACCGCGTATGCCGCGCGGCCGCTCTCGGTGGTCAGGACCACCACCACCGCAGGGTGGCCGTCGAAGCTGCCGAGGTCGGCCAGGGCTGCCGTGAAGTGCCCGGTGGTGAGGGCCGAGAGGCAGGAGCGCAGGCCGGTCTCGGTGCCGATCGGGCCGATGGCGGGGGACTCCGCCCCCAGCGGCGGCAGCGTGACTCCCGGGTCGTCGAGCAGGGTCCGGGCCTGGTCGGCGAAGGCGGAGGAGGTGTAGGCGGTGTTGGTGTGGTGGATGCTCACCACCGAGGTGGCCGACTGCGCCCCGCTGTCGGCACTACCGCCCGCCGGGGCGCGGCCGGCCGCGTCGCCGGAGACCGCCTCCGAGGTGGATCCGCCGAACAGGGCGCCCACGTCGTTGGGTGCGGTGCCGGTGAGCAGCGAACCGGCGCCCAGCCCGATGACGGCGGCCGCCGCGGCAGCCAGGCCCGCGGTGCGCCACACCGGCGTGCGCCGGGAGGAGCCGGCTGCGTGCAGCGGCCGGGCGGCCGGCCCCCGCTGCTGCTCGGCGGCCAGGCTGGCGGTGATCCGCGCGACCAGGTCGTCGGGCATCGGACCGGGGTCCGGCAGCGAGGACAGCAGGGCGCGCATGCCCGTGGGGTCGTCATCGGGGTCGGGTGGCCCAGGCGGCGTATGACGCAGGGTCACCACGACGACCTCCTGGGAGAGCGCTGTCCGGCCCCCGACGGGACCGGGAGAGCCGCCTGTCGACGGCAGTACTGACATGTGTACGACGTCACGGCGCCCCCGAAGGTTCCGCGACGTCCGTGACCGAGGGCCCCAGCATCGCGGCGAGGGCGGCACGGCCGCGGGCACAGCGGGACTTCACCGTGCCCTCGGCGACCTCCAGCACCGCGGCGGCCTCGGCGACCGGCAGCCCGTGCATGTCCACGAGGACGAGCGCCAGCCGCTGGCCCTCCGGCAGGCGTGCCAGCGCCTCGCGCACGTCGATGCGGGTCTCGGCCTGACCGGTGGCGTCGCGGCGGTCGGGGAGGTCGTGCTCGGGGAGGGCGGTGAGGGGACGCTCGCGCCGCAGTCGGTCGAGGCAGGCGTTGACGACGATGCGGTGCAGCCAGGTCGTCACGGCCGCGTCGCCCCGGTAGGACTCCGCTCGCCGGAACGCGGCGATGAAGGCATCCTGCAGGCAGTCGGCGGCCAGCTCGCGGTTGCTCGTGGTGCGCAGGGCGACCGCCCACATGCGGTCGCGGTGCCGGCGGAAGAGCTCGCCGAAGGCCTCTGGGTCGCCGGCGCAGTGCTGCGCCATGAGGTCCCGGTCGGTCCGCTCCCTCAGGGGGAGCTCCTCGCCCATGGCGGCCGTCCCGGGACCTTCCTACCGCACCGTGATCTCGGCGAGGGTGGCGCGGAAGCGACCGCCGTCGACCTTGCTGACCTCGGTGAACCACACCATGACGTACTTGCCCGCCACCTCGGCGTCCTTCGCCGCGATGGTGACCTTGCCCTTCTTGCCCGTGGAGGTGCCGAGCTCGGTGGCGCCCTCGCGGTCGTTGTCCTCGCCGACGTAGACCGTGACGTCGGCGGCGTGCGGCAGCTCGAGGGTGACCTCCTTGACCTTGGCCGGCTGGCCGAGGTCGACGATGACGCCCACGCCGGGCTTGAGGCCACCGAGGTTGCTCGTGGCGTAGCCCTCGGAGCTCCAGAACGTGGAGGTGTCACCGTCGTAGACGCGCGGCGCCTCGCTGTTGCGCTCGCTGCCGTCGCCCTCGGGGTCGAAGCCGGTGGCCTTGAGGATCGCGAGCGGCTCGCCCGCCGAGTCGGTCGACGGCTCCTGGGTCGGGGTGTCGCTGGGCGTCACGGTCTGGGCCGGCCCGGTCACCGTGACGGTGGGGCGAGGCGTGCTGCCCGAGAGGTCGATACCCGTGTTGGAGCCGAACTGCGAGACGCCCCAGAAGCCGATGAGGGTCGCCACGACGACGAACCCCGCGATGATCGCCAGGGCCATCTTGGACTGGTCGCGCGTCGGTGCCGCGGCCGTCTCCGGGGGAAGCATCGGCAGCGGGGGCTCCACGTCGTCGTCCCCGGCGAGCAGGGCGTCCTCCAGGGAGACCCGGTTGCGCTCGGCACGCTCGTTGGCCTCGACGCGGGCGGCCCGCTTCTCGGCAGCCTTGTCGGCTGCGGCCCGGGCGAAGCTGCCGACCTTGCCGGCCGCTGTGCCGGCTGCCTGGCCCGCGGCCTGCCCGGCGGTGCCGAGCGCCCCGGCGACGGCGGTGGCCGCCGCGGCTGCGGTGTGCTGGGGCCCGGGCTCGCGGCCGCCCGCCGCGGAGTCGGCGTCCGCGTCCGGGTAATGGTCGCTGTCGGGCTGCACGGCAGGCCCGGGCTGGGGCGCTGGCGGAGCCGCGGCGCTGGCCCCGGAGCCGCCCCGGCCCGGCAGGGGGAGGGCCAGGGTCTTGTCCACGCCGCCGCTGGTGGTGGCGAGGTCGGCGACGGCGATGGGCGCGGTGGTGGTGCCGCCGAGGCCGCTGATCATGGCCCGGGACCACGGCGCGATCTGGGTCGCGAAGTCGCCGGGGGTGAGCGGTCCCTCGTCATCGTTGAGGGTCAGGCGGCACAGCGCGTCGAGGTCGCCGGGCACCCCGGCAGCGATCTCCGAGGGCGCCGGCACGCCGCCGACAAGGTGGGGGGCGGCCTCCAGGCCCGGCACCCGGCCCGGGAGCGGCCACCTGCTGGTCAGCGCGGCATACGCAATGGCGACGACGCCCACGGCGTCGGTGCGCGAGGCCTCGGTGGAGCCCTGGTCGTCGACGCCGGCCAGGGCGGCGGCGGTGGCCAGCCCGGACACCTTGACGGCTCCGTCACCGGTGCGCCACACCGAGGAGGGGGTGAGCTGGAGGTGGTGCAGCCCCCGGCCGCGGGCGGCCTCGAGCCCGGCAGCCGTCTCGCCCGCGATGCGGCGGGCCTCCTCCGAGGGCAGGCCGCCCTGTTCGAGGAGGTGGGTCAGCGTGTGCGCCTCGTGGAGGGCCTCCTCGACGAAGAAGGCGACGTCCTCGGACCGCCCGACGTCGAGGATGCGGACCAGGCGGTCGTTGTCTACCCCGGCGGCTCGGCGGGCCGCGTCCATGGCGGCATCGGCATTGGGGTCGTCGGCGGCGAAGACCACCACGACGACGTCGCGCTCCAGCGTGGTGTCGTGCGCGGACCAGCGCTCGGCGCGCGGCTGCTGCTCGAGGCGGCGCTGGACGGCATACCGCCCTCCCAGCACCGTCGATGGTCCTACGCCGTGCACGCTGCCTCCTCGCTGGGGCCGGGTCGGTTCGCGTCGGTCGGGTGGTCTGGGTCGAGGTCCAGGCCAGCCCTGGTGGGTCTCCGGGCCGGCGTGGGGTCTGGGCGCGGCGCCCGGTGCCCGCTCATCCTAGGGTGTGCCGCCGGCGTCGCGACCACGGCGCGCGCGGACCCGGCGCAGCACCGGGTCGAGCAGCAGTCCGACCTCGTCGACGCGCAGCCGGTGGGCCAGCCAGAGGGCCGTGAGCGCGAAGACCCCGCCGCCGACCAGGAGCTCGAGCAGGGCCCCGGTCCAGGTGGCGGTGTCGACGCCGGCCCGGTCCAGCACCACCAGCACCAGCCAGCCGACGACGCCGGCCGCAACGGCGGCGGTCGCGAGGCGGACGTAGGCCTGCACGGTGGGGCGAAGCCCCAGGGAGCCGAACCGGCGCCGGAGCAGGAGGAAGCCCACCAGGGCGGCGGCCAGGTTGCTGACGGTCTGGCCCAGGCCGACCACGATCCCCGTGCGCAGCGGGTCGACGAAGGCGGCCACGAGGTTCACCACGGTCGCCAGCAGCGTGACGATGATCTGCAGGTAGAAGGGCGTCTTGGCATCCTCGAACGCGTAGTAGACGCGCTGGATGAGGTAGAGCCACCCGAACGGGACGATCCCGAGCATCATCGCGACCATCACCTCGGAGATCGCCTCTGCCGCCTCGGGGGAGTTGTCGTAGAACGCCACGCGGACCAGCTGCTGTCCGAGCAGGGCGACGCCGACGGTCGCCGGGACGAGGACCGCCGCCGGCATGCGCAGCCCGCGGCCGAGGTCGGCGACCACCTCCTGGTCGTCCCCGCGGTGCGCCGCCTGCGACAGCCTGGTGAACAGGGCGGTCACGAGGGAGACCGTGACCAGCGAGTGGGGCAGCATGAAGAGGAGGAAGGCCAGGCCGTAGGCGAAGATGCCGGCACCCGTCTGGCCCCGCTCCTCGATGAGGTCGCCGGCCCGGGTCATCACCTTCGAGGTGACGATGAAGCCGAGCTGGCTGACGGCCACGGCCGCGAAGGTCCACACCGCCACCCGGGACGCGGTGCCGAGGCCGGAGTCACGAAGTCCCCACGTGGGCCGGTAGCGGAAGCCGATGCGCCGCAGCGGAATGACCAGGACCAGCGCCTGGGCCGCAACGCCGAGGGTGGCCGTGCCTGCGAGCACCCAGACCATCTCGGGCGTCCAGTCGCTGACCGGTGCCTCGCTCGGGTAGTTCGCCCTGAACCAGAGGAGGCCGGCGATCGCGACGAGGTTGGCCAGGGCGGGGGCCCACATGTATGCCGCGAACCGGCCGCGCGCGTTGAGGACCTGGCCGAGCAGGGTGTAGAGCCCGTAGAAGAGGATCTGCGGGAGGCAGATCGCGGCGAAGGCCGCCGCCAGGCCGAGCGCCTCGGGGCTCCAGTTCTGCGAGAACAGCCGCACGAGGAGGGGGGCAGCCGCGGTGACCACCACGGTGGCCGCCACGATGACGGCGAACGAGATGGTCAGCAGGCGGTTGACGAACTCGTGCCCGCCGTCGTCGTCCCGGAGCGCGGCCTTGGTGATCTGGGGCACCAGCACGGCGTTGAGCACGCCACCGGCCAGGAGCAGGTAGAACTGGTTGGGCAGGGTGTTGGCCACCTGGAACGTGTCGGCAGCCACGCCGATGCCCACGACACCCCCGAGCACCGCAGCCCTGAGGAAGCCCAGCAGGCGGGAGACGACCGTCCCGGCCGCCATGACGGCGCTGCTGCGGGCCAGGCTTGCGTTGCTCATGCAGTTCCTTGCGAGGTCGGGAGGGGCTCGGCCGCGTTGACCGGTTCGGGCTTGCGGCGCACCGAGCGCCAGATGCCGAGCAGGAGGATGATCCCCGCGAAGCCGCCGAGGGTCCAGTAGACCCAGTCACCGGTGGGTGTGACCTGGACGAGCACGTCCGCTCCCTGGCCGATGACCGTGCCGTCGGGCGTGGTCAGCGTCGTGCGGATCGGCACCGGTCCGGCCGCGAGGGTCGTCACGCTCACGACGGCGGTGGCCCGGCTGTTCGCGCCGATGCGCATGACGGGCGGCTGGCTGTCGATGCGCAGCCGCGGGTTCGCCGGCTCCAGGGTCAGCTTGACGTTCTCCACCGCCACGTCGAGGTCGTTGGTCACCGTGATCTGGAGGCGGCCGGTCTCGGCGAGGAAGTTGATGTTGCGCCGCGACACCTCGATGCTCGTGGTCGTCTCGCGGGTGGCGGCGGTGATCTGCGCGTTGAGCTTCGTCCACCCGGCCGGGAAGGCACGCCAGCGGCTGGAGGCGAGCTGCTCGGCGGCCCTGCCCCAGGTGCGGGTGAAGGCGTCGCCGTCGTCCCGGATCAGCCCCACCCCGCGCACGATCTGCTCGCTCTCCTCGAGCTCGCGCAGCCGACGGGGTGTGAGCGTCGGCCGCTTCGTGGCGTACGGGTCGGCGGACGCGGTCGGCGTGCCCTGGGGCGTGGGGCGGGTGCCGACCTGCTTGGGCATCGGCACCGCCCGCTTGGCGTCGGCCAGCAGGGTGTTCGTGGTCACCGGCTCCAGCCAGGGGATGCCGTCCACGGCCTGGAGGAACGCGGCGGCGGCCGTGGGGTCGGGGTCGAAGGACCGGGGGGCCGCCACGAGCACCGACCTCCCCGAGGTGCCGGGCCGCTCGTCGAGGAGGGCGACGGTGTCGGCGATGAAGTGCTGCAGGCCGAGGGCGGCGCCGGCCGGGGAGCTGGTCTGCGCGAACAGGGCACTGAGGTCGTCGTCGTAGCCGAGCACCGGGAGGCCGTCGGCACTGCGGCGGTGGGCGTCCTGGGTGTTGCCCCCCAGCGGCAGCGTCGACTGGGCGGCCAGCTGCGCGCCCAGGCGGGGCTGCGAGGAGAAGAGCCGTCGCAGGGCGTCCTCCCGGGCGGCGGTGTAGCGCCCGTCGGCGGGCCAGGCCACGTCGGCGCGCCCGTCGAGCGCCCGGGCCACCCCCGACGAGCGGCCGATCAGGTCGGCCATCAGCCCGGACGTCGCCCCGGCATCGGCGACGGCGGCGACGTCGGCGTCGGTGTCGGGCAGCACCCAGGGGGAGTGCTGGGCGGCTGCGCCGCGGATCCGCTCCTCGACGGCGGACCGCAGGGCTGCCTCGTCGGTGTCGCTGTCCGGTCCCGACGACAGGGGTTCACCCGTGTCGGCGGGCAGCAGGCTCGGCACCAGGGTGGGGTCGAGCGCCCACGTGACCGGCGCCGACTCGGTGGACTCGACGACGCGTCCGAGCCGGGAGCCGGACCCCAGCGCCTTCTCCCACGCGGCGTCGCGGGCCGGGCCCTCGGGGCCGAAGAGCTCCGGGTCGGCGTCGAGGGTGAGCGGCACGACCCAGCCGAGCCGCAGCGGCTGGTACTGCTTCTGGCGCTGGTAGCCGGCGAAGGTGCGCAGGCTGGTGCCGGCCACCTCGACCGACAGCGGGAGCGCGCCGTAGGTGGCCTGTCCGAGGCCCGCGGCGCCCTTGACGTTCACCACGAAGTCGGCGGTGCCCCCGGCAGGGAGGGAGGACCCCAGCGGCGTCCGCCCGACCTCCCGGCCCTGGGCAGGGCCCTGGGCCGCAGCCCAGCTGTCGACGGCCTCGCGGGTGGGCAGGGGCTGCTCGCCGAGCACGACCCGGGCCACCGGTCGCGGGACCGCCGAGGTGCCCCGGTTGCTCACGGTGCCGCGCACGGTCACCGCCTGGCCGGGGCCGGCGATCGTCGGCGAGACGGAGGTGAGGCTGATCTGCAGCCGCGAGTCGGCGGCCGGCGCGCCCGGCAGGCCGGTGGCCGCCGGAGCAGCGGCCGCCGGCACGGCGGCCAGCCCGAGCGCAGGGAGAAGCAGAGTGACCACGGTGAGCGCCCGGCATACCCCGAGCCCCCGCATCACTCGCTCCCGGACAGTCGCTGCCATGCCTGTCGGGCGATGCGCCGCTCGTTGGGGAACGTCAGGTGCCGGTGCGCCTCCGCGAGCGGCAGCCAGGCCACGTCGATGGCCTCCTGGTCGGGGTCGTTCTCGATGGTGAGGAAGCCTCCGGTGGCCTCGAGCAGGTAGTGGTGCACGTACTTGTGGACCCGCTTGTCGCTGGTGGCGAACCAGTAGTCGATGGTGCCGAGCTCGGTGAGCACCCGGCCCTCGATGCCGGTCTCCTCGGCGACCTCGCGGGCGGCGGCCTCGGCGAGGGTCTCGCCGTCCTCCATGTGGCCCTTGGGCAGGCACCACTCGATGCGGCCGGCGCGGTTGCGGCGGGCGATCACGGCGATCCGGGCGGTGCCCTCGAAGACGTCGACGATGATCCCGCCGGCCGAGCGCTCCTCCACCGCGGGCAGCCGGCGGGTGATCCGCTCGGGGTCGCGCGCGGGGGAGGTCATGGCGGTCACTCTAACCAGCGTTCCTCGACAGTCACCTCTGCGGCGCGGGCCCCGCAGGCCGGCCGGTGGCGTCCCGGAGCGCCGGACCCGTCACCTACCCTTGTCTCTCGTGTCGTCGCCCAAGCCCCCCACCGCGCTGCTCCAGCAGGCGGTCGCCCACCTGGCGCCCGTGGTGCCGCTGCTGAAGGAGCTGGGCGAGCTCTTCACCTCCGCCGGCCACGAGATCGCGCTGGTCGGAGGCCCCGTCCGTGACGCCTTCCTCGGGCGCCGGTCCCCGGACCTGGACTTCACCACCAGTGCCAGCCCGGAGCAGACCCAGGCCCTGCTCGCGGCCTGGGGCGAGACCCACTGGGACATCGGCAAGGAGTTCGGCACCATCGGCGCGCGCCGGGGCGGGGTCACCGTCGAGGTCACCACCTACCGGGCCGACGCCTACGACCGCCAGACCCGCAAGCCGGTCGTCGCCTTCGGCGACAACCTCGAGGACGACCTGGTCCGGCGCGACTTCACGATGAACGCGATGGCGCTGCGACTGCCCTCGCTGGAGTTCGTCGATCCGTATGCCGGTCTGGTCGACCTCGCGCGGAGGGTGCTGCGCACCCCCGGCCCGCCCGAGGTGAGCTTCGCCGACGACCCGCTGCGCATGATGCGGGCGGCCCGCTTCGCGGCCCAGTTCGGCGCCAGCCTCGACCCCGGCGTCGAGAAGGCCATGCGGGAGCGCGCGCAGACCCTGGCCATCGTCTCGGCCGAGCGGATCCGCGACGAGCTCACCAAGCTGGTCCTCGCCCCCCAGCCCCGCGAGGGCCTCGAGGTCCTCGTCGACACCGGCCTGGCGGCGCAGATGCTGCCGGAGCTGCCGGCCCTGAAGCTCGAGGTCGACGAGCACCACCGCCACAAGGACGTCTACGAGCACTCGCTCACCGTGCTGGAACAGGCCATCGCGCTCGAGGGTCCGCCCGACGGACCCGAGGACTCCGTGCCCGGTCCCGACCTGGTGCTCCGGCTCGCCGCGCTCCTGCACGACATCGGCAAGCCGCCGACGCGTCGCTTCGAGCAGGGCGGCGGCGTGAGCTTCCACCACCACGAGGTGGTCGGGGCGAAGATGACCGCCAAGCGGCTCAAGGCGCTGCGCTACGACAAGGAGACCGTCAAGGCCGTGGCCCGGCTGGTGGAGCTGCACCTGCGCTTCCACGGGTACGGCGAGGGGCAGTGGACCGACTCGGCGGTGCGCCGCTACGTGACCGACGCCGGGCCCCTGCTGCAGCGCCTGCACCGGCTGACCCGCTCGGACTCGACGACCCGCAACCAGCGCAAGGCCCAGCGGCTGTCCCGCACGTACGACGAGCTCGAGGCCCGGATCGCCCGGCTGCAGGAGCAGGAGGAGCTCGGCAGGGTGCGCCCCGAGCTCGACGGCAACCAGATCTCCGAGGCGCTCGGCATCGAGCCCGGCCCGCTGCTGGGACGCGCCTACAAGTACCTGCTGTCCGTGCGCCTCGACGAGGGGCCGATCGGGGAGGACGCGGCCCGCGAGCGGCTGCTGCAGTGGTGGGCCGACCAGCCGGAGTCGCGCGCCGGCAGCGTGGGCTGACCCGCACGCCGCAAGGCCTGCCCCGCGCCACCGGGACCGTGTCACGTGTGCGGGACTTTCTCCCTATTGACCCGATGTGGAAGGCTGTGGCCCCGGCAGGCCCGATGGGGAGTGCTCCCCATGTCGGGGGCGGGGGAGACGTCCATACCCTTGGGCGGGCCACGAACGGCAGGACGACGTGGGCCGCAGACCACCAGGTGCGAGGGAGGAACACCGCCATGAGCGCAGCCGTCGCGGGCACCCGGGCCGACGCGTCCGGCGTGCAGACGCTGGCGTATCCCAGCACCCAGTTCCCCGGCCCGCCGACCGTGTCGATCGACATCCCCGGCGACTGGTCGCCCGTGCGCGTGGCCGGCACCCTGCTCGCGGCCCGGCGCACGTCGTCCGCCGGCGCCTTCGCCCCCAACGTCGTGGTCCGCGGCTTCACGC
Source organism: Knoellia sp. 3-2P3 (assembly GCF_029223115.1). Lineage (NCBI taxonomy): Bacteria > Bacillati > Actinomycetota > Actinomycetes > Micrococcales > Intrasporangiaceae > Knoellia > Knoellia sp. 3-2P3. The sequence continues at coordinate 635,298 of NZ_JARGZE010000001.1, forward strand.
GCTCCAGCCAGTTCACCATCGGACGCGCCCTCGGTGAGCTCCAGGCCTACGTGGCCCGCCAGCAGGACGGCGAGGTGGAGTCCCCCTTCGAGGTGGAGTTCGCCCGGGTGCCCTTCGTCGGTGTCAACGTCTCCTGGACCGACGACACCATCGGTGACGTCGTCCAGGCCCACCTCTTCGCCGGCGCTCGCCGCGGACAGGTGGTGGACCTCCTCCAGGTGACCGGGTCGGTGGGTGGCCCGGACGCCGAGGCCGAGTACCCCGAGATCCAACAGGTGATGCAGACCGTGCGAGTGAGACGCTGATGGCCCCGAGCATGGCGCTGCGGGCCGGAGCCGCGACCGATGTCGGCCGGGTGCGGCAGCACAACGAGGACAGCCTCCTCGCCGAGGGCTCGTTGTTCGTCGTCGCCGATGGCATGGGCGGGCATGCCGCCGGTGAGGTGGCCAGCGGCATCGTCGTGGAGACGATGGCCGGCCTGGTCGGCCGGGACCGTCTGCGGCCCGAGGACGTCGTGGCAGCGCTCGCCGAGTCCAACCGCGCGATCCTGCACTCCGTGGCCCGCCACCCCGAGCGGACCGGCATGGGCACCACGGCCACCGGCCTGGCCGTCGTCACGGCGGGCGGCAGCGACCACTGGGCCGTGTTCAACGTGGGCGATTCACGGGTCTACCGCCTCATCGACGGCGAGCTCAGCCTCGTGACCGTCGACCACTCCGAGGTGCAGGAGATGGTCGACGCCGGGCTGATCACGGAGCAGGAGGCCGCCCGCCACCCGCTGCGCAACGTGGTCACCCGTTCGCTGGGCACCGAGGCGATGCCGACGCCGGACATCTGGGTCTTCCCGCCCCACCCCGGGGAGCGCTTCGTGATCTGCTCCGACGGCCTGTCCAACGAGCTCGACCGCCAGCAGATCCAGCAGGTGCTCACCCAGCACGACGACCCGCAGCAGGCGGCCGAGGCGCTGGTGCGCGCGGCGGTCGACGCCGGCGGTCGAGACAACGTGACGGCCATCGTGGTGGCGCTCGACGCGGGTGAGGACGAGGGCTTCGACGTCGACACCGCCCCGCGGAACGGAGTGGGGTCGTCGGCGTGAGCAGCGTGGACGTGACCGTCCAGGAGCAGCGGGGCTGGACCGTCCTCGCCGCTGCGGGGCTTCATGTCCTCGTCAGGTGGGACGCCGCGGCCCCCGGCCTCGAGCGCCTGCGCCGAGCCGTCTCCGAGGGCGACCTCGAAGAGGTCCTCGACGCCCTGACCACCGCAGGCGTCCGCCGGGCGCCCGACTTCGTGGCCGTGCAGGACGGCGTCCCGGCCCGCATCGTCGCGCGGGGCAGCGCGTATGCCGTGGTGTCCGGCCCCACGGGCGAGGTCGCGGTGCGCGCCGGGGGGCGCGGGCCCTGGGCCGACGAGGACGCGCCGCACGGTGCCCGGAGCATCGGGCTGCGCACGGGGGAGCCGGAGCCCCAGCCCGTCGAACAGCCCGTCCAGCAGCCGGTGGAGCAGGCGCCGGCGCCCTCCGGGTGGCGGCTGCCCAGCAGACTCGGTCGCGGCCGTGCCGCCGACGGCGAGCCGGCAGCACCCGCTGCGGCAGCGGCCGACGAGGTGGAGGAGCTGCCCAGCTACGACCACCTCTTCGGCGCCACCCAGCACGAAAGACCCGACCCCGCGGTCCCGCACTACATCGAGGCCCACGACACCGACAGCCTCACCGAGCCGGGCATCGGCCAGGCGCCGGTCGCCGCGGCCGGGGGGTTCAGCCCCCCGGTGCCGCAGGCCGACCAGACCCTGCCGCCGCCCGACGACACCGAGCGCGCCCGTCCCGCTGCGCTGCGGCCGGCCGTGCCCCCGCCGCCGGCGCCCCCAGCCGCGCCGACCGCGCCCACCTCGGCCGGGCCCGCGGCCCCTGCGGCGCCGACCCCGACGCCGGGTGCCCTGATCGACTCCGTGCCCTGGCGCAGCGGCGGGAGCAACGTCGCCCCGCCGGAGCCGGCGCGACAGGAGCCCGCGGCCACGGAGCCGGCGGCCAGTCCGGCACCCGTGCGCCCGGCCGGGGTGCACACCCCTGCGCCGGCCCCCACCCTGCGCCCGATGGGCCCGCCGCCGTCCCCCCCGGAGGCCCCGCCCGCGCCAGCAGCGGCGCCTGCAGCACCGCCCACGCCCGCTGCGGCGCCCGCTCCCGCTGTCGCGCCCGCGCCGCCCACTCCCGCGGGGGTGCCCCTGAGCGACCCCGACGACCTCGACGACGCCGAGGCCACCGTCGACCGCAGCGCCCTGCTCGCGGCCGCCCAGGCCGAGTCCGGACCCCTGGTCGCCGCCGTCCTCTGCCCGGCGGGGCACCCCAGCCCCCCGCACGCGGGCACCTGCCGGTCATGCGGGCGCGAGATCCCCGTGCAGCAGCCGTTCCAGACTGCGCGTCCGCCACTGGGCGTGCTGCGGCTGGCCACCGGCGACGTGGTCGCCCTCGACCGCGGGGTGCTGCTCGGCCGCTCGCCCAAGGTCAACGCCGGCCTCCCTGCGGCGGAGCGGCCGCACCTGGTGCGGGTGCCCAGCCCGGAGAACGACATCTCGCGCAACCACCTCGAGGTCGTGCTCGAGGGCTGGCACGTGCTGGTGCGCGACCTCGGCTCCACCAACGGCACCACCGTGGCGCTGCCCGGGCAGGTGCCGGTGCGGCTGCGTCCGGGCGACCAGCAGGTCATCGAGCCCGGCACCATCCTCACGATGGCCGACGAGGTCAGCCTCACCTTCGAGGTGGGCCCGTGAGCGCGGCGGTCCCCCCGGACATCCCGGGCCTGGTCTACGTCCAGCCGGTGGGCTCGGGCGGCTACGCCGACGTGTTCCTCTACGAGCAGCAGATGCCGCGCATGCCGGTGGCGGTGAAGGTGCTCAAGGGCGAGGGCCTGACCCCGGCGATCCGCCAGCAGTTCACCGACGAGGCCGACACCATGGCCCAGCTCGGCGACCACCCCTACATCGTGCAGGTGTTCCGCGCCGACACCGCCGCCGACGGCCGGCCCTACCTCGTCATGAAGTACTACCCCCCGCCCAACCTCGCGGTGCGGGCTCGGCGGGAGCGCTTCACCGTCGAGGAGGTGCTGCGCACCGGCATCCAGCTCGCCAGCGCGGTCGAGACCGCCCACCGGGCCGGCATCATCCACCGCGACATCAAGCCGGCCAACGTGCTGGTCAGCCAGTACGGCGCCCCGGGCCTGACGGACTTCGGCATCGCTGGCCAGCTCGGTCACCGCGGTGGGTCCGACGACGACGGCGACGACGTCGGCGTCTCGGTGCCCTGGGCGCCGCCGGAGGTGCTCTTCGGCCAGAGCAACGGCGACGCGCGCGCCGACGTCTACTCCCTCGCGGCCACCCTGTGGCAGCTGCTCGTGGGGCGCTCTCCCTTCGAGGTGCCCGGTGGTGACAACACCGCCTACGCGCTCATGCCCCGGATCCGCTCCACCCCGGTGCCGGCGACCGGGCGCGCCGACGTGCCGGTCTCCCTCGAGCGCCTGCTCGCCCTCGCGATGGCCAAGGACCCTGCGGCCCGTCCGGCCAGCGCCCTGCAGCTCGCCCGGGCACTGCAGGAGATCGAGCAGGAGCAGCGCTTCCACCGCACCGCCATCGTCGTGCTCGACGAGCAGGGGCAGACCACCCTCGCCGACCACAGCGGCCCGCGACCCGACGACGGCGACGACGACCGCACCCGCGTCCGTGCTCCCAAGTTGGTGCAGGCGCAGGCGCCGGCCCCCACACGGCACAGCCCCCCGGCATACGCGGCCCCGCTCTCGGGAGCCACCACGATCCCGGCGGCCGACCGGGTCACCGCCCACACCGGCAGCACCGCGGCGCCGCGGCACGACCTGCCACACGACCTCGCCGACGAGGGCACCGTGCGGGTTGACCGCAACCGGGCCCGAGCGGCGACGGACGAGCAGGTCATGCCCGATGCGACGCTCGGCGAGCAGCAGCAGCACGAGATCCGGCCAAGCGTGCTGCTCGGGGTCGTCGGCGCCGTGGTCGCCGTGCTGGTGGCCGTCACCGTGTGGGCGGTCACCCGCGGCGGCGACATGCCGACACCCGGGCCGTCCCAGACCACGGTGGCCAGGCCGGTGGAGGACGACCCGTTCGACGTACCCCAGGTCCCCGAGATCGCGGCCCGGGGCACGACCGGCGGAGTCGCCTTCTCGTGGACCTACTCCGGAGCCCAGAAGGGCGACACCTTCCGCTTCCGGTGGGCGAGCGAGGTCGGCCGGCTCGAGGAGGCGAAGTTCGGCCCACCGCTGGCCTCCTCGAACACGGTGGTCAAGGTGGCCAAGGGCAAGAAGGTGTGCGGCCAGGCGCGGGTCATCAGGGGAGGCCAGCAGACGAACTGGTCGGAGCCGCAGTGCGAGAGGGCGGGGTAGCCATGGGTGTGACGGTCGACTTCTGCGGTGAACTGTTCGTGGCCGACCCGGCGGAGCCGCTGACCATCGGGCGGACGGGCGACATCGAGATCGACGACAACCCGTACCTGCACCGCACCTTCCTCCAGGTCGTCGAGGAGGGCGGCCTGTGGTGGCTGGCCAACGTCGGCTCGACGCTCACCGCGACTGTCGCCGACCAGAAGGGGCTGTTCCAGGCCTGGCTCAGCCCTGGCGCACGGATCCCGTTGGCCCTGGAGCGGTTCACCGTGTGGTTCACGGCCGGCCCCACCACCTACGACTTCGACCTCATCGTCGACAGCCCTGCCTTCACGTCCGTGGCGCCCGACCCGGTCGAGGACGACCGCACCGGCGAGACGACCGTCGGCCGGGTGTCGTTCACACCAGACCAGAAACTGCTCATCGTCGCGCTGGCGGAGCCGTTCCTGCGCCGGGGGCAGGGCGGTGCGACGCAGATTCCGTCCTCTGCCGAGGCGGCCCGCCGGCTGGGCTGGAAGGTGACCAAGTTCAACCGAAAGCTGGACAATGTGTGCCAAAAGCTCGCGGATGCCGGTACACGTGGGCTGCACGGGGGGCCGGGCAAGCTCGCCAGCAACCGTAAGGCGCGGCTCGTGGAGCACGCGCTCTCCACGAGGCTGGTGACGGAGGCAGATCTGGTGCTGCTCGACGACGAGCAGGCTGCCGGGAGAAGTCACGAGGGGGAGCAGCAGTCGTGGGTCCGATGACGCATCGGAAGGTGGGGGTCGCGTCCAGCCTGGTCGTCGCTCTCACGGCCGGGGTCCTGACGTACGCCGCGGTGTCGTCCAAAGGGGAGACCGTCCACGAGACCGACCTCGACGACGGCAGCGTGTGGGTCTCGTCCTCCAAGGACGCCCGGTTCGCGAGGGTCAACAAGGCGGTCGGTCAGTTCGACGGGGGCATCGCCACGTCGGGCGGTTCCGGTGACCCGCTCGACATCCTCCAGGACGACAACGCGGTAGCCGGGCTGGTCCTCGGCTCGGGGTCGCTGACCCCCATCGACACCAGGGCCAACCGGGTTGCCGAGGGGTCCGGGGTCTCGGTCCCGGCCCCCCAGTCCGGCACCAACCAGCAGGTGTTCGTGCCGCGCACCGTGGACCTGCGCGGGGGAACGATCGCCACTGTCGACCCCAGGACCGGCAAGGTGTGGGGCCAGCCCTACTCCCCCGACACGGGCCTCTCGACGCTCGAAGGGCTGACCGCCGGGGCCAAGCCCCTGGCCACCGTGGGGGCGACCGCGGCCGTCGCGGTCGACGTGATGGGCGGCATCCACGCCGTGTCCGGCGCGACCGGCAAGGTGGTCTCCATCCCGCGCACACCGACCGGTTTCGGCAAGCCGGTCACCGAGTCGATCAAGCTGGAGTCGGCGAAGGTCGTCGACATCACCGCGGTCGGGAGTCGCTGGGTCGTCTACAGCGCCGGCGACGACAAGCTGTGGGCGAAGGGCACCGGAGAGGCGGTCGACGCCGGGACCACCCGCACCGAGGGCCAGCCCGCGTACGCCGCGCTGCAGCAGCCCGGCCCCGACGCGGACTCTGTGGGGCTCCAGGACTCGACCACGCTGCGGCTCATCCGGATTGTTGGCGAGGGCGGCACCGGCGGGGTCGAAGTCACCTTGGGCGACAACGAGACGCCGCCCATGGTGTCGCGTCCGCTGCGGACGGGGGCCTGCATCCACGCCGCCTGGGCGAGCACGACCGTCAACTACTACGGCAAGGACTGCGGGTCGGAGCAGCCGCAGCCGGCGGTCTCCATCCAGCGCCAGACGACCGAGGGCGTGAAGAACGGCGTCGCCCTGCGCACCAACCACGGCCTGGTCGTCCTCAACGACCTCGACGGCGGTGAGGTCTGGGACCTCGACGGCAAGCCCAAGAAGCTCGACGAGTGGGACTCTCTCATCCCGCCGCCGCAGAAGGAGGACCAGAACAAGAAGAAGGACAACATCATCGACGAGACGTCGGTGGCCCAGCCCCCCAAGGCCGAGGACGACAACCTCAAGGCCCGCCCGGGGCGGGTGTCCAAGCTGCACGTCCTCGACAACGACACCGATGCCGCCGGCTCGGTCCTGGCCATCGACCCCGGCGATGTCTCCCGGGTGGACGTGACGGGCGTGACCGCGAGCGTCGCCGCAGACGGGCAGAGCATCGACGTCTCCGTCCCAGGCAACCCGGAGCGGCGGTCGTTCTCCTTCACCTACAAGATCAACAACGGCAAGTCGCCGCAGAAGGACGAGGGCCGGGTGACCGTGACGCTCGTCGGCGACGAGGTGAACAGCCCGCCGGTGCTGCGTCCGGGGACGGCCAACCTGTCGCGGAAGGTGTACCCCGTCAACGCGGGCAAGGTGCTCCCGGTGCAGGTCATCGGGGACTGGCGCGACCCGGAGAGCGACCCGCTCACCCTGCAGGCGTCGGCCGCCGGTTCGTCCGTGGACGGCCTGGGCCGGCTGAACGTGCTCGCTCCGATCAAGGCTGGAACCCAGGGCGTGGAGTATGCCGTGGGGGACGGCCGTGACAGCAGCAAGGGCACGGTGTCGGTCAAGGTCCTCGACCCCGACGAGCCTCTCGTCAAGCCCCAGAGCCAACCCGACGTGGTCCGTGGCGTGGTCGGCAAGCCACTCCAGCTCGAGCCGCTCGGCAACGACGTCCCCGGCGCCGACCCCACCGAGCCGGATGCCAGGCTGCGGCTCTCCCGCGAGCTCCAGTCCTCCAGCGCGCTGGCCGTCGACACCAACCTCGACACCGGCGTCGTGACGGTGACCGGCTCGTCCGCGGGCACCTTTGAGCTCAGCTACGGCGCCCAGGTCGGCGGCGGCATCGACGCCGGCCGGATCCGCATCGACCTCATCGCCGATCCCGACCCGAACGCCCCGCCGGTCGCGGTCCCTGACTCGGCAACGCTGCGCGACCAGACGCCGGTGCTGACCGACGTGCTGGCCAACGACTACAGTCCGCGCGCCGACGTGCTGGTGACGCGATCCGTCACCGTGTCGTCGGAGAACGGCTGGCTGCGACCGTCCATCTACCAGGGCCGATGGGTCCGGATCGAGGCTCTCGACCCGGCCGCGACCGGTGGGAAGCCACGCACCGGCACGGTGAGCTACACGATCAGCGACGGCGCCAAGACGACCACCGGCGAGGTCGCGGTCACCCAGCTCCCCGCCGACGACCGGTCCACCCCGGTGGTGCAGGACGACGTCGCCGTGGTGCGCGCACAGGACTCGGTGACCATCCCGGTGATGGACAACGACAGCATGGCCGACGGCATACCCCTCGTCCTCGACCCGGCCAGCGTCAAGGTGCTCACCGGCGCCGGCTCGGCGTTCGCCTCGGGCAACGTCGTGCGGTTCGTGCCGAAGAACCGGAATCCGGCCACCGCTGAGCCGGTCACGGTGGAGTATGCCGTGTACCCGATCGGCGCCAAGGAGAAGGCGACCACGGGCCGGGTCAGCATCATGGTCATGCCGTTGCCGACCCAGGCCACGCCGAACCAGCCGCCCGTCGCTCGCAGCTTCTCCACCAGTGTCGTGGCGGGAGACCCGCTCACGATCACGGTCCCGAGCTCCGGCGTTGACCCGGACGGCGACAGCGTGACGGTGGACGGGCTCGCGGGTGTCGAGGGTGGCGCCGTCGACCTCAAGTACGGCCGGGTCACCGGCTTCGGCCCGTCGACCATCAAGTACGAGGCGTACCCGACCGCGGCCGGGACCGAGGTCCTCAACTACGTCGTCCGCGACCGGTTCGGGTCCACGAGTACCGGCTTCGTGCGGATCGGCGTGGTGCAGCCGGGCGACCCACAGCCACCGGTGGCCGTCGAGGACGAGGTGCGGGCCAAGCCTGGCAAGTCCGTCACCGTCGACGCCACCCAGAACGACCTCATCGCCCGCGGCGACAGCGTCGAGCTGCTCTACAAGGCGCCGCACAACCCCGAGGCCGAGCTGTCCAAGTGGAAGGTGGACGAGGCCAACACCTACTTCCGCACCAAGGTCCCCGACGCCAAGGCCGGCGTGCAGGTGATCAACTACGGGATCTCGAACGGACTGTTCGACCCGTCCAAGTCCACCATCACGGTCATCCCGGACCCCTCCGCGAAGAACCCGCCGATCGCTGTGGACGACACGGCCAAGCCCAAGGAGGGCGAGTCCAGCACGGTCGTCGACGTCCTGGCCAACGACCGCGACGTCGACGGGTCCCGCGAGTCGCTCAAGGTCTCGGCCGTGCTCTCGCCCGACGGCACCATCGTCGAGGACGGCACCAAGGTGCAGGTCACGGTGAAGCCCTACCCGTACACCGTTCCCTACGTCATCACCGACGAGGACGGCCTCACCGGGATGGCGCTGATCTACGTGCCGACCGGCGAGTCCGGTCTCCCGTTCGTCGTCTCCGGTGCCCTGATCGAGATGGACAAGGACGCGACCAAGAAGGTCGACCTGGCCGACTACGTCAAGTCTCCGCGCGCCCGGGTCGTGAGCATCACCACCGGTGACAACGTCAGTGCCTCCCCGGCCGACCGGCTCAGGGCCGAGGCAGACGGCCGCTCCGGCCTCACCCTCACCTCGTCGGGCGGTTACGTCGGGCCGGGCTCGGTCATGCTCGAGGTGAGCGACCAGGAGACGGTCGAGCAGACCGACTTCAAGACCACCTACGTCTCCATCCCGGTGCAGGTCGGGCCGAAGATCCCGTTGCTGCGGTGTCCCAACTACTCGGTCCGCCTGAATGCCGGTGGGCTGGCGCGCAGTCTCGACATCCCCACCCTGTGCCACGCCTGGGTCCCCGTCGGGATGAACCTCGACGACGTCGTCTTCGAGAGCTCGTGGAAGACCGCGTCCAAGGGCGTCAGCCTGACCCGGTCCGGCACGGGTGACCGGACGGTCGAGCTCGAGGCGGACGACCGCGCGCCGAGCAGCATTGACGGCCGCCTGGCCGTCAAGGCGCGAGGAGGCCCCGAATCGCTCATCGCGGTGTCCGTCCTCGGTATCGACGGCGGTGCCGTGGACGCGAACGGCAACCCGCTCCCGACCCTCGGACCACCTCGGTTGCGACCCTTCACCGTGACCGGGCTCGAGGCCGGTTCGTCGGCGACTGTCGACCTGCGCGGCTACCTCGACTCGCCATTGGAGAGCCCGGGCTGTGCGATCTCGTCCGCAGCACCGTCGTCGGGGTCGGGGTTGAGCACGTCGTTCTCCGGCTGCACCCTGACGGTCCGTGCCGCCCCAGAGGCACGCGGCAACGCCACCGTCACGGTGGCCGCCACCGACGGACCGCCCGGGCGCAGCGCCACCGGTCGCGGCACGGTGACCATCCTCGGCATACCCGACCCACCCACGGGCGTCGCCGCCGAGGCGGACCGGGTGAGTGGTGGGTTCGCCCGCGTGCGCTGGGCGCCCCCGGCCGTCGACGGCGGAAGCCCCATCACCCACTACGTGGTGACCACCCACGGTCCGGGCGGGACGAAACAGAGCTGCACCGCGTCGCCGTGCACCATCCAGGGCCTCGACAACGGCGAGTCGTACACCTTCACCGTCACGGCCGTGAACGCGATCGGCGCGAGCAAGGAGGGCGGCCCCAGTGGGGCGGTCGTCCCGGACAGCCTGCCCAACCCGGTCAACGGGGTGCGCATGGCCGGCCGCGGTGACGGCTCGCTGACGGTTGCCTGGACCGCCCCGGAGAAGAAGGGCAGCGACGTCACGACCTACCAGGTGAGGGTCACCGACACCACGTCCGGCTCGGCGCGCAGCCAGGAGGTCGCGGCCCCCACCCTCCAGGCGGCGATCTCGGGGATGGTCAACGACCACCAGCAGAGCGTGCAGGTGCGGGCCAAGAACAAGCTGGGCTGGGGCCCGTTCGGCAGCGCCGTGAAGATGCAGTCGGCCGGCACCCCTCCTGCCGTTCCTGCTCCCACCGTCACCAACGCCGGCGACGGGCCTGCCGACGGCTCGTCGCGCCTGACCATCTCGTGGCAGGCGGTCCGCCCCAACGGTCCACCGCTGACCCACTACACGGTCTACGAGAGCAGGAACGGCGGGGCCTGGCGGTCGATCGGGGCGACGTCACCGGACACGCGCACCCTGGGTCACACGACGGTCTACGACGGGTCGAGCTACCGGTACGTCGTGACCGCCACGAACGGGGCGAACAAGGAAGGACCCCAGTCCAACCCGACGGCCTTCTCGTCGGTGGGCATCCCCGAGGTGCCGGGGCGCCCGAGCGCCACCACGCCGCAACCCAACGGCGACGTCGTCGTGCGGGTGTCGGTGGGCGACTCACGGTCCACCGGCTTCACCCAGCTGCAGTGGCGCACGGCCGGGAGCACCGGCAACGTGTCGTGCGGTTGTGCCGAGGGCTCGACCAAGCAGTTCACGATCCTCGATGTCGGCACCGCCATCGACCACAATGTCCAGGTCCGGGCCTACAACGGCCGGAACTGGTCGAACTGGTCCGCCGACAGCAACCAGTATCGGACGTACCACGCGACGCCCGCGCCGGGCAACTTGTCCTCGAGCCGCAACGGCAACGACATCACGTGGACCTGGAACAACCGCACCGACGGTCGCAACATCGAGACGGTCCAGATCTCGATCAACGGCGGTGGCTGGCAGAGCTTCGGTGGGGCCAAGGAGTCCCACAGCATCAACGGCAGCGCCGGCAACACCTACGGGCTGCGAGTGCGCACGATCGCCAACCGGCGCAGCGGTGACGCAGGCTCGCCGAACTGGTGGACCAGCCCCATCGCCGGGCCGGCGAGGGAGTCCATCCCGGACCCGAAGCCGACCCTGACCGTGTTCCAGGACGGCTACGGCAGCGACCCCGGCGGCACCGACTCGTGTCGCATCTCGTGCGAGAAGGTCGGACTCAGGATCGCCAACTACCCGCCGAACCGCTCCTACTCGGTCGTGTGCTCGCACACCAAGAACGGCACGTTCACCTCAAGCGAGAAGCTCCGGACCAACGGCAGCGGCAACGGCTACACGTGGTACGGGTCCTGCCTGTTCAACAAGAACGGTGGCACGGTCACGGTCACGGTGGGCCCCGCCTCCGACTCCGCACCCTGGTAGCGCTCGGGCCACTCACGAATCGTCAAGCACGACAACGGAAAGCGACAGACATGACCGTCACCAACGACCAGGCCCAGTGGTTCGCGCAGGCCTTCACCCAGATGGTGGACAACTGCGACCGCGCCGTCCTCGGCAAGCATCACGTGATCCGCCTGGCGCTCACCTGCATGCTGTCCGAGGGGCACCTGCTGCTCGAGGACTTCCCGGGAACGGGCAAGACCCAGCTGGCGCGCGCCATGGCGAGCACGGTGCAGGGCGCCAACAGCCGCATCCAGTTCACGCCGGACCTGCTGCCCAGCGACGTCACCGGCGTGACGATCTTCGACCCGAGCAAGCAGACCTTCGACTTCCACCCGGGCCCGATCTTCGCCAACATCGTGCTGGCCGACGAGATCAACCGGGCCTCGCCAAAGACCCAGTCCGCCCTGCTCGAGGTGATGGAGGAAGGCCGGGTCACCGTCGACGGCACCCCGCACCCCGTGGGTGAGCCGTTCATGGTCATCGCGACCCAGAACCCGATCGAGCAGGCCGGGACCTACCGGCTTCCCGAGGCTCAGCTCGACCGGTTCCTCATGAAGACCAGCCTCGGCTACCCCGACCACGAGGCGACGGTCGCCGTCCTCGCGGACGCCAAGACGCGCGACCGCACCAAGGCACTCGAGGCCGTCGTCACGAGCAACGTCGTGGTCGAGATGGCCAAGCTTGCCGACGAGGTCCACGTCGACCCGGCGATCCTCGCCTACGTCTCGCGGATCGCCGAGGAGTCGCGGCGTCACGTGAGCATCAAGCTCGGCCTGTCCGTCCGAGGCTGTCTCGCCTTCGTGCGTTGCGCCAAGACGTGGGCTGCCAGCCAGGGTCGCACCCACGTCATCCCCGACGACATCAAGCTGCTGGCCCACCCCGTGCTCTGCCACCGGCTGCTGCTCACCGCCGAGGCGCAGTTCGCCAACATCACGGTCGACCAGGTGATCACCCAGATCCTCGCCGAGGTCGCACCGCCCGCGGAGCGAGTCGCCTGAGCATGAGCCAGCAGGACGCGTCCGACGCCGGGCAGCCGGCGGAGCACACCACCCGGCGCGCCGACCTCAAGAGGGGTCGGGGCCCCCGGCGTGCCGGCGCGCCCGCGGCGTCCCCCCTGAACCCGCCACCGGATGCTGCCGCGTCGCCGGGTTCAGGGGGCAGCAGCGCCACCCGCCCGCGCCGCCTCCCCAGCCTCCCGACCATCACGGTCACGTCGCCGAAGCTCCCAGTCGTGGTGACCCAGGCGGGGGAGCGTGTCGGCGGTGCGGTGGCCGAGCGCACGGGACCGCTGCGTGAGGCAACTCGCCCGGTGTGGCAGCCGGTGGCGGAGTTCCTAAGGTGGGTATCGCCACTGGGGTGGAGCGTGCTGGCGCTCGGCCTGCTCTGCTGGGTCGTCGCCGCAGTCGCCGACTGGGACGAATGGGCGATGATCGGGCTCGCCGCGATCGCCCTGCTCGTCCTCTGCGTCCTGCTCGCGGTCGGGCGGACCCGCGTGCGGGTCGACACCGAGGTGGACCCGTTGCGGGTCACCGTGGGAGAGCCCGCCTCAGGCCGGATCGCGGTCACCAACGAGTCGCGCCGCGGCATGCTGCCGCTGCTCGTCGAGCTGCCGGTGGGGGTGACCGCCGCACGGTTCACGCTGCCGGCCCTGGGCTCCGGCAAGGCGCACGAGGAGCTGTTCGTGGTGCCGACCGAGCGCCGCGGGGTCATCCCCGTGGGCCCCGCGTCGACCGTGCAGGGCGACCCGCTCGGCCTGGTCCGCCGGACGTTGCGGTGGACCGACGTGACCGAGCTCTACGTCCACCCGCGGACGATCTCCCTGGAGAGCCTGGGGTCCGGGCTCCTGCGTGACCTCGAGGGCGAGACCACGCAGGAGATGTCGATGTCGGACCTCGCGTTCCACGCGCTGCGTGAGTACCAGCCAGGTGACGACCGCCGCTACATCCACTGGCGGTCCTCCGCGAAGGCAGGCCGGCTGCTGGTGCGGCAGTTCCTCGACACGCGCCGGTCCCACCTGACCATGCTCGTGGACGCCGACCCCGCGAAGTACCGCGGCGGCGAGGTCGACGCCGAGACCGCCATCTCGGTCGCCGCGTCGCTCGCGATCCGGGCACACCTGGACGAGCAGGACTTCACCGTGCTGAGCCGTGGTGCCAGCGCGTCACGCACCAGCGCATCCCTGGCGCTCGACGAGCTCGCCCGGGTCGAGCTCGGCCCCAGCGACATCTACGCCCTCGCCGGAGATGGTCTCGCGCTTGCGCCGGACACGTCGATGGCTGTCCTCGTGACCGGCACCAGCACCCCCTTCCTCGAGGTGCAGCGGGCGCTGGGCAGGTTCGAGAGCGAGGTCCTCAAGGTGGCGCTCACCATCGACGACCGGGAACGGATCGGGGTCAAGAACGTCGGGGGCATCATCTTGATGAACATCCACGGACTCACCGACCTGCGCGCGGTGCTGGCGGGAGTGATGGCGGCATGACCGCAAACCCGCTGCAGGCACCGCGCGCCTCGATGCTGCCCCAGGAGCGCACTCGAGCCGACCGCGTGGCCGAGCACCGTGTGGCGCTGCTGCCGACCCGCGACGACCTGGTCGACATCGCGTTCACCGTGCTCCTCGTCGGGCTCGGCCTGGTCGGGTTCCGCACCGTCTTCTTCGGCTGGGAATGGGTCGTCGCAGCCATCGGCGGCGTCATGCTCGGCCTGCTCGTCACCCACGTCGTCACGGCATACAAGCTGCCGGCGGTGGTCACGCTCGTCGGCCTGGCCGTCGGGTACTTCGTCTTCGGCGGCCCGCTCGCCCTGCGCGAGCACCTGGCGCTGGGTGTCTTCCCCACGGGCCGCACGCTCCGCGACCTCGCGAGCACGGCGGTCCACGGTTGGAAGCGGCTGCTGACCCTGCTTCCCCCGGTCGACTCCACGGTGGACCTGCTCGCGATCCCGCTCCTCGTCGGCCTGATCGGCGCGGCGGTCACCTACGGCGTCGCCCGCCGCTCCAGTCGGCCGTATGCCGTGGTGCTGGCACCGCTCGTGGTGCTCGGCCTGGTCATCGTGCTCGGCACCCTCGAGCCGGCGTCCCTCATCGCGCAGGGCGCCGCCTTCGCTCTCGGCCTCATCGGCTGGCTCGTCGTGCAGAGCACCCGCACCCGGGCCCCGCTGCACAACGGCGCCGGTCGCGGAGCCCGCGTGGGGATCGGCACCGGGCTGCTGGTCCTGGCTGGCGTGGTCGGGCTGGTCGCCGGGCCCGCGCTGCCCGGCACCGAGTCCGAGCTGCGGCGGGTGGCCCGCACCGAGGTGGTGCCGCCGTTCGACATCGCCCAGTTCGCCAGCCCGCTGGCCGGTTACCGTAAGTACACCGAGCCGAACGACGCCGCGTTGTGGGACCGCCCGCTGCTGACCGTGAAGGGTGCGCCGGCCGGGACGCCGCTGCGGTTCGCCACGCTCGACGCCTACGACGGCACCGTCTGGGGAGCCGGCGAGCGGGCGAGCGAGAACTCTGCCGACCCCGGCACCGCCTTCCAGCAGGTGGGCTCACGGGTCGCGGCCCGCGGCGAGGGGAAGCCCGCCACGGTGCAGGTGACCGTGCCCGAGGGCGGGTACACCGACGTGTGGCTCCCCACCATCGGCCAGGTGACCGGCGTGCAGTTCGGCGGCACCCGTCGCGAGCTGCTCTCCTCCCGGTTGTGGCTCAACATCGACACGAGCACCGCCATCGTCCCGGACCGGCTGCGCGCCGGTGACCGATACACGATGCAGGTGCTGCTGCCGACCCAGGTGGCCGCCGACAAGCTGCCCGACAACCTCACCCCAGCCTCGGGCGACCTCGTCCAGAACCAGGAGCTCGGCTTCCTCGACACCCGCATCGACGGCTGGACGGGGAACGCGGACGGCCCGTGGGCGCAGTTCAGGGCGATCGCCGCGGCGATGCGGTCAGACGGTGCCTACACCGATGGCGGCGCCAAGAACTCGGTCGAGAGCTACTACCTCGCAGGCCACTCACGCGGTCGGCTCACCCGGTTCGTCGGCGCCACCCAGCTGGCCGGCAACGACGAGCAGTACGCCGCCACGCTCGCGCTGGCAGCCAACCGGCTGTCCATCCCGACCCGGGTCGTCATGGGTGCCGAGCTGCCCGAGGGGGGCGTCGTCCGCGGCCGCGACGTGCACGCGTGGGTCGAGGTGCAGAACCAGACCGGGCAGTGGATCCCGTTGCTGTCCAGGACGTTCCTGCCCGACCGGAACCAGAAGCCCAATCAGTTGCAGTCCAAGACCGAGCAGCAGAGGGTCGGCGCCCAGGTGCCACCTCCGGCCGGGGTGAACCCGCCGAGCGTGCTGCAGGGACCGGACCAGGCGCAGAACGCCGTCAACCTCAAGAAGCCGCCGAAGAAGCTCCTCGATCCTGCGTCCTGGCCGTGGTGGCTGCGCCTCCTCATCTTCTGGGTGGTGCTGCCGGCGCTGACCCTCCTCGCCCTCTACGGCGCGATCCGCGGGCTGAAGGCCTGGCGGCGCCGTCGCCACGCCACCCGGGGCCCGGCGACGGCCCGCATCGCGTGGGCCTGGAACGACCTCATGGCCACCGCCCGCTCCTACGGGCACCCCCTGCCGGGGCGCGCCACCCGACTCGAGCAGGCCGCGGCACTCGGGGGCCGTGCCGACACCCACGCCCTGGCATCGGCGGCCAACGCGCACGTCTTCGGCCCGGACGACCCCGGTCCCGAGGAGGCGCACGCCTACTGGCAGCTGACCAACGCCGCCCGCGGCCAGCTGCGCTCCGCGGCCAGCCGCCGGCGACGGCTGCAGGCCGACCTCGACCTGCGGCCGCTCTTCGCCCGTGGGCCGGCCCACGGCACCCGCCGCACCGGCTCGACCCCCAGCAGCCCGACCCCCAGCAGCCCGACCCGCCGTCCGCGGCCGACCCGAAGGGCCACCGCCTCGTGAAGCTGAAGTTCACGCTCCGCTCCGCCGGCGAGGTCGACACCGACCTCGTCGCCACGGTCGACGCCACCACGACGATCGGCCAGCTCGCCGAGTACCTCGTGGTGGCTGACCCGTCCCGCGGCGGCGCGCCGGCGCAGGACGCGACCGGGCAGTTCACCCTCGCCCTCGTCGACGAGGACTACCGCGCCCTCGACCACCGTGCCACCCTCGCCGAGAGCGGCCTGCGGTCCGGCGTCCACGTCGCGGTCAGCCGGGCCCGCGACGGGTATGCCGACGGTGCCCGCGCCGTCGCCACGGCGGTCGTCACCGCCGGCCCCGACCAGGGGCGCGAGGTCCCGCTGGCGCCGGGAACGGCATACATCGGCCGCGGGCGCGGCTGCGAGGTGCGCGTGGCCGACCCGTCGGTGTCGCGCCGGCACGCCAAGCTGCTCGTCACCGACGTCGCCGAGGTCGTCGACCTCGGCTCCTCCAACGGCGTGGTCATCGGCGGCGACCAGGTCGACCGCGCCGTGCTGCGCACCGGCGACCGCTTCCGGCTGGGCGAGACCGAGATCGAGCTGCGCATGCTCGCCGGCGCCACCGGGGTCGTCGCCGCACGCGGGGTGTCGATGCCCTTCTCGCGCTCGCCGCGCATCGCCCCGCTCTACCGCGGCCGGCAGTGGCCGATCCCGGAGCTGCCGGAGAGGCCCAAGCCTGAGCGGATCCCGTGGCTGAGCGCCTTCGCGCCCGCCCTGTTCGGCGTGGTGCTCGCGGTGGCGCTGCAGAACCTGTTCTTCCTGCTGTTCGTGCTGCTCAGCCCGATCATGATCTTCGCCCACTTCGTGGAGTCCCGGCGGCACGCCAGGCAGGACTACGCGGAGGCGATGACGCACTTCCGCGAGGACCTCGACGCGATGGTCGGCGCGCTGCGCGAGGAGCAGGAGCGCGAGGTCGCCGGGCGGCAGGCGGAGCACCCGGCGGCCGCCGAGGCGGTCGAGGCCGTCGTGGAGCGCAGCCCGCTGCTGTGGACCCGCCGGCGCGCCGACCCCGGGTTCCTCGAGCTGCGCCTCGGCCTGGGCACCCTGCCCAGCCGCAACCCCATGGAGCTGCCGCAGCTCGGCCGCGCCCGCGCAGAGGCGTGGCTCGAGACCTCCCAGGCCGTCGAGGGGCTCGGTGCCGTGTCGGACGTGCCCGTGGCCGGGCTGCCGCTGCACACCGGTGCGCTCGGGGTCGCGGGTCCCCGGGCCCGGTCGCTCGAGGCGGCCCGGGCGCTGCTCGCCCAGGTGGTCGGCCTGCACTCCCCGGCCGACGTGGTCGTGGCCGCCTTCGCCTCACCCGCCACCGCACGCGACTGGGACTGGCTCAAGTGGGTGCCCCACACGGCGTCGCCGCACAGCCCGCTCGGCCCGCGCCACCTCGCGAGCAGCGGACCCGCCTGCGCCGGGCTGCTGACCGAGCTCGAGGAGCTCGTCGCAGCCGACGGTGACGACGGCGCGGCACCCGCGCCCGCTCCCGTCGAGGACCCGCAGGGCTTCACCCCGCCGGCCCTGCCCGCAGACCGGCCCGCGGTCGTCGTGCTGGTGGAGGACGACGCACCGGTCGAGCGCAGCCGGCTCGTGCAGCTCGCCGAGAACGGCTGGCGTCACGGCGTCGTCGTCGTGTGGGTCGCGCCCACCACGCCGCTGCTGCCCGCCGCCTGCCGCACCTTCGTCGAGACCTCGGCCGACGGCAGCACCGACACCGTCGGCTTCGTCGGCGAGGCGGTCGTGCGCACCCCGGTCACCACCGACACCGTGGCCGCCGCCGACGTCGAGCGCGCCGCCCGGCTCATGGCCCCCGTGGTCGACTCCGGCGTGCCGGTCGACGACGACAGCGACCTGCCGCGCTCGGTCTCCTTCCTCAGCCTGGTCGGCCCCGAGCTGGCCGAGGCTCCCGGCGCCGTCATCGAGCGCTGGGGCGAGAGCCGCTCGATCCTCACCGGCCCGTATGCCGCGCCCGCGGACGCGCGCGCCAAGGCCGGCAACCTGCGCGCCGTCGTCGGGCAGTCCACCCAGGGCACCTTCTCCATCGACCTGCGTGCCGACGGCCCGCACGCCCTCGTCGGCGGCACCACCGGTGCGGGCAAGTCCGAGCTGCTGCAGGCGTGGATCCTCGGCATGGCCGCGGCCCACTCGCCCCAGCGGCTGACCTTCCTGCTCGTCGACTACAAGGGCGGCTCGGCCTTCCGCGACTGCGTCAACCTGCCCCACACGGTGGGCCTGGTCACCGACCTCTCGCCCCACCTGGTGCGCCGGGCGCTCGCCTCGCTGTCGGCCGAGCTCCGCCACCGCGAGCACATCCTCGCCCAGCACAAGGCCAAGGACCTCGTCGAGCTCGAGCGACGTGGCGAGGTGGCCGCCCCGCCGAGCCTGGTCATCGTGGTCGACGAGTTCGCCGCCCTCGTGCAGGAGGTGCCCGAGTTCGTCGACGGCGTGGTCAACGTCGCCCAGCGCGGGCGCTCGCTGGGCCTGCACCTCATCCTCGCGACCCAGCGCCCGGCCGGCGTCATCAAGGACAACCTGCGCGCCAACACCAACCTGCGGCTCGCCCTGCGGATGGCCGACGAGGCCGACAGCGAGGACGTGCTCGGCACCACCGCCGCGGCCTACTTCGACCCGGCCCTGCCGGGGCGCGCGGTGTCCAAGTCGGGCCCGGGACGGCTCACGCCGTTCCAGACCGGGTATGCCGGCGGGTGGACCTCCGACGAGCCGCCCCGGGCCGAGGTGACCGTCGAGACGCTCGGTTTCGGCTCCGGCGTCCCGTGGGAGCGCCCGGTCGCCGAGGAGCACGGCGCCGCGGCCGCGGACCTCGGCCCCACCGACATCCAGCGGATCGTCACGCAGATCGGCACGGCGTCGCAGGAGGCCCAGATCCCTGCGCCCCGCAAGCCGTGGCTGCCGGAGCTCGCGCCGGTCTACGACCTGGCCGCCCTGCCCACCGCGCGCCGCGACGACGAGTTCGTCTTCGGCGTCAGCGACGAGCCGGAGAGCCAGTCGCAGCCGGTCATCGCCTTCCGCCCCGACGTCGAGGGCAACCTCGCCGTCTACGGCGCCAGCGGCTCGGGCAAGAGCGCGTTCCTCCGCTCGATCGCCGTGGCGGCCGGCTTCACGGTGCGCGGCGGGCCCTGTCACGTCTACGGGCTCGACTTCGGCAACCGGGGCCTGGCCATGCTCGAGGGCCTGCCGCACGTCGGCAGCGTCATCTACGGCGGCGACCACGAGCGCCTGGTGCGGCTGCTGACCATGCTGCGCGAGACCATCGACGAACGCGCGGTGCGCTACTCGCAGATGAGCGCGGCCACCATCACCGAGTACCGCCAGCTCTCGGGGGCCCAGGACGAGCCGCGCATCCTCGTGCTGGTCGACGGACTGGCCGCCTTCGCGCAGGCCTACGACAACGGCCCCGGCCAGAAGTGGGTCGACGAGCTGACCTCGATCGCGGCCGACGGCCGGCCGGTCGGCGTGCACCTCGTCGTGACGGTCGACCAGCGCAGCGGCATGTGGGGCACCCTCTCCTCGGCCGTCCAGCAGCGCGTCGTGCTGCGCATGGCCTCGGTCGACGACTACCTCAGCCTCGACGTGCCCTCCGACGTGCTCTCGCTCGCCTCGCCACCCGGCCGGGCGATCGTGCACGGGCGGGAGGTGCAGGTCGCCGTGCTGGGCGGTTCCGCCGAGAGCACCGCCCAGGCCCGCGCCATCAAGGCCTTCGGCGAGGCCGTGCGCCGGGCCGGTGGGTCGGAGGCAGCGCCGATCCGGTCGCTGCCGGAGCGCGTCGAGCTCGCCGAGCTGCCGGCGCTCGACGCCGAGGGCCGCGCCGTCGTGGGGCTCTCCTCGACGACGCTGCGGCCGGTCGGCTACGTGCTGAGGGGCCCGCACATGGTGCTCGGTCCCTCCGGCAGCGGGCGGACCACCACCGTGCTGACGATGGTGCAGGCGGCCCGGCGGGCGCGCCCCGGCCTGCAGGCGTGGCTGTTCAGCCCGCGCAAGTCCGCGCTGACCCGGGCCGAGGGCCTGTGGGCCGGTGTCGCGGTCGGGGCCGACGCCTGCGAGAGCGCCGCCGAGCGGCTGCGGGCCCAGGTGGTCGACGCCGGCGACGACGGTGCCTCGATGCTCGTCGTCGTCGAGCGGGCCCAGGACCTCGACAACAGCGGCTGCGAGGACGCGATCGCCGACCTCGTGCGCGAGATGCTCGGGGCCGAGCAGGTCGTCATCGCCGAGGCGGACTCGTCGTTCTTCAACTCCAGCTACGGCCTGGCCGGCGGGTTCCGGGGCGGGCGCTCGGGCATCTCGCTCCAGCCCAACGGCGACGACTCGCAGGCGTTCTCGGTCGACTACCGAGGGGTCAGCGGCGACCAGGTGCTGGAGGGACGGGGCTACCTCGTCACTCGCGGAACGCCAGAGCTCGTCCAGATCGCCCTGCCGATTCCGTTGGGACGCAACGGAATCGCAGGCGACCTCGACGGAACCCGCGTGCCGCAGCACACGGGGTAGCGGGGTGGGGAGTGCTCCCCATTGTTGTCACGGAGAGCCGCCCCTAGGTTTGACCACATCAAGGACACCGAGGCACACAGGCGCCTCGCAGGGAAGGAACGAGGGGAACCGATGGCTGGATTGAACCCGCCGGTCTGCCGCGCGCAGGCCGAGGTCCTGGAGAACCAGGCGCAGAAGATCAAGACGATCAGGGCCAACGTCGACAGCCTGGTCGAGGAGCTGAAGCAGCACTGGTGGGGGCCGGACTCCAAGCAGTTCGCCTCGCAGTGGGAGGGCACGCACAAGCCCGAGCTGACCAAGGTGCACTCGCAGCTGCAGAAGGTCGTGCAGGACGTGCGCCAGAACATCAAGCAGCAGGAAGCGGCCTCGGGCCACTGACCCGGAGCGCCGGCCCGCACCGGGTCGGCTCCACCACCCACACCCGTACTTCAGCAGCGCAAGGAGAAGACCATGGCGACAGCAGAGGGCAACGCCGGAGGCAGCACCCAGTTCACCCACGGCATGGACGTCGCGCGGGTCGAGGACATCCTCACCCGCCTCGCCAAGGCTCGGCAGAACCTCACCGAGGTGCAGAGCAAGGCCGACGCCGCCGTGCGCAAGCTCGGCTCGAACTGGGGCGGCCCGGACGCCTCGGCGTTCCAGGCCCAGTGGCCCAAGCACTCGAGCCAGATCGAGAACGCGGTGCAGTCACTCGACCGCATGGAGAAGGCCGCCCGCAAGGACGTCCAGGAGCAGCGCCAGGCATCCAAGGCCTGAGGCCACGCCGGCCGGGCACGCGCCACGAAGGCCGTGCCCGGCAGGGCGGCACCGCCACCACAACCACCGCCAGACGGCCTGAACACAAGGGGGAGGAGCCATGGCAGAGCGCTACACGCACGGCATGGACCTGGGCCGCGTCCGCAGCATCGCCGACCGGCTCGCCGCCGCCCAGCGCGACCTGGCCGGGGTGTCGACCCGGGCCGACGACGCCGCGCGCCAGCTGCGCGAGGCCTGGCAGGGCGAGGACGCCCAGACCTTCGCCCGGCGGTGGCCGGTGCTGCGCCAGACGCTCGACGACCAGGCGAGCGACCTCGAGACCCTCGTGCGCCGGCTCCGCCAGCAGGCCGAGGAGCAGGAGCGGGCCTCCGGCGTCGGTGGCAACGGCGACTCCGACGGCGACGGCATCCCGAACCGGCGCGACCGCGACCGTGACGGCGACGGCACGCCCGACACGCGCGACACCGACGACGACAACGACGGCACTCCCGACTCGCGGGACCCGGACCACCCCACCGTCAACGTCGACGCCGACGTGCCCAGGGACGCCGACGGCGACGGCTACGACGACACGACGGGCGAAGAGGTCGACACCGACGGCGACGGCACGCCCGACCTCCGCGACCCGGACTCTCCTCCCCAGGACCCGACGGGATGGAACAAGACCTGGGAGAAGGAGTGGGTCGACAACAACCCCCAGCACAAGGCCGACCCGCGCGTCGACGTGAGCCTGGAGCTCGGCGGCGTCGAGAAGGAGCTGTGGGACGCCTCGGTCTACGACACGACCTGGGGCGACGAGAACGGCACCCACGCCACGGTCGACCTGCTCTCCACCGAGGGCAAGTCCGAGGGCACCTGGTCGATCGACCGTGACGGCCTGACCACGGCCGGGGCGCTGACGGCTGGGGGCTACCTCGCCAAGACCAGTGGCGCCTGGTCCAACACGCACGGCACAAGCGCGAGCGGCTCCGCCTACGTCGGCGGCGAGGCGAACGCCAAGGCCGGGCTCTCGCTGGGCCTGGACGGGGTGAGGGCCAACGCCGGCTTCGACGCCTTCGTCGGCGGCAAGGCGGAGGCCAACATCAACCAGGACTTCGGCCCGGTCGACGCCGGCGTCGGTGGCGAGATCTCCTACGGACTCGGGGCCCACGCCGAGGCTGACGGCGAGTTCTCCGCCGACCGCGTGGGCGTCTCGGTCGACATCGGCGCCACCCTCGGCATCGGCGGCGGTATCGAGATCGACCTCGGCTTCGACCCGCCGTGGTGAGCCGCGTGACCACCTGCCCCCGGACCGTACTCCCACGGAAGGCCTGAGATGACCACCCTGAGCTACCCGAGCGACCGCTTCCCGGCCCCGCCGTCGGTGAGCCTCGACATCCCCGACGACTGGGAGCCGGTGTCGGTGCCCGCCGTTGTGCTCGCTGCCAGGCAGAGCGGCGGGCAGCAGGCGTTCACCGCCAACGTCATCGTGCGGCTCGGCACCCGGCCCGGCCTCGACCAGCCGGCCGACGCCCTCATGGAGCTCGCGGGCGCGGTGCAGGGGCGCCAGGACGCCACCGTCGGCGAGATGCAGCACGTCGAGCTCGGCGGCCTGCCGTTCGTGCGGGTCGATGTCGCCTGGACCGACCCGCGCGGCATCGCCGTCCGCCAGCACCACCTCTTCACCGGCCTGCCGCGCGAGGACGGTTTGCAGGACTTCGTGCACCTCACCGGCTCGGTCGGCGGGCCCGAGGCCGACGGCGACGAGGCCGTCGTGCTCAAGGTGCTCGAGTCGGTGCGCGTCAGTCGGTAGGGCCCCGCGTCAGACCGCGCAGCTGTCGCCCTCGCAGGTGGCGTCGCCCTCGGTGGTGACCATCTGCAGCGGGTGGGCCTCGCTCCACGCCTGCTCCAGGGCCTGGCTGAAGAGCTCGGTCGGCTGCGCGCCGGAGATGCCGTACTTCCCGTCGATGACGAAGAACGGCACGCCGCGGATGCCGTAGGCCTGGGCCTGGGTGATGTCGGCGCGCACGTCCTCGGCGTGAGCACCCGACTCGAGCACCCCGCGGGCCTGCTGCTCGTCGAGACCCGCGTCACCGGCGAGGCGCACCAGCACCTCGCGGTCGCCGATCTGCTCGCCCTCGGTGAAGAAGGCCCGCAGCAGCCGCTCCTTCATGGCGTCCGCACGGCCCTGGCTCGCGGCGAAGTGGATGAGCCGGTGGGCGTCGAAGGTGTTGCCCGACTTGGTCTCCCGCCAGTTGAACTCGAGCCCGACCATGGCCGCGTTGGCGGCGAGCGA
The DNA here is from genome assembly GCF_029223115.1 of Knoellia sp. 3-2P3. Taxonomy (NCBI): domain Bacteria; kingdom Bacillati; phylum Actinomycetota; class Actinomycetes; order Micrococcales; family Intrasporangiaceae; genus Knoellia; species Knoellia sp. 3-2P3. The sequence continues at coordinate 659,277 of NZ_JARGZE010000001.1, forward strand.
CTCCTGGGCGGCGACGGCCTGCTCCAGCGTCATGCCGTACTTCGCGGCGAGCTTGTCGACGGTACGTCCCTCGGCGATGGCCGTGGCGCCCGGGTCGAGTTGGAAGCTGTGCCACACGACCTCGACCTCGTCGCGGTGCGCGAACGACGCGAGGGCCTCCTCGAGCCGGCGCTTGCCGACGTAGCAGAACGGGCACACGACGTCTGACCAGATGTCCACCTTCATGGAACGGTCAACTACCTCCCCGCCCACCCCATTCCCGCCCGTACACCTCCGACTTCTGGCCACTGACACGGCATACGGACGTGGAATTGCGCCACCAAGCCGAGTGGGTGGCCAGAAGTCGGGGTGCAGAAAGCGGTATGCCGCCCGCTCAGGTGAGCGGGCGGCATACCGGGTGGTGCGGGGAGGCGCTGGTCAGCGCTCCTCGGTGCCGGCGATGAAGGCCTCGAGCCTGGTGCGGCCCTCGGTGTCCTCGCGCTGCACGGGCGGGGACTTCATCAGGTAGGACGAGGCGGAGATCAGGGCGCCGCCGATGCCACGGTCCTTGGCGATCTTCGCCGCACGGATGGCGTCGATGATGATGCCGGCCGAGTTCGGGGAGTCCCAGACCTCGAGCTTGTACTCGAGGTTCAGCGGCACGTCGCCGAACGCGCGGCCCTCGAGGCGCACGTAGGCCCACTTGCGGTCGTCGAGCCACGCGACGTAGTCGGACGGCCCGATGTGGACGTTCTTGTCCTCGATCTTGCCGGCCAGCGGGCCGTTGAGGTTCGAGGTGACGGCCTGGGTCTTGGAGACCTTCTTGGACTCGAGGCGCTCGCGCTCGAGCATGTTCTTGAAGTCCATGTTGCCGCCGACGTTCAGCTGGTAGGTGCGGTCGAGCGTGACGCCGCGGTCCTCGAACAGCTTGGCCATGACGCGGTGGGTGATGGTGGCACCGACCTGGCTCTTGATGTCGTCACCGATGACCGGCACACCGGCGGCCTCGAACTTCGCCGCCCACTCCGGGTCGGAGGCGATGAACACGGGGAGGGCGTTGACGAAGGCCACGCCGGCGTCGATGGCGCACTGGGCGTAGAACTTGTCGGCCTCCTCCGAACCCACCGGCAGGTAGGAGACGAGGACGTCGACCTGGTTGTCCTTGAGCACCTTGACGACGTCGACCGGCTCGGCCGCGGACTCCTCGATGGTCAGGGCGTAGTACTTGCCGATGCCGTCGAGGGTGTGGCCGCGCTGCACGGTGACGCCGGTGGTCGGGACGTCCGCGATCTTGATGGTGTTGTTCTCGGAGGCGTTGATCGCCTCGGCGAGGTCCTTGCCGACCTTCTTGTCATCGACGTCGAACGCAGCGACGAACTCGACGTCCTTGACGTGGTAGTCGCCGAACTGGACGTGCATGAGCCCGGGGACGGTGCCCGACGGGTCAGCGTCCTTGTAGTACTCGACTCCCTGCACCAGCGAGCTGGCGCAGTTGCCGACGCCGACGATGGCGACGCGCACGGTTCCCATGGAATCTCCTTTGGTTCTCATCAAGGGGTGTTTGACGGGTCTTGGGGGGCCGGGCCGTCCTGCGTGCGCAGGCCCGGCTGGCTGCGCTCTGCGGTGATCAGCTCGGTCAGCCAGCGCACCTCGCGCTCGGCGGAGTCGAGGCCGTGGCGCTGGAGCTCGGCGGTGTAGGCGTCGAGCCGCTCGCGGTTCTTGGCGGCCGCGGCGCGGATGTTGGCCAGCCGCTCCTCGAGGCGGCTGCGACGCCCCTCGAGGATGCGCAGTCGCACCTCCGCCTCGGTGCGGGCGAAGAACGCGAAGTGGACGTCGAAGGTGTCGTCCTCCCACGCGGCCGGCCCCGAGTCGCGCACGAGCGCCTGGAAGTGCTCCTTGCCCTCGGCCGTGAGCTCGTAGACGATCCGCGCGCGTCGGCTCCCGGCGGTGCCGGGGGTCGTGCCCGCGGGGGCGTCGGTGATCCAGCCGCGTTCGAGGAGGGTGCGCAGGCAGGGGTAGAGCGTCCCGTAGGACAGGGCCCGGAAGGCGCCGAGCGCGGCGTTGAGCCGCTTGCGCAGCTCGTAGCCGTGCATCGGGCTCTCGTGGAGGAGGCCGAGCACCGCGAAGGCCAGCAGGTCGGCGCGTCGGGGCATGAGGTCTCCTTCCGTGCAGGGCAGGGGGGGGTGGTTCGAAGTGACAAACTCGAGGTATGTCAGGTGCAACCTAGCATCAGATATATCGGAGCGATATAGCCCGCGCGGGTCATCCGGGAACTCACCCGTCCGGATGGCCGTTCACCCACCCGGTGTCCCCGTGCCGCCCGACGGCGCGATCGCGCTCTGGGGTGGCGGGTCCGTCGCGGGGCTCCGTGCCGCTCGGTGGCGTGATTGTGCAGGTCAGGGGGCCTGTGGTCCACCCGCAGAATGACCATTTCCAGAAATCATGGTCATACTGAGGGACGGACCGTCGGCATCGACGGTCCGCCCGTGTGTCGATCGAGAAGGTTTGATGAGCACTCCACGTCCCAAGACGCGTGCCCAGGCGCCGAAGACGCGAGCCCAGGCCAAGGCCCGCCAGTCCAAGGCCAAGCAGCAGAAGCAGGGCTTCGACGGCCGACTGTGGGGGAAGCGCCTCGGCCTCGCCGCGCTCGGCGCCGCCCTGCTCGGCGTCATCGGCTTCTTCGTCGCCTACGCGTCGACCGACATCCCGGAGCCGAACGACCTGGCCGACGCCCAGGCCTCGGTCATCTACTACTCGGACGGCAAGACCGAGATCGACCGGATCAGCGAGGTCAACCGAGAGTCGGTCGAGCTGTCGAAGATCCCGAAGCCCGTGCAGCAGGCGCACCTCGCCGCCGAGGACCGCAACTTCTACGAGAACTCCGGCATCTCCCCGACCGGCATCGCGCGCGCGGTGTGGGTGGGGCTGCGCGGCGGGGCCACCCAGGGTGGCTCCACCATCACCCAGCAGTACGTCAAGAACTACTTCCTGACCCAGGACCAGACGCTGAGCCGCAAGGGCAAGGAGATCCTGATCTCGATCAAGATCGCCAAGCAGAAGTCCAAGGACCAGATCCTCGAGGACTACCTCAACACCATCTACTACGGCCGCGGCGCCTACGGCATCCAGACCGCCGCCAAGGCCTACTTCAACAAGGACGTCTCCAAGCTCAACGCAGCCGAGGGCGCCCTGCTCGCCTCCGTGATCCGCGGCCCGTCGTACTACGACCCGGGCCTGGGCGCCGAGCAGAAGAAGAACGCCGAGTCGCGGGTCGACTACGTCCTCGACGGCATGGTCGGCGAGGGCTGGCTCGACCAGGGGCAGCGCGCGAAGATGAGCTTCCCCAAGGTCGTGTCGTACAAGGCACGCCAGGGCGCCAGCGGCCCGAGCGGCTACCTCACCAACGAGGTGAAGAAGGAGCTGCGCACCAAGCTCAAGCTCACCGACGCCGACATCGACCGTGGCGGCTACAAGATCGTCACGACCATCGACAAGAACGACCAGAAGGCGGCGGTCGCCGCGGTCGAGAAGCGGATGCCCAAGGGCAAGGGCACCGAGGGCCTGCGTGCCGGTCTCGTCGCGATCCAGCCGGGCAACGGCGCGATCAAGGCGATGTACGGCGGCGAGAACTACCAGAAGGTGCAGTTCAACGCCGCGGTCGACGCCACCATGCAGGCCGGCTCGACGTTCAAGGTGTTCACCCTGATCGCCGCCCTCCAGGAGGAGATCAGCACCAAGACGAAGTACCCCGGCGAGAGCCCGCAGTTCTTCGAGGAGTTCAAGAGCGAGGAGAACCCCGAGGGCGAGGTCGTCAACTTCAGTGACGAGACCTTCGGCCGGATCGACCTTCGCTTCGCGACCGCGCACTCGGTCAACACGGTCTACTTCCCGCTCAACGTGGAGGTGACCCCGAAGAAGACCAAGGCCGCGGCGATCTCGGCCGGCCTGCCCGACGACAAGACGGCCGCCGCCCGCAAGCAGCCCAAGCTCGGCGAGAACTACGCCAACGTGTTCGGCACCGACGACGTGCGGGTCATCGACATGGCCAACGCCTACGCGACCATCGCCGCGAACGGCGTCCGGGCGACGCCGTACCTCATCGCGTCGGTCAAGGGCGGCCCCGGCGACCTCGACTACAAGGCGAAGGTCAGCAAGAAGGCGGTCTTCGACAAGGACGTGATGGCCGACACCATCGACGCCATGACCGAGGTCGTCGAGGACGGCACGGGCACCTTCGCCAGCAGGCTGGGCCGGCCCGCCGCCGGCAAGACCGGCACCACCAGCGGCAACTACGCCGCCTGGTTCGACGGGTTCACCCCGCAGCTGGCCACCGCCGTGGGGATCTACAAGGACAAGGACGGCACCCCGCAGCCGATGAACGAGGTCCCCGGCCTCTTCGGCCCGGGCACCTCGGGCGAGCTCACCGGTGGCACCGTCCCGGTGCGCATCTGGACCGACTTCATGGAGGGCGCCCTGAAGGGCGAGAAGGTGCTCGAGTTCCCCGAGCGCGCCGGGGTGGGTGACGAGAAGGTGCCGACCCCGACGCCGACGCGCACCCCGTCCTCGACCACCACCACCACGACCACGACGACCACGACGACGACCACCCGGCCCACGACCAAGACGGAAACGCCGAAGCCGACGAAGACCAACAGGCCGCCCAAGCCGACGCTGACCACCGTCGAACCGACTCCCAGCGAAACGATCCTCCCTGGCGGCGGCCAGACCACTGCGCCGTGACCGGTCAGGGGGGTGACGGCGCGCTCGCGGTGGTCGGGGGCCCGCTGGGACGCCATGCCTCCGCCCGGGCCCGGTCCTGGCTGGCCACCGTCACGCCCCTGCTGGTGCTCTCGACGGCGATGGTCGGTCTCGGGGTCGCCCAGCGCGGTCACTGCGTCGCCAACGGGTGGAACGGCACCGACCAGTTCTGGCGGGCCTGCTTCTCGGACCTGCCGGCGCTCTACCGGCTGGGCAACCTCGACGCCGGCCTCGGCGGCTACCTGACGGGCTCGGCCACCCTCGACCACCCGGTGCTGACCGGCAGCCTCATGGCCCTGGTGGGGGGACTGGTCCCCGACGGCGGTGTGCTCGAGCAGACCCGCTGGTACTTCCTGCTGTGGGCGGTGCTCGCGGCTGCGCTCGTCGCCGCCACGGTCTACCTCACCGCGGCGGCGCGTCCGCGGCACGCGGCCGACGCCGTGGTGGTGGCGGCGAGCCCGCTGCTGGTCATCGCGCCCCTGGTCTCCGCCGACGTGTTCGGCGTCGCGCTGGTGGCGGCGGGGCTGTGGGCGTGGTCGCGGCGCTGGCCGGTGCTGGCGGGCGCGCTGCTCGGCCTGGCGGCCACCGCCCGCACCTACCCCCTGCTGGTGCTGCTCGCGCTGCTCCTGCTGGGCCTGCGCAGCGGCCGCCTGCCGGTCGTGGGCCGGGCGCTCGCGGGGGCGGGCGCCGCGGCCGCCGTGGTGCTGCTGCCGTTCCTGGTCTCGAACCCCGACGCCATCACGGCCCCGTTCAAGGCCTGGGCCGGGGGCGGCGCGGGCCTGGGGTCGCCGTGGATCATCCCCCAGCTCCTCGAGCACCCCCTCCCGGAGGGGCTGGTCACCGCCCTCGCCGTCATCGGTGTGGTCGCCGCGGTGCTCGCGGGCGCCCTGCTCGCCCTCGGTGCGAACCGGCGACCGTCGGTCGCGGAGGTCTCTGTGGTGCTCGTGGGCGTCGCCCTGGTCACCGGCAAGAGCTTCCCGGTGCAGGCGTCGCTGTGGCTGCTGCCCCTGCTGGCGCTGTGCGGCCTGCGCTGGCGCGACCACCTGATCTGGGCAGGGGCCGAGGCGATGCACTTCGCCATGGTGTGGCTCTACATCGGGGGCATGAGCAAGGCCGACCGGGGCCTGCCGGCCCCCTGGTATGCCGTGTTCCTGGCCCTGCGCGTGGCGGCCGTGCTGTACCTCGTCTGGCGCGTCTGGCGCACCGCCTCCGGGCGCCCGGCCGAGGAGCCCGCCGAGGAGCCCGCCGAGGAGCCCGCCGAGGAGCCCGCCGAGGAGCCGGTGGTGGACGAAGCCGCCGAGGACGAGCTCGCCGGCGCCTTCGCCGGTGCCCGCGACCATCTCATCGTCCGCATCGGCTGACCGGCCCGTGGTGCCGCTTGACCCAGCAGAGGTTGCTGCAGGGGAGCGCGGGGCTGTGGATGACCGATTACGTCCAGTCGCCCGCTGCGGGTACCCTTGTCAGGTTCCCCCGCGGCATACGCACAAGCGGTGCCTGACGGGGGATCGCACTGCAACCCTCCTGTCACGGAGAGACCGTGACCGCTAAAGACCAAAGGAGGCGGGTTACAAGCATGCGTCAGTACGAACTCATGGTCATCCTCGACCCGGAGCTCGACGACCGGACGGTCGCTCCGTCGCTCGACAAGTTCCTCACCGTCGTCACCAAGGACGGCGGCACCGTGGACAACGTCGACATCTGGGGTCGTCGTCGTCTCGCGTACGAGATCAAGAAGAAGTCCGAGGGCATCTACGCCGTCGTCAACATGACCGCTGAGCCGGCCACGGCCAAGGAGCTGGACCGCCAGCTCAACCTCAACGAGTCGGTCATGCGCACCAAGCTGCTGCGCCCCGGCGCCTGACAGCCCACGACACACACCTGAACCACCACCCGACAGGGGGATCTGCTTCATGGCTGGCGACACCGTCATCACCATCATCGGCAACATCACCGGGGACCCGGAGCTGCGCTTCACCCCCTCCGGTGCTGCCGTCGCGAACTTCACCGTGGCCTCCACGCCGCGGGCGTTCGACCGGCAGAGCAATGAGTGGAAGGACGGCGAGACGCTGTTCATGCGCTGCTCCGTGTGGCGCGACGCAGCCGAGAACGTCGCCGAGTCCCTGCAGCGCGGCACCCGCGTGATCGTGTCCGGTCGCCTGAAGTCTCGTTCCTACGAGACCAAGGAGGGCGAGAAGCGCACGGTCATCGAGATGGAGGTCGACGAGGTCGGCCCGTCGCTGCGCTACGCGACCGCCAAGGTCAACAAGACCCAGCGCGGTGGCGGTGGCGGCGGTGGCTTCGGCGGCGGCCAGCAGGGCGGCGGCTGGGGCGGCCCGCAGGGCGGCGGCCAGCAGGAAGACCCGTGGGCGACCGGTCCCTCCGGTGGCCAGCAGGGTGCCCCGCAGCAGGGCGGCCAGCAGGGTGGCGGTTGGGGCGGCGGCGCGCCGTCCTACGACGAGCCCCCCTTCTGATCCGCTCCGGTTCAGGACCTTTCGGTATGCCGCGTGCGCGAGCGGGCGGCCATGCCACCAGCAAGACGTAAGAACACCATCCCTGGGACACCAGGGCTCATCCGCTGAGTTGCTCAGCAGAAGGAGAGCACCACGATGGCCAAGCCCGTTGTGCGCAAGCCCAAGAAGAAGGCCAACCCGCTGAAGGCGGCGAAGGTCGAGAACATCGACTACAAGGACACCGCGCTGCTGCGCAAGTTCATCTCCGACCGCGGCAAGATCCGCGCTCGCCGGGTGACCGGTGTGTCCGTCCAGGAGCAGCGGCTCATCGCCACCGCGGTCAAGAACGCCCGCGAGATGGCGCTGCTGCCCTACTCCAGCAGCTCTCGCTGACCCGGGTTCGAGGAGGAACTGAAATGAAGGTCATTCTCACCCACGACGTGTCCAACCTCGGCACCGCCGGCGACGTCGTCGACGTCAAGGACGGCTACGCCCGCAACTTCCTGTTCCGCCGTGGCCTGGCCACCGCGTGGACCAAGGGCGGGCAGAAGCAGGTCGAGGCGATCGCCAAGGGCCGCGAGGTCCGCTCCGTGAAGACCCTCGAGGAGGCCAAGTCCATCAAGGGCAACCTCGAGGCGAAGCCGGTGAAGGTCGAGGCCCACGCCGGTCAGTCCGGCCGCCTCTTCGGCGCCGTCTCGAGTGCCGACGTCGCCGCCGCCGTCAAGGCTGCTGGTGGCCCGGAGCTCGACCGCCGCAAGATCGAGATCAAGAACCCGATCAAGGCCGTCGGCGCCCACGAGGCGCTCGTGCGCCTGCACCCAGAGGTGCAGGCCACGGTCAAGCTGGACGTCGTCGCCGGCTGACCCAGCAAGCGCTGCACAGCCGAAGGCCCGGTCCCCGCGAGGGGCCGGGCCTTCGTCGTGCACCGGAGCCGGCGGTCCCCGGCGCTCCGGTGACAGCTGGTCAGCTGCCGTAGAGCGCGCGCACGCCGGCGCCGTCGCTGCTGGTGAAGCTCAGGTCGTCGGACGTCCCGTTGCACTGCGGGTAGTGCATGATCGACGCGCTGTCGTAGGGGGTCAGCGGGCGCCAGTTGTTGTCCTCGAAGCAGGTGCCCGCCTCGGGGCGGGTGTGCTCGTGGCGGAAGCCGAGGGTGTGGCCGAGCTCGTGGCCGAGGATGTTGGTGGGCGTCCACGAGCCGGAGGTCCAGATCGAGTCGTCGACGAGCACGTTGCGCGAGCGCTTGGGGCTGCTGGGGAAGAACGCGCGGGCGATGTACTGGGTCGTCGCGACGGGCTCCACCGAGAACACCACGTTGTTGTTGCGGGTGTTGCAGTTGCCGTCCTGGGTCGGCACGTAGGCGAAGTTGACCTTCGACGACGCCGCCTCCCACAGCCCGGCGCCGCTCGCCATCGCCGAGACGATGCGGGAGTGGTCGGCACCGAACTTGGTGCTGACGCAGTAGGTCAGGTTCCCGACCTGGGCGGTGCTCCACCTGTCGTCCTGGCCGCCGACGGTGTTGACGATGAGCGAGTCCTCGTCGGTGTGCGGCTCCTTCGGGTCGACCATGCGGTCGTAGAAGATCCGCATGCCGCCCGTGCTCATCTCGGGCTCGTCGCCGTTGACGATGTACTGGTCGTCGACATCGCGGTAGCTGCTGTCGAGGAACTCTTGGAAGGAGGGGACCTCGCCGGTGGTGGACCCGGCCGGGGCCGCGGCGGCGACCCCCAGGCTGGCGCAGGTGACGGCGGCGACGCCGGAGGCGGCGAGGGCGAGGCGGGCAGAGACGCGCTTCATGACACTCCTTGGGTTGCGGCGGGACGGCTGTCCCAACAGGTCCGCGCCAGGCGCGGAAATGCCGACCACACTAAGAAGCGGGGAGCGCTGAGGTCTGCGCCGAGAATGTCTGGAATGAGCCCGGGTTCGGGCACGGTTGGTCAAGCGCAGGCCATGTTGGTCAACAGCACGTCAGCGCTGGTCGATCATGACCTCGATCGTGTAGTCCTGAGCCCGGTAGCAGTGGTCGCCGTACTCGACCGGGTTTCCCACCGCGTCGAAGGCGCTGCGCGTCATGGTGAGCACCGGCTGGGAGGGCCGCAGGTCGAGGTGCCGGCGCTCGGCGGGGGTCGGTGTGCGAGCCCCGATCCGCTGGTGGGCCACCACCGGACGGACGCCGCGGTCGCGGAGCACGGCGTACAGGCCGTCCTTCTCGAGCTCCTCGCGGGTGATGTCGCTGTACTGCGGGGGCAGCCAGTTGTGCATCACCGCCAGGGGCAGGTCGCCGGCCCGGCGCAGCCGCACGACCGACAGCAGCGGCGTCTCCGGCGGCAGGCCCATCGCAGCGGCGGCCCGCTCGTCGTGCACGATCTCGTGCTCGAGCACCCGGGTGCTGGGCTCGGCGTCGCCTGAGCGCTTGAGGTCGTCGAACAGGCTGGTGAGCTCGGCCCGCCGGTGGATCTGCCGGTTCGCGACGGTGGTGCCGAGCCCGCGCCTGCGCAGCAGCAGCCCCTGGCCCACGAGCTCCTGGATCGCCCGGCGGACCGTCGGGCGCGAGAGGCCGAGGCGATCGGCGAGGGCGATCTCGTTCTCGAAGGGGTCGCCGGGCTGCAGGGCGCCGGTCGCGATCGCCTGGCCCAGCTGCTCGGCGAGCTGGTGGTACAGCGGCACCGGTGACCCGCGGTCGATGCGGAGGTCGAGCTGCTTGGCCATGGGCGCAGAGTAGCGGTTACTGACGTCCGTTAGACAGCACGTGAGAATGTCAGGACATGGAGTTGACACGCCTGCGGAGCGGCGCCACGCTGAACCACAGCACCCGGCCCCGCGTCCGGCCGGGCCTCCGGCAGCGGAGGCGGGGAGAACGACGACACGACGCGACGACGTGGATGGAGTTGGTCAATGAGGATCGGGCTCGCAGGTGTGGGACGGATCGGCGCCTTCCACGCCGAGACCCTCCTCGGTCTGGATTTCGTCGACGAGCTGGTGGTGACCGACGAGAACGCCGACGCCGCGCGGGAGGTCGCCGCCGCGCTGGGTACCACCTTCGCCCCGGACGTCGAGGCCCTGCTGGCGTCGCGGGTCGACGGGTTCGTCATCGCGGCCGCCACCCCGGCCCACGCCCCGCTGCTGCGCCAGGGGGTCGAGGCGGGGGTGCCGACCTTCTGCGAGAAGCCGGTGGCGTCGACCCTCGCCGAGACCCTCGACCTCGCCAAGCTGGCTGCGAGCAGCGACGTGCCGGTGCACGTCGGCTTCCAGCGCCGGTTCGACCGCGGCTACCAGCGCCTCGCGCAGGCCGTGCGGGGCGGGGAGCTCGGCTTCGTGCACTCCATCCGGGCCGCGACCCACGACCAGTCCCCGCCCCACGCCGCCTACATCCCGACCAGCGGTGGCATCTTCCGCGACTGCAACGTGCACGACTTCGACATCCTGCGGTTCGTGACCGGCTGCGAGGTGGTCACGGTCTACGCCACCGGCGCCAACAAGGGGGAGCCCTTCTTCAGCGAGGCCGGCGACGTCGACACCGCCGCCGCCCTGCTCACCCTCGACGACGACACCCTCGCCCTGGTCTCCTCCACCCGCTACAACGGCGGTGGCCACGACGTGCGCATGGAGGCCCACGGCAGCAAGGGCGCCATGGCGGTCGGACTCGACGAATCGCTGGCCTTCCGCTCCGCCGAGGAGGGCGTCGACTTCCCCCACGGCCCCCAGCACTGGTCCTTCATGGAGCGCTTCCTGCCGGCCTACCGCGCCGAGCTGGCCGCCTTTGCCGAGGTCGTCAGGGGCGACCGCCCCACGCCGTGCACCGTCGAGGACGCCCTCCAGGCGTTCCGCATCGCCGAGGCCTGTGAGCTGTCCCGCCACGAGGGGCGCCCCGTGCGCCTGGAGGAGATCGAGACCCTGTGAGCACCACGATCCTGCCGCTGGAGGAGCGCGTCGCCGGCGCCCCCATCTCGTGGGGTGTCTGCGAGGTCCCGGGCTGGGGCTGGCAGTACGACTCGGCCACCGTGCTCGACGAGATGAGCGACGTCGGCCTGGCCGCCACCGAGTTCGGGCCCGACGACTTCCTGCCCGCCGACCCCGACGCCAAGGCCGACCTGCTGGCCACCAAGGGCCTGAGGGCGGTGGGACAGTTCGTGCCCGTCGTGCTGCACGACCCGGACCACGACCCGCTGCCGGAGGTGGAGCGGGCCATGGAGGCTCTCGTGGTCGCCCGCGCCTCGACCGTCGTGCTCGCCGCGGCCACCGGTCAGGAGGGCTACGACACCCGGCCCGTGCTCGACGACACCGGCTGGACGACCCTCCTGGACAACCTCGACCGCATCCGCGAGGCGGCCGCCGCCCGCGGCCTGGTGGCCACCCTGCACCCGCACGTCGGCACGATGGTCGAGAGCGGCGAGGAGACCGAGCGCGTGCTCGCCGGCAGCAGCATCGGCCTGTGCCTCGACACCGGGCACCTGCTCATCGGCGGCGGTGACCCGGTGCGGGTCGCCCGGCAGCACCCCGACCGCATCGCCCACGTGCACCTCAAGGACGTCCGCCTCGACTGGGCCCGCAAGGTCCGGTCCGGTGAGGCCACCTACACCGAGGCGGTGTCCGGCGGCATGTACGTGCCGCTGGGCCAGGGCGACGTCGACGTCGCCGCGATCGTCACGGCGCTGGAGGACCACGGGTATGCCGGGTGGTACGTCCTCGAGCAGGACACCATCCTGGCGGCTGAGCCGGACGGGGGCGGACCCGTGGACGATGTCCGCACCAGCCTCTACTACCTGCTGGGGCTGGCGGCACAGCGCTCCGGTGTGGGGATCTGACCATGACGGCGAACGGTGACGGCACGGCATACGACCTGGTGGCGATGGGGCGCATCAGCGCCGACATCTACCCGCTGCAGAGCGGGGTGGGCCTCGAAGACGTGCAGACCTTCCAGAAGTTCCTCGGCGGCAGTGCCACCAACGTCGCGGTGGCGGCTGCCCGCTACGGTCGCCGCGCAGCCCTCATCACCCGCACCGGCCGCGACGCCTTCGGCCGCTACGTGCGCGCCGAGGCCGCCCGCCTGGGGGTCGACCCGACCTTCATCACCGAGGTGGACGGCCCTCCGACCCCCGTCACCTTCTGCGAGATCTTCCCGCCGGACCACTTCCCGCTGTACTTCTACCGCTACCCGATCGCCCCCGACCTGATGATCGAGGCCGACGAGCTGCCGCTCGAGGCCATCAGGCAGGCGCAGATCTTCTGGGCCACGGTGACCGGTCTGTCGCAGGAGCCGAGTCGCACCGCGCACTTCGCAGCCTGGGAGGCCCGGGGCCGACGCCGCCACACGGTGCTCGACCTCGACTACCGGCCGATGTTCTGGCCGCACCCCGAGGAGGCCAGCGCCCAGGTCGCCGCGGCGCTCGAGCACGTGACCGTGGCGGTGGGCAACCGCGAGGAGTGCGAGGTGGCGGTGGGGGAGACCGACCCCCAGCGCGCCGCCGACGCCCTGCTCGAGCGCGGTGTCGAGCTGGCCATCGTCAAGCAGGGACCCAAAGGGGTGCTCGCCGCCACCAGCGACGAGCGGGTGGAGGTGCCGCCGTTCCCGGTCGAGGTGGTCAACGGCCTCGGCGCGGGTGACGCCTTCGGCGGCGCCCTGTGCCACGGCCTGCTGAACGGCTGGGACCTGCGCCGCATCCTGACGTTCGCCAACGTCGCGGGAGCCATCGTCGCCTCGCGGCTGGAGTGCTCCACCGCCATGCCCACCGAGGCCGAGGTCGAGGAGCACCTGGCCTCTCGCGAGCCCATCGCGGCACACGCCGCCGCAGAGGAGGCGTGATGTCGACCAGCCCGACCGTGTCGGTCGCCGACCTGACCGAGATCCGGGTGCGCGACCCGCACCGCATCACGCAGTCGTGGGCCGACCGCCGCCGGCGCGACCTCGTCGGGCCCGACGGCCGCCTGCTCATCGTGGCCGCCGACCACCCGGCCCGAGGGGCGCTCGGCGTCCGCGACGACAGGAGTGCGATGGCCAGCCGCAGCGAGCTGCTGGGTCGCCTCGCCACCGCGGTGTCGCGCCCCGGGGTCGACGGCGTGCTCGGCACGCCCGACATCCTGGACGACCTGCTGCTGCTCGGTGCGCTCGAGGGCAAGGTCGTCATCGGCTCGATGAACCGCGGCGGCCTGCAGGGCTCCACCTTCGAGCTCGACGACCGCTTCACCGCCTACCGGGCCCGCGACATCGCCGCCGGCGGCCTCGACGGCGGCAAGATGCTCACCCGCATCGACCTCGACGACCCTGGCACGGTCTCCACGCTGGAGGCCAGCGCCACAGCCATCACGGAGCTGGCGGAGCACGGGCTGATGGCGATGGTCGAGCCGTTCCTGTCGACCCGCCGCGACGGCCGCGTGACCAACCTGCTCGACCCCGACTCGACCATCAGGTCGATCCACATCGCCTCCGGCCTCGGCGCCACCAGCGCCCACACCTGGCTGAAGCTGCCGGTGGTCGACGACCTGCCCCGGGTGATGGACGCCACCACGCTGCCGACCCTGCTGCTCGGCGGTGACCCGCAGGGCGACCCGCAGGACACCTACGCGTCGTGGGGCAGGGCCCTCGACCTGCCGGCAGTCCGTGGCCTGGTCGTCGGACGGGCCCTGCTCTTCCCGCCCGATGGTGACGTCGCCGCCGCCGTCGACATCGCTGCCGAGCTGGTGCACGGAGGAGCCCGATGAGCGACAACGACCGCTGGGTGCGCCCCCTCGGCTCCGCCGCTCGAGACGGCTGGGACGTCGTCATCGACGCCGGTGTCGAGGGCTGGCAGCACACCAGCCTGTATGCCGGACGGCTGGCCGAGGGCGAGAGCCGCGAGGTCCCGGCAGGGGAGTGGGAGCACGTCGTCGTGCCGCTCGCGGGGTCGGTGACCGTGGAGTGCGAGGAGGGCAAGGCCGCCCTCGCCGGCCGCCCGTCGGTGTTCGCCGGCCCGACCGACGTCGCCTACGTCGCCCGCGACACGGCCCTGACCGTGACCGCCACCGGCGGCCCCGCCCGGCTGGCGGTCTGCGGGGCGCGGGCGTCCGCCCGGCACACCCCCGCGTTCCGCCACGTCGAGGCGGGCGAGGTGCCCGTCGAGCTGCGCGGCGCCGGCATCGCCAGCCGCGAGGTGCGCAACTTCGGCATCCCCGGGGTGCTCGGGGCCGACTCGATCATCGCCTGCGAGGTCATCACCCCGGGCGGCAACTGGAGCTCCTACCCGCCGCACAAGCACGACGAGGAGCGCGAGGGCGTCGAGACCGAGCTCGAGGAGATCTACTACTTCGAGACCCAGGTCGAGGGCGGCGCCCCGGCGCCCGAGGGTGCCGATCCCGTTGGCTACCAGCGGGTCTACGGCACCGACGACCGCCCGATCGACGTCCTGGCGGAGGTGCGCACCGGCGACGTCGTGCTGGTGCCCCACGGCTGGCACGGGCCGGCGATGGCCCCGCCCGGCTACGACCTCTACTACCTCAACGTCATGGCAGGTCCCGGTGCCGAGCGCGCCTGGCTGATCTGCGACGACCCCGCGCACGGCTGGGTGCGCCAGACCTGGACGTCCCAGGACGTCGACCCGCGACTCCCGCTCGGAGGGCAGTGATGACCGACACCCAGACCGTCCGGCTCACCGTGGCGCAGGCCGTGGTGCGCTTCCTGGCCAACCAGTGGAGCGAGCGCGACGGACAGCGGCAGCGGCTCTTCGCCGGGTGCTTCGGCATCTTCGGCCACGGCAACGTCGCGGGGCTGGGCCAGGCGTTGCTGCAGAACGAGCTGGAGCACGAGGGCCGTGAGGAGGAGAACCCGCTGCCCTACGTGCTGGCCCGCAACGAGCAGGCCATGGTGCACACCTCGGTGGCCTACGCCCGCCAGAAGGACCGGCTGCAGACCTGGGCGTGCACCGCCTCGGTCGGCCCCGGCTCGACCAACATGCTCACCGGTGCGGCGCTCGCGACGATCAACCGGATCCCGGTGCTGCTGCTGCCGTCCGGGACCTTCGCCACCCGGGTCTCCGGGCCGGTGCTGCAGGAGCTCGAGCAGCCCGCTGCCCCCGACGTCACCGTCAACGACGCCTTCCGCCCGCTGTCGAAGTTCTTCGACCGGGTCAACCGGCCCGAGCAGCTGCCGGCCGCCCTGCTGGGGGCCATGCGGGTGCTGACCGACCCGGTCGAGACCGGCGCGGCGACCATCGCCCTGCCGCAGGACGTGCAGGCCGAGGCCTTCGACTGGCCCGTCGAGCTGTTCGCCGAGCGGGTCTGGCGCATCGCCCGCCCACCGGCGGAGCAGGTCGACATCGACGACACCGCCGCGCTGGTGCGCGCCGCGAAGCGGCCGTTCATCGTGGCTGGGGGCGGCGTCCACTACTCCGGCGCCGAGGAGGCGCTGCGCGCGCTGTGCGAGCAGACCGGCATACCGGTGGGTGAGACCCAGGCCGGCAAGGGGTCGCTGCCGCACGCGCACGCCCAGGAGATGGGGGCCATCGGCTCCACGGGCACCACCGCTGCCAACGCGCTCGCCGCCGAGGCCGACCTGGTGATCGGCGTCGGCACGCGGTGGAGCGACTTCACCACCGCCTCACGGACAGCCTTCCAGGACAAGGACGTCCGCTTCGTCAACATCAACATCGCCCGGTTCGACGCCGGCAAGCACGCCGGCCTGTCCGTGGTCGCCGACGCCCGCGAGGCCCTCAGCGCGCTCACGCAGGCCCTGGAGGGGTATGCCGTGGAGCCCGGTTACCGGGAGCGGCAGGCGCAGCTGTGGGCCGAGTGGGACGCGCAGGTGGAGGCGGCCTACCACCCGCCGGCCGAGGTGACCGACGCCCTCGCCCCCGGCCTGCTCACCCAAGCCCAGGTGCTGGGTGCGGTCAACGAGCTCACCGACCCGCGCGACGTCGTGCTCTGCGCGGCCGGCTCGATGCCCGGCGACCTGCACAAGCTGTGGCGGGTGCGCGACCGCAAGGCCTACCACGTGGAGTACGGCTACTCCTGCATGGGCTACGAGGTGCCGGCCTCGATCGGCATCCGGCTGGCCGAGCCCGACCGCGACGTGTTCGCGATGGTCGGCGACGGCGGCTGGCTCATGATGCCGACCGAGCTCGTCACGGCCGTGCAGGAGCGCGTCAAGGTCGTCGTGGTGCTGGTGCAGAACCACGGGTTCCACTCGATCGGCTCGCTGTCGGAGTCGCTCGGCTCCCAGCGGTTCGGCACGAGGTACCGCTTCCGCGACGCGACCTCGCGCCGGCTCGAGGGCGAGAAGCTCCCGGTCGACCTCGCCGCCAACGCGCGCAGTCTCGGCGCCCACGTCATCGAGGTCCATTCGGCCGACGAGCTGGCCCAGGCCGTCAAGGAGGCCAAGGCCTGGCCGGCCGACGGGGGGCCGGTCGTCATCCACGTCGAGACCGACCCGACCGTCTACGCGCCCGACAACGAGTCGTGGTGGGACGTGCCGGTCAGCGAGGTCGCCGAGCTCGAGACCACCCGCACCGCCTACGCCGACTACATCGACCACAAGGCCCGCCAGCGCCCGTTGGTCGCGCCGGCCCGCACCAGCCCGAGGAGCACCACGCCATGACACCACCGCTCAGGGTCGGCATCATCGGTGTGGGCCTGATGGGAGCCGACCACGCCGAGCGCGTGGCCCGCCGCGTCGCTGGTGCCCGTCTGGTGGCGGTCTCCGACCCCGACGGGGCACGGGCCGCCCGCCTCGCCGCCGGCTTCGAGGGAGTCCGCACCATCGCCGACCCGCTCGACCTCGTCGCCGACGACGAGGTCGATGCCGTCATCATCGCCTCACCCGGCTTCGTCCACGAGGAGCAGGTGCTCGCCTGCCTCGAGCACGGCAGGTACGTGCTCTGCGAGAAGCCGTTGACCATGGACAGCGAGTCGTCGCTGCGGGTGGTCGAGGCGGAGGCGAAGGGTGGCCGGCCGCTCGTGCAGGTCGGCTTCATGCGCCGGTTCGACCCCGAGTACGCCCAGATGAAGCAGGTGCTCGACAGCGGGCAGCTCGGCCGGACCCTGCTGCTGCACAACATCCACCGGAACAAGTCCGTGCCCGACCCCTCGTTTCGCAGCGAGATGATCGTGCGTGACTCGCTCGTGCACGAGGTCGACGTGGCCCGGTTCCTCTTCGGGGAGGAGGTCACCGAGATCACCGTGCTGTCGCCGACGCCGACCAGCGCCGCGCAGGAGGGGGTGCGTGACCCGCAGGTCGCCCTCTTCCGCATGGAGGGCGGAGGCATGGTCACCTCGGAGGTCTTCGTCAACGCGCAGGTCGGCTACGAGGTGCGCTGCGAGGCAGTCGCCGAGCGGGGCACCGTGACGGTCGGCCAGAACCTCTCGAGCCTCCACCTGACATGGGCAGGCGCGGGCGGCACTGGGCCCAGCACAGAGCCCGGCACCTGGGGCGGCACGGTCCCCGGCGACTACCGGGAGCGTTTCGCCGTGGCCTACGACCGGGAGGTGCAGGCCTGGGTCGACGCCAGCCGGCGCGGCGAGGTGGTCGGCCCGACCAGCTGGGACGGGTATGCCGCCACGGCGGTCTGCACCGCCGGCATGGAGTCGCTCACCACCGGCCGGCCCGTCACGGTCGACCTCGCAGACCGAGCGGCCCTCCCCACGACGGCCTGAGCGCCGGTCATGGGCACCACACCCCGACGCCACACCCAGTACCACACTCCAGGACCAGCACCGAAGGACACGCCATGAGCACTCCCACCCGCATCACCCACCTGATCGGCGGACAGTCGTGGACCGGCACGGCTGAGCGCACCAGCCCCGTGCACAACCCCGCGACCGGCGAGCAGACGGGCGTCCTCGACCTCGCCTCCGCCGAGCTCGTCGGTGAGGTCGTCTCGACCGCCAGGGCCGCCTGGGAGGGCTGGGCCGACACCTCGCTCACCCGGCGCACGCAGGTGCTGTTCGCCTTCCGCAACCTGCTCGACGAGCGCAAGAAGGACATCGCGGCGCTCATCACGGCCGAGCACGGCAAGGTGCTCGACGACGCGCTCGGCGAGGTGACCCGCGGCCTCGAGGTCGCCGAGTTCGCCTGCGGCATCCCCCACCTGCTCAAGGGGGGCTTCAGCGAGAACGCCTCGTCGAACGTCGACGTCTACTCGATCCGCCAGCCGCTCGGCGTCGTCGCGGTCATCTCGCCGTTCAACTTCCCGGCCATGGTGCCGATGTGGTTCATCCCCATCGCCATCGCCTGCGGCAACGCGGTCGTCCTGAAGCCGAGCGAGAAGGACCCGTCGGCCGCGATCGCCATCGCGAAGCTGTGGAAGGAGGCCGGCCTGCCCGACGGCGTCATGAACGTCGTCAACGGCGACAAGGAGGCGGTCGACGCACTGTTGACCCACCCCGACATCAAGTCGGTCTCCTTCGTGGGCTCGACGCCGATCGCCCGCCACGTCTACGAGACGGGCACGGCCCACGGCAAGCGCGTCCAGGCCCTCGGCGGCGCGAAGAACCACATGCTGGTGCTGCCCGACGCCGACCTCGACCTCGCCGCCGACGCCGCGGTCAACGCCGGCTTCGGGTCTGCGGGCGAACGCTGCATGGCGATCTCGGCGCTGGTCGCCGTCGAGCCGATCGCCGACGAGCTGGTCGAGAAGATCAAGGACCGGATGGGCAAGCTGCGCACCGGTGACGGCACCAAGGGCTGCGACATGGGCCCGCTGGTGACCAAGCAGCACCGCGACAAGGTCGCCTCCTACCTCGACTCCGGCGTGCGCGACGGCGCGACCCTGGTCGTCGACGGCCGCGACGGCGACTTCGACGGGGGCGAGGACGGCTACTTCCTGGCGCCGACCCTCTTCGACGACGTCAAGCCCGGGATGAGCATCTACGACGACGAGATCTTCGGTCCCGTGCTGTCGGTCGTCCGCGTGCGCTCCTACGAGGAGGGGCTGAAGCTCATCAACGACAACCCCTACGGCAACGGCACCGCGATCTTCACCAACGACGGTGGTGCGGCCCGCAAGTTCCAGCGCCAGGTGGAGGTCGGCATGGTCGGCGTGAACGTGCCGATCCCGGTGCCGGTCTCCTACTACTCCTTCGGCGGGTGGAAGAACAGCCTCTTCGGCGACAGCCACGCCCACGGCATGGAGGGCGTGCACTTCTTCACCCGCGGCAAGGTCGTCACCTCCCGCTGGCTCGACCCCAGCCACGGCGGCATCAACCTCGGCTTCCCCCAGAACGCCTGAGCGGCAGCGGCGCTCACCATGGCGCTGCCGGTGCGCCTGCCCGAGCCACGCACGCCGGAGGCGGGTGGGTGACCGGCCCACCGAGGGGCGGAGCGGCTGGCCGTCAGGCCGACTCGCGCACCACCAGGGTCGTGGGCAGCACGGTCGCGTGCTCGACCGGCTCGCCGGCCAGCAGCCGCAGCAGCTTGTCGGCCATGGCCTGGCCCATCTGCACCGTGTGCTGGTCGACCGTCGTCAGGCCGATCTCGCCGCGGGTGGCGTAGAGGCTGTTGTCGAAACCGACCACCGCGACGTCCTGCGGCACGCGCAGCCCGGCCTGCTCGAAGGCCAGCAGGGCACCCCGGGCCATGAAGTCGGAGGCGACGAAGATGGCGTCGAGGTCGGGGTGCTCGCGCACGATCTGCAGCCCGGCGCGCAGGCCCCCCGCGATGGTGAAGTCGCCGCGTGCGAGGCGGTCGTCGGGGAGCCCGGCCTCGGCCAGGACCTGGCGCCACCCGGTCTCGCGGTCGATGGCGGCCGGCATGTCCTCCGGGCCGGTGATCGTGGCGATGCGCGTGCGCCCCAGGTCGACGAGGTGCTGGGTGGCCGTCCGCGCCCCGCCGAGGTTGTCGGCGTCGATGTAGTAGGGCGCCAGCTGGGCCGACCCGTCGCCGAGCATGGGCCGACCGCCGAAGACCACCGGCAGGTCGGGGTCGAGGCCGGTGAGAAAGTGGTCGCCGGTGTGGTGCGAGACGACGATGGCGCCGTCGACGTTGCCGCCCCGCAGGTAGTTGCGAGTCTTCTCCGACGGCGAGGAGGGGTGCGTCAGCTGGAGGTTGAGCACGTACTCGCTGTCGTCGAGCCGGTCGCTGATCCCCTGCACGACGTCGGCGAAGTAGGGGTCCCCGAAGACGCGGTGCGCGTCCTCGGGGACCACCAGGGCGATCGCCATGGTGTGCCGTGCCGCCAGCGAGCGGGCCGCCCGGTTGGGCACGTAGCCCAACCGCTCGATGGCCTCGTTGACAGCGGCGAGCACCTGCGGGCTGACCTTCGGCGAGCCGTTGACGACGCGGGAGACGGTGGCGCGGGAGACCCCCGCCGCGGTCGCGACCTCCTCGAGGGTCGGCCGGGCCGGCACGGTGGCCTCGGCGCGGCTCACCCTTCCCCGGGCAGGTCGAGGGCCCGCGCGGCGATGACGCGGGCGTACAGGTGGCCGCTGTCCTTGATGGTCCGCTCCTGGGTCTGGTAGTCGACTCGGACGATACCGAACCGCTGGGAGTAGCCCCAGGACCACTCGTAGTTGTCCATGAGCGACCAGTAGAAGTAGCCCTTGACCGGCACGCCCCGGTCGACCGCGTCGAGCACGGCGCCGAGGTGGTCGCGCAGGTAGGCAGCCCGCGCGTGGTCGTGGACGGCCCCGTCCGGCGACACCACGTCGTCGAAGGCGGCGCCGTTCTCGGTGACGTAGAGGTCGGTACCGGCCGGCCCGGCATACTCCTCGTGCAGCCGCACGAGCAGGCGGGTGAGGCCCTCGGGCTGGACCTCCCAGCCCATGGCGGTGTTCGCCAGCGGGCGGGGGTGGCGGTGCACGTCGTCGGCGGCAGGGAAGGGCGAGCGGGTCGGGCGGCCGGTGTCGGCCTCGGTGGCCACGGCCTGCTCCGGCGGACGGCAGCTGACGAGCTCGCCCTGGTAGTAGTTGACCCCCAGGACGTCGATCGGGGTCGAGATCACCTCGAGGTCGCCCTCCTGCACGACGTCCTCGAGGCCCATGCCGGCCACGTCGTCGAGCAGGTCCTTCGGGTAGGCGCCGCGGAAGATGGGGTCGAGGAAGACCCGGTTCATCTGCGCGTCGAGTCTCCGCGCGGCATCGACGTCGCCGGGGTCCTGGGGGTCGAGCGGGTCGGGCACGGTGTGGTTGAGCGTGAGGCCGAGGCTCAGCTGCGGGTCGCGCTCGCGCAGCGCCCGGGTGGCCAGGCCGTGGGCGAGCATGAGGTGGTGCGCCGCAGCCAGGCCGGCCCGCACGTCCGTGTGTCCGGGGGCGTGGACGCCTGCGGTGTAGCTCAGGAAGGAGGAGCACCACGGCTCGTTCAGCGTGGTCCACGTCGTGACCCGGTCTCCGAGGCGGTCGTGCACGGCGAGGGCGTAGTCGACGAAGCGCCCGGCCGTCTCGCGGCTGGTCCAGCCGCCGCGGTCCTCCAGGGCCTGCGGCAGGTCCCAGTGGTAGAGGGTCAGCCAGGGCGCGATGCCCTGCGCGAGCAGCTCGTCGACGAGGCGCTCGTAGAAGTCGAGGCCGCGGGCGTTGACCGGTCCGCCGTCCGGGCAGACCCGGGCCCAGCTCGTGGAGAACCGGTAGGAGTCCAGGCCCAGCCGCGCCATGAGCGCGACGTCCTCGCGGTAGCGGTGGTAGTGGTCGCAGGCCACGTCGCCGTTGTCGGCGCCGAGGACCGCGCCGGGGACACGGCTGAAGGTGTCCCAGATCGAGGCGGTGCGTCCGTCCTCGAAGGCGGCGCCTTCGATCTGGTATGCCGCGGTGGCGGCTCCCAGCACGAAGCCGGCGGGCAGCGCCCTGTTGGTCGTGCTGGTGGCGGGTGCGGGGGCTGTGGTGGTCATCCTTTGACGGCTCCTTGCATGATGCCGGCCACGAGCTGACGGCCCGCGACGACGAAGAGGGCGATGAGGGGGAGGGCGGCCAGCACGACGCCGGCCAGGACGAGCGAGTAGTCGACGTAGTAGGCGGCCTGGAGCTGCTGCAGCGCGACGGGGAGCGTCGGGTTGCCGGGCTCGAGGACGATGAAGGGCCAGAAGAAGTTGGTCCACGTCGCGATGAAGGTGAACAGGCCGAGCATCGCGGCGCCGGGCCGGCTCGCCGGCAGGGCGACGTGCCAGAAGGTGCGGATCATGGAGCAGCCGTCTACCCGGGCGGCCTCGACCAGCTCGTCGGGCAGCGACTCGCGCAGGTACTGCGTCATCCAGAACACGCCGAACGCGTTGACCATGGCAGGGACGATCACCGCGCCGAGGCTGCCGATCCAGCCGAGCTTGGCCATGAGGATGAACAGCGGCACGACGCCGAGCTGGGTCGGCACGGCCATCGTGGCGACCACGAAGGCGAGCAGGCCCTTCTGGCCGCGGAACCGCAGCTTGGCGAACGCGAAGCCGGCGAGCGTCGAGAAGGCCACGACCGAGAGCGAGACGACTCCCGAGACGATGACGCTGTTCCGGAAGGCGGTCCAGAACGGCACCGTGTCGAGCACCGTCTTCGCGTTGGCGAAGAAGTTGCCGCCGGGGAGCAGCGGCACCTGCCCGGCGTTGATGGCGGAGGCGTCCTTGCTGCCGATGAGGAAGGACCACCACAGCGGGAACACCGAGGCGAGCAATACGACGACGAGGAAGGCGTAGACCATGGGGGTCGCCCTGCTGGTGCCCTGCTGGTGCCCTCGGCGTGCCCTCGGCCCGGGGCCCCGGACCTGGCGATTCGCGAGGGCGCTCTGGGGGACGATGGGGGGAGCGCTCACCGCCGGCCTCCTGACTCTGTTGCCGCGATGCGGCGGGTGATGAGGAAGTTCACGAGGCTGATCAGCACGATCAGCAGGAAGAGCAGCCAGGCGACGGCCGCGGCCCGCCCGAAGTTCTGCTGGCCCCACCCGGTCTGCCAGAGGAAGAGCGTGAGGGTCTGCCACTGCCGGTCCGCGCCGCCCTGGCCCGCCTGGTCGAACATGCGCGCCTCGTCGAAGATCTGCAGGCCGCCGATCGTCGAGGTGATGACGACGAAGATGATCGTGTTGCGCAACAGCGGCACGGTGAGCGAGAAGAACGTGCGCACCCGCCCGGCCCCGTCGATGAGGGCCGCCTCGTAGTAGTCGCGGGGGATCGCCTGCATCGCCGCGAGGAAGATCAGGGCGTTGTAGCCGGTCCAGCGGAAGTTGACCATCGTGGCGATGGCCAGGTGGCTGGGGATGACGTCGACGTGCCAGCGGACGGGGTCGATGCCCACCAGCCCGAGGGCCTGGTTGATGAGGCCGAACCGGTCACCGAAGAGGTCGTTGAAGATCAGGGCGACGGCCACGGGGGCGACGACGTAGGGCAGCAGCACGCCCATCCGCCAGAACGTGCGGCCCCGCAGGCTGGTGTCGAGGGCGGCAGCGATGAGGATGGCGAGGACGACCTGCGGCACGCTCGAGAGCAGGAAGATGCTCAGGGTGTTGCGCAGGCTGCGCCAGAAGTACTCCTGCTGGAGCACGGTGGCGTAGTTCTCGACCCCGACGAACTCGCCCCTGCCGCCGATGAGGTTCCAGTCGTGCAGCGAGACGTAGGCGGTGTAGAGCAGCGGGAACAGCCCGACGAGGGCGAAGAGGACGAAGAACGGGGAGATGTAGAGGTAGGGGGCGACGCGCGCGTCCCAGCGGCTCAGGCGCTGGCGCGCGGCCGACCGCCTCCGCGTCGCGAGGGGCAGTGCGTGGTCTGTCACGGGGGTCTCCTTCGGTGGCGCCCGGGCGGCCGGTGTCTCACCGGCCGCCCGGGGCTGCCAGCCGACTCAGCAGGTCAGCCGGAGCCGACCGCTCAGCCGAGGGCCTTGACGTCGGCCACGAAGCGGTCCCACGACTGGGCCGGCGTCATCGAGCCGTCCTCGACGCGCGTGAGCGCCTGCTGCATCGCGTCGTTGATGGGGAAGTACTTCGCCCCCTTGTATGGAGTCACGGTCACGGCCTTGGCGCGCTCGGCGAACAGCTGACCGGTCGGTGCGTTGTTGAAGAACGCGTTCTTGACGTTCGTGAGGTCAGCGCTCTCGAGCGCCTTGGTCTGGCTCGGGAAGGCGCCGACCTTGACGAAGGCCTTGATCTGCTGCTCCGGCGCGGTGAGCCAGGCCGCCAGCTTCTGCGCCTCGGCCTGGTTCTTGCTCTGGGTCGGCACGGTCAGGTAGGAGCCGCCCCAGTTGCCGCCGCCACCGGGGAAGGTGTTGGCGACGTCCCAGCCCTTGACGCCCTTGGCGTTGCCCTCGATGACGCCGAGCATCCAGCCCGGGCACAGCATCGTGGCGAAGCCGTCCTTCTGGAAGCTGGCCACCCAGTCGTCGCTCCACTGCTGCAGGCCGGCCGAGAGGCCCTCGTCCTTGCCGGCCCTGACGACGGCGTCGAAGGTCTTGCGGACCTCGGGGTTGGTCGTGGCGATGATCGAGCCGTCGTCCTTGTTCTCGTAGGTCGACTCGACCTGGTTGATCATGCCCTGGTAGGTCGCGCCCATGGAGTCGAACCACGGCACGTCGGTCTTGGCCTTGAACTGGCGGCCGGCGGCGAAGTAGCTCTCCCACGAGTTGCCGAGCAGCTGGGCGACGGCCTCGCGGTCGCTGGGGAGCCCGGCCTTGGCGAAGAGGTCCGACCGGTAGCAGATCGCCTCCGGGCCGCTGTCGGTGCCGTAGCCGATGAGGCGGCCCTTGGCGTCGGTGGCGGCGGCGGTCTTCCAGTCGAGCCAGCGACCCTGAACGTCGTCGGACTTGAGGTCCTTGAACTTCGAGGAGTACTGCATGAGCTCGGGCAGCCAGTCGACCTCGACGGCCTCGATGTCGCTCAGCCCGCTGCCCGCGGCGAGGCGGGTGTTGAGGTTGTCGCGGGCCTCGTTGGTCGTGGCCGCCTTCTTGTGCTTGATGGTGACGTTGGGGTTCAGCTTCTGGTACTCGGTGAGGAGGTCCTCGTAGCCGAACTGGTTGAAGGTGGCCACGGTCAGGGTGACCTTCTTGGTGCCGGTCTGGGCCTCGGCGGAGGAGTCCTCCGTGCCGCACGCGGTGAGCGCGGCCAGCAGGCCGACAGCCGTCACGGCGGCCAGCGGGGCGATTCGACGGTTGGGCATGAGAACTCCTTTGTCCTGGTTCAGCAGTCTTGGGAGCGCTCTCATGTGTGAGAGCGCTCTCACGACGCACAGAGTGAGGCCTGGGGGGTGGTCCCGTCAAGGGCGCCTGCTGGATCCGGTGTGCGGCGGTGCGCCGCGATCCCACCGGATGAGATCAGCGCACGACGAGGGCCAGCGCGGAGACCACCGTCGCGGCCAGCACGGCCTGGTCGAACCGGGCCTGGCTCAACCGGCGCGCGGTGTGCAGACCCGCCCAGGCTCCCAGCAGCACCATCGGCGCGAGCGCCAGGGTGCGCAGGAGCGTCTGGCTCGAGAAGAGCCCGAGCCCGGCGCTGAAGGGCACCTTGCAGAGGTTGACCCCGAAGAAGAACAGGGCTCCGGTGCCGAGGAAACGCCGCTTCTCCACGCCCTGGGCGACGAGGTAGAGCGTCATGACCGCACCGGCGGCGTTGGCGGTCATCGTGGCGAATCCGGCGCCGAGGCCGGTGCCGACGGCCGCCGTGCGCGAGGACCCGATGGTGTCGCTGTCGGGCGGTCTGCGCCGCACGAGGAGCTGCAAGCCGGCCATGACCAGCAGCAGCACGCCGATGGAGCGGCGCAGCACCGTGTCGTCGACGACGGCGAGGAAGGCGGCGCCGAGCACGAGGCCGGGGAGGACCGCGGGGATCAGCCGGCGCAGCAGCCCCCGGTCGGCGTCGTGTCGGTAGTGCCAGACGGCCACGAGGTCGCCCACGATGAGCAGCAGGAGGATCGCCGCGGTCGACTCCCGCGCGGGCATGACGCTGGCAAAGATCGCGATCGAGATGCTGGCCAGGCCGCCGATCGCGGTCTTGGCGTAGCCGATCAGCAGGGCCGCCACGCCCAGCAGCAGGGCGGCCGTCAACGTCATCGCGACGGTCCCGCGGTGCTCCTCGGCGCCACCGGCTCGGCCGCCTCGACGAGCTCTCTGGTGACCTGCGGGGTCGTCACGGGGGCGAGTCTAACGAGGGGTCCTCTGGGCGCCGGTCAGGCCACGAGGAGGCCGAGGCCCAGGGTCGTCAGGCTCACTGCGAGCACGGCCGCGCCGGCGAAGACCAGGGCGATCAGCCGGTTGGGTCTGGTGCGCCCGGCGCCCATGGAGGAGAAGAAGAAGCCGCCCGGCATGAGCAGGGCGGCCACTGCCACCCCGGAGCGCGCCAGCCAGCCGAGGGCGCCGTCGAGCCCGCTCGCGTCGACGAAGGGCTGGCAGGCCAAGGCGAGCAGGAGCAGCACCCCCGCGTGGGCGTGGCCGGCGCGGGCGAACTTCTCCTGGAAGGGCGTCACCTCGGCCCGGCCGCGCACGATGCTGAGCAGGTAGAGGCCGCCGGTCTCGACCGTCACGAGGGACAGCAGGAGGATCCCGGCCAGGATGCGGCTCTCGTCGGACAGCATGGCGTCTCCCTGGGATGCGGAATTGGATAGTGAACTCACCAATATTGGATAACCAACTATCCAATGTGTCAAGATCGGCCCATGTGGATGTCCGAGCTCTCCGAGCGCAGCGGCGTGCCGGTGGCGACGGTGAAGTTCTACCTGCGCGAGGGCCTGCTGCCGCCGGGCGAGGCGACCGGCGCGACCCGGGCGCGCTACGAGGAGCGGCACGTGGAGCGCCTGCGGCTCATCCGGGCGCTGGTCACCGTGGCCGGCATGAGCCTGGCCCGGGTGCGAGAGGTGCTCGAGGCCGTCGACGACGAGACCCGCCCGCTCGACGCGGCCATCGGCAGCGCCCACACCGCGCTCTCCCCGGAGCCGTCGGTCGAGCCGTCGGCCGGGTCGACGCAGCGGGTGGCGCGCCTCATCCGGAGCCGGCGCTGGCGGGTGGAGCCCGACGGGCGCCACGCCCGCGCCCTCGCCGCCGCGCTCGACGCCATGGACGCTGCCGGCCAGCCCCTGGGCGAGGAGGTGCTCGAGACCTACGTGGGCGCGGCTTCGGACATCGCCCGCGCCGACCTCGGTGGGCTGCGCGGCCTGGGCCGGGAGGAGGCGACGACGTTCGCCGTCCTCGGCACGTTGCTCACCGAGCCGGTGATCACCTCGCTGCGCCGGATGGCCCAGGAGGACCTCGCCCGCCGCAACCTCGGCCGCCGCAGCCCTTCTCGCGGCTGAACCACAGCGCTCCCGCCCGAGGGGGCACGGGTGGGTCCTCCGCCGTCCCGGCCTCACCCGAACCGGTGGACCTTGCCGGGTTCGCGAGTCAGCCGGACCCGGCGGCGGCTACTGTCCCCGGCAGTTCACGCAGGGGGAGCAGGGGGAGCAATGGAGCAGATGGTCGTGCCCGGCGTCGTCGAGACGCCCGGGCAGAAGCCGGCGAGCAGGGTCAAGACGCTGGCGCTCGTGGGGGGACTCGTCGCCATCGTGGGCGGCACGGCAGTCGCCGGAGGGGGCTGGCTCGCGTTCAGCAGGCTGAACGGCGGTGGGCCCCAGCCGGAGAGCGTCCTGCCTGCCGACACCGTGGCCTTCCTCAAGGTCGACATGAACCCGTCGGGCAGCCAGAAGGTGGCGGCGGTGCGGTTCGCGCTGCGGTTCCCCGAGGCCAAGGGGAAGGTGACCGAGAGCTCCGACCTGCGCAAGGTCGCCTTCGAGAAGCTCCAGGAGGACGGCGAGTTCAAGGACCTCGACTACGCCACCGATGTGGCGCCCTGGCTGGGCGAGCGGTTCGCGGTCGGAGTGCTGCCCGGGGCCGGCGCGAAGGAGGAGCCCATCACGGTGATCGTGCTCGCCGTCACCGACGAGGACAAGGCCAGAGCGTCGCTGCCCCAGCTGACCGGGAAGTCCGACACCGCGTGCGGCGTGCGCGACGGTTTCGCGATCTGCAGCGAAGACAAGACCACCGTCACGGTGCTGACCGAGGCCGAGCAGTCCACCAGCCTCGCCCCGCGGCAGTTCGCCTCCGACATGGAGGCCCTCGGCGAGGACGGCGTGGCCGCCGCCTGGGTCGACCTGAAGAAGGTCGGTGACGAGGCGAGCGAGACCCGAGGCGCTCTCGGCCTGCCCGGCCTTCCGCTGGGTGACGTGCCCCAAGGCGGACGCCTGGCGGTCGCCCTGCGCTTCGCCGGCCCCCACCTCGAGCTCGCCGGACGGGTCACCGACATGCCGCTGGCGTGGCCGGCCGAGCGGGGCGGCGGCAACGGCGTCGCCGACCTGCCGTCGGGCACCCTGGCGGCCTTCGGCCTCGACAGTGCCGGTGAGCAGGTCACCTCGAGCTTGCTCAGCAGCAAGGACTTCGCCGAGGACCTCGAGAGTGCCGAGCGCGATCTCGGCGTGTCCCTGCCGGAGGACCTCACGGCGGCTCTGGGCGACCGGGCGACCCTGGCCTACGGCGGTATGGAGGGCGGCACCGTCAACGTCGCCCTGCGCACGGCGGGCGACCCCGCCGCGGTGGGCCGCTTCGTCACCGGCATGAACGGCGACACCATGGGCACCTTCCGCCTCCACCAGGGCAGTGCCGACGGTGACCCGGTCGTCGCCACCACCGAGGGATACGCCGGGCAGGTTGCCAGCGGCAGCGGGCTCGGCGAGCAGCAGTCCTTCCGCGACGCGGTTCCCGGCGCCAAGGACGCCCGCGCCGTGCTCTACCTCGACATCGCGAGCCTGCTCAAGGAGCACGGCGACGTGGTCGGCGCCGAGCTGCGCGAGAACCTCCAGCCGTTCTCGGCCCTCGGGGTCAGCACCCGCGGCCAGGACAAGGCCGCCGAGTTCACGGTGCGCCTGACCACCCGCTGACGCACCCGCCACCACCGATCCCGGGTCTCGTGGGGGGAGGCAGGGCAGGATGCTGTCGTGACCAGACAGGTGGCGGTGGCGGCGACCGGTCCCGTGGCCGTGCAGGCGGGGCTCGCGGCGGCGCGGGCCGGGGGCAACGCGGTGGACGCCGCGATCGCCTCCATGGTCGCCGCCATGAGCACCGAGCCGGGCATCGTGAGCGCGCTCGGCGGCGCGTTCGTCACCATCTGGCCGGCTGACGGCGAGCCCGAGGTGATCGACGGCAACGTCGAGATGCCCGGTCGCGGGCAGCCGGCCGAGCGCTTCGGCCAGGGCCTGCGCGAGTTCGACGTCGCCTACGGCGGCGGCATCACGCTGTATGCCGGCCACGGCTCGGTCGCCACGCCCGGCGCCTTCGCCGCCCTCGGACTCGCGCACGAGCGTCACGGGGCGGCTGCCTGGCGTGACGTGCTGGCGCCGACGTCGGCCGCCCTGCGCGAGGGCTTCCACATCGGCGCCGCGGCCGCGAGCTACCTCGACATCACGGCCGACAGCGTCTTCGGCTGGGACGAGCACACGCGCCCGCTGGTCACCAGGGCTGACGGGTCGGCGCTGCGCGGGGGCGACCTCGTGCGCTCACCCGACCTGGCCGACACGCTCGACCTCATCGGCGAGCAGGGCGCCCAGACCGTCTACACCGGTGAGCTGGCCGCCCGGATCGCGGCGGACTCCGTCGCCCGCGGTGGGCTGCTCACCGCAGCCGACCTCGCGGCATACCGGGCCCTCGTGCGGGAACCGGTGACCCTGCGGCTCGGCGACTGGGAGGTGGCCACGAACCCGCCGCCCTCCATCGGCGGCCCCCTGCTCGCGGTCATGCTCGGCGAGCTCGCCGGTCGCGCGGGGAGGGACTGGCGCGACGTCATCGAGATCCAGCGTCACGTGCTGTCGTACCGGCACCACGTGCACGACCTCTCCGAGGACCTCGAGGAGGACGGCTACGCCCTCCTCGAGACCGTGCAGCGCCACGGCCTGCCAGGGCTGCCGACCTCGTCGTCGACGGCCCACGTCTCGGCTGTCGACAGCGACGGGCGGGCCTGCGCCATCACGGCGTCGAGCGGCTACGGGGCCGGGGCGACGGTGCCCGGCACGGGCCTGATGCTCAACAACTGCCTCGGCGAGCCGGAGCTCAACCGGCTCGGCCTGCACGCGCTGGCTCCCGGCACCCGGCTGGCCTCGAACATGGC
The DNA here is from genome assembly GCF_029223115.1 of Knoellia sp. 3-2P3. Taxonomy (NCBI): domain Bacteria; kingdom Bacillati; phylum Actinomycetota; class Actinomycetes; order Micrococcales; family Intrasporangiaceae; genus Knoellia; species Knoellia sp. 3-2P3. The sequence goes on from NZ_JARGZE010000001.1 coordinate 689,442, forward strand.
GCCCTCCGTGGGCCGCAGCACCGACGGCGGCACGCTGGCCATCGGCACACCGGGCGCCGACCGCATCACCACTGCCCTCATGCAGGTCCTCGCGCGATACTGCCTCATGGGCATCGGGCTGCAGGAGGCCGTCGACCGGCCCCGGCTGCACGTGAGGGTGCTCGAGGACGGCTCGCACCGGCTCGAGCACGAGGACGACCCCGTGATGACCGACGCCGCGGCCCGGTCCGGGATGGAGACGGTGCGGCACCCCAGGCACTCGATGTTCTTCGGCGGCGTGGGTGCGGCGCACCGCGCCCCCGGAGGTGCGCTCAGCGCCGCAGCCGACCCGCGACGTGAGGCAGCCACCGGGGTCGGGTAGCGGTGGTGGGAGGTCTCGATGGGCTACCGGCTTCTCGCGGACGCGGTGATGCTCGTCCACTTCACCTTCCTCGCCTTCGTGGTGGGAGGCGGCCTGCTGGCGTGGCGGTGGCCCTGGGTCATCTGGCCGCACGTCACGCTGGCGTTGTGGGGCTTCTCGACGATCGCCTTCTCGATTCGCTGCCCGCTCACCGACGTCGAGGACTGGGCCCGCGAGCGTGGGGGCCGTGAACCGCTGTCGGGCACCGGGTTCATCGACCACTACCTCGAGAACGTCGTCTACCCGCAGCGCTACACCCGCGCGATCCAGGCGGTGGCCGCCGCGGTCGTGCTCTTCTCGTGGGCCGGCCTCGCCGTTCGGCGCCGACGGCGGGCGCGGCTTCGCGCTAGCGAGCCGCCCCGGTGACCGCCCACTCGTCGCTGCGCACCCGCCACCAGAACAGCACCCCCCGGATCGCCATGAACCCGGTGAAGGCCACCCACAGCGCCGCCAGCGCACGGGCCTGGCCCTCCACGTCCCCGTCACCCAGCAGGACGCTCGCGCCGGCGTGCACCGCGAGGACCAGGGGCAGGTACAGCAGCAGCGTGGCGACCATGGCCTTGGCCAGCCAGCGGCCGTCCCCGGCGCCGATGAGCACCCCGTCGACGACGAACACGTAGCCCGACAGCGGTTGCCCGAGGGCCACCACGACCAGCGCGGCGGCGAGCACCGAGCGCACCGCCTCGTCGTCGGTGAACAGCGCGGGCACGAGCGTGTGCACGGCCAGCAGGCCGGCGCCGAGCACCGCCCCGCCCCAGGTGCCCCACCGCACCATGGTCTCGGTGGCCGAGCGCGCGGCGGGCACGTCACCCGCGCCCAGGGCCTTGCCGGTCAGCGCCTGGGCCGCGATGGCGAGGGCGTCGAGCGCGAAGACGAGGAAGGACCACACCGTCGCCGCCACCTGGTGCGCGGCCAGCGGCACGTCACCGAGTCCGGCGGCCACCCAGGTGGTGACGAGCAGGATGGTGCGCAGCGCGAGGGTGCGCACGAGCAGCGGTATGCCGGTCACGGCCGCTCGCAGCACACGCCCGGGGTGCGGGTGCAGGTGCGCGTCGGCTCTCCGGGCATGGTGCACCAGCACCGCGACCAGCCCGGCCGCCATGCCGGTCTGGGCGATCACCGTTCCCCAGGCGGAGCCCGCGATGCCCCAGCCGAGGCCGTAGACCAGGACGACGTTGAGGACGATGTTCGACGTGAAACCAGCCACGGACGCCACCAGCGGCGTGCGGGTGTCCTGCAGGCCGCGCAGCACCCCGGTCGCTGCGAGGGCGACGAGCATGGCGGGAATGCCCGCCGCCGAGACCCGCAGGTAGGTCGTGGCGTAGCCGAGGGCCGCGGGCGAGGCGCCGAAGAGCCGGCACAGGGGCTCGGCCGCGAGCGCGACGGCCACTGCCACGACGCCGCCGAGCAGCACCGCCAGCCAGGTGCCGTCGATGCCGGCCTCTACCGCCTCGCGCTGCGACCCCGCCCCGACCCGGCGCGCGACGATCGAGGTCGTGCCGTAGGCCAGGAACACGAACAGGTTGGCCGCGGTGAGCAGGGTGGCGCTGGCGACGCCCAGGCCGGCCAGCTGTCCGGTGCCGAGGTGGCCGATGATCGCCGAGTCGGCGAGCAGGAAGAGCGGCTCGGCGACGAGGGCCAGGAAGGCCGGCACGGCGAGCCGGATGATCTCGCGGCTCTGGTCACCGGCCCGCCACCTCAGCACCGGCCCACCGTAGCCGCGGCGTGGGTCCCCGCGACGGTGGGGACCGGACGCCGCACCGTGCCTCGGTCCCCCTTCGGATGGGCCTACGCCCGGTTCGGCGCCCGGTTCCGCGCGGTGTCATCCCCCGGGGTGCCCCATCGCTCGCGCACCGTGCGCACGAAGGCGGTGAAGTCGCCGGCCATGTCGACCCCATCGGGGTCCATCAGCCACTGGATCTGCAGGCCGTCCATCGCGGCAACGGTCAGCCGGGCGATGTGCTCGACGGGGGCCTGCGGGTCGCAGGTGCCGTCGGCCTGCGCCTGCCGCAGCCCCGTGGTGATCAGGTCGACCGCGCTGCGGTGGTGCTCGCGCAGCCAGTCGTGCCCCGGGTGCTCCGCGTCGATGGCCTCCCCGGCCATGGCGGTGAACAGCCGCACGAACGGCTCGCGGTGGGTGTTGTGCTCGACCAGAGCGGCGATCCGCTCGAGCGCGTCCCAGCCGCGCGCCTCGGCGCCGAGGTCGAGCGCGGCCATGTCCTGCTCGTCGCGCCGTTGCAGCACGCCGGCGAGCAGCAGCTCCTTGGACGGGAAGTGGTGCAGCAGCCCGGTCTGGCTCAGCCCGGCGGACTCGGCGACCGCGACCATCGAGGTGGCCCGGTACCCGCGGTCGGCGAACACCCTCGCCGCGGCGCCGAGGATCCGTTCGCGGGTGTCGGCACCGTCGCCGCCGCGCGGCCGGCCGGGCCGGCGGCGAGGGGCGCCGGGGGCGCTCGCCGTCGTCATGGTGGTGACTGTATGCCGCGTGCCCACGCCGTCCTCCCGCGTCCCTCTGCCGGTGTTCAGAGCGCCAGCCGCTGACGGACGTCGCCCAGGCCGCGGGCGACCAGCAGCTCACCGCCGTCGGCCAGGACCGACCACCGGTCGGCCTCGCTGTCCCAGCGGCGCCAGAGCCGGGCGTCGCAGTCGACGGTCACCGTGCTCGTGCCGCCGGCGGCCACCTCGGCTGCCGACCAGCCGACGAGGCGCACCGGCTGGTCGGTCTCGGCCGGCTGCAGGTAGACCTGCACGACCTCGCGCGAGTCCCGCTCGGAGTTGTTGTGCACGGTCACCTCGAGCCGGGGGGCACCGGCGGCGGTCGTGCGGGACAGCTGCGCGGACAGGTAGTCCCAGGAGCCGTAGCCGAGGCCGTGCCCGAACCACCAGGCGGGTGCCTTGGCGTGGCCGGCGGCGAAGCCGCGGTAGCCGACGAACGTGCCGTCGGTGTACTCGAGCCGCAGGTCCGTCGGCACGACGTCCCATGCCGGCGCGTCCCCGTCGGCCGCCGGGTAGCTCGTGACCAGCCGCCCGGCCGGCTCGCGCACGCCCAGCAGGGCGTCGGCCACCGCGTGGCCGCCCTCCTGGCCGGGCAGGCCGACCACGACGACGGCGTCGACGGCGGCGGCCCACGGCATGAGCACGGGGGTGGCGGCGTTGACCACCACGACCGTGCGGCTGGCGACCTCGGCCACGGCCGCCACGAGCGCGTCCTGCTCGCCGGGCAGGGCGAGGGTGTGCTTGTCGAGCGCCTCGGTCTCCTGCTCCTCGGTGAGCCCGACCACCACGACCGCCACGTCGGCGGCTCGGGCCGCCTCGACGGCTGCGGCGATGGTCTCCTCGGCAGCCGCCGGCACCGGGCGGGCCACCAGCGACTTCAGGCCCATGCCCGAGGCGATGATGTGGGAGAGCTGGTTGACCTCGCCGGTGGGAGCCGGCTGGGGCTCCGAGCGCACCAGGGTCACGGTGGCCTCGACGAGGGCACCCTCGGCGAGGTCGGCCTCGTGCGTCCAGGCGGGCGGCTTGAGCATCGACTCGCCGGGGTCGTAGCCCTCGGCGACGAGGGTGGTGCCGGCGAGGTCGGCGCCGTCGACCTTCAGGGTCCAGGCGCCGACGCCGAGCGCGCCGAGCTGGGCGCGGCCGCCCTGGCTGACCCGGGCCGCGATGGTCACGGTCTCGACGGGCCGGGGGAACGAGTCGTCCCAGCCGACACTGACGCTCGCGATGTCGCTGTGCGCGTCGCCGAGCAGGGCGCCGTCGGCGTCGTAGTGACGCACCCGCACGCCGGTCTCGCCGGTCTCCGGGTCGCGCAGCCACCGGGGGTCGGCGACGACGGGACGCTCGCGCACCTCGACCCCGTCGACGACGGTGAGGCGGTCGCCGATCGCGGCGCGGAGCCCCTCGGCGATGGAGACCTGGTAGGGCGGGTTGACCTGGGCCGAGCCGCCCCCCATGCAGACGGTCTCGACCCCGTGCCGGCCGACGAGGGCGAGGGTGCCCGTGCCCGCGGGGTCGAGGGGCAGCACGCCGCTGTTCTGGAGGACGACCATGCCGTCGGTGGCCAGCCGGCGCAGCTGGGCCCTGCGCTCCGGGGCGTCCGGGGCGGTCGACTGCGTGGGCCAGCGGCGGTGGCGCTCAGGTCCCCCGAGCGCCCCGACCCGCTCCGCCAGCCGCAGCAGCCGGGTGACGTGCTCGTCGACGACCGACTCGGGCACCGCACCGGACTCGACGTCGCGCGCCAACGCCTCGCCCCACGGGCCGTCCGGTCCGGGCATGACCAGGTCGAGGCCGCCCAGCGCCGCGGGGGCGGAGGTCTTGGTGGCGAACCAGTCGCTCATGAGCAGGCCGTCCCAGCCCCACTCGTCCTTGACCACCTCGTTGTTGACGTGGTCCTGCTCGGTGGCCGCCACACCGTTGACGTCGTTGTAGGCCGCCATGATCGACCAGGGGTTCGACTCCTCGACGGCGATCTCGAACGGGAGGAGGTAGACCTCGCGCAGCGCCTCCTCCGAGACGACCGAGTTCATGTAGTTGCGCAGCGTCTCGGACTCGTTGGCCACCAGGTGCTTCAGGCAGGCCCCGATCCCCTTGTCCTGCAGGCCCTTCACGTAGGCGGCGGCGAGCCTGCCCGTCAGCAGCGGGTCCTCGGAGTACTGCTCGAAGAGCCGGCCCCCAAGTGGCGAGCGGTGCAGGTTGATGGTCGGGCCGAGCACGACGTGGATGCGCTGGCGCTCGGCCTCCTCGGCGAGCATCTCGCCGACCTCGCGGGCGGCCTGCTCGTTCCAGGCCGAGGCGAGCACCGTGGCGTTGGGGAAGAGCGCGACCTTCTCGCCGCCGGTGAACTTCAGGCCGCGGACGCCGGTGGGGCCGTCGGAGAAGGCCATGGGCGCCAGGCCGATGCCCTCCTCGCCCCAGAGCGTGAACGCGGTCTCGCCGGTGAGCAGGCGCACCTTGGTGCGCAGGTCGAGCTTCGCCAGCAGCGCGGCATACGGGTTGTCGGTGGTCATGTCAGGTCACCTTCTGGTGGGGGCGCGGTGTCTGGACTACAGGACACCATCCACCATCCGATTTACAAATAGGCACTATTAACTATTTAGTGCCTCGCGACCTGACCGGATCAGCGCCCGTGGGGTGGCGGTGCATCATGGCGGGGTGTCGACCATCGTCTTCGTCCACGCCCACCCCGACGACGAGGCGTCGCAGACGTCCGGCTCGATGGCCCGGGCGGTGGCCGAGGGGCACCGGGTCGTGGTCGTCTTCGCCACCCACGGCGACCACGGCGAGGTGCCGGACGACCTGGCTGACGGTGAGACCGTCGTCGACCGCCGGCGCCGGGAGGCGGCCGCCTCGGCGGAGGTGCTGGGCCTCCACCGCGTCGCCTGGCTCGGCTACGCCGACTCCGGGATGACCGGCTGGGAGCAGAACCACCACGACGGCTCCTTCTTCCTCGCCGACCTCGACGAGGCCGCCGGTCGCCTCGCCGCCCTGCTGGACGAGGAGGCCGCCGACGTCGTGGTCGGCTACGACTGGCACGGCGGCTACGGCCACCCGGACCACGTCAAGGTGCACCACGTCGTGCACCGGGGAGCCGAGCTGGCGGCGGTGCGGCCGCGGGTGCTCGAGTCGACGATGAACCGCGACGTGCTGCGCCGGATGTTCGTGGCAGCGAAGGGGTCCGGAGCCGCGGACGAGGCGTGGGACCCGGACGCACCCATGGACGACGGCAACCCGTTCGGCACCCCGGAGGCGGAGATCCACTGGCAGGTCGACGTCAGCGAGTACCTGCAGCACCGCAGGGCCGCGTTGGCCGCCCATGCGAGCCAGGCGACCGACGTGGGCTGGATGCTGGGCATGCCCGAGGAGGCGTTCGTGCTCATGTTCGGCACGGAGCACTACATCGAGCCCGGCCGCGAGCCGGGCCTGCGCTCAGGCTGGTTCCTCGACGGCTGACCCGCCGCGGTGCAGCGCCACGTGCTGGGCCGCCGTGACGGGGTCGCCGGCGAGCAGCTCGGCCCCGACGGCCTCGGCGAAGTGCCAGGTGGCGCCCTCGCCGGCGACCGCGAGGGGCGCGGCCTGAGCGAGCCTGGTCAGCTCCCAGCGGCGTGAGGCGAAGCGGTGGGGCGTGGTGGCAGCCAGCACCACGAGCTCCGGCGGGGACACCCGGGCGACCGCGATGAGGTCGTGCACCGGGGTGTGCGCCCCGAAGAAGCGGATCCGCCAGCCGCGCCGGTGCAGCACGATGCCGAACGCGAACAGCGGCAGGTCGTGCAGCTCACCGGGCGGGCAGGCCAGCCACGCCACCGGGCCCTCGCCTCGGCTCCAGCCGCGGCTGAGCACCGTCAGGCGGCCCCGCACGACCTGGGTGGCGAAGTGCTCCTGCGCGACGCTGAGGGCGCCGCTGGCCCAGTCCTCACCGACGCCGTGCATGAGCGGGACGACCACGTCGCGCAGGGCGTCCTCGAGGGCGAGACCGGCGAAGCACCGGTCGAGCACCTCCTCGGCCCGCTCCTCGTCGAGGTCGCGGAAGGCGGTGGCGAGCTCGTGGCGCAGGCCGAGCACGTCGGCCGGTGCCCCCGGCGAGGGCGTGGCGAGAGTCCCCATTGGCGCAGCATACGTGTCGCCCGCCTCATGGGGCCGAGGCTCAGAGGTGCTTGAGGGCCTCCCGCCGCGACAGGCCCGACAGACGTGGCCCCCAGCGATCGGCCTCGGAACGGACCCAGACCGGGTCCGTGCGGGCGTACTGCCGCAGCGCCCAGCCGATCGCCTTGCGGATCCAGAAGCTCGGGTCGTCGAGGTTGGGCTCGATGCACTCGCGCAGCAGGACGGTGTCGGTGCGCCCGCGGGCCTTGAGCTGGCAGATCACCGCGGCACGCCTCAGCCACACGTCGTCGGAGACGGCCCAGCTGCGCACCACGGACGCCACGGCAGCGGGGTCGCGCAGCAGGATCGGACCCACCCGGTCGGAGGCCACGGGGTCCACGAGGTCCCACCACGCACCGGTCGTGACGAGGTGCTCGTAGAGCGGCAGGGCGCCCGCGTCCTGCCAGCCGCGGTAGGCCCGGTGCCCCGTCAGCGCGAGCGCGGCATATCGCTCCTCGCGGTGCGCGGCGTCGTCCCAGAGCTCGCGCACGGTCGCCTCCCACTCCTCCCGGCTGGCCATGCGGTGTGCCGGGTCGGCCAGGATCGGGCGCAGCAGCGCCTTGAGGGCGGGGGAGCCGATGCCGTGGAAGGGCATCGAGGACTTCATGTAGGCCTGCTGGGCCCGGGCGCGCTCGGGGTCGCCCACCGCGGCGAGCACTTGGCGGATCTCGGTGACGAGATCGTGTCGGACCACCGCAACAGCATCGCGCAGCGGTTGTTGTCGGCCACACTGGGCCCCGGCGCCCGCACGAGGCGGGCCGAGCGGGGAGGGGACCGACGTGGCCGAACCGGTGAGCCCGGGCGCGAGTGGGTCGACGCCGATGACCGAGCGCGTGTTCGGCCCGGACCGGCCGCCGGGCCCCATCGTGCGGCTGCCCACGTGGGTCAACGTGGTGCTCGTGCTGATCCTGCTCGCGTCCTGCGGCGGTGCGGGTGCTGCGTCGTCGTTCGAGTCCGACGCGGCCACCAAGGAGGACGTGCGCGACATGTGCCGGCTGCTGGGCGCGCTGGCGGAGAAGCAGGGGGTCGACCCCTACGCGGTGGTGGAGACTTCGGGGGGCTGGACCGCCTGCCGCGAGGGGCTGCAGCAGTAGGCAGGGCTACTCGACCGTGGCCGTGTCGGGTTCGAGGGCCAGGGCGATGGTCAGGTCGAGCACGGTGGCCGGGTCGTCGAGGGTGTCGCCGAACGCGTCGCGCACCTGACCCATGCGGTAGCGCACCGTCTGCGGGTGCACGTGCAGGCGGGCCGCGACCTGGTCGCGCCGGCCGTGGTGCAGCAGCCACGAGCGCAGCGTCTCCTCCAGGCGGGCACGGGGGCCGGGCTTCAACCCGTCGAGGGGGCGCAGCGCGGCCGCACGCAGGTCGGCCAGGGACTGGGGGTCGGCGGTGAGGACGAGCTCGGACAGGCGTGCCTCGGTGTCGAGGACGTCGGCGGTGTGCGGCAGCCGCCGCGCGCGCACGGCGCGGTCGTAGGACAGCCGGGCGTGTGCCCACGGCCGGGCCGGGCCGAGCACGGCCTCCCGCTGGTCGAGCAGCCGCGAGAGCCGCACCCGGTCGGGCCCTGCGCCGGCGGGCACCAGCAGCACGCTGAGGTCGTCCTCCTCCATGCCGGGGAGGTCGGTCGACACGTGGAGGGTGTGGGGCCCGAGGTGGCTGAGCACCGCGGCGGCGTGCCGCTGGGGCAGCAGCACCGCGGTGAGCGACTCGGGCGGCTGCCACGCGGCCTGCTCGGCGGCGGCCTCGAGGGTGGGCTCGTCCTCGCCCTGCAGGAGCATGGTGGCCAGGCGCTCGAGGTAGCGCTCGCGGACCCTGCCGGTCGTGGCGGTCTCGTCGCCGTGCCCGGCGACGCTGGCGGCCGAGAGCTCGTCGATGTAGGCGAACACCAGCTCGGCGAAGCGGCCCAGGGTGGCCGCCGGCACGTCGCAGGCGACCGCGACCTCCGAGAAGTGCCGCCACGAGACCCGGGCGCCGATCCGGTAGGCGGCCAGCAGCGCGTCGACGGACCGGCCGCTGCGGGCCTCGCCGCGCCCGAGGTCGTAGGCGGCGGCCGTGCTCTTGGCGATGGGCACCGCCGGGTCCGTGACGTCCCCGCGGGCCGCCATGCTGAGGAAGTTGGCCAGGGCCAGCTGTACCGCTCGACGGATGGTCTGGCCCATGGTGCCGGTGAGGGCGCCGGCGTAGCTGGGCACCTCCACCATGATCGTCTCGACGGCCTCGTCGGCGGCCGCGGCCACTGCTGCAGTGAGCTGCAGGCGGGTCGCGTCGTCGAGGTCGAGCAGGGCGGCCTGCCCCACCACTCGGTCGGCGGCGTCGCTCATTTCACACTCTCCGAACAAGAAAGACGCGCAGATTCACATCGTGTGGTCAGGATTCTAGCGCTGGACGAGCGGATAGTAGGTGGGGTGAGTACTCCCACCGCAGCCCCCCAGCGAGCGACCCTCGCCTCTCGGGCCCTGCGGGTCGCCGAGATGGTGACGACCCCGCTGCTGCCCGCCGACTACCTCGACCTCATCAACCCGCTGCGCGCCGGCGCCGACCTGCGCGGTCGCATCGTCGCCGTCCGCCGCGAGACGGCCGACGCGGTCACCCTGGTGATCCGCCCCGGCCGTGGCTGGCACGGGCACGTCCCGGGTCAGTACATCCGCATCGGCGTCGACGTCGACGGTGTGCGCCAGTGGCGCGCCTACTCGCTGACCTGCCCGGCCTCCGCCCCCGACGGCCTGATCTCCGTCACGGTCAAGGCGATCCCCGACGGGAAGGTCAGCAACCACCTCGTCCGCCGCACGCAGCCCGGCACGATGATCATGCTCGACCAGGCCAAGGGCGACTTCGTGCTGCCGGACACCCGTCCCGAGCGCGTCCTCTTCCTCACCGCGGGCAGCGGCATCACCCCCGTGATGGGCATGCTGCGCAACCACCTCGACGAGCTCGCCGACGTCGTCGTCCTGCACTCCGCGCCCACCCCGGCCGACGTCGTGTTCGGCGCCGAGCTGCGCGAGCTGGCCGCCCAGGGGCGGATCACGCTCATCGAGCAGCACACCGACGCCGACGGCCTCCTCGACCTCGCCGAACTGGCGAGCCGAGTCCCGGACTGGACCGACCGGCACACCTGGGCCTGTGGTCCCACCGGCATGCTCGACGCCGCCGAGGAGCAGTGGGCCGCCGCGGGCGTCGCGGACCGGCTGCACACGGAGCGCTTCCGCCCCACCGTCGTGGCCGCCGGCGAGGGCGGCACGGTCGCCTTCGCCCAGCAGGGCCACGTCGTCGAGGCCGACGGCGCCACCCCGATCCTCGACGCGGGCGAGGAAGCCGGCGTGCTCATGCCGTCGGGCTGCCGCATGGGCATCTGCTTCGGCTGCGTCGTCCCGCTGCGCGACGGCGCCGTGCGCGACCTGCGCAACGGCGAGCTCACCACGGCCACTCCAGAGACCCCTGTCCCCATCCAGACCTGCGTGTCGGCCGCGGCCGGCCCCTGCGAGATCGAGCTCTGAGGAGAGACATGACCGCCACCGCTGAGACCTACGACCTCACCATCGACGGCTCCGCCGCCGGCACGCCCCAGGCGCCCGCGTCGACCACGCCCCGCAGGACCAACAGCCGCCTCTCGGTCGTCACCACCGAGCGCCGCTACGCGCCCAAGCCCTCGGGCAAGCCCGACCCGGTCGCCCACCTGAGCGCCGAGGACATCGAGGAGCTCGGCCGCGAGCTCGACGCCCTCCGCCAGGAGGTGCTCGGTTCGCGCGGAGCCAGCGACGCGGCATACATCCGCAAGGTCATCAAGACACAGCGCTGGCTCGAGATGGGCAGCCGCGGGGTGCTGCTGTTCTCGATCTTCCCGCCGGCCTGGCTGGTGGGCACTGCCGGCCTCTCGGTCGCCAAGATCCTCGAGAACATGGAGATCGGGCACAACGTCATGCACGGCCAGTGGGACTGGATGCGTGACCCGAAGATCCACTCGACGGCGTGGGAGTGGGACAACGCCTCCCCGTCGGAGTTCTGGAAGCACAGCCACAACGAGCTGCACCACACCTACACCAACGTCATCGGCCGCGACAACGACCTCGGCTACGGCATCATGCGCGTCGACGAGGACCAGAAGTGGGTGCCGGCCTACCTCGGGCAGCCGCTCTACAACTTCCTCAACATGCTCGTGTTCGAGTACGGCATCGCCGCCTACGACCTCGAGCTCGGCGCCTACGTCAAGGGGCGCGGCAAGGACAGGGAGACCTTCCGCCGCGACGCCCAGAAGGTGCTGCGCAAGATCGGTCGGCAGGCCCGGCGCGACTACGTCCTCCACCCGCTGCTGTCGGGGCCGTCGTTCCTGCACACGATCGCCGCCAACGCGGTGGCCAACCTGGTGCGCAACGTGTGGACCCACTCGGTGATCATGTGCGGCCACTTCCCCGAGGGCGTCGAGACCTTCGCCAAGGCCTCGATCGAGGGCGAGACCCGTGGCGAGTGGTACCTGCGGCAGATGCTCGGCTCGGCCAACATCAGCGGCTCCAAGGCCATGCACGTCATGACCGGCAACCTGTCGCACCAGATCGAGCACCACCTCTTCCCCGACCTTCCGAGCAACCGCTACGGCGAGATCGCGCCGAGGATCCGCGAGATCAGCGAGCGCTACGGCATCAGCTACACGACCGGCTCGCTGCCCCGCCAGGTCGCCTCGGCGTGGAAGCAGGTCGTCGTTCTGTCGCTGCCCAACCCGCAGCCGGGCCGCACGCGGGTCGGCATCGCCGCCGAGGCGGTGGGCAAGCGGGTGCGGCGCCGCCTGCGCGGCGTGACGGCCGGCGTGACCGGTATGCCGCGTGGCCACCGGGAGGCCCGCGGCTGACCCTCCGTGCCAGGCGGGCCCGGATCCAGGGGGGTCAGGCCACGCCGTAGCGCTCCCGGGCTCGGGCGCGCGCCTTGGCGGCCTCGTCCTCGCGGTTCTTGGGCGGGGCCGCCGTCGTGAGGTGCTCGAGCAGGTGCTGGGTCGCGTGGGCGACCGCATCGACGGCCTCGTCGAAGGCCGCCTGGTTGGCCTGCGACGGCCGCGTGCTCCCGCTCACCTTCCGGACGTACTGCAGGGCTGCGGCCCGCACCTCGTCATCGGTGGCCGGCGGCTCGAAGTTGTGGAGCTGGCGGATGTTGCGGCACATGCCGTCAGGCTACGCCGCAGCGGTCGACGGCCTGGCGGGAAACTGTGGATGCTAACCGATCGAGCTCATGCAAAAGACGTAGTTCGGCCAAACCCCGCCGAAGAACGAGACTTGTGGACAACCCCGCCCGGGCGGCTGACCAACTTCTTTTGGTCCACAGCCCGTGGACGGCGTTTGCGCAGGTCAGAGCGGGTGGATCCGATCCTCCCCCCAGAAATCCACAGGACTTTCCCGAGGCTGTGCACAAGCGGCGTCGGCGTGGTGCACAGGTTGTCCACCGGATGTCCACAGGACGTGTTTGGGCGCGCCCCCCGCAGGGCCGTACCGTGACGCGATCACCAGGTGCGTCGGGGCTGTCTCGGGCCTGTCAGCGGCCAGTGGTTCACTGACTGCACGTGACCGTTCGACCAGGTATGTAGGGGATTCACCAGTGTCCATCGCGGAGTTGAGCACCAGCGCCTTCGGGTCGGCCCACAACGGCCCGCCCGACGAGCGGGTGCCCCCGCAGGACCTCCACGCCGAGCAGTCCGTGCTCGGCGGCATGCTGCTGTCGAAGGACGCCATCGCCGACTGCGTCGAGTCGCTCAAGGGTGCCGACTTCTACCGTCCCGCCCACGAGCTGATCTACGACGCGATCCTCGACCTCTACGGACGCGGCGAACCGGCTGACGCGATCACCGTCTCCGACGAGCTGAGCAAGCGCGGCGACCTGCAGCGGATCGGCGGGCAGGCCTACCTGCACCAGCTCATCCAGGCGGTCCCCACCGCGGCCAACGCCGGCTACTACGCCCAGATCGTCGCCGAGCGCGCGGTGCTCCGCCGCCTCGTGGAGGCCGGCACGCGGATCGTGCAGCTCGGCTACCAGCAGGGTGGCGGCGACGTCGAGGAGATCGTCAACGCCGCGCAGGCCGAGGTCTACGCGGTCGCCGACAAGCGCGGTGGCGAGGACTACGCGGCGCTCGGTGACGTGCTCGAGCAGACCCTCAACGAGATCGAGGTCGCCTCCGGTCGCACCGACGAGATGATCGGTGTGCCGACGGGCTTCATCGAGCTCGACGAGCTGACCCACGGCCTGCACCCCGGCCAGATGATCGTCATCGCGGCGAGACCGGCCGTCGGCAAGAGCACGATCGGAATGGACATCGCGCGGGCCGCAGCGATCCGCCACAAGCAGGCGACCGCCATCTTCTCCCTGGAGATGAGCCGCACCGAGATCACCATGCGAGTCCTCTCGGCTGAGGCCCAGATCCAGCTGCAGGACCTCCGCAAGGGCACCTTGGGAGATGCCGGCTGGCAGAAGCTCGCGCGCATCATGGGCCAGATCTCGGAGTCGCCCCTCTTCATCGACGACTCGCCGAACATGTCGCTGATGGAGATCCGGGCCAAGTGCCGTCGCCTGAAGCAGCAGCACAACCTCAAGCTCGTCGTGATCGACTACCTCCAGCTGATGTCCTCCGGCAAGAAGGTCGAGTCGCGCCAGCAGGAGGTCTCGGAGTTCTCTCGAGCCCTCAAGCTGCTTGCCAAGGAGCTCGAGGTGCCGGTCATCGCGATCTCGCAGCTGAACCGTGGTCCTGAGCAGCGAACCGACAAGCGTCCGCAGATGTCCGACCTTCGTGAAAGTGGCAGCATCGAGCAAGATGCCGACATGGTGATCCTGCTGCACCGCGACAAGTCGGATCCCTCACGCGAGGGCGAGGCCGACGTCATCGTGGCCAAGCACCGTAACGGCCCCACCAAGGACATCGTGCTGGCGTTCCAGGGCCACTACAGCCGCTTCGCGAACATGGCGAACGACTTCGGCTGATTCCTGTCGGCCTGCCGAGGCTGCTCGTTCCTGACCACGACCAGTCGACGATCTCCTAGGCGGGCGGAGCAACCGTGGCGTCGGCCTGGCCTGCACGGCGCAGGGAGTCGGAGACGAATCCGCTGGCCTTGAGGTCCTCGACGACCTCGCGGAGAAACTCGATGGTCTCGGGCCGGCGGGTCTTCGTGGTGCCCACGGCCTGCTGGATCTGCATGAAGCGCTCGTCGACCAGGCGCAGGTCGGGGTGCATGTTGACGAAGGCCGTCATGGGTTGGCGAATCCCTGCCGCCACGTCCAGCCCCTCGTCGACGAACACGTCGATGCCCTCCTCGCCCCGGACCACGGTGGCGTGCCGGAGCGTGCGGGACAGGAAGAGGTCGTAGGCCGACCCCTGCTTGACGCCGATGCGCACACCGGGCCGGTCGACGTCGGCAGGCGTGACGGTCGGCGAGTTCTTGGGCACGGCGAACACGCCCTCGATCACGACGTACGGTGCCGTGAAGGCCACCTCAGCCTCGCGGGCGGGCTCGACGGCGAGGAAGCAGATGTCTGCCCGCCTCTGCGTCAGCGCCTCGAGCGACTTGCGCGCCGCGTCGAAGCAGAGGAGCTCCACCGGAAGGTCCAAGCGTGAGCCGACCTCGCGCGCGAGGTCGACGGTGACGCCGCCAGGCTCCTCCGGGGTGCCGTGCGCCAGCACCGGGTTGCCGAGGTTGATCGAGGCGCGCAGGACACCCGTCGGGGCAAGGTCACGGGCAATTGCGCTCGTCGCGGTCGTCATGGGCTGGAGCGTAACCAGCCCAGGGACGGGGGTCTCCCTGCAAGGATCGAGGTCGTGACCCGACGTGACGCAGCTGGTGGAGACCTGCCAGCCGTGGTGATCGCGGTCGGCGTGGTGCTGGCTGGGCTCCTCACGGGCGCGACCTTCGTTCTCGTCGAGCGAGCAGGCTGGGAGATGCCCTCGTTCTGGGTGGGAGCCGTCATCGGCAGCGGTCTCACCGCACTGAATGGCTGGCTCAGCACCCAGCGGACACGGTCGAAGGCTGAGGACGCAGGACGGGAGCCGGAGGGACCAGGTGCAGCCTTACGCGGGGGCCTTGGTGCTTCTCTTCGCCGAGAAGGTGCGCGACCAGGGAGAGGTCATCGAGGTGTTGTCCAAACCCGACCACGGCGCCGTGGTGCTCGACCTCCCGTCCGATGACCTCCGGGAGCCACCGACGCGGGTCAGCCTCCACCTCGACGAGTCGGTGCTGCTCAAGGCCCTGTCGACCTCGGGCGACCTCGGCGTGGAGGTGTGGGGTGAGGCGATGCCCGCCAGCGAAGCCCTCGCCCGCCTGATGAGCGTCCATCTCGAGGAGTCGCTGGCCACCCGGGGCCCGAGTCCGAACGGCTGGTGGACCTACGACGGCGGGATGTTCGAGCCAGGAGCTCCCTGGGACACGCCCCGGTCAGCGACGGTGTCGTGATGCGACGCCCTGGGCGCGCCGTGATCGAGCTGGAGTTCTCCGGCCCGGTCTTCTACTGGCGCGGTCCGTCCCCGCACCACTTCGTCACCGTCCCGGACGAGGAGTCCCAGGTCGTCAGGGAGTTCAGCCACCTCAGCTACGGGTGGGGCTGCATCCCGGTGCGCGGCCGGGTCGGCCGCACCGACTTCGAGACCTCGCTCATCCCCAGGGACGGTCGGTTCCTCGTGCCGCTCAAGGTGCTCGTCCGTCGTGCCGAGAAGCTCGACGTCGGTGACGACGTCACCATCCGGCTGACGCTCGACGCCGACTGAGCCCATCGGGCGAGCGCACGCGCACCTCCGTCTGAGACGAGCGGGCGAGCGCACCCGCCCACCCGTCGCTACGCTGCCGGCCACCGTCACGGAGGGAGAGCCGCATGTCATCACCGACCGGAGTCGGCGCCATCACGCTGTTCGTCGAGGACCTGCCGGAGGCGAAGGCCTTCTACGCCAGGGTCTTCGACCTGTCGGTGCACTCCGAGGACGACAACTCGGCCGTCTTCCGCTTCGGCGAGACGCTCGTCAACCTCCTGAGCACTGGTGCGGCCGACGAGCTCGTCGACCCCGCCCCGGTGGCGACGCCGGGGGCCGGGGTCCGCTGCCAGTACACCCTCGAGGTCGCGGACGTCGACGCCACCTGTGAGCTGCTCCGGGAGCGCGGCGTCGAGCTGCACAACGGCCCGATGGACCGGCCGTGGGGTCTGCGCACCGCGAGCTTCCGCGACCCGGGCGGCCACATCTGGGAGATCGCGCAGTCCACCTGACGGCCTTGCCGCTGAGCGGGTCAGTTCCCCGACGCGCCAGATCGTCAAGACGCTGCTGCTGTCGCACCCGACGGGACTCCGCGTGTGCGTGAAGGGGTGCGCCATGTCGAGCGGATCCCGCGGCCGCGCAGCCGTCGAAACGCCAAGCCCGTATGCCGGTCAGCCCAGTGCCGTGACGACGGCCAGTGCCGCGCCGGCGAACGCCACGACTGCGCCGAGAGCCCGCAGCCGGTCGGCCCGCAGCAGCCGCACCACCAGGGACTGGTCGCGTCCGTGAGCCAGGCGCTTGTGCAGGGGAGCGGCCGCGCTCGCGGTGGTCAGCCCCGCGACGAGGGCACCGGTGACCGACACGATCACCCAGGCGCCACCGCGCCCGGTCTGCACCGTGAGCAGAGCCCACGCTCCGGAGAGCACGAGGGCGCCGTAGGTCAGCACCACGAGCGGTGTGATGCCCAGGCTGTGCCGGGTGTGCGCGAGTTTCCAGCCCGCGTCGTCCACCCGCGCGAGGGCCGGGTAGACGACCATGGTCACCGTCAGCTGGAACCCCAGGTGCAGGGCGCTCGCCACCAGGAGGGCGACGAGGGCCGCGTCCGAGCCGGTCATGCTGGGCAGGCTAGGGACCGACGGAGAGGAGCGCGCGTGCAGACGGTCGAGCTGCTCCTCGACGAGGCCACCGACCAGGCCGTGAGGACCGAGTGGCAGCGGCTCGCCGACGTCGGGCTGCCCAGCCAGGCGCTCCACACCGGCAGCACGAACGCCCCCCACATCACCCTGGCCGTCGCCCGCGCCATCCCCGCTGAAGTGGAGCAGGGCGTCGCCCTGTTGGTGCGCCACCTGCCGGTGCCGGTTGAGCTCGGCGCCCTCGTCGTCTTCGGCAGCCGACGGCTCGCCCTCGCCCGGCTGGTCGTTGCGCAGCCCGACCTCCTCGGCCTCCACGCGGCGACCGCCGCCGCGGTGCGAGAGTGTCCCGGTGTCCCGCACTACCTCACGGCTGGGCACTGGACGCCCCACGTCACCCTCGCCCGCGGACTCAGCCCCGCCCAGGTGGGCACCGCCCTCGAGACGCTGGGCCAGGTGGACGGCCTCGCCGGCAGGATCGAGCGGATGCGCCGCTGGGACAGCGAGCGACGCCGGGCCTGGCTCCTGTGAGGCCACGAGCCAGGCCGCGGCGACGCCTCAGGCGCGGCGACGCGGCGCCCGGAGGTCGCCCGGCTACCGCCGGCCGCGGCGGGCCCGCAGGTAGTCGGCGACGACGTACTCGCCCAACCGGTCCACCGACGGGGTGAAGACCCGCCCGCCGGCCCGGCGGGCGACCGCGTCGACGAACCGGGCCAGCCCCGGGTCGTCCCCGAGCATGAAGATGTTGAGTGCGGCCCCGCTGCGCCGCAGCTCGTCGACCTGCGCGACTGTCGCGCGCACCGTCGCGGACGTGGGCGGCCACCTGAACTCCGGCTCGCCGTCCGCGCCGAGGTGGGCCGTCGGCTCGCCGTCGGTCACGACCAGCACCACCGGCTCGGCGTCCGGGTGCCGGCGCAGGTGCCGGCCCGCAAGCATGAGCGCGTGCTGGAGGTTGGTGCCCTGCACCCACTCCGGCTCCGCCTCGGCCAGCTGCACGGGGGTGAGCCGTCGCGCGGCGATGTTGAAGCCGATGATCTGCAGCGCGTCGTGGCGGAACCGGGTCTGCACCAGGTGCGACAGCGCCAGCGCAGTCTGCTTCATCGGCCCCCAGCGACCCTCCTGGAGCATCGAGAACGACATATCGACGCACAGGGCGACCGCGGCCGTCGTGCGCCGCTCCGTCTCGACGACTTCGAAGTCCTCGACGAGCAGGCTGACCCCGGAAGGTGCCCCGTCCTCGGTGGCTGTGCCACGCGGCATACCGCTGGAAGCGTTGCGGCGCAACGCGTTCGAGACCGTGCGCACCGTGTCGAGCGGCAGCTCGTCACCGAACTCCCAGGCCCGACTCAGGCCCGTGGGCTCGTCGGCCTGGCCCGGCTGGCGGTCGTCGTGGTCGCCGCGGCCCGTGGCGGACAGGTGGTCGAAGACCCGCCGCAGGGCCGTCTCGCCGAGCCGGCGCACCGCGCGGGGGGTGAGCCGCACGCCGTCGTCCCCTCGCGACAGGTAGCCCTGCCGCTCCAGCTCGCGCTCGAGCTGCCGTAGTGCCTCGAAGTCGCGGGCGGCGGCAGGGCCGAGGCGTTGCCCGAGCCGCTCCACGTCGACGTCGTCGAGGCTGGCCCCGGCGTACCCCTGGGCGAGCTGGTCCGAGAGCGCCTCGAGGTCGGCGAGCTCGGCCACAACCTCCACCGCGTCGCCGTAGCCGAGCGGCTCCCCGCCCTGCAGGCGCACCGGGCTCCCACGGTCGAGGCCCGGGCGCAGGGCGCGCAGGTTGTCCGACAGCTGCGCCATCTGCGCGGCCAGGTCGGGGTCGCCCAGCGCGTCGGCCACCAGCTGCGAGAGCTGGGCGCGCTGCTCAGGGCTGAGCGAAGCCATCATCCGGGCCGCGGCGGCCTGCCGGCGGGCCAGGGCGTCGATGAGCTCGTCGACGTCCTTCGGCTGCTCGGGGAACAGGTCGCCGTGACGGTCCATGAACTCGCGGAACCGGTCGGTGGTGTCCTCGCCACGGGCGTGCGCGGCGAGCAGGGCGTTGAGGTCGGCCAGCATGTCCTTGACCGCCTGCATCGCCTCCGGGTCCTGCCCCGACAGCGCCTGCTTGAGCCCGGCGAACTGGCTGTCGAGCACCTCGCGCCGGAGCATCTGCTGGATCTGGTGGTAGATCTCCCTGGCCTCGGGGGAGTGCCACTCGTGGTCGGCCAGCGCCCGCACGGCGCCGGCCACGTCGTCGGGGAGCGTCGCGAGGTCCATCTCGGCGAGGCGGGCCGCGTCGGTCTGCTCGGCGGCGAGGGCGTCGCGCTCGGCAGCCAGCGCCTGGTCGAGCATCGCCCGCACCTGGTCGAGGGTGCCGCCGAGGTCGCCACGGCGTCGGGTCGCCTCGCGCATCCGGCGAATCCGGTCGGCCAGCTGGTCGAGCCCGCCCCGGCCGTCCAGCCCTCGGCGAAGCAGGTCCTGCAGCGCCTCGCGGGCGCTGCCACCGGCGAGCACCTCCCGCCCCACCTCGTCGAGCGCGGCCCGCACGTCGTAGGGCGGCGCGAGCGGGTCTGGGCCGCCGCGCCACGGCCCGTAGCGGAAGCGGCCGTGGTGGGCCGGGTCCGGGCGGCCGGGGAAGCCGGACGAGGAGCCGGACGAGCCGGGCACCGGGTGCTCCTAGGCCCCGTACACGGTGCGCCCGGCCACCGTGTCCTTGTCGATGCGGCGGGTCAGGTGCAGGCCCTCGAGCACGAACTCGACGGCCGCAGCGACCTCCCCGGGCGAGGCGTCGTCGCCGTGGCCGAGCCGGTCGAGCACCTTCGACAGCCCGGGCACGGTGCCGATCTGCCCGAGGAGGTCGGCTGCCGGCACGAGCTCACCGGTCTCGACGACGGCGCCGTCGGCGAACAGGTCGGTGAAGCCCGAGAGGTCGAGGCCGACGAGCCGGTCGCGGAAGGTCTCGGCGACCGCCACCCGCAGCAGGTGGTCGAGCACCTCGCGCTCGCGGCCCTCCTCGCCCATCTCGAACTCGACCTTGCCCAGCAGGGTCGGCACCGCGGTCGGCACGTCGCAGACCCGCGCGACCGCGTCGGCCTCGCCCGAGCGAGCCGCGCGACGCAACGCTGAGGCGGCGACGCTCTCGGCCCCGGCGATCGCGAAGCGCGCCGAGACACCGGAGCGGTGGTCCACGGCGGCCGACTCGCGCAGGCCGCGCGTGAAGCGGGCCACCACCTCGACGAGGTGCTCGGGCACCTCGGCGACGAGGTCCGCCTCCTGCGAGATCAGCGCCACCTCGTCGGAGACCTCGAAGGGGTAGTGGGTGCGGATCTCCGCCCCGAACCGGTCCTTCAGCGGCGTGATGATGCGACCGCGGTTGGTGTAGTCCTCCGGGTTGGCGGTGGCGACGAGCAGCAGGTCGAGCGGCAGCCGCAGGGAGTAGCCCCGGATCTGGATGTCGCGCTCCTCGAGCACGTTGAACAGCGCCACCTGGATCCGTTCGGCCAGGTCGGGCAGCTCGTTGAGGCCGAAGACCCCGCGGTTCGAGCGGGGCACCAGGCCGTAGTGCACCGTCTCGGGGTCGCCGAGCGTGCGGCCCTGGGCCACCTTCACGGGGTCGACGTCACCGACGAGGTCGCCCACGCTCGTGTCCGGGGTGGCGAGCTTCTCGGCATACCGCTCGTTGCGGTGACGCCACCGGACGGGCAGGTCGTCGCCCAGCTCGTCGCGCAGCCGCAGGCAGCGCCCGCACACCGGCTCGAGCGGGTCGTCGTTGACTTCGCAGCCCTGCACGGCGGGGCTCCACTCGTCGAGCAGCCCGCCGATCGTGCGCATCAGCCGGGTCTTGCCCTGCCCGCGCTCGCCGAGCATGACGAGGTCGTGCCCGGCCAGCAGCGCGCTCTCGAGCTCGGGCAGCACCGTGTCGTCGAAGCCGACGATGCCGGGGAAGGCGGTCTCGCCGGACCGCAGTCGGGCCAGCAGGTTGTCGCGGATCTCCTGCTTCACCGTCCGGCGCTGGTGGCCCTGTGCCACCAGCGCGCCGAGGGTGGTCGCCGAGGGTCGGTCGCTCATTGGCCCACGCTACGTCCGGTGTCGCGGCGGCACCACCAACGGTGTCCAGCAGGTGGCCGCGCCCGGCGCGGCGCGGGTGGGTCAGGTCTTCACCAAACGCCCGGCACTGGAGGACCCGCCCTGCCACCATGCCTGACACCGATCGAGGTCAGGGGGAAGGGTGCGGGCAGCAACGGCAGGCCGGCGCGTCGGCGTGGTGGCCGCGGTGCTGGCGGTGCTCGTGACCGCGAGCGGCGGCTGCGGCCTCCGGGCCCCCCAGCCCCCGGCGAACGGCGTGGCCGGCACCATCGTCAGCACCGACGACACCGGCCTGCCCGACTCCCCGGCCGGCGGGGGCTGGATCGTCGCCATTCCCGCCGAGCACATCGAGGACGTGGTCACCCTGGCCCGGAAGGGGCGCAAGGGCTTCACGTCCCGCGACCTGCCCTACTCCGGCTTCGTCCTCGACCAGAAGACCGCGCGGAAGTGGGGGGCGGTGCTCGCCGAGGTCGACGACAAGGGTCGCTTCACCCTCGAGGCGACCGGACCCCACCTGCTCTGCCGCGTGGAGGCGACCCGCACCGGCAAGCGCCTGACCGGCGGGTGCGACGACGTCTCGCTGCCCGCGGGCGGCACGGTGCGGGCCACCGTGGGGGAGGCCGGCTTCCGCGCGGGGCTGGCCCGAGCCTGACGCCTGAGCCTGACGCCTGACGCCCGACCGGCCCAGCGAACTGGTCAGGAGCCGTCGGCGGCGCGCTCGAGCTCGGCGATGTCGAACCGCTGCATCCTCAGCATCGCCTCCGTCGCCCGTGCCGCCCGGTCGGGGTCGGGGTCGGACAGGAGGGCGCCGAGGCGGTTCGGCACGACCTGCCAGGAGAGCCCGAACTGGTCCTTGAGCCACCCACACGGCCCCTCCTCGCCGCCCTTGGAGAGCGAGTACCAGTAGTGGTCGACCTCCTCCTGGTCGGCGCAGTGGATCTGGAACGAGATGGCCTCGCTGAAGGTGAACTGGGGCCCACCGTTGAGGGCCACGTAGGGCTGGCCGTCGAGCACGAACTCGACCGTCATCGTCTCTCCCTCCGGCCGCATGCCCGCCTTGCCGTAGCGGGTGACGTTGGTGATCCTCGAGTTGGGGAAGACCGAGCAGTAGAACGTGGCGGCCTCCTCCCCCTGGGTGTCGAACCACAGGCACGGCGTGGTCTTCGGCATGGCTGGCTCCTTCGTCGACGGGCGTGTGGGGCGGGTGTTGTGGCGGGCACCTTCTTCCAGTGAAGGGCCACACCACGACAGACGCCTCGGCGTCGGCGAAGTCGTCGCTCCGGCGAGGTCGGCGCGACGCTGCGAGACTGGACCCGTGACTGACACGAGCCCCCTGCCGACCCTGCCGGACCTGCCGGCGGGTTGGACAGCCCGCACGCCCACGCTGACCGACCACGCGGCCCTGGTCGACCTCCTTGCGGCACACCAGAGCTCGGTGCGCGGCTCCAGCTCGGTCGACCCCGAGGCGGTTGCCTCCGCGGCGACCGGCACCGCCTCGTGGACGCGCCGGCAGCTCCTCGTCGAGGATGCCGCGGGGGCTGTCGTCGCCTGGGTGAGCGTGCACGACCGCGCCGCCGGGCGCAGCGTCGTCGAGCTCACGGTGGCACCCGGGGCGGCGGAGGCCGAGGAGCTGGCCACCGCCCTCTTCCGGTGGGCGGAGTCCACGGCGCTGGAGGTGGCGCGCCAGCGCGCGCTGCCCGGCACCCAGCTCGACGCCAGCGCGTATGCCGCCGACGAGCGGCAGCGGGGCTGGCTCACCGGGGCGGGGTACCGGCACACCCGCACGTGGCTGCAGATGAGCCGCCCGGTGGCGGCAGCCGAGGGTGAGCCGGGTGCGTTGCCGGGACCGCGCGAGGGGGTGGTGGTGCGCCGGGTCGCCAAGCACGACGACGGGCTGCCCGTCGCCGCGGACCTGCAGACGGTGCACCAGATGCTGGAGGAGTCCTTCGCGGACCACTTCAACTCCTACCGGGAGAGCTTTCCCGAGTTCGTCCAGCGGCTGCGCGAGGACCCGGGGCACCGCTGGGACCACTGGTGGATCGCCACCCTCGACGAGGGGGGCGAGCAGGTGCCCGGCGGTGCGCTCGTCAGCTCCGTCCTCGCGCCGGACGAGGCCGGGGTCGAGGGCAGCTACGTCGACTACATCGGCGTGCACCGCCGGTCGCGGGGGCGCGGCGTCGCCAAGGCCCTGCTCCACACGGTCATCGCCGACGCGGCCCGCCGGGGCCGCAACCGGGTGGGCCTCGAGGTCGACGCCGACAGCCCGACCGGGGCCGACGGGCTCTACCGGTCGATGGGGTGGGAGACGAAGTACGAGACCGAGTCGTGGCACCGCGACGTGACCGTGGAGGACGACGCCTGATGCCCCGAGCGGAGCAGCGCACCGACCCCGTCGCCCACCACGGCGAGGGACCGGTCTGGTGGGAGGCCTGGGGAGGGCTGCGCTACGTCGACATGCTGGCCGGCGACGTCCTCCAGCTGCGCGACGACGGCTCGGTGGGCCGCACCCGGGTCGGCACCGT
Organism: Knoellia sp. 3-2P3; assembly: GCF_029223115.1. Taxonomy (NCBI): domain Bacteria; kingdom Bacillati; phylum Actinomycetota; class Actinomycetes; order Micrococcales; family Intrasporangiaceae; genus Knoellia; species Knoellia sp. 3-2P3. Next base: position 712,884 of record NZ_JARGZE010000001.1, read on the forward strand.
CGCGGCGGCGCTGCGACCACGAGCCGGTGGAGGTGCCGTCGTCGCCACCGAGCGTGCGTTCGCGGTCGCGGACAGGGACGACCTCTCCGACCTGCGCGCGCTGCCCGAGGTGTGGGACGACCCGGCGATCCGGTTCAACGACGGCGGCTGCGACCCCGACGGTCGCTTCTGGTGCGGCACGATGGCCTATGACGAGACCCCCGGCGTCGGCACGATGTACCGCCTCGAGTCGGCGGAACCGTATGCCGCGCAGCGCGTCTGGGGCGACGTCACCATCAGCAACGGGCTGGGCTTCAGCCCTGACGGCCGGCTGGCGTACTACAACGACACCCCGACCCGCACGGTCAGCGTGTTCGACTACGAGGACGGCGAGCTGCGGAACCGTCGCGACTTCGTCTCGCTGCGCGACGAGGACGCGGGCGCCGGCTCCCCCGACGGGCTCTGCGTCGACGCCGAGGGCGGGGTGTGGGTGGCCCTGTTCGGCGGCTCGGCCGTGCGGCACTACACGATCGACGGCCGCCTGGCGGAGGTGGTCGAGCTGCCGGTGAGCCAGGTGACGGCCTGCACCTTCGGCGGTCCGGGGCTGCGCGAGCTGTTCATCACGACGTCGGCCGAGGGGCTGAGCCGCGAGGACGAGCCGCTGGCGGGTGCCCTCTTCTCCTGCACCCCGGGCGTGGCCGGGCTCCCCACCCTGCCGTTCAGGGGCTGAGGTGCCGGGGCGCGGCGACACGACCGGCGACGCGGGCCTCCTGGCCGCCCTCTCCGAGCTGTATGCCGTGGCGCCCGAAGGTTTCGTCGGCACCAGGACCGCGCTGGTCCAGGACGCGAAGGCGCGTGGCGACGCCGCGCTCGCCAAGGAGGTTGGACGGCTGAGGCGGCCCACCGTCGCGGCGTGGGCCGTGAACCAGGTGGTGCGCCGACGGCCGTCCCTGGTCGGGCGGCTGCACGACGTCGGCGGCCGGCTGCGAGCGGCGCAGGCCGGGCTCGACGCGTCGGCGATGCGCGACCTCCGCTCGGAGCGGGACGGCCTGCTCGCCGCGTGGGCGGAGGCAGCGGCCGAGGTGGCCGCCGGCGCCGGCCGCCCGTTGGCTCCCGCCGCCCTCGAGGAGGTGCGGGGCACCGTCATCGCCGCGCTGGCGAGCGGTGAGGCCACCGAGGCCGCCGTCTCGGGTCACCTCACGCGGGCGCTCGGCTACTCGGGCTTCGGCGAGGTCGACCTCTCCGAAGCAGTGGTCCGCACCTCCTCCGGCGCCGTCCTCACCGTGGTCGACGGCGTGGAGGGGGAGCGGGCTCCGAAGGCCGCGACCTCCGAGGCGACCGCCTCCAAGGCGGCCACCTCCGAGGCGGCCACCTCCGAGGCGGCCACCGAGCACCCGGAGGCCGCACACCGGCAGGCCGAGCGGGAGGAGCGGGCGCGTCGGCTGGCCCGGGCCGCCGAGGCCCAGGCGGCAGCGGCCGCGGCTGCCGAGGAGGCCGCCCTCGCCGTCGCCTCGGCACGTGACCGGGCCGACGAGGTCCGGTGGCGGGTGGAGGAGCTCGAGGAGCAGCTGCGCCGGGCCCGTCAGGAGCACCGGGACGCCGAGCAGTCGGCCACGGCTGCGGCCAGGAGCCGGCGGGCCGCGGTGGTGGCGCTCGCGGCGGCCGAGCGCGCGCTGCGGGCTGCGGAGGCGGACTCCCCGTCCTGATCCTGCGGTGGGTGGACGGTGACGAAGGGGCCGAACGGCCCGCTCCGACCCGGGTGCCCGCGCGGGACACTTCAGGTATGGCCCCCCCGCTCAGGCCGAGCGAGCCGCCGCTGCCGGGTGCCGCGGGGGAGCGCGGGTCTGGGGTTCCCCCGGGGTCGCGGCCGGTGGAACAGGCACGTCTGGAGAGCCGGGCGCCCCGCCCACCGCACTGGGACCCTTGGCGGGTTGCCGAGGCCATCGCCTCGGCGACCCTCGGCGTGGCGCTGCTCGTGTGGGGGCTTCCCGTTGTGGCGGGGGCCGACTGGTCCGACATCGCTGCGGTGCTCGCCGAGCTGAGCACGTGGCAGGTGCTCGCGCTGGGCGGGGTGTGGCAGCTGGGGCTCTGGGTGCACACGATCGCCCTGTGCGCCGCGATGCCCGGGCTGAGCAGCCCGCGAGCCTGGTTCCTCAACCAGACGGGCAGCGCGGTCTCCAACATCCTCCCGCTGGGCGGCGCGGCCGGGACGGCCCTGAACTACTCGACCTGCCGGGTGTGGGGCTTCGGCACGGCCAGCTTCCTGCGGTGGGCCCTGGTCACCAACATCTGGGACACGCTCGGCAAGCTGGTCGTGCCCGTGGTGGCGGTGCTGTGGCTGGTGCTCGCGGGCACCACCTCGCCACAGGCGCTGGTGAGCGCGGCCATCGCGGGCGTCGTCGGGATGGGCCTGCTCGTGGCCTTCACGTGGTTCATGCTGCACCGGGACGCCGGCGCCCGGGCCGTGGGGCGGCTGTTCGACGTGGTGGTGCGCTGGCTGCGGGTCAGGCGGCTGCGCAAGCAGCGCTTCGCCGACCTGGCGGTCGTGTTCCGCCGCGACGTCGCAGGCCTGGTGTCGCGCGCCTGGGTTCGCCTGACGGTCGGCAAGACGGCCTATGCGGTGAGCCAGGCGCTGCTGCTGTGGCTGTGCGTCACCTGGCTCGGGGGTGAGGCGTCGGCGGCCGTGGTGTTCGCCGCCTTCGCCGCCGAGCGCGTGCTGTCGCTGGCCGTGATCACCCCGGGGGGGACGGGCGTGGTGGAGGTCGGGGTGACGGGGATGCTGGTCCTGTTCGGCGTCGAGCCGGCCACGGCGGCGGCCAGTGTGCTGCTCTACCGGGCGTTCATCATCGGCCTCGAGATCCCCGTCGGAGGCACTGCGCTGTTGTGGTGGCTGATCCGCGGTCGGCGCGCGCGTCGAGCCGGCCGGACCCCTGAGGCGTCCCTGAGACATCCCTGAGGGATCCGTCAGGAGGCCGGGGTCGATCTAGGTACAAGTCCCGATGTCGCGCTGGGCCCGGTTGCGCACACTCGGGGCCATGGTCGTCGCCGCCCGCCTGAGCCGCCTCTCGAAGGGCGCCCTCTCCCTCGGTCTCGCGGCTGTCATCGTCGGGTGGGCCGTCCCCCGCGCAGGCGGGGTGGGCTGGAGTGAGATCGGGCAGGCGGTCAGCGCCCTCAGCCTGACCGAGGTGGGGCTGCTCGCCGCGGTCTGGCTGGCCGGGCTGTGGGCGCACACCCTGGCGCTGACGGCCGCGATGCCGGGCCTGAGCTCCCGCCGGGCGCTGTTCCTCAACCTCACGGGCAGTGCGGTGTCCAACGTGCTGCCGCTCGGTGGCGCAGCCGGCACGCTCGCGAACTACACGATGAGCCGCGCGTGGGGTTTCAGCCCGAGCACGTTCGCCCGGTGGGCCCTGGTCACCAACATCTGGGACACCCTGGCCAAGCTGGTGCTGCCGGGGGTGGCGCTGTGCTGGCTGGCCGTGGCCGGCGTGGACACGGGGGGCGCGCTCGGCCAGGCCGCGGCGGTCGGTGCCGCCCTGCTCGTGGTGGCCCTGCTCGTGGTCCGCGGACTGAGTGCCGGCGACCGGGGCGCGCAGGTGCTGGGGGCGCTCGCCGACCGTGTGGCGGGTGCGGTGGGGCGTGCCAACCCGATCCCCGGCGGGTATGCCGCGTGGGCGGTTCACCTGCGCCGCGACAGTGCCGACCTCATCGCCGCGGCCTGGGGCAGGCTGACCGTCGGCAAGGCGTCCTACGCGCTCCTGCAGGCGGCGCTGCTGTGGCTGTGCCTTGCCTCGCTGGGCACCCCGCCCGGGCTCGCGGTCGTCTTCGCCGCCTTCGCCCTCGAGCGCATCCTGTCCATGGTGGTGATCACCCCCGGGGCCACCGGCATCGTGGAGGTGGGCATGACCGGCCTGCTGGTGGGGCTGGGGGCCGAGCCCGTGACCGCCGCCGCAGGGGTGATCGTCTACCGGGCCATCACGGTCGGCCTGGAGGTCCCCGTCGGCGGGTTGGGCCTGGCGTGGTGGTGGACGGTGCGCCGGCAGGCCCCTCGTCCGGCGGAGGTGCCGGTGGTCGGTGCTGCGGTGGGGGCACGCTCTTCCTGACACCGACGGCGGGCACAGGCCGGAGGTCCGGCTGCACGGGGCGGCCGGACCTCCGGTTGGTCTGGAGCGGTGGCTCAGGCGAGCGACATGAACAGCCGCCGCAGCTCGTCGAGGTCGAGCCGGCGCTCCGGGTCCGGCTCGGCGAGGCACTCGCGCATGTTGAGCGCGATGACGTCGAAGCCGGCGCGTCCGAGGGCCCGGTGGACGGCGGAGAGCTGGGTGACGACATCGGAGCAGTCGCGGCCCTCCTCGATCATCCGCACGATCCCGCCGAGCTGGCCCTGGGCGCGCTTGAGCCGGTTGACCACCGCATGCATCTCTGCAGTGCTGACGGTGTCCATGGGGCCTCCTCGGGTCGGGGTCTGCGGTGGGCTGGTCGGGCTCGGGTGGTGTGCAGCGCGGCCCGCGAGGGGGGACAGCGGGCCGCGCCGCACGTTCAGGGGTCAGCTGGCCTGGGCGGCAGCGACCTGCTTGCGGACCTCGTCCATGTCGAGAGCGCGCACCTGGCGGATCACGTCGGCCAGTGCGGCGGCCGGGAGGGCGCCGGGCTGGGCGAAGACGAGGATTCCGTCACGGAACGCCATGAGCGTCGGGATCGAGGTGATCTGGAGCGCGCCGGCGAGCTCGGGCTCGGCCTCGGTGTCGACCTTCCCGAACACGACGTCGCCGTGCTCCTCGGAGGCCTTCTCGAAGACGGGGGCGAACATGCGGCAGGGACCGCACCAGGCCGCCCAGAAGTCGACGAGCACGATGCCGTCGCCCTGCACGGTGCTGGTGAAGGTGTCCTTGGTGAGGGCATGCGTGGCCATGGGTTCGGTCCTTTCGGTCGGTGGTGCGCTGCGAGGCGCGTCACCTGTGGCAACAGAATACCCTGCGGGGTATATTCCCGCAGGGTATTCGGTTGCCTACTGGGTCAGTCCTGCAGCTCGCGGAGCACCGACTGCAGGTCGCAGCTGGCGTTCTGGTTGTAGGGCAGCTTCGACAGCAGCTGGCCCATGAGGCACGAGTTGGTCGCCGCGGCGCCGACGAGGCCTCCGCCGATGGCCCCGGAGAGCCACTTGGCCTTCGGGAAGAAGATGCTGGCGACGATCCCGGTGAGCACGAGGCTGCCGGCCACGAGGCGCACCTGGCGCTCGAGGTCCCACTTCTCCGAGCCCCGGCGCAGCGGTGCACCGGCCTTCTCCCACGCCATGACCCCGCCGTCGAGGACGTGCAGGTTCGGCAGCCCGGCCGCCGCGAGCAGCGCCTCGGCCTGGCCCGCCCGGTTGCCGGAACGGCATACGAGGACCACGTCCTCCTCGAGGTGCTGGCGCAGCTCGTCGCGGTGCTCCTTGAGCAGGTCGAGGGGCACGTTGTAGGAGCCGGGGATGTGCGCGGTGCCGAACTCGGCCGGGGTGCGGACGTCGAGCAGGCGAGGTGAGTCGCTGCGGCCGAGCCACTCCCTCAGGGTCGCGACGTCGAGGCGTGCGGGCATGGTGGTTGCAGTGGTCATGCTGTCCTTTCGCTGTGCCGCGGGGCGGCACGGTGGGGCTTGTTCAGGGGATGTCGGGTCCGCACCGGGCGGGCGGAGGTCGGCTGGGTCAGGCGGCCTTGACCAGCGGCAGGCCGGAGGAGGCGGCGTGCTCGTCGAAGGAGTCGTCGACCGCGACGACCCGGTGGCCGTTGGCCGCGAGGATGCTGGCGACGACGGAGGCGCGGTAGCCGCCGGCGCAGTGCACCCAGACCTCGCCGGAGGGGACCTCGTCGAGGCGGTTCAGGATCTCGTGGATCGGCACGTTGACCGCTCCCTCGATGTGCGACTCCTCGAACTCCGGGCCGCGGCGCACGTCGAGGATCTGGACCGGGCGGTGGTGGCGCACCTGGGCGAGGTCGGCGAAGCTCGCGCGCTCGAAGCTGCTCAGCGACTCGTCGGTCCACTCCTCGGGCTTTCCGGTGGCAGCGGCAGCGGGGTGGTCGATGCCGATGCGCACCATCTCACGCTGCGCCTCGGCCACCTGCTCGGCGCTCTCACCGAGCAGGGTCACCGGCGTGCCCCAGGGGATGAGCCAGCCGAGGTAGGTCGCGAACTGGCCGTCGATGCCGAAGTTCAGCGTGCCGGGCGCGTGGCCGGCGGCGAAAGCGGTGCGGTTGCGCAGGTCGACGAGCCACTCGCCGGCCTCGAGGCGCTTGCGCAGCTCCTCCTTGTCGGCGAGCTCGGGTGCCGACAGGTCGGCTCCCGACGGGCCCTGGGCGTTGGCCGGGCCCATGTGCGCGTAGTAGGCGGGGTAGGCGTCGAGTCCATCGAGGATCTCGGCGACGTAGGCCTCCTCGTCCTTGGTCAGGGCGGGGTTGCTCCTGCGCTCCTGGCCGATGGTCGACGAGGTCGAGTCTGACTGGGTGGCCGAGCAGAACGAGCCGAACCCGTGGGTCGGCATGACCTGGGTGTCGTCCGGCAGCTGGTCGGCCAGCTTGTGGGCGGAGGCGTGCTGGTGGCGGGCCAGGGCGTCGGTGTGGTCCGGCCCGAGCAGGTCGGGGCGGCCGGTGGAGCCGAAGAGCAGCGAGCCACCGGAGAAGATGGCCGGGGTCGGGCCCTCCAGCGCGTAGGACAGGTGGGTGAAGGTGTGGCCGGGGGTGTGGATGACGCGCACCTTCAGGCTGTCGCTCACCTCGACGACGTCGCCGTCGCGCACCGGGTCGTGCTCGAAGGAGACCTTGTCGTCGGCGTTGACGTGGTATGCCGCGCCGGTCTCCTTCGCGAGGGCGAAGCCACCGGTGACGTAGTCGTTGTGGATGTGCGTCTCGAAGACGTGGGTGATGCGCACGCCGCAGCTCTTCGCCAGGTCGAGCATGCGGTCGATGTCGCGCTGCGGGTCGACCACGAAGGCCACCTCGCCGTCATGGACGAGGTAGCTGCGGTCGCCCAGCGAGGGCGTCTCGACGGGGAGGATGGTCACGGCCATGGGGGTTCCTTTCCTGGAACTGTACGTCTGGGGCGAGTCAGGTGCGGGGCGAGTCGGGTGCGGGGCGAGTCAGGTGTGGGGGCGTCAGCGGGGGTCGCGGCCGGTCACGAGCGGCCGGCCCGAGCTGGCCCAGGCGGCGGTGCCGCCGGCGACGTTCCAGGCGTCGACGCCGGCTCGCTCGAGGAACGAGGTCATCGACGCGCTGCGGTTGCCGCTGCGGCAGATCACGTGCACCGGGCGGTCGCGCGGAACCTCGGCGACGCGGGAGGCCAGCTGCGACATGGGGATGAGAACGGCTCCCGGCACGTGGCCCTGGACGTACTCCATCCCCTCGCGGACGTCGAGGATGAAGGCCTCGTCGTCCTGCTGGGCGGCAGCGAACTGCTCGAGGGTGATCTCCTGCATGGCTCTCCTTGTCCGGCTCGCGGGCTGATGTCTCTCCGAACATCGCATACCCCCTCCGGTATTTCAAATTGGAAGTGAGGGCTTGCAAAATACCCTAGGGGGTATTAAGGTGACGTCAAGAGGTCCCCGTCCCGAGGAGAGCAGACCATGTGTCGTCCCGCCACCTGCCGCGCCTGCGGCAAGACCACCTGGGCCGGCTGCGGCCAGCACGTCGACCAGGTCATGGCCGGCGTGCCGCGCCAGCAGCAGTGCACCTGCGCCCCGGAGCAGAAGGCGTCGTCCGGCCGCTCCTTCTGGCAGAGCCTGACCGGTCGCTGACGACCACCCCTTCGCGCGACGGAGCCCCCGCACCCTGACAGGGGTGCGGGGGCTCCGTCGTCAGTCTCCTGGGTCCTCCGGTGGTCCGGTGTGGCTCAGCGGGCCTGGGCATCACGCTGCTCGGCGTCGAGGAACGCCTCCAGGGCGTCCCGCCCGCCCTCGTGGTAGGCGCGCCAGGCCGACGTCGGCGACGCGGACAGGCTGTTGGCGCGGTGGGTCCAGTCCGCCAGTGCCTCCTCCACGAGGGGCAGGGCGTCGACGGGTCCGGACGAGGCCACGATGCGCATCGCCTCGGTGAGCGCGGCCACCTCACCCTCGTGGTACTTGGCCGGGTCCCGCTGGCCACCGGCGCGGTCCACCGCGCACGGGGCGGCGCCTCCCGTGGCCGACGCCCAGCGCTGCGCAGCGGCACTGCGACGAGCCTTGAGGTCGTCGCGGTGGCCGGAGCGGCGCTCCGTGAACATGTCTCCAGCGTACGCCCGGGCCGCTGCGGACCCGGGGCGGTGTGACGCGGTAGACGTCCGGCATCAGCCTCTGCAGGGGCGCGCCGGGGCGTGGCTTCAGCGCAGCGGGTCGAACGGCGCGAGCTGCGGGATGCTCCTCCCGGTCACCATCTGCTCGGCGAGCAGGCGGCCGGTGACCGGCCCGAGGGTGATGCCCCACATCCCGTGGCCGCCGGCGGCGAAGACCCGGCTCGAGCTCGTGGCGCCGATGAGCGGGAGCCCGTCGACGGTGCAGGGCCGCGACCCGACCCACTCGTCCTGGCGCTGGTCGAGGTCCGCGCCGCGCAGCAGCGGGCGAGCGGCCTCGGCGATGGCGCGGATGCGGCGCGGGTCCAGGGCGGCCTCGGGCCGGCGGAACTCCATCATCCCCGCGACGCGGAGCCGGTCGCCGATCGGCGTGCAGGCCACCCGCTGGGCGGGGAAGTAGACCGGGCCCTCGGGCAGGTGGTCGACGGCCACGCTGAAGCTGTAGCCGCGCCCGGCCTGCACGACCCGCCGGACGCCGAAGCGCCGGGCGAGCCGGCCCAGCCAGGCACCGGTGGCCAGCACGACGGAGTCGAAGGACTCGCGGCTGCCCTCGGCGGTGACGACGTCGATGCCCGCACCGGTCTCCACCAGGTCGACGACGGTGGCGCCGGAGAGGATCTTGCCGCCGCGGTCGCGCACCGAGTCGGCGAGGGCGTGGACGTAGGCGCCCGGGTCGATGAAGCGCTGGTCGCGCAGCCGGATCGCGGCGCCGATCTCCTCGGAGAGGGTCGGCTCGATCTCACGGGCCTGCGCCCCGGTGAGCACGTCGAACTCGATCGACTGACCGGCCGAGTGGATGTGCTCGATCTCCTCGAGCAGCGTGCGGCGCTCGGCCTCGGTCCGGTAGGCGGCGAGGAAGGAGTCGGTCTCCTTTGTCTCGGCGCGCACGCCGCCGTCGCGGAGCAGGTCGAAGCTCTCGAGCGAGAGGTCGTTGACCGGCACGAGTGCGCCCATGGCCTTCTTCCAGGCCTTCATCGTGCTGTGCCGCGTGAAGCCGGTGACAAAGCGCAGGAAGTCGGGGTTGGCGCTCGGCGGGACGTAGACCGGCGAGGACGGGCTCAGCACCGCGCGGATGCCGTACTTCAGCACCGCGGGCTCGGGCAGTGGTGTGGCGATGCCGGGGGTGAGCCACCCCGCGTTGCCCCACGACGACCCTGCGGCGACGCCCTCGCGGTCGAGGACGGTGACCTCGACGCCGTGCTCCTGCAGGAACCAGGCGGTGGACAGGCCCACCATGCCGGCGCCGACGACGGCGACACGGCGGGGGACGGGCAGACCGGATGGGGCGACGGGTGCGGAGGCCATGCGTCCCATGGTGGGGCGACGCGACAGGAGCGCCGTTGTCGCGCCAGGCCAAGGTTCTCTCCATCAGCTGTGCGTGGAGCACAACCCGTGGTGCACCATGGCGGTGTGATCACCGTGGCCGACCTCGCCGCCTCGCTCGGCGGCGGACTGCTCTCGCTGGCCGTCGACGTGCCAGGAGCCGAGGTCGACGACCTCACCCTCGCCGAGCCCGGGCAGGGGGTGGTCGGGCAGCCGGGTGACCTCGTCCTCGGGGTGGGCGTCGACCGCGTCGAGGGTGCCTCCGACCTGCTCCGTCGGGCGGCGGAGGCCGGAGCCGGCGGCGTGGTGCTGCGGCGGGGGCTGGCACGCCGGAGGACGCTGCGCGACCTCGCGCGGCGCCGGCAGGTCGCGCTCGTCGAGCTCGCCGACCACGCCTCCTGGGCCCACACGGTGTGGCTGCTGCGCGGAGTGCTGGACCGGGCCGCGACGGCGGGTGCGCCCGGCCGGGTCGAGGCGCCGGTGCACGACGACCTCTTCGCGCTCGCCGACGCCATCGCCGCCGTCGTCGACGCCCCCGTGACCATCGAGGACCCGCACTCCCGCGTGCTGGCCTACTCCTCGCGGCAGGACGTCACCGACCCGGCCCGGGTGTCCACCATCGTGGGGCGCCGGGTGCCGGAGGAGGTGCTGGCCAGCCTGCGGGCGCGCGGCGTCTTCCGGCGCCTGGCCCGCTCGGCGGAGCCGGTCTTCGTGCCCGCCGACCCCAGCGGCACCCTGCCGCGCCTCGTGGTGCCGGTGCGTGCGGGAGGGGAGTGGCTGGGCTCCATCTGGGCGCTCGTGGAGGAGCGGCCCGAGCCGGAGGTGGTGCGCGAGGTCAGCCACACCGCCTCGGTCGTCGCCCTCCACCTGCTGCGGCTGCGGGCGCACGCCGACCTCGGCCGTCGGCTTGCCGCCGACCGGGTGCGCATGGCCCTCGGCGGCACCACCACCGGCGCCGAGGAGTGGCTCCCCGACGGCCCGTGGCGGGTCGCCTGCCTCGGGGGCCCGTCCGACGCGTCGCCCGAGAACCTGCTCGACCTGTGGGAGTCGGTGTGCCGGCGCCACTCGTGGCACCAGCCGCTGCTCGCGACCCTCGACGGACGCGTGTATGCCGTGCTGGGCGCCGACGGTGCCGTGCCCGGCACCTGGGGGTGGCTGCGCGCGGTGGTGGAGGCCACGGCCACCGAGGACCTGGCGCTGACGGCGGCGGCCGGCCACCCGGCATACGGGGCAGGTGAGCTGGGGAGGGCGCGGGCCGAGGCGGCGGAGGCGGAGCGCTGCCGCGGACACCAGGCGGTGGTGGGTATCGAGCAGGTCTGGGCGGCGGTGACGGTGGAACGGGCCGCCGTCGCGTTGCGGGAGGCGCCCCTCCCGGGTCCGGTCGAGGCGCTGCGCCGCCACGACGCCGACCGCGGCACCGACTACCTGGGCACCCTGACCGCGTGGCTGGACCACCCGGGCGAGCCGGCGCTCGCCGCGCGGTCGCTGCACGTGCACCCCAACACGCTGCGCTACCGGATGGGCCGGCTGGCCTCCCTTCCGGAGCTGGGCGGCGTCGACCTGGCTGACCCGCACACCCGGCTGGCCCTGCGCCTGCAGCTCGCCTCCCTGCCACCGTCGGCGCCGCAGGCCCGCTGACACCTCCGGGCGCTAGCACAGCGCGGGCGGGCGTGTCGGCGGTTTCGAGAAAAAGTCGGCACGGGGGGCTTGCGTATTTCGGACAGATGGGGGCACACTCGACGAGCACGACTTGTAAGCGCTTTCAACGAGGAAGGCGGACCGATGGGTTCCACGCACCGCGCTGGGCAGGGGGCGACGATCTACTCCGTCGCCGAGCTCGCCGGCGTCTCCATCGCCTCCGTCTCGCGCGTGCTCCAGGGCTCGACGGCGGTCTCCGACGCCACCCGGGCCAAGGTGCTCGCGGCGGTCGACGAGCTCAACTACGTGCCGCTCGGGGCGGCGCGCAGCCTGGCCGTGAGGCACCACGAGGCCCACGGCCTGGTGCTGCCCGAGCTCACCGGTCCCTACTACGCCGAGCTGCTCCTCGGGTTCGAGACCCGCGCGGCCGAGCTGGGGCAGAGCGTGGTGCTCGTGCTCACCGAGGGCAAGCGCGACCTCGCCCGAACCGTGCGCCAGCTCGCCACCCGGGTGGACGGCATCGCGGTGCTCGGTGCCGATGCCCTGCCCGAGCGCCTGGTCCGCGCCCTGCACGGGTCGAAACCGCTGATCCTCATCGCGGGTGACGCCCAGCCCGACGTCGAGGCGGTCGGCGCCGAGAACGAGCAGAGTGCCCGGGAGCTGACCACCCACCTGTTCGGCCACGGCCGCAGGCGGCTGCTCTTCGTGGGCGACCCCGACACCGCGCCCGACGTGCGCGACCGCTACCGCGGTTTCGTCGCCGCGCACCGCGCCAAGCGACGCACGGCGGCCGAGCCCGTGCGCACCGCCTTCCGTGAGGAGGACGGTGCGGCCTTCGCCGAGCGCGTGCTCGCCGGCTCGGTCGACGCCGACGCCCTGTTCTGCGCCAACGACGAGCTCGCGCTCTCGGTCATGCACACCCTCCAGGACGGCGGCATGGACGTGCCGGGTGACATCGCGGTCGTCGGCTGGGACGACGTGATGACGGCCCGCTACGTCCGCCCCGGCCTGACCACCGTGCGCCAGCCGGTCCGCGAGCTCGGCGCCCTCGTCGCCGAGCGCCTGCACGAGCGCATCACCGGCCTCCCCGCCCGCGCGGAGCGCGTGGTGCTGCCGACGCAGGTCGTCCTGCGGTCCTCCTGCGGGTGCCCCGCAACCTAGCCCCTCCGCCCCTGGACACCCCCGCCACCGACCTCCCCGCACCGTCCCCCGACCCCTGCAAGGCCCGTCCCTTCCGAAAGAGAGTGAGAACCCGTCATGAGACGCACCTCCGCGATCGTGGTCGCCACCGTGGCCACCACCGCCCTGGCCCTGTCCGCCTGCGGGCGCGACAGCGGCACCCCGGCCTCCGGCGAGAGCCAGGGCAAGGCCGTCAGCGAGGGCAAGGCCACCGGCACCATCACCGTCTGGGCGATGGGCGCCGAGGGTGAGAAGCTCCCGGCGCTGGCCAAGGACTTCGAGGCGGCCAACCCCGGCGCGAAGGTGAACGTCACGGCGATCCCGTGGGACTCCGCCCACGACAAGTTCGCCACCGCCATCACGGCGGGCAAGACCCCCGACGCCGCGATGGTCGGCACCACCTGGATGGGCGAGTTCGCCGGCCAGGGCGCCCTCGACCCGCTCCCGTCCTCGATCGACACCTCGACGTTCTTCCCCGGGGCGCAGAAGACCACCGAGGTGGGCGGGACCACCTACGGCATCCCCTGGTACGTCGAGACCCGCCTGCTCTACTACCGCACCGACCTGGCGAAGAAGGCCGGCTTCACCGAGCCCCCCAAGACGTGGGAGGAGCTCAAGGCGATGGCCAAGGGCATGCAGGACAAGGCCGGCGCGAAGTGGGGCATCGGCCTCCAGGCCGGCGGGCAGGGCTCCTGGCAGACCCTCATGCCGTTCGCGTGGAGCAACGGCGCCGAGCTGACCAAGGACGGCGGCAAGGCCTACAACTTCGACACCCCTGAGGTGAAGGAGGCCATGGAGTACTACCAGAGCTTCTTCACCGAGGGCATCTCCGACAAGGCGGCCCCCGCCACCCCGACGACCGAGCCCGACTTCGCCAGCGGCAAGGTGCCGATGTTCATCTCCGGCCCGTGGATGATGTCGGCGGTCGAGAAGGTCGGCGGCGAGGGCTTCAAGGACAAGTACTCCGTGGCCAAGATGCCCGAGAAGAAGACCTCCTCCTCCTTCGTCGGCGGCTCGGACTTCGTGGTCTTCAAGAACTCCAAGCAGCGGGACACCGCGTGGAAGTTCGTCCAGTTCCTCGCCGACCCCAAGACGCAGGCCAAGTGGTACCAGCAGTCGACCGACCTGCCGTCGGTGCAGTCGGCCTGGGAGGACCCGGCCATCGCCTCCGACAAGAAGCTGGCGACCTTCGGTGAGCAGCTGAAGACCGCCCAGGCCCCGCCGTCGTTCCCGACCTGGGAGCAGGTCATCACCGCGCTCGACACCGAGCTCGAGAAGGTGACCAAGCAGGGTGCCGACCCGGGCGCCGCGCTGAAGACGGTGCAGCAGCAGGCCGAGTCCATCGGGACCGGGCAGTAGCGATGACCGCCACGACCGAGCGCGCCGCGGCAGAGCGCGCTGCCTCCCGCCGGCCGGCCCACGGGTCGCGCCGGCGGGAGGGGCGGGCGGCCTGGATCCTCGCGCTTCCGTTCTGCCTGCTCTTCCTGACCTTCACGGTCTGGCCGGTGGTGCAGTCGCTCTTCATGAGCTTCACGGACACCCGCTCCCGTGACCTGCGCACCCCCTTCGCCGTCAACGTCGTCGGGCTGGAGAACTTCACCAAGGCCCTCTCGGACCCGCTCTTCCTCCAGGCGGCCCGCAACACCGCCTACTTCGTGCTGGTCGGCGTGCCGCTGACCATGGGGCTGGCGCTGCTCGCGGCGGTCGCCCTCGACCGCGGCATCACCAGGTTCCGCTCCGCGTTCCGCCTGGGCTTCTACCTCCCGGTGATCACCTCGATCGTGGCGGTGGCCGTGGTCTGGCGGTTCCTGCTCGAGCGCGAGAGCGGCCTGATCAACACCGTGCTCGGCTGGGTCGGCATCGACGGCCCCAACTGGCTCGGTGACCCCACCTGGTCGATGCCGTCGATCATCCTCATGGCGGCCTGGCGCAACTTCGGCACGGCGATGATCATCTTCCTCGCCGGCCTGCAGTCGGTGCCGTGGAGCCTGCACGAGGCTGCCGCCATCGACGGTGCCGGCGCCTGGAAGCGGTTCCGCTACGTGACCCTGCCCCTCCTGCGCCCCACGATCCTGTTCGTGTCGGTGACCACCGCCATCGGCTACCTCCAGTTCTTCGAGGAGCCGTTCATCATGACCAACGGCGGGCCGCTCAACAGCACGCTCTCGCTGTCGATGTACACCTACCGCCAGTTCGGGTTCGGCAACTACGGCTATGCCGCTGCCATCAGCTACATCATCTTCGTCGTGATCGTGGTCGTCACCGCGATCCAGTTCCGCATCCTCCGCGAAAAGGACTGAGGGACAGTCATGCTCACGAAAAGCACTGGACGCCCGTGGCTCTACGCCGTGCTCAGCGTCTGTCTCGTCGCGGTCATCGCGCCCTTCGTCTGGATGGTGCTCGGCAGCTTCAAGACCGAGGGCGAGCTGCGGCAGTCGCCCCCGACCTGGTGGCCCGAGACCACGACGCTCGACAACTACACCCAGCTGTTCTCCCGCCTCGACTTCGGCACCTACTTCACCAACTCGCTCGTCGTCGCTGTGGTCGTGACGGCCGGCAACCTGCTCTTCTGCTCGATGCTCGGGTACGCCTTGGCGATGCTCGAGTTCCCCGGCAAGAGAGCGCTGTTCGTCGTCGTCATGGCGACGCTGATGATCCCCGGTGTCGTCACGTTCGTGCCGCTGTTCGTGCTGGTGGCCAACGTCGGGCTCATCAACAGCCTGCCCGGCCTCATCCTGCCGTTCCTGGTGACGCCGTTCGGGGTGTTCCTCATGCGGCAGTTCATCCTCGGCCTGCCCAAGGACCTGCTCGACGCGGGCCGGGTCGACGGCGCCGGCGAGCTGCGCATCTTCGCCCGCATCATCCTGCCGCTGTGCGGTCCGGCCCTGGCGACCCTGGGGATCCTGACCTTCCTCGGCAGCTGGAACAACTTCCTGTGGCCGCTGGTGGTGGCGCAGACCGAGGACACCTACACCCTGCCCGTCGCCCTGGCGCTCTACTCCAAGGGCCAGAACAGCACGAACTACGGCCTGCTCCTCGCTGGGGCGACGGTCGTGCTGCTGCCGGTCCTCGCGGTCTTCCTCGGCTTCCAGCGCCGCGTCATCGAGGGCATCGCCACCACGGGCATCAAGTAGTCCGCGGGCCGTGCGACCCGGTCCGCCCACTCACTGACCTCTTCCTCTCTCGAACGGAGCCTGTTCATGGCCAGCGACACCCTGCTCGTCC
Organism: Knoellia sp. 3-2P3; assembly: GCF_029223115.1. Classification (NCBI taxonomy): domain Bacteria; kingdom Bacillati; phylum Actinomycetota; class Actinomycetes; order Micrococcales; family Intrasporangiaceae; genus Knoellia; species Knoellia sp. 3-2P3. The sequence continues at coordinate 728,520 of NZ_JARGZE010000001.1, forward strand.
CCTCCCGTCGCCAGCTCCTCCTCGGTGGTGCCGCCGGCGCCGCCGCCACCCTCCTGACCGCGCCGGGCGCCACCGCGCAGCCCCTCACCCGGAAGGCGCCCGCCCTCGTGCGCTCCAGCACCGCCCCGTATGCCGTCGACGCCACCCGGGTGCGCCAGTGGGCCGCCGACACGTGGCACTCGCTGGTGCGGATGACCGACGAGGAGACCGGCCTGCCGGCCGACAACATCTCGGGCGACCTGGCCACGCGCAGCGGCTACACCTCTCCCACCAACATCGGCGGGTACCTGTGGTCGGCCGTCGTGGCCCGCGAGCTGGGCCTCATCTCGCCCCAGGAGTGCCAGCGCCGGGTGCAGCAGACCCTGCGCACCCTGCTCACGATGGAGCACCACGAGCCGAGCGGGATGTTCGCCAACTGGTACGACGAGGGGACGGGGGCGATGCTCCGCACGTTCCCGGGCTCCGGCGACCCGATCGCTCCGTTCATGTCGAGCGTGGACAACGGCTGGCTGGGCGCGGCCCTGCGGGTCGTGCAGAGCGCGGTGCCCGGCTGCGCCGCACTGGCGGAGCGGATCTTCACCCGGATGCGGTGGGACGCCTTCTACAACCCCGGCGGCCAGGAGGGCCACCCCAGCGTCCGTCCCGGCGGGCTGATGCACGGCGGCTTCTTCCCCTGGGAGCACGACCGCCCCGGCGGCGTCTACCGCGGCAGCCACATCGACGCGCCCGACGTGTGGCTCACCAACCACCACTACGACACCACCGTGTCGGAGACCCGCATCACGACCTACCTCGGCATCATCACCGGCCAGGTGCCGGCCAAGCACTACTTCGCGATGTGGCGCACCTTCCCGACCGCCTGCGACTGGTCGTGGCACGAGATGCAGCCGGTCGGCGAGACCCGCACCTACCTCGGCATCGAGGTCTTCGAGGGCGCCTACACCTACCGCGGCATGCACATCGTGCCCGGCTGGGGCGGCTCGATGTTCGAGGAGCTCATGCCCGACGTCTTCGTGCCCGAGGCCAGCTGGGCGCCCCGCTCGTGGGGCGTCAACCACCCACTGCACGTGCGCGCCCAGCGTGAGCACGGCCTCGACGAGGCGGCTTACGGCTACTGGGGCTTCTCGCCGTCGAGCAACCCCGCCGGCGGCTACCGCGAGTACGGCGTCGACGCGCTCGGCCTCAACCCCGAGGGCTACTTCTCCGACCAGGAGAAGACCAACTACGACGCCGGGTTCGGCGACTGCCGTGAGGGCACCAACCCCGACCCCCGCTACGGTGACGGCGTCGTCACCCCGCACGCCGCCTTCCTGGCGATGATGTACGAGCCGCAGCAGGCCTACACCAACCTGGCGAACCTCCAGGCCGACTTCGACTCCTACAGCAAGGGCGGTTTCTTCGACGCCGTCGCTGTGAAGTCCGGCACGGTGGCCCGCCGCTACCTCTCGCTCGACCAGGCCATGATCATGGGCGCGATCGGAAACGTGTTGGGAGACAGCGTGATCCGCCGCGCCTTCGCCACCCCTGCCGTCGAGCGGAGGCTCCGCCCGGTGATCGGCATGGAGGAGTTCGGGGCGGGGATCGCCTGATGGAGCCGGTCAAGCTCACCAGCCCCGAGGGCGTGGAGTTCCGCGACCTCAACAAGAACGGCCGGATGGACCCCTACGAGGACCCGCGCCTGCCCGTGGAGGAGCGCGTCGACGACCTGCTCTCGCGGCTGTCCCTGCCGGAGAAGGCCGGCCTGATGTTCCAGACCGTCATCGAGGCGGGTGAGGACGGCACGGTGCTCGAGCACCCGGGCAGGATCAGCAAGTCGCCCACCTCGGTGGTGGTGCTCGACAAGCACCTGACGCACTTCAACGTCCACGCCCTCGACGACCCGCGCATGGCCGCCCGGTGGCACAACACCCTCCAGGCGCTCGCCGAGCAGGCGCCGCACGGCATACCGGTCACGATCTCGACTGACCCGCGCCACGCCTTCATGGAGAACGCCGGGGCGTCCTTCGCCGCGCGCGCGTTCTCGCAGTGGCCGGAGCCGCTCGGACTGGCCGCCCTGCGCGACACCGAGCTGGTGCACCGGTTCGCCGACGTCGCCCGCCAGGAGTACACCGCGGTCGGCATCCGCGCTGCGCTGCACCCGACCCTCGACCTCGCGACCGAGCCCCGCTGGGCGCGGCAGGCGCAGACCTTCGGCCAGGACCCCGACGTGGTCACCGAGCTGGGCGTCGCCTACCTCAAGGGGTTCCAGAAGGGTGAGCTCGGCCCGGACAGCGTGGCCTGCACCAGCAAGCACTTCCCCGGCGGCGGCCCGCAGAAGGACGGCGAGGACGCGCACTTCCCCTACGGCCGCGAGCAGGTCTACCCCGGCGGACGGTTCGGCGACCACCTCAAGCCGTTCCCGCCCATCATCGAGGCGGGCACGGCGGGGATCATGCCCTACTACGGCATGCCGGTCGGGCTCGAGATCGACGGCGAGAAGATCGAGGAGGTCGGCTTCGGCTACAACCGCCAGGTCGTCACCGGCCTGCTGCGCGAGAAGCTCGGCTACGACGGCGTGGTCGTCACCGACTGGGAGCTCGTCAACGACAACCACGTCGGCGACCAGGTGCTGCCGGCCCGTGCCTGGGGCGTCGAGCACCTCGACCCGCACGGCCGCATGGAGCTCATCCTGCACGCCGGCGCCGACCAGTTCGGCGGCGAGGAGTGCGTCGACATCCTGCTCGACCTGGTCGCGCAGGGCCGGGTCACCGAGGACCGCCTCGACGCCTCGGCCCGGCGCATCCTCGCCGTGAAGTTCCGGCTGGGGCTGTTCGACAACCCCTACGTCGACGAGGACCTCGCGGCCGAGACCGTGGGGCGACAGGACTTCCGCGACGAGGGGTATGCCGCCCAGGCGGCCTCCGTGACCGTCCTGCAGAACGGTGGCGATCACCTTCCGGTGCTGCCCCTCCAGCGCGGTCGGAAGGTCTACGCAGAGAACGTCTCGCCCGAGGCGCTGGCCCGGCTCGGGACGCCGGTCGACCGCCCCGAGGACGCGGACGTGGCGCTGGTGCGGCTGATGGCGCCGTTCGACCCGCGGTCCGACCTGTTCCTGGAGTCGTGGTTCCACCAGGGGTCGCTGGACTTCCCGCCCGGGCTGGTCGCGCGGCTCGGCCGGATCGCGGCCTGCTGCCCGCTGGTCGTCGACGTGGTGCTCGACCGCCCGGCGGTGCTCACCCCGCTGCTGCCCATCGCCTCGGCCGTCGTGGGCAGCTACGGCACCTGCGACGACGCCCTCGTCGACGCCCTCACCGGTGTGGTCGAGCCCCGCGGACGGCTCCCCTTCGACCTGCCGCGGTCGATGGAGCAGGTGCGCCGGCACGGCGAGGACGTGCCCGGCTACGACGACCCGCTGTTCCGCTGTGGTGACGGACAGGGCCTGCACCCCTCATGATGTGACCAGCACGCGCGCATACCCCTGGGTGTGTGCCCCCCGATCCACCAGGCCCCGGTTGATTCCCCCTGCTCGCCGGGGCCTGGTGTCGGGAGGGTGCTTCCAGCGCGAGGCGGTTCACCAGGCGCCGGTGGGTGCGGCCCGCTGACGACGGCAAAGGAGTCGGCCCGGGCGGATCGAATCCGGTCGGGCCGACTCCTATCCATCCGTGGCCCGAACCCTTATCTTTAGGCCGTGAACTCAGGGCAGCCGGCGCCGGGGTCGCAGGCGTCGCTGCGCGAGTCGAACCGCCTGCGGGTGATCGATGCCCTGCGACTCCAGGGGGCGATGACCCAGGTCGAGATCGCCGGTCAGACCGGGCTCAGTCCCGCGACCGTCAGCAACATGGTCAAGGAGCTCGACGCGGCCGGTGCCGTGGAGCTCTCTCCGAGCATCCGCAACGGCCGGCGCGCGGTGCTCGTCTCGCTCGCCACGGGCAACACGCTGCTGGCCGGGATCGCGTTCGGCGACCGGGACGTGCGCGTCGCGATCGGCACCGGACCGCGCGACATCCTGGGCAGCCAGCGCATGCCGCTGCCGGCCGACCACCCCGCCGACGAGGGGATGGAACGAGCGGCCCGCCTGGTGCACGACCTCGTCGAGAAGGCCGGGAAGACCATGCCGGACGTCAAGGCGGTCTGTGTCGGCCTGCCCGCCCCCGTCGACAGCGTCTCGGGGCAGGTGGGGTCGGAGGGCATCCTGCCCGGCTGGCGTGGCGTGGCCGTCGCCAGCGAGATGGAGGGACACCTCAAGGCACCCGTCGTGCTCGACAACACGGCCAACCTGGCTGCGCTCGGCGAGCTCAAGTGCGGTGCGCTGCAAGGGGTCCAGCACGGTGTCTACATCAAGATGTCCTACGGCGTCGGTGCCGGCCTGATCCTGGGGGGCGAGCTGTTCCGCGGCAGTGCGGGCACGGCCGGTGAGGTCGGCCACCTCACCATCGACGAGAACGGCCCGGTGTGCCGCTGCGGCAACCGGGGCTGCCTCGAGACCTTCGTCGGCTCCCGTGCCCTGCTCGACGCGCTCGCCCCGACCCACGGCAGCCTCAGCCTGCGGGAGGTCGTGGCGCGGGCGCTCGACGACGACCCCGGCTGTCGGCGCGTGCTCGGCGACGCAGGGCGCCACCTCGGCGTGGCGGTGGCCGGGCTGGTGAACCTCGTCAACCCCGAGGTGCTCGTGCTGGGGGGCCTCCTCTCGCGGGTGGGTGACCTGATCACCGGTCCGATGCTGGCCTCCCTCGAGCGCTGTGCGATCCCCAGTGCGGCGGCCTCGGTGAGCCTGCGCGAGGCCCAGCTCGACACCGACGCCGACGTGGTGGGGGCCCTCGCCGTCGCCGAGGAGCGGCACGCGGCCGCGGAGGGCCTCATCGCCGCCGTTGGGTAGGACGCGACGACCAGAGCGTCCCGGAGCGTCCCGGACGCGCCGGGAACGTCCCGATTGTGTCAACTCCTTGAATTCAACTCTTGACGCCAAGAGTTCACTGGGGTCACACTCAGCAAAGCCGCACCAACGGGGTTGCCGGCGAAGACACTGAGGGAGCTCAGCATGAACACTCGTTTCACCCGTCTCGCCGGCGCCGCGCTCGTGGCCGGTCTCGGCATGGCCAGCCTCGCCGCCTGTGGAGACGACGGGGGCTCGGGCACGGGCGGCACGGGCGACGGCAACGGCGGGGGCGCCAAGAAGATCGCCCTCCTGCTGCCGGAGTCCAAGACCACCCGCTACGAGACCTTCGACCGGCCGCTGTTCGAGGAGGCCATCAAGGCCGACTGCGCGGACTGCACGATCATCTACAGCAACGCCGACCAGGACCCTGCCAAGCAGCAGCAGCAGGCCGAGGCCGCTCTGACCCAGGGCGCCAACGTGCTCGTCCTCGACCCGGTCGACGGCAAGGCCGCTGCCGCCGTCGCCAACAGCGCCAAGGCGCAGGGCGTGCCGGTCGTCGCCTACGACCGCTTCATCGCCGGTGTCGACTACTACGTCTCGTTCGACAACGAGACCGTCGGCAAGACCCAGGCCCAGACGCTCGTCGACATCCTCAAGAAGAACGGCAAGACCTCCGGCGACATCGTGATGATCAACGGCTCGCCGACCGACCCCAACGCCGCCGACTTCAAGAAGGGCGCCCACAGCGTCCTCGACGGCAGCGGGTACAAGATCGCGGCCGAGTACGACACCCCCGACTGGAGCCCGGACAAGGCCCAGTCGTGGATGGAGGGCCAGATCTCGGCGGTCAAGGGCAACCTCGTCGGCGTCTACGCCGCCAACGACGGCACGGGCGGTGGCGCCATCGCGGCCCTCAAGGGTGGCGGCGTCACCCCGCTCCCGCCGGTGACCGGCCAGGACGCCGAGCTCGCCGCGATCCAGCGCATCCTCGCCGGCGACCAGGCCATGACGATCTACAAGCCGATCAAGCCGGAGGCCGAGGCTGCAGCCAAGGCCGCCCTCGCCCTCGCGAACAAGCAGAAGCCGGAGTCCACCACCGACTTCAAGGGCGTTCCCTCGACGATCCTCGACCCCATCGCGGTGACCAAGGAGAACGTCAAGGACACCGTCGTCAAGGACGGCATCTACAAGGTGGAAGACATCTGCACTCCCACTTTCGCTGAGGCGTGCGCCGCTGCAGGCTTGAGCTGACAGCTGACACCGATGCCCCGGCGGGTGGGAGACCCCCCACCCGCCGGGGCCCCGGCACACCGGATCCCACCCAGAGGACTGACATGACCACGACCACTGCCCCGGCGACCACCGCCGTGCTGTCGATGCAGGGTGTCTCAAAGCGCTTCGGCGCCGTCCAAGCGCTCAAGGACATCGACTTCGACGTCCGATCCGGCGAGGTGGTGGCGCTGGTCGGAGACAACGGCGCCGGCAAGTCCACCCTCGTCAAGGCCATCGCCGGGGTCTACACCCCCGACGAGGGCACCATGTACTTCGACGGCAAGCCGGCCACCGTGAACTCACCCGCGGAGGCCCAGCAGCTCGGCATCGCCACCGTCTTCCAGGACCTCGCCCTCTGCGACAACCTCGACGTCGTCGCCAACCTCTTCCTCGGGCGCGAGCTCTACCACGGCCGCGCCCTCGACGAGGTGACCATGGAGAAGGAGTCCTGGCGGCTGCTGCGCCAGCTCAGCGCCAAGATCCCGTCGGTGCGCATCCCTGTCGCCAGCCTGTCCGGAGGCCAGCGGCAGACGGTCGCCATCGCCCGCTCACTGCTCGGCGACCCCAAGGTGGTCATGCTCGACGAGCCGACCGCCGCCCTCGGCGTCGCCCAGACGGCGGAGGTCCTCAACCTCGTGGAGCGGCTGCGCGAGAACGGCCACGGGGTCATCCTCATCAGCCACAACATGTCCGACGTGATGGCCGTCGCCGACCGCGTGACCGTGCTGCGGCTCGGCCGCAACAACGGCACGTTCAACGTCAGCGAGACCACCAGCCAGGACATCATCGCGGCCATCACCGGGGCCACGACCAACGCCGTCTCCGAGCGGGCCCACCGCCGCGCCACGAAGGAAGAGCAGTCATGAGCATCCCGACCGAGCCGAAGGCCGCCCCCGCCTCCGAGGCCGTCGACACCACCGCTGCGCTGCCCAGTGACCTCCAGGACGAGCGGCTCATCGCCTCGCAGGGGGTCGGTGGCTGGGTGAAGGTCTTCCTCTCCCGACTGCGCACCGGCGACCTCGGCTCCCTGCCCGTGGTCATCGGGCTCATCGTCATCTGGGCGGTCTTCCAGAGCCAGAACGACGCGTTCCTGTCCAGCCGCAACCTCGTCAACCTCGCCCTGCAGAGCGCGGCCACCGGCACCATCGCCCTGGGCATCGTGCTCGTGCTGCTGCTGGGCGAGATCGACCTGTCGGTCGGGTCGGTGAGCGGCCTGGCGTCGGCCATCCTCGCGGTGGGCATGGTGAGCAACGGCTGGCCCGCCCTCGTCGCGATCGCCGCGGCGGTGCTCGCCGGCGCCGTCATCGGCCTCTCCTACGGCGCCCTCTTCACGCGGTTCGGCGTCCCCAGCTTCGTCATCACCCTCGCCGGCCTGTTGGGCTTCCTCGGGCTCCAGCTCAAGGTGCTCGGCGCCGAGGGTTCGATCAACATCCCGTTCGAGTCTGGGGTGGTGGCGTTCGCGCAGCGGACCTTCCTCCCCGACGCCGTGGCGTATGCCGTCGCCGTCGCCGTCGTCGTGGCCTACCTCCTCCTGCGACTGCGGTCCAACAGCCGTCGCGCGGCTGCCGGCCTGTCCACGTCGCCGGTCGTCAACATCGCCGTGCGCTCGGCGTTCCTGCTGCTCGTGCTGGTCATCCCCGTCGCCGTGCTCAACCAGGACCGTGGCGTGCCGGTGATGTTCCTGCTGTTCGTCGCCCTCGTCGTGATCATGGACTACGCGATCCGCAAGACGCGCTGGGGTCGCTCGGTCATGGCCGTCGGCGGCAACGTCGAGGCGGCCCGCCGCGCGGGCATCAACGTCAAGCGGATCTACATCACCGTCTTCGTGCTCTGCTCCTCGCTGGCGGCCGTGGGTGGCCTGCTCGCCTCGGCGCGCCTCGCGGCGGCCAACCAGAGCAGTGGCGGCACCGACACCAACCTCAACGCGATCGCGGCGGCGGTCATCGGCGGCACCAGCCTCTTCGGCGGCCGTGGCTCGGCCTACTCGGCGCTGCTCGGCATCATCGTCATCCAGTCGATCTCCAACGGCCTCAGCCTGATCAACCTCGGCTCCCCGGAGCGCTACATGATCACCGGCGCCGTCCTGCTGCTCGCGGTCATCGTCGACTCCCTGAGTCGCCGCAGCCGCGCCGCCCACGGCCGCGCCTGACCACATCCCTCTCCCGGTTCGGGGTGTTGCCCAACGCTATTGCGCTCGGCAACACCCCGAACCAGTGGGGGTGTCGGGTGGTGCGGTCAGCGGCCGTGCACGGTCCGCAGCAGCGCGGCATACCGGCCCGTGATCTTCGAGCCCTCGGGGCCGGGGTGCGGGTCGAGCTCGGACTCGGTCCCCACCTCCCAGAAGGGAGGGTTTTCCCCGCCGCGCAGGGCCCACGCGGCCTGGCGCGCGGCGCCCACGGCGACGTACTCGCCGGGGCTCGGCACCACGACCGGGACGCCGAACAGCATGGGGGCGAGGCCGCGCACCGCAGCCGACGCCGAGGCGCCGCCGATGAGCAGCACCCGCTCCGCGCGGACCCCGAGGCCGGTGAGCGAGCCCACCCCCGCGACGAGGTTGCACAGCATGCCCTCCACCGCGGCTCGCGCGAGGTTCTCCGGCGTCGCGTTGGTCCGGGTCAGCCCGCCGAGGGTGCCGGTGGCGTCGGGCAGGTTGGGGGTGCGCTCGCCGTCGAGGTAGGGGAGCAGGGTCAGCCCGCCCGCTCCGGGCGCGGCCGCCAGGGCGAGCGCGTCGAGACCCGCGAGGTCGGTGCCGATCATCTGGGCCGCGGCGGTCAGCACCCGCGCCGCGTTGAGCGTGCACATGAGCGGCAGGTGGTCGCCCGCCGCGCTGGCGAAGCTCGCGACGTCGCCGCCGGTGTCGAAGACCGGGGTGGAGTGCTCACCGAAGACGGCCCCGCTCGTGCCCAGTGACACGACGACGTCGCCGGGCAGGATGCCCAGACCCAGCGCTGCCGCCATGTTGTCGCCCGTGCCCGCGGCGACGAGCATGCCCGAGTCGGTCTCGCCGACGGCCTCGGCCGGCTCAGCCACCCGGGGTGTGCCCACGGCCCGCCCGAATGCCCGCTCGAGCAGGTCCGGCCGGTACTCACCGGTGATGGGCGACCAGTACCCGGTGCCCGAGGCGTCACCACGGTCGGTGGTCCACCCGCGGAAACCGCTGCCCTGCTTGAGGATCTGCCCGGTCAACCAGTCGTGAGGCAGCACCACGTCGTGGACCCTGGCCGCGTTGTCCGGCTCGTGCTCGGCCAGCCACCGCAGCTTCGTGACGGTGAAGCTGGCCACCGGCACCAGCCCGACCGCCTCCACCCACGCGGCGGGGCCGCCGAGCTCGGCCACCAGCTCGGCTGCGGCTCCGGCGGAGCGGGTGTCGTTCCACAGCAACGCGTCCCGCACGACGGCGCCGTGCTCGTCGAGGGCGCACATCCCGTGCTGCTGCCCACCGACGGCGATCGCCGAGACGCCGTCTAGCAACCCGTCGTCGGTCGCGGAGCGGTAGGCGTCCCACCAGCGGTCCGGGTGGGTCTCCGTGCCCTCGGGGTGCGGCGCCCGGCCGGTGCGCAGCACCTCGCCGGTGTCGGCGTCGCACACCACGACCTTGGTCGACTGGGTCGAGGAGTCCACCCCGGCCACCAGTGTCCTGCTCACCTGTCAGCCCTCCCAGACGATGCAGACCTTGCCGGACACGCCGGCGTCGGCCACACGGTAGGCCTCGTCGGCCTGGTCGAGCCGGTAGCGGTGCGTCACGATCGCCTCCGGGTGCAGGTCCCAGCGCACGAGGTGATCGAGGAGCTCCTCCATGTGCAGCAGGGAGGTCACCCACGACCCGTGCAGGCGGATCTGCTTGTGGATCAACAGGTCTGACACGGAGAACGTGACCGTGCCGCCTTCACCCACGTAGACACAGCGTCCCCAGGCACGCGTGTGCCGCAGCGCGGCCTCCCGTGCCGCTGCGTTGCCCGAGCAGTCGACGGTGACCTCGCAGCCGAGACCGCCGGTCGACTCGGTGACAGCGTCGGCCAGGGTGTCCGGATCGCTCACACCGACGTCGACCAGGCCCAGGTGCTCTGCGAGGCGCACGCGCTCCACCGACGGGTCGAGGCCGATGACGGAGGTAGCACCCATGGCCCGTCCGAGCATCGCCGCGGCGAGCCCCACCGGGCCCAGACCCGTGACGAGCAGCCGGTCGAGGCCGCTCACCTCCGCCCGCAGCAGCCCCTCGTAGGCGGTGCCGAAGCCGCAGGAGACGAGGGCACCGTCGACGAACGTGAGCGGCTCCGGGAGCAGGAGGCAGGATGCCTCCTCAGCGAGGAGGTAGTCGGCATGGCCTCCGTCGCGCTGCCACCCGTGTGCGGCGCGGAAGGGGGAGTGGCACCCCACGGCATACCCGCGACGGCACTCGTCGCACATCCCGCAGCCGGCGATGTGGTAGACGACGACGCGGTCGCCCACGCCCAGGCGGCGCGCGCCCGGTCCGACCTCGACGACCTCGCCGCAGGGCTCGTGGCCGGCGATCACGCCCTGGTAGGCCTCGGCGCCCTGCCCGAGGTGCTCGCGGTAGATCGCCCGGATGTCGCTGCCGCAGATGGACGACGCGCGCATCCGCAGCAGCACCTGCCCCGGACCCGGCTCGGGGACCTCGGCGGTGACGTGCTCGACCGTGCTGTTCCCGGGGAGGCGGACCCCCTGCATCGTGGCCACGCGGCCTCCTTGTCAGTCGTGCTCGTCAGTTGTGCCAGTCAGTTGCTGCCGTCAGGCCTGGGGGAGCATCACGGCCTTGATGGCCTCCGGGTCGTCACGGCCCGCGGTCAGGGCCCGGGCGGTCTCGGCGAGGGGGTAACGCCGCGTGACCAGGGAGTCGAGGTCCACCTGCCCGCTCGCGACCAGGGAGATCGCCGTGGGCCACGTGTTGGCGTAGCGGAACGTCCCCGTCACGGTGAGCTCGCGCTCCTGGACGACCGACAGGGGGAGGGGTAGCTCGTCACCCCCCATACCCACGAGCACCGCGGTGCCGTTGCGGGCCAGGGCCCTGATGCCGTCGCCGGTGACCCCCGCATGTCCGGAGCACTCGAGGAGCACATCGGGGCCCGGCCGCCCGGCATACGCCTCCACCAGGCTGGTCTCCCGGACATCGACGGTGCCGGTGGCTCCGAGGGTGGCGGCCACGACGAGGCGGTGGGGGTTCACGTCGGCGACCACGACCTGTGCCGCGCCGCAGGCGCGGGCGACCTGCACGGCGACGAGGCCGATGGGGCCGGCTCCGGTCACCAGAACCGAGGTGCCGAGGCCCACCCCGCCCTTGAGGCAGGACCAGACGCCGACGGACAGCGGCTCGAGCAGCGCGGCCGCCTCGTCGGACACCGAGTCGGGCACCGGGTGGGCGAACGCCTCGTGGATGACGGCGAGCTCAGCGAGCGAGCCGTCGACCGGTGGCGTGGCGTAGAAGACCATGTCGGGGCACAGGTTGTAGCGGCCGGCCAGGCACTCGTGGCAGGTGAAGCAGGGCACACCGGGCTCGATAGAGACCCGCTGGCCCACCCGGGCCGGGTCGACCTCGGAGCCGACCCCCTCGATGACGCCGGCCGACTCGTGGCCCAGCACCATCGGCTGCTCCACCACGAACCGGCCGATGCGGCCGTGGTCGTAGTAGTGCGTGTCGGAGCCGCACACGCCCACGGCGCGGATCCGGACGAGGACCTCGTTACGGCCCGGGGTGGGGGTCGGCCGCTCCACGACCTCGACCTCTCCGGGGCTGTTCAGGACGGCAGCGCGCACGGGCACTCCTTCTCGGTCGGTCCGGTGCAGTGGTCGGTCACGCGGTGGCCGGCCGGTCGAGGCTGACCCGGGACTCCAGCGTGGCCCGGGCGCCCCGGGTGTGCAACGCGTCGAGGGCAGCGGTGTAGGCGGCCGTGAAGCGCTCGTCGTCGGCCAGCCCGCCGAACAGGTCGCGGTCGCGGAGGAAGGCGAGCGGGTCGTCCTTCTGCCGCGCCGCCGCCGCCATGACCCGTTCCTTGAGGCGGTCGACGACCTCGATGGGCTCGCCCTTCTCGTCGACGCCCTCGGCGTAGCGGGCCCAGGAGGCCACGACGAGCGCCGACCGCTCGATCTCGCCTCCGGTGCGGAGGTTCTCGCGGATCACGGGCACGAGCCACTTGGGGATGCGGTCCGAGCTCTCGGCGCAGAGCCTCGCGAGGGTGTCGCGCACCTCGGGGTTCGCGAAGCGGTCGATGAGCTCGCGGCGGTAGCCGTCGAGGTCGACCCCCGGCACCGCGGGCAGCGTCGGGGACCCTTCCCGCTCCATGTAGGCGAGGAGGAAGTCGGCGAAGAGCGGGTCCTGACAGACCTCGTGGGCGTAGCGGTAGCCCGACAGGTGGCCGAGGTAGCACAGCGCCTGGTGGCTGGCGTTGAGCAGCCGCAGCTTCATCAGCTCGTAGGGGACGACGTCGCCCACCATCTGCACGCCGGCGTCCTCGAAGGGCGGTCGGCCCTGGCCGAAGTGGTCCTCAAGCACCCACTGGGCGAACGGCTCGCACACCACGGGCCAGCCGTCCTCGACGCCGGACTCCTCGGCGAGCCGGTCGATGTCCTCCGGCGACGTCACCGGCGTGATGCGGTCGACCATGCAGTTGGGGAAGGCGACCTCGGCCTCCATCCAGTCGGCGAGGCCCGGGTCCTTGAGACGGGCGAAGGCGCAGATCATGCGCTTGGCGACGTCGCCGTTGTCGGGCAGGTTGTCGCACGACATCACCGTGAACGGCGCCTCCCCCCGGTCACGCCGTCGGGCGAGGGCGGCAGTGATGTATCCGAACACCGTTGAGGGGGTGGCGTGCTCGGCGAGGTCGGCCTGGATGGACGGGTCGGAGGCGTCGAACTCGCCCGTCACCTGGTTGACGAGGTAGCCGCCCTCGGTGATGGTGAGTGACACGATCCGCGTGACCGGGTCGGCCAGTCGTGCAATCACGGCCGCGGGGTCGTCCGGGGCGAACAGGGTCTCGACGACCGAGCCGATCACGCGTGGCTCGCGCCGGCCGTCGGGGTGCTTGACGACCAGCGTGTACAGGCCGTCCTGGGAGCGGAGGGTGTCGATGATCCGGCGGTCGTGCGGCAGCGCGCCGACGCCGCAGATGCCCCACTCGAGGGCCTTGCCGTCGTTCATCAGGTGGTCGAGGTACATCGCCTTGTGGGCCCGGTGGAAGCCGCCCACCCCGAAGTGGACGATCGACGCAGTGACCTGCGAGCGGTCGTATGCCGGCCGCGCGACGCGCGCATCCAGGTCACCGAGCGTCGAGTTGGAGAGGGGCATGGCGTCCATCGTGGCCTCCCCTTCCATCGCCGTCGACCGCGGAGCGGGCGGGTCCTGCCATCGCCCGGTCGGACCGTTGCGCAGGCAGGGTGCGCGGAGCGCTCTGCGCTTAGGGTTTGCCCATGGGAGCGCGTCCGTCCGTCATCGCCATCGTCCAGGCCGGCGGGCAGGGCAGCCGCATGGACGTCCTCACCCGTGAGCGGGCCAAGCCGGCACTGCCGTTCGCCGGTGCCTACCGCCTGGTCGACTTCGCGTTGTCGAGCCTGAGCAACAGTGGGATCGCCGACGTCTGGCTGTCGGTGCAGTACCAGGCCGCCTCGCTCGACCCGCACATCGCGGGCGGGCGGCCCTGGGACCTCGACCGCACCCGCGGCGGCTTCCGGCGCGTGGTGCCCGAGGAGGGGGCCGGCAGCGGCGTCGAGAGCGGGTTCTCGCAGGGCAACGCCGACGACCTGCTGAGGATGCGGGACGAGATCGAGCGCTCCGGCGCCGACGTGGTGGTGGTGCTGAGCGCCGACCACGTCTTCGCCCTCGACCTCGCCGAGGTCGTGCAGGCCCACCGGGAGTCAGGGGCCGACTGCACGGCGGTCACCGCCGAGACGAGCAGGACCGAGGCCCGGCACAACGTCGTGGTCCACACCGCTGCCGACGGCCGGGTCACCGGCCTCGACGTCAAGCCCTCCTCACCGTCGAGCACCACGGTGGCGACGGAGATCTTCGTCTACCGGACTGCGGCCCTCGTCGACGCCCTCGACAGCCTGCGCCGCGAGCTGGCGGGCGAGGCGGCCGGTGACGACAGCGGTCTCGGCGACTTCGGGAAGCACCTGCTCCCCCGGCTGGTCGAGAAGGGCGACGTGCGCGCCTTCCCGATCGGTCGTTACTGGAAGGACGTGGGCCGCCCGGAGGCCTACCTCGCCGCCCACCGCGACCTCATCGCCGGGCGCATCGACGCCCTCGACGACCTCGAGCACCCGGTGATGACCCGCTCACCCGACCGGGCGCCCGGTGTCGTGCGTGCGGGAGCCGAAGTGGAGGACAGCGTCGTGGGTGTGGGCTGCGACGTGCGCGGCCGCGTCGTGCGGTCGGTGCTCGGTCCGGGCGCCGTCGTCCAGGCCGGTGCCGTCGTCGAGGACAGCGTGCTCTTCGGCGACGTGGTGGTCGAGGCCGGCGCCGAGGTGCGCACGTGCATCGTGGACGACAACGTGCTCATCGGCCGGGGAGCCCGGGTCGGGGCCGTCGCGCCCTCGAACCGCCCGCGGGACAAGGACATCACGCTCATCGCCCGTGACAGCAGGATCGCCCGCAACGCCGTGGTCGAGGCGGGTGCCCGGCTCGAGCCGGGCACCCGCGCCTGACGTTCCCCCTCAGCTCACCGGCTCGCCCACTCCTGCGCCTGGCGCTGCGACCACGCACGGTCGGCCGCGTCGATGCTGGCGCGGTTGGTGAGGTCGACCCCGGCGGCCCTCGCCGCGGCCTTGGCGCGCGGGCTGGTGAGGTCGGGCGCCACGAACTCCTTCGGCGTGACTGAAGCATCCAGCGCGGCATACGAGCGCTGTTGGGCCGCAAGCGAGTCGGCGCTGGACACAGCCTTGGCCAGCGCGGCGCTACCGCCGGTGTACGAGGTGCCCACGAGCTTGGGGCTGACCACGACGGCGTAGCCGCTGGCGTGGCCGGGGCGGTTGGCGTGGTAGGACTCGCTGACCGGGCTCGACAGACCGTTGATCCACTCCGGGTCGTCGCAGACGGCGTGGCCGACGAAGACCGACGTCGGGTTGGCGAATGCGAACCCCTTGTTCGAGGCCTGCGTCGAGGTGCGGCTGTTGAGCAGGTCGGCTGTGGCGTTGAGGCGGGACTCCTCGGTGGGGGAGAACCAGGTTGCCGCGTTGCAGTCCTCGCCGTTGAAGATGCGCGGGTAGCCGACCACGGTGACCTTGGCGTTCGGGGCCTTGGCGCGGATCGAGGAGTAGAGCGTCGAGAGCCGGCCCGGCAGCACGTTGTTGATGATGTGCTGCGCGTCGTCGATGGCGCCGTTGCAGTCGCTCATCCACCCGGGCTGGGCGCACTCGGTGAGCACGTCGGCGAACCCGGCGTCGTTGCCGCCCACCGAGATGGTGACGTGCGTGGTGCCCGAGCCGAGCGCCCCGAGCTGGGTGTTGGTCACGTCGGCCACCGTGGCGCCGGAGCAGGCGCGGAAGTTCAGGGTCAGGCCCTTGCTCGACGCGAGCAGCGACGGGTACGCGTAGACGGAGCGCTGGCACGACGTGCCGTCATCGATGTAGCTGCGGGTGCCTGTGCCCGACGAGTACGAGTCCCCCAGCGCCACATACGAGTTCGCTGCCTGTGCCGGTGCTGCGCTCGCCACGAGTGCGACAGCTGCGGCCGTTGCGGCGGCAGCGGTGAGTGCGCGGTCGATCCCCATTGGTTCCCCCTGCGTCGTGTGTGCGGTGGCTGGACTGTAGGGGCGTGGGGCGGCGACAGGGGGTTTGGCGGCAAACCCTTGCCAACTCCTTAAGGGGCGCCGGGCTGCCGACGTCCGTTGCTGTTCCGGTGGCGGGGCCCGTTGACCTGGCGTAGGAAGAGGGAGCGCGGCGCAGTGAGGCGCCCCGGTGCAGATGGGAGAACGACGATGAGCGAGACCCCCATGGACGAGATGGGCGAGGGCGTGGCCGACGGCGGCGCGAACCCGATGGGCCACGACGGCGGCGCTGATGGCGGTGCCGATGGTGGTGCGGACGGTGGCGCCGATGGTGGCGCGGACGGTGGCGCCGATGGTGGCGCGGACGGTGGCGCCGATGGTGGCGCGGACGGTGGCGCGAACGGCGGTGCCGATGGTGGTGCTGACGGCGGTGCCGACTCCGGCGCCTAGGTGACCGCCACCGAGCCGCGCAGGGTGCCCGTGCAGCACGGGCACCCTGCGCTGTCGCGCCTGGTCTCCTGCACGACCGAGGAGTTCGCCGAGAGCTACTGGGGCAGCGAGCCGCTGCTGTCCCGGGCCGGTGACCTGCCGGCGCCCTTCACCGATCTCTTCTCGAACGATGCCGTCGACGAGCTGGTGTCCGAGCGCGGGCTGCGCACCCCGTTCCTGCGGATGGCCAAGGACGGCAGCACCCTGCCGGAGCGCTCCTTCACCAGCGGCGGGGGCATCGGTGCCGGCATCGCCGACCAGCTGAGCGACGACCGCCTGCTGCGCCAGTTCGCCGACGGCGCCACGATGGTGCTGCAGGGCCTGCACCGCACCTGGCAGCCGGTCGTGGCCTTCTCGCAGGACCTGGCGGCCGACCTGGGGCACCCGGTGCAGGTCAACGCCTACGTCACACCGGCGCAGAACACCGGCTTCAGCGACCACTACGACGTGCACGACGTCTTCGTGCTCCAGGTCGAGGGCCGCAAGCACTGGCGCATCCGCCCGCCGGTGCACCCCCTCCCGCTGCGCGACCAGCCGTGGACCGACCGGCGAGCCGACGTCGAGCGGGCCGCCACCCGCGAGCCGCTGGTCGACGCCACCCTCGAGCCCGGCGACTGCCTCTACCTGCCGCGAGGCTTCCTGCACTCGGCCACCGCCCTCGGTGCCGTCAGCACCCACCTGACCATCGGCGTCCACCCGTGGACCCGGCACCACCTCGCCGACGAGGTGCTGAGGGTCGCCCTCGCCCGGGTCGCCGAGGACGCCGCGCTGCGCCGCTCCCTGCCGCTGGGTGTGGACGCCTCCGACCCCGGCGAGTGGGCCGGCGACCTCGAGCTGGTGCGCGCGGCCGTGCTGCGGGCGGTCGGCGAGATCGACGCCTCCGAGCTGTCCGGCGCGCTCGCGCGACGGGTCCGCGACGCCCAGCGCCCCGGCCCGGTGCGACCGCTCGCCCAGCTGCGCGCCGCCGAGACGCTGACGCCCGACGGGCAGCTGCGCGTGCGCCCCCACCTCGCTGCCCGGCTGGGCCCGGTGCGGAAGGGGTATGCCGTGCTGGCCAGTCGCGCGGGCGAGGCCAGGGTCGCCGAGGCGGACGTGGAGCGAGTGCGACGGTTCCTCGACGAGGGGAGCGCCCTGGTGTCCGACCTGGGGGAGGGCCTGGCTCGCCAGCTCCTGCTGCAGGGCGTCGCGGTCCCGGCATGAGCGCGACCGCGACCCGATGAACCCGGCGCACTGCGCGACCGCCGCCCGGGAGCGCGGTGACCCCATGGTCGGCACGGCCGCCCCGGCGCGGCGCTGGCTGCTCATCGAGTACACCGCGCCCTGGGCCACCCATGCGCTGCAGAGCCGGCTCATCCCACCGCCCCTCGGTGCCCGGCTCGAGGCCCTGGCCCGCTCCCGGGGAGCGCGCGTGCTCCTCGTCCGACGGCACGGCCGCCGCCGGCTCGACGGGCCGAAGGCGTGGGCGGTCGTCGACCACGACGCGGGCCAGCAGTGGGGCACCTGGGAGACGGGCGATGACCTCGCGCCGGCTGCCGACGTCTTCGCCGGGGAGGTCGTCGCGACCGGACCGCAGGAGCCGCTGCTGCTCGTGTGTGCCCACGGCCTCCACGACACCTGCTGCGCGGTGCGCGGCCGCCCGGTCGCCGCAGCGCTGGCCGACCGGTGGCCGCAGGCCACCTGGGAGTGCTCGCACGTCGGAGGCGACCGTTTCGCCGCCAACCTGGTCGTCCTGCCCGACGGGGCCTGCTACGGCAACCTGTCCGCTGCCTCGGCCGTCCCGGTCGCGGAGGCGCACCTGTCGGGGACCGTCAGCGCCGGGCACCTGCGCGGGCTCAGCACCGAGCCACCGGTGGTGCAGGCGGCGATCGTGGCGGCGCACGCCGAGCTCGGGCCGGGCGGAGCCCGCGACCTGGTGGGTGACACCGTCACGGCCACCGGTCCCGATGCGTGGCGGGTGCGCCTGGCCGGGCACGGCCCGATGCCCGCCGTCGTGGAGGCGACCGTCACACGTCACCGTCGCCCGCCCGCGAAGCTGACCTGCCGGGCGGTCGCTGAGGCCGCGGCATACGCCTATGCGGTCAGCGACCTGCGGGTGCCCGGCGACGGGTGATGCCGCGCCACACCGCGACCGTGCCCGCGCTGACGGCGGCGGCCAGGAACGCCCCCCAGGCCAGGTCGACCGGCACCAGTGCGGCAGGGAACCCCTCGAGCACGGCCAGGCTCGTCAGGTCCCAGGTCGCGTAGGTCACCAGGCCGAAGAAGGCGCCGTCGCGACCGGCCAGCGCGAGCGAGTCGCGCTCCACGGCCGGCCGGATGACGAAGTGGGTGAGCCCGAGCAGGAAGAGGACGTAGAAGCCGACGGCCGCGGCTGTGTTCGGTTCCTCGGCCAGCAGGTCGCCCAGGAGCCGGTCGTAGAGGGATGTCGCCACGACGGTGAGCCAGACCAGGTCGAGGACGACGAACAGCGCGGCCGCGACACCCAGCATCCCGAGCCAGCGCCGGCCGGCTGTTCGCATGGGGGCAGGTCCCGGCTCAGCCGTGGAGGGCCACGGTCAGCAGCACGGCCGAGTCCTCGAGCGCGTCGAGTCCGTGGCGACGGGGCGGCACCGCCACGACCTGTCCGGCCCCCAGCACCCACTCCTCGTCGGAGGTCTTGAGGCGGACCCGCCCGGTGATGACGTGGAGCAGCGCGGCAGGGGGCGAGTCGTGCTCGCCCATCTCGGCGTCGGTGGTCAGCGCGATGACGGTGGAGCGCTGGACCGACCCGGACACGATGGTCTCGGCGGCCCGGCCGGAGGCGGCCCGTTGCGCCTCGCCCAGCAGTCGTCCCGCGACCTCGTGCAGGTCGGTCACCTGGGGTGTCGTCACGACAGCCTCCCGTGGCTGGTTGGCGCTGCTGGTCTGAGCGGCGGGCAGCGGACCCTGGTGGGTCAAGGGCATTCAAGCAAAGTGGGTGGAGGCTTGCCTGCCGTGACCGGCTGACCTGCGGTTATGGTGGCGACCTGGCCAGCACGGGACCGGGGGAGCCACCCCAGACCACATCCCGCGTCCCGAGGCGGCGGTCGTCCCGCCGAGGAGGAGCACGACCATGACCGACCTCGCACCCATCCTTCCCCTCCATGCCGTCACCACCTACGAGTACGACGCCGCCGAGGACGCGTGGTCGTGGTCGTCACCGGTCGCCGTCCTGCAGTACTCCCCGGACGGCCGGCCCCTGACGACCGAGCAGCTCTTGGCGTTCGTGCACCCGGACGACCGCGAGTCCACCCTCGGCCAGTTCCTCTCGCTGCTCCGGGACCGCACGCCCTACTCGTGCATGTACCGCCTGGTCGACAGCGCGGGTCTCGTGCACCCCGTCGTCAACGTCGGGACCCCGGTGCACGACGGGCAGAGCCTGACCTCCCTGCGAGGGTTCGTCGTCGACCTCACTGCGCCACTCGACCAGACGGCCCGCTCGGCCGTGGCGGCCGCGCTCCCGATGGGGGCGGTGGTCGACCAGGCGACCGGCGCCCTCATGCTCGCCTTCGGCGTCGAGGCCGACCTCGCCAGGCGGCTGCTGAGCGGCTACGCGACGCGGGCGGGTCTGCCGGTGCACGGCCTCGCCGCCGACATCGTCGACGGGCTGGCGTCAGTGCCGGTGACCGGACCCGAGGTCGCCGAGGCCATCATCGACCTGCTCGAGCGCAGCGTCGCTCGGCAGGGCCCGCTGGAGGAGCAGACGATCGCCTAGCCCGCGCCCTGGGCCTGGGCCCTCGGAGCGGCAGGCACCTGCTCGCGGGAGGTCCCCGACAGCGAGGAGCACGTGCGCGGCGGCTCGGCGGCCTCGCCGGCCTCGCCGGACTGCTGGTCGGTCGCCGGGGCTGCGACGCGCTCGACGCGCGCGCCGTTGACCAGGGTGACGTCGTCGTAGGCCGGGCGACCCTCGATGACGTTGCGGAACTGGTACCGCGTGAGCGAGGTCAGCTGGCAGTCCTGGCCGAAGATCGCGATGTCGAAGGCGGACGGCTGCCCCGTCAGCTCCTCGCCCTCCGTGCCCTCGAGGAAGTGGCTGAACGGCCCGCCCCCGGTGAAGGTGCCGACCCCGATGACGTTGTCCTCCAGGGAGTCGCTGTGCATGTGCCCGTGCACCAGGATGTCGGCCCGCTCCACGTCCTTGACGGCTCCCGGCTCGTGGGAGACGACCAGGTCCGGCTGCGGCCGGTCGGCGAAGGACGCCTCGAACGCCTCGCGTGCCGGCACCTGCTTGGCGGCGTTGTTGCGGTTGTCGTCGCCGAACCAGCGGGGGTCGTTGAACCCGGCGATGCGCACGCCGCCCACCGTCAGCTCGGTGTAGGTGTCGCGGTCGGGTTGGAGCAGCACGACGTTCGGCACCCGGGCCAGGCGCTCGAGCAGCGCTTCGTCGCTGGCGGTGTTGGCGTCGTGGTTGCCCCGCACGAAGACGTAGGGGACCCCGAGCGACTCGATGCCCTTGAACAGCCCCACCGTCTCCCCCTCGGTCACGCTGCCGAAGTTGAGCAGGTCGCCGGCGTCGACGACGGCGTCGACCTGCTCCTCCTCGACGATGGCCTTCATCAGGGGGT
Organism: Knoellia sp. 3-2P3; assembly: GCF_029223115.1. Taxonomy (NCBI): domain Bacteria; kingdom Bacillati; phylum Actinomycetota; class Actinomycetes; order Micrococcales; family Intrasporangiaceae; genus Knoellia; species Knoellia sp. 3-2P3. The sequence continues at coordinate 749,432 of NZ_JARGZE010000001.1, forward strand.
ACTGCTGCGCGCCGTGGATGTCGGACACCAGCAGGATCCGCGCGGCGACCGGCTCGTTCAGCGACTGCGGCGCGTACTTGTCCTGCAGCGCCGCAGACAGTGCGAGCAGGTTCTTCAGGTAGGGCGTGGTCTGCTGTGCCCGGGTCTCCACACCGTCCAGCAGGTCCGCGTTGCGCTGCACCGCGCCGAGGATGCCGGTCGTGCGGAACGCGTCGAGGCGGTCCGGCTGGTAGGTCTGCCAGATGCTCACGCCCGTGAGGCCGCAGGCGAGCACCCAGCAGGCGCCGGCCACGCCCAGGAAGCGTCCCGACGGACGCCGCCGCCGCCACACGGCATACCCGCCGACGGCGAGGACCGCCACGAAGAGGGAGCCTGCAGCAAACCGGCTGCCCATGGCGATGCCGGCGTCCCTGGCGGCGTTGGTGAGCTCGAGCGGGCCCGGCTGCAGGGCCTTGATCGAGACCTTGGGCTGCGCCAGCAGGTCGGTGATGTTCGGCTTCACCTGCACCCCCGCGAGCACCCCCGGGGCCATGACCGGGCCGTCGAAGTCGAGGTTGATGTCGCCGAAGACCGTCGGGGTGTGCAGGCGGGAGACGTCCTCGGGGTTCACCGACAGCCGCAGCTGCGCGCGGTAGTTGATCGTCTCGACCGTCGAGGGGAACAGGGTGGTGGCGGCGACGCCGCCGGCCACGCAGGCCGCGACCAGTGCCAGGGCAGCGAGCACCGCGCCGATCCACCGGGGTGGTCGCCGACGGCGCCCGGAGCTGCCCTGCGTGCTCACCCGACCACCGTAGCGACAAGTGCCCGTGCCTACCCTTCTCGGTATGCCGTCACCGCTGGGCCCGCTGGACGGGCGCTCCTTCGCCGCCGTCGTCTTCGACATGGACGGCACGCTCATCGACTCGACATCCGTGGTCGTGCGCAGCTGGGTTCGCTGGGCGCAGGAGCACGACGTCGACCCGCGCCGCCTGCGGGGCTTCCACGGGGTGCCGGCCGCCGCCATCGTCGCCGAGCTGCTGCCGCGTCACCGGCACGACGCCGCGGTGGCACGCATCACCGAGCTCGAGCTGGCCGACACCGACGGGATCGAGGTGTTGCCCGGGGCCGCCGAGGCGCTCGCGGCGCTGGCTCCCGACCACTCGGCCATCGCCACGTCGTGCACCGCCCCGCTGGCGGCTGCCCGCATCGAGGCGAGCGGGCTGGTGGCCCCGCGGGTAATGGTGACGGCCGACGACGTCGAGCGCGGCAAGCCCCATCCCGACCCGTTCCTGCTCGCGGCGCAGCGCCTGGGCGTCGACCCGGCGCAGTGCCTCGTGGTCGAGGACGCTCCGGGCGGTCTGGCGGCGGCCCGCTCCGCCGGGTGCGCCACGCTCGCGGTCGTCACCACCACGGCGCGTGACGAGCTGGTGGGCGCTGCCGACGCGGTGGTCACCGACCTGAGCCACGTGGCCTTCACGCGCTCCGCCGTCGGCGTCCTCGTCTCGCCTGCCTGAGCTACCCGCCCCTGGGTCGAGGTGAAAACGTCGGTGATGTCCGGCGTTTTCACGTCGAACGGAATGCCGCGGCATACCTGCGTGTTATCGCCCACCTAACCAATGCTTATGATTCGTCGCGGCGTGCGACCGCGCGCCGACGACGACGGAAGGTCGAGGGGAACACCACCATGCGCACGAGGTTCACGCTGGCAGCACTGGTCACGGCACTGGCGGTGCTGTTGACGGCCTGCGGGGGAGGTGGCTCGGAGGAGTCGTCGGACCTGGCGCGGGTCAAGGAGGCCGGGGTGCTCAAGGTCGGCACCGAGGGCACCTACGCCCCCTTCAGCTACCACGACCCCAAGACCAACGACCTCGTCGGCTACGACGTCGAGGTCATCGCCGCAGTCGCCAAGGAGCTCGGCGTGAAGGTCGAGTACGTCGAGACGCCCTGGGATGCGATCTTCGCGGGCCTGACGTCGCAGCGGTTCGACGTGGTGGCCAACCAGGTCACGCGCAACCCCGAGCGCGAGGGCCTCTACGGGCTCTCCGACACCTACACGGTCTCCGAGGGCGTCGTGGCCACCCGCGCCGATGACTCCTCGATCACCTCGCTGGCCGACATCAAGGGCAAGAAGTCGGCGCAGAGCCTGACCAGCAACTGGGCACAGGTGGCCAAGGAGGCCGGCGCCGACGTCGAGTCCGTCGAGGGCTTCACCCAGGCCATCACCCTGCTCAAGCAGAAGCGCGTCGAGGCCACCGTCAACGACAACCTGGCCGTGCTCGACTACCAGAAGTCCACCGGCGACACCTCCGTGAAGATCGCAGCCAAGACCGGTGACGTCTCCGAGCAGGTCGTCGCGACCCGCAAGGACTCCGACCTCGTCGCCGCCATCAACAAGGCGCTCGCCGACCTCAAGGCCGACGGCACCCTGAAGACCATCTCGGAGAAGTACTTCCAGGCTGACGTCTCCGTGAAGCAGTAACCCGTGGACGAGCAGACCGTCGAGCTGGTCCTCGACAGCCTGTGGCCGTTGCTCAAGGGCACCGTCACCGGGACGATCCCTCTGACGGCGATCAGCTTCGTGCTCGGGCTCGGCGTCGCCCTCGTGGTGGCCCTCATGCGGCTCTCGCCGGTGCGGGCCGTCTCGGGGGCGGCGCGGGCCTACATCTCGCTCATCCGCGGCACGCCCCTTCTGCTGCAGCTGTTCATCATCTACTACGGCCTCCCGGCGCTGGGGGTCCGCTTCGACCCGTTCCCGGCAGCGGTGATCGCCTTCACCCTCAACGTCGGCGGGTATGCCGCGGAGGTCATCCGGTCCGCGATCCTCGCCGTGCCGAAGGGGCAGTGGGAGGCGGCGTCGACGGTGGGCATGAACTACGTGACCACCTTGCGCCGGGTGGTGCTGCCGCAGGCGACCCGCACCGCGATCCCGCCGCTGTCGAACACCCTCATCTCCCTCGTGAAGGACACCTCGCTGGCCTCGACCATCCAGGTGACCGAGCTGCTGCGGGTGGCCCAGGAGCAGGCGGCCCCGACCTACCAGTTCTTCGCGATGTACAGCGTGGCCGCGGTCTACTACTGGGTGATCTGCCTCGGCCTCTCCGCCCTGCAGTCCCGCCTCGAGGAACGACAGAACAGGTACGTGGCGCGATGACCCACCCCACCCACCCCGCCCCGGTGCACGAGACGCCCGGCCACCCGCTGCTGTCGGTGCAGGGCCTGGCGAAGTCCTTCGGCGACCACCAGGTGCTCACCTCGATCGACTTCGAGGTGCACGCCGGTTCGGTGACCGTGCTCATCGGTCCGTCGGGGTCGGGCAAGACCACGGTGCTGCGCTCGCTCAACACGTTGGAGACCCCCGATCGCGGCACGGTGCGCATCGACGACGTCGAGGTCGACTTCTCCGGCTCGCACGGCAAGCCCGTCGGCAAGAAGGAGCTGGCCGCGCTGCGGGCCCAGAGCGGCATGGTGTTCCAGGCGCACAACCTGTTCCCGCACATGACCGTGCTGCAGAACGTCATCGAGGGCCCGACGGTCGTCCAGCGACGACCCCGGGCCGAAGCCGTGGCCGAGGCCCGGCGCCTGCTCGAGGTGGTCGGGCTCGCCGAGAAGGCCGAGCAGTACCCCTACCAGCTCTCCGGCGGCCAGCAGCAGCGCGTCGGCATCGCCCGGGCGCTGGCGCTGCGGCCCAAGCTGATGCTCTTCGACGAGCCGACCTCGGCCCTCGACCCCGAGCTGGTCGGCGAGGTGCTGCACGTCATGAAGGACCTCGCCTCGCAGGGCTGGACCATGGTCGTGGTGACCCACGAGATCCGGTTCGCCCAGCAGGTGGCCGACCAGGTGCTGTTCATGGACGGCGGCGTCATCGTCGAGCGCGGCGCACCGGCGGAGGTGCTGACCCGGCCGCGCACCGACCGCGCGAAGCAGTTCCTGCACCGCATCCTCGACCCGCTCTGACCCCGTCCTCCGCCGGGTCGGGGTATTCCCGCGCTCGACAGCGCGCGGCAATACCCCGAACCGGGGAGGGGTGGGGGCCCTAGGGTCGGCACATGGACGCTGATGTCATCGTCGTGGGAGCCGGCCTGGCCGGTCTGGTGGCCGCCGCCGAGATCGCGGAGGCCGGCCGACGGGTGGTGGTGCTCGACCAGGAGAGCCCGGCCAACCTCGGCGGCCAGGCGCACTGGTCGTTCGGTGGGCTCTTCGTCGTCGACAGCCCCGAGCAGCGGCGGATGGGCATCCACGACTCGGTCGACCTCGCCCTCCAGGACTGGATGGGCAGCGCCGGGTTCGACCGGCCGGAGGACCACTGGCCCCGGCAGTGGGCCGAGGCCTACGTCGACTTCGCAGCGGGGGAGAAGCGGCCGTGGCTGCACGCGCAGGGCATGCGGTTCTTCCCGGTCGTCGGCTGGGCCGAGCGCGGCGACGGCAGCGCGAGCGGACACGGCAACTCGGTGCCGCGCTTCCACATCGCCTGGGGCACCGGCCCCGGGGTGCTCGAGCCTTTCCTGCGCCGGGTGCAGGCGGCCCAGGCGGCAGGGCGCCTCGAGCTGCGCTTCCGCCACCGGGTCGACGAGCTCGTGGTCGAGGGTGGCGGCGTCACCGGTGTGCGGGGAGCGGTCCTCGCCCGGGACGACGCCCCGCGCGGCCGGCCGACGAACCGCGACGTGACGTCCTCCTTCGAGCTCACGGCCCAGGCGGTGCTGGTCAGCTCCGGCGGCATCGGCGGCAACCACGACCTCGTGCGGGCCAACTGGCCGGAACGGCTCGGGACCCCGCCGGACCGGATGATCACCGGTGTCCCGGCCTACGTCGACGGCCGCATGATCTGGGCCGCCCAGGACGCGGGCGGCAGGGTCATCAACCCCGACCGCATGTGGCACTACGTCGAGGGCATCCACAACTGGGACCCGGTCTGGCCGCAGCACGCCATCCGCATCCTCCCCGGACCGAGCTCGCTGTGGTTCGACGCGCTGGGCAACCGGCTGCCGCCACCGCTGTTCCCCGGCTTCGACACCCTCGGCACGCTGGCCCACCTGAGAAGGACCGGTCACGACCACTCGTGGTTCATCCTCACCCACACGATCATCGGCAAGGAGTTCGCGCTCTCCGGCTCCGAGCAGAACCCCGACTTGACGGGCAAGTCGGTGCGCGACGTGCTCGGCCGTGCGACCTCCGACATGCCGGCGCCGGTGCGCGCGTTCCTCGACAAGGGCCAGGACTTCGTCCAGGCCGACACGATCGGCGAGCTGGTCGACAAGATGAACGCCCTCACCCACGAGCCGCTGCTCGACGCCGCGCACGTCGAGCGCCAGGTCGTCGAGCGCGACCGCCAGCTCGACAACGCGTTCGGCAAGGACGCGCAGGTGACGGCCATCCGCGGCGCCCGGGCCTACCGCGGCGACAAGCTCATCCGCACGGCAAGCCCGCACCGCATCCTCGACCCCAAGGCCGGACCGCTCATCGCCGTGCGCCTCTCCGTGCTGACCCGCAAGACCCTCGGCGGCCTCGAGACCGACCTCACCGGCCGGGTGCTCGGCCACGACGGCCAGCCCGTGCGGGGCCTGTATGCCGCGGGCGAGGCTGCCGGGTTCGGCGGCGGTGGGCTGCACGGCTACCGCTCGCTCGAGGGCACCTTCCTCGGCGGCTGCATCTTCTCCGGACGCACCGCCGGGCGAGCCCTGGCCGCCGCGACTGCCTGACCACGACGGGGTCGGACGGGCTTCGCCCGACAAAGAGACCCTTCCCCCCGACGTGCCACCTCGGGGGGAAGCGCACCTTTATCGGGTCACCCGATAAAGGTGCAGGTCACGGGGGTCAGGGCAGGCGGGCCTTGACGATGTCGTCGAGGACGGCGAGCGGCACGCTGCCCGAGTCGAGCACCGCGTTGTGGAACTGCGCCACGTCGAACGCGGCACCCTGGCGCTGCTGCGCCTCCCGCCGGATCCGCAGGATCTCGAGGCGCCCGACCATGTAGCCGCACGCCTGGCCCGGCAGCACGGCATACCGGTTGACCTCGGCCGTCACGCTCGCCAGCGACAGCGGGCTGTTGGCCACCAGGTAGTCGATGGCGCGCTGGCGGCTCCAGCCGAGGGCGTGCAGGCCGGTGTCGACGACGAGGCGGCAGGCCCGCATGGAGTCCATGGTGAGCATGCCAAGCCGGTCGAGCGGGGTGGAGTAGAGGCCCATCTCGTCGGCGAGGCGCTCGGTGTAGAGCCCCCATCCCTCGGCGTAGGCGTTGAAGACCGTGTGGCGGCGCAGGGCCGGCAGGTCGGTGAGCTCGGAGGCGATGGCGAGCTGGAGGTGGTGGCCCGGGATGCCCTCGTGGTAGCTGAGGGCCTCGATCTCGAACCGTCCCCAGGCGCTCGGGTCGGACGTGTTGACGTAGAAGACTCCGCCGCGGGAGCCGTCCTCCGCAGGCGGGTAGTAGAAGCCGAGCGCCCCCTGGTCGGTGGTCCTGATCGCGCAGTCCGCCTGGGGGAGCCGGTCGAACCACTGCGGCATCACCTCCCGGGCCCGCGCGAAGGCCGTCTCGCAGGCGGACAGGATCTCGGCGGCGTCGTCATGGCGCAGGGCGGGGTCGGTGCGCAGCCGGTCGTAGAGGGACTGGAGGTCGTCGGTGCCGAACAGCTCCTTCCCGAGCCGGCGGTACTCCTCCTCGAGCTTCGCGACCTGCTCGAGCCCGAGCTCGTGGATCTGCTCGGCCGTCAAGGTGGTGGTCGTGTTGGCGACGAGCGCGGTCGCGTAGGCCTGCTCGCCGTCGGGGAGCCACACCAGGCCGCAACGCTCGTCGGGGCGCACGTGGGGGGCCACCTCGTCGGCGAGCACGTCGCGGAACTCCTGCAGCCCGGGGCGCACCGAGGTCGCGATCGCGTCCTGGAGCCGCTGCCGCCACGCGTCGGCGTCGAGGCCCTCGGGCGGGGGCGAGGTCTGCAGCAGCGGGTCGTCGCTGATCGGCTTGGCCAGCCACGCGTCGAGCTGCGGCACGGTCGCGGCCACCGCGAAGGCTGCCGGTGTGCGACCCGAGGCCACGCCCTCGCGGTGTCGCTGGGCGATGTCACGCAGGTGCTGCCCGATGCCGTGGAACTTGGCCACCATGGCCTCGGCCACCTCGACGGTCGGCATCCCGAGGTTCGACACCGTGATGGGCGCATCGACCTGGATGCCGAAGACCGGGTTGACGGCGAACTCGCCGAACCGGCACTCGCCGAGGCCGGCCCCGCTGCTCGCCTGGAACTCGACGACGGCCCGGGTGACGCGGTCCTGCAGCGAGAGGTCGTCGTCACTGATGGCGGCGGCACGGGCCGCGAACTCGCGCGACCGCGCGATCTCCGCGTCCTCGGCGGCCCGGCTCGCGTCCTCGTAGCGGTCGGCGAAGCGGTAGTCGCCGAGCATGTGGGCCCACGACGGGTTCACCGCCATGGTGTGCTCGTGGAAGTCCTCGGCCAGCTGCCTCACGTCGTCACCCATGCGGGTCCCCACCTCGTCGCTCATGGACGCGAACGCTACCCGGGCGCCCCGACGGCGCGGCGGCGCTCTTCGGTAGGCGCGACGAGAATGGCGGGAAAGTGGCTTTCGCACCAGATGTCGGGTCTCGCAGTATTGACCTACCATCGACAGGCTGTCACGACGCGTCGGGGTCCGGTCTGGCGTGACCTCCGGAACCTCGCCTCGTTGAGCAGCACAGCGTTGAGAAAGCACAGACCCGCGACGACGCGGGCCCGGCCCCCGGGAGGCACCCATGCGCACACCCCGCACGTCCACCGCCCGCGCGATCATCGCGGCCACCGCCGTGGCTGCGCTGTCGTTCGCCGCGTCGCCATCGGCCCTTGCGCACAGCGACCACGGCAAGGACGCCGAGCGGGCCGAGCGGCTCCGCGACGCCTACACCGACGGCACGAACGTGCCGCTGGTCAACAGCCCCAACGTGCGGCTGGCGGCGAGCTTCCCGGAGACGGCGGGCATCTCGGGGTGCTTCCTGAAGAGCGCACCGCTGTTCGTCATGTCGAGCCTGGACTCGCTCAGCGTCTTCGACGTCAGCAACCCGGTGGCCCCCGAGCTCGTCGGCACGCTGCCGAACCTCGTCTTCGAGAACGAGGCGATCAACTGCGGCGAGCGCAAGACGAAGAACGGCACCGAGCGGTTCGCCCTCATCGGCGTCGACCTCTACGACGCGTCCTCCGACATCGACCACACGGCCTCCTCGACGGGCGGCAACCGCCTCATCGTGGTGGACGTGACCGACCCGGCCAACCCGCGGATCCGCTCGAGCGCGCCGACGACCTCGAGCACCCACACCGTGGCATGTGTCGCCGAGACGGACTGCCGCTACGCCTACTCGGCGGGTGAGCGCACCACCTTCTCGATGGTGAACCTCGACGACCTCGACAAGCCCTACGAGGTCGACGGCGACCCGGCGACCGACGGCGTCCAGCCCTTCGCCTCACCCTCGGGCGGTCACAAGTGGAACTTCGACGCCGCCGGCTACGGCACCCACACCGGCTACAACGGCTCGTCGATCTTCGACGTGCGCGACCCCGCCCGTCCCCGGCTCGTGACCACGACCGGCGCAGCGGGACGCGGCCTGAACGCCGACGGCACGAAGAACGGTTACAACGACTTCATCCACCACAACTCCTCGCGACCCAACGCCGCGGCGTTCCGTCCCGACGCCCCGCCGTCCTTCGCCAACGGCAACGTGCTGCTCGTGACGGAGGAGGACTACGAGGACGTCAACTGCTCGACGGCCGGCTCGTTCCAGACCTGGTGGGTCAAGCGGCTCGACGGCACCCCCGACGCGATCGTGCCGCTCGACAAGGTGGAGCTGTCCGACCTCGGCAGCTACCCGGTGCCGGTGGGGTCGTTCTGCTCGGCGCACTGGTTCGACCACCACCCCTCCGGCATCGTCACGGTCGGCTACTACGGCGGCGGCACCCAGCTCGTCGACGCCCGCGATCCCCGAGACCTCAAGCCCTACGGCCACGCCGTGTGGGGTGCCTCCGAGGTCTGGGACTCCTACTGGGTCCCCGTCTACAACCGCAAGGGGTCGATGACGGACCAGCGCACCAACATCGCCTACTCGGTCGACCTCGTGCGGGGCCTGGACGTCTACACCGTCGACCTGCCGGGCGACGCCGGCGCGGTGCTCGAGCCGGCCGGCGGGCTGCCCGCGGTCGACGCCGGGCAGCTCGCCTGACGGCTCCGTCCTGACGGCATCGGCCGAACGGCCGGAGGTTCCGGGCGCTCCGGAGACCGCGGCGTGCGGTGACCTACGCTCACCGCACGCCGGTCGCCACCAGCGACCGGGAGGTCTTCGAGCAGGGGGAGCCCATGACGGTCGTGCTGCGTGCGCTGGGGTTGCAGGCCGCGTATGCCGTGCTGCAGACCTTCTCCCCACGGGCAGCTCGCGCCGCCTCCCTGATGCTGCTGCTCACCGCGAACGCCATGCCCCTGCTGGCGCTGCTCAGCGGGCGGTGGGCTGCCGGTGACGTCCTCATCGCCTTCTGGCTGGAGAACGTCGCCATCGGCCTCTGGACGGCGGTGCGGATCGCCACGGCCTCGAGCCAGGTCCCGGACGCCGACCTCAGCCGGGGGCGAGGGCCGCAGCCGTTCGACGCGTGGACCACCGCGGTGCGCGCCGCACACCCCGGGAACCCGGAGACCGCACGGGTGGTCGGCCTCGTCGTGCGCCTCTTCCTCGTCGGGTTCTTCGCGGTCCACTACGGCGGGTTCACGCTGGTGCACGGAATCTTCACCTTCACGCTGGCGCGCGACGCCGGGACCACCGGGTCGGTCGGCGGCTACCTGCTCCTGCTGCTGGTGCTGGTGGGCAGCCACGGCCTGTCGACCGCGATCTGGTGGTTCGCCCGTGGCGAGCGGCACCAGGTCGGCCCGCAACGGGCGATGGTCGGCGTCTACTCCCGGGTCCTGGTCATGCACCTCTCGGTCATCGGCGCCGGGTGGTTCCTCGTCGGTGGCGGGGCCGACCTGTCCCTGCTGTGGCCGGGGCTGGCCGTGCTCGGACCCGGTCTGCTTCTCATCGCGATCAAGGTGGTCGCCGACGTGGCCGGCCACCTGCACCAGCACCACGGCACCGGACCGGTGCCGGCAGCGGTGCCCGAGGCGGTGCGGTGAGCCCGCTGCTGCGCGCCCTCGGGGTGCAGCTGGCCTACAGCGCCCTGCAGCGGGTCTCTCCTCGCGCCGCCCGGGTGGTCTCGCTCGGGCTCGTCCTCGCCGCCTGCGCCACCCCTCTCGTCGCGCTGCTGCGCGGCGAGTGGGCGAGCGGCGACGTGCTGCTCGCCTACCTCTTCGAGCTGTATGCCGTGCTCTTCTGGACCGCGGTCCGCGTCGCCACCGCGCCGGGTCCGCTCCTGCGCGGCGGCACGGTGAGCACGAACGGCGGCCCGGCGAGGGCGATGACGCGCGAGGAGCTCGTCAGCATGACCTGGACGGTCGTCGGAGTGCTCGCGGCCTTCACCATCGTGCAGACGACCCTGGCGCTGCGGATCGCCGACAGTGCAGGTCTGCGCGGTGGCCCGGGCGCGCTCGCCCTCATGGCGGCGGGGTTCTTCGCCTGCCACGGCCTCGACGTCGCGCTCGGCTGGTTCGCCCTCGGCGGCCGCCACCGCGAGACGGACCTGGCCTCCGACCCCCTCAAGCGGATCGTCATCCTGCACATCGCGCTGACGCTGGCGGCGGGCTGGACGTGGTCGACCCGGGCAGGCCTGGACCCCGAGACCGCCCGCAGCAGCGCCTGGCTGCTCCTGGTGCCCGGCCTGATCCTGGTCTTCGTCCGGGTCGCCCTCGAGCTCTACGCGGTCGTTCGGCCGCCGCTCTCCTGGGGCTCGGCGCGAGGTCGCGCGGCCTGACCTCGTCTTCCCTACAGGTACTGACCTGTGGGCCGCTCGCCCTCGTGGGCGGGGCCGTGGGCGTGGCCCGGCATGCCCGGGGCGTGACCGGCGCCGGGGTGGGCGGGGCCGTGGCCGGGCGGCAGGGCCCGGCGCATCTCGGCCAGCTGCGCCTGGGCGGCCATCTGCTGGGCGAAGAGCGCGGTCTGGATGCCGTGGAAGAGGCCCTCGAGCCAGCCCACCAGCTGCGCCTGGGCGATGCGGAGCTCGGCGTCGGTGGGGGCGTCCACGCCGAACGGGAGGGCGATCCGCTCTAGCTCCTCGATCAGCTCGGGGGCGAGCCCGTCCTTGAGCTCCTCGATGGACCGGCGGTGGATCTCGGCGAGGCGCACGCGGCCCGCCTGGTCGAGCGGCGCGTTGCGGACCTCCTCGAGCAGCTGCTTGATCATCGACCCGATGCGCATCACCTTGGCGGGCTGCTCCACGAGGTCGGCCGGGTTGGTCGGCGCCTCCTCGTCGTCCGGGTGCGGCGCCACGCCCATGCCGTCCTGCGTGACGACCACGACGCGCTGCTGCTGCTCGTCGTCGCTGCTCTGCTGGGGCTGCTGGGGCTGCTCCGTCATGGGCCCATCCTGCCCTACGGGTCGTGGGCCCGGCTCAGGCGTCTCGGGGGCTCAGCAGCCAGACGGTGATCTCCCGGCCCCGGGCCCAGCTGCGGTACTGGGCGTACCCGGCATACGAGCCCTCGGCCAGCGACCAGACCGACTCGGCGGCCTCGCGGCCGAGCCGCCGCGCGGTGGCCGCCACGGTGCGCCCGCGGTGCTCGACCTCGACTTCGGGGGTGGCCCGCAGGTTGTGCACCCAGCCGGGCGTCCGGTCGCTGCCGTAGTTGGACCCGATGACGGCGATGTTGCCGTCGAGGGGGAAGGCCACCAGCGGGGTGTGCCGGCGCTCGCCGGTGCGCGCGCCCACGGTCACCAGGGTGATGCAGGGCAGGCCGGCCAAGGGGCGGGTGGCGCTGGCGCGCCCTCCGGAGAGGCCGGCCACGGCCCGGTCGAGGGGCTGGTGGATCCGGCTCAGCATTCGGCTCACCGGCCGCTGGGCGGCGGCCGCCTGGACGGCGCGCTGGAAGACGTTGGGACGGGCGATCTCGCACTCGAGCTCGTCCCACAGTCCCATGGCTGTCGACTCTAGTCGTTACCGCACTGTTATCCCGGGAGATTTCTACAAGCGGCTCTCCGCGGCGTCCGAACCGCCGAGCCGCTGGGCCAGCCAGACCGGCAGGATCGACACGGCGATGAGCACCACGGCGACGACGTTGACCACCGGGGCCTGGTTGGGGCGGAACAGGTTGTTGAAGATCCAGATGGGCAGGGTCGGCGTGCCGGGACCCGCGGTGAAGGTCGTCACGACGATCTCGTCGAAGCTCAGGGCGAAGGCCAGCAGCGCCCCGGCGACGACCGCCGAGCGCAGCAGCGGGAAGGTGACGAGGCGGAACGTCGTGAACGGCCGGGCCCCGAGGTCGGCGGAGGCCGCCTCGAGGGAGCCGCCCATCCGGCGCATCCGGGCGGTGACGTTGTTGAACACCACGACGATGCAGAAGGTGGCGTGGCCGACGATGATCGTGAACAGGCCCGCGTTGATGCCGAAGACCGGGTTCAGGATGTTGGAGATCACCGACTGCAGGGCGATGCCGGTGACGATGCCGGGCAGGGCGATCGGCAGCACGACCAGGATCGAGATGGCGTGCTTGCCGAAGAAGTCGTAACGCGTCAGGGCCAGCGAGAGCAGCGAGCCCAGCACCAGGGCGATCGCCGTCGCGCCGAGCCCGGCCTTCACCGAGGTCATGATCGCGTCGCGGGGGCCCTGGGCCTCCCACGCCAGCGACCACCACTGGGTGGTCAGGCCGGGAGGCGGCCACCCGAAGGTGCGGTCGCTGTTGAACGAGTTGAGGGTGACGACGCCGATCGGCACGTAGACGAACGCCAGCACCACCACGGCGAAGACGGTGAAGCCGATCCGGCTCCCGCGGCCGAGTCTCATCGTGCTCCTCGTGGGTCAGAAGGACAGGACGTCGCGCAGGTCGTCATGCCGGTCACAGGTTCTCCAGGGCGCCGGTCCGGCGGACCGCCAGCAGGTACAGGACCATGATCACGACCGATGCCGTGCCGAGGGCGGCCGCGAACGGCAGGTCGAGCGTGATGTTCTGCAGCACCGCCGTGCCGAGCACCTGCAGCTTGCCCCCGACGATCTGCACCGCGATGTAGTCGCCGAGGCTGAGCGAGAACGTGAAGATCGAGCCCGCCGCGATCGAGGGCAGCAGCGACGGCAGCACCACCCGCCGGAAGGTCGTCAGGGGGTGGGCGCCGAGGTCCGCCGACGCCTCGAGGTGCGAGCCCGGCAGCCGTTCGAAGCCGGCATACACCGGAAGGATCATGTAGGGCAGCCACAGGTAGGTCAGCGTCAGCACCACGGCACTGAAGCCGTAGCCGGGCGTGCTGCCGAAGGCGTTCTCGAGCACTCCGCCCGGCTGGACCATTGTGCGCCAGGCGTAGGCCTTGACGAGGTAGGACGCCCAGAGGGGGACGAGCACCGCCGCCACCAGGAACGCGCGTGTTCTCGCCGGGGCCACCCGCGCCATGAAGAAGGCGAACGGGACGGCGATGACGATGCAGAGCACGGTGACGGTGACGGCGATGAACAGGGTCCGTCCGATGATGCGCAGGTAGGTGGGCTCGAACAGGGCCCGGATGTTCTCGGTCGTGAAGTCCCGCACCACCTGGTTCGTGAACGGGTCGGTCGTCCAGAACGCCGTCGCGAAGATCGCGGCGAGGGCGCCGAGGTAGGCGACGAGGAGCCACAGCAGTGGTGGGGCCAGCAGCCCGGCCAGTGCCTTCTTCGAACTCATCGTCGCCTACCCCAGTCGTCGCGTCGGTTGCTCAGCTGTTGCGGTTGCTCAGCTGTTCCGGACCTCGGTCCACGCCTTGGTCCACTCGGCGTAGTCGGTGCACTTCACGTCGGTGCGTCCGTCCAGGCAGGCCGAGATGGGGGTGTTCCAGTAACGGACCTGGGAGAAGTACTCCTCGTCCTCGGCGTGGAAGGTGTCGCAGTGCTTGGGGTCCGTCGTCTCGGCGCAGGCCTTCTTGTTGGCCGGGGCCTCACCGAAGTACTCGGCGACCGCGGCGTTGGCCTTCGGGGAGACGATGTGGTCGATGAACTTGTAGGAGCAGGTCTTGTGCTGCGACTTGGCGCCCACCATCCACGTGTCGGACCAGCCCGTCGCGCCCTCCTTGGGCAGGACCACCTCGACCGGGGCCTTCTCCCCCTTGGCGACGTTGGCGATCACCTGCCAGGTCGTGCCCACCGTGGAGGAGCCGTTCTTGAAGGCCTGGATCTCCTTGAGGTAGTCGGACCAGTACTCCCCGACGTTCTCCTTCTGCTTCTTCAGGAGGTCGACCGCCGCAGCCAGCTGGTCCTTGTCGAGGGCGTAGGGGTCCTTGATGCCCAGGTCGGGCTTGGTGGCCATGAGGTACAGCGCGGCGTCGGCGATGTAGATGGGGGAGTCGTAGGCCGTGACCTTGCCCTTCTGCTCCGACCCCTTGTCGAAGACGGCCGCCCAGGAGTCGGGCGCCGGCTTCACCAGGTCGGTCCGGTACATGAGCAGGTTGGCGCCGCGGCCGTGGGGGATGCCGTAGGGGACGTCGTTGACGGAGTTCCACGGCTTGTTCTTCAGCGCCTCGAAGATGTCGGGGTAGTTGCTGATGAGCGAGGTGTTCATCGGCTCGACGTCCCCGGCGGCGATCAGGCGCAGCGTCGCGTCACCCGAGGCCGACACGACGTCGTACTGGCCGGTGCGCATGAGCTGCACGGCCTCGTCGGACGTGCCGAACGTCTTGACGGTCACCTGGCAGCCGCTGCTCTTCTCGAACTCGCTGACCCAGTCGACCTTCGGGTCGTTGCTGCCGTCCTCGACGTAGCCGGGCCACGCGAGGACGCTGACCTGACCCTCCGGTTCGCCGAGCTTGTCGAGGGGCTTGAGGTCGGGCACCTTGAAGCTGCTGCCGCCCTCGGTGCCGCCTCCGCCTGCCGTGCCTCCGGTGTCGGAGTCGCCGCAGCCCGCGAGTGCGAGTGCGGCCACGGCGGCGAGGGCGCCGAGCCTGGTGGGGGAAGTCCTTCGCACGGTGAGCTCCTTCTCTAGGGTGCGGTGCGGGCCGGCACGGTGATGACGTGCTCGGGGTGCCAGAGGAGGTCGACGGCGGTGCCCCGCTCGAAGGCCTCCGCGACTGCGGCAGAACCGTTCTGCTGCAGGGCGATCAGGTTGGTCCCCTGTCCGGCTGCGTCGAGGCGTACGACGTAGCGGGTGACGGGACCGGCGTACACGACCTCGGTCACGGTGCCCGGGGCGCGGATGAGGCCGTCACGCGCGGCGTGGCTGTCGCGCGTCGCCACCGACAGCTTCTCCGGGCGGATGCTGAACGAGCCGGTGCGTCCGAGGAGGGCCTCGGCGACCGCTCCGGTCAACAGGTTGGAGGTGCCGACGAAGCCGGCCACGAAGCCGGAGGCCGGCTGCTCGTAGACCTCGCGCGCGGTGCCCACCTGCTCGATGCGACCGGAGTTGAAGACCGCGATGCGGTCCGAGAGCGTCAGCGCCTCCTCCTGGTCGTGGGTGACGAAGAGGAAGGTGATGCCGACGTCACGCTGGATGGCCTTGAGCTCGACCTGCATCTGCTCCCGGAGCTTGAGGTCGAGGGCGCCGAGGGGCTCGTCGAGCAGGAGGACCTTGGGCCGGTTCACCAGGGCGCGGGCCAGGGCCACGCGCTGCCGCTGGCCGCCGGAGAGCGCCCCCGGTCGGCGCGCGGTGAAGTCCGCGAGCCGGACCTGCTCGAGGGCCTCCAGGGCGCGGCGGCGTCGCTCTGCCTTGTCGACCTTCTTGACGCGCAGGCCGTACTCGATGTTCTCCAGCACGTTCATGTGGGGGAAGAGGGCGTAGTCCTGGAAGACGGTGTTGACGTCGCGGTCGTAGGGCTGGGCCGAGGTGACGTCGTGCCCGCCGAGCTCGATGCGCCCCGCCGTGGGGGTCTCGAACCCCGCGATCATGCGCAGCACCGTGGTCTTGCCCGAGCCCGAGGGCCCGAGCATCGAGAAGAACTCGCCGTCGGCGATCTGCAGGTCGGCGCCGTCCACGGCGACCACCGGCGGGTTGCCGGAGAACTCCTTGCGCAGGCCCCTCAGCACGATCGCCGGCCGCGTGGTCGGGTCGGTGCGCGGCTCGTCTCGCTGCGACTGCGGTGTCGACATACAATGAAACATATGGCTCCATAGGTTTTCAGGGCAAGACCCTGCCGGAAATGCGGTAGACAAGTGGCCCGACACGACCGCTCCGTCGTGCTCACCGTCTGGGGAAGGAGGCGCTCGCGTGGCCGACTCGTCGCTGGCCCTGGGCGCCTACGCCGCGGTGTTCGCCCCGCTGGAGGCGGAGGGGCGGGCCGAGGCCGTGGCCCGCCGTCTCGGCGAGGCCATCACGCTCGGGCTGCTGCCCGACGGGAGCCCGTTGCCGTCCGAGAGCGACCTGGCCGACCGGTTCGGTGTCGCCACGGTGACCGTGCGCGAGGCGCTCGCGGAGCTGCGCGAGGACAACCTCATCCGCACCCGTCGCGGCCGTGGGGGAGGGTCCTTCGTGGTCACCCCGGCCGACGGCGGGCAGCAGGCACTCGTCGCGCGGCTGCGCCGCATGGGCCTGGGCGAGCTGCGTGACCTGGCCGACCACTACACCGCGATCGCTGCGATGTGCGCCGAGCTCGCCGCGCTCCGTGCCGACCCCGACGACGTCGAGCGCCTGCGGGGCCACGTCGCGGCAGGGCGGGAGTCCGGGAACGGTGCAGGACGGTGGCGCGCCGAGGGCAACTTCCACCTCGAGCTCGCCGCGGCGGCCCAGTCGGCCCGCCTCACCCGCGAGGAGATGGCGCTGCAGAGCGAGGTCGGGATGCTGCTCTGGCTCTCCCACGCGCAGGCGGGCACGGGGAACGCGCGCCTGGGCGCGGAGCCGGCCGACCGGCATACCGAGCTCGTCGACTGCATCGCCACCGGCGATGCCGACGGGGCCCGCCGCGCGGCGGAAAGCCATGTGGCAGAGATGTTCCTGGCGGTGCGGACGTTGCACCGGCAGGTGTGGACCGGGAGGGTGCGATGACCTCGACAGCGGGAAGCCGGCTGGTCGGCGCGGACGTCGCCGACCTCGTCGTGCAGTGGTGTGCCGCCCTGTTCGCCGACCTCGACGAGGTGGCGGCACAGGTGGAGCAGCAGCTGGCGGTCGAGGCCCCGCGCCGCGGCGACCTCGCCATCGAGGAGACGTGCCACCGGCTGCTCACCGACCCCGGGCGCAAGGTGGCCGGCGCCGGCCTGGTGCTCGCGCCCGACGTGCTCGCGGACGCGGCCTACTGGCTGGAGTGGTGGACCGCCAACCCGGACGCCTCGCCGCCCGTGCCGCGCCGGCTGGCCGCCGAGACCGACCCCCGCGCGGTCGGGTTCCGCGACTACACCCACCTGCCCTGGTATGCCGTGCCGCTCGCCACCGGGGCGGCCCACATCACCGGCCCGTACGTCGACTACCTCTGCACCGACCAGCAGACGCTCACCTTCACCCGGCCCGTGTGGCGTCATGGTGCCTTTGCCGGCGTCGTGGGCTTCGACCTGCTCGTGCGGACCTTCGAGGAGCGGATGTTCGGGCCGTTGGAGCGGGTCGAGGGGTCGTGCGCGGTGGTCAACACCGCCGGTCGGGTGGTCACGTCGTCGGACCTGCAGTGGGTCACCGGCGACCTCATCCGCGGGCTGCCGGTCCAGCGGTGGTGGGCCGGTGAGGCGGTGCAGCACGACGCCTGGGAGTTCTGGCCGTGCCCCGGTCTCCCGCTCGGGGTGATCACCTCCCGCTGACCGGTTGACTCCCCGCGGGCCGGCTCAGGGGATGTTCATGCGCGCCTTGAGGGTGTCGCGCTTGTCCTCGAAGCGGGCGGCCTGCTTGTCGAGGTCCTCCATGAAGGCATCGAGCTCGAGGCGGGCCTGCTCACCCTCCGCGCCGAGGCCCTGGATGTCGAAGAGCTTCCAGAACCGCAGCACCGGGGCGACGACCTCGTCACGGTGCAGCCGCAGGTCGTAGATGCCGGCGACCGCCATCTCGACGGCCTTGCGCTGGAAGCCGGGGATGTCGGTGCCCGGCATCTGGAAGCCCTTGACCACGTCGCGGACGGCCATGACGGTCTGGTCGGGGGCGATCTCGAGGGCCCCCTGCAGCAGGTTGCGGTAGAAGATCATGTGCAGGTTCTCGTCCGCCGCGACGCGCGCCAGCAGCTGGTCGCACATCGGGTCGTCGGTGAACCGGCCGGTGTTGCGGTGCGAGACGCGGGTCGCCAGCTCCTGGAAGCTGACGTAGGCCAGCGAGTGCAGCAGCTCGCCGGAGTGCGCCGACTCGTAGCCCTGCGACATGTGGGTCATCCGGAACCGTTCGAGCGCAACGGGATCGACCATCCGCTTGACCAGCATGTAGTCGCGCATGGCGATGCCGTGGCGGCCCTCCTCGGCGGTCCAGCGGTGCACCCACTCGCCCCAGGCGTCGTCGCGGCCGAAGATGATCGCGATCTCGTGGTGGTAGCTCGGCAGGTTGTCCTCGGTGAGCAGGTTGACGATCAGCGCCGAGCGGGCGACGTCGCTCAGCGGTGCGTCGCTCGGGCTCCACGGCTCCCCGCCCATGAGTCCGTCGAAGTTGCGCCCGTCGGACCACGGGATGAACTCGTGCGGGAACCACTCCTTGGCGACCTTCAGGTGGCGGTTGAGGTTCTCCTCCACCACCTGGTTCAGCTCACGCAGCAGGTCGGTCTGGCTCCAGGTCGTCGCGGTCATGGCGCTCGTCCTCCGATGGGGGTGGCCGATGGGGGTCTCGACCTCCGTCCAACCTACGGGGGCGTAGGTGGAGGGGCTAGTTACCCGCCAGTGCTACCGGTGGGTCCAACGGGCGTATGCCGCGGGCAGCCTGGGCTCTGCGGCGTGGGCCGGGCCTGCGTCTCGCCGCTGCTTCACTCCGCCCGCCGTGCCACCGCCGGTGCCGCCCGGATTGCGGCCGCCGAGAGCAGGCCTGCGAGGAGGGGCACCCCCACGACGACGAGCAGCAGGGGCAGCCAGGGGATGACGAGCGTCGGATCGGCCTGCACCTCCTGACCGGTGACGTCGTCCCACGACGTGGCGGTCAGCGGGTGGGTGATGGCGACCCCCGGGAACAGCCCAACGACGACCCCGAGCACCGCGCCGATGAGTCCCACGACCATGGCCTGCGAACCGGCGAGGGCCCGTCGGGTGCGCCGGGTGGCACCCACTGCGGCGAAGGTGCCCATGTCGGCCTGCTGCTCCGCCAGCGACAGCGCCGTGGAGATCAGCGTCACGGCGAGCAGCAGGGCGGCTGCCAAGCCGAACATGACCCGCAGGACGGCGATGTCGTCGCGCTGGAAGCCGCGCTCGACGTAGAGCCACCCCTCGTCGGCGATGCTCTCGTCGAGCCGCTTCTGGGTCTCGGCGCTGATCGCACCCTCGGGGTCGCGCAGGAGCCATCCCTGCTGGGTCGTCGGCCAACCGAGCCGCTCGGCGGTCTCGGTGGTCACTGCGGCCCCGGTCCCGAAGCCGAGGCGGCCGTCGGCGATGGCCTCTTGCGGCAGCTCCACGACGGGCATCCGACGGGTCTGCAGACCCGAGAGGTCGGTCAGACCGCCCGTCTGCTGGTCGATGCCGGCCGCCCCGAACACCACTTCGGCAGCACCGTTCCTGGCCAGACCCGGGTGCGCGGCGGCGAGTCCGCCCTCGGCCATCATCTGCTGCTGGTCCGGGGTCAGGCCGAGTCGTGCGCCCAGCTCGGAGGCAGGGAGGACCATGACCTGGCCCTGGTTGTAGGCCAGGGTCCCCACCTTCATGCAGCGCTGGACGACCGTGGACCCGGGGTCGTCCTGGACCCCCACGCCCAGCGCCTGCTTCGGCGTGCACCCGGGCGGGACCACAGCGACCAGGGAGAGGTGCGTCGAGGCAGGGGTGGTCTCCGGAACAGACACCAGGGCGTACGGAGTGGCCACCACCTCGGGTGCGTCGGAGCGGAGGGCCTGCGTCACCGAGATCCGGGCGTCGGGCTCGCCGACCTGCACGAACCCCTGGCCCATCGCTGCCTGGGGGCGGTACTCCCGTTGGCGCTGCTCGGTGTCACTCGCCACGCCGATGCTGAACGCGGTCAGCGCAGCCACGCCGGCGAGGATGGCCGCCACCGTCGGCGTCGACCGCGTGCGGTGCCGGGCGGCGTCGCGGGTGGCCATGCGGGGAGCGACCGGCAGCCGGGAGGCGAGGGCGCCGGCGACGACGAGCAGGGCCGGCACCGTCAACAGGGCGCCGAGCACCAGCACGACAGCGCCACCGGCCATCGCGACCTCGCGAGCACCGTTCTTGACGCTGGCCACGAGGAAGAGCCCGCCGCCGACCACCATGAGGGCTCCCACCACGGGGAGGACCCGGTTCGCGGGCGGCGAGACGCTCTGGCCGCGCATGACGCCGACGATGTCGAGCCGGCCGAGCCGGAGCGACGGGATCAGGGCGGCGGTGACCGCGCTGACGACGGCGCAGGGCACGATGATGGCCAGCGCCACCCACGGCAGGCTGAAGCTGCCGATGAGGGTGCCGGGGTGCGTGGCCCGCCACACGGCCACGGCAGCCCGCAGCCCGAGGGCGCCGACGAAAGCTCCCCCGACGGCAGCGGCGGCACCGAGCACGAGCGCCTGGGCCAGCACCGACCGGCGCAGCTGGCGGGTC
This sequence comes from Knoellia sp. 3-2P3, assembly GCF_029223115.1. NCBI lineage: Bacteria > Bacillati > Actinomycetota > Actinomycetes > Micrococcales > Intrasporangiaceae > Knoellia > Knoellia sp. 3-2P3. The sequence goes on from NZ_JARGZE010000001.1 coordinate 770,083, forward strand.
TCGGCGCCGTTGCTCGCAGCGATGGCCAGGGTTCGTCGCTGGCGTGCCGCGCTCACCGCGAAGGCCGGGCCGACCAGCAGGGTGGTGACGATGAAGAGCATGACGCCACCGACGAGGGCGGTGGTCGCGGCGCGGTCGGCCTCGTAGCCGGCCTGGCCCCGGATGCTCGGGTCGAGCTCGTGGTCGGCTGGCGGGTTCTCCAGGGCGGCAGCGCTGGTCACGACGATGCCGTACTCGTTGAGGGAGCGGACCTCGGACCAGGGGACCCGCCGCTCACGCTGGAGGATCCACGTCGCGCCGTACATGTCGGCGATGTCGAAGACCGTCGGGACGACGAAGTCGGGCTGGCCGCCCCAGGCGCTGAGAGCCGTGGCGGTGCCGACGACCTCCACATCGCGCGGTTCGCCCGCGACGGAGAATCGCGCGGGCCCACTCGTCGGCAGGCCCTTGTCGACCCCAGCCGGCGTCACGACGACCTCGGTGTTGTCGGTCGGCCACCGGCCGGAAGTGAGCTCGGCCTTCGGCCCGATGTCGCGGCGACCGTCGACGACCAGCCCGTGGATGCGGATGCGGCGGTCTCCGGAGAGGAACCGCGCGTCGGTCTCGGTGACGGGAACGAGCTCGCCCCCGAGGAGGCGCTCCATCGCGGCCGTGTTGTCCGCCCCGGCCACGAACCCCGGCACCGCCTTGGCCGGTGTGCCGTCGCTGGAATACGAGTCGGGCTCGGGGAACTGGGCGATCCGCTGTTCCTGGGGTGACTGCACCAGGGCCTGGCCGCTGCCCATCATCAGCGGGATGCGGTCGGCCCCGCTGAGCGTGCCGGTGTCGGCCCAGCAGGCGGCCGCCACGAGCAGGGCCACGGGCAGGGACACCATGACGAGGACGAGGATGCTGCGGCCACGGTGCCGCCGGACGTCGCGTCGCGCCATGCGCAGGGCGACCCGCCAGCTGGCCCGCCACCGCTGGAGGCGGGTCGCCCGGTGAGGGCGCTCGGGCTGCGGAGAGGTCTCAGGGAGGTCCGGGGCGGCAGGCTGCCCCGGGGCGAGGGTGGTCATGCCGCGGCCTCAGACGGCGCTGCCGAGCAGCGAGTCGGCCGTCGAAGGCCGCCCGGTGCTGTCGACGACGAGGCCGTCCCGCAGGAACACGACCCGGTCGGCCCACGCGGCGTGCCGTGCCTCGTGGGTGACGAGCAGCCCTGCGGCGCCGTCGTCGCAGCGCTCGCGGAGCACGCGCAGCACCTCCTCGCCGGTGTGCGAGTCGAGCGCGCCGGTGGGTTCGTCGGCCAGTACGAGCTTGCGGTCACCGACGAGGGCGCGGGCGATGGCCACCCGCTGCTGCTGCCCGCCGGACATCTGGTCGGGGTAGCGGTCGGCGAGCTCGCGGACACCGACGAGGTCGAGCGCGGCGAGCGCGTGGCGGCGGGCCCGGCGCACGCGCTGGCCGTCGAGCTCGAGGGGCAGCGCGACGTTCTCGGCCGCGGTCAGCGACGGGATGAGGTTGAAGTCCTGGAAGACGAACCCGACCCGGCGACGGCGCAGGCGGGCGAGCCCGTCGCCCTTCAGGCTGCCGATGGCCTCGTCCTCGATGAAGACCTGGCCGCTGGTCGGGGCGTCGAGTCCCCCGGCGAGGTTGAGCAGCGTGGACTTGCCCGAGCCGCTCGGGCCCATGACGGCCACCAGCTCCCCGGCGTGCACCTCCATGCTCACCCCGGCCAGCGCCTGCACGGCGGTGGCGTCGCTGCCGTGCACGCGGCTGACCTCGGCCAGCCGCAGGATCGGTGTCGTGCCCATCTGTGCCCCCTCAGGCGGAAGTTCTGCTGTGGTCCTTGGTGGTCTGCGGTGTGGGTGTGCCGTGGGCCCGCCTGCGCGGTCGGGTCGCCTCCCGGGCGAGCCGGGTCTCGACGTGGTCGAGCCAGCGGACCTCCGCCTCCGCGGCGAAGACGAGGTTCTCGAGCACCAGCAGCCAGGAGAGGTCGGTGTCGGTGTCGCCTGCGGTGGCGCGGTGCTTGAGGCGGGTGAGGTCCTGCAGGTGCTTCAGGGTCGCGGTGCGCTGGGTCTGCACCACCCGGTGCACGTCGACGCCCTCCACCGTCACGGCGAGGGCGAGCTTGATGACGAGCTCGTCGCGGGGGGTCGAGTCGCGGTCGACCGGTGCGACCCACCACTGGGTGACCTCGGCGCGACCGGCGCTGGTGAGGCGGTAAGAGATGCGCCCCTCGGCGTCCTCACCCACCGCCTCGACCAGTCCGTCGCGCTCCAGCCGGGCGAGGGTCGTGTAGACCTGCCCGACGTTGAGCGGCCAGGTCCCCCCGGTCCTGGCCTCGAACTCCGCCCGCAGCCGGGCGCCATACGTCGGCTCCTCGGCGAGCAGCGCCAACAAACCCAGCCGCACCGACATGCCGTCCCCTCTCGTCGTCCCCTTCACGCCATCGGGCCGGATGCATACCCGGTATTCCCGCTGGTGGGGAAGGTATACCGAGTATCAGGAGGCGGCGTCAAGCGCCGCGCCGACGGCTGGCGTGGAGGCCTCGTCGCCCGCATCGGCGCTCCCCCCAGGTGAGGGGGCCGGCCGCCGCACAACGCGACGGAGCAGCGGCTGCGCGACAGCGGCGAGCAGCAGGGCCGCCGCACCCGCGGCCACGGTGACCCCGAAGGCGGCGGTGTGGCCGGAGGCGTCGGCGAGTCGTCCGGCGGTCGCCGAGCCGAGCGCGTACCCAAGGCCCGTGGCGGCCGCGAGCAGCGTCATGGCCGCGCCGACCCGGGCGACCGGGGCGGCCCGCTCACCCAGGGTGAAGTTGCTGATCATGTAGGGCGCCACCACGAAGCCGAGCACCAGCACGACGAGCACCAGCGAGCGCAGCGAGTCGGTCCACAGCAGCGGCACGGCGAGGACGAACAGGCCGGCGGCCGTGACCAGCACCCGGGTCGCGTAGCCGACGCGCTCGGGGAGGGCGGCGATGGCCAGTCCGGCGGCGACGCTGCCGATGCCGAGCACGGCGTGCACGAGCCCGGCCGTGCCGGCCTGGCCGGCGGCGGTGGCGAGCACCGTCGTGCCGGTCTGCACCGAGCCGAAGACGACGCCGATCAGCAGCTGGGCGAGCAGCAGCACGGCGAAGACCGGCGTCACCAGCCGGCCGGCGGCGTGGCCGTCGTGGCGGGCCGCGTGGGTCAGCCGAGCCGTCGGGTGCAGGGCGAACCACACTCCGAAGACGAGCAGGAGGGCGGCGGCGGTCAGCAGCCCGGCGCCGGGCGCGGCCACCGCGACGAGCGTGCCGAGCAGGGCGGGCCCGAGCACGAAGGACGCCTCGTCCGCAGCGCCCTCATAGGAGAAGGCCGCCTCGACCAGCCGCGGCTGGTGGGGGCCGCTCCCGTGGGTGATCGGACGCCACCGGGCCCGCGCGAGCGGACCGATCTGCGGGGCGAAGGCGCCGGCCAGTCCGGCCGCGGCCACGAGCAGCGTCGTCTCGGCGTCGGCGGCCGCGAGGCCGACCAGCGCGGCGAGCCCGAGGCCGCCGACCACGGACTGCACGAGCACGACGGGGCGCTGCCCGAGTCGGTCGGCGAGCGCACCCGCGACAGGGGAGCACACGGCGTTCGCGACGGCGAGCGTGCCCGCGGCGAGGCCGCCCGCGGCATACGAACCGGTCGCTGAGGACACGAGGAGCAGGGCGCCCATCTGGCTCATGGCCAGGGGCAGCCTGCCGAGGAAGGCGGTGACGACGTAGAGGGGACCGGCCAGGGCGAAGAGCCGCCGGTAGGAGGCGATCGGTGACACGCGGGTTCGATTCTGTGCAGGTGCCGGGGTACGGCACAGCGGGCGTGCGCCGAACCCGCCTCCAAGGACGCACAGTAACCCTTTGCAGCACCAAGGATATCGGACCGAAGGCCCGCTCCCGACCGCTGTGCGGTGCCTAGGTCACGTAGGCATCGGCCGCAGCCAGGGCCTCGCCCACGATGGCCAGGCCCGTGGCAGCGTCGGCGTCGCTGATGTTGAGCGGCGGTGCGACATGGACGCGGTTGCCCAGGACCAGCGGGACCAGCTCGCGGTCGAGGCAGGCCCTCACGAACGCCGTCATCGGCGCGTTCGCCTCGCCGGTGGCGCCCACCGGCACGAGCGGCTCCCGGCTCTGCCGGTCGCGGACGAGCTCGAGGGTCCACAGGCCCCCGATGCCACGGACATCACCCACACAGGGGTGTTGCTCCGCCAGCCCGCCCAGGCCGGGTCCGAGGACCTCCGAGCCGAGGTGGGCGGCCGCCGCCACGGTGCCCTCGTCGTGCATGGCGCCCAGGGCGCCCACGGCGGCCGCGCAGGCGAGCGGGTGCCCGCTGTAGGTCAGGCCCGCCGGGTAGGGGCGTCGGGTGAACGTCTCGTAGACCGCCTCGCCGACCAGCACGCCCCCGAGCGGCACGTAGCCCGAGTTGACGCCCTTCGCGAAGACCAGCAGGTCGGGGCTCACACCCTCGTGGTCGACGCCGAACCAGGCTCCGGTGCGACCGAAACCGACCAGCACCTCGTCGGCGATGTACACGATGCCGTGACGGGTGCACAGCTCGCGGACACCGCGCAGGTAGCCGGCGGGCGGCACGATCACCCCCGAGCTGCCGACCACTGACTCCAGGACCAGGGCGGAGATCGTCGACGGCCCCTCGAGGAGGATCACCTGCTCGAGGTGGGCGAGCGCCCGCTCGCACTCCTCCGCGGACGTCCTCGACCCGAACACCGAGCGGTACAGGAACGGGCCGAAGAAGTGCACCGCTCCCGCCGAGCCGGTGTCGCTGGCCCAGCGCCGGGGGTCGCCGGTGAGGTGGATCGAGGTCGTCGTCGAGCCGTGGTAGGAGCGGTAGGCGGCGAGCACCTTCGGCCGGCCGTTGTGCAGGCGGGCCATCCGCACCGCGTGCTCGACGGCCTCGGTGCCACCGGTCGTGAACAGCACGTGCCCCAGCCCGTCCGGGGCCACCTCGACGATCGCCCGGGCGGCCTCGCCACGGATGTCGGACGCGTGGGCGGGCGCAAGCGCGCACAGCCGGTCGGCCTGCTGCTTGATGGCCTCGACGATGCGCGGGTGCTGGTGGCCGAGGTTGGTGAAGACCAGCTGCGAGCTGAAGTCGAGGTAGCGCCGGCCGGCCGCATCGACGAGGTGGCTGCCGGAGCCGCCGACGAAGGTCGGGACCTCTCGAGGCCCTTGCGCGACCCACGGATGGAAGACCAGCTCGTCGAGATCCATCACATGCCTCCACGTCCATTGTGGGGGCCGAGCCGACCGGCGTCATCAGCCGGTCTCTGCGGTCGTGGGCTCGGTCGCGGGTTCTCCGTCGTCGGTTCAGGGAGTCAGCAGGATCTTGCCGATGTGCCCGCTCTCCTCCATCTCGCGGTGTGCCTGGGCCGCGGCGGCGAGCGGGTGCCGGGAGTGCACGACGGGCCGGACCCGCCCAGCCTCCACCAGCGGCCAGACGTGCTCGCGCACGGCGGCGACGATGGTGGCCTTCTCCTCGACCGGCCGGGCCCGCAGCGAGGTCGCGATGACGGCAGCGCGCTTGCGCAGCAACGCGTTCAGGTCGATCTCGGCCTTCGTGCCGCCCTGCAGCCCGATGACGACGAGGCGGCCGTTCACGGCGAGGGCGTCGACGTTGCGGGAGAGGTACTTCGCGCCCATGTTGTCGAGGATGACGTCGGCCCCGGTGCCGCCCGTGGCCCGGCGCACCTCCTCGACGAAGTCCTGCTCGCGGTAGTTGACCAGCACCTCGGCGCCGAGTGACCGGCAGGCCTCGAGCTTCTCGGCCGACCCCGCCGTGACGGCCACGTGGGCGCCGACCTCGCGGGCCAGCTGGATGGCCATCGTGCCGATGCCCGACGACCCGCCGTGCACGAGGAGGAACTGCCCCGGCAGCAGGTTGGCGGTCATGAAGACGTTGGACCACACGGTGCACACGACCTCGGGCAGCGCGGCGGCGTCCTCGAGCGCGACGCCGCCGGGCACCGGCAGCACCTGGGCCTGCGGCACGCACACCTGCTCGGCGTAGCCGCCGCCCACGAGCAGCGCGCAGACCTCGTCGCCCACCGACCAGTCGATGACGCCCTCGCCGACGGCGTCGACCGTGCCGCTGACCTCCAGGCCCGGGTAGGGGGAGGAGCCGGGCGGCGGGTTGTAGAAGCCGCGCCGCTGCATGACGTCGGCCCGGTTCACACCAGCGGCGGCCACCCGGATGCGCACCTCGCCGGCGGCCGGCTCGGGGTCCGGCACCTCGGCGAGCACGAGGGCGTCGGCGTCTCCGGGCGTGGGGATCGTGATGGCCTTCATGGCGCGAGCCTATGGCGGGCCGCGTCGAGGTCCTCGGGGGTGTCGATGTCGCGGCTGGCCCGTTCGGGCACCTCGACCCGGTGCACGCGCAGCCCGTCGAGCACCCTGCGCAGGGGCGTCCCGGCCGGCCGGTCGGGCAGCGCGGCGCGCAGCGCCGCGGTCCGGTATGCCGCGAGGAGCGGCTGCACGCGCCCGTCGCCATCGACGCCCGCGACGACGTCCGCGTCGGGAACCCCGGCAAGGGCTGCGGCGAGCTCGACGGCCACGGGCCCGGCACCTGGCATGTCGCCCCCGAGCAGAACGGTGACCGGTGCCTCCACCTCGCCCAGCGCTGCGGCGAGCCCGGCGACGGGGCCGCCGCCCGGTGGGTCCTCGCGGGTCCAGCGCACACCCCGTCGCACGATGGGCCGCTCCGGCCCGACGCACAGCACGTCCCAGTGCTCGGGCAGCGACGACAGGACGGCGTCGAGCACGGAGACGCCGCCGAGGTCGGCCCGCGTCTTGTCCGAGCCGAAGCGCCGGCTCTCACCGCCACACAGCACCACCGCGGTGGTGGGAACCGTCGGGTTGCTGGTCACGAGCGACAGGTTTTCACGTCCAAGACCTTCCGGGGAGGGGTGGGCCGCACTACCGTGGCGACTCGTTGCCCGGACGACCCCGGGCGAACTCGCAGTCTCGAAGGGGAGATGCATGGCAGTCGAGAGACGTACGTTCCTCAAGGGCAGTGCCGCGGTCACCGGCGGCGTCCTGCTGGCCGGCCCGTTCCAGGGCCTCGTCGCCGGTCCGGCCGGCGCGCTGGGCGCCGCACCGTTCCGGGCGCTGCGGCCGACGGAGGACCTGCGCGACGGCAAGGTGCGGCTGCACCTGCCCGAGGGGTTCTCCTACCGGTCGTTCCACGACACCGAGCAGAAGGTGGTGCTCGACGACGGCACCACGCTGCCCGGCCGCCACGACGGCATGGGTGCGTTCGAGGGCGAGGACGGCCTCGTCACGCTGGTGCGCAACCACGAGGTCAACAACCCCGGCCCCGCCTTCGGCCCGGTCGGTGAGCACACCTACGACCCGCAGGCCAAGGGCGGCTGCACGGTCGTCAACGTCTCACCCGAGGGCGAGGTCACCAGCGCCTGGACCGGCCTCAACGGCACGATGATGAACTGCAGCGGCGGCCAGATGCCCTGGGGCGCGTGGATCACCTGCGAGGAGACCGTCAACGGCCCCGACGTGGGCCCCGACTTCACCGGCACGTCGAACATCCCGCTGACCAAGCCGCACGGCTACGTCTTCGAGGTGCCGACCACGGGCCGCGCCTCCGGCGAGCCGATCACCAGGGCCGGCCGCTTCGCCCACGAGGCGGTCGCGCTCGACCCGGTCGACGGCTACCTCTACCTCACCGAGGACAACTTCGCGTTCCCGTCGGGCTACTACCGCTACAGGCCGAAGCGGCACCCGATGGAGGTCGGCCACATCGACAACGAGGGCACCCTGCAGATGCTCAAGGTCAAGGGGGTCGACGACGCGCACCTCGAGGCCGAGCAGGCCAAGGGCGCCCGGTATGCCGTGGAGTGGGTCGACATCGACGACCCGGACCCGACCTTCACGTACACGCCGGGCCAGGCCGCTCCCACCACCAACGACGAGGCGCTCACCTACGTCGGCGACCAGGGTCGCGCCCAGGGCGCCGCGCACTTCTCCCGCCTCGAGGGCCAGATCTACGACAACGGCGTCGTCTACTTCACCTCCACCCAGGGTGGCGGTGAGGCGATGACCGGGCCGGACAGCCGCAACGGCTACGGCAAGGGCTTCGGCCAGGTGTGGGGCTACGACACCCGGTCGGAGACGCTGTTCCTCGTCTACCAGTCGCCGGGCAAGGAGACGCTCGACTTCCCCGACAACATCACGGTGAGCGAGCGCGGCAGCCTCGTCCTGTGCGAGGACAGCTCGGGCGACAACTACGTCCGCGGCCTCTCCCGCGGCGGGCAGCTGTGGGACATCGCGCTCAACCGGATGACGAGCGCCAGCGGGACCGACCGCCGCGGCGACGAGTTCGCCGGGTCAACCTTCAGCCCGGACGGCAGGACCCTGTTCGTCAACATCCAGGCCAGTGCCGGCCTGACCTTCGCCATCTGGGGGCCCTGGCACGAGATCGGCGTCTGACGGGCTCAGACGCACCCCGTCAGCTGCCCGCCGTCGGCTTCCGCGGCGGGCAGCTGGTCGTGGCGAGGTACTCGAAGTGCCACCACTCGTTGTCATAGGTGCGGCAGAGCCCGTAGGCCGCGCCGTGGGCCTCCAGCCACTGCGCGGCCGCGAGCGGCGAGACGTCCACCGCGTAGCCCTTGACGTGCGCCGACTCCTGCGGCGGCAGAACCCACTTCGTCGCCTCGGAGCGCGAGCCGTACTTCACGAGCGCTCGGTCGAACAGGACCTGCTGCCACTCGGCGCTGCGCCAGGCCGACTTGATGCCCGGTTGCTCGCCGGCTCGGCGGGCGGCGGCCAAGGCCGACCTCACCGCGGCGGCCGCCGGTGCCTGCATGTTGGTCGTGCCGGGCACGGGGTCGGAGAGGGCGATGCTCGTGGTCGGTGCGGGGATGCGGTCCGTGACGACGGGCGCCAGCGCGCCACGTCCGCCGGCCGGCGGGTCCGCGGGTGCGGGCGGGCTCTCCTCGGGTGGTCGACCGGCGTCGGGCGTGGACCGGCCACCGGCGGCTCCTGCCTGCTCACCGGAGCCGACTGCGGCAGGGGATGGGTCGTCACCGCCGCGGTGGACGGCATACCCCAGCGCGCCCGTGGCCACCACGAGCACCATGAGCGTCGTCAGGACGAACCGCAGGCGGCGTCGACGTCGGCGGCCCGCCGAGACGAACGTGGCGATGAACTCCTGCACCGGCCCCTCCTCCCCCGGGTGAGTGTGGACGCTTCAGGCCCCGCCGATCAACGCACCCCGCCGAGGCGGGCAGACAGCGTCGCGGCCACCCGGCTCACCGCGGCGACGATCCGGGCCCGCTCGGAGTCCGCGACCTTGTCGGTCGGGAAGGTGACGGCCACACCGGCGACCGGGTGACCCGTGTGGTCGAGCACGGCCCGGGCGACCGAGGACAGGCCCTCGCTGACCGAGCCCTCCTCCACGGCGTACCCCCGGTTGCGCACCTCGGTGAGCTCCCGGCGCAGCTGGGACACCGAGGTGGGTCCGTGCCCGTCGCGCTGGACGAGGCTGTCGCGGTGGGGGAAGAGCGCCCGCACCTGCGCCGGGGGCAGGGCCGCGAGCATGGCCAGGCCGCTGGCGGTGAGCGGCGCGGGGAGCCGCACGCCGACGTCGGTGACGAGCAGCGGCCGGCCTGGCGCCCGCTCCTCGATGACGTAGAGCACGTCGCGGCCGTGGAGCACCGCGAGGTGCGCGTTGTGCGTGGTCTCGTCCACGAGACGGCCCAGGAGGGGCCGGGCGAGGCGTTGCAGGGGGGCCTGCCGCTGGTAGGCCGAGCCCAGCTCGTAGGCGGCGACGCCGAGGCCGTAGCGACGTTCCTCCGGCAGGTGCGTGACGAAGCCGTGGTCGCGGAGCACGGCGAGCAGGTGGTAGGTGCTCGACCGGGGGATGCCGAGCTCGCGCGCGATCGACCCGGCCGGCAGGGGCTCGGTGTGCCGGGCCAGGAGCGAGAGCACCTCGAGTGCCTGTGCCGCGGCCGGTGCGTTGCCCACGGCGAGAGTGTGGCAGACCGCTCAGGTGGCCCAGCGGTAGCGGCGTTCCGGCCGGCCGGTCGTGCCGTAGCGCAGCCGCACCTCGGCCTGACCGGTGCTGCAGAAGTGCTCGAGGTAGCGGCGGGCGCTCACGCGGGACAGGCCCGCCTGCTCCGCGCACTCGGTGGCCGAGAGGGTCCCCTCCGTCTCCTTCAGCACGCGCTCGACCACCTGGGCGGTCTCGACGCTCATGCCCTTGGGCAGCGGCCCCGGCGGTCCCCCTGCGGTGCGGCCGCCGAGCAGCCGGTCGATGTCGCCCTGGCCCTCCACGACCGCAGCGTCGAGCGCCGCCCGCCGCGCGGCATACCGTTCCAGCCTGTCGCGGAGGTCGTCGAAGCCGAAGGGCTTGAGCAGGTAGTCGACCACGCCCTGGCGGCCGGCCTGGCGGACGGCGTCGAGCTCCTTCGCGGCGCTGATGACCATCACGTCGCAGCTCTCGCCGGCCCCGCGGAGCTTGGCCAGCACGTCGAGCCCGAAGAGGTCGGGCAGGTAGAGGTCGAGCAGCACCAGGTCGGGCTGGAGCTCGCCCACGGCGGCGAGGGCGTCGGTGCCGGTGTGCCGGGCGCCGACCACCTCGAAGCCGGGCACGCGCTGGACGAAGCCGGTGTGGATCCGCGCCACCATGAAGTCGTCGTCGACGACGAGGACCCTGATCACGAGACGGCCTCCGGGACGGTGGTGACGGTGAGCTGGGCCCGGAACATGGCTCCGTCCTCGGTGTTGGAGAGCACGACCTCGCCGCCCCGGCGCTGGCACACCAGCTGGGTCAGCGCCAGGCCGATGCCCCGCTCGCCGGACCGGGCAGCCTTGGTGGTGAAGCCGTGGGTGAAGACCTCCTGGGCGAGCTCCGGAGCCACACCGGGGCCGGAGTCGCGCACGACCACCTCGACGCTCGTCGCGTCGTTGCGCAGCGAGACCTCCACCCAGGCCTCCGGCGAGCCGGAGGCGGCGTCGATGGCGTTGTCGACGAGGTTGCCGACGACGGTCGCCACGTCGGCCGAGTCGGCGGGCTCGAGCCGGTCGAGGGAGGTGTCGCCGCTGACCCGCAGCTCCACGCGCCGCTCGGCGGCCAGCGACGACTTGGCCATGAGCAGGGCTGCGACCGCGCTGTCGTGCACGCGCCGGTTGACGGTGAGGTCGAGCGACTCACGGTGCCGGCTCACGGCGTCGACGTAGCGGACGACCTCGTCGAACTCGCCGATCTGGATCAGGCCGGAGATGGTGTGCAGCTGGTTGGCGAACTCGTGCGCCTGGGCCCGAAGCAGCTGGGTGGAGCTGCGGAACGAGCCGATCTCGCGCTCGAGCTGGGCGAGCTCGGTGCGGTCGCGCAGCGTGGTGACGGTACCCAGGTGCCGGCCGTCCTTGTCGACCGCCATGCGGTTCATCACGAGCACGCGCCCGCGCCGGATCACCACCTCGTCGCGGGCGTCGCCCTCGCCCGAGAGCACGTCGCGCAGCCTCCCCTCGATGCGCAGGTCCGCCAGGCTGACACCGGCCGCGTGCTCGGGGAGGTCGAGCAGGCGTCGGGCGACGTCGTTGACGAGGGTGATGCGGTTCTGCGGGTCGAGGGCGATGACCCCCTCGGCGATGCCGTAGAGCAGGGCCTCACGGTGCTCGGCGAGGCCCGCGATCTCGCGGGGCTCCAGGCCCAGGGTCTGGCGCTTGATGCGCCGGGCCAGCAGCCACGACCCGAGCACGCCCAGCACCAGGGCGGTGCCGAGGTAGGTGAGCAGGTAGGAGGAGGCGCCGCGCAGCCGCTCCCACACCGAGGGGAAGTCGACGGCGACCATGACCGTGCCCAGGGTCTCGCCCACGTGGCCGGTCTGGACGCTGAGGACGGGCACCTGGGAGACGAGCTGGCGGTCACCCTCGAGCTCCATGGTCCCCGACCAGCTGGTGCCGTTCGCGACGTCCGGGTCACCGAGCGGGAGACCGGCGTCCTCGAGGTCGGGGTCGCTCGATACGCGCACGTGCTCGTCGGCGTCGGCGATGGTCACCGCGGTCACCCGCGACTGGACGACGACCTGCTGCGCGAGCGTGGCCAGGCCGGTGCGCTGCTCGGGCACGGCGAGGTTTCCGCGCACCAGCGGGTTGGCCGCCACCTGCTCGGCGAGGGCCGACACCCGGCGGCCCTCGACCCTGGTGAAGGTGGCCTCGGACTGGGCGAGGGAGAGTGCTCCCACCGCGACCAGCACCACCGTGACCAGCGCCAGCTGGAACGCCAGCAACTGACCCGCGAGGGTCGACCGGCGCAGCGCACGCATGACCACTATGAACTCAACCTTCTCTGGTGACACAAGAGGGACGAACCATCCCATCAGGCAGCACGATCATCGCGCCCCCCAGAAGGAAAACGAAAGAGGTCTCAACGATGCGAGCTCGTCCCACCGCCCTGGTCGGCGCCGCAGCCGTCGCAGCGCTCGCGCTCAGCGCCTGTGGTGCCACCGCTGCCAAGGACTCGTCCGGCTCCGCCTCCGCCGACGGCGGCAAGCCGGCCACCAACCTGCAGCTGATGGTGCCCAACTCGCCCGGCGGCGGGTACGACACGACCGCCCGCGTCGCGGCGAAGGTCATGGAGGCCGAGAAGATCACCGGCCCGGTGCAGGTGTTCAACCTCCCCGGTGCCGGCGGCACGGTCGGCCTGCAGCGGACCGTGAACGAGAAGGAGAACGGCAAGCTCGCCATGCAGATGGGCCTCGGCGTCGTGGGCGCGGCCTACACGCAGAAGTCCAAGGCGACGCTCAACGACACGACGCCGATCGCCAAGCTCATCGAGGAGGCCGGCGCCATCGTCGTGCCCAAGGACTCGCCCTACAAGGACATCAACCAGCTCGTCGATGCCTGGAAGAAGGACCCGAAGAAGCTGGCCGTGGGCGGTGGCTCCTCGCCGGGCGGTCCCGACCACCTGCTGCCGATGCAGCTGGCCAAGGCCGTCGGCATCGAGCCCAAGGACGTCTCCTACGTGTCCTACGACGGTGGCGGCGAGCTGCTCCCCGCGCTGCTCGGCAACAAGATCGCCTTCGGTGCCAGCGGGTTCGGCGAGTTCCTCGACCAGGTCGAGGCCGGCGACGTCCGCGTGCTGGCGGTGACCAGCGAGGAGCCGATCGAGGCACTGAAGGACGTGCCGACGCTCAAGAGCAGCGGCATCGACCTCGTGTTCACCAACTGGCGCGGCATCGTCGCCCCTCCCGGCATCTCGGAGGAGGACAAGCAGACGTGGATCAAGGCGCTGACCGCGATGCACGACTCCAAGGGCTGGAAGGACGAGATGGCCAAGCGCGGCTGGACCGACGCCTTCCAGACCGGTGACGAGTTCGGCACCTTCCTCAAGGAGCAGGACACCGAGGTCGCCGAGATCCTCAAGCAGCTGGGCCTGGCGTGAGCCAGCAGTCCCTCACGGGCAAGGGCGGGGACCGCGCGCAGTACGCCGTGTGCGCGGCCCTCGCCCTGCTCGGCGTGTTCGTGCTCTTCGACGCCAGCCGGATCGGGGCGGCGTCCAGCAGCAACGACCCGATCGGCCCCAAGCCCGTGCCGATCATCCTCGGCGTCCTGCTCGTCGTGGTCGCGGTGTTCTACGCGATCGACGTCGCCCGCGGCGGCGTCGGCGAGGCGGAGGCAGGCGAGGACGTCGACCTCACGACCCGCATCGACACCCGCACCGTCGCCCTGCTCATCGGTGCCTTCATCGCCAACGCGGTGCTCATCGAGCCGCTCGGCTGGGTCATCAGCGGGTCGCTCCTGTTCTGGGGCGCGGCCTTCGCCCTCGGCAACCGTCACCACCTCAGGGGCCTGGTCATCGGGGTCGCCCTGGCACTGGTCACGTTCTACGCCTTCGCGATCGGCCTGGGCGTGAACCTCCCGGCCGGCATCCTGCAAGGGATCCTGTGATGGACAACCTGAACGCCCTGATCGAAGGGTTCGGCGCCGTCCTGACGCCGATGAGCCTGCTCATCGCGCTGCTCGGCGTCACCGTCGGCACGGCCGTGGGCGTGCTCCCCGGCATCGGCCCGGCCATGACCGTCGCGCTGCTGCTGCCGATCACCTACGGCATGGAGCCGACCCAGGCGCTGATCCTCTTCGCCGCGATCTTCTACGGCGGCATGTACGGCGGCTCGACGACCTCGATCCTGCTCAACACCCCGGGTGAGTCCGCGTCGGTGGTCACGGCCATCGAGGGCAACAAGATGGCCAAGGCCGGGCGGGCCGCGCAGGCGCTCGCCACCGCGGCCATCGGCTCGTTCATCGCGGGCACCATCGCCACGCTGGCGCTGGTCTTCGTGATGCCGCAGGTCGTCGAGTTCGCGATCAGCCTCGGCGCCCCGGAGTACCTCGCGATCATCCTCGTCGCCTTCGTCGGTGTCAGCGCGGTGCTGGGCTCGTCGCGGGTGCGCGGGCTGGCCTCGCTGCTCGTCGGCCTGACGATCGGCCTCATCGGCATCGACTTCGTCACCGGCCAGCAACGGCTGACCCTGGGGGTGCCGCAGTTGGCCGACGGCATCGACGTCGTCGTGGTCGCCGTCGGCATCTTCGCCGTGGGCGAGGCTCTCTGGGTCGCCGCCCACCTGCGCCGCAAGGCCGCGGAGGTCATCCCGGTCGGACGGCCGTGGATGGGCCGGGAGGACTGGAAGCGGTCGTGGAAGCCGTGGCTGCGCGGCACGGCATACGGGTTCCCGTTCGGCGCCATCCCCGCCGGTGGCGCCGAGATGCCGACCTTCCTCTCCTACATGACGGAGAGGAAGCTGTCGAAGCACCCTGAGGAGTTCGGCAACGGAGCCATCGAGGGCGTCGCCGGGCCCGAGGCGGCCAACAACGCCTCGGCCGCAGGCACGCTCGTGCCGATGCTGGCCCTGGGCCTGCCCACCAACGCGACGGCGGCGATCATGCTGGCCGCGCTGCAGGGCTACGGCATGGAGCCGGGCCCGCTGCTGCTCGAGAAGCAGCCGGGCCTGGTGTGGGCGCTCGTCGCCAGCCTCTTCATCGGCAACACGATGCTGCTGGTGCTCAACCTGCCGCTGGCGCCGGCCTGGGCCAAGCTGCTGCAGATCCCGCGGCCCTACCTGTATGCCGGAATCCTCTTCTTCGCGTCGATGGGTGCCTACGCGGTCAACTCCCAGCCGTTCGACCTGTTCCTGCTGCTGGGCCTCGGGCTGCTCGGGTTCGCGATGCGGCGGTTCGGCCTGCCCGTGCTGCCGCTGATCGTCGGCGTCATCCTGGGGCCGCTCGCCGAGAAGCAGGCGCGGCGCTCGCTGCAGCTGACCGGGGGCGACCCCTCCGGGCTCATCGGCGGGCCGGTGGCGTGGGTCTGCTACGCCATCATCGCGGTCGTGCTGCTCTGGCCGCTGATCGCCAAGCTCATCGGCCGCAGCCGAGACGACGGTGGCGACGACCACCCGAACCCCCAGTTCGGCCGGGGCGGCAACGTGCCGAGCTCTGTGTGACCGGCTTGCAGTCGAGAGGAGACAGATCATGACGGTGCTCGTGGGCTACGTGCCCAACTCGTTCGGCGAGACGGCGCTCACCGCGGCGGTGGAGGAGTCGCGCCGCCGCGGCGAGCGGCTCCTCGTCGTCAACATGTCGCGCGACGACGTGCTCGTCGACGCCAGGCGCGCGGGAGAGGACCAGCTCGCCCGGGTGGGGCGCGACCTCGCCGAGCTGGGCACGGCCTTCGAGGTCCGCCAGATCGAGGAGGGCAACGACGCGGCCGAGGCCCTGCTGAGGGTCGCCGAGGAGGAGAAGGTCTCCGTGCTGGTCATCGGGCTGCGGCACCGCTCGCCGGTGGGCAAGCTGCTCCTCGGCTCGGTGGCGCAGCGGGTGCTGCTCGACGCCCCCTGCCCGGTACTGGCGGTCAAGCCCTCCTGACCGCGTCGGTGACGGCGTCCGCGGATGTGTCCGTTTCGGCCACAAATGGACACCGGTGGGGGGTACCCTCGCGGCGACCCAAGGAGCCGCCATGCCATCTCGCCGCGCCTCGAGGCCCCGTGCCCTGAGCCCCCGCCCGCTGTCCGCCGCCGCCGCTGTCGTCGTCGCCCCGTGGCTCGTGGCCGGCCTGGTGGCCGGTGGTGCGACCGCCGCGGCCACTCCGCTCCACCCAGCCGGTTCGGCAGCCCCTGCCCCCAGCTCCGCCTCGGGGCCGGCCACCCCTGCGCCGGTGCCCGTGACGGGCGACGACGACCTCGGCGAGTGGGCCACCGGCATCCCCGAGCCGAGCGCGGCCACCGAGCCCGCGCCGCCGGCGCCGACCACCGCGTCGGAGCTCTCGGCCGACCTCACGACCAGCATCGCGGGCAACCTCGCGACCCGTGGCCGGGACACCCGGCTCGGCTCCGCCTTCAGCGGCCAGGTGGTGGACCTCGCGACGGGAAAGGCGCTCTGGTCCCGGAGCACCACCACGGCCCGGCTCCCGGCGTCCAACCAGAAGCTCGTCACGGCCTACGTGGCGATGAAGTCGCTCGGCGGCCCGGCCACGCTCACGACGCCGGTGATGCAGGGCAGGACCTACCGCAGCTCGATCTACGTCAAGGGCGTGGGGGACCCGACCCTCACCTCGGCACGCCTGAACGCCATGGCGTCCACGACGGCGAGCCGGCTCAAGGCCCAGGGCATCGGCACCGTCAACGTCTTCGTCGACGACTCGCTGTTCCCCGCGCCGACGAACGCGACCGGGTGGAAGGCCGAGTGGGTGCCCGAGGAGGTCGCGCCGGTCCGCGCCCTCGTGGTCGACCAGGCCAACGTCGCTGACACGTCGCTGAACGCCGGCTACGTCTTCGCCAACCAGCTGCGGTCGCAGGGCCTCACGGTCAAGGCCGTCCGGCGCGCCGTGGTCGAGGCGGGGGCGAGCACCCTGGCCACGACGACGTCGCCGTCGATCGGCTCGATGGTGCAGGTCATGCTGAGCGCCAGCCACAACGACTACGCCGAGGCGCTCTACCGGCTCGCGGCCCTGCGCCGCGGCTACCCCGCGACGTGGTCCGGCGCCAAGGCCAACGCCCTCGACGTGCTGCGTCGCTACGGTGTCCACGTCACCGGGTTGTCCTTCTACGACGGGTCGGGCCTCTCGCGCTCCGACCGGATGACCGTGACCACCGCCCTCTACCTCCTCAAGCGGATGCGCCTCCAGGCGGACGTCGACACGGTCGTCTTCGCGGCGCCGGGCATGCCGACCGCCGGAGTGTCGGGAACGCTCAAGACCCGGTTCACCACGTCGCCGACGATCTGCGCCAAGGGCGTCGTCCGCGCCAAGACGGGCTCGCTCGACGACGTGGTGACCCTCAGCGGCATCGCCCCCGGCGAGGACGGCAGGGAGCGGCTCTTCTCGCTGCTGGTCAACTACAACACCGCGACGACCTCGGCACGGGCCGCCGTCGACGCCCTGGCAGCGACGGCGACGGGCTGCTACTAGGGGAGCTGACGGCGGGCCGCCGACGACGGCTGGCGACGGCCGGACCTCACCGTCTCGCATGCGAGACGGTATGCCGTGTGCGCGCCATCCGCGCGCGGCGGCCCTCCGCTGCAATGGGAGGCATGACCAGCACTGCCTCCCCCCGCCTCGCGACCGCGCAGGTGACCGTGGGCCTCGGCCCGCTCTCCTTCGAGGACGTGGTCGCCGTCGCCCGCCACGACGCCAGGGTGACCGTCGACGAGGACGCCCTTGCCGAGGTGCGGCGGACGCGCGGCGTCATCGAGTCCCTGGCTGACGACGCCCAGCCGCACTACGGGGTCTCCACCGGTTTCGGCGCCCTGGCGACCCGGCACATCCCCGTCGAGCTTCGGGCCCAGCTCCAGCGCTCGCTGGTGCGCTCGCATGCCGCCGGCTCCGGCGCCGAGGTCGAGCGCGAGGTCGTGCGCGCGCTGATGCTGCTGCGCATCTCGACCCTGGCGACGGGCCGCACCGGCATCCGGGAGGAGACGCTGCAGACCTACGTCGCCATGCTGAACGCCGGCATCACCCCGGTCGTGCACGAGTACGGCTCGCTGGGCTGCTCGGGCGACCTCGCCCCCCTGGCGCACTGCGCACTGGCGCTGATGGGCGAGGGCGTCGTCCGCGACGCGGCGGGCGAGCGGCTGCCGACCGCCGAGGCCTTCGCCGCCGTCGGGATCACGCCCGTCGAGCTGCGCGAGAAGGAGGGCCTGGCCCTCATCAACGGCACCGACGGGATGCTCGGGCAGCTCGTGCTGGCCATCACGGATCTGCGCCACCTGCTCACCGTCGCCGACATCACCGCGGCCATGAGCGTGGAGGGCCAGCTCGGCACCGACGACGTCTTCGCGGCCGACCTGCACGAGCTGCGTCCGCAGCCGGGCCAGGCGCTGTCGGCCGACAACCTTCGAAAGCTGATGCAGGGCAGCGGGATCCGCGAGAGCCACCGCACCGAGGCCTGCACCCGCGTGCAGGACGCCTACTCGCTGCGCTGCTCGCCGCAGGTGGCCGGTGCCGTCCGTGACACGGTGGCGTATGCCGCGCAGGTCGCCGGGTTCGAGCTCGCCTCTGCCGTGGACAACCCCGTCGTGACGAAGGACGGCCGGGTGGAGTCGAACGGCAACTTCCACGGCGCCCCGGTCGCCTACGTGCTCGACTTCCTGGCCATCGTCGCCGCCGACCTGGCCTCCATCTCGGAGCGCCGCACCGACCGTTTCCTCGACACCGCGCGCAGCCACGGGCTGAACGCGTTCCTCGCCGACGACCCCGGCGTCGACTCGGGCCACATGATCGCGCAGTACACCCAGGCGGCGATCGTCTCGGAGATGAAGCGCCTGGCCGCGCCGGCGTCGGTCGACTCGATCCCGAGCTCGGCGATGCAGGAGGACCACGTGTCGATGGGCTGGTCCGCCGCCCGCAAGCTCCGCCGTTCCGTCGACGGCCTCACCCGCGTGCTGGCGGTCGAGCTGCTGACGGCAGCCAGGGCCATCGAGCTGCGGGCGCCCGAGCAGCCGAGCCCCGCCACCGGTGCCGTGGTGCGAGCGCTCCGCGCGGCCGGTGCGCCCGGCCCGGGCACCGACCGCTTCCTCGCCCCCGAGATCGAGACCGCAGTGCAGCTCGTCGCCAGCGGCGCTGCCGTCGCGGCCGCGGAGAGCGTCACCGGCCCGCTCAACTGAACCAACCGGCATACCCCGTCTTGAACCCGTCCTGAACCACCAGCGCCCTAAGGAGAACGACATGGAAGGCGCCCGTCCCGTCCGCGCCCCTCGCGGCAGCAAGCTCACCGCCTCGCACTGGGGGGCCGAGGCCCCGCTGCGGATGCTCATGAACAACCTCGACCCCGAGGTGGCCGAGCGGCCCGACGACCTCGTCGTCTACGGCGGCACCGGTCGCGCGGCCCGCGACTGGAAGTCCTTCGACGCGATGGTCCGCACGCTGACCACGCTCAAGCCGGACGAGACGATGCTCGTGCAGTCGGGCCGGCCGGTCGGTGTGATGCAGACGCACGAGTGGGCCCCGCGCGTGCTCATCGCCAACTCCAACCTGGTGGGGGACTGGGCGACCTGGCCCGAGTTCCGCCGGCTCGAGCACCTCGGCCTGACGATGTACGGCCAGATGACCGCCGGTTCGTGGATCTACATCGGCACCCAGGGCATCGTGCAGGGCACGTACGAGACGTTCGCCGCCGTGGCCGAGAAGCGGTTCAACGGAACGCTGTCCGGCACGCTGACCCTGACCGGTGGCTGTGGCGGGATGGGCGGCGCGCAGCCGCTGGCGGTCACGCTCAACGGCGGCGTGTGCCTCATCGTCGACGTCGACCCAGCCCGACTGCACCGGCGCGTGGAGCACCGCTACCTCGACGAGGTCGCCTCCTCGCTCGACGACGCGGTCGAGAAGGCGCTCAAGGCCAAGGAGGAGAAGCGCGCCTGGTCGATCGGTGTCGTCGGCAACGCGGCCACGGTCTTCCCCGAGCTGCTCCGCCGGGGTGTCGCGATCGACATCGTCACCGACCAGACCTCGGCCCACGACCCGTTGTCCTACCTGCCCGAGGGCGTCTCGGTCGAGGACTGGCACGACTACGCCGAGGCCAAGCCGGAGGAGTTCACCGACCGGGCCCGCGCCTCCATGGCCCAGCACGTGCAGGCCATGGTCGAGTTCCAGGACGCCGGCGCCGAGGTGTTCGACTACGGCAACTCGATCCGCGACGAGGCCCGGCTGGGCGGCTACGACCGCGCCTTCGAGTTCCCCGGCTTCGTGCCGGCCTACATCCGCCCGCTGTTCTGCGAGGGCAAGGGCCCGTTCCGCTGGGCGGCGCTGTCGGGTGACCCCAAGGACATCGCGGCCACCGACCGGGCGGTGCTCGACCTGTTCCCCGACAACGACCGCCTGCACAAGTGGATCCGCGGCGCGCAGGAGCGGATCGCGTTCCAGGGCCTGCCCGCCCGCATCTGCTGGCTCGGCTACGGAGAGCGCGACAAGGCCGGGCTCGCGTTCAACGAGCTGGTCCGCTCCGGTGAGGTCAGCGCGCCGATCGTCATCGGCCGCGACCACCTCGACGCAGGCTCGGTCGCCAGCCCCTACCGCGAGACCGAGGCCATGCTCGACGGCTCCGACGCGATTGCCGACTGGCCGCTGCTCAACGCGCTGGTCAACACCTCGTCGGGTGCCTCGTGGGTCTCGATCCACCACGGTGGCGGGGTCGGCATCGGCCGCTCGCTGCACGCCGGCCAGGTCTCGCTCGCCGACGGCACCGACCTCGCGGCGCAGAAGCTCGAGCGGGTGCTCACCAACGACCCGGGCATGGGTGTCATCCGGCACGTCGACGCCGGCTACGACGTCGCCGAGCGGGTCGCGGCCGAGCGCGGGGTGCGGGTGCCGATGCGCGAGTCCTGACCGTCTCGGCGCAGCGGTGACGTATGCCGCGGGGGAGGGGCCGCGGCACACCTCACCGATGCGCTGGGGCAGGATCGGCGCCCATGAGGCTGTGGTCGCTGCACCCGAGGTACCTCGACCGGCAGGGGCTCACGGCGACCTGGCGCGAGGCGCTGCTGGCGCAGGCGGTGCTCGCCGGACGGACGAAGGGGTACACGAAACACCCTCAGCTGCGGCGTTTCTCGGCCACGGTGGAACCGGTCGCCACGGTGGGTGCCTACCTCGAGCAGGTGGCCGACGAGGCCTCTCGTCGGGGGTACCGCTACGACCGCTCGCGCATCATCGAGTGCCCGGCTGATCCTGCGCGTTGGGTGGGGCGGCTCGAGGTCACCACCGGGCAGCTCGAGCACGAGTGGGGGCACCTGGTCGCCAAGCTCACCCTGCGCAGCGCGGACTGGCTGGCGGCGATGAGGTCCGCGGCGGCACCGGAGGGCCGCGGGAGGCCCGAGCCGCACCCCCTCTTCCGGTTGGTCGAGGGGCCGGTGGCCGACTGGGAGATCGTCTAGCGCGCCTCGGGCGCGACGGGGTCGGTCACGTCGGCGACCTGTGCCTGCAGCGCCCGGACCACGTCGTCCGCCTGCGCCGTGACTGCCACCCCGTGGGCGCCGGCACCGATGGAGACGGTGCGGCCGGAGACGGTGGCGTCGGCGATGACGGGCCAGGGCCTCAGGGAGCCGAACGGCGTGATGGTGCCGCGCTCGTAGCCGGTGACGTCCTTGGCCGTGCCGGCGTCCGGCATCGAGAGCCGGCTGACCCCGAGCAGCCCCCGCAGCTTGGGCCAGGAGATCTCGCGGTCGCCCGGCACCAACACGAACAGGTAGTCGTCGTCGGTCCTGCGGACCACGAGGGTCTTGATGATGTCGCGCGGTGCGACGCCACGGGCAGCGGCCGCCTCCTCGAGGGAGCCGACCCGGCCGTGGCGGGTCACGGTGTGCTCGATGCCTGAGGCAGCCAGGGCCCGTGCCGCGCGTGCCTCGCCGTCCGTCGTCATGCGTCGACTCTAGGCCGCGTCGGCGGAGGACTCGTGCGAATGGGGGGCGCCACCGCCACCGGGCCTCGTGCTGCAGGCGTGGGGGACTACGCCATTCGTCGGTGGTCGCGGTTGCGTCCGTTTACCTTGACTGGACACAGCGCCTGAAGCAGTCCGGGCGGCAGCTGCGCATGAGGTCGGCAGGGGACGTCGACCCTCGCGCTGGGAAGGTCGACGAACACGTCATCAGGGGAATGAGGGGCACCATGCACGCACGCTGGATCCTGACCATGGCGACGAGCGCCGCGGTCGTACTCGCGACAGCCGGGACGGCGTCCGCGGCAGTGATCAACAGGACGCCGGAGCCGTCGTCACACGCCGACGACGGGACGGTCTACAACTCCGTCAGGATCGGTGGCCGCCTCTTCATCGGCGGCAGCTTCACCCGGGTCGACGGCCAGGCGCGGGGCCGCCTCGCCGCCCTCGACGCCGCCACGGGGTCGCTGACGTCGTTCCGCGTGGATGTCGACGGCACGATCGAGGCCCTGGCCACGGACGGCCAGAACATGCTGTTCATCGGCGGCAAGTTCAACAACGTCGGCGGGGTCCGGCGCAACAACGTCGCGGCGATCAACGTGTCGACGGGGACGGTGACCTCCTTCAACCCGGCACCCAACGGCAAGATCCGGTCGCTGGACCACATCAACGGCAAGGTCGTCTTCGGCGGCGGCTTCACCACGGCGGGCGGGGTGGCGACGACCAACCTCGCCGCCGCCGATGCAGGCACCGGTGCGGTCGACCGGGGCTTCCCGTCGGCCGACGGCGTGGTCCACACGGTGAGGACCAGTGGTTCGAAGGTCTACGTGGGGGGCGACTTCGCCAGGGTGGCGGGCACCTCGCGGCCGCGGGTGGCGGCCCTGTCGGCCTCGGGGCAGCTGCTCGGCTACCGCGCCGCGCTCACCGCGCCGGTGTACGACCTCGTCGAGGACGCTGCCGGGGTCTTCCTGGCCGTCGGTGGCGGCACCAGCAACGGCAACGCGCTCATCAAGACCACCACGGACGGCGCCGAGGTCTGGCGCGTCACGACCGACGGCAACATGCAGTCCGTCGAGGTGGTCGGTGACACGGTCTACGCGGCAGGCCACTTCAACTACATGTGCGGCACCACCATCAACGGGTGCGGGAGCAGGACGGCGGCGAAGAAGGCGCTCACGGCGGACGCCGGTGGCACGGCGCCGAACGCCTCGGCCTGGGCCCGGTTCAACAGCGCCCTGGGGGTCTGGGACTTCACCGAGGCGTCGGGCAACCTCTACGCGCTGGGCGTCTTCACCAAGGTCAACGGCGCCAACGTGCCGCGGATCGCTCGCTTCGCCATCTGAGCCGCCTCGCACGACCCGGATTTTCGTCTCGCACCCGAGACGAAAACCCGGGTGCGCGCGGCCCCGGGGGGCCGGCCGTGGTGTGCACTGGCCAGCAGAGAAGCGCACCGCGAGAAAGGACGGCAGGCGTGGCGCACAGGCCTGGCACGGTGGACTCCCCCCGAGGAGTGGCCGACGTCTTCGACCCGCTCTGGTCGGCCCTCGAGCCGGTCGGCCGTGACCCCCGCACGGGCGGGTACCGCCGGTTCGCGTGGACCCGCGAGGACCACACGCTGCGGGAGTGGTTCGCCGCGGAGGCCGCCGCCCGTGGCCTGGACCTCGTCGAGGACCGCGCCGGCAACCAGTGGGCCTGGTGGGGTGACCCCGACGCCGCCGCGGAGCGGGGCCTGGGCGGCGTCGTCACCGGGTCCCACCTCGACAGCGTCCCGGACGGGGGGGCCTTCGACGGCCCGCTCGGGGTCGTCAGCGCCCTGGCGGCCATCGACCTGCTCCGGGCGGCGGCGGCCCGCGAGGGCTGGCAGCCCGCCCGCCCCATCGGGGTGGTGAACTTCGCCGACGAGGAGGGCGCGCGCTTCGGCGTCGCCTGCGCCGGGTCGCGGCTCATCACCGGCGCCCTCGCCGCCCCGAAGGCCCTCGCGCTCACCGATGCCGACGGCACCTCCCTCGCCGAGGCCCTGCGTCGTGCCGGTCGCGACCCGCACGCGCTGGGCCCGGACCCGCAGGCGCTGCGGCGGGTGGGCTGCTTCGTGGAGCTCCACGTCGAGCAGGGCCGTGCGCTCGCAGACCTCGACCACCCGGTCGCCGTGGGCACGGGCATCTGGCCCCACGGCCGCTGGCGCCTCGACTTCCCCGGTGAGGCCAACCACGCCGGCACCACGCGGCTCGCGGACCGCCACGACGCGATGCTCGGGTACGCGGCGGCCGTGCTGACCGCCCGAGCGGCCGCCGAGCGGCACGGGTGCCTCGCCACCATCGGCAAGGTCGCCGTGCAGCCCGGCGGCGTCAACGCCATCCCCAGCGCCGTCACCGGCTGGCTGGACGCCCGCGGGGCCGACGAGGCCGCCGTGCGCGCGACCGTCGACCGGGTCCGTGACGAGGCCCTGCGGGCGGGTGCCACGGTCACCGAGGAGTCGTGGACCCCGACGACGGCCTTCGACGCCGACCTCGTGCGACGGCTCCGGGGCACCCTCGGCGCGGCGGGCCCGAAGGACCGGCCCGACGGCATACCCGTGCTCGGCACGGGCGCCGGGCACGACGCCGGCATCCTGGCGAACGCCGGCGTCTCCGCGGCGATGCTGTTCGTCCGCAATCCCACCGGTGTCTCCCACTCGCCTCGGGAGTGGGCTGAGCCCGATGATTGTCGAGCCGGGGTCAGTGCCCTGGCGGCGGTGCTCCGGGACCTGGCAGGGGAGGGTGCATGACGACCTACTGGGCTGAGAACGCCTGGCTGCCCGCCGGACCGGCGGCCGGTGTGAGGTTCTCCGTGGTGGACGGGCGTTTCGCGGGGGTGCAGGCCAGGACCAGGCCGGTGGACGGTGACGTGCGGCTGCCCGGTGTCACCCTCCCCGGCTTCGCCAACACCCACAGCCACGCGTTCCACCGCGCCCTGCGCGGGCGCACCCACGCCAACGGCGGCAACTTCTGGACGTGGCGCGAGCAGATGTATGCCGTGACGCGCCGCCTCAACCCCGAGACCTACCTCGCGCTGGCGCGCGCGGTGTTCTGCGAGATGGCGCTGGCCGGCGTCACGGTCGTCGGGGAGTTCCACTACGTGCACCACGACGAGGCCGGCAACCCCTACTCCGACCCCAACGTGATGGGCCGCGCCCTGGTACGCGCGGCCCGGGAGGCCGGGATCCGGATCACCCTGCTGGACACCTGCTACCTCTCGGGCGGCCTCAGCGGTGACGGGCACCTGCCGCTCGACGACGTGCAGCGCCGGTTCACCGACGGGGACGTGGAGGGGTGGGCCGCGCGCCTGGCCGGGCTGGAGGAGGACGACAACACGCGCATCGGCGCCGCGGTGCACTCCGTGCGGGCGGTGCCCCGCGAGCAGCTGGCACCGGTGGGGCAGGCCGCCGCCGGCAGGCCGCTGCACGTCCACCTCAGCGAGCAGCCGGCCGAGAACCACGCCGCCCAGATGTTCTACGGCCGCAGCCCGACCGAGCTGCTGGACGAGGCGGGCCTGCTCGGGCCGCACACCACGGCCGTGCACGCCACGCACATGGCCGACCGCGACATCAAGCTGCTCGGGGCCTCGCGCACGACGGCGTGCTTCTGCCCCACGACCGAGCGCGACCTCGCCGACGGGATCGGGCCCGCCAGGGCGCTCTTCGACGCGGGCAGCCCGATCGCGCTGGGATCCGACCAGCACGTCCTGATCGACCCCTTCGAGGAGCTCCGCGGCCTCGAGATGCACGAGCGGCTGGCCAGCGGCGAGCGGGGCCGGTTCACCCCGCACGAGCTCGTCGAGGCCGCCTCCCCCGCCGGCTACCGCAGCCTGGGGTGGCACGACGGGGGCCGGATCGCGGACGGCGCCCTGGCCGACTTCGTCGTCGTGCGCACCGACAGCGTCAACACGGCGGGCGCCCGGGCGGGCCAGGTCATCTACTGCGCCGACCGGTCCGACATCGAGCACGTCGTCGTCGGCGGCGAGGAGATCGTGCGCCAGGGCCACCACCGCATCGGCAACGTCGGGCGGCTGCTGGTGGAGGCGCTCGACCTCGTGCGCGGCCACGCATGAGCAGCGTCCTCGTCACCGGCATCGGCGAGCTGGTCACCTGTGACGGGACGACCCCTGACCGGCTCGGCATCCGCCGCGACGCCGCCCTGGTGGCCGAGGACGGCCGCATCGCCTGGGTCGGGTCGGCCGCCGCCGCTCCCGAGGCGGACCAGCGGGTCGACGTCGGCGGCCGCGCCGTGCTCCCGGGCTTCGTGGACTCGCACTCGCACCTCGTCTTCGCCGGCGACCGCGCCGAGGAGTTCGCCGCCCGCATGGCCGGGCAGCGCTACGACGGCGGCGGGATCGGCGTCTCCGTCGCGGCCACCCGGGCCGCGACGGACGACGAGCTGCGCAGCCTGGTGCAGGGCCGGGTCGCCGAGATGCGCGCGCAGGGCACGACGACGGTGGAGGTCAAGAGCGGCTACGGGCTGACGGTGGAGGACGAGGCGCGCGCCCTGCGCATCGCGGGCGAGTTCACCGCCGAGACCACCTACCTCGGCGCCCACGTGGTCCCGCCGGAGCACGCCGGCGACCGGGCGGCATACCTCGACCTCGTCACCGGGCCGATGCTGGAGGCGGCGGCGCCGTACGCGCGCTGGGTCGACGTCTTCTGCGAGCCGCACTCCGCGCACGCCTTCACCGGCGAGGAGGCGCGGGCCGTCCTGGTGGCGGGCCGGGACGCCGGACTGGGCCTGAGGGTGCACGGCAACCAGCTCGGCCCCGGACCCGGCGTGCAGCTCGCCGTCGAGCTGGGGGCGGCCAGCGTCGACCACTGCACCCACCTGTCGCGAGCCGACGTCGAGGCGCTGGCCAGCGCGGCGGGCACCACCGTGGCGACGTTGCTGCCGGGGGTGGAGTTCTCCACCCGCTCGCCCTACCCGGACGCGCGGGCCCTGCTCGACGCGGGCTGCTCGGTCGCGCTCGCCACCGACTGCAACCCCGGCACCTGCTACTCCTCGTCGATGCCGTTCGTCATCGCGCTCGCGGTGCGCGAGATGGGGCTGACGCCGGGTGAGGCGGTGTATGCCGCGACCGCCGGGTCGGCGCTGTCGCTGCGCCGCAGCGACGTGGGGAGGCTCGAGGTGGGGGCGCGGGCCGACCTCGCGGTGCTCGACGCGCCCTCCCACCTCCACCTCGCCTACCGGCCGGGGGTCCCGATCGCCCGGGCGATGGACCTGCCCGGCGACGGGTCCGCGGCGCTGGCGACCGACCGGGGCTAGGCCTCGCCCTCCTGCATCGGCGGCGGCATGTGCCCGGTGGACTTCTGGTAGTACTGCGCGGCCTTGCGGGTCACCACGACCCTGGCGGCGCCGACTGCCAGGCCGGTGAGGGCGGCGAACAGGACGGCGTCCTTCCACGGGGTGCGGGGGTCACGCGGGTCGAGGACCTCGTCGCGTCCCGCCTTCTTCCAGACCGTCTGGACGACCTTGTTGGCCGCGACGCCGGCGAGGAGTGCCGACCCGGTGCCGACGACACGCCACACGAGAGTTCCCACTGCTGCTCCTTCACATCGGCTTCCTGACTCTCCCCACCCTTGCACAGGCTCGGGTAATGTTCCTCGTGTAACGACAGGGGAGCGCGCAAGCGCTGAGAGTGCGGTTCGCCGCAGACCCTCGAACCTGCTCCGGTTAGCACCGGCGAAGGGAGTCGGGAATCTCGAGCACCCGTGTCGGCCCGCGGCGACGCCGTGTGCCGTCGCGGTGCTTCCCCCGAGGTATCCACCGGATCCCACGGGAAGAAGGACCAGCATGAGCACCACGAAGCTCCACACCGCCGCAGCGCGCGGCGCCTCCATCCGCGCCTCCCGCCCCCTGATGGGCTGGCGCACCGTCGACCTGCTGAGCGTGGCCTTCCTCGGCGCCGCGTTCGGGGTCGCCTACTGGGGCTGGGGGATCCTCTACAACGGGCCCCTCTCCGCCCTCCAGTTCGCCTTCGCCCCCCTCGGCGGCCTGTTCGCCGGCACCTGGTTCATCGCCGGTGTGGTCGGTGGCCTGGTCGTCCGCCGACCGGGCGCGGCGCTGCTGTGCGAGGTGATCGCCGCCCTGGTCTCCATGCTCCCGGGCACCGAGTGGGGCGCGACGGTCCTCGTCTCGGGCATCGTCCAGGGCCTGGGCGCCGAGCTGGTCTTCGCCCTCTTCGGCTACCGCTTCTTCGGCCTCCTGGCAGCGGTGCTCGCCGGGGCGATGGCCGGGCCCTTTGCCGCTGCCTACGAGTCGACCAACTGGATCCAGGACTGGTCGCTGGGCTGGAAGCTGGCGTATGCCGGTGTGCTCGCCTTCTCCGGCGCCGTGGTCGCGGGACTGGGCGGCTGGGCGCTGACCCGGGCGCTCGCGGGCGCGGGGGCGCTGAACGCGTTCCCTCCCGGGCAGGAGGCGCGGGAGCACCGCGCCGTCTGAGGTGCCGGTGTCCGAGGCGTCCGCCACCCTGCCCCGGCTCGGCGCCGGGCGGGTCGAGGTGTCCGGCCTGACGTGGCGCCCCTTCGGCCGGCGCGAGCCGGTCCTGCACGACCTCGACCTCGCCATCCCGGCCGGGCAGCGGGTGCTGCTCGTGGGCCCCAGCGGTTCGGGCAAGTCCACCCTGCTGCGGGCGCTGGCCGGAGTGCTCCAGGTCGCCGACTCCGGCGACCTCGAGGGGACGGTCGAGATCGACGGCGTCAGCCCCCACGCCCGGCCCGGCGCCGTCGGCCTCGTGCTGCAGGAGCCCGGGTCGGGCGTCGTCGCCGCCACCATCGGACGCGACGTCGCCTTCGGGCTCGAGAACACCGCCGTGCCGCGCGAGCAGATGCCTTCCAGCGTCGAGCGCGCCCTGGCGTCGGTGCGCCTGGACATGCCGCAGGACACCCCCACGCACGCGCTGTCCGGGGGTGAGCAGCAGCGTCTCGCGCTCGCCGGGGCGCTGGCCCTCGAGCCCGCGCTGCTCCTGCTCGACGAGCCGACCGCCATGCTCGACCCCGAGACCGCGGCCGTGGTCCGCGCCTGCGTGGACGAGGTGGTGGCCGCCGGTCGGCTGACCACCGTGGTCGTCGAGCACCGGCTGGGTCCGTGGGTCGACTTCGCAGACCGCCTGCTGGTCCTCGACCGTGCGGGCAGGCTCGTCGCGGACGGCGACCCGCGGGAGGTCCTGGCCGAGCGCGGCGAGGCCCTCGCGGCCGAGGGGATCTGGGTGCCGGGCGTCCCCGACCCGGAGCCGGCCGGCATACCGCACGGGCTCTTCGGGCAGGGGCCGCTCGGCGCCAACGAGGTGGCGCTCGACGCCGCCGAGGTCACCGTCCGCCGCACGGTCCGCACCCTCGACGGGGCCACGCGGAGCACCCTCGCCGTGGACCGCCAGTGGGTGCAGGCGCGGGCCGGCCAGACCCTGGCCCTCGTGGGTCCGAGCGGGTCGGGGAAGTCGACGCTGATGCTGGCGCTCGCCGGACTGGTCGAGGTCGACGACGGCCTCGTGCGGGCCCACCGCTCGCTGGCGGCAGCGGGGTCGAGGAACCCGCGGGACTGGGACACCGTCGACCTCGCGCGGGCCGTGGCCTGGGTGCCCCAGTGGTCCTCCTCGGCGATCGTGGCCACCACGGTGCTCGACGAGGTGATGACCACGCCCCGGGCGGTCGGCATGGTCGAGGCGGAGGCCGAGGCGCGCGCCCGTGCCCTGCTGGCCCTCCTCAGGATCGACCACCTCGTGCACGCCGACCCCCGTCACCTCAGCGGTGGCGAGCAGCGCCGGCTCGCGATGGCGGCCGCCGTCGTGCACCAGCCCGCGCTCCTGCTCGCCGACGAGGCCACCGTGGGGCACGACCGCCTCACCTGGGCCGCTGTCATGGGCGTGGTGGAGGGCGTCCGGGACGCGGGGTCGGCGGTCGTCCTCACCACCCACGACGAGGCCGTCGTGACCCGCGCCGACCGCACCGTCGTGCTCGCCCGCCCGCCGCAGCCTCCGCCCCCCCAGGTGCCGCGCCGCCCGCTGCTGGCCCGCTGTGGCCCGCTGTCCCTGCTGCTGGGCAGCGCCCTATCGATCCCGGCCGGGGTGGTGGCGCAGCACTGGTCGGTCGGGCTGGCCGTGCTCGCGCTCCAGGTGGTGCTCGCCGTCGTCGGGCTCCTCGCGCCGGGCGAGGGGCCGGCGCCACGGGGCCGCGTGCGCGCCGTCCTCGTGCGCTGCCTCCCCGGTGCGATCGGGGCCCTGTCGGTGGGCTGGTCGACCTGGCTGTTCGGGGGCAACGACCTCGAGGTCGCGGCGGGTGCCGCGGTGAGGGTCCTGGTCATCGTCTTCCCCTCGGCGGTGCTCATCCGCTTCATCGACCCCGATGCCCTGGGCGACCACCTCGCCCAGCGGCTGCGGCTCCCGGCCAGGCCCGTCGTCGCCACGGCAGCGGCGCTGCAACGGGTGCACACCTTCGGTGACATCTGGGCCGAGATCGCCCGGGCTCGCCGGGTGCGCGGCATCGGCGCCCGGCTGCGCTCGCCCGCAGCGGTGCTCCGGGAGCTGTCCGCCCTGACCATCGGCATGCTCGTCCGCTCGCTCCAGGCGGCGGCGACGCTGGCGGTCGCGATGGACTCGCGGGGGTTCTCCACGGCCCACCGGCGTACGTGGTGGGCGCCCGCGCCGTGGCGCCTCGCCGACACCGTGCTGGTGCTGCTCTCGCTGTTGCCGCTGGCGGTCGCGCTGCTCGCCGGTGCAACGTTGCTCGCCGGTTCCGCGCCGTAGCCGATCAGCGGCGGCGTGGCCGGACGAGCCAGGCCAGCAGGAACAGGAGCCCCCCGACGAAGACCGGGATGCCGACGAACTCCGACGACGACGACAGGCTCGACCCGGTGCGCTCGATGCTCAGCACCGTGAGCACCACGAGGCTCAGCATCGGCAGCAGTCCGTCGGCGAGCAGCAGGGCTCCTGCCTCCTTCGTCCTGCGCAGGCCGAGCGCGGTGAGGGGGACGGCCAGCACCGCCGTGCCGACCGGCACCCCCGAGAGGTCGGTGTCGCCGGTGTGGACCGACTCCACGACGACGTAGACGGCCAGCACCGCCACTCCCAGCGCCAGCCAGCGGGCGGTGGTTCGCGGCCGGACGACGGCCCGGTAGCTCACCATGGCCGCGCCGAGGAGGAGCGTGACGGCGGCGGCGGTGCCCCACCACCGTCCCAGGTCCTCCACGAGCTGCGCCACGGTGAACAGCACGAGCAGCGCGGAGAACACGGCCGTGAGGACGAAAGCGCCTAGGCGCAGCAGGTTCGACACCGTCACCTCCTCGGGCCCTCATCCCAGAGTCCGGTCGCCCCCGGGGGCGGCACAGGGTCCAACGGCACGTGCCGTCCCGGCGCGGGAGGATGCCTGCCGTGGCGCACACCGTCCTCTACGTCCCCGTCCCCCAGCTCGAGCCCTACATCCGCTGGCGGCACCAGCACGAGGGCCCCGAGTGGCTGTCGCCCGAGGACGACCACGTCCACGCCCACGTCACCGTGCTGGGGCCGTTCGTCCCCGAGGCGGACCTGACGCCCGAGCGCGACGCCGACCTCGCTGCGCTGATCGGTGGCGTGCCGGCGTTCGCCTTCACCCTGCGGGAGATCCGGGTCTTCCCCACCGGCCTGGTCCACCTGCGACCGGAGCCGGCGGAGCCGTTCACGCGGCTGACCGCCGCCGTCGCGGGGCGCTACCCCGAGCACTCGCCGTATGCCGGTGAGTTCGACCCCGTGCCCCACCTGAGCCTGTGCGCGCTGGCGCCGGGGCGTGACGTCCCGCTGGTGCGGGAGGAGCTGGCCGACGTCCTCCCGGTGCGCGCGTCCGCGGAGGAGGTCCGGCTGGTCCGGTACGCCGAGCACGGCACGCGAACCCTGCGCCGCTACCCGCTCGCCGGCTCGGGGCGCTAGGCAGAACGTCCCTTGTCACGGGTGGTCGAGGAGGAGCAAGGTGTCCGGCATGAACCGCGCAGCCGATGCCCGCGAGGTGCGGGACCCCGTCTCCCCTGACCAGATCCGCAACGTCGTCCTCGTCGGGCCGACCGGTGCGGGCAAGACGGCGCTGTTCGACCGCATCGTCGCGGCCACAGTGCCGGGTCGCCGACCACGCGACACCCACGACCCCTCGCTCGCGCTGACGGTGGCGTCGGTCGAGCGCAACGGCGTCGCCGTCAACCTCCTGGACACCCCCGGCCACCCCGACTTCGTCGGCGAGGTACGGGCCGGGCTGCGGGCCGCTGACGCGGCCCTTTTCGTTGTCTCGGCCGTGGACGGGCTCGACGAGGCCACCCGGCTGCTGTGGCGCGAGTGCGAGACGCTCGGTATGCCGCGGGCCGTCCTGGTGACGCGGCTCGAGGGCGCGAGGGGAGACTTCGAGAGCACGGTGGCGATGTGCCAGCGCACCTTCGGCGACGCCCAGCCGCTCCAGGTGCCGGTGGTGAGCGGCGGGTCCGTGCTGGGGACCTTGAACCTGCTGCGACGCACGGTGCGCGACCACTCCGGCGACGACCCGGTGCTGCGCGACCCCGACGGTGCCGAGGCCGACCTCATCGAGGACCAGCGCGGCGCGCTCATCGAGTCGGTCATCGAGGAGTCCGAGGACGAGTCGCTGCTCGAGCGCTACCTCGGCGGCGAGGACATCGACCTCGAGGCGGTCGTGGCCGACCTGCGCACCGCGATCGCGACCGCGCGCTTCTTCCCGGTGCTTCCGACGCATGCGCCGACGGGGGTCGGCGTCGAGGACGTGCTCGACCTGGTCGAGCGGGGCTTCCCGTCGCCGGCGGCCTCGCGGATCCCCGCCGTCTACACCCCGGTGGGCGCCGACTTCGGCGAGGTGACGTGCGACCCCGACGGCCCGCTCGTCGCCGAGGTCGTGCGGACGACCACCGACCCGTACGTGGGGCGCCTGTCGCTGGTGCGGGTGTTCTCGGGGACGCTGCGCCCGGACGACCCGGTGCACGTCTCGGGACACCTGAGCCAGTTCGTCGGGCGCACGCTCGAGGGCCATGGTGACCACGACAGCGACGACGAGCGGGTGGGACCGCTGTCCGCGCCGGTCGGTGACGAGATGCGGCCCAAGTCGTCGGCCGTAGCCGGCGACATCGCGCTGGTCGCCAAGATCAGCGGCGCAGAGACCTCCGACACCCTCTCGGGCAAGGACAAGCCGGCCCTCGTCGAGCCGTGGGTGCTGCCCGAGCCGCTGCTGCCGGTGGCCATCCACGCCAAGTCCAAGGGCGACGAGGACAAGCTCGGCACCGCCCTGCAGCGCATCGTCGCCGAGGACGTCACCATGCGCCTCGAGCACAACGCGGAGACCCACCAGGTGGTGCTGTGGGCCATGGGGCCCTCGCACGTCGACCAGCTGATCGCGAGCCTGCGCGACCGCTTCCACGTCGAGGTGGAGGTCGAGCCGCTGCGGACCTCGCTGCGCGAGACCTTCGTCCGTCAGGTGGAGGTCCAGGGCCGTCTGGTCAAGCAGTCGGGCGGGCACGGGCAGTATGCCGTGTGCAAGATCCAGGTCGAGCCCCTCGAACGGGGTGCCGGGTTCGAGTTCGTCGACAAGGTGGTGGGCGGGGCGGTGCCGCGCCAGTTCATCCCCTCGGTGGAGAAGGGCGCGCGGGGCCAGCTCGAGAAGGGGGTGCTGGCCGGCTACCCCTGCGTCGACGTACGGGTCACCCTCGTCGACGGCAAGGCCCACTCGGTCGACTCCTCGGACATGGCGTTCCAGACCGCCGCGGCCCAGGCCCTGCGGGAGGCGGCCAACGAGTCGACGGTGGCGCTGCTCGAGCCCATCGACGCGGTCGACATCACGGTCGCCGACGAGGCCCTCGGCTCGGTGCTCGCCGACCTGCGCGGGCGGCGCGGCCAGGTGCACGGGACCGAACCCGCCGAGCTCGCCGGCTACACCGTCGTCCACGCCGAGATCCCGGCGCACGAGCTGTCGCGCTACCCGATCGACCTGCGCTCGGTTTCGCACGGCACGGGCACCTTCACCCGGTCCTTCGTCCGCTACGACTACATGCCGGCCGCGCTGGCACGGGATCTGGTCTCGCAGGACTGAGGCCGCGGCCGGGCAGCCGGACCCGCCCCGAGGGGGGAGGCGGAGCGGGTCCGACCTTCAGGCCGGGAAACCGGCCCGGCTCAACGCGTCACGAGTACGCGTCACGAGTGGCGCGCCCTCATGCGCTGCATCTCGGCCTCGATCTCCCGCGGCCCGGGCTCGGGCGAGACGACGTCCCAGATGTGGAAGGCGATGCCGATGCCCCAGCCGAAGATGGGGAAGATCGGCCAGAAGAACCCTCCACCCGCGGCGAACCAGATCGCCACGAGCAGCAGGTTCACGGTGACGTAGGCCAGGAGGTGGGCCTTGAGGTCGCGCTTGTCCTTGAGGTGCTTCAGAGCCCGCTCGCGCAGCTCCCGCTCCTGCTCGGGACTCGTGGTGGGAGGCACGTTGTAGTCGGTCATGGTGGTCACCTGCTTTCACCTCCAGCGAACGCACGGCGGCGGAGCGGTGGAAGGGACTTCCGGCCCTGACCGCCCCCCGTTACCGCGCCTGCTGGGCCGGTGGGGAGGGGGGAGGGCCCGCGGCATACCGGCTCTGCAGGGCGCCTCCGAGGTGGGAACAACCAGGGCGAACCCAAGGTTGAGCCGATCAGACTCAAGTTTTCGGCTCCGGATTTGCGCAGGCAGCCGGCGGGCTCCTAACTTGAGTGCAGGCAACTCAAGAACCACCACCTGACCCAACCCAGCAGGAGAGTCACCATGGCACGTGCGGTCGGCATCGACCTCGGCACCACCAACTCGGCTGTCGCCGTCCTCGAGGGCGGCGAGCCCACCATCATCGCCAACGCGGAGGGCGGCCGCACCACGCCGTCGGTCGTCGCGTTCTCCAAGGGCGGTGAGGTCCTGGTCGGCGAGATCGCCAAGCGCCAGGCCGTCACCAACGTCGAGCGGACCATCCGCTCCGTCAAGCGCCACATGGGCACCGACTGGAAGTCGCCCGAGATCGACGGCAAGGTCTACACCGCCCAGGAGATCAGCGCCCGCATCCTCCAGAAGCTCAAGCGCGACGCGGAGGCCTACCTCGGCGAGGACGTCACCGACGCGGTCATCACCGTGCCGGCGTACTTCGACGACCACGAGCGCCAGGCCACCAAGGAGGCCGGCGAGATCGCTGGCCTGAACGTCCTGCGCATCATCAACGAGCCCACCGCTGCTGCCCTGGCCTACGGCCTCGACAAGGGCAAGGAGGACGAGCTCATCCTCGTCTTCGACCTCGGTGGCGGCACCTTCGACGTCTCGCTCCTCGAGGTGGGCAAGGACCCGGAGGACGGCTTCTCCACCATCCAGGTCCGCGCGACCAGCGGTGACAACCAGCTCGGTGGCGACGACTGGGACGAGCGGGTCGTCAACCACCTGCTCACCGTCGTGAAGAACACCAGCGGCGTCGACCTGTCCAAGGACAAGATCGCCATGCAGCGCCTGCGCGACGCGGCCGAGCAGGCCAAGAAGGAGCTGTCGACCGCGACCAGCACCAACGTGTCGCTGCAGTACCTCTCGATGTCCGAGAACGGCCCGATCCACCTCGACGAGACGATCACGCGGGCGCAGTTCGAGCAGATGACCAAGGACCTGCTCGAGCGCACCAAGCAGCCGTTCCACAACGTCATCAAGGATGCCGGCATCTCGCTGTCCGACATCGACCACGTCGTGCTCGTCGGTGGCTCGACCCGCATGCCGGCCGTGAGCAACGTCGTCAAGGAGCTCACCGGAGGCAAGGAGCCCAACAAGGGCGTCAACCCCGACGAGGTCGTCGCCGTGGGCGCGTCCCTGCAGGCCGGTGTCCTCAAGGGTGAGCGCAAGGACGTCCTGCTCATCGACGTCACCCCGCTCTCGCTCGGCATCGAGACCAAGGGCGGCCTGTTCACCAAGCTCATCGAGCGCAACACGGCCATCCCGACCAAGCGCTCCGAGGTGTTCTCCACCGCCGAGGACAACCAGCCGAGCGTGCTGATCCAGGTCTTCCAGGGCGAGCGCGAGATCGCGCAGCACAACAAGCCGCTGGGCACCTTCGAGCTCTCCGGCATCGCCCCGGCCCCGCGTGGCGTGCCGCAGATCGAGGTCACCTTCGACATCGACGCCAACGGCATCGTCAACGTCTCCGCGAAGGACCGCGGCACCGGCAAGGAGCAGAAGATCACCATCTCCGGTGGCTCCGCGCTGGCCAAGGAGGACATCGAGCGGATGGTCAAGGAGGCCGAGGCGCACGCCGAGGAGGACCGCAAGCGGCGGGAGGAGACCGAGGCCCGCAACACCGCCGAGCAGCTGGTCTACTCCACCGAGAAGTTCCTCACGGACAACGCCGACAAGCTGCCTGCCGACGGCCGCGGCCCGGTCGACGCCGCGCTCGAGGACCTCAAGGCGGCCCTCAAGCCGGAGTCGGGCGCGACCGCCGAGGACATCTCGGCCAAGACGTCCAAGCTCTCCGAGGAGTCGCAGAAGCTGGGCACCGCGATGTATGCCGCGACGTCCGAGTCCGAGGCCGGCGGCGCCGGTGCCGGTGCCGGCGCCCAGGGCGGCGCGCAGGGCGGCGGCGGCGCTGACGAGGACGTCGTCGACGCCGAGGTCGTGGACGACGACGAGGACAAGAAGTGACGGAGCACGTCGACCCCCGCGACACGCAGGCCGAGGAGGTGGTGGGCGCGGAGGCTGCAGAGCCTTCGGCGCCCACCGCCGCCCCGGCGGCCGAGAGCCTCGAGGAGTTCGAGGCCGAGCTCGAGGACGAGCAGGACGCCGTCGCCCACCAGGCCCACCACGGTGGGCAGGCCGCGCCGGGCGCTGGTGGGGCCGCCGGGGGCGAGCAGCCCCACCCGGACACCGCGCTCGCGGCCGAGCGGCTGCTCGACCTGCAGCGGTTGCAGGCGGAGTACGTCAACTACAAGCGCCGCGTCGACCGCGACCGCGCGATGGTGCAGGAGCGCGCCGTGCAGGACGTGCTCGAGACGCTGCTGCCGGTGCTCGACGACATCCACGCCGCGCGTGAGCACGGCGACCTGCAGAGCGGCCCCTTCGCCTCGATCGCCGAGAAGCTCGAGCAGACCCTGACGAGGTTCGGGCTGACCCGGTTCGGCGAGGCGGGCGAGACGTTCGACCCCATGCGGCACGAGGCCCTGATGCACACCCAGGCCGAGCTGCCGGAGGGCGCCACCGAGACGACGGTCGTCACGGTGCTCCAGCCCGGCTACCGTGCCGGCGACCAGGTGATCCGCCCGGCACGCGTCGCCGTGGCCGACCCGCAGTAACCACCCGCAGAGCGTTCGAGAGGAGGACGCCATGGCCAGCCAGGACTGGTTCGACAAGGACTTCTACGCGATCCTCGGCGTCCCCCAGGACGCCGACGCCGCAGCCATCAAGAAGGCCTACCGCAAGCTCGCCCGCAAGGAGCACCCCGACCAGAACCCCGGGGACGCCCAGGCCGAGCAGCGCTTCAAGGACATCGGTGAGGCGTATGCCGTGCTCTCCGACCCCGAGCAGCGCCAGCAGTACGACGCCATCCGGTCCATGACGCACGGGGGCGCCCGCTTCCGTGCGGGCGCGGGCGGTCCGGGCGGCGGCGCCGGGTTCGAGGACGTGTTCTCCTCGATGTTCGGCGGCGGCGGTGCCGGCCCGGGGGTGCGCTTCAGCACCGGGGGAGGCGGCGCGCAGCCCAACCTCGAGGACATCCTCGGTGGCATGTTCGGTGGCGGCGGGCCGGCCTACGGGGGCTTCGGCGCCCCGGCCGGCCCGCGCCGCGGCGCCAACCTCACCGCGCGCACGACGCTGCCGTTCCGCGACGCGGTGGAGGGTGCGACCGTCACCCTCAGCACCGGGAACGGGCGCATCACCACGCGGATCCCCGCAGGCGTGCGCGACGGGCAGAAGATCCGTCTGGCCGGCAAGGGGGAGCCCGGCGACCAGGGCGCTCCCGCCGGCGACCTGATCCTCACGGTCGAGGTGGAGAAGCACCCGGTGTTCGGGCGGGAGGGCGACAACCTCACCGTCGACCTGCCCGTGACGTTCGCCGAGGCCGCGCTCGGGGCCACGGTGTCGGTGCCGACTCTCTCGGGCGAGCCGGTGAAGGTGCGCATCGCACCGGGCACGCCGAGTGGCCGCGTGCTGCGCGTCAAGGGGCGCGGGGTGCCGCGCAAGGACCACCACGGCGACCTGCTCGCGAAGGTGAACATCGTGGTGCCGCAACGGCTCACGGACGAGGCCCGCAAGGCGGTCGAGGCCCTCCAGGCCCAGGAGCAGGGCGAGGACCCGCGCGGTGAGCTGTTCGCGCGGGCCCGGCAGGAGTGACGACCGGTGTCCACGCTGCGCGGTTTCGCCCCTGACGACGACACCCCGGTCTTCGTGATCTCCGTGGCGGCGGAGCTGGCCGGCATGCACGCCCAGACGCTGCGGCAGTACGACCGGCTCGGCCTCGTCTCCCCGTCGCGCACCCGTGGCGGGGGGCGGCGCTACTCCGCCCGCGACATCGCCACGCTGCGCGAGGTGCAGCGACTGTCGCAGGAGGACGGCATCAGCCTCGCCGGCATCCAGCGCATCCTCGAGCTCGAGCACCAGGTCGACGCCCTGCAGGCCCGCGTGCTCGAGCTGTCCGAGGAGCTCGAGCGGGCCAGGAGTGCTGCGGCACAGCCGGGGTCACGCGTCTTCGCGGTCGGTCCCGCCGGCGAGATCATCGCCATGCGCGCCGGCCAGCGGCCGCGGCCCAACCGCTCGCAGGCCCTCGTCGTCTGGCGACCGCACTTCTGACGCGAGCCCGCGGCCACGGGATACCGGGACCAACGTCCCCTGAAAGTCCCGTCTCGGGTCAAAGCCCTCGTCGCACCACCGGGTGAGGGCCACACTGGCCACGTGCCAACGCCGTCACTGCCCTCGGACCTCGCCATCGCGCGGGCCGCGCACCTCGAGCCCATCGCGGCCGTGGCGCGCGCGGCCGGCATACCGGAGGAGCGCCTCGAGCCCTATGGCCGCCACGTCGCCAAGGTCGACCTGGCGGCCGTCGACGACCTGGCCGACCGCCCCACCGCGAAGTACGTCGTCATCACGGCGATCACGCCGACGCCGCTGGGGGAGGGCAAGACCACGACGGCCGTCGGACTGGCCCAGGGCCTCTCGGTGCTGGGGCACCGCGCGACGCTCGCCCTGCGGCAGCCGTCGATGGGCCCGACGTTCGGCATCAAGGGCGGCGCGGCCGGTGCCGGCTACAGCCAGGTGCTGCCGATGGAGCAGCTCAACCTCCACCTCACCGGCGACTTCCACGCCGTGACCGCCGCCCACAACCTGCTCGCGGCCATGGTCGACAACCACCTCCACCACGGCAACGACCTCGGGCTCGACCCGCGCAGCGTCGCCTGGCGCCGCGTGCTCGACGTCAACGACCGGGCCCTGCGCAACATCGTCGAGGGCCTCGGCGCCCGCATCGACGGCGTCCCGCGGCAGAGCGGGTTCGACATCACCGCGGCCAGCGAGGTGATGGTGATCCTCGGCCTGTCGACGTCGCTGCGCGACCTGCGGGCGCGGCTCGGTCGCATCGTCGTGGGCTTCACGTATGCCGGTCGGCCGGTGACCGCCGACGACCTCCGTGCTGCGGGGGCCATGGCCGTCATGCTCAAGGACGCCCTCAAGCCCAACCTGCTCCAGACCACCGAGAACACACCGGTGCTCGTGCACACCGGCCCGTTCGGCAACATCGCCACCGGCAACTCCTCGGTGGTGGCCGACCAGATCGGCATCCACGCCGGCGACTACCTCCTGACGGAGGCGGGCTTCGGCTCCGACATGGGCGCCGAGCGCTTCTTCAACCTCAAGTGCCGGGTCTCGGGCCTGAGTCCCGACGCCGCGGTGCTGGTCGCCACCGTGCGCTCGCTGAAGGCCCACTCGGGCAACTACACCGTCGTCGCGGGCAAGCCGCTGCCGCCCGAGATGCTGCACGAGAGCCCGCGGGCGGTGCGGGCCGGGGCCGACAACCTGCGCCGGCACATCGAGATCGTGCGCTCGTTCGGGGTCTCGCCCGTGGTGGCGGTCAACGCGTTCCCCTCCGACTTCGAGTCCGAGCACGCGGTCATCCGCGAGGTGGCCGAGGCCGAGGGCGCCCACGTGGCCGTCTCCACGCACGTGTCCGACGGCGGCAAGGGGGCCCGCGACCTCGCCGAGGCCGTGGTGGCCGCCTGCGGCGAGCCGCACGAGTTCCGGCACACCTACGAGCTCGACGACACCCTGCGCGAGAAGATCGAGGCCGTCGCGACCACCGTCTACGGGGCCGACGGGGTGGACTTCTCACCCACGGCGGCCAAGGACCTCGAGCGCTTCGAGGTGCTGGGCTACGGCGGCTTCCCGGTCGTGATCGCCAAGACCCACCTGTCGATCTCGTCCGACCCCACCCTCCGGGGTGCACCGACGGGCTGGCGGCTTCCGGTGCGTGAGGTGCGGGCCGCTGCCGGCGCCGGATACGTCTACGCCATCAGCGGCGAGATGCGCACCATGCCCGGCCTGCCGCGGAACCCGGCGGCGGCGAGCATCGACCTCGACGACGACGGCGAGGTCGTCGGCCTGTTCTAGGCGTCAGCCGGCGGCTGCTCGTCGGCCTGCGCCCACAGGGTCTTCATCTCGTCCATCGCCTGCTCCATGATCCGCAGCATGGCGGCGCGGGCGCGGTCGCCGTCGTGGCGCTGGATGGCCGAGGCGACGTCGGCGTGCAGCTGCAGCGCCTCCTCGTGGGGGTGGTGCGGCATGAGGCCGTAGTGGTGGCGGCCGGTCAGCACCTCGGCGACCAGCTCGTGCAGCTTGAGGAACATCTCGTTGCCGGAGCTGGCGAGCACCAGGCGGTGGAACTCGATGTCGAGGGCGAGGAACTCCTCCTCGTCCTCACCCTGGCCGGCGGCCCACATGCGGGCCGCCAGCCCCACCAGGGTGCTGGCGTCGCCGGGGGTGGCCCGTTCGGCCGCGAGGCGGGCCGCCTCGGGCTCCACGGCACCGCGCAGCTCGGTGATCGAGCGCAGCTGGCCCAGCCGTCCCTCCGAGGCCAGACGCCAGCGGATGACCTGGGGGTCGTAGACGTTCCAGGCGGAGGACGGCTGGATGATCGTCCCGATGCGGCGCCGCGAGGCGACCATCCCCATCGAGGACAGCACCCGCAGCACCTCGCGGACGACGGAGCGCGAGACGGCGTGCTTCTCGACCAGGTCGTCGATGTAGAGCACCGCCCCGGGGCGGAGCTCGCCGCCGCAGATGGACAGCCCGATCTGGTCGAGCACCTGGGCGTGCAGGCCGGTCAGGCCCGAGGAGCCGTTGCCGTCGGCCGGGTCGGTGGCGGCGGGGACGGCGGAGGCGGGGATGCCCCCGGGCAGCGCCGGTGCTGGCTCGGTCATGGTTTAAAGCATACGCATGTCGTCGAACCTCTTGCATAAATCTGATTTAGACATCTAGCATCCGGTGATTAGGCGGATGTAGCGCATCCGAGCAGGCGGCGGCCCAATGGCGGGACGCCACGACAGGAACGGAGACCGACGTGTTGCGTCAGTCAGTTATCGGTACTTCTCTGGCCGTGGCGGCAGCCGTCGGCCTCTCGGCATGCGGTGGCGGCGACGCGGAGGGCTCGGGCAGCAAGACCGTCCGCGTCACCCTCGCGAACCACGTGTGGACCGAGAACATCAAGAAGGCTCTGCCGGAGTTCGAGAAGGAGTCCGGCCTGAAGGTCGAGATCACCCAGCTCGGTGAGGACCAGCTGTCCGACCAGTACAACGTCAAGCTCAACGCCGGTTCGAGCGACCTCGACGTGATGATGTACCGCCCCCTGCAGGAGGGGAAGCTCTTCGCGAAGAACAAGTACCTCGCCGACCTGACGGAGAAGGTCCAGGCGAACAAGGAGTGGGGCTGGAGCGACTTCAAGCAGGGCCCGGTGCAGGCCACCACCTACGAGGACAAGGTCGTCGGCGTCCCGCTCATCACCGAGCAGGAGGTCCTCTACTACCGCAAGGACCTGCTCGAGAAGTCCGGCTTCACCAACCCGCCGAAGACCCTCGACGAGCTCAAGTCGATGGCCGCCAAGATCAAGGCGGACAACCCCGGCGTGGCCGGCTTCGTCGCCCGCACCGGCAAGTCCCCGGCCGTCACGCAGTTCTCCAGCTTCCTCTACTCCTTCGGCGGTGACTTCGTCGACGAGAGCGGCAAGGCTGCGGTCAACAGCCCCGAGGCCAAGCAGGCCTACGCCTTCTACGGCGGCCTGATCAAGGACCTCGGCCCGGCCAACGTCAGCACCGACATGGGCTGGCCCGAGGCGATGGCGATCTTCACCCAGGGCAAGGCGGCCTTCTACACCGAGGCGAACTCGCTCTACAAGAACGCCACCGACCCCGCCAAGTCCAAGGTCAGCGACACCGTCGGCTTCGCCGCCTTCCCCGAGGGCCCGGCCGGCTCCAAGCCCTACGACATCCCCTCGTGGGCGCTCGGCGTGAACGAGTCCTCGGAGAACCAGGAGAACGCCTGGAAGTTCATCGAGTGGGCCACCAGCAAGGCCCAGACCCTCGAGAACGAGAAGGCCGGAGTCCCCGGCGGCCGCACCTCGGTCTCGTCCGACCCGGCCGCGACCGCGACCTACCCCAAGGACCTCGTCGAGGCGAACGCCGCGATGTCCAAGAACGGTGTCGGCCACGACCGCCCGCTCGTGGTCAAGGTCGCCGAGGCCCGCGAGATCGTCGGCCAGCCGATCGTCGACGCCATCACCGGCAAGGACCCGGCCGCCTCGGCCGACGCGGCCAACGAGGCGTTCCAGAAGTTCCTGGACGACGAGAACAAGTAGCCCGACGGCCGGGTGCCCGACCCCTCTCGGGCACCCGGCCACCCGGCCCGCTGGGGCAGGTACCCACCAGCCCCAGCACCTCACGACCCGCGACACCACCGCGACCTGGAGCACACGCATGGCTGCCACGACCACCACTCCCAGCACGGCGAGGGAGACCAGCCTCACCACCTCGGCGAGCACGCCGGCCTGGGCGCGCTGGGCCAACCACCACCGCAAGTGGCTGTTTGCCGCACCGGCGATGGTGTTCGTCGCCGTCCTCATCGTCTTCCCGGTGGCGTGGACGGTCTACCTCAGCCTCACCGACGCCGAGGGCTCGGTGCGCGCCGAGTCGGAGTTCATCGGCTTCGCCAACTACCTCGAGGTGCTCGGCGACACCGAACGCTTCTGGCCGGCGGTCCTGCGCACCGTCGTCTTCACCGGTGGGGTGCTGCTCGTCGAGGTGGTGCTCGGCATGGCCATCGCCCTGCTGCTGTGGCGGCCCTTCAAGGGCGAGAAGTGGGTGCGCGTCGCCATCCTGCTGCCGCTGGTCGCCACCCCCGTGGCCGTGGGCATGATGTGGCGCCTGATCTTCGACCCCAACATCGGCCTGGCCAACCGCTTCCTCGCGTGGTTCGGCCTCGGCCCCTGGCCCTGGCTCGCGGGTGAGAAGACCGCGCTGCCGACGACGATGTTCATCGACATCTGGCAGTGGACGCCGATGATCGTGCTCATCCTCCTGGCCGGCCTGACGTCGCTGTCCGACGAGCCGCAGGAGGCGGCCCTGATCGACGGGGCGAACGCCTGGCAGCGCTTCCGCCACGTCACCCTGCCGCTCCTCATGCCGACCGTCGTCGTGGCCGTGCTGCTGCGCGGCATCGACGCGCTGAAGACCTTCGACATCCTCTACGCCACCAAGGGCAAGGGCGGCGGCTCGTTCCACGAGGTCGAGACGCTCAACG
The DNA here is from genome assembly GCF_029223115.1 of Knoellia sp. 3-2P3. Classification (NCBI taxonomy): domain Bacteria; kingdom Bacillati; phylum Actinomycetota; class Actinomycetes; order Micrococcales; family Intrasporangiaceae; genus Knoellia; species Knoellia sp. 3-2P3. The sequence continues at coordinate 813,751 of NZ_JARGZE010000001.1, forward strand.
TCTACGCCTACGGCCTGAGCTTCGACTACAACGAGTACGGCGTCTCCTCGGCGGTGCTCATCCTCTTCTTCCTCATCATCATCGGCTCGATGTTGGCCGTCACGACTCGCCGGAAGGACGCCGCCTGATGCGCGCCCGCACCCCGTACAAGGTCTTCCGCGTCGCGGCGCTGGTCGTCGTCGTGCTGGCGCTGCTGGCCCCGCTGGCCTGGATGGTCGCCGCCTCCCTCAAGACCAACGTCGACATCTACAACCCCGACAAGGCGATCGTCTTCACTCCCACCTGGGACAACTACGACAAGGTCCTCCAGCAGGCGAACTACGTGCAGTTCATCGTCAACAGCCTCTGGGTCGCCTTCGCCGCGACCGCGCTGTCGATCCTGCTCGGGGTGCCGGCCGCCTACTCGATGAGCCGGTTCTCGATGCGGCGCTCGGCGCTGGTCGTGCTGATGGCCCGCGTCATCCCGGCGGTGTCGCTGCTGGTGCCCTGGTACTACGTCTTCTCGAACCTCAAGATGGTCGGCGGCTTCACCGTGCTGATCCTGAGCCACATGTTCGTGTCCCTGCCGCTGATCGTCTACATCATGATGGGCTACTTCGACGGCCTGCCGATCGAGCTCGAGGAGTCGGCGATGGTCGACGGCCTCACGCCGATCGGGGCGTTCCGCCGGATCACCCTTCCACTGTCGACGCCCGGCATCGCGACCGCCGGGATCCTGTCGTTCATCTTCTCCTGGAACAACTTCATGTTCGCCCTGGTGCTCTCGAGCGCCGACACCAAGACGCTGCCCGTCGCGATCTTCGACTTCGTCGGCTACGCCAGCATCGACTGGGGCGGCCTGATGGCGGCCTCCACCGTCGTGACCCTGCCGATCATGCTCATCGCGCTCTTCGCCCAGAAGTACGTCGTCTCGGGCCTGACCGCGGGCGCGACGAAGGGCTGAGCCGGATGTCCGCCATGACCACGACCATCCGCAGCGTCGAGACCTTCCTCGTCGCCCCGCGCTGGCTCTTCGTCCGCATCGAGACCGACGGCGGCGTCGTCGGCTGGGGCGAGGCCACCTGCGAGGGACGCTCCGAGACGGTGCGCACCGCCGTCGACCAGCTCGGCGAGATGGTGCTCGGCAGGGATGCCCTGCGCATCGAGGACCACTGGCAGGTGATGACCAAGGGGTCCTTCTACCGCGGGGGGCCCATCCTGGCCAGCGCCGTCTCCGGCATCGACCAGGCGCTGTGGGACATCGCCGGCAAGCACTTCGGCGCTCCCGTGCACCAGCTGCTCGGCGGCCCGGTCCGCGACCGGATCCGCGTCTACGGCTGGGTCGGCGGCGACGAGCCGGCCGAGGTGGCCGACCACATCGCCGAGCAGGTCGAGGCCGGCCTCACCGCGGTCAAGATGAACGCCTCGGGCCGGATGAGCCCGGTCGCCACCGTCGCCGAGATCGACGGCGTCGTCGAGCGCGTGGCGGCGGCCCGCGAGGTGCTGGGCCACCACGGCGACGTCGCCGTCGACTTCCACGGCCGGTTCACCCTCGCCAACGCCCGCCGCGTCGCCCCGCTGCTCGAGCCCTTCCGGCCGTTCTTCCTCGAGGAGCCGGTCGTCCCCGAGAACTCCCACCTCATCGGCGAGTTCGTCCGCTCGACCACCACGCCCGTCTCGACGGGGGAGCGGCTCTACAGCCGGCAGGAGTTCCTCCCGGTGCTGCAGGCCGGCATCGCCGTGGCGCAGCCGGACCTCTCGCACGCCGGCGGCATCACCGAGGTGCGCAAGATCGCCGCGCTGGCCGAGGTCTACGACGTGCAGCTGGCTCCGCACTGCCCGCTGGGGCCGCTGGCGCTGGCCGCCTGCCTGCAGGTCGGCTTCGCGACGCCGAACTACCTCATCCAGGAGCAGAGCATCGGCATCCACTACAACCAGGGTGCCGAGGTCCTCGACTACGTCGTCGACCCCGAGCCGCTGAAGTTCGTCGACGGCCACATCGAGCGGCTGACCGCACCCGGCCTCGGCGTCGAGGTCGACGAGCAGGCGGTGCGTGCCGCCGACAAGCGCGGGCACGCCTGGCGCGGGCCGGTGTGGCGGCACGCCGACGGCTCCTTCGCGGAGTGGTGAGCGCCGTGGTGACCGGTATGCCGTCGGGCGCGTTCGTCGCCGCCCTGTCCCGTGCACGGGTCATGGCCATCATCCGCGGGACCGACACGCAGGCGGCCGTGGCGACGGCACTCGCGCTGTTCGACGAAGGGGTGCGGTTCGTCGAGATCTCGCTGACGACCCCCGGAGCGCGTGAGGCCATCGAGCAGGTGCGTGCCCAGCTGCCGGAGGGGGCCCAGATCGGTGCGGGCACCGTGCTGACGGCCGGCGACGTCGCCGACGTGGAGTCCGCCGGGGCCCAGTTCGTCGTCACCCCCGCCGTGACGCCGTCCGTCGCGGTGGCGGCTGCGCGCGGCCTGCCGGTCGCTGCCGGCGCCCTCACCCCCACCGAGGCCTTCGCCGCCGTGCAGCAGGGGGCGAGCGCCGTGAAGCTGTTCCCCGCCTCGGTCGGCGGCCCCGCCTACCTCAAGGCCGTCCGCGACCCCTTCCCCCACATCCCGTTCCTCGCCGTCGGGGGAGTGGGCCTCGACGAGCTGAGGAGCTACCTCGCGGTCGGGGCGGTCGCCGTCGGCGTCGGCAGCCCGCTCGTCGGCGATGCCGCCTCGGGCGGTGACCTCGAGGCGCTGCGCACCCGCGCCCGCGCCTACACCGCTGCAGCAGAACGGCATACGCAATGACGCCCGCAGCTGTCGAGGTGCTCACCTTCGGTGAGTCGATGGTCTCCTTCCGGGCCGACGGCCCGCTGGTCCAGGGTGGTCTGCAGACCACCCGGCTCGCGGGAGCCGAGTCCAACGTGGCGATCGGCCTCTCGCGGCTCGGGCACACGGTCGCGTGGGCCGGCCGGGTGGGCGACGACTCGTTCGGCCGGCTGGTGCTGCGTCAGCTTCGGGCCGAGGGTGTGGACACGGGGTATGCCGTTGTGGACAGTGACCGGCCCACCGGCCTGATGTTCGTGGAGCAGCGCACCGCGGACCTGACCAGCGTCGAGTACCGCCGAGCGGGCTCGGCCGGGTCGGCCGTGGGCAAGGATGACGTGGCCGCCGCGCTGGAGGCTCCACCGCGGGTCCTGCACGTCACCGGCATCACCCCGGCGCTGTCCGCCGGTGCAGCGGAGGCCGTGTCCTGGGCGGTCGAGTCGGCATGCGCCGCAGGCGTCCTGGTCTCCTTCGACGTGAACTTCCGCGGCCGCCTGTGGAGCCGTGAGCGAGCCCGCGAGGTGCTCGCGCCGCTGGCCCGACGGGCCACGCTGGTCATCGCCTCCGACGACGAGCTCGACCTCGTGGCGGAGGGCCGCGAGGACGAGGCCGTCGCCGACCTGCTCGGCAAGGGCGTGCGGCAGGTCGCGGTGAAGCGGGGTCCGCGCGGCGCCACGCTGCACTCCCGCGAGGGCCGTGTGGACGCGCCGGCCCTCGCGGTGACGGCGGTCGACCCGATCGGCGCCGGCGACGCCTTCACCGCCGGCTTCCTGTCCGGGGTCGTCGACGGCCTCGAGCCCGCGGACTGCCTCGCCCGGGGGGCCACCACCGGCGCCTTCGCCGTCTCCACCCGCGGCGACTGGGAGGGCGCTCCCACCCGCGCAGACCTCACCCTCCTGCAACGACACACGCCCGGCGCCACCGTGCGCTGACGACAGCCAGCACCCCTGCCCAGAGCCCAGAACCGAGAGGCCCACCCGTGAAGATCGTCGCCGCCGACGTGATCGTCTCCAGCCCCGACCGCAACTTCGTGACGTTGAAGGTCACGACCGAGGACGGCCTGACCGGCCTGGGCGACGGAACCCTCAACGGCCGCGAGCTCGCGGTGGCGTCCTACCTGAAGGACCACGTGGTGCCGCTGCTGCTCGGTCGGGACGCGCACAACATCGAGGACGCCTGGCAGTTCCTCTACCGGTCGGCCTACTGGCGTCGCGGTCCGGTGACCATGGCCGCCATCGCGGCGGTGGACGTGGCGTTGTGGGACATCAAGGCCAAGGCGGCGGGGATGCCGCTCTACCAGCTCCTCGGCGGCGCCTCGCGCACCGGGATCATGGCCTACGGCCACGCCTCCGGCCGCGACACGCAGGAGCTGTTCGACTCGATCCGCAAGCACCTGGAGCTGGGGTACCGCTCGATCCGGGTGCAGACCTCGGTGCCGGGGATCAACGCGGTGTACGGGGTGGCCGCGCAGCCGAGCAGCGAGGGCAGGCGCTACGACTACGAGCCGGCCCAGCGGGCGCCGCTGCCGGCGGAGGAGGACTGGGACACCCGGGCCTACCTGCGGCACATCCCGACCGTCTTCGAGGCGGTGCGGGGCGAGTTCGGCCCCGAGCTGCCGCTGCTGCACGACGGGCACCACCGCATGACCCCCATCCAGGCCGCCAAGCTGGGCAAGGCACTCGAGCCCTACGACCTGTTCTGGCTCGAGGACTGCACCCCGGCGGAGAACCAGGAGGCGCTGCGGCTGGTGCGCCAGCACACCACGACCCCGCTGGCGATCGGGGAGATCTTCAACACCGTCTGGGACTACCAGACCCTGATCCGCGAGCAGCTCATCGACTACGTGCGCTCGGCGGTGACCCACACCGGTGGGATCACGGCGATGCGCAAGCTGCTGGACTTCGCGGCGCAGTACCAGATCAAGTCCGGCATCCACGGCCCGACCGACATCTCCCCGGTCGGGATGGCGGCGGCGCTGCACCTCGACCTGGCGATCCACAACTTCGGGATCCAGGAGTACATGCAGCACGGGCCGTTGACGAACGAGGTGTTCCGGCAGTCCTTCACCTTCGAGGACGGCTACCTGCACCCCGGCAACGAGCCGGGCCTGGGCGTCGAGCTCGACGAGGACGCGGCCGCGAAGCACCCGTACCAGCCGGCCTACCTGCCGTTCAACCGCCTCAAGGACGGCACCGTCCATGACTGGTGACCCGCAGGCCGTGACCGGCGATACCGCCCCCGAGGCCCCTGCTGGTGGCACGCCGCTCGACCTCAGGTCGGGCACCCGGCACGTCGTCGTGATGGGCGTGTCCGGCTCGGGCAAGACCACGGTCGCGCACGGCATCGCCGCTGCGACCGGGCTGCTCTTCGCCGAGGCCGACGACTTCCACTCGCGCGCCAGCGTGGAGAAGATGCGCGCCGGCATCCCCCTCGAGGACGAGGACCGCTGGCCGTGGCTGGGCGACCTGGCGGCCTGGATGGCCGAGCGTGCGGCCGAGGGCCGCTCGACCGTCATCGCCTGCTCGGCACTGCGTCGCACCTACCGCGACGTGCTGGCAGCCGGGCCGCCCACGCTCGACTTCGTGCACCTCGACGGGCACGTGGAGGTGATCCGCGACCGGATCTCCTCCCGCTCGGGGCACTACATGCCCGCCAGCCTGCTCGACTCTCAGGTGGCCACGCTCGAGCCGCTGATGCCCGACGAGTCGGGCATCGAGCTCGACGTCTCGCTGCCGCCCGAGGAGCTGGTCGCCCAGGCCGTCCGGGGGCTGGGCCTCCCGCAGGCCCAGCCGGCCACCTAGCCGGGTCAGGTGGTGGTGTCGTCCACCGGCCCGCGCACCCGCGCCCTCTGCCGGGCCGTCGCCACCACCACGACCACGGCGGCCGCCACGGCGGCCCACGCGGTGACCGTCGACTGCGGCTCGTCGCCGACCCGGCCGACCGCGATCCAGAGCAGCCCCCACGCGATGGCGAGGGCCACGGCATACCGGCCCTCGAGGCGGCGGGCGAGCAGCACGCCGACGCCGGCCACGAGGGCGAGCACCGCCACCGCCCACGCCTCGCTCGCAGGCGGGCCCGGGTCGACCCCGCTGGCGACGAGGGCGGCCGTGACGTTGGCGCAGGTGGCCACGCAGACCCAGCCGAGGTAGGCGCCGAACGTGCCGTCGACGACCACCGCCTCGACGAACCCGAACGAGGGTCGCTCGGTCAGCCGCTGCACCAGCACCCCCAGCACCACGACGAGGGCCGCGATCACCACCACGCTCAGCCAGATCCACCCCTGCCGGGTCACCAGCAGCCAGGTGGCGTTGAGCAGCATGGAGGCCGCCGCCAGCCAGCCGGTGCGCCGGTGCCGCTCGTCGGTCGCCTGGTCGGGGAGCCACTGCCACACGGTGTAGGCGGCCAGGCCGGCGTAGACCACCGACCAGATCGAGAACGCGGGGCTTGCCGGGGCGAGCAGCGTGGCGTCCGCGGCAAGGGCGCCGCCGGAGGACTCGGGCACCTCCGTGCCACCGATGACGCCCACCCCGACGAGGGTGCCCAGTACGCAGAGCACCTCGCTGACGGTCACGCCCAGCTGGCGTGCGCGGTCGGCCCGGGTCGGCGCTGAGGAGGCCATGTCCGGCAGGCTAACCGGGCACGGCCGTGGGCGCGCTGCCATCGGCGGCCGTCAGTGACACGAAGTCGGCGACCTTGAGCAGCCTCAGGATCGGGCGCTCCGGCAGGCGGATCCGTGCGGCCGACGGGTCGTGGAAGACCACGGGTGAGGTGCAGCGGACCCGCCGCCCGCGCACCTCCAGCTCGCAGCCGCCCGCGACGAGCACGTTCCTCAGCCAGTCGACGTCGGGCCCGTAGGTGAGGGCGATGACGTAGCCACCCTCGGCGGGGAAGAGGTTGACCGGCGTCCGGTAGTGGCGGCCGGAGCGTCGGCCCACGTGGTGCACGACCGCGAAGCCGGGGAGCCGGCGCAACAGCGGGGTGGCAACGCGGTTGGTGACGAGGCGGTTGAACCGCGCCACCCGCATCGGGATCGGCACGACCACACCGTATGCCGCGCGGCGACGCGTGCGCTGCCGCGCGGCATACGTTCAGCGGTGCGGACGCGCCGTCAGGCGACGTCCTCGTGCAGGTCGTCCTCCACCGGGTGCGGGTTGCCGGACCTGCCGGCACTGCGCGCCCCGTTGATGGACTCGGTGCTCTGCGCCAGCGTGATGGTCGCGTGCGCGATCGCGTCGCTCATGATGTCGAGCGCGGTGCTGTTGACGTTGGTGATGTCGTCCGCGGGGCTGTGGTAGTTCGGGTCGTAGGTGATGCCGGCCGTGCCGCCGAACATCTCGACCTCCTTGGCCGTCTTCACGCCGTCGCCGCCGGTGAACAGGCCCGAGGCGGGGACGCCGTGCTCGATGAAGGCCTGGTAGTCCGAGCGGCCGGAGAACTCGGTGTCGACCCAGGGCTGGGCGATGCCGTCGAAGTAGCTCGTGAGGACGTCCTCGGTCTCGATCGATCCCTTGGGCACCGTGACCGGTGCCTTGTAGGTCGACTGGTCGGCGTCGTAGACCCCGATCTTGAAGTTGGGCGAGGCGATCATGTCGAAGTTGAGGTAGGTGGCGATCCGGTCGAGCTCGTCCTCGTTGTTCTCCGCGAGGTCGCCGACGTAGTGCTCCGAGCCGAGCAGGCCGAGCTCCTCCGCACCCCACCAGGCGAACCGCACCTTGTTGTTGAGCTTGTTGACCTTGGCCAGCTGCACCGCGGTCTCGAGGATGCCGGCCGAGCCGCTGCCGTTGTCGTTGATGCCGGCGCCGTCGTGCACGGAGTCGAGGTGCGCGCCGAGCATGACGACGTTGTCGTCGCGGCCCGTCGTCGTCTCGGCGATGAGGTTGAACGTCCGACGGTCCTCGACGATCTTCTGCAGGTCGAACTTCACGGTGACCCCACCGGCCGCGATCTTGCCCAGCAGCGTCGCACCCTCGGCCTTGGTGACGCCGGTGATCGGCGCGTAGTTGTCGGCGGGCCCGCCCAGGGTGCCGTTGAGGGCGCCGTCGCCGTTGTTGTAGACGATCGCTGCCGGGGCGCCGGCCGCCTTGGCCATCTGCGACTTCACGGCGAACGCGCAGACTCCGCGGCTGACCAGGGCGATGCTGCCCGCGGGGAAGCCGGCCCAGTCAGAGGTCTCGCAGCCGGTCGCCGCGCCGGTCGGTGCGGCGAGGGCAGCGGTGACGCCGCCCGCCGGGGTCGAGGGGCTGTAGCTCATCGGGTTGTGCTCGATGGAACGCTGGTCGGGGGAGACCTCCTCGAGCGAGGTGGAGACGACCTCGTCGTAGACGAAGTCGAAGTACTGGCGCTCGGTCTCGTACCCCGCCGACCGCAGCACCTTCTCGACGTACTCGCCAGAGGCGTCGTAGCCGGCGGTGCCCGCGCCACGGTTGCCGTCGTTCTCGTCGGCGATCTCCTGGAACGCCTCGAGGTGCCGCATCACGCCGTCGACGGTGACGGCGGCGCGCATCTCCTGGGAGTTGTTCGGGTTGTCAGCGAAAGCCGGTCCGGCGGCGACGGTGGTCACGGCCAGCCCCGCAGCGGCAAGGGCAGCCGCTGCTGTCGCAGTACGTCGTTGTACTCGCACTCATTCCTCCTGGTGTCGGTGAGCGCCGCCGCCCGAGCCTGTCGGCCCCTCGAAGGCGACGGCACCCGCGACCCTAGGTCGGCCCCGTCATCGCGAGTCGGTGACGACCGTAAAGAGTTGGCAAGGAAATCCGGGGCTCTCGCGCGGCGTGGGAAGGTCGTCGGCAGCGGCCGGCGCGGGCAGACTGCGGCCCATGGGCCGGGTTGCCCGAGTGGGGGATCGGATCACGCCGCACACCTGGCTGGCAGGTGTCGCGGTCGCCTTCGGCGCCGTCCAGGTGCTCCTCGTGGCCGACTTCCCCCTCGGCTGGGACGAGGCCATCTACGCCAGCCAGAACGACCCCCGCAGGCCGGCACTGTCGTTCACGGCGCCGCGTGCCCGCGGGATGCCGTGGCTGGCAGCCCCTCTGCAGGCGCTGACCGGCTCCTCGATCGCCCTGCGGGTCTACCTCGCTGCGCTGTCGAGCCTCGCCCTCTACGCCGCGTATGCCGTGTGGCTGAGGGTGCGCCCCGACGGCTCGGTCGCGCTGGCCGCCCTGGTGTTCGGGTCGCTCTGGACGAGCGTGTTCTACGGGCCGAGCCTGATGCCCAACGTCCTCATCGCGCTCGCGGGCGTCCTCGCCACGGGCACCCTCCTGTGCGCCGCGCTCGGGCGGGCCCCGGCCTGGCTGCCCTGGGCAGGTGGGGCCGCCGTGGCGGCGGCGACGCTGATCCGGCCGGGCGACGCGGTGCCGCTGCTCGGGGCACTCGGCCTCGCGGTGATCGCCCATCCGCAGTGGCGACGCCGGGTGGTGCGCCTCCTCGCCCCCCTCGTGGCCGGCGCGGCCGTCGGTGCGGTGCCGTGGCTGGTGGAGGCGCAGCTGCGCTACGACGGCATCTGGCCCAGGGTGCGGCGGGCGCTGAGCACCCAGGGCACGGACGAGCGCTTCGTGCCCGACTACCAGCTGCGGGCCTTCGACGGGCCGCTGCTCTGCCGGCCCTGCATCCGCGAGCAGCAGCCGATCCCGCCGTCCGGCGTGGTGCTGTGGGCGGCCGGTCTCGCGCTGGTGGTGCTGGCCGTGTGGGTCGCGCTGCGCCGGACGCCTGCCGGGGGGACCCGGGAGGTGACCCTGCTGCCGGCGTGGACCGGGGCGGTGCTGGCGCTGCCCTACCTGCTGCTCGTCGGGTATGCCGCGCCACGGTTCCTGCTGCCGGCCTACGCGCTGCTGGCCCTTCCGGTGGCGCAGGCGCTGCGCCACCTCGTGAACGCCGTCGCCGGGCCCTGGCGGGCGGTCGTGGCCACCGGCGTGGCGGTCGCCCTGCTCGCGCACGGCACGGTGCAGGTGAGCATCCTCGGCAGCATCATGGGGGGCAGCCAGAACGGCCGGGACCGCTGGCTGCGCGTCGCCGAGGTGCTCGAGCGACACGAGGTCCGTCCTCCCTGCGTCCTGCTCGGCCGGGAGTCGGCGCCGGTGGCCTACCTCGCCAAGTGCGACGCAGTGGTCGTCAAGCGCTACCCGGGAGACGAGCCGTTCACCCTCGCCGACCTGCGGGGCGCGCTCGCCCGGCAGTCCGTGGCCGTCGTGCTCCGCTCCGGCGAGGAGCGTCCGGCCTACACCCGCGGATGGCGGGCGGTGCCGAGCGCGGAGCTGCCGAAGGGCTGGCGGGTCCTCGTGGCGCCCGCCCCCTCTTCGCCGTCATCACCCTGAGGCGCCACCGTCCGCGAGGCCCGGCTGCAGCACGAAGTTGAGCGGAATACACTCAACTTTGAGCGGGTTGAACCGCGTGAGCCCACGCACCTCACCGACGTACTCACAGGAGACACCACCCATGGAGTTGAAGCCGACCGCGAAGGTGGCTGAGGCCCTGGCCATCGCCCAGCGCTCCGCCCAGTCCAGCGGCCACCCCGAGATCACCCCCGACCACCTCACCAGTGCCCTCATCCAGCTCGACACCGCGCAGGCGGACGCCTTGCTGCAGGCCGCCGGCACCGGTGCGGCGCACGTGCTGGGGCAGGCCGACGCGCGGCTCCGCGCGCTGCCCACCACCTCGGGTGCCGCCCAGCCACCGGGTCTGGGGCGGGAGGCCGCGGCGGTCCTCCAGCAGGCGGACACCCTCATGCGGGCCAAGGGCGACACCTACCTCGCGCTCGACCTGCTCCTGCTCGCGCTCGCGGAGACCGGCCACCTCGCCGCCGTGCAGAAGCGCGGTGCCAAGGACATGGAGGCCAAGGTCGACGCCCTGCGAGGCGGCCGAAAGGTCACCAGTGAGACGCCTGCGGAGGCCGGGGAGGCCCTCGAGAAGTACGGCACCGACCTGACCCAGATGGCGCGCGACGGCCGGCTCGACCCGGTCATCGGCCGCGACGCCGAGATCCGCCGCGTCGTGCAGGTGCTCTCGCGGCGCACCAAGAACAACCCGGTGCTCATCGGTGAGCCCGGCGTCGGCAAGACCGCCGTCGTCGAGGGCCTCGCCCAGCGCGTCGTCGACGGCGACGTGCCCGAGTCGCTGCGCGACAAGCGGCTCATCAGCCTCGACCTCGGCGCGATGGTGGCGGGCGCGAAGTACCGCGGTGAGTTCGAGGAGCGGCTCAAGGCCGTGCTCGAGGAGATCAAGGACAGCAACGGCCAGATCATCACCTTCATCGACGAGCTGCACACCGTCGTCGGCGCCGGCGCCACCGGTGAGGGCGCGATGGACGCGGGCAACATGCTCAAGCCGCTGCTGGCCCGCGGCGAGCTGCGCCTGGTCGGCGCCACCACGCTCGACGAGTACCGCGAGCACATCGAGAAGGACGCCGCCCTCGAGCGCCGGTTCCAGCAGGTCTTCGTGGGCGAGCCCAGTGTCGAGGACACCATCGCGATCCTCCGCGGCCTCAAGGAGCGCTACGAGGCGCACCACAAGGTCGAGATCGAGGACAGCGCCCTCGTCGCCGCCGCGAGCCTGTCGGACCGCTACATCACCGGCCGCCAGCTGCCCGACAAGGCCATCGACCTCGTCGACGAGGCGGCGTCGCGGCTGCGCATGGAGATCGACTCCAGCCCGGTCGAGATCGACGAGCTCCGCCGCGCCGTCGACCGGCTGAAGATGGAGGAGCTGCACCTGCAGAGCGAGACCGACGAGGCCTCCCGGGAGCGGCTCGAGGCGCTGCGCAAGACCCTCGCCGACAAGAGCGAGCAGCTCGCCGCGCTCAACGCCCGCTGGGAGCAGGAGAAGTCCGGCCTCAACCGGGTCGGCGAGCTCAAGGCACGCCTCGACGAGGCCCGCAGCCAGGCCGAGCGCCTGCAGCGCGAGGGCCAGCTGGGCGAGGCGTCCGCGATCCTCTACGGCCAGATCCCGGCGCTGCAGCGCGACCTCGACGCCGCGCTCGAGGCCGAGGGCACCGTGCGCGTGGACACCATGGTCAAGGAGCGGGTCGGTGCCGACGACATCGCCGAGGTCATCAGCGCCTGGACCGGCATCCCGGCCGGCCGGCTGCTGCAGGGCGAGACCGAGAAGCTGCTCAGCATGGAGTCGATCATCGGCGCCCGGCTGATCGGCCAGGAGACGGCGGTGCGCGCCGTCAGCGACGCCGTCCGGCGCAGCCGCGCGGGCCTCGCCGACCCCGACCGTCCGACCGGCAGCTTCCTCTTCCTCGGCCCGACCGGCGTCGGCAAGACAGAGCTCGCCAAGAGCCTCGCCGACTTCCTGTTCGACGACGAGCGGGCCATGGTCCGCATCGACATGAGCGAGTACAGCGAGCGGCACGCCGTGGCCCGCCTCATCGGCGCCCCGCCCGGCTACGTCGGCTACGAGGAGGGCGGCCAGCTCACCGAGGCGGTCCGCCGCCGGCCCTACTCGGTCGTGCTCCTCGACGAGGTGGAGAAGGCCCACCCGGAGACCTTCGACATCCTGCTGCAGGTGCTCGACGACGGTCGCCTCACCGACGGCCAGGGCCGCACGGTCGACTTCCGCAACGTCATCCTCGTGATGACCTCCAACCTCGGCTCGCAGTTCCTCATCGACCCGGTGATGTCGGCCGAGGACAAGAAGGAGGCCGTCATGTCGGCGGTGCGGGCCGCGTTCAAGCCCGAGTTCCTCAACCGGCTCGACGAGGTCGTCGTCTTCGACCCGCTCAGCACCGAGGAGCTCGGCCACATCGTCGACCTGCAGGTGCGCCAGCTGGCCACCCGCCTGGCCGAGCGCCGGATCACCCTCGAGGTCACCGACGCGGCCCGCGAGTGGCTGGCCCTCACCGGCTACGACCCCGCCTACGGCGCCCGGCCGCTGCGACGCCTGGTGCAGAAGGAGATCGGCGACCGACTGGCCAAGGCGCTGCTCGCCGGCGAGGTGCGTGACGGTGACACCGTGCGGGTCGACCGCGACGACGCCCTCGACGGGCTCGTCGTGCGCGGAGTGGACCACGCCGTGGCCTGACCCGGGCACGGCGAGAGGAGCCGAGGGGGTATGCCGTGAGCACACCGCATACCCCCTCGGCGCGTTCGCGGGCCGGCGGCTTCCCATGCGGACTCGGCGGGCCGGCACCACACTGGAGCGCATGACCGACGAGCCCCTGCACAAGCGCCCAGCGGGCGCCAGCGACGCCACGGTCGAGGCCGTGGGCAAGGTGAGCGAGGCCTTCGAGGCCATCGAGGAGGTCCGCGGCCGGCTCTACGGCCTGCACCGCCTCGTCGGCACGGCCGACCTCGCCCTCGGCGAGGCCGTCGAGCTGCTGCGCAAGGCCGGCCACCACGAGGTCGCCGACACCGTCGACCGTGACATGGTCGGCCGCAACGTGCTCCCCGGCATGTGGACGTTCCAGATCGTCGAGGCCTTCGACTCCGGCTACTACGCCGATTTCCAGCGCATCGAGAAGCTCGTGCGCGACGAGCTGATGGGCGGCCAGCGGCACGTCTACGAGGCCGAGATGAAGACCCGCGAGCGCACCCAGGGCCGGCCCGGTCACGAGGCCTCGCAGGACGACCTGCCGGCGGAGGAGCTGTCATGACCCGTTACGGCTTCCACGCCTCGCACGAGCAGATCAGCCCGCGGCAGCTGCTCGCCGACGTCCAGCACGCCGAGCAGGCCGGCTTCGACATGGCCATGTGCTCCGACCACTTCTCCCCGTGGAGCGAGAAGCAGGGCCACTCGGGCTACACCTGGGCCTGGCTCGGGGCGGCGCTCGCCACCACCTCGCTGCGCCTCGGCTGCGTCAGCGCACCCGGGCAGCGCTACCACCCCGCGGTGCACGCCCAGAAGATCGCCACGCTCGGGCAGATGTTCCCCGGGCGGTTCTGGGTGGCGCTCGGCAGTGGCGAGGCCAGCAACGAGCACATCACCGGCGACGGCTGGCCGCGCAAGGAGATCCGCACCCGGCGGCTCGAGGAGTGCGTCGACGTCATCCGCCGGATGCTCGCCGGCGAGGAGGTCAGCCACGACGGGCTGGTGACCGTCGACCGGGCGCGGGTGTGGGACCTGCCCGATCCCGTGCCGCCGCTCATCGGCCCGGCCGTCTCGGTCGAGAGCGCCGCCCGGGTGGCGGCCTGGGCCGACGGGCTGGTCACGGTCAACCAGCCGGTCGAGACGCTGCGGGAGATCGTCGACGCCTACCGCGGCGCCGGGGGCAGGGGGCCGATGGCGCTGCAGGTGCACCTGTCGTTCGCGCCGACCGACGAGGAGGCCCTGGCGATCGCGCACGAGCAGTGGGGCGGCAACGTCTTCGGCCCGCCGATCTCGTGGGACATCGAGACCGCCGAGGCCTTCGACGTGCTGTGGCAGAAGGTCCAGCCGGAGGAGGTGCGCGGCCCGGTCTTGGTCTCGAACGACCTCGGCCGGCACCGCGACTGGCTGGCGGAGTACGACGAGCTCGGTTTCGACGAGATCTACCTGCACCACGTGGGCCAGGAACAGCAGGCCTTCATCGACGCCTTCGGCTCGACGGTGCTGCCGGAACTGCGGAAGGGCTGAGCCATGACCACGCGCCTGTCCAACACCAGCGACCTGTGGTGGAAGAACGCCGTCATCTACTGCGTCGACATCGAGACCTACTTCGACTCCGACGGCGACGGCATCGGTGACATCACCGGCATGACCCAGCGGATCGACTACCTCGCCGAGCTCGGAGTCACCTGCCTGTGGCTCATGCCGTTCTACCCGACCCCAGACCGCGACGACGGCTACGACGTCACCGACCTGTTCGGCGTCGACAGCCGGCTGGGCACCCATGGAGACCTCGTCGAGCTGATCCGCACCGCCAACGACCGCGGCATCCGGGTGATCGCCGACCTCGTGGTCAACCACACCTCGAACCAGCACCCGTGGTTCAAGGCGGCCCGCCGGAGCAAGGACAACCCCTACCGCGACTACTACGTCTGGCGCTCCGACCCGCCGCCCGACACGAAGGACAAGGTCGTCTTCCCCGACAAGGAGGACGGCATCTGGGAGCTCGACGAGAAGACCGGCGAGTGGTATCTCCACCACTTCTACAAGCACCAGCCCGACCTCAACTTCGCCAACCCGGCGGTGCGTGACGAGATCGCCAAGTCGATCGGGTTCTGGCTCCAGGTGGGCATCGCCGGCTTCCGTGTCGACGCCGTGCCGTTCCTCATCGCCGACGTCGACACGGCCGGCGACGACGTGCCGGGCGACCCCCACGAGTACCTCAAGGCGCTGCGGGCCTTCCTCGGGCGCCGGCGCGGCGACGGCATCCTGCTCGGCGAGGTCAACCTGCCGCACAAGGAGCAGAAGCAGTACTTCGGAGGCAACGCCGGTGACGAGCTGAACATGATGTTCGACTTCATCACCATGCAGGCGATGTACCTCTCGCTGGCCCGCGAGGACGCCCGCCCGCTCGCGAAGGCGCTCAAGTCTCGGCCGCCGATCCACGAGGACTGCCAGTGGGCGACCTTCGTGCGCAACCACGACGAGCTCACCCTCGACAAGCTGAGCGAGAAGGAGCGGCAGGAGGTCTTCGCCGCCTTCGGCCCCGAGCCGGAGATGCAGCTATACGCGCGCGGGCTGAAGCGGCGGCTGCCCCCGATGATGGGCGGCGACCCGCGCCGGGTGCGCATGGTCTACAGCCTGCTGTTCTCCCTGCCGGGCACGCCGACGCTCTACTACGGCGAGGAGATCGGCATGGGCGAGGACCTCGCGGCCGAGGGCCGGATGGCGGTCCGCACCCCGATGCAGTGGGAGCCGGTGCACAACGGCGGGTTCTCCACCGCCCCGCCCCGCAAGCTGGTGCAGCGGCCCGTGCCCGACGGCTTCGGTCCCGAGCACGTCAACGTCGCCGACCAGAAGCGCGACCCCGACTCGCTCTGGAACTTCATGCGCAACGTGATCCAGACCTACCGGGAGTGCCCGGAGCTCGGCTGGGGCGACTTCACCGTGCTCCAGCAGCCGCTGCGCCAGGTCTTCGCGCACCGCTGCCACTGGGCGGGGTCCTCGGTCGTGGCCGTGCACAACCTCTCGGCCGACCCCGTCACCGCCTCCTTCACGCTCCACCCGCGCGACACGGAGGGCGAGGGCCCCATCTGGCTCGAGGACCTGCTGGAGCGCGGCTCCCTCGAGCCCGACCGGGGTGGCACCGTCGAGCTGCCGCTCGACGGCTACGGCCACCGCTGGTTCCGCGTCCGCAGGGACGACCTGCCCCGACCCTGACCGACGGAGCCCGGCCCCGCGCACACCCGGTATGCCGGGTGGGCGCGGCGGCGGGGGACCGGGCCGGCGGGGCGACTACCGTGGCGCCATGAGGCTGACGGGCGCCCGGGTGTGCCGGCGTGCGAGGGGTGCCGCCGTGACGGCGGCGGTGCTGTCGGTGGTGCTGGCGGCCGGTGCGTGCACCGACGACGAGAAGGCCGGCGAGGCCAGGGGCCAGACCCCGTCCGAGCTGCTGGCCTCGGCGCGCGCGAACCTGGAGAAGAGCCCGAGCGTCAGCTTCACCCTGGAGTCGCAGGGCCTGCCGGGCAAGGCGGTCGGCATCTCGGGGGCCAAGGGCACGGGCCGGTTCACCCCGCCCTCCTTCACCGGCACCCTGAACGCGTCGGTCAACGGGGTGACGGGCACTGTGGACGTCATCGCGGTGGAGCAGGACGTCTACATGAAGTTCTTCACGCCCGACTACAACCGCATCGACCCGGCCGACTACGGCGCGCCCAACCCGGCCCAGCTGTTCGACACCACGACGGGCGTCACGAGCCTCGTCGACACGACGGAGGGGCTGCGCAAGGACGCCACCGTGCGCGACGGCGCCGACGTCCTGGCCACCCTGAAGGGCACGCTGCCCGGTGCGGCCGTCGCCGACCTGCTCGTGGTCGGCGACCGCGCAGGCACGTTCGAGGTCACCTACGGCGTCACCGACCGCAGCCACGAGCTGCGCACGGTCGTGCTGACCGGGCCGTTCTACGAGGGCGCCACCTCCACCTACACGCTGCGGCTCAAGCGGCTCGACCAGCCCGTTGAGATCACCCGCCCCTAGGGCGCTGCTCGCCACGGCCTCGGTCGCCGTGGCGCTGGCGGCGGCCGACACCTACGTCGTCGTGCTGGCGCTGACCGACATGATGACCGGTGTCGGCATCGGCATCGACGCGCTGCAGAAGGCCACCCCGATCATCTCGGGGTTCCTGCTCGGCTACATCGCCGTGCTGCCGCTCATCGGGCGGCTGGCCGACCTGGTCTCCCGCCAGCAGGTCCTGCTCGGGTGCCTCGCGGTGTTCGTGCTGGGCTCGGCCGTCACCGCGCTCGCCGTCGAGCTGCCCGTGCTGGTGACCGGCCGGGTCGTGCAGGGCATCGGTGGTGGGGGGCTCGTGCCGGCCACCCTCGCCCTTGTCGCCGACCTCTGGCCGGTGGGCAGGCGGGGCACACCGCTCGGGGTGGTGGGGGCCGTGCAGGAGCTGGGCAGCGTGCTGGGGCCGGTGCTCGGCGCTGCCGTGCTGGCCGTCGCCGACTGGCGCGCCATCTTCTGGCTCAACGTCGTGCTCGGCCTGCTCCTCGCCGGCGCGGTGCTGCTCACCGGGCGGCACCGCCCGGCCCGGCCACGCGGCATACCGGTGGTGGTGGGGACGCTGGCCCTGGGCTGCGGCGCACTCGCGCTGGCGGCGCCCACCGCCCTGGTGACCGACGTCGAACTCGGCGTGCCGTTCGTGCCCTTCGACCCCGAGTCGGGCTCGCGGGTCGCCACCCCGATCGGTCTGGCCGCCCTCGGGCTCGGTGTGGTCTGGCTGGCCGTCACCGCCCCGCGCTGGTGGCCCGTGCTGCGCCGGGCCGACCTGCCGGGCGCGGCACTGCTCGGCCTGGCCCTCGGCACGGTCGTGCTCACCTTCGCCGCCTCCGACCCCGAGCGGGAGGTGGTCGGCCCGCTGGGGTTCGCCCTGCTGCCCGTCGGCGTCGTCGCCGCCGTGCTCTACCTGTGGCGGCACCGGCGTGCGGCGGAACCGCTCGTCGCGCGCGGGGTGGTGCGGGGTCGGGCCCGACCGGCGCTCGCGGTCAGCCTGCTCGTCGGGGTCGCCCTCGTGGCCGTCGTCGTCGACGTGCCGGTGCTGGCGCGCCTGACGCTGACCGACTCGCAGACCACCGCCGCACTGGTGCTGGTGCGGTTCCTCGTGGCCGTGCCGGTGGGAGCGCTCGCCGGTGGCTGGCTGCTGCGCCGTCTCGGTGACGGGGCGGTCGCCGGCGTCGGCCTGCTGCTGGCAGCCGCGGGCCTGTGGCAGATGAGCCGGTGGGGCGAGGGCTCGCTCGACCGGGGCAGCACCACGGTGGTGCTTGCGGCCGTGGGCGTGGGGATCGGCCTCGCGTTGGCGCCGGTGAACAACGCAGCCCTGGCCAGCGCTCCGCACGACGCGCACGGCGTGGCCAGTGCCCTCGTGGTGGTGGCGCGCATGGTCGGCATGGTCGTCGGGCTCGCGCTGCTCACCGCGGTCGGGCTGCACCGCTACTACGAGACGGTCGCCGCCCTGCCCGACCAGACCGACACGGCGGCCCTGGTCGGGGCCGGGCTGGTGCAGGTGCAGACGGTCTTCGCGGGTGCGGCCCTGGCGGCGCTGGCCGGCGCCGGGCTGTCAGCCGGCCTGGGACTGCGCCGCGTCCAGGTGTGAGAGCAGGAGTCCGGAAGTCCGTGCTGAGCCGGCCCGCGAGGGTGCCGCCGAGGCCGGCAGGTCAGTCCTCGAGCTCGACGACGACCGGGGCGTGGTCGGAGGCGCCCTTTCCCTTGCGCTCCTCGCGGTCGATGACGGCGCCCACGACGCGGTCGGCCAGGGCGGGGGAGCCGAGCACGAAGTCGATGCGCATGCCCTGCCGCTTGGCGAAGCGCAGCTGGGTGTAGTCCCAGTAGGTGTAGACGCCGGGGCCGGGCGCGTGCGGGCGCACGACGTCGACGAACCCGGCGTCGAGGAAGCCCTGGAAGGCCGCGCGCTCGCCGGGGGAGACGTGGGTGCGGCCCGAGAAGTACGCCATGTCCCACACGTCGTCGTCCCGCGGGGCGATGTTCCAGTCGCCCATGAGGGCCACCTGCGCCCGCGGGTCGTCGGCGAGCCACTGCTGGGCGTTGCGCTTCAGCGTGGCGAGCCACTCCAGCTTGTAGGGCATGTGCGGGTCGTCGAGGGTGCGCCCGTTGGGAACGTAGAGCGACCAGGCCCGCACGCCGCCGCACACCGCACCGATGGCCCGGGCCTCCGGGGCCACCGGGTCACCCCAGCCGGGCACGTCGGTGAAGCCGAGCTGCACGTCCTCGAGCCCGACGCGGGAGAGCAGGGCGACACCGTTCCAGTGGTTGAGGCCGTAGTGGGCGACCTCGTAGCCGAGGCCCTTGAGCCGGTGATGAGGGAACTGGTCGTCACGGCACTTGGTCTCCTGGATCGCGAGCACGTCGACGTCGCTGCGCTGCAGCCAGGCCTCGAGGCGGTCGATGCGGGAGCGGATCGAGTTGACGTTCCAGGTGGCAATACGCACGCAGCCACCCTAGGTGGCCCGCCTAGAGTGGGGCACATGAGCACCGCCCTGGTGACCGGCGCCACATCCGGTATCGGCCTGTCCTTCGCCCACCAGCTCGCCGAGCGCGGGCACGACGTCGTGCTGGTCGCCCGCGACCGGGTGCGGCTCGAGAACGTCTCCGACGAGCTGCGCGCCAAGTACGGCGTCAGCACGGAGATCCTCGTGGCCGACCTCTCCGACCGCGCCGAGACCGGCAAGGTGGCCGAGCGCCTGGCCGACCGGGCCAAGCCCGTGGACCTGCTGGTCAACAACGCCGGCTACGCGCTGAAGAAGCGCTTCCTCGACAACGACGTCACCGAGGAGGAGGCGGTCTTCGACGTGCTCGGCCGGGCGGTCCTGGTGCTCTCCCACGCCGCGGCCCGCGCCATGCGCGAACGCGGCCACGGCGCCATCGTCAACGTCTCGTCGGTCGCTGGCCAGATCACCTCAGGGACCTACTCGGCCGTCAAGTCCTTCGTCACGGTCTTCACCGAGGGCCTGTCGGCCGAGCTCGCCGGCACCGGTGTGACCGCGACTGCCCTGCTGCCGGGCTTCACCCGCACCGAGTTCCACCAGCGGGCGAAGCTCAACATGTCGCGGCTGCCGAAGTTCATGTGGCTCGACGCCGACCGCCTCGTCGCCGACTGCCTCGACGACGTGGCCAGGGGACGGGTGGTCTCCGTGCCCGGGACGCACTACAAGGCGATCGTGGCCGGCCTCAGGTTCCTGCCGCGCTCGGTCGTGCGCAGCCAGGCGCGGACGGTGCACCGGCCGAAGGCCGACCGGGGCTAGGCTGGCGGCCTGTGACCGACACCGCTGTGACCACAGACCGCGCTCGCCTCCTCGAGATCGTCAAGGCCAAGGCCATCGTGCACGGCCGGGTGACCCTCTCCTCCGGCAAGGAGGCCGACTACTACGTCGACCTGCGCCGCATCACCCTCGACGGCGAGGCCTCGCCCCTCGTGGGCCGCGTGATGCTCGAGCTCGTCAAGGACCTCGACTTCGACGCCGTCGGCGGCCTCACCCTCGGCGCCGACCCCGTCGCCACGTCGATGCTGCACGCCAGCGCCGCGGCCGGGAGACGCCTGGACGCCTTCGTCGTGCGCAAGGCGGGCAAGGCCCACGGCCTGCAGCAGCGCATCGAGGGCCCGTCGATCGAGGGCCGCCGGGTGCTCGTCGTCGAGGACACCTCGACCACCGGCGCCTCCCCGCTCGAGGCCGCCACCGCCGCCCGTGAGGCCGGCGCCGAGGTGGTCGGCGTGGCCACCATCGCCGACCGCGCCACCGGCGCCGGCGAGAAGTTCGCCGAGGCGGGGCTGGAGTACCGCTTCGTCTACGGCCTGGAGGAGCTCGGGCTCGCCTGAGGCCCTCCACCCCCGCACGAAGAGGCGGTATGCCGCGCGGTCCCGGCCGCGCGGCATACCGCCTCTGTGTCGTGGGAGCCCGGTGCCGTTCCCGGTCAGAAGACCGGCTTGCCGCCGGTGACGCCGAGCACGGTGCCGGAGACGTAGCTCGCCTCGTCGGAGGCGAGGTAGACGAACGCACTGGCGACCTCGATCGGCTGGCCGGCGCGGCCGAGCGGGGTGTCGGCGCCGAAGCCCTCGACCTTGTCCTCGCCGAACGTGGCCGGGATCAGCGGCGTCCAGATCGGGCCGGGCGCCACGGCGTTGACGCGAATCCCCTTGGGGCCCAGCATCGCCGCGAGGTTGACCATGAGGTTGTTGAGGGCGGCCTTGGTGGCGGCGTAGTCGAGCAGCGGCTCCGACGGCGAGAAGGCCTGGATCGAGGTGGTGATGAGCACCGAGGAGCCCGCGGCCATCGTCGGGGCCACGGCCTGGGTCAGCCAGAAGGTCGCGAAGACGTTGGTCTCGAAGGTGCGCTCGAGCTGCCCGGGTGGGAACTCCTCGAGGTCGGGCTGGGCCATCTGGAAGGCGGCGTTGCAGACGAGCACGTCGATGCCGCCGAGCCCGCTCCGGGCGCGTTCGGCGACGTCGCGGGCCGCCTCCTCGGTGCGGATGTCGGCCGGGATGAGCACGCATCTGCGGCCCGCCTTCTCCACCTCGGCGCGCACCTGCTCGGCGTCCTCGGCCTCCTCCGGCAGGAACGCGATGGCGACGTCGGCGCCCTCCTTGGCAAAGGCGATCGCCGTGGCGCGGCCGATGCCGGAGTCGCCGCCGGTGATGAGGGCCCGCTTGCCGGTGAGCCGGTCGCGGCCGGTCCACGACTGCTCCCCGTGGTCGGGGGTGGGGGTCATCTCGGCGGTGTGGCCGGGCCACTGCTGCTGCTGGGCGGGGATGTTCGCAAGGGTCTGGTCAGAGGTCGGCTCAGGCATGCCCCCACTTTCGGTGCGGCCACCAGGCCTCGCAACCGGTGCAGAGCCCGGTGCGCCGAGGGGTCCGCCCACTAGGATCGGCGGCACCGAGGACAGGGGAGTTCACCATGTGGGTCTGGATCATCATCGGCATCGTCGTGGTGCTGCTCGCGCTCGCGGCGGTGGGCATCTACAACGGGCTCGTCACGCTGCGCAACCGGGTGCAGGAGGCGTGGCGCCAGATCGACGTCGAGCTCAAGCGGCGGCACGACCTCATCGGCAACCTCGTTGAGACGGTCAAGGGCTACGCGGCCCACGAGCGGGGGACCCTCGAGGACGTCATGAAGGCCCGGTCGGCGGCCATGACCGGGGGCCAGGGCCCCGCGGCGCAGGCACAGGCCGAGGGTGCCCTCAGCGCCGCGCTCGGCCGCCTCTTCGCCGTCGCGGAGGCCTACCCGGACCTGAAGGCCAACCAGAACTTCCTGGCGCTGCAGGAGGAGCTGACCTCCACGGAGGACCGGATCGCCTCGGCCCGGCGCTACTACAACGCCAACGTGCGCGAGCTGAACACCAGGGTCGAGACGGTGCCGAGCAACATCGTGGCCGGCATGTTCGGCATCGGCCGAGCCGAGTACTTCGAGGCAGAGGGCGCCGAGCGCGACGTGGTGAAGGTCGACTTCGGCCAGCGCGACGCCACCATCCCGCCCCCCAGCGGGTATGCGGGGGGCACGCCGGCGGGTGCGGAGCCCGGGTCGGAGGGTCCGGCCGACCCGCCGCGGGGGACCGTGCCACCGGCCGGGTAGAGGTCCCCCCGGGATGAACCGCCGTCCACCGACCGGTGGACGGCGGTTCATCCGGTCGATGCTCCTCGCGGCCGGCCCGAACTGGACAGACTTGGGGCATGAGCGCACCCATCGAGGTCGAGGGCCTGAGCAAGGCGTATGCCGGGCAGCCCGCCGTCGACGGCATCGACCTGCAGGTCCGGACGGGCGAGGTGTTCGCCCTGCTCGGACCCAACGGCGCCGGCAAGACCACCACCGTCGAGATCCTCGAGGGTTTCCGCCACCGCGACGCCGGTCGGGTCAGCGTGCTGGGGGAGGACCCCTCGAGCGCCGGGCTCGACTGGCGGCAGCGGCTCGGCATCGTGCTGCAGAGCTCCCAGGGCCTCGACCTGCTGACGGTGCGCGAGGTCGTCGCCAGCACCGCGAAGGTCTACCGCCGGCCGCGCGACGTCGACGAGGTCATCGCGGCCGTCGGCCTCGCAGAGAAGCGTGACAGCCGCACGGCCAAGCTCTCCGGCGGGCAGCGCCGCCGCCTCGACGTGGCGCTCGGCATCGTCGGCCGCCCCGAGCTGCTCTTCCTCGACGAACCCACCACCGGGTTCGACCCGCAGGCCCGGCGGGACTTCTGGTCGCTCATCGCCGGGCTCGCCGGGGACGGCACCACGATCGTGCTGACGACCCACTACCTCGAGGAGGCCGAGCAGCTCGCCGACCGGGTGGGGATCATCGCCGGGGGACGCATGGTCACGGTAGACACCCCTGCCGAGCTCGGCGGGCGGGCCCAGCAGCGGGCCACCGTCTCGTGGCGGGAGGACGGGGTGGTGCGCACCGTCGCCACCGCCGAGCCGACCGCCGAGGTGGCCCGACTGGCCAGCCGCTTCGGCGGCGAGGTGCCCGAGCTCGTCGTGCAGCGGCCGACGCTCGAGGACACCTACCTGCGGCTGATCGCCCCGTTCGCGACCGCCGAGGAGGCTGCTCCCGACCTCCCGGCGCCGGTCGTGGCGGCCGGGGAAGGGGTAGTGCGATGAGCACCTCCGCCGTCGCCCTCGACCGCACGGTCCTGGAGCTGAAGATGTACTTCCGCGAGCGCGACTCGGTCGTGTTCTCCTTCCTGTTCCCCGTCGTGATGCTGTCGCTGTTCGCCTCCGTCTTCGGCGACAGCTTCGAGTCGGGTGGGAGCCCCGTCGGGGCCGCGCAGTTCTTCCTTCCGGGCATGGTTGCCGGCGGCGTGATGCTCACCAGCTTCCAGACGCTGGCGCTGGGCGTGGCCATGGAGCGCGACGACGGCACCCTCAAGCGGCTGCGCAGCACACCCATGCCGCCGGTCGCCTACTTCCTCGGCAAGGTCGGTCTGGTCGCGGTGACGTCCGTCGCCCAGCTGGCCCTGCTGCTGCTCGTGGCGCGCGTCGTGTTCGACGTCCCGATGCCCTCGGCCCCCTCGGCGTGGGCCACGTTCGCCTGGGTGTTCCTCCTCGGCGTCGCCTCGGGCACCGTGCTGGGCATCGCCTACTCCACGCTGGCCGGCTCGGCGAGGTCCGCCGGAGCCGTGGTCATCGGGCCGCTGCTCGTGCTGCAGTTCATCTCCGGCGTCTACTTCGCCTACGGCGACATCCCCTCGTGGATGCAGCAGGTGGCAGCCCTCTTCCCGCTCAAGTGGGTGGCCCAGGGCATGCGGTCGGTCTTCTACCCTGCGGCCATGGAGACGCAGGAGGTGGCCAGCGCCTGGGAGCACCCGATGGTCGCCCTCGTCCTCACCCTCTGGCTGGTCGCCGGCCTCGTCCTGTGCACCCGCACCTTCACCTGGTTCAAGCGGGGCTCGTTGTGATGGAGGCCGCGACCGCAGCCGCGCACGACCGCGACCTCGTCTGGCGCCGCCAGCTGGTGTTCTGGCACGCGACCTTCGGCGTGCTCTTCGTGGTCACGCTCTACCTCACTGCGATGGACGACCGGGGCCAGCGCCTGGCCGGCGCGGCCTGCGTCGCCGGCATCGGCATTGCGTATGCCGTGTGGGGGGCTCGGGGCCTGCAGCTCCAGGACCGCCGGCTCGGGACGACCTACCTCGCGGTGGCCTGGCCGCTGTTCCTCCTGCTCATCGCGATGAACCCGGAGGGCGACTACTACTTCGTCTCCTTCGCGCTCTTCCCGCAGACGTGGGCGCTGCTCTCGCGCCGCGCCGCCGTGTGGGTCACCGTGGCGGTGGTCGTCGGGCTGAGCGTCGTGCGCCTGCTCACGCTGCCCCAGACCACCGGCGCGCTGATGACGATCGTGGTGTCATCGGCGATCACGCTGGGCCTCTCGCTCGGCATGGGCCTGCTCATCCACGTGCTGACCGACGAGATGGAGCGCCGCGCCGACACGATCGAGGAGCTCCACCGCACCCAGGTCGACCTCGCCGCCGCCGAGCGCGCCCAGGGCGTCTTCGCCGAGCGGGAGCGGCTCTCCCGCGAGATCCACGACACCCTCGCGCAGGGGTTCACCTCCGTGGTGACGCTGGCCCGGGCGGCCGATGCCGCGCTCGACCGGGGCGACCTCGAGACGGTGCGGGAGCGGCTGGCGCTGCTCGAGTCGACGGCGGCGGAGAACCTTGCCGAGGCCCGGCTGATCGTCGCCGCGCTGACGCCCGGGCACCTCCAGCAGGGCACCCTCGCCGAGGCGCTCCAGCGCGTGGTCGACACCGCGTCGGCCGAGTCGGGCATCGACGGCACCCTCACCCTGGTGGGCTCGCCCGCGACGGCGGCCGCCAACTCCGAGGTGGTCCTCCTCCGCACGGCGCAGGAGGCGATCGCCAACATCCGCAGGCACTCGGGCGCCTCCTCGTTCTCGGTCCGCCTCGACTACTCAGACCCCGCCCGGGTCGGCCTCGAGGTCACCGACGACGGCCAGGGCTTCGACCCCGGCCGCGTGCGGTCGGGCTTCGGGCTCGTGGGCGCCCGGTCACGGGCAGCCGACCTCGGGTCCGAGCTCGTCGTCGACACCTCCCCGGGGTCGGGCACCACGCTGCGCGTGAGCGTGCCCCGATGACGCTGCGGCTGGTGGTCGTCGACGACCACCCCGTCGTGCGCGCCGGGCTCGTGGCCATGCTGGGTGAGGAGCCCGACTTCGAGGTCGTCGGCGAGGCGGCGGACGGGGCGGAGGCCGTGGTCCGGGTCGGTGAGCTCGCGCCCGACGTCGTGCTGATGGACCTGCGCATGCCCGTGCTCGACGGCGCCGAGGCGACCGCGCGCCTGCGGGAGAACGGCGGACCGCCCGTGCTCGTGCTGACCACCTACGACACCGACGCCGACATCGTCCGGGCGGTCGCGGCCGGCGCCACGGGCTACCTGCTGAAGGACGCACCCAGGGCGGTGCTGGCGCAGGCCGTGCGCGCCGCAGCCCGGGGCGAGACCGTGCTCGCCCCGCCGGTGGTCGCCCGTCTCGCCGGCCGGCTGCGGGCCGACGCCGCCTCCGCGCAGGCTGGCTCGAGCGCGCCGCAGCTGACCCCTCGCGAGGTCGAGGTGCTCGGCTGCGTCGCCCGCGGCATGTCCAACGCCGAGGTGGGGCGCGCGCTGTTCATCGGCGAGGCCACGGTCAAGACCCACCTGCTGCGAACCTTCGAGAAGCTCGGGGTGACCGACCGCACGGCGGCGGTCACCGCGGCATACCGGCTGGGGCTGCTGGAGCTCTGACGCGAGCCCAGCAGCCCCAGCCGGAGCGTGGTGCTCAGCGGGTCATGCCCAGCAGGTGCTGGCGCAGCGCCAGCTGGTGCGGTGACAGGACGGCCCCTGAACGGCTCATTCCCGAGGCGGCCGAGGCGCTCGACGGGTCGGGCGGGGGCAGCGGGTCGCATCGAAGGTCGGCGCGGTTGCCGGAGCGGCGGTCGGGCAGCTCGCCGGTGGCGAGGTAGGCCGCGATGGCCCCGTCCGTGCAGTCCATGCCGGAGAGGGAGGCGGAGTGGGTGGTGCCGCCCACGCCCTCGATGAGGCGCGACTCCGGGAACAGCCGGCGCGTTGCGAGCGCGCCGGAGAACGGCGTCGCCGCGTCGTGGGTCTCGGAGACGAGCAGGATAGGCGGTGCGTCCGAGCCGTCGACCTCGACGGGCTCGCCCACGTCACCGGCCCAGGTGCGGCAGGGGGCGTTGAACCAGGCGTTGCTCCAGGTGAGGAACGGCGCTTTCTCGTGGATGCGCCAGTTGACCTCACGCCAGGTGTCCCAGTCGTGCGGCCACGGTGCGTCCGTGCAGATCACCGCGAGGTACATGGCGTAGCCGTTGTCGGCCCCCGGTCCCGAGGGACCCTGGAAGGCGTCCGCGAGGGCCTTGACGGGGGCGTAGTTCCCGTCGTTGACCGCGGCGGCGAAGGCCGTGGCGATCTCGTGCCAGGCGAAGACCCCGTAGCCGGCCACCACGAAGACGTCGTTCCACTCGGTCGCCCCGAACTGGCCACCCGCCTGGGGCGAGCTGGTCAGCGCCTTGAGGACCTCGTAGTAGGCGTCCTCGACGTCGTCACCGCTCGTCCCGAGCCCGTAGACGTCGTCGTGCTTGGCGATCCAGTCGAAGTAGATCCCGAGCGTCTTCTCGAACGCGAAGTCCTGGTCGAGGTTCGCGTGCCACCAGACCCGGTCGGGGTTGATGACGCCGTCGAACACCATCCGCCGCACGCGGTCGGGGTGCAAGGTGGCGTAGACCTCGCCGAGGTAGGTGCCGTAGGAGAAGCCGTAGAAGTTGATCTTCTTGGCGCCGAGGGCGGCGCGGATGCTCTCCATGTCCGCGATGGTGTCGGTCGTCTTCAGGTGGTCGAGCAGGCGTCCGCCGGCGGCCTCGCAGTCCTCGGCGTAGTTCTCGGTCTTGGTCAGCCAGGCCTGCTCGATGCTCTTGGTCCGCGGGACGTACGAGGGCGGTGTGTCGTCGAAGTAGCTGCCGTCGCAGGTGAGCGAGGGCCTGCTCGCCCCGACGCCGCGGGGGTCGAAGCCGATCCAGTCGTAGGTCAGGCCCGCGCCGTCGGGGACGATCCGCTGGAGCACCGAGTAGATGAGCCCCGAGCCGCCCGGACCACCGGGGTTGACCAGCATGACGCCCTGGTACTCCGAGGCCGGTGACGTGTGGCGCATGCGGGAGACGGCCAGCTGGATCTTCTCGCCCTTGGGGCGGTCGTAGTCGAGCGGCACGCTGACCATGGCGCACTCGGCTCCGAAGTCCTTCAGGAGCTGGTCGACGCAGTCGCCCCAGGTGGGCGCCGGCGGGACGTAGCCGGTCGCCGCGGGGGCGGTCGTGGTGGTGGCGGTGACGCCCTGGGCCGGCGCAGCGACGGCCAAGGCGCCGATGGTGATCCCCGCGGCGGCCGCGGCGAGCAGTCTCCTCATCGTTGTCCTCCCCCGTGAGTGGCACGGCGATGTGCCGGTCGCACCACTCTTCTCGCCGCGCGGGCGCCCGGGGACCGCCACGCGGGCTAGTCAGGGACGGCACACGGGGGCGTCGTTTGCAGTAGTCCGCTGTGCCGGTGCGCCGCTCGGGACGGGGTGCGATGGGGTGGGACGACGGGTCAGTCGCGGCCCTCCATGAGGTCCTCGACGACCTCCTCGGTCTCCTCGATCGCCACCCGGGCAGCGCTCTTGGCCCGGACGAACTCGAAGATCATCGGCACGACCGACACGGCGACGATGGCGAGGATCGCGAGCTCGAGGTGCTCCTTGAGCGCCGGGAACGCGTTGCCGAGGAAGTATCCGAGCAGGGTGATGCCGGTGGCCCAGAGCAGCGCGCCGACGCCGCTCCAGACGAAGAAGTGGCGGCGGTCCATGCGGCTGACGCCGGCCACCACTGTGATGAAGGTCCGCACGATCGGCACGAAGCGGCCGATGATCAGGGCCTTCGCACCGTGCTTCTCGAAGAAGGCGTGGGTGTCGTCGAAGTACTTCTTCTTGATGAAGCGGCCCTCACGCTCGTAGAGCGGCGCCCCGATGGCACGGCCGATCTCGTAGCCGGTGATGTTCCCCAGGAAGGCCGCCGCGGTCAGGATCGCGCAGGCGACCCCGATGTTGACGTCGATCGAGCCCTCGGCGATGAACAGGCCGACGGCGAAGAGCAGCGAGTCACCGGGGAGGATGGGGAACAGCAGCCCGCACTCGATGAAGACGATCGCCGCGCTCACCCAGAAGAACTGGTCGCCGAACTCCTTGAGCAGCCATTGGGGGTCCATCCAGTCCGGGCCGAGAGAGTGCATCACGTGCCCAAGGGTATGCCGCCGGGCCGCGACCGCGGGAATCCTCGCCCTCAGCGGCCGACGGTAGCCATGTCATCGGCCACGCTGTGACCGTTCCGCTTGCCATTGACACCGTCCCCCGAGCCTGAGGACAGTGGGAGACGTGATCCGCATTCTCCATGACATGCCCGCCGGGGTCCTCGGGCTCGAGGCGGTCGACGATGTCGAGAAGGAGGACTACCAGAAGGTCATCGTGCCCGCAGTCGAGAAGGCCATCCACGAGCACGGCAAGGTTCGCCTGGTCTATGTCCTCGGACCGAAGTTCGACGACTACGAGGGGGACGCGGTCTGGGAGGACCTGAAGCTGGGCGCGCGGCACCCGGCGTCGTTCGAGCGGATGGCGATCGTCACCGATGCGGGGTGGGCAGGACCTGCGGTCAAGGCCTTCAGCGTCGTGTGGCCAGGGCAGGCTCGCGCGTTTCGCCTCTCAGAGCTGGAGTCCGCCAAGCGCTGGGCGGCCGAGGACGCCGGCTGACGCGGATCTCGGACTCCCCACCATGCCCTGAAGGAATGTGTGCGCCTGCACGGCGGTTGGCCTGCGCATGGGACAGGCACCCTCGCCCGACGGGGTCCGGCAGCTGCGGCTCACCGTGCATGCCGAGGACTACGAGCAGGCGGTGGCCTTCTACCGCGACACCCTCGGCCTGCCGGTCGAGCTGCGCGTCGAGAGCGAGGGCGGGGCCGAGGTGATGATCCTCGACGCCGGCCGGGCCACGCTCGAGCTGTGCAACACCGCCCAGGTGGAGCTCATCGACCAGCTGGAGGTCGGTCGGCGGGTCAGCCCGAAGTTCCGCCTCGCCCTCGAGGTCACCGACGCCGCCGGCACGACGACCCGCGCGGTGGAGTCCGGTGCCGAGCTGGTCGCCGAGCCCACCCTGA
Organism: Knoellia sp. 3-2P3; assembly: GCF_029223115.1. Taxonomy (NCBI): domain Bacteria; kingdom Bacillati; phylum Actinomycetota; class Actinomycetes; order Micrococcales; family Intrasporangiaceae; genus Knoellia; species Knoellia sp. 3-2P3. The sequence goes on from NZ_JARGZE010000001.1 coordinate 843,281, forward strand.
CGCCGTGGAACTCGCTCAACTCGCGCCTCGAGACGCCCGGCGGCATCCAGCTCACCCTCTTCGAGGAGCTCGGCGGCTGAGCCCTACTGGCCGGTGCGTCCGTCGATGCACTCGCGGAGCAGGTCGGCGTGCCCGCAGTGTCGCGCGTACTCCTCGACCATGTGGACCAGCACGTCGCGCGCGCTGACCGTGTCCCCGTGGTGGGTGACTTCCAGCGCCATGTCGGGGTTGCCGCGCACCCACTGCTCGGCGAACGCGACCTCCTCACGCCACGTCTTCCACGCCTCCTCGACACACTCGGCGTCGCCGACCGCGCCGTCCCAGTCGGCGTCGGAGCGCCGCGGGCCCCAGAGCCGGGGGGCGTCCTCCTGGGACAGCACCCGGCGGAACCACGAGCGCTCGACCTCCGCCATGTGCCGCACCAGCCCCAGGAGGGACATCGTCGACGGCGGCACGGATCGCGTGGCCATCTGCTCCGGGCTCAGCCCCTCGCACTTCATCTCGAGGGTGAGGCGGTAGTGCCGCAGGTAGTCGGCGTAGGTGCCGCGCTCGTCCTTGGGCACGTTCTCGAAGGGATGGCGTGGGTCGGCGTCCGGCTCGACCCACATGTCAGGGTGCTTCCGCGGTGTCTCGGGCATGCCTGCCATCGTGGTGGTCGTGACCGATGAGGACAACCGAGTTGGAGTCGGCCCGTGGCCGGGTCCCTGGCCGGACGACGAGCGCTACGACCCCGACCTGCTGCGCAACGGCGACAGTCGCAACGTCGTCGACCGGTACCGGTACTGGAGGCTCGGGGCGATCGTTGCCGACCTCGACACCCACCGCCACGACTTCCACGTCGCCGTGGAGAACTGGGGCCACGACTTCAACATCGGGTCGGTGATCCGCACGGCAAACGCCTTCAACGCCAAGGCTTTCCACATCGTCGGCAAGCGACGCTGGAACCGGCGGGGCGCCATGGTCACCGACCGTTACCAGCACGAGCACCACCACCCCGAGGTGGCCGACCTGGTGGCCTGGGCGGCCGCGGCGGGAGGCGACGGACGCGGCATACCGCTCATCGGCATCGACAACCTGCCCGGCTCGGTGCCGCTGGAGACCTTCGACCTGCCGCGCGAGTGCGTGCTCGTCTTCGGTCAGGAGGGGCCCGGGCTGTCACCGGCGATGCGTGAGGTGTGCGTCGCCGTGCTCGACATCGCGCAGTTCGGTTCGACGCGCTCCATCAACGCCGGGGCGGCCGCTGCCGTCGCGATGCACGCCTGGGTGCGCCGCCACGTCTTCAACCAGCCTGTGTGCGAGACCTGACGCGGTGCCGTCGACGCAGCCACAGCAGGACGACCAGTCCGACGCCGCCGGCGACGAGGCCGGCCTCGGGCCACCGCCACGACAGCGTCGAGACGGACGTGCCCCAGATGCTGGTGTGGGTCGGTCCGGAGAGTGCGTCGTCAGCGAGGTCGAGCCGGGTGAGGTGGAGCCGTGGGTCGGTGACCACCAGCGCGCGGGACGGGTCGGCGACACCCTCGGGGCCGAGCCTCAGCCCCTCGGCCTCGAGGCGGGGGAGCACCCAGGTGCCGTCCTGCCACTCGACCGGTGTCCCGACCGCATAGGGCTTGTCGGCTTGGTCGGCAGGGGTCCAGGTGTTCGTCTGCTGGGCCCCGCTCGCGAGGTCGAAGGTGATGATGCGGCGCCCGGGACCCTCCGGCCCCACTGCATCTGCGCCGGTGGGATCGACTGCCAGCAGCAACGCCCGCCGGTCCGGTGAGAGCGACGGGCTCCACTGGTCGAGGGACGCCGCGGCGACGGCCGCACCCTCCCCGCTCAGCCGTGCCAGGGGAGTCCGCCGTCCGTCGAGGGTCAGGCGCTCGGGCACGAGCGCCTCGGCGCCACCGCTGACGGCGAGCCCTAGGGGGCGCAGGACGAGGATCTCGTCGTCGTCGAGCCACCCGGCGAGGGTGAGCTCCTCGGCCAGGGGCACCTCACGCAGCGAGCCGTCATCACCCAGCACCAGGAGCAGGGGAGCCGCCGCCTTCCCGGCGTAGGCACGCACCGCCACCCGGGTGCCGTCGGGGGAGAAGTACGCAGGGGTCTGGAAGGCGGTGCGGTATGGCGGAGCAGCTGGCTCCCCGGCCTCGTCGGCTCCGGACAGCTGCATGGCTCCCACGGTGGGGAACCGCGTGAGCTGTCCCGTGACGACGTCACGGATGACGTAGCGCCCGGACGGCTCGTCGGAGTAGGCGATGCGACGTCCGTCAGGGGAGATCGCGGGAACCGTCGCTGCCAGGAAGAAGCGCTGGATCGGCAGGTCCCACAGCTCGCCCTCCTGGCCCACGGCATACCAGGCGCCCCGGAGGCCCACGCCGAGCTCGTGCGCGGCGAAGGCCACACCGGCCAGCGCGCTGCCACGCTCGGGGAGCTGGCGGACCAGCTGGGGAACCAGGGGCCGGCCGATGCGCTGCGGGTGACCGACCGTCGCGCCATCACCAGCGGGTGGCACTGGTTGCTGCAGAGCGCTGGGCGCTCCCAGGACCACTACGGCGACCACGGCGGCCGCCGCGGCCGCCGCGGCCGCCACCGCAGCCGTGCGGCCAGCGCGCGAGCGGAGGCGTCGACGCCGTCCCTGCCGCCAGGCCACGCCGGCCAGGTCGCGTCCGACGTCCGTGGGCTGGACCTCCTCGGCGAGCTCGTCGAAGGCCTCTGTCAGTGTCCTGCTCATCGCGCCGCCACCTTTGCGTGGGTGCCGACCCAGAGGTCGGCCAGCTCAGGAGCGGTGGCGCGCAGTCGAGCCAGGGCCCCCCGGGTGGAGGTCTTCACCGTGCTGACCGACCAGCCCAGGATCGCTGCCGTCTCGGTCTCGGTGCGGTCCTCGTAGAAACGCAGCACCAGCACAGCGCGCTGCTTGGGGGTCAGCCGGGCAAGCGCGTCCTTCAACAGCAGGCGTTGGTCGCTGTCGGCGAACTGGTCCGCGGTGTCTGCGCGGTGGACGGTGTCCTCGGCCGCCGGAGCCACGAGGGTGGGGCGTCGGCGGCGAGCCCGCCAGCCGTCCACGGCACGGTGGTAGAGCGCCCGCCGGGCGTAGGCCTCGGGGTTGCCCTGCCGCTGCACCGACTCCCAGTGCTGGGCGAGACGGCTCAGGCAGTCCTGCAGGAGGTCCTCCGCGAGGTGCCGGTCTCCCGTCAGCAGGTAGGCCGTGCGGAGCAGCCCGACCGAGCGCGCCTGCACGAAGCGCTCGAAGTCCTCCACCGTCCCCTCCATGCCCCTCTTGACGTCCCGAACCCGCCCGGCGGGTGTACGACGGGGGAAAGAATGCCGGACAACCGTGCTGGCCGAACAGAAAGTGCCAGCCGAACAGAAATGCTGGCCGAGGTCAGGCTGCTGCGATGGGATGGCCCGCGTGACCTCTGACGAGCTGCTCGATGCCTTCCACCAGCAGATCCGCCTGCGCGACCGCGACGCCGAGGAGGGCAACGTCGTCGAGCGCGATGGCCTGGTGCATCGCAACTACCCGGCCGACCCCACCACGCCCGGCGCGATGATCGAGACCCCCGAAGGGCTCGGCGACGACCCGGATGCCGTGATCGCCCGCCAGCGCGACTTCTTCCGCGACCGCGGGCAGCGGGTGGAGTGGAAGACGTACGGGTACGACTCGCCTGCCGACCTCGGCAACCGGCTGGCGGCGGCCGGGTTCGTGCCGGAGGAGCTCGAGGCGCTCATCCTCGGTGACGCCGAGGTGGTCGCCGTCGACGTCGAGCTGCCGCCCGGGGTGCGGGTGCGGGCGGTCGAGGTGGGCCCCGACCTCGAGCGCGACCTCGAGCGGATCGCCGACCTCCACGACCTCGTCTGGCCCGGGACCCGCTGGATCACGCTGCGGTTCGGTGAGGAGATGCGGGCCCGCCCCGACCTCGTGCACGGCTGCCTCGTCGAGGAGTCGCCCGACGGCCCGGTGCTCTGCGCGTCGTGGCTGCGGATGGTCGAGGACAGCGACTTCGCCGGCCTGTGGGGCGGCGCCACCCACCCGGACTGGCGGCGCCGCGGCCTCTACCGCGCCACCGTGGCCCACCGCGCCCGGCTCGCGCTCGACCACGGCCACCGGTTCCTGCGCGTCGACGCCTCGCCGCACTCGCGGCCGATCCTCGAGCGCGCCGGCCTGCACCAGGTCTCCACCACGACGCCCTACGTGCTCGACCCGGCGACCGCCGACGCCGAGGCCGCGACCGACCACGCGTAGAGCCGGACGGCCCCTACGCGCGCCCCGGCGAGGCATGGAAAGATCGGGGCCGAAGCTGCGCACCGCGACCTTCCGATCTCAAAGAGGAGAGACCCATGCCCATCGCCACCCCAGAGGTGTATGCCGACATGCTGGATCGCGCGAAGAAGGGCTCCTTCGCGTACCCGGCCATCAACGTCACCTCCAGCCAGACCCTGAACGCGGCCATCCGCGGGTTCGCCGAGGCCGGCAGCGACGGCATCATCCAGGTCTCGACGGGCGGCGCCGAGTACCTCAGCGGCCCCACGGTCAAGGACATGGTGACGGGCTCTCTGGCGTTCGCCGCCTTCGCCCACGAGGTCGCCAAGAACTACGACGTCAACATCGCGCTCCACACCGACCACTGTCCCAAGGACAAGCTCGACGGCTTCGTCCGTCCGCTGCTCGCCGCGTCCACCGAGCGCGTCAAGGCCGGCGGCACCCCGTGGTTCCAGTCGCACATGTGGGACGGCTCGGCCGTGCCGCTCGAGGAGAACCTCGAGATCGCCCGTGACCTGCTCGACGCCTGCAAGGCTGCAAACGTGATCCTCGAGATCGAGGTCGGCGTCGTGGGTGGCGAGGAGGACGGCATCGTCGGCGCCATCGACGAGAAGCTCTACTCGACCCCCGAGGACGCCATCGCCACGGTCGAGGCCCTCGGCCTCGGCGACAACGGCCGCTACATGACCGCGCTGACCTTCGGCAACGTCCACGGCGTCTACAAGCCCGGCAACGTCAAGCTCCGCCCGGAGATCCTCAAGGCCGCCCAGGAGGCCGTGGTCAAGGCCAAGGGCCTCGGCGAGGGTGAGCGCCCGTTCGACCTCGTCTTCCACGGCGGTTCGGGCTCGACCGCGGAGGAGATCGGTGCGGCGGTCGACTACGGCGTGGTGAAGATGAACATCGACACCGACACCCAGTACGCGTTCACCCGCCCGGTGGCCGGCTACATGTTCAAGAACTACGACGGCGTGCTCAAGATCGACGGCGAGGTCGGCAACAAGAAGCAGTACGACCCGCGCGCCTGGGGCAAGGAGGCCGAGGCGGCCATGGCCCAGCGCGTCGTCGAGGCCTGCCAGAACCTCCGCAGCGCCGGCACCTCCGGCAAGTAGGCGGCGTTCGTGACCCCGTCGGAGAACCTGCTCGGCATCCCGCCCACCCGCCTGCCCGAGGACCCGGCAGCCGACCGGCTGGAACAGGGCGTGGCCCCGGACCAGGTGGCCGCGGCATACCCCACCTCGTCGCTGGCGTGGGCCACCCTGGCCGAGGATGCGCTCGAGGACGGGCGCACCGTCGAGGGCTACGCCTACGCGCGCACCGGCTACCACCGCGCCCTGGACGCGCTGCGGCGCTCGGGGTGGCGCGGCCAGGGGCCGGTGCCGTGGTCGCACGAGCCGAACCGCGGGTTCCTCCGTGCGCTCGCGGCGCTGTCCAAGGCTGCCGGCGCGATCGGCGAGGTCGACGAGGAGCAGCGGTGCCGGCAGTTCCTGCGCGACTCCTCGCCGGAGGCCGCCGACGAGCTCGGTCTGTGAAGGCCTGAGCCTGCAGGCTCAGGCAGGCGCTGTCACAACACATGGTGAAGCCGGGGGGCCGGACCTTTACGATCCAGGCCCCCCGGCTTCGCCCCCTGCGGTCGAGCGGCCCCCATGTGCCCGCTCTGTGCCGCGACCTCGTCGTCCCCGTGACCGCGCGACACCGCCCATGATGCACACTGCAAGCGCTTGCAGGCGGTCACGAAAGTGCCATTGGCCATAACATGTCATGAATCCTGTGGACCGTCTGTGGGAGTGCTGGCGAAAGAGGCTGACCGGTGGAGGACGACTACACCCCCGCGCCCGATCCCGAGTTCCTCGTGACCGACCCCCTCCAGACCCTTCACCAGGTGCTCGAGCGGGAGGTGCGGCGGGCCGAGCGCCGGCGGCTCGAGCTCGCCGAGATCGGGAACGCCCTGCTGAAGCTCAGCAAGCTGCACGAGCAGCCGGCCTCCGAGCGGGCCGCCCCGGTGTGGGAGCCCGTGGCCGCCGACCTCGCCCCCACGATCGTCGAGCGCCTGGTCGCGGGCACCGACGGTCCCCTGCGCCACTGCGTCGTCGACCTCGACGTGGGGCCGGGGCTCGAACCGGAGATCGTCGAGGCCGCCACCCGGCGGCTCGCCCAGGGGAGGGTGCAGCGCGGCATCTACCCGATGAGCGCCTATCACCGACCCGAGACCCGCAGCCGCATCGACGCCTGGGCGCGGGCGGGCGAGGTGCAGCGGATCTGCCTCCAGCCGCCCACCGACTTCGCGGTCTTCGGCGACACGGCGGTCATGGCGGTGGCGGAGTGGGGGGACGCCGGCTCCAACTACGTGCTCATCCGCGACCCCATGCTGGTGCAGGCGTTCACCGCCCTGTTCGAGCGGGTCTTCGAGCAGGCGCTGCCCGTGCCTGACGGCGGCGGCATGGGCAGCGACGTCGACCTCGAGATGCTCAGGCTGCTCGGCGCCGGGCTCAAGGACGAGGCCATCGCCCGCCACCTCGGGTGCAGCCTGCGCACCGTGCGCAGGAGGATCGCTGTGCTCATGGCGCGGCACGACGCCGAGACCCGGTTCCAGCTCGGCCTCGCCGTCGCGGACAGTGGCCTGCTCCGGCCCGCGCGCGTGCCCAAGCCACGCACGCGTTGACGCCCGCCGCGCGAGACGGCTTGGGCCGTGCAGCGCCCGACCGGTAGCCTTCCGAGGTACGGGCCCCCGTGCACACGCACGACTGGGGCCTGTGCTGTGACCGCAGCCGCGACCTGAGGAGAAGGTGTAGCCATGCCGGCAATCGTGCTGGTGGGAGCCCAGTGGGGCGACGAGGGCAAGGGCAAGGCGACCGACCTGCTGGGCAGTGCCGTCGACTACGTCGTGAAGTTCAACGGCGGCAACAACGCCGGACACACCATCGTCATCGAGGGTGAGAAGTACGCCCTGCACCTGCTGCCGTCCGGCATCCTCACCCCGACCTGCACCCCGGTCATCGGCAACGGCGTCGTCATCGACCTCGCCGTGCTGTTCGAGGAGATCGACGGCCTCGAGGCCCGTGGAGTCGACACCTCGCGCCTGCTCGTCAGCGCCAACGCCCACATCATCGCGCCCTACAACCGGGTGCTCGACAAGGTCAACGAGCGCTTCCTCGGCTCGCGGAAGATCGGCACCACCGGCCGCGGCATCGGCCCCACCTACGCCGACAAGATGTCGCGCACCGGCATCCGGGTGCAGGACCTCTTCGACGAGAAGATCCTGCGCCAGAAGGTCGAGGCAGCCCTGGAATTCAAGAACCAGGTCCTCGCCAAGATCTACAACCGCCGCGCCATCGAGGTCGACGAGGTGCTCGAGGAGCTGCTCGGGTATGCCGCGCGGCTGCGTCCCATGGTCGCCGACACCTCCCTGGTGCTCGAGCAGGCGCTGAACGAGGGCAGGACCGTGCTCATGGAGGCCGGTCAGGCAACCCTGCTCGACGTCGATCACGGCACCTACCCGTTCGTCACCTCCTCGAACGCGACCTCGGGCGGTGCCTGCACGGGCTCGGGCATCCCGCCGACCCGCATCGACCGTGTCATCGCGATCCTCAAGGCCTACTCGACCCGCGTGGGCGAGGGCCCGTTCCCGACCGAGCTGCACGACGACCAGGGCGAGTTCCTGCGCAAGACCGGCGCCGAGTACGGCACGACCACCGGTCGCCCGCGTCGCTGCGGCTGGGTCGACACCGTCGTGGGCCGTTACGCCACGCGGATCAACGGCGTCACCGACTTCGTCATCACCAAGCTCGACGTGCTGACCGGCCTGGAGAAGGTCCCGGTCTGCGTGGCCTACGACGTCGACGGCGTCCGTCACGACGAGATGCCGGTGAACCAGACCGACTTCCACCACGCGGTGCCGGTCTACGAGGAGCTCGACGGCTGGCAGGAGGACATCTCCGACTGCCGCAGCTTCGAGGAGCTGCCCAAGAACGCCCAGCAGTACGTCCTGCGCGTCGAGGAGCTCATCGGGACCCGGGTCTCGGCGATCGGCGTCGGCCCCGGCCGTGACCAGATCATCAGCCGTCACTCCCTCCTCGGTGACTGACCGGGACTGGTGAGCGACCGGATCGTCTCCGGTCCCGACGCGCTGGCGCCGGGCGATCCGGTGCGGGTCCGCTTCCGCAAGTGGGGCGGCGCTGACCACTGGTCGGCGGACGTGGTCTGGCTGGGGGAGGACGAACACGGCTGGTGGACCGGCTGGCTTCCCGGCACCCGCTGGACCCGTCCCGGCACGGAGTTCGTGTCCCACGGCCGCCAGGTCGGCCTCTTCCCGCGCGACCGCGGCTTCGCCGCGACGTTCTACGAGCCGGTGGCTGACTACGCCTGGCGGCTCTACGTCGACGTCGCGACCACCCCGGCCCTGCAGGACTCGGAACTGAGCGCCATCGACCTCGACCTCGACGTCATCGAGCGGTTCGACGGAGGGGTCTTCGTCGATGACGAGGACGAGTTCGCGCTGCACCGGGTGGCCCTCGGGTACCCGGGCGAGGTCGTCGCGGCGGCGGAGGCCGAGCGCGACCGGCTGCTCCGTGAGCTGAGGGACGGCGCCGCCCACTTCTCCGAGACCGTGGCCGCCCACTGGCGGTCCCGGCTGTCCGAGCTGGCCGCAGCCGGTCCGAGTCGGTCCAAGCCGTCCTGAGCCCGACCCTGCGACCGCGAACAGCACCGGGGGCGCCGACCTGGTGGTCGGCGCCCCCGGCGCCTCGCCTCCCACCCCCAGGGGGCGACCCCTGCTGACCCAGTCGGCTCCGGTCACCACCGGAGGAGGCCGGGCCCACGGCCTCTGCTGCTCAGACCTCCCGGCGCCCGGCGACCCGCCACAGCCCGGTGCCGAGCACCAGGAGCAGCGCAGCCGCACCCATCAGCTGCGGCAGCCCGTCGACGCCGGTGTAGGCGAGTGACGGCGAACCGCTCGGCGTGGCCGGCAGAGCCGGGGCCTGGGGCACGGGGCCTCGGACCGCGACGTTGACGAACACCCCCGCGTCTGCGGCTGCGGCGCTGGCCCCGACCTCGACCTGGCGGCTCTCCTCGTCGAGGAGGTAGCCCGCCGGAGCCCGCGTCTCGACCAGCGTCCAGGTGCCGAAGTCCAGACCGGAGACGGCGAACTCGCCTGCGGCGGGGTCCTCGTCGCGGCCGGTGTAGCCGCTCTGGCCAAGGTTGTCGGCCACCTCGAGGTGCTGGTCACCCAGGCTCAGCCGGAACACCGCCCCGCCGAGCGCCGCACCGTTCCCGTCGACCTTGCTCCAGCCGAGGCGTCCGTCCTCGTTGTTGACGACCGACCCGATCTGGGCGCTGCTGTCGTCGCCGTCGACCGTGAAGGTCAGCGCCGCCGCCCCCGCGTAGCCCACCGGCACGGTGGTCTCGGTCAGTGTCCAGGTGCCGAAGTCCAGGCCGTGCACCGCGAACTCGCCGGCGTCGGGGTCGGTGTCCGGACCGGCGTACCCAGCCTGTCCCGCGAAGTCGTCGACCACGATGCGCTGCTCGTCCTGTGTGAGGGTGAAGCCGGCTCCCGCGAGGGGCCGCCCGTCCTCGCCGACCTTGGTCCACGACGCCAGGCCGTTCTCGGTGTTCTCGATGTCCGCAAGGCGCAGGATGCTGACCGATCGGGGCAGGTGCACGGTCACGGCCGGCCCCGCGGCATACCCGGAGGGCACCGTCGTCTCCGTCAGCGTCCAGGTGCCGAAGTCGAGCCCGTCGACCAGGAACTCGCCGGCGTCGGGGTCGCGGTCGCGGCCCTCGTGGCCGGCCTGGCCGGTGAAGTCGTCGACGACGACGCTCTGGCCGGGCATGGTCAGGGTGAAGCCGGCGCCGGCCAGCGGCGTGCCGTCCTCCCCCACCTTGCTCCAGGCCAGGCGTCCGTCCTCGGTGTTCTGCACGGCGCCGAAGGTGGCGACGGGGGTGCCCGCGTCGACGGTGACGGTCCGCGGCGCACCGGCGGTGTAGCCCGTGGGCGCCCGGGTCTCGGTCAGCGTCCAGGGACCGAAGTCCAGGCCGACGACCTTGTAGGCCGCGGGGGCCGGGTCGCGGTCCCAGCCGTCGTAGCCGGTCTGACCGGTGTTGTCCTCGACCTCCAGCAGCTGCTCGCCCATGGAGAGCTCGAACAGCGCGCCCGTGAGGGGCTCACCGCCCTCGCCGACCTTGGTCCAGGTGAGGATGCCGTTGGTGCTGTTGACGATCGTGACCTCGTGCCGGCTGTCCTGCGCGGTGATCGTCACCTGCCGGTCGGCCGCCTTCGCGTAGCCGGACGGCACCGTGGTCTCCGACAGGGTCCAGGTGCCGAAGTCGAGCCCGGCGACCGAGAACCACCCGGCGCGCTCGTCGGTGTCGGCGCCCTCGTAGCCCGGCCGGCCGGCGTTGTCGGGGACGGCGACGACCTGCCCCGCCCGGGTGCCCGGCACCTCGAGGGTGAGGGTGAAGCCGGCGCCGGCGAGGGGCGCGTCGTGCTCGTCGACCTTGCGCCAGACGATGCGCCCGTCCTCGGTGTTGCGGACCGCGCCCACCGCGTGAGAGCTGTCCTCTGCGGTGACGGTGAACTGCACCGCTGCGCCACCGGCGTACCCCGAGGGGGCGGTGGTCTCGGTGAGCGTCCAGGTGCCGAAGTCGAGCCCGGCCACGGCGAACCGGCCGGCGGCGGGGTCGGTGTCGGCGCCCTGGTAGCCACCCTGGCCGGTGTTGTCGACCACGACGAGGCTCTGGGCGCCGGTCCGGTCCGACGAGGTCAGCGTGAAGACCGCGCCGCCGAGCAGCTCATCGTGCTCGCCGACCTTGCTCCAGGTGACCCGCCCGTCCTCGGTGTTCTCGATGGCTCCGAGCAGGATCGGGGTCGCCGACGCGACGACCTCGACGGTGCGCGGCTCGATGCCCTTGTGGCCGGTGGGCACCACGGTCTCGGTGAGGGTCCAGGTGCCGAAGTCGAGGCCCGCGACGGCGAAGACGCCCACGGCCGGGTTGGTGTCGGCCCCCTGGTAGCCGGCCTGGCCGGTGAAGTCGGGCACGCTGACGGTCTGGCCGCCCAGGGTCAGGGTGAACGTGGCGCCCGCGAGCGGGGCCCCGTCCTCGCCGACCTTCGACCAGGCCAGGCGCCCGTTCATCGTGTTGCGGATCGATCCGAGGCCGACGGTCTGGTCGTCGGCGGAGACCGTGAACGGGATGGGCGTTGCGAGGCCGGTCCAGCCCAGCGGGGCCACGGTCTCGGTCAGCGTCCAGTCGCCGAAGTCGAGGCCCTCCAGCGCGAACCGGCCGGCGCGGGCGTCTGCGTCGGCCCCGTCGTAGCCGCTCTGGCCGGTGTTGTCGGTGACGTGGATGGTCTGGGTCTTCGCCCCGGCGCCGGTGGCCACGGTGAACTCGGCACCCGCGAGCGGGGCGCCGTCCTCGCCGACCTTGGTCCAGCTGACCCGGCCGTCCTGGGTGTTCACGACGTCGCCGACGTCGACGGTGGCCGCGCCGGCGGTGACGGTGACCTGCTCGGGTGCGCCCCCGGCATACCCCTGGGGCACGGTGGTCTCGGTGAGCGTCCAGGTGCCGAAGTCGAGACCCGTGACGGCGAAGTGGCCGGGCTCGGGGTTGGTGTCGCGGCCGGTGTAGCCGGCGGCGCCGGTGTTGTCGGTGACGACCACCGACTGCCCGGTGCGCGAGAGCGTGAAGGCGGCGCCGTCGAGCACGGTGCCGAACTCGTCGACCTTGCGCCAGGTGACCTGGCCGTTCTCGGTGTTGACGAACGAGAACGTGACGGTGTGGCTCTGCGCCGACAGCTCCAGGGTCCTCGCCGGCGCCGCGAGGTAGCCCTCGGGTGCCTCGGTCTCGGTGACGCGCCACGTGCCGAAGACCAGCCCGCTGACCCGGAACTCGCCGGTGTCGGGATCGGTGTCGCGACCGGCGTTGTCGGTCACGGTCACCGACTCGACCACCTGGACCCCCTCCAGGCGGTCGAGCCGGAAGCGTGCGCCGGCCAGACGGGTCTGCTCGTCCTCGCCGACCTTGGCCCAGACGAGCTGGCCGTTCTGCCGGTTCTCGAAGGCGCGGGCCAACACGGGGTCGGGTGTCTCGTGCGACACCGTCAGGGTCTGCGCGTCGCCGTCGAGCAGGTAGCCGGCCGGGGCGTCGGTCTCGACGACCCGCCAGTCGCCGGTGTAGAGCCCGCCCGCCTTGACGTAGCCGGCGCGCGGGTCGAGGTCGCCCTCACCGTTGTCGCGCACCGTGATGGCGGTGTCCTTGTAGGGGTCCTGCGTCTTGGTGAAGGTGAACTCCGCCCCGCCGAGCGGGTCGCCGGTGGTCGCGTCGACCTTGAGCACCGTGCCGGTGCCGAGCGGGTCGACGACCTCGACGGGCACGTCGCTGTAGCGCGCGATGGTGACGGTGGTGGACGTGTCGCCCGGCAGCAGGTAGCCGGCCGGGGGAGCGACCTCCGTGACCGTGTAGACGCCGAAGCGCGAGGTGGTGAAGGCGACGTAACCGGCGCGGTCGTCCGCGTCAGCGACCTCGTTGCCGGCGAGGTCGGTGGCCACGTTGTCGTTGACGTATGCCGTGCCGACCCCGTCGCGGGGGTCCGGTGAGATCTCGAAGCGCAGGCCGGCGTCGCCGACCACCTGGCCGGAAGGTCCGCGCTTGGTGATGGTGGCGCGGCCGCAGTTCGGCAGCACGTGGGTGGTGCCCGTGGCGACGTCGGACATCTCGGAGCTGATCGACGGCGACTGGCGGCTGCGGACGTTGAAGGTGCCGAAGCCGGCGCTCTCGCAGCCGGGCTCCATGCCGAGCACGGTGAGGTCGAGCGCGACCTCCATGAAGGCGCCGGGCGCGGCCTGGGCCGAGCCGCACAGGCCGGCGACGGCGGCGGTGTTGGACAGGCCGGCGATGGCGCTCGGTGTGATGGTCTGGGCGACCCACTGGCCGCCGACCCAGCGGTCCATGCCGTCGACGACGATCTTGCCGAGGACCTCGCTCTGGGCGTTGCCCTGCTGCTGGAACATCAGGCGCAGGTCACCGGTCGTGCGGGTGGGCACCGAGGCCGGCTTGCCGTTGCCGCCCGGGCGGCTCTGGTGGTTGGGCTTCTGGTTGTACTCGAAGGTGAAGTAGGTCGATCCCTCGGTGGTGGCGCGCTGGACCGCGACGTAGGTCCACTGGTGCCCGGTCTGGTCCACCTGGGAGAAGGTCTGGATCGCGGCGATGTCGGTCTTGCCGGTGGCCACGGACTCACCTGCCCACGAGTCGACGTCCGAGCTCTCTGCGCCCTTGTAGCCGGTGGCGTCGGCGACCCCGTCCACGACGCAGGCCGTGCTGCCGAGGCCGGACCAGTCGGTGGGGCCGCCGGCCGCCGGGGTCAGGTTGCCGTCGATCTCGAAGCCGCCGAGGTCGGCGGCCCACACGGACTGCACCGGCGTGAGCACCATGGCCGCCACGACGGCGGCGACCAGGGCGGCCCCGCCTCGACGTCGTGCGGTGAGTCCCGAGAACGTTCCCATGACACTTCCCCTCCGTGACCCGCGACCGTTCCGATCCCCCTCGATCCGGTCTAGTGCGTGTCTGTTAGAGGCAAAGTATTAGTAAAGAAAACGTAAAGGCAGGAGAGAACTCATGACGATGACGTAGTCCGTTCGGCCGAACATTTCGAGCACAAGGCGACGCGGGTCACGTCCCGTCCCACCAGTCACAGGCGGGGTCGATCAGGCGGCCGCCGCCGGGCCCTCCCCGACAGGGAGGCAGGACCGAGGCCCGGGCCCGGACCCGGGGTCAGAGATTCGGGGTCAGTGCACCCGGACCACGGACATCCGGTGGGCCGCGCGGGTCAGGGCGACGTAGAGCACGCGCACCCCGCCGGGCGACTCGGCGGTGATCTCCTCGGGGTCCACGATCACGGTGGCGTCGTACTCCAGGCCCTTGGTCGACATGGGGTCGATGACCTGCACCCGGCCCGACCCCGCTCCGGCCAGTGAGGCGAGCCCGGCGGCATGCAATGCAGGAGTGACCACTGCGATCGACCCCTCGACCTCGTCGAGCCAGCGGTCCACCTCGGCCCGGGCGGCCCGCAGCACGGAGTCGGCGGCGACAGCTGCCTCCACCGGCTGGACGCCGGTCTCGCGCACCGCGGCCGGGATGTCGGCGTCGGGCACCGCGGCACGGACCACCTCGGCGGCGTAGTCGAAGATCTCCCGGGCGTTGCGGTAGTTGGTGTCCATGTGGAAGAGGCGCCGCTCCTGGGAGCCGAACGCCTCGGCGCGGGCCCTGGCCGCCTCGGCTGCGTCGGGCCAGGACGCCTGGGCGGCGTCGCCGACGACCGTCCACGACGAGTAGCGCCCGCGGCGCCCGAGCATCCGCCACTGCATGGGTGAGAGGTCCTGCGCCTCGTCGACGAGAACGTGCGCGTACTCCTCCGGTCCGCCGATGCGGCCGTGCATCAGGCGCGTACGGGGGTCGTGCGCCCGCTGCACGTGGCCGACCGCGGCCGGGGCGGCGCCCTGGCGGGTGGCGCGCACCTCCGCGACTCCGTACTGCGCCAGGTCGTCGAGCTCCTCGATCTCGTAGAAGCCCCGCTCCTCGGCCGGCTCGTCCTGGATCGTGCCGAGGCGGCTGGCCAGGTCGTCGATGAGGGCGACGTCGGCCACCGACCACTCGCCGGTCTCGAGGGCCGTGGCGAAGGAGTCGGCGAGCAGCTCGGCCTCACCCGGGGCGAGGACGCCCTGGCCGTAGCGACGCACCCGGGCGCTGTCGGTCATCCAGAGCAGCACCTCGCGGGCGTCGACCTGCGGCCACCACTGCTTGAGGAACGCCTCTACCTCGAGGTGGTCCTCGAAGTGGTCGAGGAACTCGTCGCGGTCGCCCTCGCGGTGGGAGGCCCACGCCGCCTCCGCGAGAGCCCTGGTGACGGCGGGAACGGCGAGGTTGCGGTGGTGGTTGCGCAGGACCTGCGCGCGGATGCGGTCCAGCACCGGGGCCTCGAGCCGGATGGCGCGCCCGGCCACGAAGGCGCGGAACTGGGTGGGCGCGTCCGGCACGGCGTCGTGGCAGGCGCGCGAGAGGACGCGGCGCATGCGCAGCGACCCCTTCACGGCTGCGGCCGCCGGGGTGTCGAGACGCGCCGCGGTGACGCCCTCGACGACGTCACCGAGGGAGCGCATGGTCACCGACTCCTCGCCGAGCGAGGGGAGCACCCGCTCGATGTAGGCCGTGTAGGCCGCGGAGGGGCCGACCACGAGGATGCCGCCGGACTCGAACCGGCGCCGGTCCGAGTAGAGCAGGTAGGCGGCGCGGTGCAGCGCGACCACCGTCTTGCCGGTGCCCGGTCCACCGGTGATCTCGGTGACCCCGCGAGCCTGCGCGCGGATGGCCTCGTCCTGGTGGCGCTGGATCGTCGCGACGATGTCCCGCATCTGGGTGCCGCGGCTGCGGGTGAGCGCAGCCAGCAGGGCGCCGTCGCCCACCACCACCATGTCGTCGGGCGCCTCGGCCACCATGAGGTCGTCCTCGACCCCGATGACCTCCGAGCCCTTGCAGCGCAGAACCCGGCGGCGCACGACGCCCATCGGCTCGACGGGGGTGGCCCGGTAGAACGGGGCGGCCGCGGGAGCGCGCCAGTCGATGACCAGCGGCTCGTAGTCGTCGTCGCGCACGCCGAGCCTTCCGATGTACCGCGCCTCCCGCGGCTCACCGGCCGGGCCGGGCTGGTCGAGGTCGAGGCGTCCGAAGACCAGGCCCTCGTACTGGCTCTCGAGGGTGGTGCGCCGCCGCACGGCGTTGAAGACCAGGGCGTCGCGCTCGAACAGGCCGGTGAGCTCCTCGTCGCGGACGTCGCCGGTGCGGTCGGTGCGACCGCGCGCGAGGCCGTCGGCCTCGACCAGGCCCGCTCGCGTCGCGGCCTTGGCCAGCTCGGCGTAGACCCGGTCGACGTAGGCCTGCTCGACAGCGATCTCGTGGGCGACCTCGTGCTCGGATCCGTGCTCGGATCGGTCGGCCACGTGGTCGGTGGCGGCCTCGGTGCTGAGGTGGTCCGGACGCGTCACGGTTGTCTGCTCTTCCCCTGGTGTGCGAACGCACGAGTCTAGCCACGGCGTGGGCGCACTCGGCGCCCGACTCGGCCCACCTGGTGGGAGGAGGGGACGTGGTCGGGCGAGCGGGCCGTCAGAGGAGACCGCGCCGTGCGGCCTGCACGCCCGCCTGGAACCGGGTGCCGGCGCCGAGCTGGTCCATCAGGGCGCGGACCCGCCGCTCCACGGTTCGCTGGGAGACGCCGGTCTGCCGGGCGATTGTGGCGTCGGGTGCCCCGGCCGCCAGCAGGGCCAGGATGGCCCGGTCCCGCGCCTCGGCGGTCCGGGCGCCTGCAGTGCGGGGCAGCGGGGAGCCGAGGTCCCAGAACAGGTCGGCCAGGGCCGCCAGCGCCCGCACCATCGGTCGGCTGCGCACGAGCACGGAGCCGGCGCCGTTCTCCTCGAACAAGGTGGTGTCGACGACCGCGGCCGTCTCGTCGACGACCAGCGCGGAGAACGGCACGGAGTTCACGAAGCGGAACCGCTCTCCACCGCGCTCGCGGGCCTCGAGCACCTGCAGGGCGTTGTCGAGGTCGAGGACCTCGGCGGTGTAGGTCGTCGCCATGTCGAGCGGGACACCCCCGACGCCGGTGCTGCGCGCCTCATGGCTGTGCAGGGGGGCGGCGAAGAGCTCCCGGGTGCGCGGCGACATCGACCGGAAGCAGCGGATGCGCTCGGTGCCGGTGCTGATGATGTCGGCCGTGGCGGCCGCGAGCTCGTCCATCGACTGCAGCACGCGCAGGCTGGCCGGGTCGGGACGGATCGTGTTGGCCCTGGCCTGGAAGTAGACCTGCGCCAGCTCGTGCGCGGCGGAGCGGGTCTGCCGGGCCCGGTGCTCGAGCTCGGCGGCGACGTTGGGCAGGGCGATGTCGGGTGGTACGACCTCGAGGTGGCCCCCCTCGTGGAGTCGGATGAGGCCCTGGGCGTCGAGGATGCGCAGGCTCGCGTCGACAAGGTCCTCGCGGATCCCGTGGGCGATGAGCAGTGAGCGGGAGGGCTGCGGGTGCTGCAGCACGGCGAGGTAGACGCGGGTGACCGCCGACTCGGTGTCGGGGTCCGGGTACGCGATCGGCACCTCCCCCACGAGGCCGGGGGCCACTGTGGGCTGCTCGTCGCCAAGGTCCATGCAGCGCCTCTTCCGGTCTGGCAAGGGGCCCCCGCGTGGCCCCGTCGAATCACATCGTCAGGCCTTGGCGACTATCCGTCAATGACGGAACTCCGCCGCATCAGCCCTTTACCTCGGGCCCCGTCGTTTGCCACAGTTGTCCTAGTCGACCCCGTCGACCCACGTGCCAGGTTGCAGGTTCCCCCGCCAGGCGACCGCACGTCGGATGCGCGGCGTCCCCGGGAGATGTCCCCCCTGCCTCCCCGGGACGCCGCGCACTTCATTGTCCCGGGTCGTTCTCTAGGGTGTGCGTGTGAAGGTTCTCGTCATCGGCACCGGTGCCCGTGAGCACGCCCTCGTCCGCGCCCTGGCCGCCGACCCCGCGGTGGACGCCGTGATCGCGGCCCCGGGCAACCCCGGCATGGATGCGTCCGCCCTGTGCGAGCCGCTGCCGGGCGGCCTGCTCGACGGCGAGGGCATCGCGGCCCTGGCGCAGGCGCGGGGCGTCGACCTCGTCGTCGTCGGGCCGGAGGCCCCTCTGGTGGCCGGCGTCGCCGACGCCGTGCGCGCGGCGGGCATCCCCTGCTTCGGCCCCTCGGCGCGGGCCGCGCAGCTCGAGGGGAGCAAGGCCTTCGCCAAGGAGGTCATGGCGGCCGCCGAGGTGCCGACGGCGATGGCCCACGTCTGCACCTCGATCGAGGAGGTCGGGGCTGCCCTCGATGCGCTCGGCTCCCCGCACGTGGTCAAGGACGACGGCCTGGCCGCCGGCAAGGGCGTCGTCGTCACGACCGACCGTGCCGACGCGCTCGAGCACGCCCGGGCCTGCCTCGCCAAGGAGGGTGGCCGCGTGGTCGTCGAGGAGTACCTCGACGGCCCGGAGGCGTCCCTCTTCTGCATCTGTGACGGCAGCACCGTGGTGCCGCTCAGCCTGGCCCAGGACTTCAAGCGGGTCGGCGATGGCGACCAGGGCCCCAACACCGGGGGCATGGGCGCCTACTCGCCCCTGGACTGGGCGCCGTCGTCGCTGGTGGACGAGGTCGTCACCCGGGTGGCCCAGCCGACCGTCGACGAGATGCGTCGCCGCGGCACCCCCTTCGCGGGCGTCCTCTACGTCGGCCTCGCGCTGACGTCGAAGGGCCCGCGGGTGATCGAGTTCAACGCCCGCTTCGGCGACCCCGAGACCCAGGTCGTGCTCGCCCGGCTCGAGACCCCGCTCGGTGGCCTGCTCCAGGCCGCGGCGACAGGCCGGCTCGACAGCGTCGGCGCGCTGCGCTGGTCCGAGCAGCACGCGGTGACGGTCGTGGTCGCGGCGCACAACTACCCCGGGACCCCCCGCACCGGCGACCCCGTCCTCGGCCTGGACGACGTGGCGGAGGTGCCCACGGCCTACGTCATGCACGCCGGCACGGCGCTCGGCCCGGACGGCACGCTGGTGTCGGCCGGCGGGCGGGTGCTCTCGGTCGTGGCGCTCGGCGACAGCCTGTCGCAGGCGCGGGAGCGCGTCTACGAGGCGGTCGACAAGATCGAGCTCGAAGGCTCCCACCACCGCACCGACATCGCGCTCGCCGCCGAGCGCCGCGAGCTGCACGTCGGCTGACGTCCAGCGTCGGGCATGCCTCAGGCCCCGCCGGCGTCGGCGGGGTGTGGGGCGGGGTCACGCTGGCTCCTGCGCGGCGCGTCTCGCGAGGAGCTCGTCGTAGGAACCCCGGGTGAGGTCCCACTCGACCCGTTCCCCGTCGGTGTCCTTGACGACCCGGCCGGCGTAGCGGCGGTTGTGCACGATGGTGTGGTGCCGCTCGCACAGCAGGGCGGCGTTGCCCAGGTTCGAGAGGCCGAGGTCTGCCCAGTGCACAAGATGGTGGGCGTCGGTCCACTGCGGCGGGGCGTCACAGCCGGGGTAGGTGCAGCCGCCGTCGCGGATCCAGAGCCGTTTGGTCTGGGCGTCGGTGAAGTACCGCTTCTCCAGGCCCCAGTCCACGACCTCGCCCTTGCCGTGGAGGACGATCGGGATGACGGAGCCGTCGCAGCACAGCCGCCGCACGGTCTCCGGGGCGAGGTGGGTGCCGGCGTCCAACCCGCCCAGGGTGGTGGCCGCGCCGAGCCCGGCCTTGAGGTCGTCGTAGCTCATGGTCAGCAGCAGGGTCGTCTTGTTCGTCTTGCCGACCTCGTCACCGGCCGCCACCGCGCGCCGCAGCAAGGTCACCAGGGCGTCGCCGCGCCTGCGGTCGCTGGAGCGCAGGTCGCGTTCCCCGTCGACCGGCTTCGGCGCCGACAGCGGGCCCAGCGCGGCCTCCAGGACCGCCTTGCCCTCGACGTCGAGGGTGAGCCGGTACTCGAACGTGTCGGCCCCGGTGTCCCTCGGCTGGGACAGCGCGATGAAGGACTTGCCCAGGTTCTGCTGGTCCTGCAGGACATCGGTCAGCCCGTAGCGGGCCAGCATCGCCGGGCGCAGCTGCCGGCAGGCCCGCGGGCCCTGTTCGGCGGCCAGGCCGACCAGCCCCTCGAGCACGTGCGGTTCGGCGCCCTCGGCCAGCAGCGGCCGCAGCTTCTCGAGCTCGGACACGACCGCGGCAGCGGAGGTCACCGGCAGCCGCCCGGCGTCCACCGCCTCCTTCACCGGGGCGTTGACCCGCTTCTGGAACGCCTGCGCCACCGCGACGATGGTGCCCGCCCCACCGGCCCTCGTCGACGGCGCGTGATGCCTGACCCACTGCACCGTCGTCATCGCCGCCGGACCCCCGGAGGTCTCGCCCCGTTCCATGGCCTCACCGACCACCGCCACCCGGCCCGCGTCGCACGCCATGCCGAGGGCGTCCACCTCGCTCAACAACCCAGCCAGCCCGTCCTGCCCGCCACCAGAGGGCGCCTGCCACAGCACGTCGCCGAGGGCAGCCATCGCCGTCCGGGCAGCCACGAACCGCTCGCGGCACTCGGCCATGCTCAGCTGCTGCTTCCCCTCCATGCCGACAACAGTAGAGCCGACCACCGACAACCCAGTTCGGCTCGATGCCGACGAAAACCATTGCAGCACAGGCAGATGCGGCGGCACACGTGCCTGTGGCACGCAACAGGAAATAGGCACCCTGTGGACGGTGTGACGACGCGACGGCGCCTGTGGACAGCCGTGCCGAGGTCACCTAGCTTGCACGACCGGAGACCGCTGCGCCGCCGAGCGCGATGGCCCCCCCGGCGGCCATGACGGCGGCGAAGATCCAGCCCGGCAGCGCTGGCGACTGCCAGGCGATGAGCGCCCCGGCCGCCCCGAGTGCCAGCGACTGCGACACCGACCCGGCGAGGTTGCTCGCCGCGGTGTGGCGGCCCTGCGACGCCGCCGGCGAGAGGCTGAGCAGGTGCGTCGAGAGGGTGGGCGACGACAGGCCCATGCCGACGCCGGCCACCGCCCAGAGCGCCAGGCCGGCCCACGCCGGGAGGAGGCCCAGGCTCAGCAGGGCCGGTCCCGCCACTCCCGCGGCGATGAGCCCGAAGCCGATGCGCAGGCGCTGCACGGGCGGGACCGTGCGCTGCACCCACCCCAGCCCGTGGACCTGCGAGCCGGCGGACCAGAAGAGCCCGGTGACGGTCAGGCTCACGCCCGCCGTCGTGGGTGTGAAGTCGTGGACTGCCGTGAGCATCAGCGGGATGAAGGCGCCCACCAGTCCGAAGGCTGCGGCAAGGACGCCTCGCAGGGCGATGACGGTGGGTATGCCGCGGTCGAGGGTCAGCACCCCCGGCGGCAGCACCGCACGGACGGACGGCACGAGGACGAACAGGCCCACCAGCGAGGCCGTCGCGCCGAGGAGGGCGAGCGAGCCCTCGCGCGTGAGCAGCGAGCCACCTGCGGTGAGCAGTGCCAGTGCTGCGGCGACCAGCGCTGCGGCGGCGATCATCCTGCGCTCGTCGGAGGTCCAGGGGGTGGGTGCCGATGCCGAGGCACGTGCCCGTGCCATCGCCGGCCGCAGCATCGCCTTGGCCGGCACCACCAGGACGATGGCCATGAGGAAAACGGTGCGCCAGCCGAGGTGCTCGGCCACTGCACCGGCGAGTGCCGGACCGATCACCGACGGCAGCACCCAGGCCGCGGCCAAGGCGGCGAACACCTTCGCGCGCAGCTCCTCCGGCAGCGCCCGGGCCATGAGCACCACGAGGCCGACGTCGATCAGGCCCTCGGCGAGCCCGCCCCCGAGCCGGGCCGCCGCGAAGACGGCCATCGACGGCGCCAGGCCCATCGTGGCCTGGGCCAGCACGAACAGGCCCAGGCCGGCATACATGGGCTCCAGCGGACCGCGGCGGTCCGCCCACGTGCCGGCGACCGCGGTGGCGAGGACGAACGAGATCATCGGCGCCGCCGACGCCGCACCGAACAGCCACAGGCCGCCGAGCCGCTCGGCCACCGTCGGGAGCACTGTCATGACGGCCCGGTTCTCGAACGCCCCGAGGGTGACGAGGGCGACCGCCCCGGCGGCGAACGGGAGGTGTTCGCGCTGGAGCAGCGAAGGCGGCGAGGAGGCGCAGGTGGCCCCGGCGGTGGCGGTCATGCGAGCCATCGTGAAAGGTGAAGTTCACTTCAAGTCAACACCTCGCGTGAGAATTTCTCGCCTCGCACCCAACCGCCGTGCCCCGTCACCGCGTTGTCCGTGGTGGAGAGAGGACGGGCGCGGTGAGGGCACACCTGCAGGAGGATTTCCGCGAGTTCGCGGCGGCGGCGATGCCGCGGCTGCGGCGGCTGGCGCACGCCTCCTGCCGCGACCCGCACCGGGCTGACGACCTGGTGCAGGCGACGCTGGGGCGCCGAGGCCAGGTACCTCGGAGAGGTGCTCCTGGGTGCCTACGGTGAGGAGAGCCGCCAGGCCACCATCGCGGTGAGCTTCGGCAAGGGGGTCGGGCGCTTCGGCGGGCTCTACGGCGACGCCACGCTCGAACCGCGGTCGCCGCGCTCGGTGGCACTGCCCTCGGGCGGCGAGGCGTCGGTCTACACCTGGGACGTCCGGGGCGCGGACGCCTATCGCGAGATGTGGGTCGTGCCGGCGGCACCGGGCCGGGGGGAGATGCGGGTGCTGCTCAAGGAGGGCACAGGGGAACCCGAGGGCCTCTCCCGTCCCTGGACCCCCGTGGAGCGCCTGTGGGACGCCGAGGTCATCGACCTCATCGAGGACTTCCGGTAGGCGGGCGGCTGCTCGACGCGCCGGGCGCCTCGACAGCCCGGCCCGGGCGGCTGGGAGGATGTCGGCCATGACGACCTCCGCGCCGCTGGTGCTGCCCGGCTACGCCCACGTCTACTCCGGCAAGGTGCGCGACCTCTACGCGCCGCTCGACGCCGCAACCGGCGAGCCGCGCGGCGACCAGCTGCTGCTGGTCGCCAGCGACCGCATCTCGGCCTTCGACTTCATCCTCGACAGCCCGATCCCCGACAAGGGCGCCGTGCTGACCCAGATGTCGCTGTGGTGGTTCGAGCAGCTCGAGGACCTCGTGCCCAACCACGTGGTGTCCACCGACGTGCCCGCCGAGGTGGCCGGGCGCGGGGTCCTGGTGAAGCGGCTGGAGATGCTGCCCGTCGAGTGCGTCGCCCGCGCCTACCTCACCGGTGGTGGCCTGCGCGAGTACACCGCGAACCGTCACGTCAGCGGCGTGCTGCTGCCCGAGGGCCTCGTGGACGGGTCGCGGCTCCCGGAGCCGGTGTTCACGCCCTCGACCAAGGCGCCGGTGGGCGAGCACGACCAGCCGATGCCGTATGCCGACGTGGAGCGTGTGCTCGGAGCTGACCTCGCCGCCCGGGCGAGGGAGCTGACCGTGGCAATCCTCAAGCGGGGCAACGAGATTGCCGCCGACCGGGGGATCCTCATCGCCGACACGAAGGTCGAGTTCGGCCTCGAGGACGACACGCTGGTGCTCGCGGACGAGGTGCTGACCCCGGACTCCTCCCGCTTCTGGCCGGCCGACCAGTGGGAGCCGGGGCATCCCCGGCCCTCCTTCGACAAGGAGTTCGTGCGTGAGTGGCTGACCTCCCCGGCCAGCGGGTGGGACCGCTCCTCGGAGCAGCCGCCGCCGCCCCTGCCGGACGAGGTCGTCGAGCGCACCCGGGCGAAGTACGTCGAGGCCTACGAGCGGCTCACGGGACGCCGATTCGGCTGACCTCACGCCTGCAGCGACGTGCTGGGTGGGGTGGTGGTCGTGACCCCGGTGTGGGCCTGGAGCGCCGCTCGTTCGGCTCGTTTCCGG
Source organism: Knoellia sp. 3-2P3 (assembly GCF_029223115.1). Lineage (NCBI taxonomy): Bacteria > Bacillati > Actinomycetota > Actinomycetes > Micrococcales > Intrasporangiaceae > Knoellia > Knoellia sp. 3-2P3. Next base: position 866,898 of record NZ_JARGZE010000001.1, read on the forward strand.
ATGCCCTCGAGCATCCCGATGTCCATGTAGTGGTGCAGCGGATCGGCGATGAAGAAGTCGAAGCCGCGCGCCAGCAGGTCCCCGCCCGGCAGGTGGCGGACGACGAAACCGATCAGCCGCACGGGCGGCGAGGCGTCCGGGGCGATCGCGTGCACAGCCGGCTGGAGAAACCCGTTGCCCCTGTAGCGGACGATCAATCGGGTCCGGTTCCCGGGCAGCGGTCGCAGCACGAAGGTCTCGAAGGTGACCAGGTGCCGGTTCGGTTCCACCTCGGTCACCGGGGCGTAGGCGCCACCGCCCATGTAGATCCAGTCGCCCGGTTTCACGTCCTGCAGCTCGGGGTGGATCCGGGTGGCCGAGTGTCGTCCCTCGACATACCGAGCCCGGAACAGCAGCCGCTCCACGCGGTCGTGGGTGTAGAACCCAGCGCGGCGGATGCCCATCTGCACGAGCCACGGCCACACCTGCTCGGGTGTCGCCTCGATGGTGACCGCCCGGGTCCATTGACTGCGCGCCCCGGGTGCCTGGTCGTCACCGGGCAGAACCTCGGTGACCTCCGTCGGGGTGGCTCCCCAGGTCAGCATGCGCGGACGCCAGGCGACGTAACCACCCACCGCGACGACTGCTGCGGCACCGGCCAGCCGGTGTCGCTTGGCCCTGGAGTCCATGGCTCCGCCTTCCCTGACTGCTCCACGCTGAGGCAGCACATGGAGCCGAGACAGGGCCGAAGGTCCGGATCGCAAGCACCTCGACAGCCGCCAAGCGCTCTCGACCGCCCAGGTTCCTCCGCCTCAGGGAGAGAGCTCGTCGAGCAGCCGTGGCACGCAGCCGGCGATCTCCCGCGCCAGGAAGCCCAGGGTGCCGACCTCCCTGGCAAGGCGGTCACCCGCGGAGCCGTGCAGGTGCCCGCCCCAGACCGCGGCCTGCTCCGGCTGGGCGCCGCGGCTGAGCAGCCCGGCGACGATGCCGGCCTGCACGTCCCCCGAACCCGAGACGCCCAGGCCGGGGTTGCCGCTGTGGCTCGACCACAGCCGCCCGTCCGGGGAGGCGACGGTCTTGCCCCGTCCGCCGCACACCACGACTGCGGTGGCCTCACGGGCCAGGCGCCGGGCCGCTGCCGCCGGGTCGTCCTCCACCTCGCCGGTGTCGACGCCGAGGGTCTGGGCGAGCTCGTCGGGGTTGAGGGTCAGCACCGCCCACCCGTCGAGGTGGGCGAGCCCGTCGCGGTGCGCGGTGACGTAGGCAGAGCCGAGGGCGTCGACCACGACCGGGCAGGTCACCTGCGGCAGCAGGTGCTCCAACAGGTGCACCGAGGCGTCCACGTCGGAGAAGCCCGGCCCGACGAGCAGGGCGTCGCAGCCGTCGGCCAACGAGAGCACCTCCTCCACCGCGCTCGGGTCGATGTTGCCGTCGCGGTCGGTGGGCAGCGGCGCCACCAGCGCCTCGGGCACCGCGACCGCCAGGGTCGCGGCCACCGGCTCCGCCGTCGCGATCTGGAGCTTGCCCCCTCCCGCCCGCAGCGCCGCCTCGCCGGCGAGGAGCACCGCCCCGGGGGTGCTCGCCGTGCCGCCGAGCACCAGCACGCGGCCGCGTGCCTCCTTGTCCTGGCCCGGCTCGGGCAGCGGCCACCGGTGCAACAGGCCGGCCGTGACGTCCACCGCGACGTCTGTTGGCTCGGTCACGGGCGCGTCCGTCGAGGCGGCCGTCCGGTCAGCGGGCATTGTTGGCCTCGCGCGACCTCGAGGGCTCAGCGGTGGTCGGCGCCTGCGACTCCTCGACCGCCGTGGTGTCGGCGAAGTCGACGAGCGCGACTCCGCCCTGCTCCGACCGGTACGACGTCACCGAGCAGTTGGGCAGGTCGAGCGTGCTGTCGATCTCGAGCAGCTCCTGCTCGGTCAGGTGCTCCAGCACGTAGCGGAAGCTCATGATCACCGCCTGGTGGGTGAACAGCCACACCCGTTTCCCCTCGTAGCCGTCGCGCAGGTCCGCGAGCAGGGAGCGCACCCGCAGGGTGACGTCGCACCAGCTCTCGCCCGATGGCGGCGTGTAGTAGAACTTGCCGATCCGGTGGCGGCGCTCGGCCTCCGAGGCGTACTGCGCCTTGATGCCGGCCGAGGTCAGTCCGTCGAAGACCCCGAGGTCACGCTCGCGGAGGCGCTCGTCCAGCACGATCTCGTGGTCGCAGCCCCACGCCTTCACGGCCGTGCGCGCCGTCTCCGCCGCGCGACGGTAGGGGGAGCTGACGATGAGGTCGGGGCAGGCGTCATGCGCCCGGCGGCCGAGGTGGGTGCCGACGGCCCGCGCCTGCTCGAGGCCGGTGTCCGACAACGGGGTGTCGGCGTCGCGGTAGTCGAGGTCGAGGCGCTCGGCGCCGCTGCGTCCCGCCTCGGTCGCCGCGATGTTGCCGACACTCTGCCCGTGGCGCACGAGCACGAGTTCGCTGGGCCACCGGTCCGACACGATGAGGTTCCCTCGGGGCATGCGACCCATGCTCACGCAAACCGCGCGGTCCCGCAGGGTGACCGCGCGGCATACCCCTCGTCGGGCGGCGGATAGACTGGCCGCGCTCCCTCCCGATTGCCTCCCAGGAGACCCCGCATGGGCAACGTCGTGATTGACGTGATGCTGAAGCCAGAGATCCTCGACCCCCAGGGACAGGCCGTGAACGGGGCACTGCCCCGGCTCGGCTTCGACCAGTTCACCGACGTGAGGCAGGGCAAGCGCTTCGTCCTCACGGTGGACGGTGAGGTCACCGACGAGGTGCTCGAGGCCGCCCGCAAGGCCGCCGAGACGCTGCTGTCGAACCCCGTGATCGAGGACGTGGTGTCCGTCCGGGCACAGGATGAGAAGGACCCCGACCGGTGAAGGTCGGGGTCGTCACGTTTCCGGGGTCGCTCGACGACCGTGACGCGGCCCGGGCGGTGCGCGCCGTCGGTGGCGAGCCGGTCAGCCTGTGGCACGGCGACGCCGACCTCAGGGGCGTCGACGCGGTCATCCTCCCCGGTGGGTTCTCCTACGGCGACTACCTGCGCTGCGGCGCCATCGCCCGCTTCGCCCCCGTGATGGACCAGCTGGTGCCCGCGGCCAGGGGTGGGCTGCCGGTGCTCGGCATCTGCAACGGCTTCCAGGTGCTCACCGAGTCGCACCTGCTGCCCGGCGCGCTGATCCGCAACGACCACCGCAAGTTCAACTGCGTCGACACGACGCTGCGGGTCGAGAACGCGCAGACCGCCTGGACCTCCGACTTCGAGCAGGGCCAGGAGATCACCATCGTCCTCAAGAACGGCGAGGGCGGCTTCGTCGCCGACGAGCGCACCCTCGACGAGCTCGAGGGCGAGGGCCGCGTCGTGTTCCGGTACGTCGTGCCCGAGGGCGGGCGCAACCCCAACGGCTCCTACCGCGACATCGCTGGCATCACCAACGAGCGCGGCAACGTGGTCGGCCTCATGCCGCACCCCGAGCACTGCGTCGAGACCGGCTACGGCCCCAGCCTCGACGGCCTCCCGTTCTTCACCTCGATCCTCAAGCAGGTTGTCAGCGCATGAGCACCACGTCGCAGACGCACGCCCCCCACGTCGACACCGTCGGCAACGCCGGGTCGACCCCCGACCACGAGCAGCCCTGGCTCGAGCTCGGCCTCAAGGAGGACGAGTACCAGCGGATCCGCGACATCCTCGACCGCCGGCCCACGAGCGCCGAGCTCGCGATGTACTCCGTCATGTGGTCCGAGCACTGCTCGTACAAGTCGAGCAAGGTGCACTTCAAGCACTTCGCCGACAACACCACCGACGAGATGCGCGAGAAGCTCCTCGTCGGCATCGGTGAGAACGCCGGCGTCGTCGACATCGGCGACGGCTGGGCGGTGACCTTCAAGGTCGAGTCCCACAACCACCCCTCCTACGTCGAGCCCTACCAGGGTGCGGCCACCGGCGTCGGCGGCATCGTGCGCGACATCATGTCGATGGGCGCCAGGCCGATCGCGGTCATGGACCCCCTACGGTTCGGCAACCTCAACCACCCCGACACCGCGCGCGTCCTGCCCGGCGTGGTCGCGGGTGTCGGCGGCTACGGCAACTGCCTCGGCCTGCCGAACGTCGGCGGCGAGGTCGTCTTCGACGACTGCTACCAGGGCAACCCGCTCGTCAACGCGCTGTGCGTCGGGGCCATGCGCCGCGAGGACATCCACCTCGCCAAGGCCTCGGGCGCCGGCAACAAGGTGATCCTGTTCGGCGCCAAGACCGGCGGCGACGGCATCGGCGGCGTCTCCGTCCTCGCGAGCGAGGCGTTCGAGGAGGGCGGTCCGGCCAAGCGCCCCGCCGTCCAGGTCGGCGACCCGTTCGCCGAGAAGGTGCTCATCGAGTGCTGTCTCGACCTCTACAAGGCGGGTGTCGTCGACGGCATCCAGGACCTCGGTGGCGCCGGGCTCTCCTGTGCCACCAGCGAGCTCGCGTCCAACGGCGACGGCGGCATGCAGGTCGAGCTCGACCTCGTGCCGCTGCGCGACGCGAGCCTCCGCCCTGAGGAGATCCTCATGTCGGAGAGCCAGGAGCGCATGATGGCGATCGTCGAGCCGGCCAAGCTCGACGAGTTCATGGCCATCTGCCGCCGCTGGGACGTCGAGGCGACCGTCATCGGCGAGGTCACCGACGGTGACCACCTCGTCATCACCTGGCACGGCGAGGTGATCGTCGACGTGCCGCCGCGTTCCGTGGCCCACGACGGCCCGGTCTACCACCGCCCGATGGAGCGGCCGGCATACCTCGATGCGTTGCAGGAGAACGGAACCCACTTCCTGCCCAAGCCCGCCGCGGGTGACGAGGTCAAGGCCGACCTGCTCGCCCTGCTCGCCTCGCCGAACCTGTGCGACAAGTCCTGGGTCACCGACCAGTACGACCGCTACGTGCTCGGCAACACCGCGTTGGCGATGCCTGACGACTCCGGTGTCGTGCGTGTCGACGAGGAGACCGGCCGCGGGGTCGCCGTCAGCACCGACTGCAACGGCCGGTTCGCCAAGCTCGACCCGTATGCCGGCGCGCAGCTCGCGCTCGCCGAGGCCTACCGCAACGTCGCCACCGTGGGTGCGACCCCGCTGGCGATCACCGACTGCCTCAACTTCGGCTCGCCCGAGGACCCCGGCGTGATGTGGCAGTTCGCCGAGGCGGTCAAGGGCATCGCCGAGGGGTGCCGCGAGCTCGGCGTCCCCGTGACCGGCGGAAACGTCTCGTTCTACAACCAGACCGGTGACACCGCGATCCACCCGACGCCGGTCATCGGCGTCCTCGGCGTCATGGACGACGTCGCACGGCGCACCCCGAGCGGGTGGAAGTCGCCGGGCCAGGTGATCTACCTGCTCGGCACCACCGCCGAGGAGCTCGACGGCGGCGAGTGGGCGCACGTGCGCCACGGCCACCTCGGCGGGCACCCGCCGAAGGTCGACCTCGCGGCCGAGAAGCTGCTCGGCAACATCCTCGTCAACGCCAGCCGCGACGGCCTCGTCGACGCCGCCCACGACCTGTCCGACGGCGGTCTCGCCGTCGCGCTGGCCGAGGCGACGCTGCGCAACGGTGTCGGGGCGCGCATCTGGCTCGAGGAGGTCTGCGAGCGCGACGGGATCGACGCGTTCACGGCCCTGTTCAGCGAGTCGACGGCACGCGCGGTCGTGGCGGTGCCGCGCTCGGAGGAGGTGCGGTTCACCGACATGTGCACCGCCCGCGGCCAGGCCCACGCGCGCATCGGCGTCGTCGACGACGAGACCGACGGCCTCGACGTGCAGGGCCAGTTCAGCGTGACGCTGGCCGAGCTGCGCGAGGCCCACACGCGGACCCTGCCGGCCGTCTTCGGCGAATGAGGGGTTGAGCGGTATGCCGCCGCGTCGCCGGGTCCCCGTCGCCGCGGGGACCGCCGCGCTGCTCGCCTGGCGCGACGACCCCGACATCACCGACCGGGAGACGCTGGCCACCGCCGTGCGCTACGCCCTCGAGGAGCTCGCGCAGCGGGCGCCGGGGCGCAGCGTCGAGGTGCGCGTGCCGCCCTTCGGCGCGGTGCAGTGCATCGAGGGCCAGACGCACACGCGCGGCACCCCGCCCAACGTGGTCGAGACCGACGCCGTCACCTGGCTGGCGCTGGCGGTGGGTCAGCTCGGCTGGGAGCAGGCCTGGGAGGCGGGCACGCTGCGGGTCAGCGGCCACCGGGCCGACCTCGAGCCCTACCTGCCGCTGGTCTGACCGCCACGACGAGCCGCGCGTCTGACGCGCCGGCCGCCGCTGGGCGACCGGCTGCGTCACTCCCCGGGGTAGCGCACCCCCACCTGGCGGCGGACCTCGTCCATCGCCTCCATGACCCGCAGCGTCTCGGCGTGGGTCATCAGCGGCGACTGGAGGGCGCCGTCGTGCAGGCAGCGGGCGACCTCGGCCGCCTCGTAGCGGAAGCCGTGCTCGCGGACGTCGGGCTCGTAGCGGTCGAGCTCCTCGCCCAGCGGCGTGAGCAGGCGCACCGGCTGGGGCACGAAGAAGTCTCCCGGGATCTCGAGCCGCGCGTCCCGCCCCACGACGGCGGCCGAGGTCGGCGTCTTCGTGACCATGGACGAGCCGACCAGCCCGAGCACCTGCTCCGCCCCGGTGACCGTCACCGACAGCTGGGCGTCGACGCCCTCGTCGGTCAGGTGGCCCACCGCCGTGACGGAGTCGAACGGGCCGAGCACCATGGACGTGAACGACAGCGGGTAGACGCCCAGGTCGAGCAGCGAGCCGCCGGCCAGGTGCGGCGAGGAGAGCCGCTCGGGGCCGTCGGGGTGCAGCGTCTGCCCGTGGTCGGCCATGACCGTGAGCACGTCACCGAGCAGCCCGGCCTCGACCGCCTGGCGGACGACGTCGATGTGCGGGAGGAAACGGGTCCACATCGCCTCCATGGCGAACAGGCCCCGGTCGCGGGCCGCGTCGAGCACCTCGCGGGCCTCGGCGGCGTTGCGGGTGAACGCCTTCTCCACCAGCACGGGCTTGCCCGCCTCGAGGGCCAGCAGCGCGTGGTCGCGGTGCTCGGAGTGCGGCGAGGCGACGTAGACGACGTCGACCGCGTCGTCGGCGACGAGGTCCTCGTAGGAGCCGTGGGCCGCCGGCAGCCCGAACTCGTCGGCGAAGTCGCGGGCACGGTCGGCGCTGCGGGACCCCACCGCGACGACCTGCTGGCGGGTGCCTTCGCGCAGGGCGGTGGCGAAGGAGCGGGCGATGTTGCCGGGGCCGAGGATCCCCCACCTCACCGGGGGTGCCTGCATGGGGTCGGGTGTGCGGGGAGCGGGCAGGGTCTGCGCGGGCATGCCGACCATCCTGCCCCGGACCGCGGGTGGGCGCAGTGGCTGACCGGTCAGCGGAGGCGCCAGCCGTCCTTGGGCGGCGGTTGCGGTGACTCGCTCGTGTCGGCGTCGGTGTAGGGCCGTCCCCCGCCGAGCAGCCGTTCGAACTCCGGGCGGGTGCGCAGCGAGCTGGGGAACGGGCACCCGGCCACCGCCCGGGTCAGCCGGGGCACGTCGAGCTCGACCGAGGAGCCGGCCAGGACGTAGTTGCCGAACCGCCGGCGCTTCCAGACCTCGGCCAGCGCGATCCCCAGGGTCTGCGGGAACACCTCGGCCAACCCGGCGTGCCACCGGCGCAGGTGGTCGCGGGCCGGTTCGTCGCTGACGTTGGCGAGGAAGACTCCACCGGGCTTCAGCACGCGACGTGCGTCGGTGAGGAACTCCACCGTCGACAGCTCGGCGGGCATCCGGCCACCTGCGTAGGCGTCGAGCACCAGGACGTCGGCGCTCGCCTCACGCAGCGCCGCCAGGCCGGTGCGGCCGTCGACCGGCCGGACCCTGATCCGGTGCCCGCGGGGCAGGGGGAGCTCGCGGCGGACGGCCTCGGTGAGCGGCACGTCCGGCTCCAGCACGACCTGCGGCGAGCCGGGGCGGGTGTGCTGCACGTAGCGGGGCAGCGTCAGCCCGGCGCCGCCGATGTGCGTGACGGCGAGGGGGCCCTCGGGGAGGGTGTCGAGCACCAGAGCGAAGTGCAGGACGTACTCGAAGAGGAGGTGGGTGGGATCGGCGAGGTCGACGTGCGACTGCGGCTGGTCGTCGACCACCACGATGACGCCGCCGTACCCGTCCGGGACGAACTCAGCCGCCGCCGGCTCGCTCCGCTCCCTGCGCTCGATGGGGCTCAGGGCCGCACCAGCGACTTGATGGCGCGGCGCTCGTCCATGGCGGCGTAGGCCTCGGCCACCTCGTCGAGCGGCAGCTCGAGGTCGAAGACGAGCCCGGGGTCGATCGCGCCGGCGAGCACGTCGTCGCGCAGCCGCGGGAGGTACTGGCGCACCGGCGCGACGCCCCCGGCCACGCCGATGTTGCGGCTGAACATCTCGCCGATGGGCAGGTCGACGCCATGGGGAACGCCGACGTAGCCGACGGTGGCGCCGGGGCGGGCGACGGTGATGGCGGTGTTCATGGACTCGCCAGTGCCCACGCACTCCAGCACGGCGTCGGCGCCGACGCCGTCGGTGAGGTCCAGCACCGCGGCCTCGCCCTCACCGCCCCGCTCGGCGATGATGTCGGTCGCACCGAAGTGCCGCGCCAGGCGCTGTCGCGACTCGTGCCGCGACATCGCCACGACCCGCTCGGCGCCCATGCGGGCCGCGGCGAGCACCCCGCACAGCCCCACGGCTCCGTCGCCCACGACCACGACGGTGTCGCCCTCGCGGACGCCGGCGGCGACGGCCGCGTGCCACCCCGTGCCCATGACGTCCGACAGGGTCAGCAGGGAGGGAACGAGCGAGTCGTCGGGCACCTCGCGGGTGGAGACCAGAGTCCCGTCGGCGAGGGGCACGCGGACGTACTCACCCTGACCGCCGTCGACCACGAGCCCGTCGCTGTCGCGCCCTCCGTAGCCGCCGCCGTTCTGGCAGGCGCTCTGCATGCCCACCAAGCAGTGCGCGCAGGTGTTGTCGGAGTACAGGAACGGCGCGATGACGAAGTCGCCGGGCCGCAGGCTGCGGACCTCCGACCCCACCTCCTCGACGATGCCGACGAACTCGTGCCCGATCCGCCGGGGTCGCCTGACCTCGTTGATGCCGCGGTAGGGCCACAGGTCGCTGCCGCACACGCAGGCGGCGGTGACGCGGACCAGCGCGTCGGTCGGTCGCTGGATCGTGGGGTCGTCGACCTCTTCGACGCGGACGTCGCGGGTGCCGTGCAGGATCGTGGCCTTCATGGGACCCAAGCCTGTCACGGGGCCGCCGGGAACGCGGCATACAGTCTGTGACCATGAGGTTCGGCATCACCATCCTCCCCGAGCACCGCTGGGCCGACGCCGCGCCGCTGTGGCGCGGCGCCGAGGAGCTCGGCTTCGACCACGCCTGGACCTATGACCACCTCGTGTGGGCCGGGCTGCCGGACGCCCCGTGGTTCGGGACCACGCCGACGCTGACCGCCGCAGCGATGGTCACCGAGCGGATCCGCCTCGGCACGCTCGTGTCGTCACCCAACTACCGCCACCCCGTCACCTTCCTGCGCGACCTGCTGGCACTCGACGACGTCTCCGGCGGCCGGCTGCTGTGCGGCCTCGGCACCGGCGGCGACCTCGACTCGCGGCTGCTGGGGGAGGAGCACTCGGTGCGCGAGCGGGTCGACCGGTTCCACGAGTTCACCGAGCTGCTGGACCGGCTGCTGCGCGAGGACCATGTCGACCACGACGGCGAGCACTACCGGGCGGTCGACGCCCGCACCCTGCCCGGACCGGTGCAGCAGCCGCGCATCCCGTTCGTCGTCGCCGCCAACGGCCCGCGCTCGCTGCGGCTCGCCGCCCGCCTCGGGCAGGGCTGGGTGACGACCGGCGGCCGGGCGCAGACGCTGGAGGAGTGGTGGGCGGGTGTCGCACGCCTCGCCGAGCGCTTCGACGAGGCGCTGGCCGGGGCCGGGCGAGACCGGGCGTCGTGCGACCGCTACCTGCTGCTCGACAGCTCGCCGGTGTTCTCGCTGGAGAGCGCCGACCTCTTCGAGGAGATGGCCGGCCGCGCCGGCGACCTCGGCTTCACCGACGTCATCACCCACTGGCCACGACCGGAGGGTGTGTATGCCGGGGACGTGCGTGTGCTGGAGGAGGCGGCCTCGCGCGTCGTCGAGCCGCGGGCGGGCGCCTAGCTGAACTCGATCAGGGCGATCGGGTCGCTCGTCGGGGCCGGTGAACCGCCGGCGGGCTCCACGGTGATGCCGACGCCGGTGAACTTCGAGGCGTCGCCGTCGAGCTCCATGGTGACGCTCGGCTTGGCCTCGTGCGGCATGACCCCGGCACTGACCATGGCGCCCTCCGGGTTCTGGAACCAGATCTGGAAATCCTTGCCCTCGGGGGCAGCCGGCATGTCCTCGGCGATGATGACGGCCTTGCCGAGCGAGACGCTGCGCACGATGGTCGCCCGGGCCCCGTCGATCACCTTCTCGTAGCGCTGGGCGTCCTTGGCCTGGATGACCTGCTCGGTGGCCGTCAGCGGGCGCTGGGGCGTCTCGCTCTCCCAGGGGCTCCAGACGATGCCGCCGATCACGAGCACCGCCGCGGCGGCAGCCGCGACCAGCCAGGTCATCGGGTTGGCCCGGCGGCGCCGACTCTCGAGGGTGGTGACGCCGGCGGGTGCGGGCGCGGCCGTGCCGGTGTCCCCGGTCACCGGGGGCATGGGGCGCACGGTGGAGATCTGGCTCAGCACCGACTCGCGCAGTGACGCAGGTGGGGTTGCCGCGCTGGCGTGGGTCAGCTCGACTGCCGCGGCCCGCAGGCTCGCGACCTCGTCCTGGCACTCCGGGCACTGCCCGAGGTGGCGCTCGAACTCAGCGCGCTCGACGTCGTCGAGCGCGTCGACGGCGTAGGCGCCGCTGAGCCCGTGGATGTCGGCGTTCATGACTGCATTCCCAAGGTGTCGCGAAGACGGATGAGTCCGTCCCTGATTCTGGTCTTTGCCGTGCCGAGGGGGATACCCAGGAGGGCGGCGACCTCGTTGTGGGTGTAGCCCCCGAAGTAGGCGAGCTGCACCGCGCCGCGCTGGGTCTCGGTCAGCGAGGCGAGCGCCTGACGGACCCGCTGGCTGTCGAGGCTGCGCTCGACCTCCTCGGCGGTGATGTCGTAGGCGCGGTCCTGGGTGGTCGCCTCGTAGGTCTCGTCGCGCCGGCTCGAGGCCTCGGCGGAGCGGACCCGGTCTACGGCCTTGCGGTGGGCGATGGTCATCATCCAGCTCATCGCACTGCCCTTGGCCGAGTCGAAGCGCGCGCTGGTGCGCCAGATCTCGAGGAAGGCCTCCTGAGCCACCTCTTCGGCCTGGGCAGGGTCGCGCACGACGCGCAGGACCAGGCCGTAGAGGCGGCGGGACGTGACGTCGTAGAGCTCGGCGAACGCCTGCTCGTCACCACGGGCCGAGGCCCGGAGCAGCTCGGCGAGGTCCGGCTGCCCGGGGGCAGCGCTCCCCCCAGGGGCTGGGCCTCCCGGGGAGAACGCTGACATGAGGACCATGATGGCTGAACCTGCGCCTCACTGCGCAGGGAGCAGGACACCGTCGATGATGTAGACAGTGGCGTTGGCGGTCTGGACGTTGCCGCAGACGACCTTCGCCTCGCCCACCGTGAAGTCCTCACCGGAGCCCTCCACCGTGATCGTGGTGCCCGCGAGCGTCTTGTGGTCGCCGGCCACCTGTTCGGGGCTGAGCTTGCCCTGGACGACGTGGTTGGTGAGCACCTTGGTGAGCAGGCCCTTCGGGTCGGCCATCGCGGCATCGAGGGTCGCCTTGGGCACGGCCGCGAAGGCGTCGTTCGTCGGGGCGAAGACGGTGATGTCCTGCGTCGTGTTGAGCGTCTCCGCCAAGCCGGCCTCGCCGACGGCCGAGACCAGGGTGGACAACAGGGGGTTGTTGCTGGCAGCGGTCGCCACCGGGTCGGTGGCCATGCCGGCGAACGAGCCCTTGCCGTCGGCCGGCACGGCGGAGCAGCCGGCACCGAAGGTCTCGCCCGCCATGTCGCCCATGGCCTCGGTCGTGCTGCTGCTCGACGACGAGCTCGAGCTGCTGTCCATCGCTGTGGTTCCGCTCGACTCCGCATCCCCGCCACAGGCCGCGAGGCCGAGCGGGATGGAGAGAGCGAGGGCGGCGATGGCGCTGCGCCTGGTGCGGTTCATGGGTGGACTCCTTGCATCTGGGTGGTCTGACGCCAGTTATTCGGAGCGGCTGGCCTGCTGGATTGCCTTGTCCTGCAACAGATTCCGCGACCTGGGGCCGTGGCCTGTCGATGGTCATGAGACGAACACCACGACGGAGTGCCAGCCGGTCGCTCCCCTGGGGAACGGCTCGGCCTTCGCATCGGTCTGCACCTGGCCGTCGTTGTCGGTCGCGCGGACCGTCAGCGTGTGGCGTCCCGAACCGGGTGGAACCTCCCAGGGCAGGTACCACTGCCGCCAGTAGTCGATGCCTGCCTCCGGCCCCAGCGTCGCGGGCCTCCACTCCCCGTCGTCGACCCGCACCTCGACGGACCGTATGCCGCGTCCCTGCGCCCAGGCGACGCCGCCGATCGGCACGCTCTCCCCGGCGCGAACGGTCGACAGGCCCTTGGGTGTGTCGATGCGCGACTGGGTGAGCACCGGGGCTTCGGTTGCCCAGCCGCGCTCGGTCCAGTAGGCCTTGTCCCTCGCATAGGTCGTGGCCGTGAGCCGAGCCAGCCACTTCGTGGACCCGACGAACCCGTACAGGCCAGGGGTGACGAGCCGGGCAGGGAAGCCGTGCCGCGGGGGCAGCGGATCGCCGTTCATGGCAACCGCCACCAGGGCGTCGCGGTCGTCCACGAGCGCCTGCAGCGGGGTCGAGATGGTGAACCCGCTCGTGGAGGTGCTGAGGACCTGGTCGGCGCCGCGGCCCACCTGTGCCCGGTCGAGCAGGTCGCGCACCCTGACGCCGAGCCAGCGGGCCGAGCTGACGTAGCCGCCCCCCACCTCGTTGCTGACGCACGTCAGGGTGATGTCGCGTTCGATCATGGGCAGGTCGAGCAGCTCGGCGTAGGTGAGGCGGAAGGGGTTGGCCACGTCGCCGTCGATCTCCAGCGCCCAGTCGGCGGGGTCGATGCGCGGAACGATGAGCGAGGTGTCCACGCGGTAGAACGAGCGCACCGGGGTGCGGAAGGGGCTGATCCCGCGGACCCGCTGCTCCAGCCCCGCCGGCAGCGCGGGCAGCGGCGCGCCGGGCCGGGGCAGGTCGGCCGCGGTCGGCAGGGTGGGGTTGGTGCCGACCTTCTGCCCGAGGGCCGCTCCGGCAGCCGCCGCGGCGGCAACGCCCGCCGCGCCGAGGAGGAACGAGCGCCGTGCAGCGGTGGGCGGCGCGCCTGCCTCGTGTGCCGTGCCGTCCAGGGGGCTGCGCACGGCTGGGATGGCCGTCGCGGCGGTCCGGCCGCCGGGCCGCAGCCGGTCCGCGCGACCCGCGAGCCAGTGGAGGGCCACGACGCCGACCAGGGCGGTCGCGAGGGCGGGGAACACGTCGACGGGGGTGCTGGTGGGTCGGGTGAGCGCGGCCAGGGCCGGCAGCACGGTCACCGCCCCGAGCAGCACGAGGGCGAGGGTGCGCCGACTGCGGGCCAGCACGCCGATGCCCGCTGCTGCCAGCAGGGCGACGACAGCCACCGAGCCGAGCAGCACCGGCTTGTCGGCGGTGCCGAGGGTGGCGACCGCCCACTCCTTGACCGGGGTGGGGGTGGCGTCGACCACCGCCGCACCCACGGCCACCACGGGGGAGGCGTCGGGGTTGACCAGGGCAGCGACGAGGTGGCCGGCCGCGGCGCCGGCGGCCGCGGCGAGGGCGCCGGACACGGCATACGGCCAGCGCGGCGCGCTGCTGCTGCTCATGTCAGTCATTCGTAGCCCGGTTCGTCCCGGATGGGCACCCCCCACGGCACGGTTCATCGCGGCGGCGCGGGTACGGTGGGCCGCGTGAACGCACCTCGCCCCTCGCCCAACTTCACGCGGTTCATCGCGGCGGGGGCGGTCGTGGGCTTCGTCGTCGGCGGCGGCCTGGCGGTGCTCGGCGACCCGGCCCCCGGTTACGGCGAGGGGGCGGCGGTCGCCTACATCGGACTCTTCGCGGCAGCGATCGGAGCGATGCTCGCGGCTGTGCTGGCCGTGCTCCTCGACCGACGGGGCTGACCGCCGCCGCCTGTGGGAGACTGGCCGGCGTGGCACGCGGAGACGGACGGCTCACCCACGACCTCCTTCCGGGCGAGAGGGGCCCGCAGGACGCCTGCGGCGTCTTCGGCGTCTGGGCGCCCGGCGAGGATGTCTCGAAGCTCGCCTACTACGGCCTCTACGCCCTGCAGCACCGTGGGCAGGAGTCGGCCGGCATCGCGACGTCCGACGGGCGCAGCATCCTCGTCTACAAGGACATGGGCCTGGTCTCGCAGGTCTTCGACGAGCGCTCGCTGAACTCGCTGAGGGGGCACCTGGCCGTCGGCCACTGCCGCTACTCGACCACCGGCGGCTCCACCTGGGAGAACGCCCAGCCCACGCTCGGCGGCCACGAGCAGAGCACGGTGGCGCTGGCCCACAACGGCAACCTCATCAACTCCGCCGAGCTCCGCGAGCTGGTGGCCCTTCGCGCCGAGTCCGGCTACGAGGTCGCCAAGGGTGAGCTGCGGCGCGGCAACACCACCGACACCGCCCTCGTGACCGCCCTGCTCGCCGACGACCCCGACCGGTCCGTCGAGGCCGCGGCGCTCGACGTGCTCCCGCGGCTGCGCGGCGCCTTCTCCTTCGTGTTCATGGACGAGCAGACGCTGTATGCCGCGCGCGACCCCCAGGGGATCCGCCCCCTCGTCCTCGGTCGGCTCGAGCGCGGCTGGGTGGTGGCGTCCGAGACCGCCGCCCTCGACATCGTCGGCGCCTCGGTGATCCGCGAGGTCGAGCCGGGCGAGCTGATCGCCATCGACGAGGCCGGCCTGCGCTCGCAGCGCTTCGCCGAGACCCAGCGCAAGGGCTGTGTCTTCGAGTACGTCTACCTCGCCCGTCCCGACACCACCATCAACGGCCGCGGCGTGCACGAGGCCCGGGTCGAGATGGGGCGCACACTGGCCCGCGAGCACCCCGTCGAGGCCGACATGGTCATGCCGACGCCGGAGTCGGGGACGCCTGCCGCCATCGGCTACGCGCAGGAGTCGGGCATCCCCTACGGGCAGGGCCTGGTGAAGAACTCCTACGTGGGTCGCACCTTCATCGCCCCGTCGCAGACCATCCGCCAGCTCGGCATCCGGCTCAAGCTCAACCCTCTCCGCGAGGTCATCCGCGGCAAGCGCCTGGTCGTGGTCGACGACTCGATCGTGCGCGGCAACACGCAGCGGGCCCTCGTGCGGATGCTGCGCGAGGCCGGGGCCGCCGAGGTGCACGTGCGCATCTCGTCACCACCGGTGCGCTGGCCCTGCTTCTACGGGATCGACTTCGCCACCCGGGCCGAGCTCATCGCCACCGGCATCGGGGTCGAGGAGGTGCGCAACAGCATCGGCGCCGACAGCCTCGGCTACATCAGCGAGGAGGGCATGGTCGCCGCGACCGAGCAGCCCCGCACGGCACTGTGCACCGCCTGCTTCACGGGCGACTACCCGATCCCGCTGCCGGACGACAGCCAGCTCGGCAAGAACCTGTTCGAGCCGCTGCCGCTCGACGTCGAAGGCGTGCCGACCGGGGTGCAGGGCGGCGCCGACGACGCGCTCACGCGTCCCTAGGCCCGACCAGGAGGACCGGCGGCGGGGCCGGGGTCGTGAGGCCGGGCGAGGGCTCCGGCGCCTCGGCGCGCTCGACGACGTTCCACAGCTCGACGGTCTGCAGCACCCAGTAGACGGCGAACTCGGCCAGCAGGAGGGCCTCGAGCCAGAACAGCCACTGCAGGAAGCCGGGCACCGCCCAGTGCGCCACCAGCACACCCACGAACGTGGCCACCATCGCCAGGCCCACGACCGTGTAGCGGTTGGCTGCCCGCCGGGCGAGCGGCCTGCCGCCGTCGGACTGGGCGGCCAGGCCGAGGGCGTTCATCCCCACGACGACCACGATGCCTGCGAAGAGGGCGATCGCGGCGACGTCGTGGCCGTGGTCGCGCACGGCGTCGTGCCAGGTGACGAAGACGAACGGGAACACCACGACCGCCACCCCCGAGAAGACCAGCGGCCACAGCGACAGGCTGCCGCCCCGCTCGTCGGGGGCGGTCAGGGTGCGCAGGAACCAGGCAACGGCCGTGAGGGCCACGCCCGCCGCGTACAGCGCCCAGACGTTGTTGGTGACGGCCGCATCGAGCTCGGCCGGCGACGGGACGTTGCTCGCCGGGCAGGCGTCGTCGACCTGGGTCGGCACGAAGGCCACGACGAACGCCAGCAACCCGGAGGCGTTGAGGGCGACGTCCTCGGCGTCGGTGTTGCCGCGGTAGACGACCAGGCAGGCCCCGATCGCGCACAGGCTCGCGACGAAGACCGCCCTGGCCGGCGTGTAGTAGTAGGCGCTGACCGACCGCTGCCAGCACTCGGGGTCGGACCCGAAGACCTGGAGCGCCACCGATGCGGTCAGCAGCAGGACGAGCAGCACCATGGCCACCCGGAGGTACCGGTAGGTGTTGAGGACGCTGCCTTCGTGCCGTGTCGCCATGCCATCCCCCTCAAACGCAGGCCAACGCCTGATACCGCAGGTATAGCGCCTTCGCCGGTCGAGGTAAACGCGCCGGCAATCCCCGGCGGTTCCACCTCGACCGGGGGAGGGTGCCGGCGCCCACTAGGCTGATGGGGTGAGCGAGCCGATCACGTATGCCGCCGCCGGAGTCGACGTCGAGGCGGGTGACCGGGCCGTCGAGCTGATGAAGGCCTCGGTGCGCCGCGCCACCAGGCCCGAGGTGCTCGGGGGCCTCGGCGGCTTCGCGGGGATGTTCGACGCCTCCGCCCTCACCGGCATGACGCGGCCGGTGCTCGCCACCTCCACCGACGGGGTGGGCACCAAGGTGGCGATCGCGCAGGCCCTCGACAGGCACGACACCATCGGCTTCGACCTCGTCGGCATGGTCGTCGACGACATCGTGGTCTGCGGGGCCGAGCCGCTCTTCATGACCGACTACATCGCCACAGGCAAGGTCGTGCCCGAGCGCATCGCCGCGATCGTCTCGGGCATCGCGGCCGCCTGTGAGCAGGCCGGCGTCGCGCTGGTCGGCGGCGAGACGGCCGAGCACCCGGGGTTGCTGGCCCCCGACGAGTACGACGTGGCCGGTGCCGCCACCGGGGTCGTCGAGTACGCCGACGTGCTGGGCCCGCAGCGGGTCGTGCCCGGTGACGTGGTGCTGGCCCTGGGGTCGTCGGGCCTGCACTCCAACGGCTACTCGCTGGTGCGCCGCGTGGTCGAGGCCGCCGGCTGGGCGCTCGACCGGGAGGTGCCCGAGTTCGGCGGCACCCTCGGCGAGGAGCTGCTGACCCCGACGCGCGTCTACTCCGCCGACCTGCTCCACCTCATCCGCACCGACGGCGTCGACCTGCACGCCCTCTCGCACGTCACCGGCGGCGGCCTGGCGGCCAACCTCGCCCGGGTGCTGCCCCGGGGTGTCTTCGCCCGGCTCGACCGCGCCACCTGGACGCCGCCACCTGTGTTCACCACGGTCGGGGAGCTCGGCAGGGTCCCCCGGGCCGACCTCGAACGCACCCTCAACATGGGCATCGGTTTCGTCGCCCTGCTGCCGCAGGCGCAGGCCGACCTGGCGATCCGCACCTTGGAGGGCCGCGGCATACCGTCGTGGGTGCTGGGCGAGGTCACCGCCCTCGAGGGGGCGCGGATCGCCGAAGGCGTCGAGGTCGTGCACGGCGCGAAGGGCGTCGAGGGTGGCGCGGTGCAGGTCGTCGGCGAGCACCCGCTCGCCTGAGGGAGGAAGCCCTGTGGAGGAGGTGCTCCTGCCCAAGGTCCACATCGACTACCTCGTCACAGTGGCCCTTGCCTGGCCACGCCCGTGGGGGCCGTTCGACTTCGCCGGCCCCGAAGGCGTGAACCTCGTGGTCACGCCGGATACGGCGACCGCCGTGGGTGACCTCCTGTGGCGGGCCAACTACGAGTGGGCGGCGGACGGCGAGGCCTACCCGGGGTACCGCTACGAGGCTTCCGCCCTGCCCATCGAGCCCGTACGCGTGCTGCGGGCGCTCTCGGGGTACGAGGGCAACGTGTATGCCCATGCCGCCGAGGCGCGTCTGGGGGCACTCGGTTTCGTCGACTACCTCCGCAGCGTCGCCATCTCGCGCCTGCCGGGCTGGGACGACCTGCCGTGGATCATCGGCGACGACTGAGAAGGGCCTCAGCGCCAACCCTGCGGGCCATGGTGGGGGCGGGCGCCCTGAGCTGAGTAGTCGGGCTCACGCGGCGCGGCCGACCTGCCGCCCACACTGACGATGTGGAGACGACTGCTGCCGCCGAAGGGCGCCGACGTGCGGACGCGATGCTGTGGGCCGCCGGTGTCGCCTGGCTGGGGGCGCTGGCTGCCGTGCCCGCGGCCCTCGTGCTCGACATGGCGTTCGAGCTCATCCTGGCCTTCGGGTCGGTCTTCGTCCCGGATGCAAGGGGCGCTGACCTGTCCGGGTGGGTGCTGACCGTGGCGCTCACGGCCATGGCCACCTGCCTGCTGACCGCACTCGGCTCCGCGTGGGTCCTGGCGACCACGCCCGGCTCACACGCTCCACCGTGGCTGGTGGGCAGCCTGTCGGGCGTGCTTGGCTGGGCCGTCGGGATCGGCGTGGGCTGGCTCGCGCTCAGCGCCTGACGCCGCGCGCGACAACCGTGCCGCGAGCAGACCGCCCGAGGGCGTCACACAGTGCTCGGTGCCCTGCGGTGGCCCTCCTCAACGAGCGCTGCGGCGCACTCGAGGTGCCCCGCAGCGCTCGAAGAGCTGACACGGGCACGGGGCCCGCGCATGAGGTGACGATCAGTGGCGACGCCAGGTCAACCCTGGCTGGACGCCCACTTCCCGTAGTCGTCGTAGTCGTCGGTCTCGTCGTACTCGTCGGAGGCCTGCTCCGGCTGCTTGTACGAACCGCCGTGTAGTTCTCGCTCAAGCGCGCTGAGATCGGTGTTCGGGGAGAAGTACTTCAGCTCCCGAGCGACCTTCGTCTGCTTGGCTTTGGCCCGGCCGCGCCCCATGGCGTGACCCCCTCATGCGTCTGCCGGGACGGCATCGCTCAGTCGGAGGGCCCGTGGGCCCTTCGACTCCACGGAGCGGTCCCGGGAATCGTGTATTTGTCGTGGGGACAACGCTACATCAGCGACGCAAGTTTCGCGTCGCTGGTCCTGCCTGGCGGGCCGGCGTTTCTCGGCCCTGTCGCCCACCAGGCAGGACGCACGTCTCAGCGGGCGGGCAGCCAGATGCCGCCGCGGCCCGCAGCGGCCATCCGCTCCTCGGCGACGTGGTCGGCGGCCGCAGCAGGCGTGGTGCCGCGCTCGTCGGCGGTCCGCAGCACCTCGAGGGTGTGGTCGAAGATCGCGGTCGCGCCCTTCTTGGCCCGCTCGAAGTCGAAGCCGTGGAGCTCGTCGCTGACCTGGATGACCCCGCCGGCGTTGACGAGGAAGTCGGGGGCGTAGGTGATGCCCCGGGCGCGGAGCCGGTCTGCCGTGCCCCCCTCGCCCTCCTCGACGAGCTGGTTGTTGGCGCCGCCGCAGACCACGGTGGCGGTGAGCGCCTCCACCGTGGCGTCGTCGAGCGCGCCACCGAGGGCGCACGGGGCGTAGACGTCGATGTCGGCGCGGATGAGCGCGGCGGTGTCGGCCACGACCTCGACCTGCGGGTACTTCGCCTTGAGGTCGGCCAGGGCCCGCTCGTTGACGTCGGTCACGACGACGTTGGCGCCGTCCTCGACCAGGTGCCCGGTGAGCAGCCGGCCGACCTTGCCGACGCCGGCGATGCCGACGGTGCGATTCTTCAGGGTCGGCTCGCCCCACAGGTGCTGCGCGCAGGCACGCTGCCCCTGGAAGACGCCGTATGCCGTGAGCACGGAGCTGTCGCCGGCGCCCCCGTTGGCCTCGGAGCGGCCCGTGGCCCACCGGGTGGTCTCGCTGACGACGTCCATGTCGGCCACGTAGGTGCCCACGTCGCAGGCGGTGACGTAGCGGCCGTTCAGGCTCTCGACGAACCGGCCGTAGGCGCGCAGGAGCTCGGGGGTCTTGTCGGTGTGGGGGTCGCCGATGATGACGGCCTTGCCGCCGCCGAGCTCGAGCCCGGCCACCGCGTTCTTGTAGGCCATGCCCTTCGACAGTCGCAGCACGTCGTCGAGGGCGGCCTGCTCCGACGCGTACGGGTAGAACCGTGTCCCACCGAGAGCCGGCCCGAGCGCAGTGCTGTAGATGCCGATGATGGCTCGCAGGCCGGTGGTCTTGTCGTGGCAGAAGACGACCTGCTCGTGCTGGGACAGGGCGGACCTGGCGGGCGACGGCGAGGTGGGGGACGGCGACGAGGACACGGTCACGGTGGTGACTCCTAGGGCTCGGTGTTGCGCAGTGGACGGGGCGCGGATCGCGCGCTGGTCACAGCGTATTCCCGACTCCGGGGCCTTCGTCGGACTAGTCCCTTTGGGCTATTAACGACCACCCGTATGGATTGTTCCGTATGTGCGGCGGTTGTCCGATTATTGAGGCCTGCTCAACCTTTAGGAGAAATCATGGTCGCTCGCCCCACTGAGGCCGAGAAGCTGCTCACCCCTGCCGAGGTGGCCTCGCTTTTCCGCGTCGACCCGAAGACGGTGACCCGCTGGGCCAAGGCCGGCAAGCTCAACTCGATCCGCACCCTGGGTGGACACCGCCGTTACCGCGAGGCCGAGGTCCGCGCCCTTCTGTCCGACGTCCTCTGACGTCCGACCGCCCGGGCTCGGCTGGCTGCTGAACGCAGGGGACCAGCGCCAGCCCCGGGCCGGGTGTGCCGCCAGAAGGACGGAGGGCACGCCCCGGGGCACGCCGAGGGCGTCTCAGCCCTCGCTGCCGGTCGACTCGTGCGGCTCGCCGACGGGCTTGGACTCCGGCGACCCGCGCTCGCGCAGGTAGATGCTCAGCACCACCATGCTGCCGACCGCGAGGAACTCGGACTGCCAGTTCTGCAGGGTCCGGTTCCAGAAGTCGGGTGCCAGCAGGTAGTCCCACCAGCCGAGCGGGTCGCTGCGCTGCTGGATCTGCTCGGAGTTGTGGGCCGCGTGGCCGGCGACGAGCTGCGCCACCCAGGAGAGCACGAAGACCAGGCCCATCGTCAGGCCGAGGGAGTGCGAGAAGAGGGTGAGTCGCCAGCCCCGCACCTTCGCCCAGGCCGGTGATTCCGCCTGCGCGTACTCGGCCACCTTCTGGTCCCTGTCGGACTCGCGGCCTCCCCTGTCCAAGGGCTTGGACTCCGTCGAGCCCTTCTGGAAGAGGAAGATCGTGAGCAGGATGAACAGCAGGAACTGCAGGTACTCGGACTGCCAGTTCTCGGCGACGTCGACGGTGAAGTGCGAGGAGGTGACGTACTCGAGCAGGCTGACCGTCGGCAGGCCCGCATCGGAGGCCTGCTCGTTGTAGGACGCCTGGCCCGTGAAGGCCTGCCCCACGAGCGCGACCAGCAGGAGCGCGCCGAAGACGAGGCTGAGACCGTTGTCGCGCAGCCGCTGCCTCACCGTCCTGCCATCCCCATGGCGATGCAGTACGCGAGCCCGGCGAAGATGAAGAGCAGGTATGCCGTGAACATGGTCCGCATCGTCAGCTCCCCTCCACGTCGCAGTCGTAGGGACGGTCGCCGTTGGGGGTGCAGCCGGCCGCGGTAACGCGCCAGCCGTCGTCGAAGCGGGCCAGGAACACGGTGTCGCGCTCGAGGTAGGCCACCGCGTCCTTGCCGTAGACCTTGACCTCGCGCACCGACCCGGCGTCCTCGGGGAGGTCGCGCTGGGGAAGTGCCCCTGCACAGGAGCCGCCCTCGCCCTCGAGCTCGACGCGGGTCTGCGGGGCCAGCAGGCCGCAGGCGGCGGCCGGGTCGCTGGTGACGGCACGGGCGAAGCGCTGCGCGGTCTGCGCCGCCGGCTCGTCCTCCACGGACCCCTGACCGGCGCACCCCGCCATGGCGAGGAGGGCGCACGCGGCCGGCCACGCGGCATACCGGCTCTTGGTCGTGCTCACGGCGGTGACCCTAGCGCCGGCCGACCCGGCGGTCGCGTCGCCACCGCCTCACAGCCGCGGGTCGCGGGCCCGTCCCTCCTGGCGGGCGATCTTGCGGTCGGTCACGACGATCGAGACGACCAGCGCGGCGCCGCCGATGGCCGCCAGCAGGAAGAACACCATGGCGATCGAGGGGTAGCCCAGGATCGTCGAGTCGGTGGGGACCTGCATCATCAGCGCGGCGCCGACCACCAGGGCAGCGAGGACGATGCCGGTGGTGAGCCGGTTGGCCAGGCGCTGCATCACGTGGAGCAGGCGCGCCTCGTCGACGGCGTCGACCCGCACCGAGAAGGTGCCTTCGGCGAGGTTCTGCATGACCTTGTTGGCACGGCGCGGGAAGTTCGCGGTGAACTCCTTGGCGTCGATGGCCGCGGCCACGATCCCGCTGGGGGAGACCCGCAGCCCGGAGCCCATGATGTCGGCGACGCTGTCGCGGATGGCCTCGGCGGGGGCGAAGCCGGGGTCGAGGTGCTGCGTGACCTGGTCGAGGTTGAGCAGCGCCTTGCCGACCATCGCCATCTCGGCCGGAGGGCGCAGGCCGTGGGTGCCCGACAGGCGGCTCAGCTCGACCAGGACCGCGCCGGCCTGCACCTCGCCGCCCAGGGACACCGCCCGCGTGACGAGGGCTGAGACGTCCTCCCGGAACCGGCCGGCGTCGTAGCCGTCGAGGGGCGAGCCCATGGCCGCCAGGACGGTCGCGGCCTCCTCGCCGTCGGCGTCGCTGATGGCCAGCAGCAGCTTGACGAGGCTGTCCTGGACCCGGGGCGGGACGGTGGCCACCATGCCGAGGTCGATGAGCGCCAGCCGGCCGTCGGGGGTGAGCAGCACGTTGCCCGGGTGCGGGTCGGCGTGGAGGAACCCGTCGACGAGGATCATGTGCAGGTAGGCGTGGAACAGGTCGCGCACGAGCGGCTCGCCGTCCACGTCGAGCAGGCCGAGCGGGCCCACGTCGGTGACCTTGCGGCCGGGTACGAACTCCATCGTGAGCACCCGGCTGCTGGTGTAGTCGGTGACAGGCTCGGGCACCAGGAGGTGCTGGTAGTCGCTGGTCAGCGCGCGCAGGCGCCTCAGGTTCGCGGCCTCGCGCTGGTAGTCGAGCTCCCCGGCGATCGAGCGCCGGAACTGCGCGAGCAGGTGGCCGAAGCCGTAGCGGCGCCCCACGTCCGTGTGGGCGTCGGCGAACTCGGCCAGCTTCGCCAGGGCCTGCATGTCGTCGCGGACGGTCTCGCGGATGCCGGGACGCTGCACCTTCACCACCACCTCGCGGCCGCTGCGCAGGGTGGCGCGGTGCACCTGGCCCAGCGACGCCGCGGCCAGGGGTTTCTCGTCGAACTCGGCGAAGGCGTTGCCGATCGAGACGCCGAGCTCCTCCTCGACGATGGCCCGGACGTCCTCGAAGGGGAAGGGCTCGACCCGGTCCTGGAGGCGGGTGAGGGCCTCGGTGTAGGCAGGGGGAAGCAGGTCCACCCTGGTTGAGAGCAGCTGGCCGAGCTTGATGTAGGTGGGCCCCATGCGCTCGAGGTCGTCGGCGAGCTCCTCGGCGAGGTCCGAGCGGCCGGCCGGACGCTCCTCCTCGACGAGGAACTCGTCGAAGCCGGCGCCGGAGACCACGTCGGAGCGGCCGTGACGCACGAGCAGGCGGGCCAGGGCGGCATACCGCCCGGCGAGGGCCGGGTTGAGCGGCAGAGTCATGGACGCATCATGGCGTGTCGCGGCCGCGGGCCGGGGACTCGGTCATGTCTGGTCGACGGAATCGTCAAGAAACCTCCAAAAGGCTGGCCCTTGGGCGGTGGCGCGAGGATCGTCGGTGGTGCAGCCGCTGGGGCGGCGAGGCGGGGGTGGGCCTGGACGAGCAGGCGCTCTCTCGCGTCGCTCGTCCAGGCCCTGCGATTCACAGCTGTCGCGGGGCGGCGCCCACCCCCACCCAACGCCGCCCCGCGACGCCCTCCCCACGGCCGGGGCGCGACTCCGTTCGGCGGGGAGACCGCTCACCCGTACGGCTGAGCAGCAGCAAAGGGACCGTCACTGCGCAGTCAAGAGAAGGTAAAGAACCACTCAAGGGTCCGTTTGCCTCCGTTGAATGCCACTACGTGCGACAGTCCCCCGGAGCCCGGATGGGGCACAGGGCTGGAGCACCTCCCGCCGCAGGGCGGCGAATGACGAGACAGGGGAGTTCGATGAACCGACTCGGGGCCTACGTCCGGGCTGAGATGGCGTGGCGGAACTGGACGCTGACCGACCTCACCAGGGGCACCGGCCTCGACGAGAGCGACCTCATGCCGGTGCTCAGCAAGGACTGGCTCGCCGACTGGCCGAGCTCCCAGGTCATCGACGCCCTCGCCCGCGCGTTGCACGTGCCCGCGCGTGAGCTCGTGCTGCGCGCCGCCGAGGCGTGCGGCCTGTCCGTCGAGGAGGAGGCCGCCGGCGCTGGTCTGGCGGACGCCACCAACGAGGAGCTGATGCGCGAGCTGCGACGGCGGCTCGCCCTCGGCGCCAGCGCGGGCAACTACCTGTCCACCGCGTCGAGCCCCTGGCTCTCGCTCGTGGCCCCGCGCACCGAGGTCGGCTGACCGCTCAGCGCTCGGCCCGCAGCTCCTCCCGGAGCTGCGGTTCGGTGCGCAGCTCGGGGTGGATGCCGTGCTTGTCGCGGTAGAACTCGCGGATCTTGTCCATGTCAGCCACGACGTCGGACGTCGCGGTGATGGTCGGGCCGAACCCGAGCGTGCGCGTCGGTCCGTCGATGAAGCCGAGGGCGATCGGCAGCTTGGCGGCCCGGGCCAGCCGCCAGAACCCTGACTTCCAGTACTCGCCCTTCCGGCGGGTTCCCTCGGCGGCGATGACGAGCAGGAACGGCTCCCCGCTGCGGGCCTCGCGCACCAGCTCGCGCACGACGCTGCTGGGGTTGGCCCGGTCGAGGGGCACGCCGCCGAGCCGGTGCAGCAACCACCCCAACGGCCCTCGGAACAGCTCCTTCTTGATGAGCACCCGAGGCGTCACCCCGCCGCGCCACATGACGAGCAGCATCATGACGAAGTCCCAGTTCGAGGTGTGCGGGGCGCCCACCAGGACTCCGGTCCGTGGCACCTCACCGACGGGCGTCCAGCGGGCGGCGCGCAGCACCAGCGAGGCGAGGCGACTTCTCATTCAGCGACTCCTGGGGCTACGGGGCGGTCGCTGCTGTCCACGCGGAGACAGCGACCGCCCGCGACCTGGTCAGGGTGCCTGTGGTCCGGGCCTACTCGGCGAGCTGCGCCTCGAGCGTGATCGGCACGGCCTTCAGGGCCTGGCTGACGGGGCAGCCGACCTTGGCGCCCTCGGCGGCCTCCTGGAACTGCTCGGCCGTCAGGCCGGGCACGGCCCCGGTCACCTTCAGGACGACGCCCGTGATGCCGGTGCCGGGCTGGAAGGTCACCTCGGCGGTGGTGTCGAGCGAGGTGGGCGGGTTGCCCGCCTTGGCGAGGGCGCCCGAGAGCGCCATGTTGAAGCACGACGAGTGCGCCGCGGCGATGAGCTCCTCGGGGCTGGTGCGCCCGTTTGGGTCCTCGGCCCGCGAGGCCCACGTCACGTCGAAGGCGCCAACCCCCGAGGACTCCATCGTGACCTTGCCGGCGCCCTCCCTGAGGGAACCCTCCCAGTGGGCTGACGCGGTGCGGGTGGTTGCCATCCTGTGCTCCTTCAGCTCGACCAGACGTATGCCGCGGGCGGCCTCCCCAGCCTTGCCCCGCCGCAGCGGGTTGGCAACCCGGGGGACGCCACAGGGCCCCCATCCGCAGGTGGACGGGGGCCCGGTGGGGCCGCAGCGGCCGGTGGCCGCCTGGCGTCAGCGGCGTCCCTTGCCCTTGCCGCCCTTGTCGCCGCTGCGCGAGCCGGCGTCGTCACCCGCCTCGTCGCCGGACTCGTCGTCCGACTCCTCGGCGTCCTCCTCGTCGTTGTCGCCTGCCTTCTCGCCGGCCCGGTGGTCGACCTCGCCGCCGCCGCGCACGTCGGCATGCTCGTCGTCCGCCCCACGTCCGTCGTGGTGGTTGGCGTAGGCCCGCGGGTTCGGCGTCTTCGTGGACTCCTCGGACTCCTCGGACTCCTCCGACTCCTCGGACTCCTCGGTGTCCTCGGTCTCCGTGGGCTCGGCGGTCTCGGTGGGCTCCTCGGTCTCCGTGGGCTCGGAGGTCTCGGTGGGCTCCTCGGTCTCGGTGGGCTCCGCCGTCGCGGTCTCGGTGGCCTCGGTGGTCGTGCTCGTGGTCTCGCTCGGGTCGGCCTGGACGACGGCGGGGGCCGTCGGGCTGCCGGTCGCGGCCATCGCTGCGGCGCCGACGGTGGCCAGGGCCAGGGCGGTGCCGGCGGCTGCGGCGGCCCGGCGGACCCGGGAGGCCTTGAGGTGGATCACCTTCATGAGGGAGTTCCTTGTCTGCTCGTGGTGGGGGGAGGAGTCGGTCGTCTCAGGACCTGCGATGAAGGCCGCCAGGGCGGCGCTGGGTGCGGGTGGGCCGGCCCGGAGCAGGCTGCCCAGCTCTTGCAGCGCCTCGGCCGCCGGGTCGTGGTGGTGCAGCCCGGACGGCAGTTCGGGCTGCAGGTTCGACCCGGTTCCGGGCGCTTCGCGGTTCTCAGACATGACGTGGCTTCCATCGCACGGGCACCCGCTCGGGATACGGGTGGCTCGCACCCTCTTCCGCGGGGCGCAGGTCCTGCGGCCCAGGACCGGTGCGCTCCTGTTCGACGCCCCGGCGGAGCCGGGCCAGGCCGCGGTGCTGGAGCGACTTCACGGTGCCGACGTCCCTGCCGAGCACCTCGGCCGTCTGCTGGAGCGAGAGGTCGCCGAGCACCCGCAGCGAGACGACCTGTCGCTGGTCGGGCGTGAGCAGGTCCAGCAGGGCAAGGGCACGCCTGGTGCCCAGCCGGTCCTCGGCGCAGTCCTCCGCCGACGCGCTGGTGCGGGCGTCGAGGTCCGGCTCGTACGACAGGTGTGGTCCACGGCACACCCGTCGCCGCACCCAGTCGACGTAGCGGCGGTGCGCGATGCGGAACAGCAGGCCCCGGAACTGCTCGGCGCCGCCGCTCACGGTGCCCACCGCGCGGAAGGCGGCGAGGAACACCTCGCTGGTCAGGTCGTCGGCGTCGTGGACGGCGTGGGCCCGGAAGTAGGCGGCCACGGCGGGCGAGAGGGCGGCCCAGAGCCGGCCGAAGGCCTCGCCGTCGCCCCGCGCGGCGGCCTGCACCAGGGCGTCGAGCCCGTCGCCGGCCGCGCTGTCAGCGCCATGCATCCGAAAGACCCTCCTCCCTGGCCCTCACGACGGGGCAACGCCGAGGGTGGCAGGAATGGGTGTGATCGGGGCCGTTCTTGACTGTTTGCTGACGTTTGGGGCCCGGAATCCGTCAGCTGCGGCAGGAAAGGGGCGCTCCGCGGACGCAGCGTCCGGATGGCGCGCGGAGGCTTGCTTTACACCGTAAACTCCCCTCGGGGCTTTCTGGCGTCACCCGATGCCGCGCCCGAAATGAGGGGCATCGTGGAGAGACTGCACGCCGGGTTCTTGCTCGGCCGCCGGTACCGTTTGGCCGAGCGCGTGGCGTCGGGGGGCATGGCCGACGTGTGGGCGGCGACCGACGAGGTGCTGCGCCGCCAGGTCGCCGTCAAGGTGATGCGCCCGGACCCCGGTCATGAAGAGCTGTTCGCGATCCGGTTCCGCGACGAGGCCGTCAACTCGGCCCGCCTGCTCCACGCGAACATCGCCACCATCTTCGACTACGGCGAGGAGGGCCACCTGGCCTTCCTCGTCATGGAACTGGTGCAGGGCCGTCCCCTGTCGGCGGTCCTTCGCGACCGGGGTGCCCTGCCGCACGCGGAGGTCCGCTCCATCATGGGACAGGCGGCCCTGGCACTGGGCGTCGCCCACGAGGCCAAGGTGGTGCACCGCGACGTCAAGCCCCCCAACATCCTGATCCGCCCGGACGGTGTCGTGAAGCTGACCGACTTCGGCATCGCCCGCGCCCTGGACGCATCGGGACACACCCGGGCCGGGGAGATGCTCGGGACGCCGAACTACATCAGCCCGGAGCAGGCCATGGGTGAGCCGGCCACCGGCGCCAGCGACCTGTACGCCCTCGGGGTGGTGGCGCACGAGATGCTCTGCGGCCGCCGACCGTTCGACCGCGGGACGCCCATCGCCACGGCCCTGAGCCACATCCGCGAGACCCCTCCGGCCCTGCCGGACGACGTCCCCGAGGACATCGCCCTCGTGGTGGAGGACTGCCTCGCCAAGGACCCCGGCCAGCGGCCGCCCAACGCGCGGGCCGTGGCGCTCCGCCTAGGCCTCGGCGACCACGAGATCATGGGCCTCGGCCTGGGGTTGGCGTGGTACGTCAACGAGGCGGCGCCGGCGGTCTCCCCGGTGCCGTCTGCGGAGGGCGGGGCTGACGCGGCGGCCACTGCAGCCATGGCGGTCACGTCGGCCCTGGAGGCGACGTCGGCCCTGGAGGCGGCGGCAGCCCTGGAGGCGCCCGCCCCGTAGCCGCAGAGGTGCGGGGGCGCCGCGCCTGTGTGGGTGTCCCTAGCTCTGCGGGTCGTACTGGAACTCCCTCAGCTCCTGCGCGCAGCGGCACGCGACGGCGATCTTCCGAGCCCATTCCTCGGCTGCCGCGCGGTAGGGCAGCTCGAGGATGGTGAACCCGCCCTTGATGTCGACGCCTGGGTAGGTCTCGGTGCTGACCGTCCCGTCGGCGGCGACCAGCACCGGACTCACCTCTTCCTCGATTCCGCCGCCGAACACGTAGACGCCGGCGGCCTTGGCCTCCTCGATGACGGCGTGGGCTTCGGCGGCGACGATCGGGAACTCCTCGCGCGTCAGCACCATCGCGTCGCTGGGGAAGGAGATGAGGTATTTGGTCATGTCTGGATCGTGCCCAGTTGCCGGGCTTCGCGGCAATGGATCAAGCGGGCACCGCGCGTGAGTACGGGAAGTGCCCAGAAACACGAAACCGCAGGTCGTCCCCTGAACGACCTGCGGTTTGTGTGGTGGCCAGGGGCGGGGTCGAACCGCCGACCTTCCGATTTTCAGTCGGACGCTCGTACCAACTGAGCTACCTGGCCGTGACATGCACTCGCGACGGGCCTTGCCGGGGGTCCGGGTCGGTCTGTCGCGACGGAAGGATCATAGCCCATCGGTGGGATGCCGCCGCACCCGTGCCGGTCCGCCGGTCCGGGAGGCGGTCGCCCTGCGGAACATGGCCGTTCTCGGCGCTCGCATCCGGCGTTACCATCGCGGCAGTAGCGGGTTCGGGGTCGCAGGCGAAGGCGGCGCGGCATGGCTGCACGTGGGCGAGGCGCTGGGACGGCGGCCAGCCACGTCCCGATCGAGGACCACGGGATCATCGGCGACCTGCACACCGCTGCCCTGGTGTCGGTGACGGGTGACATCGACTGGCTGTGCCTGCCGCGCTTCGACTCGCCGTCGGTGTTCGCCGCGCTGCTGGACGGGGACCGCGGTGGCCGGTTCAGCGTCCGGTGCCCCGGCGCGAGCCGCACCAAGCAGATGTACCTGCCGGACTCCAACATCCTGCTGACCCGGTTCCTCGGCGAGAGCTCGGTCGGCGAGGTGGTCGACTTCATGGTGCCGCGGGAGCGCGGCGGCCGAGGTCCCCTGCAGCTGGTGCGCATCGTGCGTGCGGTGCGAGGGCGGGTGGAGATCGACATCCGCTGCGCCCCGGCCTTCGACTACGGCAGAGCCCCGACCGACGTCGACATCGTCGAGGGCTCGGGAGCCTTCTTCTCGTCGTCGGCCGGGCAGCTGGTGCTGCGGTCCACGGTGCCGCTGGAGGCCGAGGAGGGTGCCGCGGTGGGGCGACCGGTCCTGGACGAGGGCGAGGCGCTGGCGCTCTCGTTGTCGCGCCAGGGCTCGACCCGGCCGCTCGACGTCGCCGAGGCCGAGCAGCTCCTCAGCACGACCCTGGCCTACTGGCAGCAGTGGCTGCGACGCTCCCGGTACCGCGGCCGCTACCGGGAGATGGTGGAGCGCTCGGCCCTGGCCCTGAAGCTCCTGGTGCACCAGCCGACGGGTGCCCTCGTCGCCGCCCCGACGACCTCCCTGCCCGAGTCGGTCGGTGGCACCCGCAACTGGGACTACCGGTTCACGTGGGTCCGCGACGCCGCCTTCACGGTCTACGCCCTCATGCGGCTGGGCTTCTCGGAGGAGGCGGCAGCCTTCATGGACTGGCTGGAGGCCCGGTGCACGCAGGCGCCGCCGGGTCGGGGCCTGCAGATCCTCTACTGCCTCGACGGCAGCCCGGTGCCGGCCGAGCACTCCCTCGACCACCTGCGCGGGTACCGCGACTCGCGGCCCGTGCGCGTCGGCAACGGCGCGGCCGACCAGCTCCAGCTCGACATCTACGGCGAGCTGATGGACTCGGTCTACCTCTACGACCGCCACGCCGAACCGATCTCCTACCAGCTGTGGGAGGCGCTGGGGCGCCAGCTCGACTGGCTCGAGGAGCACTGGGAGAAGGCGGACCACGGCGTCTGGGAGGTCCGCGGGCCAATGCAGCGGTTCACGTACTCCACCGTCATGACGTGGGTGGCCTTCGAGCGAGGAGCCCGCATCGCCCAGCAGCGGGGCCTGCCGGCCCCGCTCGCCCGGTGGCGCAGGACCGCTGACCGCGCCTACCTGCACGTGCAGCAGGGTGGCTGGAACGCCGAGCTCCGGGCCTACGTGCAGTACCCCGGCAGCTCCACCCTGGACGCGGCCGCCCTCGTGATGCCGCTCGTGAAGTTCACGGGGCCGAAGGACCCCCGCTTCGTCAGCACGCTCGAGCGGATCGAGCGCGAGCTCGTGACCGACAGCCTGGTGCACCGGTACCGCACCGACGGGTCCGACGGCTTCACCGAGTCGGAGGGCACCTTCAACCTCTGCTCCTTCTGGTACGTCGAGGCGCTCACCCGGGCCGGTCGCGTCGAACAGGCGCGCCACACGTTCGAGAAGATGCTCACCTACGCCAACCACGTGGGGCTCTACGCCGAGGAGATCGGCCCCTCCGGCGAGGCCCTCGGGAACTTCCCGCAGGCCTTCACCCACCTCGCGCTGATCAGTGCGGCGGTCAACCTCGACCTGGCGCTCGACACGGGGCTGCGGCCATGAGCTGGGGCCGGCTCGAGGTGCACGGGGGCAGCGGCCTGGTGCACCGGGGACCCGACGTGCTGCTCGTGGTGCCCGAGGTCACCGTGCAGACCGCGCCGGCCACCAGCCGGCTCCTCGCCCTGTGCGCGCAGGTGCCCGACCCGACGGGGCGGCAGAGGGTCCGCGGGGTCGCCCGTCTGCTCACCGAGGCCGAGCCGGAGGACCTGCCCGGCTTCGCCCTGCTGCTCGAGACCGGCGACCACCTGACCGTGCTCGTGCACGGCGAGGCAACCGTGTCGGTCACCGGCCCGCAGGGGTTCTCGTTCGGGGCCGAGCGGTCGCTCGCCTGGGTCGAGCGCGTGGTGCCGCTCGACTTCGACTCCCTCGCCGTCCACGGCGCCCGGGGCCCGACGCGCGACCTGCCGCCCGGCCTCCCCCTGGACCTGCTCGCCGGCACGGTTCCCGGTGGCGCGGGGACGCTGCACCGCACTGCAGGTGCCGCCGGCACTGCCGGCGGGGGCGGCGCAGCGGGAAGCGTGGAGTCGGCAAGCGGCGCGGACACCGCGAGCGCAGCGGTCGCTCGCGAAGCCGGGCGGGACGCCCAGGAGGCCGCCCGCGTGCTGGAGCGGCCGGCATACCTGCGTGCGCCGGGCACGAAGGTGCCCGCCCCAGCCCCGGCGGACCACCCGGCGCCACCGCCGGAGGACTCGCAGGGCCGCACCGTCCTCCGCCAGACGGTGCAGGTCAGGAGGGTGCGGCTCTCCGGGCCCGACCGAGTGCGGCCGTCGGTCCGACGCGGCCCGCTGCCGCTCGCGGCCGCCGAGGACGAGACACCGACCGTCGCGGTCGAGACCCCCGTGCTCGTGGAGGGGGTGCTCTGCGCCTCCGGCCACCTCAACGAGCCGCGGGCCGCGTCGTGCGGGCAGTGTGGGGGCGCGATCGAGGCCGGCAGCCCGCGGGTGACGCGGCCACGGCCTGCGCTGGGCGTCCTGGTCACGGACGAGGGCGCCGTCTACACCGTCGGCACCGACTACGTGATCGGACGGGAGCCGGAGCAGGCCCCCGACGTCAGGGCGGGGCGGGCCAGGCCGCTCGTGCTGCGCGACGCGGAGCACAGCACGTCGCGGGTGCACGCCCGGCTGCACCTGTCCGGCTGGGACGTCCTCGTCGCCGACAGCGGCTCGGCCAACGGCACCCAGGTCAGCCGGGGCGGGCCGGCGGGGCCGTGGGAGTCGGTGTACCGGGAGCCGGGGACGCCGCTGCACCCGGGGGACCGGGTGCGGCTGGGCAAGCGGCAGCTGCTGTTCGACCGCGTCCAGCTCGCGCCGGCCAGGGTGCCCGCGCCGTCCGCAGGCCAGCCCGCAGGCCAGGCCGGCCAGGGCCTCGGGCGGGGCGCCGGAGGGGGCTCCGGTGGACCGCGTCGGTGACTACGTCCTGTTGCGGGAGGTCGGCTCGGGCGTGCACGGTCGGGTCTTCCTGGCCCGGCCCCCGACCAGGCTGGGTCTCGACGACGGGCAGGTGGCGCTCAAGGTCCTGTCAATCCCGGGGAGCGACAGCGGGTTCACGGCGGTGGCCGAGGAGCTGAGCGCGTACACCGACGTGGGCTCGCCCGGCCTGCTCGAGGTCCACGAGCTGGCCATGGACGCCGGGAGCGTCTTCTACGCCATGCGGTACGAACCGCAGGGCTCGCTCGCCGCCGCGGCGACCACCAGGCCGCGCATCGAGCTGCTGCTCGCGGTGGCGCAGGCTGCCCGTGCCGTCCACGCCCTGCACGAGGCGGGCATCGTCCACCGGGCCGTGAAACCCGCCAACATCCTGTTGGGCCGAGCGGGTGCGGTGCTGGCCGAGCCCGCGCTGGCTCACCTGCTCTCGCGTGGCCAGCCGCTGACCGGGCTCGGGACCCGGGGGGACCAGCGCGACCTCGAGCTCCTCGACCCGCGGCTGATGCAGGGCGGCGAGCCCGGCCGGGCGAGCGACGTCTGGTCCCTGGGGGTCACGCTGCACGTCGTGCTCACGGGGGGCGGCCTGTACCCGGCGCTGATGTCGGCCGACCCCATGGTCGCGGTGCGGATGTACCTGCGCAGCCAGCCCGAGCCGGACGCGGACCTCACCGACGGTGAGCGCGCCATCGTGGTCAGGGCGCTGCAGCCCCAGCCCGCGGACCGCTACCAGACGGCGGCGGAGATGGCCGCCGACATCGAGCGGGTGGCCGCATGAGCCCGAGCACGAAGCGGCGGGGCGACGCCAGGCGCACGCTGGCGATGTTCCGCCAGTACTCCGGCGGCCGCCGGGCGGGGTTCCTGCCCTCCGTCCTGCTCATGGCGGTCGAGGCGGGCACGGCGATCCTCGTGCCGGTCGTCATCGGGGCCTTCTTCACCTACCTCGAGAAGGGCACCCTGTGGAGGCCCTTGAACCTGGAGGTGCCGAAGGACATCGCCATCCCCGTCTTCGCGGGGTCACTCATCGCCTTCACGGCGCTGAACAGCCTCTCGGACGCCGCCTCCGAGATCAGGCTCGCCGAGGCCGGGCGCACCCTGGGATACCACCTGCGCCGGGCCCTCTTCTCGCACCTGCAGAAGCTCTCGCTCGCCTTCCACCTGCGCCGGAGCACGGGTGACGTCCTCACCCGCATCACCGGCGACGTGCAGGCGGTGGAGGAGTTCGTCACCGACTCGTTCAAGGACCTCGTGGGCAGCGTGATGCTGCTCGCCGGCACCCTGGCCTACCTCTTCTACAAGTCGCCGCGCATCGCCCTGCTGGCCATGGTGATCGTGCCGCTGCTCTCCAGCGTCTCCGCCTTCTTCGCCCGACGCATCAAGGCCTCGTCGAAGGAGATGCGCGCCCGTGAGGGCGACCTGGCCACGACGGCCCAGGAGATGCTCACCACCATCAGCGTGGTCCAGACCTACGGTCGGGCCGGCCACGAGCAGGAGAAGTTCGACCGGGAGAGCCGTTCGGCGATGGGCGCCATCCTGCGGACGGCCCGGCTCGAGGCGCTGTTCGGGCTCACCGTGAGCGTGCTGGAGGCGACGATCATCGCCCTCCTCGTGCTCGTCGGTGGGGGCCTCGTCGAGTCGGACCGGCTGCCGGCCGGGGTGCTCGTCGCCTTCGTCATGCTGATCCAGAACATGTTCAAGCCGACCCGCCGCATCATCAAGCAGTGGAACAGGGTTGCCAAGGTCTATGCGAGCGTCGAGCGGATCGACGAGCTGCTCGCCCGGGAGCCGGGGGTCCAGGACGCGCCCGACGCCCGCGAGGCGCCACCCCTGTCAGGTGCGATCGAGTTCCGCGACGTCAGCTTCGCCTACCAGCCGCAGGGCGCCGGCGACCTCGACGGCGAGCCTCAGCGCCTCACGCTGCAGTCGGTCAGCTTCACCCTCGAGGCCGGCGAGGTCGTGGCGCTGGTGGGGCACAGCGGTGCCGGCAAGAGCACGATCGCGCAGCTGGTGCCCCGGCTGTACGACCCGCAGTCCGGAGCCGTGCTCATCGACGGGCACGACATCCGCACCTTCACCGTCGACTCGCTGCGCGCCCAGATCAGCATGGTGCTGCAGGAGACGATCCTGTTGCGCGGCACCGTGTTCGAGAACATCGCGTACGGACGGGAGGGCGCCACATATGAGGAGGTGGAGCATGCCGCGCGCCGCGCGCACGCCCACGACTTCATCACCGGGCTGCCCCAGGGCTACGACACCGTGCTCGGCGAACGGGCAGCCACCCTCTCCGGCGGGCAGCGGCAGCGGCTGGCGATCGCGAGGGCCTTCATCCGGGACGCCCCGATCCTCGTCCTCGACGAGCCGACGACCGGCCTCGACGCGGTGGCCTCCGCGTCGGTGGCCGGCGCCCTGCAGTCGCTCCTGGAGGGCCGCTCCGCAGTGATCGTCTCGCACGACCTCAACCTGATCCGCAACGTCGACCGGGTGCTGATCCTCTCGGGCGGGCGGATCCTCGAGGAGGGCACCCCGGCCGACCTGCTCGAGCGCGGCGGTCTGTACGCCGAGCTGTACGCCAGCCAGTTCGGCGAGGCCGTGGCGGAGGCGGCCGGGGCCGGCGGGGAGCCCGAGCCCGCCCAGAACCAGTACCTGCGCTCCGCCCTCCAGCCCGCAGGCCCCCGTGCGGAGGAGGCGCTCGAGCCCGACCTGGTCCTGGAGCGGGCGTCGGCCCCGCGCGGCACGGGCCTGGAGGCCTGGCCCGCGGGTGACGACGCCGCTGACGGCAAGGTCGCGGCGGAGACGACGTTCGAGACCGTGCTCCACGACGCCCTCCCGCTGCCGGCGTCAGCGCAGGAGTTCCGCCGGCTCCGCGGCTGGGTCGCGGCAGGCGAGGGGCCGGGGCCCGCCCGCGCAGACCTCGATGCCGGCCGGTCTCCCGAGCTCGCCCGCGCCCTTCCCGGGCTGGGCGACGCGCTCGCCCCGACGGCGGTGGCCGACCACCTCCAGCGCATGCTCGATCCTGAGTGGGACCTCGAGGCCTGCCACGTCGACAAGGTGCTCATCGCCGTCGAGGAGGGCACCAGGCTCCGGTACCGCCTGCACCTGCGGGACCGGCACAGCGGGGAGGTCGCCGAGCACTTCGTCGCCGGCCGCCTCTTCCCGGACACCGACCGGGCAGAGCGGTATGCCGCGGGGCTGGCCGCCGTCGCCCGCCCCGGAACGGGTGAGCGGGTGTTCGCCGCACCGGTGCACACCGTCGAGGGCCTGCACCTGGTGCTGCACGCCTTCCCGCTGGACCCGAACCTGCCGGGACTGGCCGAGGCGGTCGACCCGGCGCGGATGGGTGCCCTGCTCGAGCCGGTGCTGCCGAGCGCGCTGCGCGGGCTCGAGCTCGAGGCCTGCCGGCCGGAGGTCGTGAAGTACGCCGTGGGCGACCACGCCGTCGTGCGGTACGAGCTGCTGTGGCGGGTCTCGCCCAGCCGTCGGACCGTGCGCCAGGTGGTCTACGGGAAGGTCTTCCCCGACGACCGTGGCGAGCACCTCGGGTCGACCCTGGCCTTCCTGCTCGAGCGACTCCGGGGCCGGGCCGCCTCCCCGGCGACCTTCCTGCTGCCGCGTTTCCTGACCTACCTGCCCCAGCTCCGGCTGGTCGTCACGGAGGCGCTTCCGGGCACGCCCCAGGTGCAGGACCTGGTCCGTGCCTGGGTGGCCGGCGGGGGCCGGAGCGAGGAAGGCGCCGTGCGGGGCCAGGTGACCGCCGAGGGGGCGCTCGGCACCTGTGCCGGGATCGCCGCCAGCCTGCACCTGCCGGTCCAGGACTCCCTCGTGCTCCCGGGGTCGGCGCCCTCCGGCGGGCGGGCGCGCACGCTGGGGTCCGAGGCCGAGCGGGTGCGCGCCTCGGTCGAGTCGCTCAGCCGCTACACGCCGGACCTGGCGGCCGCCCTGCGCGACCGGTTGGACCCCGTGGCACAGGCGGCGGAGCGCGAGCCCCTGCCGCTGCTCGTCGCCCACGGCGACTTCACCCCCAAGGAGGTCCTCCTCGACGGGCCCATCAGCGCAGTCTTCGACCTGGACGGCGCGACCGCGGCGGAGCCGGCCCTCGACCTTGGCCACTTCGCCGCCCACCTCGCGCTCGTGGTCGCCAGGGCGTCCGCCGGCACCGCCCAGCCCCAGCCCGCCCGCGGCGCGGTCCTGCAGCGCCTGTTCCTCAGCGAGTACCTGCGCCTGCGCCCGGACCTCGACCCGGACGCGGTGCTGGACAGAGTCGCGGCCTACCGGGTCCTCGCGCTGCTCGAGGTCGCCGTGCGCAGCTGGCACCAGCTGAGACCGGAGCGGCTGGCGGTGGCGATGTCGCTGCTCGAGAGGTCGCAGGGAGTCCGTCATCGGGCGTACACCTAGGGGTCGAAGGTGCACGCCCTGCAACCGTTGACACGCTCGACTCGACGGTTCTTCCATGGAGGGTGGACGGGGTGGCGCCTGAGCAGGCCCCGCCACTTGGCCGTGCGGAGCGAGCAATGTCTGTTCACCGGAGAAGTCGCAGTCTTCCGCTAGCCGCAGCCGTGACGTTGGCGGTCCTCGTGGGCAGCGCCTCGGCCGGTGTGGCGCACACCCACCCGACCCCGATCGAGCGTGCAGCGCCAGCCGTGGTCTTCGTGGAGGCGCGCGCCAAGGTCGAGGTGGCCCTGATCGAGCACCGCACGAGCCCCGATGCGGCGGGGGTCCACATCGGCGTCGCCCAGACCACGTGGAACCCGGTGCTCGCCACGGCCAGCGGTTTCGTGGTGGACCCCAACGGGGCCATCGTCACGACCGGGGCGGTCGTCAAGCCGGACCTGGAGCGGGCCAAGGTCTACGCGGTCAACCAGGCGTTCTCGAAGCACTACGGCCAGCAGTCGCTGGCAGCCGACCCCTTCGCGCGCCACGACATCGGGCCGGCCAGCGACCGCAACCAGCAGCGGCTCCAGGGGTGCTACCCGCCGCACCGGATCAACGACGCGGGCGGCTGCATCGTCAAGGCCACCCTCGACATGGTCGTCTACCCCTACGTGAGCTCGCAGCAGCGGTATGGGAACCTGCGCGCCGAGGTGCTGAGCGGGAGCAAGGACGTCGCCGTCCTGCGGGTGCGCGGGGCCAACGGCTGGCCGACCGTGCGGGTGGCCCAGTCCGCAGCAGGTGCGAACGCCCTCGGTGTGCTCGGCTTCACCGGGGTGCCGAGCGCGAAGTACCCCCTGCGGGAGATCAACCAGCACCTGGCCAAGCCCGGGGCGGCGGAGCTGAAGACCGAGGAGCTGACGGCTGACGACGTCAAGGATGCCGCGACCCTCAAGCAGGCCCTGGGCGAAGGCCTCGCAGGCGGGCCGGTGGTGGCCGAGAGCGGTCAGGTGGTGGGCCTGCTGACCGGGCCGCCCCGGGCCGGCGCGGCCGCCCCGGACCTCGTCGGGGTCAGCGCGATCCTCCCCGTGATGAAGGCGGCAGGGGTGTCCCCGCACGCCGCCGGCACGGTGGACACCACGTACGAGAAGGCGATGCACTTCTTCAAGAACAGCGAGTACTCGCGGGCCATCCCCTTCTTCAGGGAGACCCTCGAGGCGTTCCCCGGGCACTACGGGGCTCGTGCCAACCTCGCGATCTCCGAGCAGTACCTGAAGGTCGGCGGTGGGCAGGGCGCTTCGGGGTCCGGCACCGTGGCGGACGACCCCACGGCGGCGGACACCTTCCCCTGGCTGCTGGTCGCAGGTGTCGCGCTCGCCACCCTCGTCCTCGCCGCGGTCGCGCTGCTGCTGGCACGCCGTCGTCGTTCCCGGGCCAGCAGGAACGAAGCGGCTGCGGCCGCACCGACCGCCTCCCGCAACCCGGTGGCAGTGGGTGTCGCGCACGCCCCGTCCTCACGGGGCCCGTCAGCGGCCACCTCGTCGCGGGCCGGGCCCGCCCCCGCGGCGCCTTCGCGCGCGGGTGCCGCGCCGGCCAGACCCGGTTCCGCCGCGGCCCGGCCGGCCACGCCGGGCCCGAGAACCGGTGGCGGACGCGAGGCGTCGGTGCACCCGGGAGCCGGCCCCGCGACGGGTCAGCGTCGGGCCGAGGCCGCCGCGTCCCAGCCCGACCACCAGGGTGTGCCTGCGGCTGCCGCCCGCTCCGGCCCTGCCCAGCCGAGCCGACCCGTCGACAGGGGGCCGCAGGCCTCCGTGGCACCCAGGCCGCCCCAGGTTTCGGCAGCCGCCGCGGGTACACCGGCCCCGGCCGGCCAGGCGTCCGCCTCCCCGAGCACCGTCAGCGGCCAGCGGTTCTGCACCTCCTGCGGCGGCCGCCTGGCGTCCCAGCACCAGTTCTGCGGGTGGTGTGGTGAGCCGGTCAGCTGACCAGGAGAGGGGGCACCGTGGCGGAGATCGATCCCGGCACTGAGATCGCCGGCTACCGCATCGAGTCCGTGATCGGCCGCGGTGGCATGGCGGTCGTGTACCGGGCGGAGGACACCCGGCTGGGTCGCAAGGTCGCCCTGAAGCTGCTCACGCCGGCGCTCGCCGAGAACGAGCAGTTCCAGCAGCGGTTCATCCGGGAGTCCCGTCTGGCGGCCTCGCTGGACCACCCCAACATCGTGCCGATCTACGAGGCGGGCGAGTCCGACGGCCACCTGTTCATCGCCATGCGGTACGTGCCGGGCAGTGACCTCAAGGCCCTTCTCAACCGGGAGGGCGCGCTCCCCCCGGCACGGATCCTGCGCCTGTTCGTCCAGATCGGTGACGCGCTCGACGCCGCCCACGTGCTAGGCCTGGTCCACCGCGACGTCAAGCCGGGGAACATCCTCATCACCTCGGTCGCCGAGCGCTCCGGACACGCCCACCCCGACCACGTCTACCTCACCGACTTCGGGCTGACCAAGCGGACCACCTCGTTGTCGGGCTCGCTGACCGGCACCGGGCACTTCCTCGGCACGGTCGACTACGTCTCCCCGGAGCAGATCCAGGGGGCGCCTGTGGGACCGAGCACGGACATCTACGCGCTGGGCTGCGTGCTCTACGAGTGCCTCACCGGACGGCTGCCGTTCAGCCGCGACGACGACGCGGCGGTGCTGTGGGCCCACCTGGTGGAGATGCCGCCACCGGTGTCAGCGGTGCGCCCGGAGCTTCCCGCGGCGGTCGACGAGGTCGTCGCGAAGGCGGTGGCCAAGGCCCCGGAGGACCGGTACGACTCCTGTCGGGACCTCGTCCGCGACCTCGAGTACGCCCTGGGCCCCAGCATGGACCTGCCTGCGGCGAGCCACGCCGGGGGCCGACAGGGCGCCCGGCACGGCCGCTCGGTCTACCCGCTCGAGGACCGACCTGCCGCCGGCGACCCGACGGGCGCCGGCCCGGAGGGGGCACCGCCTGCCCTGCCCGGTGCCCAGCCGGCCCAGGCCCCGGAGGAGTCCGGCGAGACGGTGCGGTGGGTGTCCCACCCGTCGCTGCCCCCCGGGGCCATCGCGCCGCCCCGGTGGGGCGGGGGTGCGCCCACCGAAGGTGAGGGGGACGAGGACGTGCTGGCAGCGGCATACGGGGTGGCCGGCGAGCGGGTCGAGGAGGACCAGGCCGAGGAAGCCGCCGGGTACCCGCCCGAGGAGTACGAAGCCGCGGGGTACGAGGACCAGGGTGACGAGGGCCAGGAGTACGGGCCCGAGGACCAGGAGTACGGCGCCGAGGACTACGAGGGCGAACCGGGCGGGGACCGGCAGGAGGGCGAGGACGCCGAGGCCGGCCCGGCGGCTGCACCGGCCGGTGGGGGCCGACGGCGGAAGCTGGTCGTGGTGGGGGTGGCACTGGCGGTCGTGACCCTGCTGGCCGTGGGAGGGTTCCTGTGGCTCGGCAGGGAGGAGTCCCTCGTCCGCTTCGCCAACCGCGACGCGATCATTCCGTTCAGCCTGAACCGCCCCGAGAGCTGGACCCCCCGCGCCGGCGCGGCCGCCGACGTCGTGCTGTCGCCGCGGCCGGACGAGGCCGGCGACGCCTTCCTCGAGACGACCGACCGGTGGGCTGCTCCCCGCGAGCTCCTCGCGACCTCACCGGGGGACGCGACGGGCGTGTACGCCTACACCCAGGCCTCGGGGTCGGACACCTCGATCGACGGGCTGAAGAACACCATCCAGGCGCTGCTCGGGCAGGACGTCAAGGTCGACTTCGCGGCCACGCACCGCCAGCTGCGCGTGGGGGGACAGGACGGGCACGAGTTCGAGGGGGTCGTCTCCGATCCGCAGGCGACGGGCACCCGGCTGTCCGCGCGGTTCGACGTCGTCCTGCCCGAGACCGGTGGGCTGGTGCTGCTGACCTTCTTCACCGCCCCCGACGACTTCGACTCCCGCAGCGACCTCTTCACCACGATCCGCGACAGCGTCACCTTCGACGGCTGATCAGTGTCCGGCGGCGGCGACGCACCGGCGCATCTCGTCGAGCAGGGCCCGCACCTCACCCGGGCGCGGGCTGTGCAGACGGTTCGCGCGACGGGCGGCGACCTTCAGGAGCAGGGCCGCCTCGTAGAGGTGGGAGCGGCGCTCGATGCCGGCGCGAACCCCCGCCTCGACCCCGCGCTCGGCGAGGTGGGCGTCGTACGCCCGGAGGAAGGTGGCTGCCGCCTCCTCGAACCACCGGCGGGTGCCCTCCCGGTGGTACCAGAGGCTCGGCGGCCTCAGGTAGGCAAGGAAGTAGCCCACGTCCAAAGCGGCGTCGGCGTGGCAGAACTGGTCGAAGTCCACGACGAAGACGGCGCCCTCGCGGAACAGCAGCTGGCTCGGCTTGTAGGACCCGTGGCAGGGGACGAGCTGCTCGCACGGCTCCGGCTCCAGGGCCTCGCCCAGGGCGCGGGCCACGAGCGCTGCCTGTTCGGCGAGCTCGGGCACGTGGCGACCCAGCGTCGCAGCTCGCTTGGCGGCCTTGCCGGCCTCCTGGGCGCCGGTGCGGGCGGGGGCAGGTGGCAGGGCCGCCGAGCTCGTGTGCAGCTCGGCGAGCGCGCGGGCGGCGCGCTCGAGGGCCTCCACGGGCTGGCGCCGGCCGAACCGGATGACCTCGGTGCCCGCCAGGGTGGGGGTGCTGTCCCGGGCATCGCCGAGGTCCTCGGCCAGCACGAGGGGCAGGGGCTCGGCGACGCCGAGCGGTCGTGGTGCCCAGGGCTGCTCGCCCTGCAGGTCCCACAGCCGCACCATCAGCTCGTGGGCCTCCCTGGCCTGCTCCGCGTCACCGTAGAGCTTGCCGACCACTGACGTCTGCGCCCTCCCCGCGCCGGTGCCGTCGGAGTGGAGGTCGTAGCGGATGACGCACCGGTCTCCCGGCTTGTAGCGCAGCGCGGACGCCTCGACCGAGCGCAGGGTGCCGGTGCAGGCCGCCTGCAGCGCTCGCCACAGGGCCCCGCCCTCGGTCGGGGTCATGGCGAGCGCCAGGTGGTGCAGCTTGCCGTCGTGCGGGAACCGCTCGATGGTCACCCCGAGTGCCGGCACCTCGTAGAGGTCGGCGTCCCCGCCCTCAACGCCCGCCCAGCGACCCGCGCCGAGGTCCACGGTCCCGGTCGGCACGGCGCCCATCGCGGTCTCGTCGACCGACACGGTGTACATCTCCCGCCCCCGTCCGGGCGAGCCGTAGACGGCCACCATCCCTCGCTGCGGCTTGCGCCTCAGGTAGGTCAGCGGGGGCCGGGCCGCGGGGCCGTCGGAGGTGCGCAGGGCGTCGTCGAGCACGGCGGCCAGGCCCGTGGGGCTCGGCCAGGTGGTCGGGTCGAGGGTGGTCATCGGGTCACCAGTCCTTCGGTGGTGTGGGTCTCGAGCAGGCGGAGCAGGGAGAGCGCCGGGTCGTGGGCGCCGCGGAAGCCGGGGAAGGCGTTGACGTCGATGACCACGGGGCCCGTGGCGGTGATCAGCAGGTCGACGCCGAAGAGGCTCAGCCCGAGGGCCGCACCGGCGGCCATGGCGACCCGCCTCCACTCGTCCGGGATCTCGTCGGCGGCCAGGGCGACGTCGGAGGTCTTGTCGCACACCTCGAGGGCGCCCGGGCGCCGCGCGGCCGAGAGGTCGTCGCCGATGACCCAGACTTTGATGTCGAAGCCGTCGTTCTCGACGAACTGCTGGGCGATGACGGGCTCGTCGCCCCACTCGGGCACGAGCTCGAGCAGGCCGCGCAGGTCGTGCACCAGCGTCACCAGGTCGCCGCGCGAGCTGGTGCGGCTCTTGACCACCAGCGGCCAGGGCAGGAACTGCCGGGTCAGGGCGTCCCTGGCCATCAGCGACAGGGTGGGGAACGACCAGGTCCGAGGGGCTGGCACCTCGGCCAGGTCCAGCATCGTCGCCATGGCCCAGCGGTCGAGGGCGGCGGAGGTGGCTCCCGGGCTGTTGAGCACGACCGCCCCGGACCACTGCGCGCTGTAGCCGATGGCCCGCGCCTGCGGCGAGCGGGACTTCAGGAGGTAGACGTCGGCGGGGCCGCCCGAGGGCCAGGGCTCCCGGCGCTGGTCGGCGGCTGTGCCGGCCGGGTTCCACACGCTCACGTCGTGGTGCTCGGCAAGGGT
This sequence comes from Knoellia sp. 3-2P3, assembly GCF_029223115.1. Taxonomy (NCBI): domain Bacteria; kingdom Bacillati; phylum Actinomycetota; class Actinomycetes; order Micrococcales; family Intrasporangiaceae; genus Knoellia; species Knoellia sp. 3-2P3. Next base: position 910,146 of record NZ_JARGZE010000001.1, read on the forward strand.
GTCCATGACCGACGCCAGCACCGGGTTCGGGCGGGCGTCGGCGAGCAGGCAGATCTTCATGCTGAGACCTCCAGGGCGAACGTGGAGCGGGTGGTGGGAAGGGAGGCGGTGGCGGCGGCAGCCGCGCGGTGGGCGAGCCGCAGCACGGTCCGAGCCAGGCGGCGGGCGACGTCGGGGACCCCGCCGAAGCTGGGGAAGTCGTTGACGTCGAGCACGACCCAGCCCCGAGGGGTCTCGACCACGTCGACCCCGAAGATGTCGAGGCCGAAGACGCGGCCGACGGCCGTGGCGATGGAGCGCAGCTCCGGCGTCACCGGGATCAGCTGCTCGAGCACGTCCTCGCCCGGGTGCAGCGGTGAGCGCTTCACCGCGGCGAAGACCTCGTCACCGGTGCTGTAGAGCTTCACGTCGTAGCCGGGGTTGGGCAGGTACGGCTGCGCCAGCAGGAAGCCGGTGTCGTCGAGGTCGAGGCGCTCGAGCTCCTCGGGGCTGTCCACGCGGTGGATCTGCTCGCAGGAGCTGCCGTTGTTGGGCTTGACGACCAGCGGGTACTGCTCGCGCGGCACCTGGGCCAGCACGCTGGCGCGCGAGGCGAAGAACGTGGTGGGGAACGGGATTCCCGCCGCCTGGGCTCGGCTCGCGGCGACGGCCTTGTCGCGTGCCAGGCGGATCGCCCGGTAGTCGTTCACGGTGGCCAGTCCTGCAGCGCCCACAGACTCGAGGATGCTGAGGCCGGGGCCGGAGGACACCGTCTTCAGGACGTACGCGTCGTACGACTTCCCGACGAGGGCGGAGATGTCGGTGAGGGTCGAGTGTGGACGGAGGATGTCCACCTCGTGGCCCCACGCGCTGAGCGCGTCGGCCACCACCGCCGGCATGCGGTCGTTCTCGTACTTCTCCTCGACGATGAAGCACAGCCGGGTCGGGCGCGTGAGCGCCGGACCGGCAACGGTCTGCATCACCGTGGAGATCGAGCTCCGCGTCCTCGTGCCGTGCCTGCCGGGACCTGACATCCGACTCACCTGTTCCTCGTTGCGCCGCCGGCGACCTGCCGACTGGTTCGAGAGTGCTCCGGCGCAGTGGCCCGAGGTAGGCACCCCAGGGCTGGCCCGGGTGCGCCGAGGGTGTGTCGCTTCGACACCTTGGTGGCACCACCACCAAGGGGGGTGGTCGGTGCCACCTGCGAGGGGGGCAGCCCACCCCTGCGGTGGCTACCGGTGGCGGGGGCGGTCCGGGAACGTCGGTGGGACGAGGCCGCAGCCTCCCGCCACAGAAGGGGTCCCTGCCATGAGCACACGCACCACGGTCACGCTGTCCGTGCCGCGCCGACGGCGGGTCCTCGTGTTCGGCCACCGCGGGTCCGCGGGTCCGCAGCGCGCCGAGAACTCCGTGAAGGCCGTCGAGACCTCGCTGTCCCGCGGCGCCGACGGTGTCGAGGTCGACGTGCGGTTGAGCGCCGACGGCGTGCTCGTGTGCGCGCACGACTCCGTGCTGCAGGCCGGTGCCGGGAAGCGCCTGCAGGTGGCGGCGCACACCTGGGGCGAGCTGCACCGGGCCGCGTCCAGGGCCGGTGACCGGCTGGCCAACCTCGAGCAGGTGCTCGCTGCCGCCGGGCGGCGAGGTCCCTGCCAGGTGGTGGTGGAGGCCAAGCCCGCTGTCGACCACGCCTCGGCACGCTCGACGGTGCGGGCGCTGCAGGCTGCCCTGGCAGAGGCCCCGGCGGGCGTCGGGGTCACCGTCTCGTCCTTCGACTGGCGTCTGCTCGCCATGCTTCGCGGCTCGGACGACGCGATGCGCACCGCGGTGCTGGGGGGTTCCCGTGCTCCTGCCCTCACGGCCCTGCGCCACGCGCTCGACGCCGGACACCAGGAGGTGCACCTGAGCCTGGCCGCGATCCGGATGGCCCCCGACGTCGTGCGGCTCGCCCGCCGGCTCGGTGTCGCGGTGACGGCCTGGACGGTGAACGGCCGCGAGGACCTGCACTGGGCCGCGACCCGGGGGGTCGACGCCGTCATCACCGACGACGTCGCCCTGGCCCGGAGCGCTCTGCGTGCCGCGGACAGCGCCCCGCTCGAAGTGGTCGCATCGTGACCCGGGGCGTGGACCACGCCGTATCGTTGGGGGATGGAGCGTGGTCGGCGATGACCGGTCCGGAACCACGCGCCGTGCCCGGAGACGGCGCGGCGCCCGCCGATGCGTGGGCGCGGGGCTCCTCGCTCTTCTACCGCGACGGCGAGGGCTCGCTGCACGTGGTCGCGCTGGAGTCCCTGACGACGGTCACGATCGGGAGGGGGTCAGGGTGCGACCTGCGGCTCCCGTGGGACGAGAGGGTCTCCCGCCTGCACGCCCAGCTCGACCGGGTCGGGACGAGCTGGACGGTCGTCGACGACGGGCTGTCGCGCAACGGCACCTTCCTCAACGGCGAGCGGGTCAGCGGCCGCCGGCGCCTGCACGACGGTGACACCCTGGTGCTGGGCGAGACGTCGATCAGCTTCCGGGACGTGCGGGGCAGGACCTCGCAGCTGACCACGGTGCAGGACGAGGTGATGACGGTGTCGTCGCTGTCGCCGACGCAGCGCCAGATCCTGGTCGCACTCTGCCGCCCCTACAAGCAGGAGACCCCGTACGCGACCCCCGCCTCCAACCTGCAGATCGCCGCCGAGGTGTTCCTCAGCGTCGACGCCGTCAAGACCCACCTGCGCACGCTGTTCCAGAAGTTCCACATCGAGGACCTGCCGCAGAACCAGAAGCGGGCCAAGCTCGTCGAACGGGCCTTCGCGCTCGGGCTGGTGTCGCGCCGCGACCTGTAGGCCGCTCGTCCCGGGGTTCGTCCCTGCGCTCGTCCGTGCCCGTCTCAGAAGGCGGAGCTCGGCACCCAGGGCCCGTGGGCCTCGCGCAGCACGTCGACGATCTCGCCGATGGTGGCGTACGCCTTGACCGCCTCGACGGTGGCGGGCATGACCGAGCGGCCCTCGGCCACGTCCGCGCGCAGCCGCCCGAGAGCCGCGTCCACCGCGGCGCCGTCGCGACGCGCCCGCACCTCCTGCACCGCCTTCACCTGCTCGGCCTCCGACGCCGGGTCGATGCGGAACACCTCGAGGGGCTCGGCCTGGGCCGGGAAGCGGTTCACGCCGACGACCACCCGCTCGCCGGACTCGACCGCGAGGGTGTGCCGGTATGCCGCGTCGCTCAGCTCGCGGGCGAACTCGCCGGACTCGATGCACGCCAGGGCGCCGCCGCGCTCCTCGATGTGCTCGAGGAGCTGCCAGATCGAGGACTCGAGCTCGTCGGTGAGCTGCTCCACGGCATACGAGCCGGCAAGGGGGTCCACGGTCGTGGTGAGGCCGGTCTCGAAGGCGACCACCTGCTGGGTGCGCAGCGCCAGCGTGGCGGCCGACTCGGTGGGCACGCCGAGCGCCTCGTCGTAGGCGGAGACGTGCATCGTCTGCACGCCGGCCAGGGCGGCGGCGGTCGCCTCCACCGAGGCACGCACGACGTTGTTGAGCGGCTGCTGCGCCGTGAGCGACGAGCCGGCGGTGAAGGCGAAGATCCGCAGCTGGTGGCTGCGGGGGTCCTGGGCGTCGTAGTGGTCGCGCATCAGCCGGGCCCACACGCGCCGGGCCGCGCGGAACTTGGCGACCTCCTGCAGCACGTCGGTGGTGATCGCGAGGAAGGTGAACAGCGTCGGCGCCACGGCGTCGACGGAGACCCCGCGACGCACGCACTCGTCGAGGTAGGCGCGGGCGTTGGCGAAGGTGAACGCGATCTCCTGCGTGGCCGAGGCCCCCGACTCGCGGATGTGGTAGCCGCTCATGGCCAGGGGCGTCCAGTTGGGGACGTGCTCGGCGCAGTACTCGATGCAGTCGACGGCCAGGCGCAGCGACGGCTCCGGCGGGAAGATCTGCGTGCCCCGGGCGATGAACTCCTTGAGCACGTCGTTCTGGATGAACAGCCCGAACTCGTTGGGGGAGACGTCGCGCTTCTCGGCCAGGGCGATGAAGAGCGCCGCCCAGACGTATCCGATGGAGTTGGCGGTGGTGCGGACCTGGCTGATCTTCTCGAGGGGGATGCCGTCCATGAGGACCTCGATGTCGGCGAGGCTGTCGATGGCCACGCCCACCCGTCCCACCTCGCCGCCCGCGCGCGGGTCGTCGCTGTCGATGCCCATCTGGGTCGGCAGGTCCATCGCCACGGAGAAGCCGGTCACCCCGGCATCCAGCAGACGGCGGAACCTCTCGTTGGACTCCCGGGGAGTGCCGAAACCGGCGTACTGCCCCATGATCCACGGCTTGGGCTCGGCGGAAACCCCTCGGGTGTAGGGGAACTCGCCCGGGTGCTCGGCGTCCTCAGGGGCGTAGTCGGCTCGCAGGCGCGGGTCCTCGCCCCTCATCGCGCCACCTCCACGGTGCTGTGGCCGTCCGCCGCGCGCTCCGCGTCGAGCTGCTCGCGCAGCACCTTCTTGGCGATCTTGCCGGTGGAGTTGAGCGGGAACTCGGCCACCACCCGCACCTCCTTGGGCTTCTTGTAGGACGCCATCCGCTCGCGGCAGTGCGCCAGCACGGCATCGGGGTCGACCGACGAGCCGGGACGGGCGGTCACCACGGCGACGACGCGCTGGCCCCAGTCCTGGTCGGCCACGCCGACGACGGCGACCTCCGCCACGGCGGGCACCTCGGCGATGACCTCCTCGACCTCGCGGGGGTAGATGTTGTAGCCGCCGCTGATGATCATGTCGCCCTTGCGGTCGATGAGCCAGAGGTGGCCGTCAGCGCTCATCCGGCCGAGGTCGCCCGTGTGGAGCCAGCCGTCGACGACCGACTTCGACAGGTCGGTGCGCTGCTCGGCGTTCCAGTAGCCGGCCATGACGTGGTCACCGCGGGTGACGACCTCGCCGGTCTCGCCGGGTGGCACCTCGCGGCCGTCCTCGTCGACGACGGCGATCTCGACACCGAGCGCGGGGCGGCCGGCGGAGGTCAGCAGCTCGGTCTCGCCCGCGAGCCCACGCGCGTGGTCGGCGGCGTCGAGCACGGTGACCGGCGGAATGGCCTCGACGAGGCCGTAGTACTGCACCAGGTGGGGGGTGAGGCGCTCGTGCGCCTGCCGCATCTGCTCCGGCGGCATCGGGGCACCGGCATACCCGAGCATCTTCAGGCCCCGCAGGGCGTCGCGGTCCGCGCCGGAGGCGAGCAGCCGCGCCACCATCGTCGGCACGACGGCCGTGTGCGTGGCCCCCCGCTCGCGGACCGCGGCGACGAACTCCTCCGGGTCCCAGGCCGGCTGGATGACCTGCCGCGCACCCGCCACGAGGAACGGCAGCACGAAGAGCCCCGAGGTGTGGGTGATCGGGCCGGCGTGCACGTAGCAGTCGTCGACGCCGGGCGGTCCGCCGAGCACGTCGTGGGTCATGTTGACCACCGAGGCCATCCAGTTGCGGTGGGTGCGCTGCGCGCCCTTGGGATGCCCGGTCGTGCCGGAGGAGTAGTGCAGGCCGCACAGGGCGTCCGGCTCCCGCGCGGGGATGCGGCCCGACGACGCCTCGGCGATGAGCCTCTCGAGCGTCAGCCCAGGGCCGTCGCCGGTGCACACGACGACGTCGATGTCGTCGCGGAGGGCCGCGGTCTGCTCCTCGGAGGCCGGGTCGTAGATGAGCCCGCGGGCCCCGGAGTCGGCGGCGATGCGCTCCCAGTCGCTGGGGTGCAGGCGGTGGTTGAGGGCGGCGCGGACCAGCCCGGCCGCGCGGATGGCGAGGTCGGTCTCGAGGTATGCCGTGGAGTTGCGTTGCAGGTCGAGCACCCGGTCGCCGGGGCGGAGGCCCTGCGCGAGAAGGCCGTTGGCAATGCGGGTGACCCGGTCGCCGAGCTCGGCGAAGGTGCGGTCGGCGTCAGGGCCCTCCACCGCGACCCGGTCGCCGAAGCGCTGCGCCGCGCGCGTGACGAGTGTGCCGATGTCCATGTCTGTCAGGCCTCCTGGCGGGCGGTGGGGCCGGTCGGGGCGATGTAGGCCGCATCGAGCACGCGCACGCCGCGGCCGGCTGCGAGCACCGTCACGGGGTTGAGGTCGAGCTCGAAGCCGGCGGGCCATGCTGCGACCAGGTCGCTGACCCGCAGCACGGCCTCGACCAGGGCCTCACGGTCGGCCGGAGCGGCTCCGCGCACCCCGGAGAGCAGGGCGCCGAGCCGGGTCTCGTCGACCATCGCCTCCACGCCGTCGCGCCCCACCGGCAGCACCCGGAGGGCGACGTCGTGGAGCACCTCGGTGAGCACGCCACCGACACCGACGGCCAGCACCGGACCCAGCGGTGAGGGCGAGACACCGACGAGGGCCTCGACGCCGCCGGGCACGAGCTCCTCGACGAGCACCTCTCCGCCGAGCGCCGCCACCTTCTCCCAAGCGGCGCCCGCGTCCTGGGCGGTCACGCCGACGATGACGCCTCCGGCGTCGCTCTTGTGCAGCAGGCCGGGCACGACGGCCTTGAGCACCGCGTGGCCGCCGACCTCTGCGACGGCTTCGCGGGCATCCTCCGCCGAGGTGGCGACCCGGCCGCCCGGCACGGGGATGCCGGCGGCTGCCAGCAGCTCCTTCATCTCCTGCTCGCTGGCACCGGCGCTCGGCACCGCCTCGGCGGCAGACCCGGCAGACCCGCCGGACAGGCGAGCCGGGGCAGGCGCGGACGGACGCTCGGCCGAGAGCTGGACCAGGGCCGCCGCCGCGCGGACCGCCCGGGCAGGCGTGGGGTAGCAGGGAATCCCGGCCGCGCGCATCTGCGCGCCTGCCCGGGGCGCGAGGTGGTCCGCACCAGTGCGGACGGCGATCACCGGTATGCCGGACCGCTCGGCCACGCGGGCCAGGCTCGCCACGACGTCGTCGACGTCCTTGCCGGTGAGCACGCAGAAGCACGCGACGATGAGGTCGACGCCCGGGTCGTCGGCGATGACGTCGAGGGTGCGGTCGAAGAGGCTGGCGTTGCTCATCACCGAGGCGGTGACATCGACCGGGTTGGCCGTCGAGCCGAACGCCGGGACGATCTCGTCGAGCACGCGCAGGGTCTGCGGTGACAGCTCGGCCATCTGCAGACCATGGGCCTCGATGGCGTCGGCGGCGAGGATGCCGGAGCCGCCGGACGTCGTGACCACCGCGAGGCGTCGACCCTTCGGGCGCTGCCGGGCCGTCATGGCGTCACCCACGTCGAGCAGCTCGTCGACGTCGTCCACACGCACGATGCCGAGCTGTCGCAGGGCGGCGTCGACGACCCGGTCACCCGCCGCGAGGGCCCCGGTGTGCGAGGCTGCCGCGCGGGCGCCCGCGTCGGAACGGCCCGCCTTGAGCACCGCGACGGGGGTGCCGGTGGCCGCGACGGCCCGCAGGCCCTCGAAGTCCGCGACCGTCTCCAGGTAGGCGAGCAGCCCCCGGCAGCCCGGCTCGACAGTCAGGGACCGCATGACCTCGACCGCCGAGACGTCGGCCTCGTTGCCCGTGTTGACCACCCAGCCGAGGCCAAGCCCGCGCTCGAAGGCCAGCGAGACGGCTCCGTAGCCGAGGGCACCGCTCTGGCTCACGAAGCCGATGTCGCCGGGCACGAGCTCGGTGTGCTCACCGGAGAACAGCGGCGAGAAGGAGGTGACCTGACCCGTGGCGACCCCCACGCTGCCGATGCAGTTGGGCCCCACCAGGCGCACCCCGCCGTCGCGCGCTGCGCGCACCACCTCGTCCTGCAGGGCCGCTCCCTGCTCGCCGGTCTCGGCGAAGCCGCTCGTGCAGATCACCGCGACCGGAACTCCGGCGGCCGCGCAGTCCTGCACGGCCGCGAGCACCCGCGACGCGGCCACCATGACCATGGCGAGGTCGACCGGGCCCTGCTCCTCGACGCACTCGCGCAGCGAGGCGTACGACCGCAGCCCGGCCACGGGAGCGCCGTCCGGGCGCACCGGGAGGATGCGACCGGCATACCCGTAGCGCTGGAGGAACTCGACCGGCAGCCGTCCCAGGGAGCCGGCCTTGTCGCTGGCGCCGATGACGGCGACGCTGCGGGCGGACCACAGGGCGGCGAGGGGGTCACGGCCCGTGGCGGGGGCGTCGTGCTCAGGCGTCATGCGGGCGCCACCTGGCGTGCCGGGTGCCGGTCGCGCCCTCGCGGACCAGCTGCAGGCGCGGCTTGGGACCGTCGGTGCGGCCGGCCTGCGGCTTGCGGCGGCCGGCGCGCCAGGGCATCGGCCACTGCGCGCCCGGGCCGTCGTAGTCCTGCTCGACCGCGGCGTGGAGGGTCCAGCTCGGGTCGTAGAGGTGGGCCCGGCCCACGGCACACAGGTCGGCCCGGCCCGCCAGCACGATCGAGTTGACGTCGTCCCACGACGAGATGATGCCGACCGCGATCGTGGGAATGCCGACCCGGTTGCGGATCGCGTCGGCGAAGGGCGTCTGGTACGACCGGCCGAACGCGGGCGCCTCGTCGGGCGTGACCTGGCCGGTGGAGACGTCGATGGCCGCGGCGCCGGCGTCCTTGAACGCCTGGGCGATCTGCACGGCGTCGTCGACGTCGATGCCGCCCTCGACCCAGTCGGTGGCGGAGATGCGGGCCGTCATGGGTCGCTCGGCCGGCCACGCCGCGCGTATGGCCCGGAAGACCTCGAGCGGGTAGCGGAGCCGGTTCTCGAGGCTGCCGCCGTACTCGTCGTCGCGCTGGTTGGTCAGCGGCGAGATGAACGACGACAGCAGGTAGCCGTGGGCGCAGTGCAGCTCGAGCAGGTCGAAGCCGGCGTCGGCCCCACGACGCGCGGCGTCGACGAACTGCGCCTTGACCTCGGCCATGTCGGCGTGGGTCATCTCCCGCGGCACCTGGTTGACGCCCGGCTGGTAGGCCAGCGGCGAGCAGGAGATGACCTCCCAGTTGCCCTCCTCGAGGGGCTGGTCCATGCCCTCCCACATGAGCTTGGTCGACCCCTTGCGGCCCGAGTGGCCGAGCTGCAGGCCGATCTTGGCGGGGGTGTCGCGGTGCACGAAGTCGACGATGCGCGCCCAGGCCTGCTCCTGCGCGTCGTCCCACATGCCGGTGCAGCCAGGGGTGATCCGTCCCTGTTCCGAGACGCAGACCATCTCGGTCATGACGAGGCCCGCGCCGCCGAGCGCCTTGCCGCCGAGGTGGGCGAAGTGGAAGTCGGTGGGCATGCCGTCGCCCTTCGCGACGTACATGTCCATGGGGGAGACGACGACCCGGTTGGCGAGCTCGAGGCCACCGAGCCGGAAAGGCTGGAACATCGGGGGCGCGTCGGCCCGTCCGCCCTCGACCTGCCCGGCGAACCAGTCGTCGATGCCCGCGACGAACTCGGGGTCACGCACCTTGAGGTTGTCGTGGGTGACCCGGCGGCTGCGCGTCATGATGTTGAACGCGAACTGGGCCGGCTCCTGGTGGGTGTACTGCCCGAGGTTCTCGAACCACTCGAGGCTGGCCTGGGCCGCGCGCTGGGTGGACTGGACCACCGGCTTGCGCTCCGCCTCGTAGGCGGTCAGTGCCTCGTCGAGGGTGTCGTGCTCGTGCAGGCAGGCGGCGAGGGCCAGGGCGTCCTCCATGGCGAGCTTGGTGCCCGACCCGATGGAGAAGTGCGCGGTGTGGGCTGCGTCGCCGAGGATGACGACGTTGTCGTGCCGCCAGCTCTCGTTGCGGATGGTGGTGAAGGAGATCCAGCGCGAGTTGTTGGCCATCACGTCGTGGCCCCCGAGGATGTCGCCGCAGAGGTCCTTGACCTTCTCGATCGACTTCTCGTCGGAGTCGCCGGGGCGCCACTCGCGGTCGGCGAAGGCGTCGAACCCCGCGGCGCGCCAGACGTCCTCGTGCATCTCGAGGATGAAGGTCGAGCCCTTGTCGTCGAAGGGGTAGCCGTGCACCTGCATGACGCCGTGCGGGGTGTCGAGGATGTGGAACGTGAAGGCGTCGAACACCTTCGAGGTGCCGAGCCACATGTACTTGCACTTCCGCACGTCGAGCGTGGGGCGGAAGGTCTCCTCGTAGCGGCGGCGGACCGCCGAGTTGAGGCCGTCGGAGGCGAGCACCAGGTCGTGGGTGCGCGAGAGCTCCTCGACGTCGGGCGCCTCGGTGAGGAAGTGCATCGTCACCCCGAGGTCGCGGCAGCGCTCCTGGAGGATCTCGAGCAGCCGCTTGCGGCTCATCGCGGCGAACCCGTGCCCGCCGCTGGTGAACACCTCGCCGCGGAAGTGGACGTCGATGTCGTCCCAGCGGGCGAACTCGCGCTGCATCGCGGCGTAGACCGCCGGGTCGGCGTGCTCGATGCCGCCGAGGGTCTCGTCGGAGAACACCACGCCGAAGCCGAACGTGTCGTCGGGCGCGTTGCGCTCCCAGACGGTGATCTCGTGGTGCGGGCCGAGCTGCTTGGCGAGGGCGGAGAAGTACAGGCCCCCCGGGCCGCCGCCGATCACAGCGATCTTCACAGGCACTCCTGTTGTCCAGTGGTCGACCGCCAGAGTATGTTGCGCTGGAAACGATCGTCAACAGAACGGTATGAAGATGAGCCAGCTCCAGGACCGCTTCGCGGACCGTTTTGCTGGGCGGGTCGCCGTCGTCACGGGCGGCTCCGGCGGCATCGGCCGGGCGGTCTGCGAGGGTTTCGCCGCTCAGGGGGCCGCGGTGGCCGTGGTCGACCTCGACCAGGCCGCCTGCGACGCGACCGCCGCCGCCCTGTCGACCGGCACCTCCGGAGCCGGGGGCGCCGGGGGCGCCGGCGCCAAGGGGTATGCCGTGGACGTGCGCGACCAGCGCGCCGTCGCCGACCTCATGGCGCAGGTCCGCGACGACCTCGGTGGCCTCGACGTGCTGGTGACCCTGGCCGGCGGGTCGCTGGGCACGCCCAAGGCGGTGGAGGACATCGCCCCCGAGGACGTCGACCTGGTCGTCGACGTCAACGTCAAGGGCACCTTCTACTGCGCCCAGGCGGCCGTCGCGCAGATGGGCGAGCGCGGCGCGGTCGTCACCGTCTCCTCGATCGGTGGCCGCCAGCCCTCGCCGGTGACGGGGGTGCCGTATGCCGCGTCGAAGGCCGCCGTGCTCGGCCTCACCCGCCGGCTGGCCCGCGAGGTCGGCCCGCGCGGCATCCGGGTCAACGCCGTGGCGCCCGGGCTGTTCCTCACCGGCAGGCTGCAGAAGATGTACGACGAGATGCCCGCGGCCGAGCGCGACGAGGTGCTCAGCGCCATTCCCCTCAGCCGGTTCCCCGAGCTGCGCGAGATCGTCGACCCCACGCTCTTCCTGGCCTCCGACGAGGCGTCCTACATCACCGGCGTCGTGCTCGACGTCAACGGCGGGCGGTTCATGCCCCTCTGACGACGGCTGGCGCCTCGCCGCGCAGGATGGCGGCCACCTTGTCCGGCCACGGCTGGGCGCCCTCGCCGGCCGGGTCGGACCGCACGCACACGAGGCGTCCGCGGGCAGCGGGCGTCTCGCCGCGGCATACCTCGAAGTCGTAGGTGAGCGAGGTGCGCCCGACCTCGGCGATGCGCAGCTCCACCACCACCTGGTCGCGGAACCACAGGCGCTCGAGGTAGTCGACCTCGTAGTGCACGCGCGGCACGTGGCCGAACAGCTCGGGCAGGCCGAGGGCGAGGTGCAGCTCGGACTCGGCGGCCTCGACCCAGCGGATGACGCTGGAGTGGTGGTAGTGGCCGGCGGCGTCGGTGTCCGGCCACTCCACCGTCCGCTCGACGCGGATCGACGGCTGGGTCGCAGGTGGCGTCACAGCGCCGGCTCGCCCGCCTTCTGGTGCTCGAGCTGGCGCAGCTTGAACCGCTGCAGCTTGCCCGAGGAGGTGCGCGGCAGGGTGTCGACGAACTCGATGACGCGCGGGTACTTGTAGGGCGCGATCACCGACTTCACGTGGTCCTGCAGCTCCTTGGCGCGGGCGGCCCGCGAGGCCTCGTCGGGGAGCGTGTCCAGCCCTCCTGCAGGCACGACGAAGGCCTTGACGACGTGGCCGCGCGCCTCGTCGGGTGAGGCGACCACCGCGCACTCCAGGACGTCGTCGCGCGACATCAGCGCCTCCTCGACCTCGGGCGCCGAGATGTTGTAGCCGGAGGAGATGATCATGTCGTCGCTGCGGGCCTGGTACCAGAAGTAGCCGTCCTCGTCGCGGACGAAGGTGTCGCCGGTGACGTTCCAGCCGTCCTGGACGTAGACGAGCTGGCGGTCGTCGGCGAGGTAGCGGCAGCCCGTCGGGCCCTGCACGGCCAGGCGACCGGGCTCGCCGTCGGGCACCTCGTTGCCGTCGAGGTCGACGACCTTCGCGACGTAGCCGGGCACCGGCTTGCCGGTGGCGCCGGGGCGGATGTCGTCGTCGGCGGCGGAGATGAAGATGTGCAGCATCTCGGTGGAGCCGATGCCGTCGATGAGCCTGACGCCCGTGGCCTCGCGGAACGCCTCCCAGGTGGCGCGGGGGAGGTGCTCGCCGGCCGAGACGGCGCGGCGCAGGGAGGCCAGCCGGCTCGCGTTGCCGCTGGCGATCATGGCCTTGTATGCCGTGGGGGCGGTGAAGCAGACCGTCACGCCGTGCTGCTCGATCAGCTCGGCGAGCTGGTCGGGGGTGGCGCGCTCGACCAGCAGGGTGGCGGCGCCGACCCGCATCGGGAAGACGACCAGCCCGCCGAGGCCGAAGGTGAACGCGATCGGCGGGGTTCCGGTGAAGACGTCGTCGGCCTCAGGGCGGAGCACGTGGTGGGAGAAGGTGTCGGCGTTGGCGAGCACGTCGCGGTGGAAGTGCATGGTCGCCTTGGGGCGGCCGGTGGTGCCCGAGGTGAACGCCAGCATGGAGACGTCGTCGGCAGCGGTGTCGACGTTGGTGAAGTCGCTCGGCTTGTCTGCGGCGAGGGCGTCGAGCTCGCCGCCCTCACCGGTGGCGCCGTAGGTCACGGTGCGCAGGTCGGGGATGTGGGCTGCCTGGAGGTCCTCGGTGAAGCGGCTGTCGCAGAGGGCGAGCTGGAACTGCCCGATCGAGCCGATGGTGGAGAGCTCGCCGGCTCGCAGCATCGGCATGGTGGGAACGACCACCCCGCCGGCCTTGAGCACCCCGAACCAGCTGGCGACCAGGCCCGGGTTGTTGGGGCCGCGCAGCAGCACGCGGTTGCCCGGCACCAGGCCGAGGTCCTCGGCGAGGACGTGGGCGATGCGGTTGGCCCGCTCGAGCAGGTCGCCGTAGGTCCAGCGAGTCCCGTCCGGGGCGAGGAGGCAGGGGCGGTCGGGGCCGAGGCGCTCGACCATGGCGTCGAGCAGCTCGACGGCGCAGTTGAGGCGCTCGGGGTACTGCACCTCCGGCACGTCGAAGCGCAGCACCGGCCACTGCTCCTGCGGCGGCAGGTTGTCGCGGCAGAACGTGTCGACGTGGGCGGACGGGCTGAGTCGCATCCAGGGCCTCTCACTGTCGAGCGCGCGACGTCCTTGTCGGCGCTACCTCCGGTGCCCAAGTATGTTCCAACAGTTACGACAGTCAAGAGTGCTGCATAAATCGCCGGCGGACCTCCGGGCCTCCGTGCGGGCGGGTAGTGTCCTGCCGTGCCCGACTCCGACCTCGCCGAGGACCTCACCACGGCGCCCGCCGAGACGCGTCCACGGGCGCTCATCGTGACGATCTACGGCCTCTACGCGCGCGAGATGGGCGGCTGGCTGAGCATCAGCGCCCTCATCCGGCTGCTCGACCGCCTCGGCGTCGACGAGCCGGCGGTGCGCTCGTCGATCTCGCGGCTCAAGCGCCGGGGCATCCTCGAGGCCGAGCGGGTCGACGGCAGGGCGGGTTACGCGCTGTCGTCACGGGCGCGCGAGATCCTCGACGAAGGTGACCGGCGGATCTTCGACCGCGCCCGCGCCAGCCTGCGTGACGGCTGGGTGCTGGCGGTGTTCAGCGTGCCGGAGTCGGAGCGGCAGAAGCGCCACATGCTGCGCTCGCGGCTGACCTGGCTGGGCTTCGGCACCGTCGGCCCCGGTGTGTGGGTGGCCCCCGGTCACCTCGAGGCCGAGACGCGTGACGTGCTGGAACGGCAGGGACTGGCCGACTACGTCGACCTGTTCCGCGCCGACTACCTCGGGTTCGGCGGTGTGGAGGACGAGGTCGCCAAGTGGTGGGACCTCGAGAGCCTCGACGCGCTCTACCGGGAGTTCCTCGACGTCTTCGAGCCGGTGCTGGCCGGGTGGAAGGCGAGGCGCAACCGCGACGACGAGGGCGAGGCGTTCGCCGACTACGTGCGGGTGCTCACCGCCTGGCGGCGGCTGCCCTACCTCGACCCGGGCCTGGCGCCGGAGCTGCTGCCGCGCCAGTGGTCGGGCGCGACGGCCGCCGACCTGTTCTTCGCGCTGCAGCGCCGTCTCGAGACGCCCGCGCACCGCTTCGTCGAGGCCGTCCGCACGGCCTGACCTTCGCCGGTTCGGGGTATTCCCGCGCGCTATAGCGCGCGCGAGTACCCCGAACGGCGGGAGCGGTCGCGATGGGTGCGGCACACCTGGTCCATGAAGGCCGGGCGCTGGGCCGCTGGCGGGCTACCCGCCTCCCAGCTCATCCGTTCGCTTTGAACTCGACCCTGAGGCCGTCCGTCGCATCGAATCGGTACCAGATGTCGACGACCTCAAACGTTCCATCGAACTCCGGGTCAAACGTGGTCAAGTCAATTCGGCTGCCCAAAAGCAACCCGCGAGCACTGGTAGTGCACTGAGCGGTCAGGCCCTGTGCTCGGCGGCGCACGGAACCGGACTCGACCTCCGCCCCAAACCGTAGGGGCACGCTCGGGCGTGACGAACCAAGGGGGCCCGTGCCAGCGGAGAACAGGGCAGTTGCGTGACCGATGGCGGGTAGTACCCGCGTCTCGACCCCCGTCAGCCAACCGGAAAAGATCTCCTCCTGCGGCGGAAGCACTATTGCAAGCCGTTCTGCCTCGATCGCGGCGCGGTTCGACGGCATGTCATCCAGTCGGCCGAGGATCTGAGCTTCCGCGGTTGCCCGGGCGGCGCTGACATGCACGACAAGTGATGTGAGGTTTGGGATCAGCTGCCGACGGCCAACTCTGCTGATGACGACCTGTGGGGCGGCATACGCCTCAGGGGGCATGTCGGGAGTCTAGGGCGGTCGGCGCGGTGGGCTCGGCGGTCGCGGATAGCGAGGCATGCCCAGACCGTCAGGCGCACGTGGCCGCCGGCGCGAGCGGGCGGCATACGGCTGTGGACAGCAGGGCCAGTGAAGCCAGCCTGTGCATCGCTGGTTCGGGGTGTTGCCGCGTGCTATGACTCGCGGCCATACCCCGAACCGGGGAGGGGTCGGGGGCTAGACGCCGAGGAGGCTGCGCGCCCGAGCCGGGTCGGACCGGAAGTCCTCGAGGGTCGTGTCGAGCCGCACCGAGCCCTTCTCGAGCACGACGACCCGGTCGGCCACCGAGAAGGCAAGCCGCAGGTCCTGCTCGACCAGCAGCACCGACATGCCGGTCCGGCAGAGCTCGTGCACGACCTCGCCCACCTGGTGCACGACTGCCGGTGCGAGACCGTCAGAGGGCTCGTCGAGGAGCATCAGCCGCGGGTTGATGAGCAGGGCCCGGGCGATGGCGAGCATCTGCTGCTCGCCACCCGAGAGCTGGTCGCCGCGGTTGCCGAGGCGCTCCCCGAGCCGGGGGAGCAGGTCCAGGACCCGCGCGCGGTCCCAGTCGCCCTTCCGGCCGGCTTTCTCGGCCACCGCCAGGTGCTCGGCGACGGTGAGCGGGGCGAACACCCGGCGGCCCTGCGGCACGAACCCCACGCCGAGCCGGGCGATCGCGTCAGGACGCCTGGCTGCCATCTCGTGCCCGTCGATGACGACCGACCCGCGGGATGCGCGCACGAGCCCCATCACCGTGTTGACCAGGGTCGACTTGCCCACCCCGTTGCGGCCGAGCAGTGCGACCACCTGGCCGTGGGCGACGTCGAGGTCGACACCGGCGAGCACCCGGCTGCCGTCGTAGCCGGACTCCAGGCCGCGGACCTGCAGCATGGCGGTCATCGTGCCTCCTGGGGGAACAGGTCGCTGGTGTCCTCGGCGCCGAGGTAGGCCCGCTGGACCTCCTCGCTCGCCCTCACCTCGGCAGGCGATCCGGTGAGGAGGTGCTGCCCGAGGTGCATGACGGTGACGGTCTCGGCGAGGCCGAAGACCAGGTCGAGGTCGTGCTCGACGAGCATCACGGTGATGTCGCGCGGCAGGTCGAGCACCATCTGCTTGAACCGCGCGGTCTCCGCCGCCGACATGCCTGCGGCGGGTTCGTCGAGCAGCAGCACCGACGGCTCTGCCCCGAGCGCCACGGCCACCTCCAGCTGGCGGCGCTCGCCGTGCGACAGCGAACCGGCCGGGGCGCCGCTGCGGTCGTCGAGCCCGATGGAGGAGAGCAGCTCGTGCGACCGGTCGAGCACCGCCGACCGTCGTCGCAGCGGCCGCAGCATCGACCAGTGCGCGCCCTGCTGCCGCTGCACCGCCATGGCGACGTTCTCGAGCGCGGTGCACTTGAGGAAGAGGGAGGAGTGCTGGAAGGTGCGCACCAGGCCAGCCATGGCTCGCCGGTGCTCCGACATCGACGTCACGTCCTCGCCGTGCAGCACCACGCGACCCGCGGTGGCGGGCAGGGTGCCGGCGATGAGGGCGAAGAGGGTCGACTTGCCCGCGCCGTTGGGCCCGATCACCGCGTGGCGGGTGCCGCGCTGCACCGCCAGGCTCACGCCCTCGACGGCTCGCAGGCTGCCGTAGTGCTTCGTGATCCCGTCGAGCTCGAGGGCCGCCGCCGTGCTCATGCCGCCACCTCCTGCTCCCGCGCCGGCCGCTTGAACTGGCGCACCCCGCCGGAGATGCCGCGCGGCAGCAGGTAGACCGCGATGACGAAGAGCGCGCCGAGCAGCAGCGGTCCGTGGCCGTCGAGGTTGCCGCCGATGTAGTCGCGCGCGACGATCACGACCGCCGCGCCGAGGCAGGCGCCCCACATCGAGCCGACCCCGCCGACGATCACGGCCAGCAGCGCGAGCGCGGCCACCTCGAAGCCGAGGTCGCCCGGCGCGACGAACCGCTGCGCGGAGGCCCACAGCGATCCGGCTGCGCCGGCGACGCCGCCCGCGATGACGTAGGCCGTCAGCGCGTGACCGGTCGAGTGGTAGCCGACCGCCTTGAGACGCGCCTCGTTGTCGCGCAGACCCCGCAGCGTGAGCCCGAACGGGGAGCGCAGCAGCAGGGCGATCGCGCCGTAGAGCAGCAGGAACACCGCGAGCACGTAGTAGAAGACGAGGCCCTCGTTCACGGTCGGGGCCAGACCCGGCGCCGCGACCAGGGGAGGTATGCCGGACAGGCCGTCGGTGCCGTGCGTCACCGAGTCGAGCCGGCCGGCTGCGCTGTAGGCGATCTCACCGATCGCGAGCGTGATCATGAGGAACGGCACGCCCCGGGCCCGCACGGCGACGGGGCCGGTCAGCAGCGCTGCGGCCGCACCCGCCAGCACGGCCACGACGACCTGGACCGGCCCGAGGTCGGTGAGGTGGATCGCCGTCAACGCACCGGCATACGCGCCCACGCCGAAGTATGCGGACTGGCCCAGGGTCGGCAGGCCGGTCACCCCCGTCAGGAGGTTGACGCTCATGGCGAGCACGGCGAAGACGAGGATCTTCGACACGGTCGCCACGGCATACGGGCCCATCACCCACGGCACGGCGAGCAGCGCGAGCAGGACCGCCACGTAACCGAGCCGCGCCCTCATGAGCGGCCCACCAGCGAGACGAGGCCCTGCGGGCGCCAGGCGAGCACGACGAGCATGGCGCCGAAGAGCAGGAACGGCGCGTAGGTCGGGAGCAGGGCGACGCCGAGGGTCTGCACCTGCCCGATGACCAGCGCCCCGAGCAACGCGCCCTTCACCGAGCCGAGCCCGCCGATGACGATCACGACCAGGGACAGGACGAGCACGTTCTCGTCGACGCCCGGACCCGGCGCCAGGATCGGTGCGCCCAAGGTGCCTCCGAGGGCGGCGAGCGCGGCCCCGAAGGCGAAGACGCCGAAGAGCACGAGCCGGGTGTCGATGCCCATCGCCCGCACCATGTCGCGGTCGGCGACCGTGGCCCGCACCAGCGCGCCGAGCGAGGACCGCTCGAAGGCGAGGTAGACCGCCGTGGCCAGCAGCCCGGCGACGGCGATGAAGACGAGCCGGTAGACGGGGTAGCGGTGGCCGAGGATCGTGGCCGAGCCGGCGAGGGCGTCCGGCGGCTGGGTGGGGACGACCTCGGCGCCGAAGATCATCACCATCACCTCGGCGGCGATGAGCGAGACGCCGAGGGTGAGCGCCGCCTGGTCGAGGTGCCCGCGGGTCGACAGCGGTGCCGTCATCGCCGCGAGCAGCGCGCCGCCGAGCACCCCCGCCGTGACGCCGACGGCGATGGCGAGCGCGAAGCCCATCCAGCTGCCGTCGGAGAGCGCGTAGGCCGCGAACGCCCCGACGAGGTAGAGCGACCCGTGCGCGAGGTTGAGGACGTCCATCATCCCGAAGACGAGGGAGAGGCCCACGGCGAGCGTGAACAGCAGCAAGCCGTAGGCCACTCCGTCGACCATGCTGACGAGGTTGGTGTCGAACCAGTCGAGCACAGGTCCAGCCCTTGTCTGTTGGTGCGGATGTCTGGTGGTGCGGTTGTCTGTTGCTCGGGGGACCGGCCTCAGCCGAGCTCGCCGAGCTCCTCGATGACGACGTTGGCGAGCTTGCCGTCCTGCTCCTTGACCTCGCGCAGGTACCACATCTGCTTCGGGGTGCCGTTGTCGTTGAACGACCAGGTGCCGCGCGGGCTCTCGATGTCACCGAGCTGGCCGATCGCGTTGTTGATCGACTTCGAGTCGGTCTTGCCGGCCTTCTCGATGGCCATGTCGATGACGCGGGCGGCGTCGTAGGAGGCCATCGCGTAGGTCGTCGGCTGCTTGCCGGTGGCGGCGACGTAGGCCTCGACGAACTTCTTGTTGACCTCGTTGTCGAGGTCGGCCGAGTAGTTCATCGCCGTCTTCGTGCCGAGGGCGGCCTTGCCCTGGGCGGTCAGGACGCCGCCCTCGGTGAGGAAGCCGGCCGAGTAGTGCGTGACCTTGCCGGCGAGGCCGAACTGGTCGTACTGCTTCACGAAGTCCACGGCCGCGCCACCGGCGTAGAAGGTGAAGACCGACTTGGCGCCGGACTTCTGGAGGTTGGCGAGGAACGGCTGGAAGTTCTTGGTGCCGGGGAACGGCGTGTAGACCTCGGCGGCGACCTTGCCGCCGGCGGGCTCGAAGGTCTCCTTGAAGCCACCGGTCTCGTCCTTGCCGGCCTGGTAGTCGGCGGCGAGCAGGTAGACCGGGCCCTTCTCCTGCTTGGCGACGTAGGCGCCGAGCGCCTTGCCGGGCTCGTCGTTGACGTAGGAGGTGCGCCAGACGAACTTCTTGCCGGTCAGGGTGGTCGGCGAGGCGTTGGAGCCGACGAGCGGGATCTGGGAGGTCTCGAAGAGGTCGACGATGCCGTTCATGGTCGCCGAGCTGACGACGCCGGTGACGACCGTGGCCTTGTCCTGCTTGACGAGCTTGTCGGCGGCGGCCTTGCCGGTGTCGGCGGTCTCGCCCTCGTCGGCCGTGACGACCTGCACCTCCTTGCCGCCGAGCTTGTTGCCCTTCTCCTTGAGGTAGACCTCGAAGCCGGCCTTCATGTCGTCGCCGAGCGACTTGTAGACGCCGGACTGCGGCACCAGCAGGCCGATCTTCACCGGGCCGGTGGCCTCCTCCGACGACGAGGTTCCGAGCGTCCCGCCACCGCAGGCGGCAACACCGAGCGTGGAGCCGAGAGCGAGTGCGAGCGTGAGTCGAGTGGTGCGTCGCGGCGTCATGGCCATCCCTCCCTTGGGCGCGGCCGTCGGCCGCTCAGTGGCCCCAGACCATATGGCGTCTTTGTGTCGTTCGTCTAGAGAACGACACAACGAAATGCGAACGGTCCGTGGTGCCGTGCGGCAGGGAGGGTGGTCAGGGGAGGATCGCGAAGCCCTGCACCTCGACGAGCGCCTCGGCGTCCCAGAGGCGCGAGACGCCGATGCCCGCCATCGCGGGGTAGTCGCGACCCACCAGGCGCTTCCACACCCGGCCGATCTCGGCTGCGTGGGTGCGGTAGTCGTCCATGTCGACGATGTAGACGGTCAGGCTGGCGAGGTGCCCCGGTTCGCCCCCCGCGGCTCGAAGCGCCGCCAGGAGGTTGCCCAGCGCCTGCTCGAACTGCGCCACGACCCCCTCGCCCACGATGGCGCCCGAGGCGTCGAGGGCGGTCTGCCCGGCGAGGAAGACCGTGCGGCCCTCGCCCACGACCGCGTGGCTGAAGCCGCTCGGGCGGCCGAGCTCCGGGGGGTTGACGCGCTGCAGGGCCATCGTGGGTCCTCTCGTGGGTGGGTGACCGACAGTTGCCGACGGTATGCCGTGTGGCGGGCGTCGCGGGCGTCGCGGGCGTCGCGGGCGACCCCCGCGCTGCCGCTCAGGACTGCAGGGCGCCGCCGTCGACGTTGATGCCCTGGCCGGTGATGCCGCCGTTGCGGACGCAGGCCATCACCGCCTCCGCGACCTCCTCGGGCGTGATGAGCCGGCCGATCGGCTGCTTGGCCTCGAGGATCGCCCGCGCTTCCTCCGTGCTGCGGCCGGTCTTGGCGACGATGCCCTCGACGGTCGCGTCCGTCATCGGGGTGTCGACGTAACCGGGGCAGACCGCGTTGACGGTGACGCCGGTGCGGGCCAGCTCGGCCGCGGCCGAGCGCACGAGGCCGAGCACGCCGTGCTTGCTCGCGGTGTAGGCCGAGATGTAGGGCTCGCCCATCTTCGAGGCCACGGAGGCGAGCACGACGACGCGACCGCTGCCTCGCTCGACCATCGAGGGGACCGCCCGGCGCAGGCAGCGGAACGGTGCCGTGAGGTTGACGTCGAGCATGCGCTGCCACTGCTCGTCGGTGGTCTTCGCCACCGGTGCCGAGACGCCGGCGCCGGCGTTGGCCACCAGCACCTCGACCGGTCCCCACGCGGCCTCGACCGCGGCATACAGCTCCTCGACGGCGGCGCCGTCGGTGATGTCGCACGGGTGCACCAGGGTGGGGCCCCCGCAGGCCGCGGCCGTGGCCTCGAGCTCGTCCCGGCTGCGGGAGGTGAGCGCCACCCGGTGTCCTGCCTCGCTGAGCGCCACCGCCACGGCGCGGCCGATGCCGCGTCCGGCCCCGGTGACCAGGGCGACCGGCATGCTCTCAGGGGTGCTCACGGGCGCGACCTTGCCATTTGTCTGTTACGACCGTCAAGATTGCGACATATGAGCGAGCTACGCGAGGCCTACGTCATCGATGCCGTCCGCACCCCGTTCGGTCGCAACCGCGGCGGGCTGTCGCACATCCGCACCGACGACCTCGCCGCCCTGCCCATCGCCGAGCTGGTGGCGCGGCACCCGGGCCTCGACCCCGCCGAGGTCGAGGACGTCTACTACGGCAACACCAACGGTGCCGGCGAGGAGAACCGCAACGTCGCCCGGATGGCCGCCCTGCTCGCCGGACTGCCGGTGAGCGTCCCGGGCGTCACCGTCAACCGGCTCTGCGCCTCCGGCGGCGAGGCCGTGGTCCAGGCCAGCCGCGCGATCGCGACCGGTGACGCCGACCTCGTCATCGCCGGCGGCGTGGAGGGCATGAGCAGGGCGCCCTACGTGCTGCCCAAGCCCGACGAGGGACTGCCGCGCTCGATGCAGCTGCACCAGACCACCGTGGGTTGGCGCCTGACCAACCCGAAGTTCCCCGCGCACTGGACCGACTCCCTCGGGGCCTGCGCCGAGCGGGTCGCCACCGAGCTCGGCATCGGCCGCGAGGAGCAGGACGCCTGGGCGGTGCGCTCCCACCAGCGGGTCGCCGCGGCCTACGACGCCGGCAAGCACGACGGCTTCGTCATGGAGGTCGAGGGGGTCGAGCGCGACGAGTCGCTGCGGCCGGAGTCGACCCTGGAGTCGCTGGCCGCCCTCAAGCCTGCCTTCACCCGCGACGGCACCGTGACCGCCGCCAACTCGAGCCCGGTCAACGACGGCGCCCTCGCGGCGCTCGTCGGCACCGCCGCGGTGGCCGAGCGCCTCGGCGTGCAGCCGCTCGGCCGCATCGTCGCCTCGCGCACCGTGGCGGTCGAGCCCGACCGGTTCAGCGTCGCCCCCGTGCCGGCCATCGAGCAGGCCCTGCAGCGCGCCGGGCTGGCGGTCGAGGACGTCGACCTCTGGGAGATCAACGAGGCCTTCGCCGCCATGGTGCTCTCCACGCTGCACCGCCTGCCGCAGGTCGACCGCGAGATCGTCAACGTCAACGGCGGCGCCATAGCCATCGGCCACCCCCTCGGCGCCTCGGCGCCCCGCGTGCTCGTCGACCTGTGCCGTGAGCTGCGCCGTCGCGGCGGCGGTGTCGGCGTGGCGGCTGCGTGCATCGGCGTCGGCCTCGGCCAGGCCGTCGTCGTTCGCGTCGACTGATAGCCACCCCGATCGCCCGAACCCCCCACCCATCCACCAAGGAGCCGTGCATGATCCGCCCGGAGGACTACACCGACGTCACGTATGCCGTGGAGGAGGACGCGTTCGCGGTCATCACGATCAACCGGCCCGACCGGATGAACTCCTTCCGCGGGCGCACCGTCGACGAGCTCATCTCGGCGTTCAAGCACGCCTGGGCCGACAAGCGGGTGGCGGCGGTGATCCTCACCGGCGCCGGTGAGAAGGCGTTCTGCGCGGGCGGTGACGTCAAGGAGCGGGCCGAGACGGGCAGCTACGGCGAGACCGAGTGGGGGATGTTCGACATCCAGGGCCTGCACCGGATCATGCGTGAGATCCCCAAGCCGGTCATCGCCGCGGTCAACGGCGTCGCGGTCGGCGGCGGCCACGTGCTGCACGTCATCTGCGACCTGTCGATCGCCTCGGAGACCGCCCGGTTCGGCCAGGCCGGCCCGCGGGTCGGGTCGTTCGACGCCGGCTTCGGCTCCACCTACCTCGCCCGGGTGGTGGGGGAGAAGCGGGCCCGCCAGATCTGGTTCCTGCTCGACCTCTACGACGCCCACACCGCCGAGCGCTGGAACCTCGTCAACGACGTCGTGCCGCCCGAGCAGCTCATCGACAAGGCCCGCGAGTACGCCCGCAAGATCGCGTCGTACTCGCCGACGGCCCTGCGCTTCCTCAAGCACTCGTTCAACGCCGACACCGACCACATCAACGGCATCGGCAACGTCGCCTTCGACGGCCTCGACTTCTTCGTGAAGTCGGACGAGGGCATGGAGGGGGCGACCGCCTTCGCGGAGAAGCGCAAGCCCGACTTCTCCCCCTACCGCTGATCACTGCAGCAACCTCTGCTAGCAGCGGTTGCTGCCGGGGGCCCAGGTTGCTCCATGCCCCTGCGGCAGCAACTTCTGCTGAGTGGGGCGGCACGGCCAGCGGCCCGGCCAGCGGTGCGCCGGCGGTGGGGCCAACCCGCGCCGGTGTGCGGCGCGGAATAGTGAGCCCGCCGGCGCGGGTTGGCCCCACCATGCGTGCCATCTCCTACGACCACTACGGCGACCCCGACAACCTGACCCTCTCCGACCTCCCCGAGCCGAAGGTCGGCCCGGCGGAGGTGCTCATCCGCGTGCGCAGCGCCGCGGTCAACCCCGTCGACTGGAAGGTCGCGGCGGGCGGGCTCGACGCGCTGATGAACGTCACCTTTCCCGTCATCCCGGGCTGGGACGTCTCCGGCGTCGTCGAGCGGGTCGGCCTCGACACCCCGGAGTTCAAGCCGGGCGACGAGGTCATCGCCTACGCCCGCAAGGACTGGGTGCACGGCGGCACCTTCGCCGAGCTCGTGACCGTGCCGGTGCGCGCGGTCGCCCGCAAGCCCAAGGCCCTCGACTGGCACCAGGCCGCGGGCCTGCCGCTGGCCGGGCTGTCCGCCTACCAGCTGCTCAGCCGCCTCGGCCTGTCCCGCGACGACACCGTGCTGGTCCACGCGGCCGCCGGCGGGGTGGGGTCGCTCGCGGTCCAGATCGCCAAGGCCACCGGCGCCCGCGTCCTCGGCACCGCCTCCGAGGCCAACCACGAGGTGCTCCGCGACCTCGGCGCCGAGCCGGTGGCCTACGGCGACGGCCTCGCCGAGCGGGTCCGCGAGCTGGCTCCCGACGGTGTCGACGTCGTCGTCGACTTCGTGGGCGGTGTGCTGGACGCCACCCTCGCCGTGCTCAAGGAGGACGGTCGGCACGGGTCGATCGTCGAGGCCGAGGTGGCGGAGAAGGGCGGCCTCTACGCCTGGGTGCGCCCCAACGCCGCCGACCTCCAGGAGCTCGCGGACCTCGCCGACCGGGGCCTGCTCACCGTGCCGGTCGCGCAGGTGTTCCCGCTCGAGGAAGCAGCCGAGGCCTTCCGGCTCAGCCAGGGCGGGCACGTCCGCGGCAAGATCGCCATCGAGGTGAGCCGCTAGGAGCCGGTATGCCGGGTGCACACCGGTGCACCCGGCATACCGCTCCCGCCCGCCGGCCGCCCGGGCTCAGTCGGGGGTGACGGACGCCCCTGGGAAACGCGAAAGGCGCCGCTCTCTCGAGCGGCGCCTCTCATGTGAAGCGACCCCGACGGGACTCGAACCCGCGACCTCCGCCGTGACAGGGCGGCGCGCTAACCAACTGCGCTACGGGGCCTTGGTGTAGACCTTTTCTTGCGTATCCCCAACGGGATTCGAACCCGTGCTACCGCCGTGAAAGGGCGGGGTCCTAGGCCGCTAGACGATGGGGACCGGCTCTCGCCGAACCCCCGCGCCCAGCCAGCAGGGCTCGGATCCGTCGAGGACTCGGAAAGCATACGGGTCGGATGGCCATACGCCAAAACGGGCACGTCGGGGCTATCTGCGGAGCCTCCGGAAGGCCTCGCGCAGCACGGCGACGGCCTCTTCCTCGGGCACCTGCGAGAGCGTCGCGCGCTCGGCGAACGCGGCCGCGGCCCGGCGCAGGGCCACCTCGTCGCGCTGTGCGCCGGGGGCCACCACGGTGCCGGCCCGGCTGGCGGTGACGACGAGGCCGTCCGCCTCGAGCTCGCGGTAGGCGCGGGCCACCGTGTTGACGGCGACCCCGAGGTCGGCGGCCAGGCTGCGGACCGTGGGCAGGCGCTCGCCCTCGGCCAGGGCGCCGGAGTCGATCAGGCCGGCGAGCTGGCTGCGGATCTGCTCGAAGGGTGCCACGGGGGAGTCCGGCTTCACCGTGACGGGCGGCAGGCGCGGTGGGGTCATGGCCGTCTCCTCCGAGCCCACTCGACGAGGCGGTCGGCGTCCCATGTGTTGACGACCCGCTCCGCCGGCACGCCGAGCCGCTCGGCCCGTGCGCACCCCAGCGCCTTGAAGTCGAGCTGGCCCGGCGCGTGGGCGTCGGAGTCGATCGAGAAGAGGCAGCCGAGCTCGAGGGCCAGCGTGATGAGCTCGTCGGGCGGGTCGCAGCGCTCGGGGCGGCTGTTGATCTCGACCGCGACGTCGTGCTCCGCGCAGGCCTCGAAGACGGCGTGGGCGTCGAACTCCGACTGGGGTCGCTGCCCGCGCGATCCGGTGACCAGCCGGCCGGTGACGTGGCCGAGCACGTTGACGCGCGGGTTCTGCACGGCGGCGACCATGCGGCGGGTCATCGGGGCGGCGTTCATGCGCAGCTTGGAGTGGACGCTGGCGACCACGAGGTCGAGCCGGTCGAGCATCTGCGCGGTCTGGTCGAGGCTGCCGTCGTCGAGGATGTCGACCTCGATGCCCTTGAGCAGCCGGAACTGCCCGCCCAGCGACGCGTTGACCTGGTCGACCACGCCCAGCTGCCGCGTGAGCCGCTCGGCCGAGAGGCCGTTGGCCACCTTCAGGCGGGGCGAGTGGTCGGTCAGCACGAGGTAGTCGTGGCCGAGCTCGACCCCGGTCAGCACCATCTCGTCGATCGGGCTGCCGCCGTCGGACCAGTCCGAGTGCAGGTGGCAGTCACCCCTCAGCGCCTCCCGGAGGCCGTCACCGCCGTCGGCCAGCGAGTCGGGTGCCTTGTCCTGCAACGTTTTCAGGTATGCCGGGAGGTCCCCTCCCAGCGCCTCCTCGATCACCCCGGCGGTGGACTTCCCGATGCCGTTGAGCTCCTGGAGGGTCCCAGCCTCCGCGCGGGACGCGAGCTCGTCCGGGTCCGTGGCCCGCACCACGCCGACGGCCCGCCGGAACGCCTCGACGCGGTAGGTGCCGGCGCGCTCGCGCTCGAGGAGGAAGGCGATGCGCCGCAGGGCGTCGACCGGCTCGACGGGGGCGCCGACCGGTGTGATGCCAGTGACCACGGGCGGCGCCTCAGTGCCTGAACTGCTGCTTGACGATGGCGTCCCACACCCGGTCGCCGCCGAGCTGGCGAGCGGCGACCATCGCGCGGGCCGCGGGGGTGAGCAGGTAGCGGCTCCGTGGCCGCTCCGCCTCGACCGCCTTGAGGATGGTGCGGGCGACGCTCTCCGGTCCGGTGCCCACGACGGGGTTGGAGTAGCTCCCGGAGGTGTTCGCGGCGTTACTCGCCAGCAGGCCGGCATACGGTGAATCCGCTTGGGCGCCAGCGCCGCTGGCGACGGAGGCGTGGACGTTCTCCTCGAACCCGGTGCGGGTGATGCCGGGCTCGATGAGCACCACGTCGATGCCGAACGGGCGGACCTCGTTGCGCAGGGCGTCGCTGATGGCCTCCACCGCGTACTTCGTCGCGTGGTAGTAGCCGCCCACCGGGAAGGTCATCCGGCCGCCCATCGACCCGATGTTGACGATGCGGCCGCGGCGGGCGCGACGCATGCCGGGCAGCACGAGCTGGGTCATCCGGGCGAGGCCGAAGACGTTGGTCTCGAACATGGTGCGCACCTTGGCGAGGTCGGCCTCCTCGATGGTGCCGTACTCGCCGTAGCCGGCGTTGTTGACGAGGGTCCCCACCCGGCCGTGCTCTGCTTCGACGTGGCGCACGGCCTCCGTCATCGACTCCTCGGAGGTGACGTCGAGCGCCAGCACGCGGGCCCCGGCGGCCTCGAGGTCCTCCAGCGTCTCGAGGCGGCGAGCCGTGGCGTAGACCGTGTGGCCGGCCTTCACGAGGAGGTCGGCGGCGGCGCGGCCGATGCCGGAGGAGCAGCCGGTGATCAGGACGGGGTCGAGCGAGGTCTCGGGCATGGCGTCAGTCTCGCGCATGCCGACTCCGGTCGCGCGCGTCGCGGCCGGCGTTCTCGGGGCGGTGCGGCTGACCTACGCGGCGCGCGGGTAGCCCGACCCGGCGGAGGTGGCGGCTTCCGCGCGCTGCTTGATGCCCAGCAGCATGCGGCGCTCCATGATCGCGTGCGGCACCTCGATGGTCAGGGCGTAGACCAACGACGGCAGCCCTCGGTCGACGTGGGCCCGCGCGACGAGACGGCTGCGCCCCTCGCCGGCGGGCTCGACGACGTAGGCGCCCCAGTCCTTGACGACCAGCGCATGCCCGGGGTCGACCGCCTCGACCTCGGTGCCGAAGTCCGGCGTCATGCCGATGGGGTCGCCGGGCTGGACGTCCTGCCACTCGGGGTGGACGCGGTCGGCGCTGTGGATCTGGCAGCCGGCGAGGTTCTCCAGCCAGTCGTAGCTGTAGAAGCCGCCACGGTCCTGGCCGATCTGTGCCACCCATGGCCAGACCCTCTCGGGCGGGGCGTCGACCGTCACCGCACGGGTGATGCGCAGCGCGGGCGCGGGCCCTGCCGGGTCGTCACCGGGGTAGGTGCGCGCCCGCTCGGAGGCTGTCGACCCCCAGGTCATCAGCCAGGGGCGCACCACGGACAGGTAGAGCGGCGTCAGCACCAGCGCGGCGCCGGTCGCGGCCCAGGCGGTCCGCCGGGCGAGTGGCGCCTCGAGCCTGGACGGCCAGCGGCGCAGGGCTGCCACGGGCGCGAGGGCGCTCGCGGCGGCCAGGGTCACCGGCCCGCCGGAGGTCACTGCCATCGCGCGGGCGATGCGCAAGCCCTTCCTCAGGTCGAGGCGGGTGGGGGTGGGCTGGTCACCCTGCTGGGTCTGGTCGGGCTGCGCCGGGCGCTGTTCGTGCATGGCTTCCTCCTCAGGCCAGCCTCCAGCCTGCAGCCGTGAGGGGTTGGCGCGGTCGGGTCGAAGGTCCCCAGCCGGACTCCCTTTGTCGGGTCGGGGAATTGCCGCGCGGCATGGCACGCGCAGATACCCCGACCCGGCAAAGGGGCGGCGTCAGGCTCCGACGATCTCGGTGAGGGCGTCGACCAGCCGGTCGGCGTCGCTGTCGTCGTTGTAGGGAGCCAGTCCGATCCGCAGGGCACCGCTGTCGCCGAGCCCGAGCACGCGGGAGGCCTCGATGGCGTAGAAGCACGCGGCCGGGGCGTTGATGTTCCGCTCGGCCAGGGCCACCCGCACGGCTTGGGAGTCGTGGCCCTCGAAGCGCACCAGCAGCGTGGGGGTGCGACGGGCCGCGCGCGAGTAGAGCACGGCCCCCGGCAGGGCGGCGATGCCCTGCTCGATCCGCGCACGCAGGCGGTCCTCGTGCTCCTCCAGGCCCTGCATCGCGCTGAGCACCCGGTTGCGCCGGTCGCCGGCCCGGCCGAGCGGCGAGAGAGCGGCGATGAAGTCGACGGCAGCGGTGGTGCCGGCGAGCAGCTCGTAGGGCAGCGTGCCGAGCTCGAACCGCTCGGGGACGGCGTTCGACGACGGCAGCAGCTTGTCGGGGTGCAGGGTCTCGAGCAGCTCGGGGCTCGCCGCCAGCACGCCGCAGTGCGGGCCCATGAACTTGTAGGGCGAGCACGCGAACAGGTCGGCGCCAAGGGCTCGGACGTCGACCCCGACGTGCGGCGTGTAGTGCACACCGTCGACGTAGAGCAGCGCCCGCGTGCCGTGCACCAGGTCGGCAATGGCCGGCAGGTCGGGTCGGGTGCCGATGAGGTTCGAGGCGGCCGTGACCGCCACGAGACGGGTGCGCTCCGACAGCAGGTCCCCGACCGCGTCAGGCGCGAGCTCCCCGGTGGCCGGGTCGAAGTCGGCACAGCGCACGACCGCGCCGACCCGCTCGGCCGCCTGCACCCAGGGCCGGATGTTGGCGTCGTGGTCGAGGCGGGTCACGACCACCTCGTCGCCCTCTGCCCAGGTCTGAGACAGGGTGCGGGCCATGTCGTAGGTCAGGGCGGTCATGCTGCGCCCGAAGATGATGCCGCGCGGGTCGGCTCCCAGCAGGTCTCCCATGGCGCCGCGGGCGTCCTGCACGACCTGCTCGGCGCGGCGCTCGGCGCGCGTCACGGTGCCGCGGTTGGCGATGGCGGACGTCAGGGTCTCGGCCACCGCGGCGGCGACGACGTCGGGCACCTGGGACCCGCCGGGGCCGTCGAAGTGGGCGGCGCCCTCGGCGAGGGCCGGGAAACGGGCACGGAGCGCGGCGACGTCGAGGCTCATGTCCTGATCCTGTCAGGAAGCCTCGACGGTGTACCTCGTGACCTGGTCGTCCTGGCGCACGACCACAGCCCCGTCCTCTGCGAGCAGCAGGTCGGCGGGGTGCTCGGTCACGAGTCGCGCGACGACCTGGCCGGACGAGTCGTCGCGCAGGGCCAGCACGCTCACCCGACCCGTGGAACGAAACGGGTTGAGGCGCAACGAGTCCTGCTCCTCGGCCGCGCTGAGGCGGCTCGTCTGGTGGGGTTCGGGGACCTCCGACCGGGGCACGGAGGTGCGCGCACCGCGGTCGAGCGCGTAGCGCTCCCACGCGCCGCCACGTTCCACCCAGAGGTGCTCCGAGGCGGTGAACCAGCGGGAGGGGACCGCATCGGCGCAGACGCCCTCGGTGACGCTGGTCCACGCCGGCGACGTGCCGGCATACAGGGTCGTCACGCAGCGGCCGCCGCTGGCGTGGGCGACGACGACGGGCCCGTCGGCCACGGGCAGCACGGCGGCGCCGGCGACGAGGGCGCGTCGACCGGTGGCCGGGTCGACGAGGTAGAACCCGCCGCTGCCCTGCACGTGCAGCACGGCGATGCGTGGCAACGACCCGGCGGGGCTGGTCAGCGCCGTCGTTCGGGCTGTCTGGCCTGGTGCGTCGGTGGTCCACGCCCGGCGACCGCGGCCGTCCACACCGACCAACTCGCACTGCTGGCCGTTGCCGGAGGCCGGGCAGACGCGCAGCACCGTGCCGTCTCCGGCGGCCGCCAGGGGCTGGATCGTGGCGGCCTCGTGCGGTCGCCAGGTCCAGCGGGCAGAGGCGTCGAGCCGCACCGAGTCGACCCGGTCGTCGCGCACGACGACCATGCGGTCGTCGGCGACCCACCGTGAGCCGCCGGTGACCGAGCCCAGACGCACGGTCTTCCCGGTGGTCAGGTCGATCGAGGCGTTCTCCCGGCTGACCAGGGCCCGCGCGGCGAGCATCTCACCGTCGATCGCCCGCGCGGCCCACTCGCCGGCCAGTCCGGTCGTGCGGGGGAGGGTGAGCAGGGGCCCGCCGATCGCGAGGCCGGCGGCCACCAGGGCGGCGGTGACCGCCGCCCAGGCCGGCGGTGACCGCCGCCCAGGCCGGCACGCGGCCACGCAGTGCCACGGCGAGGGCGCCGCCGACGAGCAGCACGCCCACGACGTATGCCGCGGACACGGGCAGCAGGACGCCGACAGCGACGAACGCGGATCCGGTGGCCGCAGGGGCCAGGGCTGCACGCGAACCCCTCATGCGGTGGGCGGGGCGGGTTCTGGCGCGGACGGATCCTCACCGGCGGCAGCTCCGGCGCGGGGAGCCGGGCCGTCCGGCCCTCGTAGCCGACCACCTCGCCGAACCGGTCACTGCCGTCCTGCCACTCCTGCCGGAACCGCTCGATCTCCTCGTGGGAGCGCCCGACGAAGTTCCACCACATGAGGATGTCCTCCTCGAAGGGTGTGCCGCCGAGCAGCACGAGCCGGCCGGGCTCGGCCGAGTCGTTGCGCAGCGTCAGGGACCGCAGACCGCTGCCGATGAAGCCCAGCGCTGCCCGGGGGACGGGCACTCCCTCGAGGCCGATTCCCTCGGTATCGGCCAGCACCCCGTGCTCGAAGGTGGGGTCGACGCCGACGGTGAGGTGCGCGCCCGGGTCGAGCACGACCTCCGCCCCGAGGAGTGGCGTGAACGTGCGCACGGGAGAGGACTGCCCGAGCAGCGTGCCCAGGAAGACCCGCACGGTGGCGCCCCGGACGTGCACCGCCGGGGGCACGTGGTGCTGGAACATCCGAGGCTCGTCGCGGGCGTCGTCGGGCAGCGCCACCCAGAGCTGCACGCCGTGCAGGACGCGCGTGCCGGGGGTGGAGACCTCCGAGTGCGCGATGCCGTGGCCGCCGGTCATCAGGTTCACCTCGCCGGGCCGGACCATGGCGTGGTGGCCCCCGCTGTCGCGGTGCTCGATCTCGCCGGAGAAGAGCCAGCTCACCGTCTGCAGGCCGGTGTGCGGGTGCGGCGGGACGTCCATCCCGCCCGAGCTGCTGACGTCGTCCGGTCCGTAGTGGTCGGCGAAGCACCAGGCCCCGATGAGCGAGCGCTGCCGCTGCGGGATGGTGCGGCGCACGGTCATGGCGCGGGGCCCACCGAGGGGCACCTCGCGTGCCTCGAGCACCTCGACGACCGGCCGCCCGCCGGCCTCCGGCGCCGGTTCGTGCTCGCACTCGGTCTCCACCGGCCGGGTCTCGAGGTTGCTCATGGCGCCCAGTCTCGCACCGGCCGCAAGCGGGACCGGCCGATCCTTGGCATGGTGGGTGGCCGGGGCGCGACACGGAGGAGGAGCCGATGGTGCACGCACTCGTGGGCACGGCCGGACGCACCGCGGGCCTGGCGGCGGGTCTCGGACTCGGTGCGGTCTTCGGCGCGGTGGCGGCGCTGCGCCGGGGTCGTCCCCTGCACCCCCAGGGGGTGACGCTGCGGGCGGGCCTGCGGTGCGACGGCTCCGGCAGGAGCGGTGTGCCACTGCTCGACGACGCGGGCGCGTGCGAGGTCACTGTGCGGGCGTCGCGGGCGACGGGCCTGCCGGCGTGGCTGCCTGACGTCTACGGCCTCGCGCTGCGGCTTCCGCGGCCGTCCGGCGGCGACGGGGGTCCGGCAGACGTGCTCTTCGCGTCAACCGGCGACTCGGGGCTGGGCCGCTTCGCGCTGTTGGTCCACTCCCAGCTCACCGACGGCCCCCTGACCACGCTCCTCCCGGTCAGGTCGCCGGCGGGGCCGCTGCTGCTCCGCCTGGCGGCGGTGCCCGGGGCGCCCGAGCGCGAGGTCGGACCCAGCCTGCGCGTGCCCGAGAGGCTGTCCCTGTCGTATGCCGTGGGCACCGGTCCCTGGGTCGCCGTTGGCGAGGTGGCGCTGGGCGAGGCGGTCGAGGGAGAGGGCGACCCGCGCCGCCACGACCCGGTGGTGCACGAGCTGCCCGGGACGTCGCAGTACCCGGTGGTGCGGGCGCTGCGCGAGCCGGCCTACGCCGCGGCCCGGCACCAGCAGGTCGAGGGTGGGCAGACACGGGTTCGGGGTGTCACCGAGCGCCACAGCACTCGATAACACCCCGAACGGCGAGGGAGCGGTCCCCGAGGGTGACCGCCTCACTCCTCGGAGGCGCCGGTCAGCTCGGGGCGACGGGTGAGCAGGAGGCCCAGCGCGGCATACCCGATCACGAGGTGGGCGCCGCCGACCCAGCGGGCCACGCCGTCACCGAAGAGGAGGAACGTCGGCACGGTGACGACGGCCCAGGTCTCGGCCACCATCGGCCAGAAGCGCAGGGCGCCCTGCCAGCGACCGGCAACGGCCACCTTGATGCCGATGACGAACATGCCGAGCATCGACAGGGGCCAGAACACGTCGAGGACCATCACCGGCGTGCTGTCGCCGATGCTGGCCGGCGTCAGCCCGTGGATCAGGGACCACAGCGAGGCCAGGCCCAGGAGCACGTACTCGACGCGGATCATCGCGCGGGCCTTCCTCGTGACTCCGGTGGCGCCCGTCCTGAGCATCGCGGTCAGCAGCGCGAAGACGCCGACCTGGAAGAAGAAGCCGGTGATGTCGCCGACCCGGGAGCCGATGCCCTCGCCGTTCGGGCCGAACACGAAGGTGCTGGCGGCCCACAGCAGAGTGCCCGTCATCAGGGTCAGGCCCAGCCGGCGGATGGTCCGCTGGTCGACCGCGGGTGCGGCGGAGGACTGCGGCCGGTGGGTGTCGGTGCGGGCGAGGGCCGGCTGGGTGGTGAGGGTGTCGCTCATGGTCATTCCTTTGCGTCTCGTCGCGGTGCCCCTTGCACCGCCTCGCACCACAGTCGGGGTCGGGCGTCCCGGGCCCACAGGTGCCGGAGTCCGCAATCGAGTCCCCTGAGTTGTCCCGGGCGACCCGGGACTGCGATCCCGGGACAGCGGGACTCCACGCTTGCGACCATGTCGCCTGTGACCACGCAGACCACCAGCAGCGCCCCCGCCGAGGCGGCGGCTGCCACGGCCCGCGGCAGCCGGGCCGGAGCGGCGCTGGCCGCCGTCGCGGTTCTGCTCACGCTGGCGACCGTGGCGCTCGACATCGCCAACGCCCGCACCGGCATCCCCGAGGTGGCTGAGCTCGAGCCCGGATGGGTCGGCTGCCTGACCGGGCTGGCCCAGGTGGTCCCGGGGGCCCTGCTGCTGCGCCAGCTGCCCCGACACCCGGTGGCCTGGTTGCTCGTCGGCTCGGGCCTCTTCTGGGTGGTCGACTCGTTCTGCAGCAGCTGGACCGCCTACGCCGTCTACACCGAGCCGGGGCTGCCCGGCGCGTCGGCGTCCTTCTACTTCTACCAGCGGCTCGGCGCCGGGCTGCTGCTCGGACTCCCGCTCATCCTGCTCGTCTTCCCGCACGGCCGGCTGCCCCGGGAGCCGCTCTGGCGGCGCCTGTCGCTGGCGAGCATCGGGCTCACCGCCCTGCTGCCGGTGCTGCTCGCGGTGGTGCCGGCGGAGACGGCCGAGCGGTTCGCAGGCGAGTCTCTGGACCCGGCTCTGGACGCCTTGAACCTCGACCCGTTCAGCATCCCGCTGCCCTACGGGGTCTGGCAGGTGCTGCTCACGGTCGCCTACGCCGGCATCTTCCTCAGCCTCGTCGTGCCGCTGATGGTGGTGGTGCGGCGCCACCGCGCCGCCGACGCGGTGGGCCGCGCCCAGATGCGGTGGCTGGTCTGGGCGGCGGTCGTCAACCTGCTCGTCATCGTGCTCGGGATGCTGGCTGCCGACCCCGTGTCCGGGATCCTCCTCGGGGTCGGCGTGGGTGTCACGTCGGCAGCGATCGTCGTCGCCGTCACCCGCCACAGCCTGTATGCCGTGGACCGCCTGATCTCCGCGACGCTCCTCTACGCGCTGCTCGCTGCGGCCGTGGTGGTCATCGACGTGCTGGTCTTCGCCCTTGCGGGGGCCGTTCTGGGCCAACGGGACTCGGCTCTGGTGGCCATCGCCGTGGTGGCTGGTCTGTACGCGCCGCTGCGCGACCGGTTGGCCGCGGTCGTGCGTCGCCTGCGCCGCGGCTCGCGGGAGGACCCGTATGCCGTGGTGTCGGCGCTCGCCGAGCAGCTCGAGGTGTCGGCGTCGCCCGACCAGCAGCTCGTGGCGGTCGCCCGCGCGGTCGGTGAGGCGTTCCGCTCGCCCTACGTCAGGGTGGAGATCGACGGCCCGTCGGGCGAGAAGCAGGTGGTCGAGCACGGACGTCCCGCAGGCCGGTCGGTGGAGCTGCCGGTGGTCTACCGCGGCGAGCGGGTCGGCCTGCTGACGCTCTGCCCTGCCGGCAGCACCGAGCTGTCGGAGCACGACCAGCGGCTGCTCGGCGACGTGGTTCGCCAGGCCGCCGCGGCGGCGCGGGCCAGCGAGCTGAGCGCGAACCTGCAGGCCATCCGCGAACAGCTCGTCACGGCGCGTGAGGAGGAGCGCCGCCGGCTGCGGCGCGACCTGCACGACAGCCTCGGTCCCAGCCTGGGGGCCGTCACGCTGCGGATCGAGACGGCGCGAAACCTCGCCTCCCGCAACGCCGCCGAGGCCGACCGCCTCCTCGAGCAGGCGACGGCGGACGTCGCCGCGGTGCTGGCCGACGTGCGCCGGCTGGTCCACGACCTGCGGCCGCCCGCCCTCGACGAGCTGGGCCTGGTGCGGGCGATCACGCAGCTGGTCCGACGGCTCGAACCGCCGGACCTGTCGATCACCGTCGAGGACGACGGGGTGGACGGCGCGTCCCTGCCGGCGGCTGTCGAGGTGGCGGCGTTCCGGATTGCCTCCGAGGCGGTCAACAACGCCGTGCGCCACTCGGGCGCCCGGCGCTGCGCGGTGCGCCTCGGCCTCCACGGGGCGGGGCCGGAGGGCGGTGCTGGGCACCTGGGCAACGCACTCGTGGTCGAGGTGCGCGACGACGGCCACGGCATACCTGGTGATGTCGCCGCGGGGGTCGGGATGCTGTCCCTCCGGGAGCGGGCCGCCGAGCTGGGCGGGACCGTCTCGGTGGAGTGCCCGGCACCTGGCGGGACCGTCGTACGGGCGGTCCTGCCCTGCACCGTGATTCCCGGCGCCGGAGCGCCGCAGACGACAGGAGCCACTGCTGATGCCTGAGCCGATCCGGGTGCTGCTGGCCGACGACCACCCCGTCTACCGCGACGGGCTGGCCGCCCTGCTCGCCTCGGTCGACGGCCTCGAGGTCGTGGCCACGGCCGAGGACGGAGCCGCCGCCGTGGCGCTGGCCACCGAGCTCCAGCCCGACGTCGTCGTCATGGACGTGCAGATGCCCGGGCTCGACGGCATCGAGGCGACCCGCCGGCTCACTGCCGCAAGCCCGCACATCGGCGTGGTCATGCTGACGATGGCCGAGGAGGACGCCACCCTGTTCTCCGCCATGCAGGCCGGGGCCAGGGGCTACCTGCTCAAGGGCGCCAACCAGGCCGAGATCACGCGCGCCGTGACCGCCGTGGCGGGAGGCGAGGCGATCTTCGGCCCGGCCGTCGCCCGTCGCATCGCCGACTTCTTCGCCGCGGGGCCGGCGGTGGGATCCGCTGCCGAGCAGGCCTTCCCGCAGCTGACGGCACGGGAGCGGGAGATCCTCGAGCTGGTCGCCGCCGGGAGGCCCAACGCCCAGATCGCCTCGACGCTGTTCCTGTCGCCGAAGACGGTGCGCAACAACGTCTCCAACATCTTCGCGAAGCTGCACGTGGCCGACCGGGCCGAGGCGATCGTGCGTGCGAGGGAGGCGGGCCTGGGCCTCTAGAGGTCCCGCCGCGTCACCGGTCCGGCAGGACCTTGGGAAGGAGTGGCCGACCTGAGGCGGCGTCGAGCACCGGACGGTCGCCCAGTTCGGTCCTCAGCGGCACGGTGACCTCCTCGAGGCGCAGCATCGCGTTGCAGGCCTGGTCCGGCGGTGGGGCGAGGGCCGTCCCGCCGACCACGACGACCTCGTCGGTCTCGAGCACGTGTTCTCTTCGCTCGGTGTCGCAGTCGCCGCTGCCGAGCGTCACCGTGAGGGAGTCGGCGGTGTGCGAGACGACGTCCTGTCCGTAGAGCAGGCGGCGCCTGCCGTCGGTGGGGGTCTCGGAGAGGTTGCCCGGCTCGAAGTCGCCCGGCTCGGCTACATCCTCGATTGCGACCCTCACCACCGGATCGGACAGGCCCTGCACGGTGAATGCCCACGCCGGCACCTGCGCCGGGCCCCTGGCCGTGGCGAGGGTGGTCCTGACGGCTCGCGCGCCGGTGATGGTGACCCAGTCGCAGCCGGTGCCGGATGCCGGGGTGGGGCAGGGGCCCGAGCGGGGGTTCAGCATCGCGTCGTAGGTTGCCTGCGCGTCGAGGGTGTCGACCTCGACGGTCGAGCCGTCCGGGTCGCGCACCTGCCCGGTGCCCGGCGTGGTGGGCAGGGCGGTGGCGGTGCGCACCCAGCCCCCGTAGAACGCGGCCTTGAGGGTCTCACGCGGGGTCCAGTCGGGCTCGATGGTGAGGCCCTGTGCGGGGACGATGCTGGTGCGCCACCGCTCGAGGAGGTCACCCTCCGTCCAGACGGCCGCCACCTCTCGGGCGCGCCGGTCGAAGAGGGCGGAGGCATCGCCTGCCGGAGCGCCATCCCCGTTGCTGGAGCCGCACGCGGTGGCGAGGCTCACCGCGAGGAGGGCGACGGCGGTGAACACGGTGGTCCGGCGCGGCATGCCGGTTGGACGTCGGGCGCACTACAGGAGTTCCGTCGACCCGCGCTGAAGAGGTGGACGGCGCTGGTCACACCTACGCTGGCCGGCAATGAGTGAAGCGACCGCGCCCCCCGAGGGCGAGACCCGGAAGCGGGAGACCTGGAGCCGGGTGGGCGCGGCCTGGGTGCAGGCGATCGAGGTCGCCCCGGTGACGGCGCCGCGCGCGACGGTGGTGCTCCTGCCCGGCCTGGGGCTGCCGCGCTACACCCGGCCGACCGTCGAGGTGATGGCCCGGCGCGGGCTGCGCTGTGTCGTGCTCGACCTGCTGGCGTGGCGGCGTCCCCGGCTGAGGGTGCCACCGGTGGTCGGGCCGATGGGCGAGGCCGCAGCGCGCTGGATCAGGGAGGCCGATCTCGCCTGTCCCCTTGTCGTGGTGGGGCACTCGACCGGCGCCCAGGTCGCCCTCGGTGCAGCCCTGCGCCTCCAGCTCGACCGCCCCGACCTGTCCCTGGTGCTGGCGGGGCTGACCTTCCGGCCCGAGCACCGCTCGTGGCCGGGGCTGCTGCGAGGCGCGGCCACGGCATACCGCAAGGACAGCCCCGCCGAGCTGGTCGTGGCGAAGAACATCGCCACGGTGCGCACCGACGTCTTCCGCATGGTGGAGTCGGGGAGGCGCGACCGCCCGGAGCTGCGGGTGCGCGACCTCGAGGTGCCGCTCGTGCTGACCGCCGGTGAGGCGGATTCCTTTGCTCCACAACAGTGGATGGCCGATGTCGCTGCGGCCGCGGGGAGTCCGTCGGCACGGGTGGAGGTGCTGCCGGGTTCGCACAACAACCTCTTCACCCACCCCGAGGAGGTCGCCGCCGTGGTCAGCGCGGCGGCGCCTGCCACCGCACCCTGATCCACATGTTCGCGGCGTAACTGCGCCTCGCGGGATAGCCCGCGGCGACGAGCTCGGCGCAGATCCGGTGCCCGTGGCGGATGTTGGAGCTGTGCACGCGGATGGTGGCGACCGGTTGGGGGCTGCCCGCTGCGGCCAGCTCGACGAGGTGGTCTACAACGGGTTGGGCCGTGTCGCCGAGGCTGAGGTCGTAGTCGATCCAGAGGTCGTCGATGGGGGTGTCGGCGAGCCGGCGGAGGAGGGCGAGCGCCTCCTCGGAGGTGCGAGCCTTCAGCGCCGGCCGGCCGTCCTTGAAGTCGCGCGTGTCGTCGACGAGCACGGTCAGCGGCCGTCGGCGGCCGCCGGGGTGGTCGCCGGACGGCTGGGCGGATGCGTGGCTGGATGGCACAGGACCTCCTGGTGACGGGGATCCCTTGGCTCGCGGCGGAATCCCCTGTTACCGGCCGGGTTCGGCACGGTCTGCTCTTCCCCTGGGGCACCTCCGCGGTGGAGGTTGCCGGGCAACAAGCCAGGTGCCTTTCGTTGCCTCTCCTGAGCTGCTTCCACTGTAGGAGAGAGCGCCGAGAGGGCTTTTTTCGTCGGGGCCGGGCCACCGCGTGTCAGACTCTGCGAGTCGTCTGAGGCAGGAGGAACCCCGGTGCGCGTGACCACCTACGGCCAGCTGATGGAGCTGCTCGACAGTCTCTATGCCGACGGCGCCGAGCGGACCAGCGACGCGGCTGCGGCGTTCTGGGACGGGCTGTTCCAGCGAGAGGGGCACCCGCTCACCTCCGAGCTTCCCGACGCCGCGCTGCCTGCCTGGCAGGCGGAGGCCCTGCTGCCGGGTGGACATGGGGCATCCGCCCTGGACGTCGGGTGCGGCTTGGGGCGCAACAGCACGTGGCTGGCAGCTCAGGGGTTCACCGTCACCGGCATCGACATCTCCCCGTATGCCGTGGAGACGGCTCGGTCGCGGATGGAGAGGTCGGGTGCCGCCGGTTCGGTGGCTTTGGGGTCGGGGCCCGACTACCGGCGCGTGGACTTCGTGCGCGAGCCGGTGGCTGGCGGGCCCTTCGACTTCGTCTACGACTCGGGCTGCTTCCACCACCTTGCACCGCACCGGCGGATCTCCTACATGGAGGCTCTGTCTGCCGCCCT
Source organism: Knoellia sp. 3-2P3 (assembly GCF_029223115.1). Taxonomy (NCBI): domain Bacteria; kingdom Bacillati; phylum Actinomycetota; class Actinomycetes; order Micrococcales; family Intrasporangiaceae; genus Knoellia; species Knoellia sp. 3-2P3. Next base: position 949,291 of record NZ_JARGZE010000001.1, read on the forward strand.
GGCGCCGGACGGCGTGTACGGCATCTGCACGTTCATGGCCGGGGAGATGGGGAGCACGGCGTCGGACAAGGACCTGCTGCTCCAGGGGCACCTCGAGGGCGGGGTCGGGTACACGCTGGATGAGCTGGCGGAGATGTTCTCCTGGCTGGAACTGGTGGACGCCCGGCTCATGCCGCCCGGCCACACCCACGACGAGCCGACCTTCTCGCACGGCTTCCTGCAGGTGGCGCTCTTTCGGCGTCCTTCTACGTCTTCCTGACGGGTGCGCCGCCTGCATGCCCGGGCGCGGTCGTGGCGACCGGCGGCATCTCCTGTCATCGGGCCGTCCTATCCGCGTGCTCGACACGCTCGCTTTCGCGTGGTCCCGGTTCACCCGGCGCTCACCACGATGGGGGTTGTTGCGCAGGTGTGCTGGCTGAAGCGTGGCTCCCATCCGTGGCGACCTGGAGGAGGACCACATGAGCCGCTACATGATCATCGCGCGGTACGACAGTGCTGGAGCCAAGGGAGTCCTGGCCAAGGGCGGCAGTGCCCGGGCGGCCGTCGTGCAGAAGCTCGCCTCTGACCTGGGCGGACGCATGGTGACCTTCGACTTCGCCTTCGGGGAGGACGACGTGTTCACCCTCTGCGAGCTGCCCGACAACAAGGCCGCGGCTGCTGTCGCCCTGGCCGTGAACTCCAGCGGGCTGGCCCATGTCCGGACCGTCGTCCTGATGACTCCTGAGGAGGTTGACGAGGCGACCGAGCAGAGGGTCGACTACACGCCCCCGGGCCAGTGACCTGGGAGCCCGGGCGACAAGGAGCAGCCGCGGCCGGCTGCAGTGTCGATAAAAGGGGCCGGTTCGACGGTCCGAAGCGGCGACCTGCCGCGAAGGGGAGGCTGGGGTGCGACCTTGGTTGGGCCCGCTGAGTGATCAGGGTGCAGAACCGCCGAGCGAAGCGCCCCGGCGGCGTGCCCACGAAGCGGTCGCCAACGGCAGCTCAGCGAAGTCATGACCTGCCCAGCTGTCCAAGCGCTGGCACGCCTCCTGCAGCTCCGTTCCGCCGACCTCCGTCAGGAGCACCGCGCGCACGATGTCTCTCATGCCAGGGCGGTCGTTGAGGGGCGTCTGGTCATCAATGAGTCCTGAGTGCATGGCATCGAGGAGCCGGCCAGGCCGAAGGAGCTCCAGCAGAGGATCGAGTGCGCCAGGGAGGGCCGAGGTCATCCGAGCCGCAACCGTCGCCGCCTCCTCGACTCCATCAAGGGGCCAACCGGCGTCGGATCTGCCTTGGCCGTCATCGGGTGCTGAACGGGCCCGGTACAAGCCATCCCACTCGCGAGCCCTGCCCTTCGGGCTGTCGCTGCCCCACGGGGTGTCACCAGCGCACTCATGAGTCCATGCCCACCAGGCGGCCGGAACGATGGCCAGGTTGACGTAGAAGTCGCCGAAGTCACCTTCGTTGTACCGGCCTGGCTGGATGTCGACTACCGCCACGTCGTCGCCCTGCTGAAGCCGCCACGTCGGAAATGCGCCTCGAAAGCCAAGGCTGCGGAGGAGGGGGCCGAACTCTGTTCTCAGTGCCCCCTTCAGCGCCTCCTTGGCCAACACGGGAGGCAGTCTGGCATGGAAGCTCTCCGGCGGATTTCTGACCTGCGTGTTCGTGGGCCCCGTGGGGCTCGAACCCACAACCTACGGATTAAAAGTCCGCAGCTCTGCCAATTGAGCTAGAGGCCCGGGGGGTCAGGGTTTAGTCGGGAGAACCCTCGGGATAACTCCCGTGTAGTTCGCACCGCTGACCGCGAGAAGACCATACCGGTTGTGGCGCGGTGATCGGCCGGCGCGCCTGTTGCGTGGCCTCCGCTGCCCCTTGCCGCCGACGGTGCGCAAACCTTGCTGCCGCGCAATCAACTGCGGTGCCGGGGAGACCCGGCCGCTGGCCTTGCCCACCGCTGCCCTCCAGTGACGAGCTCACCGTTTGCCATGCGCCGGTGGACCGGCCGCCCTTGTGGCGGACCTCCGCAGCGCATGCGTGCTAGGGGCGTCCACACCGTAGGCACGACCGGATCGCGGCAGATGAGTGCACTTACGGGAGCCGCCGGTGGACACGGCAGGAGCGCTCACGGGCCGCTTGCTGCCTCCCGGGACGAGGGGCACGGCGCCGCCGCCCTGCAGCGGACCACGGTGAAGGAGATCGCCCAAGAGGCCGCAGCGGCCCGACGATGAGCAAGGCGGCCGATACCGACCAGAGCTAATCGTGCTCATCGGGGCAGGGCGGGTAGCGTGTCGGTTAGGAGGTGCGCGGAATGCACCGCTACATCGACGAGTTACGTCTGCTGCAGGCGATCCGGCTGGCGGTGCTTGCCACCGATGCGGCGGGGACCATCACCTTCGTCAACCGGGCCGCGACCGAGGTCTTCGCCACCGTCGACGCCGAGCTGGTCGGTCACCAGGTGCACGACCTGATCGCGCCCGGCGCCAGCGACGGTCCGCTGGACCTCGACGCGGTGATCGCGGGTGATACCTGGCGGGGCGACCTGACCCTGCGGCGCCCTCGCGGTGACACCTTCGTCGCAGCCGTGTCCGGCACACCGGTCCGCGACCCAACCGGCCAGATCACCGGGATCGTGGTGGTCGCGGAGGACATGAGCGAGATCCGCTCCGCCGAGGCGGCCGCGGCCTCCAGCGAAGCGCGCCTCCGGGTTGCCCACGAGGCGGCGCAGCTGGGGAGCTGGCACTGGAACCTGGCCACGGGCGAGGTGGTGTGGGACGAGCAGCTCGAGGCGATCTACGGCATGGCGCCGGGCACCTTCGGCCGCAGCTACGAGGCATGGCTGGAAACGGTCCTTCCCGAGGATCGTGACCAGGTTCTCGCGGCTGTCCAGGCGGCGTGGGAGGCCCGCTCGACCTACGTGCTGCGGAATCGGATCCGGTGGCCCGACGGGACGCTGCGCTGGATCGAGGCGCACGGCAAGGTCACCAGCGACCAGCACGGCAACCCCACCGGGACCATCGGCTGTGTACGCGACGTCACCGAGCGGATCGAGGCGCAGCAGCGGGAGGCCGCGGCTGCGGCCCGTGCCCGCCTTCTGCAGGAAGTCACCGCAGGCTTCGTCCGCGCCTCGACGCTCGACCAGGTGGAGGCGGTGCTCGCCCACAGCTTGGAGCAGCTGGCGGAGATCCTGCCCGCGACTGTCGAGCTCAAGGTCCCCGACGACCTGACGAGCATCACCGAGGGAACCTCGTTCGTGACGAGCGCTGACACCCCTCTGCCCGTCGAGGACAACCAGGTGCTCGACATCCTCGCGTCCCAGTGCGCCATCACCGCTCAGCGGGCCCAGGCTCTGGCCCGCACGGTCGACATCGCCGAGCAGCTCCAGTTCAGCCTCGCCGCCAGCCCCTTGCCGACGGTGGAGCACCTCGACCTCGCGGTGCACTACGCCCCCGGAGGCGACGAGATCGAGCACGTCGGCGGGGACTGGTACGACGCCGTCGCCACATCGAACGGGCGGCTGGCCCTCGTGGTGGGCGACGTGATGGGCCGAGGGGTGAGCGCGGCAACCACGATGATCCGGGTGCGAGCCGGCATCCGCGGCTTGCTTACCGTGAATCCGGGGCCCGACGCCGTGCTCACCGCTGCCGACGAGATGGTCGCCCGAGACGCACCCGAGCAGTTCGTGACCGCCGCGGCACTCCTGGTCGACCCGGTGACAGGAGAGATGTCCTTGTGCAACGCCGGGCACATCCCTCCGGTGGTGGTCGGCCCCGACGGCCGTATCGAAGTGCTGCGCGGCCAGGAGGGCCCGCCCTTGGGCGTGCTGGGGGACTCACACCGATCAGTGGTCACCCATCACCTGCAGCCCGACTCGCTGCTGATCATGGTGACGGACGGAGTCGTCGAGTCCCGACGCCACGACATCGACCACGGGATCAGGCTCCTCTGCGACCGGGCCGCCGACCTCCGCGACGCTCCGGTGAAGGAACTGGTCCAAGGAATCGCCGCACTCGCCGACACCTCCCTGCACGATGACGTGACCGTAATGGCCGCGCGACTGCGGTGACGGCCCTCCCCGGACAACCACGCGCTCATCGGCAGATCCGGATGCCGCAGCGGCGGACGGCGCCGCTGACTACGGTCCATGAACTCTCTGGCAACGCGGGTCAGTCGATAGCACGCGGATCAAGCAGCTCCTCGCTGATGTCCTCCCAGCGGAAGGCAGCGCGCCACTCGTCGTGAGCTGACTCATGGAGTTCGGAGGTCCAGCCCTCGAACGCATCGGCCACTCGGTCCCGCGACAGGGTGCGCGTCATCAGGTGTCGCGGGGGGTCGTCGTCGCGCACCTCAAGCCGCAGCAAACCGTCGCTTTGGTGCAGAACTTGGACATAGCGACCCGGATGGTCGAGGTTCTCCAGGATCAGCACGCCGTCTCCGCGAGGCAACGTCTCCAAGCGCCCGAGCACCTCATCGCGGCTTGGGCCACGGATGATCCTGGGGTTGGTGCCGTGCAGCTTGTACCGCCGCGCCTGACTTCGGTTCACAGCGAGACCGTAGCGGTTCGGGAATCGGGTGGACCGGCCACCGATCATCCGCCCACCGGCACGTTGGTACGTGCAATCAGCGGCATGAGAGTGCGTTTCGCGCCAACGGGATACGGCACAGGGCTACGTGTGACGGCCGCCGCTTGTCACGGGAATGAGTCCTTGGCGTGTCCTACTTGCTCGGACCCACAGGGTCAGAAGGGGGGTTCGGCGGATCCCAGGGGTCGCGGTCCTCGGGCAACGCGGGCAAGGGTCTGACAGCTTCCTCGCTGCCGTCGTCCACCCCTCTAGGTGAAGCTCGAGGGGGTGACGGCGACGAAGGTCACGCCCGGAGCCTAGGACTCGGGACCCGAGTCGAAGAACATCGTGAGCCGCTTGATGCGTCCGTCGCCAGCGAACTCCACGAAGTCGGCTCCCGAAAGCGTCAGAACTCCGCTCTCATACTGGGCCCACCTTCCCCGCAGACGATCCCCGAGCAGCTCCGGCTCGGCGGTCGCACTGACCACCATGCCAGGTGAAGCCTCGTGCTGCTCTTGGATGTACGCACCGAGCGCGACGCGCCCGATGAGCCCGTCGGGAGTGTCTGGGTCAAAGAGCTCTCCGTCCTCGGCCCACGCTTGGGAGAGAAGTTCTGCTCGCGCAGCCGCGTCGAGTTTGCCATCCCATGCCTGGGAATAGAGGCTGAATGCGGTCTTCGGATCGATGCTCATCCATCACCCGCCTCGATCGCGCTCGACTCATGAACCCGAGCAGTCTTACGTGCAGCCTAAGTCCTTGAGTCGAGGACCGCGACGCAGGCAGTCGGCCAAACGCAGCAGCGATGCGTTACTGGTGCGGAACAACCCCGCCACGGAGTCATCCCGCCTCCTGGCCTCGGACCGTCGAGCTCCATGGCAGCCGGACGTTCTCAAGACCCATGTCCCATAGCTGGAACTGCGCCGAAAAGGCTGAAACATCCCAAGCCGGAAAAACTTCCTGACCACCCAACCCAGAGTTTACGAGTTCCGATCTCAACCAGCGACACCACGCCCGCTCATCTGTGCCGGTTCAGGCGGTCATCGCAACACCTCTGCCAGTGCTTGTGATGGTGTCTTGAACTTCAGGGTCTGTCGAGGTCGTTCGTTGAGCTCTTGGGCGATGGCGTCGAGGTCGGCCTGGGTCAGGGTGCGGAAGTCCAGCCTTCTAGGCAGGTACTGACGCAGCAGCCCGTTGGTGTTCTCGTTGCTGCCGCGCTGCCAGGGCGATTTGGGGTCGCAGAAGTAGACCTGTACGCGCGGCGGGCAACTGCGGCGAGCACGGTGCTCTGGCCTGCGCCTGACATTCCGGTCAGCAGCACCCGTGCCATGCCGGAACCCTATGCCGCGAAAGCGCGGACAGCGGCCCATCAGCGACTTCCCTATCCGCGCCATCAGCGCGCGTCTTGCGCGCGAAGCAACGGGGCCCGAGCGCCTAGCAGCTGACCGACTCCAGCACCTTGGCAAGTTCCACCGGTCGGCTCACCATCGGCCAGTGCCACGTCGGCAGCTCGATGTACGTCCAGTCGCCGTCGACCATGTGCGCGAACGTCGGTGCGTACGGCGCCATCTGCCGCAGTTGCTCAAGGCTGAAGCTGCACAGCACGCCCGTCCGCGGCAGGCGCTCCCAGGCTCCGGTGAGCACGACCGGCTGGGTGGCGGTGCCCCAAGGCTGCGGCTGCGAGCCTTCGACCAGCGCGGCCACGGCGTCGTCGTCGACATCGGGCGCCTCGGCGGCGAGCACGGCCCAGGTCGGCGGCGGGAGCTTCCAGCCCTCGCCGTGTGTCATGACCAGCTCTTGGTTGGCCGCCCGCGCGTCGGGTCCTTCGAAGTCGGCCTGCGCCATGCCGTCCGGCAGGGGACCTGAGTCGATGTAGACCAGGCGGGCCACCCGCTCAGGCGCGCGGTCTGCCGCACCGGTCGTCACGAGGGCGCCGTAGCTGTGGCCGACGAGCACGACGTCGTGCAGGTCGTGCGGCTCGAGCAGATGCACGACGTCGTCGATGTGGGTCGTCAGGTCGGTCTCCGGCGAGGCGAGGTGCGCGCGCTCGCCCATGCCGGAGAGGTCGACGGCGTGTACGACGTGGCCGCGCTCGCTCAGCGAGTCTGCGACGGGGCGCCAGGCCGAGGCGCCGAGCCAGAAGCCGGGGACGAGGACGTAGGTGGTGGTGTTCATGACCACGACGTTAGAGTGGTTTGTGGACAGTTTCCGCCCGGTATTCAGAGTGCGCATCGCAGTTCTTTCTGGGCAGCTCCGGGGAGAGCCGTGACCCGCCCCACCGCACGCGTGCTGGCGATGCTGGAGCTGCTTCAGGCGGGCGGGCAGCGCACCGTCGGCGATCTCGCGGCGCGGCTCGGGGTCGACGAGCGGACCGTCCGGCGCTACGCCGAGCATCTTGCCGACCTCGGGATCCCAGTAGAGGCGCAGCGAGGCAGGTACGGCGGCTACCGGCTCTCACCGGGCTACAAACTGCCGCCGCTGATGCTCACCGACGACGAGGCCGTCGCCGTCGTCCTGGGCCTGCGGGCCGCGGAACGTGCGGGTCTCGCCACCACCGACCACGCGGCGACGGCGAGCGCGCTCGCCAAGGTGTCGCGCGTGCTGCCGCGGGCCCTGGGCCAGCGGCTCGACAGCCTGCTGTCGACCGCGCGCTTCACGACCCCGGCGCACGCCAGCGCTCCCGCCGGCGCCGACACGCTGCTTGATCTCGCCTGGGCAGCGCAAGCGCGGCGCACCGTCGTGATCGCCTACACCGCCTGGGACGGACAGGAGTCGCAGCGTGAGCTCGACGTCTACGGCCTCGTCTTCCACTCCGGCCGGTGGTACGCCACCGGACACGATCACGCCCGTGATGACGTGCGGACATTCCGTTTGGACCGCATCGGCTCAGTCAGGCAGGGCGACGGCTCCTACGTCGTGCCCGCTGACTTCGATGCGACGACACAGGTCGTGTCCGGCATCGCGGCGGTTGGGTGGTCGCACGAGGTCGCCGTCGTGCTGCGGACCACCCTCGCGGAAGCGGGCGAGCGACTGCCCCCGAGCGTGGGACGGCTGACCGAGCACCTTGACGGCGTGCTCCTCGAGACGCGCGTCGAGCACCTCGACGGCATGGCCTGCATGCTGGCCGGGCTCGGCTGGGACTTCGAGGTGATCACCCCCGACGCCCTGCGCGACGAGGTCCTTGCCCTGTCCGACCGACTCCGAGTCAGCGCGGTGCGCGGCGCCGTCGCCGGCACAACGGCTGGTCTGCGGAGTCCGTGAGCGACACCACCCGGCCGCACATCCCCAGCTCGTCGACGACCCCGTCCGGAGATCGGCACGAGTGGATCGCGGCATGAGCCGGCGGTCACTCCACGGGAAACCTGTGGTGACTGACCTGCCCCACTGATGTACTGGTGCGCCACCTGGGGTCTGCCGAGTTGACGGAGGTGGTCGTCGTGACGGGCTATGACGTGCTTGCCCGAGGTGTATGAGTGGCTTATCTCGGACGCGAAGTTGACGCCCGCCGAGTTCGCCGCGGCGTTCGCTGACTTCACTTGTCTCCTTCCGTCGAAGGCTCAAGTGCTCGATTGCTCATGCGGTACCGGGCAACTGGCGGTTGGCCTCGCCGGTCTCGGCATGCAGGTTGTTGCGACCGACGCCAGTGCAGCGATGGTTCGTCGGACTGAGATGTTGGCTGACGAAACCGGTGCATCGTTCTTGACGGTGCGTGCCGACTGGGAGGAACTGACCGACCATTTCGGGGACGCCACCTTCGACATGGTGTTCTGCGTTGGCAACTCGCTGCACCATGCCAAGGGGGCGAGAGGCAGGGTTGCTGCGCTGGAGTCGATGTCACGACTTCTGCGCCGTGGAGGGTGGTTGGTACTCACCTCCCGCAATTGGGAACTCGTGAGGGCCAGGGGCTCCCGGCTGGACATCAGTGACCGAATGGTCCGCCGGAATGGCCGCGATGGCCTCGTCATCTATCGCTGGGAAATCGCGCCGCAGTGGGAGCAGGAGCACCGCATTGAGATCGCTGTCGTGCAAGTCGAGGGAAATGGGTCGGTCTTGGTCCGCTCGGAACTGTTGTCGTGCTGGCCGTATCAATACGGCGAACTCGAATCTGAGTTGCACAGCGTGGGACTACGGGTCGAGAAGAGCACGTTCGACCCGGAGGCTGAGGGGTACGTGGTGGTGGCGACGAAGGAGTAGGCACCGGATGTGTTCCTGACGCACAGGGGTGCGGTGTCACCACCACCGTCGCGCGCGCTCGTCGGCAAGACCGCGCGGATCGCGGCAAAGGGGGACGGTCGCGTCTCCACCGAGAGCCCGGCGTCTCGCTCGCTCGGAGACTGCGGCTGGTGTTGCTGCACTGGAAGGTCTCCCGCCAGCCCGTCTCCTGCATGGGGTGCGTGCATCAGGCCGACTCGGTCACAGGCGCCTTGACATTCCGTTGCGCTCGAGAGCAGCGTCGAAGGTGCGCAAGTCGCGGGCAAAGGGGAGCGCGCCATGGGCGACGACAAGCGAGTGAAACTGATCCGACCGGCAGATCGCTCAGAGGGCCAGGTGACATCGGGCATGCGCCGGGAGCAGGCCGCCAGCACGGATCGCAGCTGGGCCGGCCACGTCACGACCGAGGCTGGGATGGTGTCCGGGTGGCACCACCACGGAGACTACGAGAGTCACATCTACGTCCTCTCGGGGCTGTTGCGCATGGAGTCCGGACCTGGCGGACAGGACGTGATTGACGCGCAACCCGGTGACTTTGTCTTCGTGCCGCCGCACACCGTGCATCGCGAGGGGAACCCGGCATCGGTAGAGGCCGCGGTGATCGTCGTCAGAGCAGGGGGCGGGGAGGTAGTGGTCAACGTCGACGGACCCGACGAGGCCTGACGCGGGATACGGCGCGGAGGCGGAGGGATCGTCTCCGCCCCAAGCCCACGTCACGTGGTGCGGGAGCCGCGGGCGCCCCATCGCGGCGTACCGACTCTGTTGAAGCGGGGGGCGACGGTGGTGCGTCCCGCGCCGTGGCAGGCCCCCACCCCCCGGGGGCGTTGTGGCGCCCCCGGGGCGGACCTGGGGTGGCCGCTAGGAACGGGCCCGGGCGGGCTCACCGGCGAGGATCGCGTCGATCTGGCCCATGGCCTGCGTGAGGCCCTCCTCCATGCCCATCTGGAGCAGCTGCTCCATCGCCTCGAGCGAGGGGAACCGTGACGAGATGGTCACGGTGACCCCGCCCGGCCGGTCGGTGATCTCCACCCGCATGACCATGGTCGGCATGCCCGGGTCGGGTGCCCCGGACTCGTCGGCGAAGCCGTCCTCGACCACCAGCAGGCGCGGCGCCTCGACCTCGCGCACATTCCACCACCCGCGGTGCCGGTCGCCCTCGGGCCCGGTCATGTAGTAGCCCACGTGCCCGCCCTCGCGGAGGTCGTGCTGCTCCACGGTGGCGGGGTAGGTCGGCGGTCCCCACCAGCGCTCGAGCTGGCGGGGGTCGGCCCACAGCTGCCAGGCCCGGTCCGCGGACACGTCGTAGTCCGAGGTCACGGTCATCGTGAGCTGGTCGGTGTCCTTGCTGATGCTGGTGATGCTCATGCGTTCTCTCCTTGCTTGTCCTCGTCCAACAGGTCGGCCATGCGCTCGAACCGGCCGCGCCACAGCTCCTCGTAGGCGGCAAGCAGCTCCTGGGCCCGTCGGATGGCGTCCGGCTGGCCGGTGACCCGCTGCTCCCGTCCGTGCCGGTGCTTGACCACGAGCCCCGCCTCCTCCAGGACGGCCACATGCTTCTGAACCGCCGTCACGCTGACGGGGTAGTTGCGCGCGAGGGCTGAGACCGAGTGCTCGCCCACGAGCACCCGCCTCACGATGTCGCGGCGCGTGCGGTCGGCCAGCGCGTGGAAGAGCCGGTCGATCTCGTCATCGGTGAACTGATCTACAACCATCAGGTTGTAAATACTCCTCCGGCTCGTCGCGATGCGCAAGGCCCCGACCGGGGGCGATGGGACCCGACACCGGGCGCCCGGAGGGGCGCAGGTCGCTATCTCCCGGTCTGGGCCGGTATGGGACATGACACACACCACCCGGGGTATCAAAGGGGGCCCAACGGCCTAGCGGACGCCCCTGCCGCGCCCACACACTGAGGAGGCAGATCGCGACATCGACTGGACGGGCGGATGCCCCCGATCACCCAACCGGGGTGATGAGTCCGCCCAGCGTCAGGTCGCCCCCCGCAGGCGCACACCCGGGTGCGCCGGTCCCGGTGGGCGCACGTCGCAGAGGAGTGCCGATGACCGCTCGCCCCGCTTCCGACCCGGCGGACGATCCAGCATGAGCGTTCGCGACGCAGCCCTCATTCGGCCGGCCACCTGGGAGGTCGACCCGCGCCGCCCGCGGCCGGAGCGCAGGCTCGACCTCTACGCCGCCGTGGCGGTGGCCGCCCTGGCCTCGGTGGCCTACCTGGTGGCCCTGATGCTCGACGCCGTGCCGCCCCGCGGCCTCTCGGTCGTGTTCTTCGCGGCGGCGCCGATCAGCGCTGCCTTCGCGCTCGTGGTGCTGGCGGCGCGCTGGCGGGCCGAGCGCGACCCGGCCCTGAGCTGGGTGAGCGCCGGCCTGGCGGTCGGGTGGCTGGCGATGGTCCTGCAGCTCATCTCGTTCCCGACGGTCAACCCCGGCGGGGGCCCCCTCGGCACGAACGACCAGAGCAGCGCCGCGCTCTACCTGATGTTCCACCTGGCCCTCCCCGCGGGCGCGCTCGCCGGAGCGCTGAGGGTGCCCGTGGTCTGGCGTCTGCCCGCGGCGGCGCTCGGCATCGGCTTCACGGTGCTCCTCGCCGTGAACGCGATCCCGCTTCCCACCCTGCTGCGGCCGGACACTTCGTTCACCCCTCCACTCCTGAGCGTCGAGTACGGCATGGCGGTGTTCACTGCGATTGTCGCGGTGACGTGGATCAGGCGCTCCGGACGTGACGCCACCACCCTCCGGGGCTGGGTCGGGGTCGCCCTGTCGCTCGCGGTCTACGACCTGCTGTTCAACGCCTTCGCCGCCGAGCGGTTCAGTGCGGTGTGGTGGGCGAGTCTGTCCATGCGCGTGGCGACCTACTCCGTGCTCGCCATCGGGGCCGTGGCCAGCGTCCTGATCCGCCTCTCCGAGACCGAGTCCTACACCCAGAGCGAGCTCGACCGGCGCGAGGGCGAGCTGCGCACCTCGCTCGGCCTGACCAGCCAGCTCCTCGGCTGCGCCCAGGACCTGGCCAAGGCCGTCACCCCGGCCGAGGTGGCCGAGGCCCTGTGCCGCGACGCCGTGGGTGCCAGCGGCCTGCGCCGTGCCGTCGTCCTCGTCAGCAGGGAGGGCGAGCCGACCGCCGTCATCGGCCACGCGGGCTATGGCTCCCGGCCGGGTGACGAGCTCGCGGGGAGCGGCTGGGACGCCCCGTACGCCTCGACCTTCGCACCACTGGCGAGAGAGCCGCTGTTCCTCGAGTCGACCGAGGCCGTGCGCGCCAGGGTCCCAGTGGCTGTCGGGTCACCGCTGGAGGAGGCTTCCGTGCTGGTGGTGCTGCCCATCCGCGTCGCCGGCCAGCGGCTGGGCACCCTGCTCGTGTGGGACACCGAGCCCCGGACCCTCGAGCAGAACCAGCGGGAGGTCCTGACCGGACAGGCCAGCCAGGGCGGTCAGGCCCTGCGGCGGGCGCTCGCGTTCGAGAGCGAGGCCAATGCGGCCTCCACGCTCCAGCGGTCGCTGCTCTCCCCGACGCTCCCGGCCCGTGACGACTTGGCCATGGCGGCCCGCTACGTCCCGGGTGAGGCCGGCCTGCGAGTCGGCGGCGACTGGTACGACTGTGTGCCGGTCGACGGCCACAAGGTCGCCCTCGTCGTCGGCGACGTCATGGGCAAGGGGCTGCGTGCCGCGGCCGTGATGGGGCAGATGCGCACCGCCGTCCGCTCACTCGCCAGCGCCGACCCCTCGCCGGCCGCCGTGCTCTCGGGGCTCGACCGCCTGCGCTCCATGCTCGACGTCGACGAGATCGCCACTGTCGCCTACGTGCTCCTCGACGCGGAGTCGGGGGTCGCGCGCGTGGCCCGGGCGGGCCACCTCCCGCCGATCCTCGTCGACCGCGAGGGCCGGGCCACCCTCCTCGAGGAGGGTGGGTCACCGCCGCTCGGCACGCCCGGGCCGCAGCGGGTCGAGGCCGAGGTGAGGGTGCCGCCCGGCAGCGTGCTGGCGCTCTACACGGACGGCATCGTCGAGGACCGAGCCAGCGGCCTCGACGGCCTCGAGGCCTTCGTCGACCTCGTCGGCGAGACGGTCCGCCGCAAGGGCCCCGACGTCGAGGCCCTCGCCACCGAGCTCCTCGTGGTCACCTCCGCCAACCAGCGGCAGGACGACATCGCCCTGCTCGTCGCCCGGCTGCCGAGCGTGCCCACGGGTGGAGGCGAGGAGAGTGCCGCCGAGCCGGCCCTGCGCCGGGCCGGTGCCCTTGCCGCCTCCGGGGTGGCGGGCCGTGAGCCGCTGGCCCAGCCGCAGGGGCCCCAGCCCGTGCCTGCGGTGGCGCTCGCGCCCCCCGAGTCCGCTCACACCGGCGCCGGAGCGGTGCATGTCGGCCGGGTGCCGTCGCACAGCCTCGCTCCCTACGAGTCGACGTTCCCGCAGAGCCCCCACACGGCTGCCGAGGTGCGCCGGTGGATCCGCCAGGGCTCGCACGGCCTCGACCGGGCCCTGCGCGAGGACACCGTGCTCCTGGCCACGGAGCTGGTCACCAACGCCGTCCGGCACGCCCACGGCGACGTCAGCGTGCGACTGTGGCCCGGGCCGGACGTGGTGCGGGTGGAGGTCAGTGACGCGAACCCCCACCGCCCGGAGCCCAGCGACCTCGACCTCGACGCCGAGGACGGCCGCGGCCTGCTGATCGTCGGCGCCCTCAGCTCGCGGTGGGGCACGGCGCCGCGGCCCGGCGGCGCCGGCAAGACGGTCTGGTTCGAGCTCGACCGCTGACCAGCGGGTATGCCGGGTGGCCCGGTCAGCCGCCGAAGCGGCCCTGCAGCCCGGTGAGGGTGTCCGAGACGAGGCCCTTGATGACCCGCGAGCGGAGGAACCCGGGCAGCGGCAGGTTGTGGTGGATCGTCAGCTGGTAGGTCACCCTCGTGCGGCCCCGTCCGGCTGACTCCAGCGTGTAGACACCCTCCTGCCCCGTCTGAAGCCGGCCCTTGACCATCGACCAGCGCAGGCCGTGCGGCGAGTGCTCGTAGGCGAGGATGTAGCGGTCGGTGCCCACGCTGCTGGAGGCGGCGAACCTGGCGGTCAGCGGCCGTCCGTGCCCGTCCGACGTCAGCACCTCGGCCTCCAGGATCTCGGGGATCCACTCAGGCTGGCTTGCGACGTCGCGCAGCAGCGCCAGCACGTCGGCCTGGGTGGCTGGTACCTCGACGGACTGGGTTGCGGTGTCGGTGGGCATGCCGGCTCCCTTCCTCTCCATCACGGCCGAGGCGCACCAGCGCCTCCACCTCGTCCTCGAACGCCGCGAGCAGGGTCTGGGGCTCGGGGACGACGCCGGCGTCCACCATGAACCCGACCCGGACGCTCCCGGCATACGTGAAGATGCACACCCCCACCGTCTGGGCGCCGGAGCCGGGCACCCAGCCCAGCACGCCGGTGACCGGCACCCCTGCGAAGGTGCGCGGCTCGCGCGGGCCCATCACGTTGGTGGTGACACCGATCGCCTTGTCGGCGAAGAAGTCCACCACCGGGCGCTCCAGCGCGGGGGTGCTGAAACCGATGGCGGTGATGAGCCCGAAGGTCAGCACGGACTCGGGGGAGCTCTTGAGCCAGTCCATCCGCCGCTTGGTCTCGGCCAGGCGCTCCAGCAGCCCGGCGCTCGAGCTCGGGAAGGTGAAGAAGACGAGGGCGAACTGGTTGCCGAGCTCTCGGGGGAGCGGCCTGTCGAGCGGGCGGAGGTTGACCGGCACCATCGTGACGAGGTCGACCGGCGTGGCGTCGTGCTCGACCTGGTAGCGGTGCAGGGCGCCGGCGACCGCGCTCATGAGCACGTCGTTGAGCGTGGCGCCCGCCAGGTGGCCGACCTGCTTGAGCGGGGCGAGCGGCACCGGCTGGGTCCACACGACCCGCTTGTGCAGGCCGGGCGTCCCGGCGACGACGTTGGGCGGGTTGCCGAGGAAGAGCAGGTCGCGCACCACCTGGCCGGTCCGTGCGCCGGTGCCGACCGACCTCGCCAGGGCGGAGGGGTGGGCCAACCGAGCCGCCTGCTCCACCGCGCTGCGGGCGAGGGACACTCCCGTCGACGCCCTCGTCGACACCCGCGTCGACACCGCCGACGAGGCCGCGGGGCCGGCCGGATCTCCGTGTAGCGGTTTGGTGTCGACCGAAGCCCCGTTGTCGGTCAGCGACATGAGCACCCGGGTCAGGGCGATGCCGTCGGCCAGAGCGTGGTGGATGCGGAAGAAGACGACCGCCCCGGTGCCGTAGCCCTCGATGAGGTGCACCTCCCACAGCGGGTGCCGGCGGTCGAAGGGCCGGTGGAGGTGGTCCTCGACGTGGGCCTGGAGGGCTGCGTCGTCGCCCGGCTCCGCGAGCGTCTCGCGCACGAGGTGGCGTTCGAGGTCGAAGTCGGGGTCGTACTCCCACGACGGCAGCCCGATCGGCAGCGGGGGGGCGACCGGCCGCTGGCTGAAGACCGGGTAGCGGTCGATGAAGCGCTCCTGGGCGATGCACCGGACCTCGTCCCAGTCGGGCACCGACTCGAGGAACACCAAGCTCGTGATCACCATGAGGTTGTTGGGCCGGTCCATGTTGAGCCAGAGGGCGTCCACGGGCCCGATGCGACGCCTTCCGGTCATGGACACGTACCCTCCCTCCGGGGCGCCGCCGCAGGATGCAGCCGGATGCCGCCCGGGCCTCTGCGCACAGCGTGGTCCGCGCCTAGGCTGGCAGGTAGGGGCGATGGTCCCCCACACCTCCAGGAGCCGCCGTGCACGCCAGCGTCACCATCGACATCGACGCCCCTCCCGAGCGTGTCTGGGCCGTCATGGCCAACGTCGAGGCGTGGCCGCAGTGGACGGCGTCGGTCACCGAGGTCGAGCGCCTCGACACCGGTCGCTTCGACGTCGGCTCGCGGGTGCGGATCCGACAGCCGCGGCTGCCCGTGGCGGTCTGGACCGTCGACGGCCTCGAGTCGGGGAAGTCCTTCACCTGGGTCACCGGCCTGCCCGGGTTCCGCAGCACGGCGAGGCACGTCGTGGAGCGTCGGCGCACCGGGTCACGGGTGACGCTCGAGATCGACCAGCGCGGCCTCGTCGGTGAGCTCGTCGGCCGCTGGATGGCCGGTCTCACCGAGCGCTACCTGAACCTCGAGGCGGTCGGTCTGAAGCGCCGCTCCGAGGAGGGCGTACCGGCGTCCTGAGCCGCCTCCACGTAGGGCCATCCGGCCCTGTGCCCTGCCCTGCCCCGGTCGGAGACTGGCCGCGAGGACAGGAGGTTCTGATGACAGTCCTCGTCACTGCCGCGAGCCGTCACGGCGCCACCCAGGCGATCTCGCACGAGGTCGCCCGTCAGCTGCGGTCCGCCGGGCACATTGCCCGCGTGCTCGACCCCGTGGAGGTCGACACCCTCGACGGGGTCGACGCCGTGGTGCTCGGCAGCGCCGTCTACCACGGCCGCTGGATGCCCGAGGCCCGCAACCTCGCCGCCCGCCTCGAGCAGCGGCTCGGGGGCCGGCCCGTCTGGCTCTTCTCCAGCGGACCGGTGGGTGAACCCGCCCGGCCCCTCGGGGCGGTCGCCGACGCCGACAGAGCCGCCCGCTCGACCCATGCCCGCGACCACCGCGTTTTCGCCGGGCGACTCGACCTGGCCGCCCTCTCGCGCGGCGAGCGCCTGGCCGCCCGGCGACTCCACGCCGGTGACGGCGACTACCGCGACTGGTACCAGATCCGTTGCTGGGCAGCGGAGCTCGCGAGCCAGATCGCCACGCAGACCAGCACCGACAGCGGCCCCGAGGTCCGTCACGCAGGCGAGCCGGACCGTGGGGCCGATTGAGGAATGACGCAGCAATGACCACTGCAACAGCCCCTCCGCGGCCCAGCTACCCCGTTCACCTTGACGCCGCCACCGAGCCGGCCGCCTCGCGCTGGCTCTGGCTGGTCAAGTGGCTGCTGGCGGTGCCGCACTACATCGTCCTGGCGTTCCTGTGGGTGGCCTTCGTCGTCCTCAGCGTCGTCGCCTTCTTCGCCATCCTGTTCACCGGCCACTACCCGCGCGCCATCTTCGAGTTCAACGTCGGCGTCCTGCGGTGGTCCTGGCGGGTGGCCTACTACGCCTACGGCGCGCTCGCGACCGACCGTTACCCGCCGTTCTCCCTCGCGGAGGTGCCCGACTACCCGACACACCTCGAAATCGACTACCCCGAACACCTCTCGCGCGGCCTCGTGCTCGTCAAGTGGTGGCTCCTGGCCATCCCGCACTACCTGGTGCTGGCCATCCTCATCGGCGGCGGTCGCTGGGTCTTCGAGGACCAGCGGTGGCAGTACGTCAGCAGCGGCGGCCTCGTCGGGTTGCTCGCCTTCATCGCTGCCGTCGTGCTCGCCTTCACGGGCTCGTACCCGCGTCCCATCTACGACCTGTTGCTCGGGCTCAACCGCTGGGTGCTGCGCGTGGCCGCGTATGTCGGCCTCATGACCGACCAGTACCCGCCGTTCCGCCTCGACATGGGTCCGCACGAGCCTGACCACGCCCTCGTGCTGACCAGCCAGGCGGGGACCCAGCCACCCGCCTCCCAGTCGCCGTCGGACGTCCAGCCCTACCAGGGTGCCCAGCCCTACCAGGGTGCCCAGCCCTACCAGGGTGCCCCCGAGCAGCCGTATGCCGGCGGGGGAGGGGCGGCACCGCCGCCTCCCGGTGCACCGGGGGTGCCAGCGCGCTCGGGGTGGACGGCCGGACGGACCATTGCCGCGGTCGTCGGCATCCTGGTCGGGCTGTTCTCCCTCGGTGGGGTGGCCGGGGGCGGCGCCATGATCATGGCCGACCGCGTCTGGCGCCAGGACGGCTTCGTGACGACACCGGCGGAGACCTGGCGTTCGGCCGGTCACGCCGTGGTCGGAGACATGCTCCTCGAGTCGCCGGGAGCCGACCGGGGCCTGCCCGGACGGTTCTTCGGCGACCTGCGGATCGAGGCCACGTCGACCACAGCCGGCGTGCCGGTGTTCGTCGGCATCGGCCGGCAGAGCGACGTCGCGGCCTACCTCGCCGGTGTCGCCCGGTCGGACCGCAACGAAGCCGGCGGCGACGGGCAGGAACAGCCGGGCGGGTCGCCCGTCGCGGCGCCGACCAACCTCGACATCTGGGTGGCGCAGGCCAGTGGTGACGGCGCCCAGACGGTCGTGTGGACGCCGGAGGCCGGGAACTGGTCCGCCGTGGTGATGAACGCGGACGGCTCCCGAGGCGTCTCGGCCTCGATGCGGTTCGGTGCCGAGGTGCCCTGGCTGGACGAGGCCGGCGCCGGGCTGCTCATCGTCAGCCTCCTCTTCCTGGGTGGCGCCATCACTCTGGTGGCCTTCGCGGTGGCGCGGGCCTCGCGTCGGGTCTAGCGCCTGAGGCGGCGCACGGCCGGCTGCCGCAAACAGCGGCAGCCGGCGGCGTCGCGGCTCGGCGTCTGCTCCCGCCCACCTGAGGCCGTGCGGCGGGCACCGGCTCAGTGGCCCCGCTCCTCCTGGCACGTCGCGGTGGAGATGGTGCGCGGGCAGCCGTTCCAGTCGGCGCCGATGACCAGACCCACGAGGATGGTGCCCAGCGCGGCCGCCGGCACGGCGGCCAGGGCGAGGCGGGCGCGTCGCCGCCACACGGCATACAGCACGACCGGCAGGGCGAGGGCGACCCCCGCTGCCACGATGAGCGTGAGCGTCAGCGGCGGGTCGGTGACCCGGCCGAAGCCGCCGCCGGAGCAGCCGGAGATGCCGCACATGACGAACCGGGCCGCCAGGGCCAGGCCCACCGCGGCGGCGAGGGAGGCCCCCGAGAGCAGCGAGAGGACCACCGTCCCGGCCACGCGGAAGGCCCGGGCCCGCTGCTGTGCCACCTGCCCCACCAGTCCATCGTGCCCCACCCAGCCCCGGCTGCCGGGGGAACCGCCACCCGGCCGGGCGCGTTGCCCAGGCATGACGACCACGCTGACCTGTCCCAAGTGCGGCTCGGACATGCGCCAGTACGAGCGCAACCGCGTCCTCGTCGACCAGTGCACCGGCTGCGGCGGGCTCTTCCTCGACCGCGGTGAGCTCGAGCGGCTGGTCGCCGCCGAGAACGAGTGGCACCAGCCGCCCGTGCAGCGGGCCCAGCAGGCGCCGCGGCAGCAGTACTCGCCGTACCCGCAGCAGCACGGCCAGCCCTACGGGCACGGCTACGGCAAGCCGCACAAGAAGCGGCGGTCCTTCCTCTCCGACCTCTTCGACGACTGACCACCCGTATGCCGCGGGCGGCCCGCCGCCCACACCCGCGAGCCGCGCGCGTGGCGAGGCCCCCGGTGGGAGACTGACGCGGTGAGGAACGAACCGAGCGGCCGCGGCGCCCCCCGCCGGCCTGCGTTCTTCAGCCCGGCCGCGATGGAGTCGCAGGGCGGCACCGTGCCCGACCCCGCGGAGGTCACCGAGGTCGCGCACGCGACCGCAGCCGTGCTCGTGGGGGCGGGTCGGGCCGCCGAGGACCCCGAGGTCACCGCGCGCCTCGTGGCGCTCGTCGACGAGCTCGGGCTCTCCACGCTGGCCGAGCTCTGGGCCGACAGGCCTGCCCGCAGCCTTCCCGGCGCTCTCTGGCGGCTGTACGCCCTGCACGAGTGGGTGCAGCGCAACCCCGAGGAGGCGAGCGCCGACTACACCGCGGGTGTGCGCTTCGCCGCGGTGAACCACGTGGTCGCCGGTGTCGCGGAGCCCCCGGGTCCGCAGGAGATCCGCAGCCTGGCCGACGCCATCCTGCGGGGGGTCTTCGAGGGCGACCTCGCCGTCGCCCTCGAACGGGCCGGCGCCTTCTGCCGGGTGGTCTCCTCGGGTCGCGCCGACCGGGCGCACACCACCGACGTGCGCGACGCCGAGGAGGGGGCGCGGCAGACCCGCCGGGCCTCCTCGCTGCTGTCGACCGCCGAGGACCTCGATGCCTGCGCCCGGTTGTGGCGAGCCGACGAGCTGCTCTGAGCCCCCTGCCCCTGACCTGCGGATATCCACCGAAGTGCCCGCCGCTGGAACATTCGGGGCTGGGCTCCGGTTACAGTCAGACGTGCGCCGGGCTGCGGTAGCCCCGGGTCCCAACTGAAGCCGCTACGAGCGGCCACGCGCCGTGAGGCGCTCCCAGCCCGGCGCACACATCCCGCGAGGTCTGCGGACCCGCTGCCCGTGCCCTCCGGGGTGCTGTGAGGCGCTAGCGGGGGCAGTCCTGGGCGCGATGGCCGACGACATCCTTGCGGGCCCGTTCGCGCGAGCGGCGCCCCGGCCCCGACCAGCCGCACACGCGGCACACCGCATGGGTGAAGGAGCCGCGCTCCTCGAGCAGGGCGGCGGCTGCGGGGTCGTCGGCGGCGACGTCTGACTCCTCCTCCGGCGCCTGCACCGGACCATCATGAACGCCGTGGTCCGCCGTGACTAGGGCGGGGTGCAGCCGCATGATCCGGTCGAGTCATCTCTGCGCCACGCAGTCAAGACATGGCAAAGAACTCTCGGCGTTTTCTGCGGGCTGGGCTAGCGTTGCGCTATGGCAGCAGACCCGATCGTCGGCGCCGACCTCACGGACGGCGCCCTCCAGGACGAGATCGAGCTCGTCGGTGACCTGGTCGTTGCAGCCTCCTCGAGCGAGCGGCCGCTGACGGAGGCGGAGATCGACGAGGTGCTCGGCGTCATCCGCGCCCAGTCAGCGGCCGAGGACCTCTCGAAGGCCGGCGCGGCGCGCAAGCCCCAGCACGCCTAGGGCCAGCCCGCCCACGCCCCGGGTCGCGCGACCCCGCCTCGGGCGTCACGAGGTGAACGCAGCCCGTCGACTGGGTGAACTCCGGATTGCAGTTCTGTGTCTACTAGGTCGTAGCATCGTCCCCGGCCATTTCCCCGCTTGACCGGAGACTGATCGTGGGCTTTCGCCTCACCCCGCAGGAAGACAGCTTCTACGACCTGTTCGCCAAGTCCGCGTCCTACCTGGTGGACGGCGCACGCGAGCTCACCACCATCCTCGGTGCCGCCCCCTCCGAGCGTGAGGCCATCGCGGCCCGCATGCGCGAGCTCGAGCACAACGCCGACATGGCGACGCACGAGATCATCCGCAAGGTGAACAGCTCGTTCATCACGCCCTTCGACCGCGAGGACATCCACGGCCTGGCCGCGGCCCTCGACGACTGCATGGACATGATGGACGCCGCGGTCGACCTCGTCGTGCTCTACCGGATCGGGGAGCTGCCGGCCGGCGTCGCCGAGCAGGTCGAGGTGCTCTCCCGCATGTCCGAGCTGACCGCCGAGGCCATGCCGCGCCTGCGCTCGATGAAGGACCTGACGGAGTACTGGATCGAGATCAACCGCCTCGAGAACCAGGCCGACCAGTGCTACCGCCGCCTGCTGGCCGAGCTGTTCAATGGCAACGGCAGTGGCCCCCTCGACGCGATCACGATCATGAAGCACAAGGAGGTCATCGACGAGCTCGAGGCCGCCGCGGACGCGTTCGAGCAGGTGGCCCACAAGGTCGAGGGCATCGCGGTCAAGGAGTCCTGACCTCGTGGAATGGCTTCCCGTAGCCGTCGTCGTCACCCTGGCGATGGGCTTCAACTACACCAACGGCTTCCATGACGCGGCCAACGCGATCGCCACGTCGGTCTCCACCCGGGCGCTGACCCCGCGGGTGGCGCTGGCCATGGCCGCCGTCGCGAACCTCGTAGGCGCGTTCTTCGGCACCAAGGTCGCCAAGACCATCGGCTCCGGCGTCATCGACGCCCCCCAGGGCAGCGTCGGCCTGCTCATCTGCGGCGCCGGCCTCGTCGGCGCCATCGGGTGGAACATGCTCACCTGGTGGTACGGCCTGCCCTCGTCGTCCTCGCACGCCCTCATCGGCGGCCTGGGCGGGGCGGCGATCGCGGCCAGCGCGAGCGTGTACTGGGACAGCGTGCTGACCAAGATCATCATCCCGATGGTCGCCTCGCCGATCGTGGGTATCATGGTCGGCTACCTCGTGATGGCGGCGATCCTGTGGCTGTTCCGCAGGGCCCACCCGGGACGTGTCTCGCGCGGGTTCCGCTACGCCCAGACGGCCTCTGCTGCGGCGATGGCGTTCGGCCACGGCCTCCAGGACGCCTCCAAGACCGCCGGCGTCGTCGTGCTGGCGCTCACCGTGGGCGGCTACCAGGCCGTGGGCGACGAGTCCATCCCGCTGTGGGTGCTCGTCATGAGCGCCGTGGTGATCTCCCTCGGCACGTATGCCGGCGGGTGGCGGATCATGCGCACCCTCGGCCGTCGCATCATCCACCTCGACCCGCCGCAGGGGTTCGCCGCGGAGACGACCGCCGCCGGCATCCTCTACGTCGCCGGCATGGGCTTCGGGGCCCCGATCTCGACGACGCACACCATCACCTCGGCGATCATGGGTGTCGGCTCGACCAAGCGCCTCTCGGCCGTCCGGTGGGGTGTGGCGGGCAACATCGTCGGCGCCTGGGTGCTGACCTTCCCCGGGGCCGGCCTCGCGGCCGCCCTCGCCTTCTGGGTCGGCAACCTCTTCCTCTAACCCCCTTCCGGACTTTGTATGCCGCAGGAGCGGCTTTCGGGGCGATGTCACGGCTATTCCGCTCCTGCCGCATACAAGGTCCGTGGTGGACGAAGGGTGATGCGGGTGGCCCAGCGGCATGAGGCGAGATCCCGCTGGCAACAGGCGCAACGCCAGACCGCGTTCACGCGCTCAGGTCGCGCCCGCCGGGCCGCCTCGAAGTAGCGACGGGCGACCGCCCAGCTGTCGCGCAACAGTTCTCCGGGGGTCCAGTGGAACACCTCGAAACCCGCTTCCTGCAGCCGGGTGGAGCGCTCGCCCAGCGCGATGACCCGCCTGGCCACTCGTTTCGGGCGAGCTGGCCTGCTCCTGCTCGTCGAACTCCCCGAGCAGCTTTCCGGCGCCGTCGGCCTCCCCGATGACACCGGACTCCGCCCACAGGAAGTCCACACGGGCGAGGAATTCGCCGGCAGCCCCGAAGACCTCGACCTGCGGTGTCCCGAGAGGCACGCCGTCACTGTGCAGCAGCGCGGCCGAGGCCGACTCGAACCAGTTCTCGCGTCGAGGGTCGACCAGCGGTAGCACGCGCCTGCTCCCAGAGGCGCCGGGCCACCGGTGCTGGAAGGCGAACATCGAGATGAGCTCACCCTCGGTCACGGAGCCCTCCCGCACCGCCGCGTCCGCGATGGCCACCGCGTCTTGCGTCCGCAGTTCGCGGCAGCAGTCGAGCACCATGCGTGCCGCCGTGGTGACAGGGATGCCGTCCAGCGTTGTCACGTGGTCCGACGGCAGGCCGGCACGGTGGAGGTGGACCCAGTCGCTGGGCCGGTTGACGCGAGGTGTGCGCTCGACGGTCAGCCGTACCTGGCCCTGTGCGGCCGGCGGGTGCGGCAGCCCGCTCAGGAGCGCCGCACTGACATGGCTGACGACGCTGTTCTGCACGTGGAGGGGTGCGACCCGCGCGAGGGCCCGGTGCCGGTCCGGCCAGGACTGGGTCGTGAAGCGGGCCCGTTCGACGTAGACCCCGGGGGTGGGTCGCCAGAGCCGGCCAGAGCGCTGTGCCCGGTTCAAGCGGTGGCGTGAGATCCCCGCGGCCTCGGCCTCGCCTGTCGTGAAGGCGACGGGGAGCGCGTCCTGGGGCCACGGCATACGCGCACCGTGCACGGTGAGCCGCTGCGGCGAGGTCGGTCAGCGCCGTCCTGTGGACGATGGGACTCGAACCCCCGACCTGTGGAACCGACCTCGTATGCAGCAGGAGCGGCCGCGGGGCCCTCAGGCGCCCGCGGCCGCTCCTGCTGCATACAAAGTCGGAGGTTAGCCGAAGCGGCCGGAGATGTAGTCCTCGGTCGCCTTCACGCTGGGGTTGTTGAAGATGCGGTGCGTGTCGTCGATCTCGATGAGCTTGCCGGGCTTGCCGGTCGCCGCGAGGTTGAAGAACGCGGTGCGGTCCGAGACGCGCGCGGCCTGCTGCATGTTGTGGGTGACGATGACGATCGTGTACTGCGACTTCAGCTCGTTGATGAGGTCCTCGATCGCGAGGGTGGAGATCGGGTCGAGCGCCGAGCAGGGCTCGTCCATCAGCAGCACCTGCGGCTCGACGGCGATGGCCCGCGCGATGCACAGGCGCTGCTGCTGGCCGCCGGAGAGGCCGGCGCCGGGCTTGTTCAGGCGGTCCTTGACCTCGGTCCACAGGTTCGCGCCGCGCAGGGACTTCTCGACGACCTCGTCGAGCTTCTTCCTGCCCTTGACGCCGTTGAGCTTCAGGCCGGCCGCCACGTTGTCGTAGATCGACATCGTGGGGAAGGGGTTGGGTCGCTGGAAGACCATGCCGACGGTGCGCCGCACCGCGACGGGGTCGACCCCGGGGGCGTAGAGGTCCTGGTCGTCGAGCATGACCTTGCCCTCGACACGACCGCCGGGGATCACCTCGTGCATGCGGTTCAGGGTCCGCAGGAAGGTCGACTTGCCGCAGCCGGAGGGCCCGATGAAGGCGGTCACGGAGCGGGGCTCGACCGTCATGGTGACGCCCTCCACGGCCTTGAAGGAGCCGTAGTAGACGTTCAGGTCGCTGACGTCGATGCGCTTTGCCATCTGTGCTTTCCGTCTTTCGATGGGTATGCCGGGGTGTCCGGTCTTACTTCTTCACGGAGCCGAAGCGCGCCACCAGGCGGCCGGCGATGTTGAGGAGGAGGACGAGGAGGATCAGCGTCAGGGCCGCTCCCCACATCCGCTCGACGGCCGCGGCCTGGCCGAGCTCGGTGCGGTCCTGGTTGATCATCGTCGGCAGCGTGGGCATGTAGCCGCTGAACAGGTTGGTCGCGATCGACTTGGTGTAGGGGCCGAGGATCAGCAGCGGCGCCGTCTCGCCCATGACGCGGGCCAGGCCGAGGAGCACGCCGGTGACGATGCCGGAGAAGGCCGTGGGTAGCACGACCTTGGCGATCGTCTTCCACTTCGGGACGCCGAGGGCGTAGGAGGCCTCACGCAGCTCGTTGGGGACGAGCTTGAGCATCTCCTCGGTGGAGCGCACCACGACGGGGATCATGAGCAGCACCAGGGCCAGCGAGACGGCGAAGCCGACGCGCTGGAAGCCGAAGGTCGTCACCCAGACCGCGTAGATGAACAGCGCGGCGACGATCGACGGGATGCCGGTGAGGATGTCGACCATGAAGGAGACGGCCTTGGCGAAGCGCCCGCGCCCGTACTCCACCAGGTAGATCGCGGTCATCACGGCGATCGGCACGGCCATGAGCGCTGTCACGGCGGCCTGGATGAGGGTGCCCTGGATGGCGTGCACGGCGCCACCGCCGGCGCGGCGCGAGGTGATCCCGCGCTGGGAGTTGGTCCACCACTGCGACTCCATCAGCAGCTGGGCGCCCTGGCTGATGACGGTCCAGAGGATCCACACGAGCGGGATGACCGCCAGCACGAACGCGAGCCACATCACCACGCGGGCGAGGTGGTCGCGAACCGTCCGCGAGCGGGAGGGGTGGCCCAGGGCCGGTCGGATGCTGTTCTGCCCCGGCGAGCCGAGTCGGGCGTCGGTGGTCGTCATTCGGTGAAGGCCTTCCTGCGCTCGATCACGATGCGCGCGATCGCGTTCACGATGAACGTGAGGACGAACAGCACCAGGCCTGCGGCGATGAAGGCGCCGGTCTTCTGCGGCGAGTCGAACTCGGCCGCGTTGTTGGCGATCCGGGAGGCGAAGGTCTCGCCGCCGTTGAACAGCGACCAGGTCCAGTCGGAGCCGCGCGCGAGCGTGGAGACGATGAACGTCACGGCAATGGTCTCGCCGAGCGCACGCCCGAGGGCGAGCATCGCCGCGCTGATCACGCCGGGACGGCCGAACGGCAGCACGGCCGTGCGGATCATCTCCCAACGCGTGGCGCCGAGCGCGAGGGCACCCTCCTTGTGGGCCACCGGCGTCTGCGCGAAGACCTCGCGGGAGAGGGCGGTCACGATCGGCAGCACCATGATCGCCAGGACGATGCCGATGAAGAAGATGGTCCCGCCGGAGATGCCGGTCTTGGCGAAGAGCGGGAACCAGCCCAGCTTCTCCTGCAGGAAGGTCTCGATCGGCTGGACCGCGCCGCGGAAGGTCAGCACGCCCCACAGGCCGTAGACGATCGAGGGGACGGCGGCCAGCAGGTCCACGAGGCTGGCGGCGGGGCGGCTGAGCCAGCGCGGGGCGTACTGCGTGATGAAGAGCGCCACCCCCACCCCGACCGGCACCGCGATGGTCATGGCGATGAGCGAGGAGGCCACCGTGGTCCAGAACAGCTCGACGATGCCGAACCGGGGGTTCTCGCCGGCTACGACCCACTCGCGGGAAGTGAGGAAGTTGGCCTCGTTGTTGGCCAGCGACGGGATGGCCTGCCACAGCAGGAACACGCCGATCAGCGTGACGAGGGCGACGACCAGGACGCCGGCGCCCTTGGCGAGGCCACCGAAGACTCGGTCGCCGAGGCGGCCGGTCCCGGCGGCGTCGCCGGCGAGCGGTCCGCGGCCGGGGGCCCTGGGGGTCTCGTCGACGGCGGAGACACCGGTGACAGAGGACACGTGTTGCCTAACGTTGGGGGGACTTCAGTGCCGACGCCAGTATGCCGCGCGAAGGGCGATGTGCCCTCCGCGCGGCATACCGGATGTCAGGACAGGGCGTCGATCGCGGTGGCGACCTGCGTCCGGACCTCGTCGGGGAGCGGAGCGTAGCCGATCTCCTCGAGGGCGGCCTGGGTCTCCTCGGAGGAGAAGTGCTTCAGGAACGCCTTGGTCAGCTCGGCCTTGGCCGGGTCCTTGCTCTTGGAGCAGACGATCTCGTAGGTGACCAGGTTGATCGGGTAGGCACCCGGCTCCTTGGTCGCGTAGTCGAGCTTGAGGCGGAGGTCGTTGCCCTCGCCCTCGTGCTTGGCCGTGGCGATCGCCTTGCCGACGGTCTCGCCGGTCAGCTCGACCGGGCCTGCGCCGTTGTCGATCTGGGCGATGCCCAGCTTGTTGTCCTTGGCGTAGGACCACTCGGCGTAGGTGATGCCGCCCTCGGTGGACTGCACGGCGCTCGCCACACCGGAGGACTTCTCCTTGCCCTCGCCCTTGCCGGTCCAGCTCTTGCCGGGCTCGGCGGTCCACGCCTTGGGCGCAGCGGCGGCGAGGTACTTGGTGAAGTTCTCGGTGGTGCCCGACTCGTCGGAGCGGAAGAACACCTTGACCGGGGTGCTCGGCAGCTTGGCGTCCGGGTTGACCTTGGCGATCGCCGGGTCGTTCCAGGTCGTGATCTTGCCGTTGAAGATGTTGGCGATGACCTCGGGGGTGAGGACGAGCTTGTCGACACCCGGCAGGTTGTAGGAGACGGCCACGGGGCCGGTCACCATGGGCAGGTTCCAGGCGGGCGAGCCGCAGAACTTCTCGGCCTCGGCGGTCTCCACCTTGCCGTCCTTCTCCTCCGTCTTCAGGGCGGAGTCGGAGCCGGCGAAGTCGACCTGGCCGGCGAGGAACTGCTTGATGCCCGCACCCGAGCCGGTCGGGTTGTAGTTGACCGTGGCGCCCTCACAGGCGTCCTGGAACGTGGCGATGGCCTCCTCGATGGCGTTCTTCTGGGCGGAGGAGCCCTCGGCGTTCAGGGTGCCCTTCGCGCACTCGACGGAGGCGGCCGAGCCGGAGGCGGTGCCTTCGGCGCCCGAGCCCGTGGCGTTGTTGTCCGACCCGCAGGCAGCAAGGGCAAGCGACCCAGCCAGAGTGATGCCGGCCAGCTGGCCGAAACGCTGAATCTTCACGGATGAAAACCTCTCCACAAGAGAAATCAGGGGCGGGCGGGTGCCCGACGCTTGTGAAGGTAGGAGCGGTGAGTGACGCGCTGGGCGGTGCCGGGTGAACGGAGGGTGAACAGACCCGGGACTTTGCCCCACGCGTGCGCAGACGCCACCTGAGCCCCAGTTGAACAGCCCGTCAGGATCCGGTCAAGGGCCCCTCGGGGCGATCAGGGCAGGTGGCGCTCGACCGCCACGACCCGGGCGCCGCGCCCCCTGCCGACGAGGTGGGCCACGAGCACCTCGCCCTTGACCATCTTGGCCTCGGCGGCCTCCTCGAGCTGCTTGAGGGCGTCGGGGCCGTCGTCGCTGTCCTCGTCGACGAGGTGGCCGAGGCGGTCGAGCAGCTCCGGGAGCACCGGGCCGTGGCTGCACAGCACCGCCGGGGTGCCGCGCTCGAGCAGGCGCCGCAGGTGGCGGCCGGCCCGCGAGGGGTCCTCCTCGTAGCCCTCCTCGGACAGGCCCTCCCTGAGGCGCAGCGGCCGGCCGAGCCGAGCGGCATACGGTGCGATGGTGTCGGCGCACCGCACCGACGGCGAGCTGACCAGTCGCCGCACGCCGTAGGCGGCGAGCAGCGGCGCGATCGCCTCAGCGCGCCAGCGCCCCTGGCGGTCGAGCGGGCGGAGCTGGTCGTCCGGGTCCTTCCACTGCGAGCGGGGGAGGGCCTTGGCGTGCCGCGCGAGGGCCAACGGCCAGGTGGCCAGCGCGCCAGCGGCGTCGGCCCGCACCAGCGCCCGCAGCTGGTCGCGGTCGCGGGCGTAGTCGAGCAGGTCGT
The DNA here is from genome assembly GCF_029223115.1 of Knoellia sp. 3-2P3. Taxonomy (NCBI): domain Bacteria; kingdom Bacillati; phylum Actinomycetota; class Actinomycetes; order Micrococcales; family Intrasporangiaceae; genus Knoellia; species Knoellia sp. 3-2P3. The sequence continues at coordinate 977,604 of NZ_JARGZE010000001.1, forward strand.
GCGCGGCCGCCACCTCCAGCCAGCGCACCTCGTCGACCTCGTTGGCCAGCCGGCCGTCGCCGCCCACGACCTCGGCCGCCCAGTAGCGCACCTCCTTGGTCGCCGGCTCGCCGTCGCGGTCGAGGACCGTGTAGGCCGCGCACGGCAGCGGGCGGCCCAGGCGGACCTCCAGCGCGGTCTCCTCGTGCGTTTCCCGTACGGCTGCCACCGCCCAGTCCTCGCCGGGGTCGAGCTTGCCCTTGGCCCACGCCCAGTCGTCGTACTTCGGGCGGTGCACCAGCGCCACCTGGAGCTGGCCGCGGCGGCGGCGCCACGGCACCGTGCCGGCAGCAGGGATCACCCCCATGACGGCCTCCGGGTGCTCCTGGCCCGGGTCAACGCCGGCGGGCCTTGCGACGGCGCTTGGAGTGCATCTCGATCAGGGCCGAGTGCAGGTCGGGCAGCTGGCCACCCTCGGCGTCGGTGGTGCGGCGGATCCAGCGCCCGTCGCCGGTCAGCTCCCAGTGGCTGTACTCGCCGCTCATGCCGCGCGTGACCAGCGAGCAGAGCTCCTCGAGGTGGCGCGGGTCGGTGATGCGCACCAGCGCCTCGACGCGGCGGTCGAGGTTGCGGTGCATCATGTCCGCGCTGCCGAGGTAGACCTCGGGCTCGCCGCCGCCGCCGAAGATGAAGACGCGGGAGTGCTCGAGGAAGCGGCCGAGGTAGGAGTGCACCCGGATGTTGTCCGAGAGCCCCTCCACGCCGGGTCGGAGCGCGCAGATGCCGCGCACCCAGATGTCGACCTTCACGCCCGCCTGGCTGGCCCTGTAGAGGGCGTCGATGACCTGCTCGTCGACGATCGAGTTGACCTTGATCTGCACCAGGCCGCCGTTGCCCGCCGCCAGGTGGTCGATCTCGCCCTCGATCCGCTCGATGAGGCCGGAACGGATCGACCGGGGGGCCACCAGGAGCCGCTTGAACTTGCTGCGCGGGGCGATGCCGGACAGCTGGTTGAACAGCCGGGTGAGGTCCTCGCCGACCTGCGGGTCTGAGGTCAGCAGGCCGAAGTCCTCGTAGAGGCGGGCCGTCTTGGGGTTGTAGTTGCCGGTGCCGACGTGGCAGTAGCGCACCAGCCCGTCGGCCTCCTGCCGCACCACGAGCGAGAGCTTGCAGTGGGTCTTGAGCCCGACGATGCCGTAGACGACGTGCACGCCGGAGTGCTCGAGCTTGCGGGCCCACTTGATGTTGGCCTGCTCGTCGAAGCGGGCCTTGATCTCGACGACCGCCAGCACCTGCTTGCCGGCCTCGGCTGCGTCGATGAGGGCGTCGACGATGGGGGAGTCGCCGCTGGTGCGGTAGAGCGTCTGCTTGATCGCCAGCACCTTGGGGTCGGCGGCGGCCTGCTCGATGAACGCCTGCACCGAGGTCGAGAAGGAGTCGTAGGGGTGCTGGAGCAGCACGTCCTTGTCGCGGACGACCGAGAGCACGTCGCTGGCCTTGGCCGTCTCAGCCGGCGCGAGGTCGGCGTGGGTCTGCGGCCGGAACGGTGGGTACCTCAGGTCCGAGCGCTCGAGGTCGGCCACGACGTTGAGGCCGCGCAGGTCGAGCGGCTTGGGCAGCCGGTAGACGTCCTGCTGGGCGACGCCGAGCTCACGGATGAGCATGTCGAGCACGTGGCCGTCCATGTCGTCGACCACCTCGAGGCGCACCGGCGGACCGAACCGCCGCCGCGTGAGCTCCTTCTCCAGTGCGGCCAGGAGGTTCTCGGCGTCGTCCTCCTCGACCTCGAGGTCCTCGTTGCGGGTGACCCGGAAGGTGAAGTGCTCGCGGACCTCCATGCCGGGGAACAGCATGTCGAGGTGGGCCGCGATGACCTCCTCGAGCGGCACGAACCGGGTGTGCACGTGGTCGGCCAGCGCCGACTCGCCGCCCGGCGGGTCGATGTGCAGCAGACGCGGCAGCAGCGGGGGCACCTTGACCCGCGCGAAGTGCTCCTTGCCCGTCTTGGGGTTGGTCAGGGTGATGGCCAGGTTGAGCGACAGCCCGGAGATGTAGGGGAACGGGTGCGCCGGGTCGACCGCCAGCGGGGTGAGCACCGGGAAGACCTGGTCGGTGAACATCCAGGTCAGGTTCTCCCGCTCCTCCTCCGTGAGCTCGTCCCAGCGGACGATGGAGATGCCCTCGTCCTCCAGGGCGGGCCGCACGCGGTCGCGGTAGATCGCCGACTGCATCGCGTGCAGCTCGTGCGCGACGAGGGAGATCTGCTCCAGCACCTCGCGCGGCTCCAGCCCCGAGGCCGACCGCACGGCCAGCCCGGTGGCGATGCGGCGCTTGAGCCCGGCGACGCGCACCATGAAGAACTCGTCGAGGTTCGAGGTGAAGATCGCCAGGAACCGCGCCCGCTCGAGCAGCGGCACCGACTCGTCGGCGGCGAGCTGCAGGACGCGCTCGTTGAACTGCAGCCACGAGATCTCGCGGTCCAGGAAGCGGTCGGCCGGGAGCTCGCCCTCCTCGAGGGTGCCGGCCCCCTGCACCGCGCGCATGAACCGCCCGTTGGCCGCCCGCGGCTGGAAGCGGGTGTTGTCGAGCGGGCTCGCGCTCGCGATCGAGACCTCGGGCTCAGCGGCCCCGGTCTCCTCGGCGCCTGCGGTGCTCGTGCTCGCGGTCATACCTCATCCTGACACTCGGGCGTCGACGGTGTGCGAATACATCACGTCCACCATGGTGCTGCGGAACCCGATGCTGGTGTAGGTCCGAAGGGCCCCGGCGTTGTCGCCGTCCACGTAGAGCACCACCTCCGGCAGGCCCAGGCCGGCGAGGTGGGCCAGGCCCAGGGCGGTGAGCGGCCGGGCGAGCCCGCGACCCTGGTATGCCGGGTGCACCCCGACCACGTACACCTCACCGGCCGTGGCGGCCGGGTCGAGGGCCGAGCGCTGCTCCGGGTCGACCTTGGTCCAGTGGAACGCGGCGACGCGCCCCGGCTCGCCCTCGGCCTCGACGATGATGAAGCCGGCCGGGTCGAACCACGGCTGCGCCATCCGCTCGCGCAGGTCGTCGTGGGTCAGGCGTCCCTGCTCGGGGTGGTCGGCGAAGGCGGCCGCGTTGGTCTCGAGCCACGCCTGCTCGTCCCGGCCCGGCACGAACGCCCGCGCGGTGAAGCCGGGCGGCAGGGCGGTCGCCGCCTCGGCGACGGGGCCCGTGGCGTCGTCGGCGGTCAGGGGTCGCGACATCTTGTGCAGCTCGCGGACCGGCTCGAGCCCCAGCGCGGCCGCGAACCGCCGCGCGGAGCCGAGGTCACCGTGTGCCCACACCCTCGCCCGCGGGTGGCGCCTCGCCACCTCCGCCCAGAGGGCCGACCCGACCCCGTGCCGGCGTGCCGCCGGGTCCACCACGAGCTCGACCGAGGCGTCCTCGCCGCCCGCGGCCTGGGCGTACCCGGTCAGCCGGCCCGCGGCATACGCGAGCACGTGCTCGACCGTGCCCTCCGGCGCCGTCAGCGACAGCAGGGTCTGCTCCGAGAGCGCGGCCACGCCGTCGCCCTCGGCGGCCCGGGCCGCGAGGGCGCGGACCTCGTCGGCCTGCTGCGGCGAGAGCATCGCGAGGGTGGACGGGGCGGGGCGCGCAGACGACGACACGGAAGCATTTCACCACGACTGTTCCCTTTGTCGGTTGGCGCCGTTACCGTGCGTTCCGGCCGGTAACCGCCCGGTCGTCGTCACTTCTTCACAAGGGAACGATCCATGACCTCAGCTCGAAGCCGGCGCCTCACGGGGGTGCTCGCCGTGGCCGCATTGTCGGCCACTGGTCTCGCATTGGCGTCGCCGTCCGTCTCGGCCGTGCAGAACGGCCCCATGATCGACATCCAGCTCCTGTCGTTCAACGACTTCCACGGCAACCTCGAGCCCCCGTCGGGCTCGAGCGGTCGCCTCGTCACGGGCCACGCCCTCGACGACGGCGACGTCGACCGGGACGGTGTCACCAACGAGCCGATCGACGTCACCACGAACGTCGGTGGTGTGGAGTACCTCGCCACGCACCTCGAGGAGCTCCGCGCCGGCCGTCCCTACACCGCCACCGTGGCCGCCGGGGACATCGTGGGCGCGAGCCCGCTGCTGTCCGCCGCGTTCCACGACGAGCCGACCATCGAGGCCATGAACGCCCTCGGCCTGGACGTCACCTCGGTGGGCAACCACGAGTTCGACGAGGGCTACAAGGAGCTCCAGCGCCTCGACGCCGGCGGGTGCCTCGACGACGGCGACGGCGCCGCCAACCAGGACTCCTGCCCGGGCGGCAAGAGCTTCGCCGGCGCGAACTTCCCGTTCCTCGCGGCCAACGTCACCTACGCCGGCACCGACGAGACGATCCTCCCGCCCTACTACGTGAAGAGCTTCAAGGGGGCCAAGATCGGCTTTATCGGCATGACGCTGGAGGCCACCCCCGACATCGTCACCCAGGCCGGAGTCGAGGGCCTCGAGTTCAAGGACGAGGTCGAGACGGCCAACGCGCTGGTGCCGATCCTCAAGGAGCAGGGCGTCAACGCCATCGTCGTGCTGGTCCACGAGGGAGGGTTCCCCACCAGCAAGCAGAGCTGGACCGACCGCAACGGCAAGACCTGGTCGGTCAACGCCGAGTACGACTACACCTGCGACAACGGCGGCTCCGTCAGCGGCCCCATCGTCGACATCTCCAAGAACCTGAGCCCGGCCATCGACATGGTCATCTCGGGCCACACGCACAGCCCGTACGTGTGCAACATCCCCGACCCGGCCGGCCAGCAGCGCATGGTGACGTCGGCGTCCTCCTTCGGCCGCCTCGTCACCGAGACCACGCTGACCTACGACCGCCGCACCCAGGACATCGTGCGCAGCTCGGTCGAGGGCTCGAACGTGATGGTGACCCGTGACCGCGCCCGCGACGCCGCGCAGACCGAGATCATCAACCGCTACAAGACGCTGGTGGCCCCGATCGCGAACCGGGTGATCGGCAACGTGGCCACCGACGTGACCCGCACCACGAACGCGGCGGGCGAGTCACAGCTCGGTGACCTCATCGCCGACGCCCAGCTGGCCGACCCCTCGGTCGTCACGGGCGGGCAGGAACCGGTGATCGCCTTCATGAACCCCGGCGGCATCCGCGCCGACCTCAGCGCGGGGGAGGTCACCTACGAGGAGGCGTTCACGGTCCAGCCGTTCAACAACTACCTCGTCTCGATGGACCTCACGGGGGCGCAGGTCAAGCAGCTGCTCAAGGAGCAGGTGACCGGCGCCAACGCGGCCTCCAGCAAGATCCTGCAGGTCTCGGAGGGCTTCTCGTACACGTGGTCGGCCGACGGCACCATCAGCAACGTGATGCTGGACGGGGCCGCGGTGGCGGACGGCACGACCTACCGGATCGTGACGAACAACTTCCTCTCCGACGGCGGCGACGGGTTCCCGACCTTCAAGGCCGGCCAGAACAAGTACTTCGGTGGGCTCGACATCGATGCCTTCGCGAACTACCTCGAGGCCAACAGCCCGTACACCCCCGGCGCGCTCACCCGCATCACCAAGCAGTAGCCGAGCACCCGGCACGCACGACAAGGGTCGCCTCCCGCACCAGCGGGGGGCGACCCTTGCGTCGTCCGGGGGGGGTAGGCGGTCAGGCCTGCGCGAGCTCGTCGGTGTCCTGCTCGAGCGCGCCGGGCACGAACCGGTAGCCGACGTTGCGCACGGTGCCGATGAGCACCTCGTGCTCGGGGCCGAGCTTGGCCCGCAGGCGCCGCACGTGGACGTCGACGGTGCGCGTGCCGCCGTAGTAGTCGTAGCCCCACACCTCCTGCAGCAGCTGGGCGCGGGTGAAGACCCGGCCGGGGTGCTGCGCGAGGTACTTGAGCAGCTCGAACTCCTTGTAGGTGAGGTCGAGCAGGCGGCCGCGGCACCGGGCCGAGTAGGTGGCCTCGTCGATGCTGAGGTCGCCGGAGGTGATGGTCACCTCGCTGGTGTCCTCGCCGTCCTGCAGGCGGCCGAGCGCGAGCCGGAGCCGGGCCTCGACCTCGGCCGGCCCGGCCGAGTCGAGCAGCACGTCGTCGACGCCCCACTCGGCCGAGAGAGCAGCGAGGCCGCCCTCGGTGAGGACGGCCATCAGGGGGACGGACATGCCGGTCGCGCGCAGCACCCGGCACAGGGACTTGGCCACCGCCAGCTCCCGCCTGGCGTCGACCAGCACCGCGTCAGCCGGCGGGGCGTCGACGAGCGCGGTGGGCTCGGCCGGGAGGATGCGCACCTGGTGGGCCAGCAGGCCCAGCGCTGGCAGCACCTCGGCGCTGGGCGCCAGGGCGTTGGTCAGCAGCAGCAGGTGGGCCATACCAAGGCAGGATAGGTGGTGGCAGGGCCCACAATGGGCGCCACACACATCGTGAGACCTCGTCCCAGACCCAAGGAGGGAGCCGGTATGCCGCCTCAGGCCGACGCCGCGACCGTCACCGTCCGCTACTGGGCGGGCGCCCGCGCCGCCGCGGGCGTCGACAGCGACACCGTCTCCGGCTGCGCCACCGTCGGCGACGCCGTGGCCGCGGTGACCCGGCTGCGGCCGGCGCTGGAGCCGGTCACGGCGGTCAGCTCTCTGCTGCTCGAGGGTGTGCCCGCCGGCCGCGACGCCGTGCTCCCGGCGGGCGCCGTCGTCGAGGTGCTGCCTCCCTTCGCCGGTGGGTGATGGGAGGATGGCCCGCGTGCCTGACGAACCCGAGACCTCCCGCGCGGCTGGAACGGTGAGCCCTGCAGGGGCGTCGGACGCGGTCCCGATGACCCGGGCCCAGCGGCGCGCCCAGGCCGCCCAGGCAGCCCGGGCGACCCAGACCCTGGTGCTGCCGCCCATCACGTCGAGGCGGCCGCTGGCCGTGGCGTCGACGATCGCGTTCAGTGCCCTCATCGCCCTCACCGGCTACGCCCACCCCGTCCTCGTGGCCCTGGCGGTGGCCCTCGCGGGTCTCGTCATGGCCTGGGGCTGGCCGGCCCTGCTGGGCCTGCCCAGCCGGTTCGGCACGACGGTGGTGCTGGTCATCGGGGCGCTCAGCTGCACCCTGGCCGCTGCGCTGTCACCGGACGAGCCGTTCCTGCGCTGGGTGCCCGCCGCGCTCGCCGTCAGCCTCATCGCCGCGTTCCTGCACCAGCTGCTGCGCCGCGACGGGCGGCCGCGCCTGACCGAGTCGGTGGCCGCCTCGGGAGCCGGGCTGGCCGTCATCGCCAGCGGGGCCTCCTACATCCCCCTGCCCCACACGCTCGGCGGGCCCCAGACCCTGGCGGCCGCCATGGCCGGCCTGGGGCTGGCCGCACTGGCCGACCTCGCGGTGCCCACGGCCCGGCTGCGGGCCTGGGCGCTTCCCCTCGCCATGGTGCTCGGCGGGCTGGCGGGCCTGCTCGCCACGCTCCCGGCCGGTCGGCCCCAGCCGGCCACCGGCGCCCTCATCGGCGTGCTGGTCGCGGGGACCTCGCACGCCACCCGTCGGGTGCTCGCCGTGCTGCCCTCGATGGTGTCCGCGCGCTCGCAGCTCGTCTCGGGCGCCGCGTCGGTGCTGCTCTGCGGGGTGGTGGCCTACACCCTCGGGCGCCTCCTCGTCGCCTGACCCGCTCCCGCGGCATAAAAAAGTCGTGATCAGTAGACGAGGGCCCGCGCCTGCGGGGCCATGACCTCCTCGACGAACGCGGCGGCTCCGCGGATCTGCGCCCCGGGCACCAGGTCGGCGTCGGTGAGGTCTCGCCGCGCGGCGCACTGGCCACACACGGTCAGGCTGCCGACGGCGAGCACGGCGTCGCGCAGGTCGGACAGCGCAGCGGCGTGGGGGAGCGAGAGCTGCTCCGCCCGTCCGGGCACCGCCACCCACGACGCCTCGCCGGTCAGCCAGAGGCTCACCTCCACCCCGCTCGCGGCTGCCGTCGCCGCGACGGTCAGGCCCTGGTTGAGCCGTTCGAGGGCCTCGGCACCGCAGGTGACCTTCACGACAAGACGCTGGGGAGTGGTCGGCATGGGGCTCAGGCTACGATCACCCTCGTGGAAGCCTTCTACATCTCCCTGCTGGTCCTCACGGTCATCGTGGTCACCTGGTTCGCCGGCTACGTCGTCTACCGACTGCTGAAGACGCCGCGCTGACGATGGGGACGTTCACCCTCGACACGGACCTTCCTCCTGCCCTCGCCCCGCTCGCCTGGCTGATCGGCGAGTGGGAGGGCGCGGGTGTCGTCGGCTACCCCACGATCGAGTCTGCCCACTTCGGGCAGGAGATCAGCGTGACCCACGACGGCCGGCCCTTCCTGGAGTGGCAGAGCCGCACCTGGCTCCTCGACGAGGAGGGCAACAAGGTGCGCCCGCTGGCCCGCGAGCTCGGGTTCTGGCGGCCGCTGGAGAACAACGAGGTCGAGCTCCTGCTGACCCACCCGACCGGGATCGTGGAGATGTACCACGGCACCACCTCCCCGGCGAAGATCGAGCTGCGCACCGACAGCGTGATCCGCAGCCCCCACGCCAAGGAGTACAACGCGGCGGCGCGCATGTACGGCCTGGTCAACTCCAACCTGATGTGGGTCATGGACATGGCGGCCGTGGGCCAACCCCTGCAGAGCCACGTCTCCGCCGAGCTGAAGCGCGTCGGCTGACCCAGAGGCATCGAGGTCGCATGACGGGGGGCGCGCGAATCCTGACGGTCTGCACCGGCAACATCTGCCGGTCGCCGTTCATGGAGCGTGCCCTGCAGGCCGAGCTCGACCGGTCCTGGGGGCCGGGTGTGGTCGAGGTGCGCAGCGCCGGCACCGGCGCGCTGGTCGGCGAGGCCATGAACCCGCCCGCCCTCCGGGTGCTCGAGGCGGCTGGCTACTCGGCCGACGGCTTCGTCGCCCGGGCCCTCAGCCCGCAGCTCGTCGCCGCGTCGGACCTGGTGCTCACCGCGACCCGACGCCACCGCGGCCAGGTTGCCCAGCTGCACCCCCGCGCGTTGCGGTGCACCTTCACGCTGCGCGAGTTCGCCGACCTCGTGTCGGACCTGCCCCGCGAGGCGTATGCCGCGCCGGACGCGGGAGACCACGTGCGCGCCCTGGTGCAGGCGGCGGCCGCCCGACGTGGCATGCGTCCTCCGCTCTCCGACGAAGACGCCGATATCGTCGATCCCTACCGCCGCGAGGCCGTAGTGTTCGACACCATGTCCGCCCAGGTGATGTCCGCGCTGCCGCAGGTCGCCGCAGCGCTCGGGGCCCGCTGATGGCGCAACGGCTCTCGGGGCCGCTCGGCCTGGTGGCGCTCGGCGCCTTCCTCGTCGTCGACGTCGCGCTGGTGGGGCTCGCGCTGCGCAGCACCGCCGCCGAGCCGGAGCCCGCCGGGCCCACCAGCAGCACGGCGAGGCCCGCGGCGGAGAGCGGGGTCTCCGCCGGCGGTGCGGCAACGGGCTCCCCGGCCTCCGGCACCTCCGACAGCGCTCCGGTCGGCACCGACGGGTCCGATGCCCTGCAGCCGGCTCCCCTCACCCTCGGCCTGGTCGCGGTGGGCGAGGACGAGGCGTGGCGCTTCACCGTGGGCTCGTGCGAGGTCGGTGGGTCCACCCTCGCGACCAGTGACGACGGTGCCCAGACCTGGCAGCCGCGGGTCGCGCCCTTCGACGCGACGGTGCGGGTGCGCGTGCGTGCCGACGGCAGCGCCTTCGCCATCGGCGGCGACGGCGACTGCCGGGCGCAGTTCCGGCAGAGCCGGGACGCGGCCCAGACGTGGGACCGGCCGACCGGGGTGCCGGGCGCGTGGTACCGCGACCTCGATGACGCCGCCGTGGTCGGCACGGAGGCCGGAACCCGCGCGGAGCCGTGTGACGCCACCGCGGTGGTCGACCTCGCGGTGGGGGAGACGTCGGCGCTGGCCCTGTGCGGTGACGGGCAGCTGCGCTCGAGCAGCACCGGCAAGCAGTGGTCGGACGAGGGGTCGGTGGAGGGTGCCCTGGCGGTCGCCCTGGCGGGCGACCGCACGCTGGCGCTGCTCGCCCGGCAGGGCTGCGACGGCCTGGCCGTGGTCGACGTCGCCGACCCGCAGACGGACCTCGGGTGCGCACCGCTGGACCTCGCCGGGGTCGAGGCCGGCCAGGTGGCCATCGCCGGCACGGGCGACGCCGTGTGGGTGGCAGCCGGAGGGGCGACGCTGCGCTCGTCCGGCGACCTCGCCGAGTGGACCGGCGGCGACCAGCAGGGCTGACCGGCTGCCGACGGCCCGACCGCGGGATCGCCGTAGAGTGGCGCTGTGGTGCACGACATCGGTGAGAAGCTGCGGGCGCAGGGGCGTCGCATGACCCCCCAGCGCCAGCGCGTGCTCGACGCTGTGGCCTCACTCGGTCACGCCACGCCCGACGACGTGGTGGCCGCGGTCGCGGCCGCCGGCGGGCCCAGGCTGGCCCCGTCGACGGTCTACCGGGCGCTCGACGCCCTGGAGTCGCTCGGGGCGGTGGGCCACACCCACCTCGACCACCGTGCCCCCACCTACCACCTCGCCGACCACGCCGACCACGTGCACCTGGTGTGCCGGGGGTGCGGCAAGGTCGACCAGTGCAGGCGAGAGACCGCCGAGGCCTTCGTGGGGAATGTTCTGCGCTCGACGGGCTTTGTGGCTGACGTGACCCACATGGCAATCCACGGATGGTGCAGCGAATGCGCGAGACAGCGGTGACCACCGCCCCCGACCAGACCTCGGACGCCGTGCGCTCGCCGTTGCTCGCACGCGCCGGCGCCGTCGAGGGCGAGGGCCCCGACGCCGGTGTGGCAGCCCACTACGGCGACCCGATGCGCGAGCAGCGCCTGCTCGCCGAAGGCCTGGCCGTCGTCGACCTCTCGCACCGCGGCGTCGTCACGGTGACCGGGCCCGACCGGCTGAGCTGGCTGCACTCCATCACCACGCAGATGCTCACCGGGCTGGAGCCGAGGCGGTCCCGCGAGTCGCTGGTGCTCAGCCCCAAGGGCCACATCGAGCACGACCTGCACCTCGTCGACGACGGCGGGACCACCTGGATCACCACCGAGCCCGGCACCGCCGCGCCCCTGGCGGCGTGGCTGGACTCCATGCGGTTCATGCTGCGGGTGGAGGTGGCCGACGCCACCGCCGACTGGGCGGTGCTGGGTGAGCCGTCGAGCGCCGAGTCGCTCCCCGGTGAGCCGGTGGCCTGGCGTGACCCGTGGCCGGACCTCGTCGGTGACACCGCGGCATACGGCCTCACCGAGGGGCACCCGGGCACCGCTCGCGCCTGGCGCGAGGTGCTCGTGCCTCGCGCCGAGCTGTCCGCGGCCGTGGGCGACCGGCCGCTCGCGGGGACGTGGGCCTCGGAGGCGCTGCGCGTGGCCGCCTGGCGCCCCCGGCTGGGCTTCGAGACCGACCACCGCACCATCGCCCACGAGGTCGACTGGCTACGCACGGCCGTGCACCTGCACAAGGGCTGCTACCGCGGGCAGGAGACCATCGCCCGGGTGCACAACCTCGGCCGGCCGCCGCGTCGCGTGGTGTTCCTGCACCTCGACGGGTCGGGGCACACGCTCCCCGAGCGAGGTGAGGCGGTGTATGCCGGGGGCGAGCGTGCCGTGGGGCACCTGACCTCCGTCGCGCGCCACTACGAGGACGGCCCGATCGCCCTCGCCCTGGTCAAGCGCAGCACCGACCCGGCGGCCGAACTGGTGGCCGGGGGAGTGAGTGCCGGCCAGGAGGTCATCGTCACCCCCTAGCCCCAACGCCGTGCGGGACGTGGTGGCGCGCTCAGACCCCGGCGTGCTCCCCGCGGCGGTCCTTCGAGCGCTCCTTGCGCGACTGCGCCGGGAGCTGGGGCGCGTAGCCCTCGCGGTAGTAGTAGGACTCGGCGTCGGCGCCCTTGGTGGGGATGCGGTTGACGACCATGCCGAGCACGTTGCCGCCCACGGCCCGCAGGGCCTCGAGCCCGCGGGTCAGCTGCTCCTTGTGCACGATGTCGCAGCCGACGATGACGACGGTGCCGCCGGTGATCGTGCTCAGCACGGCGGCGTCGGTCACCGGCAGCAGCGGCGGAGCGTCGATGATGACGTAGTCGAACTTCGCCTCGAGCTCGCGCACGGTGCGTGACATCGCCTCGGAGCCGAGCAGCTCGCTGGGGTTGGGCGGGATCTGCCCGGCGCCCAGCACCTGGATGTGGGAGTTGCCGAACGGCTGGAGCACGTCGTCGAGGTCGGCCTGACCGATGAGGACGTTGGTGAGGCCGACCGAGTTCTCCAGGCCCATGTACTTCAGCATCCGCGGGCGGCGCAGGTCGCCCTCGACGAGGCAGACGCGCGAGCCGGCGGCGGCCATCGAGATGGCCAGGTTGACCGTGGTGGTGGTCTTGCCCTCGCCGGGCAGCGAGGAGGTGAAGGTCATCGAGCGGGGGTGGGTGGCCGCGTCGATGAACTGCAGGTTGGTGCGCAGCGCGCGGAACGCCTCGGCGCGCGGGCCGTGCGGGTCGGCCTGCACGATGAGCGGACGCTTGGAGCTGTCGGCGTCGAAGAGGACACCGCCGATGACCGTCTCCTCGGTGACGTCCTTGACGTCGCGCTCGGTGCGGATCGAGGTGTCGAGCAGGTCGCGCAGCAGGGCGGCGCCGAGGCCGAGCATCAGGCCGAGCACCACGCCGAGGGCGACGTTGCGGGCCGGCTTCGGGCTGACCGGCGTGGAGGGGGTCGACGGCGGCCGGACCACCGAGACCTTCACGGGGCTGGCCGACCGGTCCGAGACACGCTCGAGCTCGGCCACCGTCTGGGAGAACTGCTTGCCCACGGCGTCGGCGATCCGCGCGGCCTGCTGCGGGTCGGCGTCGTTGACCATGACGTCGATGAGCACGGTGTCGAGCGGGACGCTGGCCGAGATCTGCCGGCCCAGGCGGTCGGCGTCGGTCTCGAGGTCGAGCTCGTCGATGACCGGGTTGAGCACGGTCGGCGTGGTGATGACGTCGGAGTAGGACTTCACCCTCTGCTGGGTGAAGCTGCTGCCCTGGAGGAGCTGGCTCGAGTCGTCGCCGGCGGAGGTCGAGACGAACAGCTGGGTGTGGGCCTGGTAGACCTTCGGGCTCCACAGGGTCACCAGCGCCGCGACGGCCACCAGGGCGAGGGTGACGGCCACGATGGTGCGCCAGCGCTTCCGGACGACCCGCAGGTAGTCGTGAAGGTCCACAGTCCCACTTTCTTTCGTGCGTCTCGCGCGTGTGGCGGGAAAGCCCTCGTGATCCCCCCGCACAAACTCGGCCCAGTGTCCCACAGATGGGACAAGTCGCCCACCAGCCGACTGCCATGATGGGCCCATGCCGACCGCTGCCGCCACGAGCACTCTCATCACCGTCGCGCCCACCGGGGCCGAGCTGGCCAAGCAGGACTTCCCCCAGCTGCCGACGACGCTCGAGGAGCTGGTCGAGACGGCCCGGTCGTGCGAGGCGGCGGGCGCCGCCATGATCCACCTGCACATCCGCGACGCCGAGCACCGGCCGACCCTCGACCACGGCCACCTCAAGGCGGCGGTCGACGCGCTGCGCGAGCAGACCTCGCTGGTGATCCAGCTGTCCACCGGCGGCAGCGTGCACGACCCGCTCGAGCAGCGCCTCACCGTGCTCGACGCCGAGCCCGACTCGTGCAGCCTCACCTGCGGCACCACCAACTTCGGCGACGACGTCTTCCTCAACCCCTGGGGCTTCATGTCCGACCTCTACGTCCAGGCCCAGGAGCGCGAGGTCGTCCCGGAGTTCGAGCTGTTCGACCTCGGGCACGTGCACGCCCTGCGCCGACTCATCGACACCCACGGGCTGCCCTTCGGGGGCAGGGTGCACGTCGACTTCGTGACCAACGTGCCGGGCGGTATGCCGGGCAGCCCGGCCGCGCTGATGGCGGCGGTGCAGATGCTGCCCGCGGAGGTGACGAGCTGGTCGGCCACCGGGATCGGGCGGGCGCACCTGCCCGTCATGGCGGCCGCGCTGGCTGCGGGCGGGCACCTGCGGGTCGGGATGGAGGACAACGTCGTCTTCGCGCGGGGTCGGCAGGTGCAGCACAACCGCGAGCTCGTGGAGCGCGCGGCACACCTGGCCGAGCTGATGCAGCGTCCGGCGATGGGCACCGACGACGCCCGTACCCTGCTCGGGGTGAAGGACCGCCGCACCCGGTAGGCGGCCACCCGGCCACACCGCGCCGGCGCTGTCCCTTTATCGGGTGACCCGACACAGGGACACTTCACCCCGGGTGCCACCTCGGGTGGAGCGCACGTTTACCGGGTGACCCGATGAACGGGCGGCAGGTGTGAGGGGGCTCACGCTGTCTTCGGTTTGCATTCTGCTAACTCCAGCAAGCATGATGGGGGCATGAGGCAGCTACCCCTGGGCAACCACCTGGGTGACTACCTGCGCGAGCAGAGGCAGTCGGCCCGGCTGTCGCTGCGCCAGCTCGCCGACCTGGCCGGTATCTCCAACCCCTACCTGTCGCAGATCGAGCGCGGGCTCAAGAAGCCGAGCGCAGAGATCCTCCAGCAGCTCGCCAAGGGCCTCCAGGTCTCCGCCGAGTCGCTCTACGTGCGCGCCGGCATCCTCGATGAACGGCCCCAGGCCGAGCCGCCGGCGACCGACACCCGCAGCGTCATCCAGGCCGATCCCCGGCTGACCGAGCGGCAGAAGGCCGCGCTGCTCGACATCTACGACTCGTTCGTCGGTGCCGAGGTGGCGCAGGGGAAGGCCGCGGGCGACACGACCCGCCGGCGCGGCTCGCGCTCCGGCGCGACGGGCAAGGGCGCGAGATCCGCGACCGCCAAGCCGGGCACCGCCAGGACGACCCGCAAGGCCGCGGTCACCACCGCCCGCAAGTCCACCACCACAGACAGCACCACCAAGCGCACCCCGACCTCGAACGAAAAGGAATGAGGAGATCGCCATGACACTCGTGGCCGACATCACCAGGACCGTCACCGAGTCCACCCCCGTCTACGCCGCCGTCGGTGCCACCGACCTCGCCGTGGAGAAGGTGCGCGACGCCCGCGTCCGCGCCGCCGCAGCCCGCGCCGAGCTCACGGCCGACAAGATCTCGGCCCGGGTCACCAAGCGCGCCACCGAGGTGACCGAGCAGGCGCAGCACGTGCCGGTGCTCGCCCTGAACCGCAGCCTCGAGCTCGCCAGCAAGGCCGTCGACGGCTACGAGTCGCTGGCCGCCCGCGGCGAGGGCCTGGTCAAGCGCGTTCGCAACCAGAAGGCCACCAAGGACCTGGTCGCGCAGGCCGAGACCACCATCGCGCTCGGCAAGGGCGCCGTCACCACCGTCCGCAAGGCCGCCGGCGACATCGAGCGCTCGGCCAAGGCCACGCTGACCACCGGCCGCCACCAGGCTGCCTCCGTGGCCGAGGTCGCCGTCGACGCCGCCGCCGAGGAGGCCCGCGAGGTCTCGACCGCCGCGACCGCGTCGGCCAAGCGCACCCGCACCGCCGCCAAGCGGACCGCCACCACCGCGAAGAAGAGCGCGTCGGCCACCCGGTCCTCCGCGAAGCGCACCACCACCAGCGCCCGCAAGACCGCCTCGGCCGCGAAGAAGGCCGGCGAGGCCGCCGCCAAGAAGGTCGGCGACTGACCTGAGCAGCCGCCCGGGAGACCGGGTCACAGGGCCGGCGCCGCCCACCCCCTCCTGGCGGCGCCGGCCGGGCCGGACCCCTCCGGCCCCGGAAGGGCCCGCCCACCCAGACCCCGTGGGCGGGCCCTTCGCCGTGTCGGCGGCTCGTTAGGGTGGCGCCGTGACCTCGCAGACCCCCCTCGCCGCCACGCAGCTCCCCACGCCGGCCGCCCTGGCCGACGCGCCCGTCCTGGCCCACGTGGTGCGCGGCGGGTTCGTCGAGTCGGCCCACCGCGCCAGCCTCGCGGCCGTCGACGCGGACGGTTCGACCACCCTCGCGCTCGGAGGTGTCGACGACCCGGTCTTCCCGCGGTCGTCCAACAAGCCGGTGCAGGCGCTCGCCATGGTGCGCAGCGGGCTGCGGCTCGACCCCGAGCTGCTCGCGCTCGCGTGCTCCAGCCACTCCGGCGAGGACTTCCACCTCGAGGGCGTGCGCCGCATCCTCGCCGGCGCGGGCCTCACCGAGGCCGACCTGCAGAACACCCCGGACCTGCCCTACGACGCGCAGGAGCAGGACCGCTGGCGTCGCGAGGGCCGCGAGAAGAGCTCCCTCGCCCAGAACTGCTCCGGCAAGCACGCCGCCATGCTGGCCACCTGCGTCGTCAACGGCTGGGACACCGCCACCTACCGCGACCCGGCGCACCCGCTCCAGCAGGCCATGGAGCACGCCCTGGCCGACCTCAGCGGTGAGCCGGTGGCGGCGATGGCGGTCGACGGCTGTGGCGCCCCCGTCATGGCGGTGAGCCTGGCCGGGCTCGCACGCGCGTTCGGCCGCCTCGCCTCGGCGGACCCGGGCACCCACGAGCGCACGGTCGCCGACGCGATCCGCAGCCACCCGGCATACCTCGGCGGCACCCGCCGGGACGTCAGTGCCCTCGTCGCGGGCACGCCCGGCCTCATCGCCAAGGACGGGGCCGAGGCCGTGTATGCCGTGGGGCTGGCCGACGGGCGCGGCATCGCGCTCAAGGTCGCCGACGGCGGGCAGCGCGCCCGCCCGGTCATCCTCGCCGCAGCCCTGCGCCGGCTCGGTGTCGAGTCACCGGCCCTCGACGCGCTCGAGAACGCCCCGGTGCTCGGGCACGGCGAGCCGGTGGGCGCCGTCGTCGCGGTCGGGCCGTAGGGCCGTCCGGTGAGGGCAGTGCTCCAGCGGGTCACCCGTGCGTCGGTGACCGTCGACGGCGAGACCGTCGGCGCGATCGAGCGGCCCGGGCTGGTGGCGCTGGTCGGGGTGACCCACGACGACGGGCCCGAGCAGGTCGCGGCCATGGCCCGCAAGATCAGCGAGCTGCGCATCCTGCGCGACGAGCGGTCGGTGCTCGACGAGGGCGCCCCGGTGCTCGTGGTCAGCCAGTTCACCCTCTACGCCGACACGAAGAAGGGGCGCCGGCCGTCGTGGAACGGCGCGGCGCCGGGTGACGTCGCCGAACCGGTGGTGGACGCCGTCGTCGCGGCCCTGCGCGAGCGGGGCGTCGAGGTCGCCACCGGCAGCTTCGGGGCGATGATGGAGGTCAGCCTCGTCAACGACGGGCCGGTCACGCTCGTGGTGGACGTCTGAGCACGTGCTGACACCGTAGGCTTTGCCGTATGAACTTCATCGGCTCCGCGCAGAGCACCGTGGCGCTCCTCCTCGGCCTCGCCGCCCTGGCCCTCGAGGTGTTCGCGTTCGTCGACGCCCTGCGCCACCGCCCGGACGCCTATGTCGCTGCGGGCAAGCGCACCAAGCAGTTCTGGCTGATCGTCACCGGGGTCAGCGCGCTGGTGGGCTTCGTCACCTTCTTCTCACCGCTCAACCTCTTCGGCATCCTCGCAGTCGTCGGCGCCGGCATCTACCTCGCCGACGTGCGCCCGGCGCTGCAGCAGGTGAGCGGCCGCGGGCGTGGCTCGTCCCAGGGCCCCTACGGCCCGTGGTGAGGCCCGGCGGGGACATCGGGCACAATCAGCGGCCGTTGCCGCACCGGCCATCAAGGGGAGTCATGTCTGACCGTCAGGACCCGCGCGGGGAGATCTTCACCGTCGAGCGCCCGTGGGGGCAGTTCCAGCAGTTCGTCTCGAACGAGCCGGTGACCGTCAAGGTCATCACCGTCGAGCCGGGGCACCGCCTGTCGCTGCAGACGCACGAGCACCGCGGCGAGATGTGGCAGGTCCTCGACGTGCCGATCGAGGTCACCGTGGGGGAGCGCACCTGGGCGGCCGAGCCCGGCGAGACGGTCTGGGTCCCGGCGCACACCGTGCACCGCATGGCCAACAAGAGCGACCAGCCCGGCCGGCTGCTCGAGATCGCCTTCGGCGACTTCGACGAGGCGGACATCGTGCGCCTCGAGGACGACTACGCCCGCTGACCCCCGGGCTCGACCGCGTCCCAGGCGACGGTGAGCTCCCCGAGCCGCCAGCGGCTCGGGCCGTCGAGCAGCGGCCAGCCCTCCTCGCGCAGCACGTTCGCCATGGCGAGGAAGCGCTGCCGCACCCCGAACGAGCCGTGGTGAGCGCTGTGGGCCCAGGCCCGGTCGAGCGCGGCCAGGTAGCCGTGCACGCCCTCGCCCTCGACGTTGCGGTGGATCAGCGCCTTCGGCAGCCGCTCGGCTATCTCGGACGGCGCTTCGAGGCCGCGCAGCCGCCACGAGAGGGTCAGCGAGCGCGGGCCTGAGCGGTCGACCGCGACCCACGTGCTGCGGCGCCCCAGCTCGTCACAGGTGCCGTCGACGAGGAGCCCGTCGTCGGCCAGCCGCGCCTGCACCTGGGCCCAGGCGGCGTGCACGTCAGCCTCGTCGTACTGCCGCAGCACGTTGAAGGCGCGCACCACCGTGGGCCGGGCGCCCGCCTCGAGAGGCACCTCGAAGCCGCCGAGCCCGAAGCGGAGCCCCGGTCGCGTGAGTGGCCGCGCAGCCGCCACCCGCTCGGGGTCGATCTCGATGCCGACGACCTGCACGTCGGGTCTCACCCGGCGCAGCCGGTCGTGGAGCTCGACGGCGGTCACCGGTGAGGCGCCGTAGCCGAGGTCGACGACCACCGGGGCGTGCCGGTGCCGGCGCAGCCGCCAGGCCTGCGGCCCCGCGAGCCACCGGTCGACCCGGCGCAGGCGGTTGGGGTTGGTGGTGCCGCGGGTGATGGTGCCCACCGGCCGCTGCCTCGCCACGCCCGCAGGGTACGGGGCGCCCTGCTGATGGCGGGTCCCGGTCCTAGGGTTGGACCGTGGCCCGGCCCAAGCGTGACGTCAGCAAGAGCATGCTCGCGCTCGTGCTGTCCCTGAGCGCGCTCGCGGCCCTCGGCCTCAGCTCGTGGGTTCCCGGCTGGCTCGGCCGCGACAGCGGCATGGCCGATGTCGAGCCCGGGATGCTGCAGATCGACGAGCAGGCCCGCGGCATCGCGACGCTGGGCGGCGGCGTCACCGCCTCGCTCTACGACTCGGGGCTGCGGCTCAGCCACGGCGACGACATCCTCAGCGAGACGGTGCTGCGCGGGTCGCTCGTCTCCGCCGTCGTCGGGACCGTCGAGGGCAGCGGCAACGACACGACGGAGAAGATCGAGCGCGAGTACAACCACGTGCGCATCACCGACCTGCGCTTCCTCCCCGGTCGGGCGACCTACCTCGGCGAGGTCTCCGACGGGGAGGTGAGCCTGCCGATGGAGCTGCGCATCGAGCTCGCCGGGCCGGTGGTGCGCGTCGGCGTGAGCGTGCCGCAGGCAAGTGGTGTCGTGGTCCACCTCGCCCACAAGCCCGCGACGACCGGCCTGCCGCCTGTGCTGCCGTTCCGCAACCTGCGCCGCAACGCCTACTGGCTCCCGGCGGACACCGGCCGCAGCGACCCCGCCTTCACCACGGTGCTGGGCACGGACGTCGCGATCGGGCCGGCGGGTGTGGTCCGTGGGGTGGACCAGCGATCGACCGGTCGCCTCGACGTGCACGTCTGGTCGCAGGCCGCGGTCCTGACGGTGTCGTCGCGTCCCGACCCGCGCCCACAGTGACTCATGCCCGCAGCCACCCATGCCCGCAGTGACCCATGACGCAGGCGCAGGCGGCAGGCCGGCCCCCGCTCCCGTGGGACAATCGGGAGATGCCCCTGTGTGACACCCTCGGCCGGGTCGCCATGCTCAGCGTGCACACCTCGCCCCTCGAGCAGCCGGGCACCGGCGACGCCGGGGGACTGAACGTCTACGTCGTCGAGGTCGCCCGCCAGCTCGCCCGCCGCGGCGTCGAGGTGGAGGTCTTCACCCGCACCACCACCGCAGAGCTCGACCCCGTGGTGGAGCTGACTCCCGGGGTGCTGGTGCGGCACGTCCCCGCGGGCCCCTACGAGGGCCTGGGCAAGGAGGACCTGCCCGGCCAGCTCTGCGCCTTCGCCGCCGGTGTCATGCGCACGGCTGCCCACGCCCCCGAGGGCTACTACGACCTGGTGCACTCCCACTACTGGCTCTCCGGCCAGGTGGGGTGGCTCGCGCACGACCGCTGGCACGTGCCGCTCGTGCACACCATGCACACCATGGCGCGGGTCAAGAACGCCCACCTCGCCGAGGGAGACAGCCCCGAGCCGCCGGGGCGCGAGATCGGGGAGGCACAGGTGGTCGAGGCCGCCGACCGCCTCATCGCGAACACCGACAAGGAGGCCGACGAGCTGGTCGGCCTCTACGGCGCCGACCCCGACAAGGTCGTCGTCGTCCCGCCCGGGGTGGACCTGTCGCTCTTCACCCCCGGCGACCAGCGCGAGGCACGGGCCCGGGTGGGCCTGCCCCAGGACGCCAAGGTTCTCCTGTTCGTCGGGCGCATCCAGCCGCTGAAGGCGCCCGAGGTGCTCGTCAAGGCGGCAGCCGAGCTGCTCGCACGCCACCCGCAGTGGCGCGGCCAGCTCGTCGTGGCCGTCCTGGGCGGCCCGAGCGGCTCCGGCCTGGCCCACCCGCACTCACTCGAGGACCTCGCCCGCGACCTGGGGATCGCCGCCGACGTGCGGTTCGTCAAGCCCGTGCCGCGAGCCGAGCTGGCCCGGTGGTACCGCGCCGCCGACCTCGTCGCGGTGCCCTCGCACAGCGAGTCGTTCGGCCTCGTCGCCGTCGAGGCGCAGGCGTGCGGCACGCCGGTCGTCGCGGCCGACGTGGGTGGCCTGCCGACGGCTGTCGGCGACGCGGGGGTGCTCGTCGACGGCCACGACCCGCGGCGCTGGGCGGACAACCTCGAGGCCCTGCTGCTCGACCCGGGTCGGCGCGCCGAGCTCTCCGAGCGGGCCGTGCGCCACGCCGGGCAGTTCGGCTGGGAGCGCACCACCGACCGCCTCCTCGACGTCTACCACCAGGCCTGCCGGGAACGGACGCCGTCGCCCATCGGTGACGCCGCCGCCCTGCACGGCATCCCCGCGGCGGTGGTCCCGTGACCACCGCAGCCTCCCTGGCGCAGGTCGTCGAGGACCACCTCGCCGAGTCGGACATCCCGTGGGAGCAGGGCGCGCGCGAGGGCGAGTTCGTGGTGACCCTCCCCGGCGAGAAGAAGCTCAAGACCGTGGCCTCGCTGGTCGTCACCGAGTCGACGCTCTCGGTCTCGGCGTTCGTCATCCGCAACCCGGACGAGAACCACGAGGAGTTCTACCGCTACCTGCTCCGCAAGAACCTGCGGCTGCCCGGCCTTGCCTACGCCATCGACACGTCCGGCGACGTCTACGTCACCGGGCGCGTCCCGGCCGCCGGTGTCGACGCCCACTACCTCGACCAGCTGCTCGGCGCCCTGCTGCAGGCCGCCGACGCGCACTTCAACGAGCTGCTCGCCATCGGCTTCCTCAGCTCCATGAAGAAGGAGTGGGCCTGGCGCGTCTCGCGCGGCGAGTCCACCCGCAACCTCGAGGCCTTCCGGCACCTGCTCGAGGACTGAGGGGCCCCGCTAGCCTTGGCGCCATGACGGCATACACCCTCGTCCTGCTGCGCCACGGGCACTCCGACTGGAACGCCAAGAACCTGTTCACCGGCTGGGTCGACGTCGACCTCAACGACCAGGGCCGCGCCGAGGCGGTCCGCGGCGGCGAGCTGCTCAAGGAGAAGGGCGTCCTGCCGGACATCGTGCACACGTCGGTGCTGCGCCGGGCCATCAACACGGCCAACCTCGCCCTCGACGCCTGTGACCGCCACTGGATCCCGGTGCGCCGCGACTGGCGTCTCAACGAGCGGCACTACGGCGCGCTACAGGGCCTCGACAAGGCGGCGACGCGCGAGAAGTACGGCGACGAGCAGTTCATGCTGTGGCGCCGCTCGTTCGACACCCCGCCGCCGCCCATCGAGGTCGGCGCCGAGTACGACCAGTCCGGCGACCCGCGCTACGCCGGCATCGAGGTGCCGCGCACCGAGTGCCTCAAGGACGTCATCGCCCGGTTCATGCCCTACTGGGAGGGCCCGCTGCAGGACGACCTGCGCACCGGCCAGACCGTGCTCGTCGTCGCCCACGGAAACAGCCTGCGCGGCCTGGTCAAGCACCTCGACGGCATCAGCGACGAGGACATCGCGGCGCTGAACATCCCGACCGGCCAGCCGCTGGTCTACACCCTCGGCGAGGACTTCATGCCGACCAAGCCCGGCGAGTACCTCGACCCTGAGGCCGCCGCCGAGGCCGCCGCCGCGGTGGCCGCCCAGGGCCAGCGCCGCTGAGGCGCCCACCCCCACAACGGGACAGGCCCGGTATGCCGCCCACGCGGCACACCGGGCCTGCTCGTCTTCCCGCGGCGGGGGTCCGGGGGTCCGGCGGCTACCCGCCGGGCTGGACGTCGAACGGGTCGCCGGCGTTCGGCAGCTCGATCGGGAACGTGCCCTGCGACCGGCCCGACGCGTCGAAGGGCTCGACGGAGTAGTGCTGCCTGAACTCCGCGTCGGCGAGGTCGACCCGCGCCCGGCCCGCGCTGAGCACCGCGCCGGCGTCCGGCCACAGGCTGGGTGCCGACGACACCAGCGCCACCGAACCCGCACCCGGGGCGAAGATCTCGAGCACCGCGCCGGAGCCCGGGGCGCGGAGGCCTCCGACGACCACCGGCCGGTTCGCTGCCGTGGAGGCGTCGATCGGCACGGCGCTGGCGAGCTCGGTCGCGGAGCCGGAGCCGCCGGCGAACGACGACACCAGGATCACCGAGCGCAGGATGCCGCCGCCGGGAACGGTGGTGTCGCCGACGTAGAGGGTGTGGCTCGCGCCGGCCGCCGTGGCGTCGGTGACTCCCGACGCCCCCGCCGCCGCGGCGTCGACCGGGCCCGAGTAGCGCGTGGTCGTGGCCACCTGGTCGGCGGCCAGCCCGAGGCGCTGGGCCACCGACTCGCTCACCCCCTGCTCAGCGCGCTGCCGGAACACCTCGCCAGCGCAGTCCATGCAGATCCCCGCCCCCTCGGGCAGCGGCTGCCCCGTGGGCACGGTGCCCGCCGCGAGGGTGACCGGGCCGTCGTACCCCGCCACCTGCACGCGGTTGAGCGACAGGGGTGCCCGGGGCTGGGCCGTGCCCAGGCCGCCGGTCAGGCGCAGTGGCTGCCAGGTCCGCGAGACGGTGCCGTCGGGGCTGATCTCCACCCCGTCGGACAGCTGCGCCTCGCGCTCGCTGGGCCGGGTCAGCAGGACGAGCCGGCCGCCCCCGTCCGCCCCCTCGCGGAAGACGACGGCGTCCGCCGATGCTGCGGGCGCCTCGTGCTGCGTCGCGAGCTGGTCGGCCGAGGCGCCGCGCGGGCCGGAGGCGACCCTGAGCATGCCTGCGGGCATGCCCGGGTCCGCCGTCGGCACCCAGAAGACGACGACGCGGTTGCGCGTCAGGTCCTCGGCGTAGAGCGCGTTGCCCTCCGGTGCGACCGCTTTCGAGGCCGCCTCCACGAAGGCGGTGTCGCGGGCGAGTCCGCCGCGCGTCGGCCACGTCCGCATAGACTTCCAGAGTGCCGGGTCCGTCGGGACCGCGGCGACGGTCTGGTTGTCCCTCGCCGGGGGCGCCGTGCGGTCCTGCCCCTGACCGAGCAGCGGCACGGCCACCGCGACGGCCGCCACCACGGCCACGGCACCAGCAGCGACGCCGCGGCGACGGCGCCGGCTGGCCGCGATGGCTCCGGCCACCCGCTCGTAGGGGTCGTCGGCGCCCACCGCGACCTCGTCGGCGCGGGCCGCGAGGGCCTCGCGCAGCTGGCTCTCGATGCTCATGACAGGCTCCTCTCGCCCAGGCTGCGGGTCTCGGTGAGCACCGTGCGCAGCCGGGCCAGGCCACGCGAGGCCTGGCTCTTCACGGAGCCGGCCGACATGCCGAGGGCCGACGCCGTCTCGGCCTCGGACAGGTCGTCGAAGTAGCGCAGCACGATCACGGCCCGCATCCGCGGCGGGAGCTGGAGCACGGCCCGGGCGAGCTCGTCCCGCGTGTCCACAGCCCCGAACCCGTCGGACGGGGCGCGGTCGACGTGGGCCGGGATCTCGCCCAGGGTCTCCGCGACCCGGCGCCGCCGCCACCACGAGGTGGACTCGTTGACGAGCGCCGCCCGGGTGTACGCGTAGGGAGACTCCGCGCTCGCGATGTGCGGCCAGCGCCGGTGCACCTTCACCAGCGTCTGCTGCACCAGGTCCTCGGCGCGACCGCGGTCACCCGTGAGGAGGTAGGCGGTCCGCACCAGCGCGGGCCACCGCGCCTGCACGAACCGGCGGAACTCCTCTTCCGCTCCCGCATCCATCCGCTGCCTTCCCGCCGGTGTGGTCCCTGTGACTGGAGAGACGCCGGCAAGCATGGCGGAGGTTGAGAGCGCGCCGCGCCTTTCCCGGAACACGCGACAGGCCCGGTATGCCGTGCACACGGCATACCGGGCCTGTCCACCTCTGCGAGGTGGCGAAGGGCGACCGGGTCAGTCGGTCGCGTCGTCCTCCTGCTCCTCGTGGTCCATGCTCGTGATCCCCTCGTCCCACTCGCCGGTGACGAGGTAGATGACGCGGTGGCTGACAGTGACCGCCCAGTCGGCGAAGCGCTCGTAGTAGCGGCTGATCAGGGCGAGGTCGACGGCGGACTGCACGCCGTACTTCCACGGACCCTCCATGAGCCGGTTCAGCAGCTCGCGGTGCAGGTCGTCCATGGCGTCGTCGTCGCGGTCGAGCTCCGCAGCGGCCTTGACGTCCTTCGACGCGATCACCGAGCCGGCCTTGGCGACGATCTCGCCGGCGACGTTGCCCATCTGCACGATCTCGGAGCGCACCTCCGCGGGCACGGCCGTGTCCGGGTAGCGCAGGCGCGCCACCTTGGCGATGTGGCGGGCCAGGTCGCCCATGCGCTCGAGGTCGGAGCTCATCCGCATGCCCGTGACGATGATGCGCAGGTCGGTGGCGACGGGGTTCTGCCGGGCGAGCAGGTCGATGGCGAGCTCGTCGATCGCCTCGCGCATCGCGTCGACGGCCTTGTCGCCGTCGATGACCGTCTGGGCCAGCTGGATGTCGGCATCCAGCAGAGCGGTGGTGGCGCGCGACATGGCGGAGCCGACCAGCCTGGTCATCTCGACGAGCTGGTCGGAGATCTTGTCGAGGTCCTCGTGGAACGCGTGGCGCATGGGTGCTTGTCGTCCTTGGGTCGCAGGGTCGTCGCCAGGTGGTGGCAGCCGGGGTTCGTCGGTGCGAGGGTGGCACGGGGCTGTGAACGTGTGGGGGCCCCGAGATGAACATAAGGGAACCCCGGAGCGGGGGACAGCCCGCCGTGCTCATTGATGCCGTTTTCTGTGCGTACATTGAGTCTCGTGGACGTGGGAACCGCCGCCGTGCTGTCCGGCTTCGCCGGACTCGTCATCGGGGTGTTCGCCGTGCTCGCCGTGCGCTACTCCGAGCGGCAGATGCACGAGGTGCCCGAGCCGGAACAGCCGCCGGCACTGCCCGCAGGCGTCGGCGACGTGCTCGCGGTGCTCCGCTCGAGCGCCATCGTCGTCGACTCCTCCGACGCCGTGATCACCACCTCGCCGGCCGCGGTGTCCTACGGGCTGGTCCGCGGGCAGGAGCTCGCGCACGCCGAGCTGCGGGAGCTGGCCAGGCAGGTGCGCCGTGACGGGGTGATCCGCGAGGCCGAGCTCGAGCTGTCGCGCGGGCCGCTCGGCCGCGGGCGCGTCTTCATGCAGGCTCGGGTGGCGCCGCTGGGCAGCAGCCAGGTGCTCCTGCTGCTCGACGACCGCAGCGAGGCGCACCGCCTCGAGGAGGTCAGGCGTGACTTCGTGGTCAACGTCAGCCACGAGCTGAAGACCCCCGTGGGCGGGATCGGGCTGCTGGCCGAGGCGGTGGCCGATGCCAAGGACGACCCCGAGGCGGTGGAGCGGTTCGCGCGGCGCATGCAGGTCGAGGCGGCCCGGCTGAGCCACCTGGTCAAGGAGATCGTCGACCTCTCGCGCCTGCAGGTCGCCGACGTGCTGCACGAGCCCCGCCTGGTCGACATCAGCTCCGCCGTGCACGAGGCGCTCGAGCGCTCGCGGGTGGAGGCCGACGCCCGTCAGATCGAGCTGGCCGAGGCCGCCGAGCCCGACCTGAAGGTCTTCGGCGACGAGGAGCTGCTGGTCACCGCGGTGCGCAACCTGATCGGCAACGCCATCGCCTACTCCGACGAGGGGACCCGGGTGGCGGTGGGGGTCCGCCGGGCCGGGGACGCCGTCGAGATCAGCGTGGCCGACCGCGGGCACGGCATCCCCGAGAGCGAGCAGGGCCGGATCTTCGAGCGTTTCTACCGCGTGGACGCGGCACGGTCGCGGACGACCGGTGGCACCGGGCTCGGCCTGGCGATCGTCAAGCACATCTGCGCCAACCACGGCGGTGACGTCACCGTCTGGAGCCGGGAGGGCCGCGGCTCCACCTTCACCATCCGCCTCCCCGCGGCAGCCGACCGCTCCGGGGAGAACGGCTCGACCCACGACCCGCAACGAGAGGCCGCCGAATGACCCGCATCCTGGTGGTGGAGGACGAGGTCTCGTACTCCGACCCGCTGTCCTACCTGCTGAAGAAGGAGGGCTACGAGGTCTCGGTCGCAGAGACCGGCACGGAGGCGCTCGAGGAGTTCGACCGCGCCGGCGCGGACCTGGTGCTGCTCGACCTGATGCTCCCGGGGCTCAGCGGCACGGACGTGTGCCGTGCGCTTCGACAGCGCTCGAGCGTGCCGGTCATCATGCTCACCGCGAAGGACAGCGAGATCGACAAGGTCGTCGGCCTGGAGATCGGCGCCGACGACTACGTCACCAAGCCGTACTCGTCCCGCGAGCTGCTGGCCCGGATCAAGGCGGTCCTGCGCCGGCGTGCCGAGCCCGAGGAGCTGCTGCCGGCGACGCTGGAGGCCGGGCCGGTGCGGATGGACGTCGAGCGCCACGTGGTGACGGTCAACGGCGAGCAGGCCTCCATGCCGCTGAAGGAGTTCGAGCTGCTGGAGATGCTGCTGCGCAACACCGGCCGGGTGCTGACCCGGATGCAGCTCATCGACCGGGTCTGGGGCAGCGACTACGTCGGCGACACCAAGACCCTCGACGTCCACGTGAAGCGGCTGCGGGCCAAGATCGAGCCGGACCCCGGGAACCCGCGCCACATCGTGACCGTGCGCGGTCTGGGCTACAAGTTCGAGTCCGACTGAACCGAGGCCGACCGGGCTGGGGAGGGGACGGTCAGGGGGCGAGGGTCTCGTAGTAGCCCTCGGGCGTGACCACCGGCACCTCCACGATGTTGCTGCCGGCGGCCTGGGTGCTCACCTGCAGCGTGGCCACCGCACCCGGCTTGGCCGTCACGGGGGTCAGCGTGACCGGGGTCTGTGTGGACAGGGACTCGTCGGCGTAGGCCGGCACCTGGATGCTCGCGTTCGCGCCCCCCTCGCCGGCGAAGGTGACGGTCACCGGCTCGCCGGCACGGTTGACCACATGACCCGAGAGCGTGCCCGCGCCGCCCTCGGTCTCCGAGACGACCACGAGGTTGCGGATCTGCACCTGCTCGAGGTCGACCGGCACGCCGTCGCCGGGGATGTACGGCTCGTCGGTCTGGATCGGGTTGGTCACCTGGCACCCGGCCAGCCCGAGCGCGGCCGCGGCAGCTGCCAAGGGCACGAGACGGCGGGCGACACGGGCAGGAGAAAGGGTTCGGCGCATCACGGGTGACAGCGTACCGGGGACCGCATTCGCAACGCGCACCCGTGCGCGTTGCACGACACAGCCGCGTCTGTCAAGAGCGTCCCACGGAGGAATTTCCGGCGAAAAGAGGCTCTGACCTGCGGAAACGTCGAAGGCTCAAGTTCCTCTGGAGGGCGCGTCGTGTTATTCTGGAGGTCGCGAAAGGGGAAAACAGCACATGGTTTTCAAGGTCGGCGAAACGGTCGTGTACCCGCACCACGGGGCTGCACTGATCGAAGAAATCAACACCCGCACGATCAAGGGCGAGGACAAGCTCTACCTGAAGCTCAAGGTGGCTCAGGGTGATCTGACCATCGAGGTCCCTGCCGAGAACTGCGATCTCGTGGGCGTCCGCGACGTCGTCGGCCAGGACGGGCTCGACAAGGTCTTCGAGGTTCTCCGGGCTCCGCACACCGAGGAGCCCACCAACTGGTCGCGCCGCTACAAGGCGAACCTCGAGAAGCTGGCTTCCGGCGATGTCATCAAGGTGGCCGAGGTCGTCCGCGACCTGTGGCGCCGCGACAAGGACCGCGGCCTGTCCGCCGGTGAGAAGCGCATGCTGGCCAAGGCCCGCCAGATCCTCGTCTCCGAGCTGGCCCTGGCGGAGAAGACCAACGAGGACAAGGCCGAGGCCATCCTCGACGAGGTCCTCGCCTCCTGAGCGTCGCTGTCGTCCTCGTTGCAGGAGGACAGGGCACTCGGCTCGGCGCTGCTGAGCCAAAGGCATTTGTGACACTGAACGGCGAGCCGCTGCTCGGGCATGCCCTGAGCCGCGCGCTCGCCGTTCGTGCTGTCGGCCACGTGGTGGTGGTCGCGCCGCAGACCCACCTCGACGCGGCCCGGGCGGTCGCCGACGCCACGGCCCGGCCCGAGGTCGTCGACGTCGTGGCCGGGGGCGCCGAGCGCACGGCCTCGGTCGCCGCGGGTCTGGCGGCGTTGCGCCCTGACGACGACGTCGTCCTCGTGCACGACGCGGCCCGGGCTCTCGCGCCGGCCGAGCTCTTCGAGTCGGTCATCGCCGCGGTCGAGGCGGGCAACCCGGCCGTGGTGCCAGGACTCCCGGTCGCCGACACCGTCAAGACGGTCGACGGCGACGGCCGCGTGCGGGGAACGCCCGATCGTGACCATCTCCGGGCGGTGCAGACGCCCCAGGGTTTCACGCGCACGCTGCTCCAGCGGGCGCACGCCGGCGGCGCGTCGGCCAGCGACGACGCCGGGCTGGTCGAACGTCTCGGCGAGCCCGTCGTCGTCGTGCCCGGCGACTCCCGCGCCATGAAGGTGACCACGCCCCACGACCTGGCGGTCGCGGCGGTCTACCTGCGCGAGGAGCGCCAGGGCTAACCGGGGCGGCGGGCCGTGCGCTCGTGCTCCTTCAGCACGGCGCACACCTCGTCCCACGGGGCCACGGGGTCGCGAGGCAGGTCGGGCTCGAGCACCGAGTGCCAGCCGTCGAGCATGCGGCCCTTGTGGTCGAGCAGGGCCGGGACGAGCTGCGGCACCGGGAAGCCGTTGCGCCAGGCGGCCTTGTAGCTGGCGTAGTTGCCCACGTTGGCCTGCCAGGCCACCAGCTCCCACCCGAGGTCGGTGAAGGCGTGGTCGAGGACCAGCCCCACGGCCTCCGACATCACGCCGAGTCCGCGCACGCGGGGGTGGGTGACGAACCCGATGTTGCCGCTGCTGTGTCCCGGCTCGCGGCTCCACGCCCGCAGGTCGATGGTGCCCGCGTAGGCACCCTCGCGCTCGATGGCCCAGGAGATCTGCTTCTCGGACTGCTGCATGATCTCGGCGAGGTACTCCCGACCCATGTCCTCGGTGTAGGGCGTGGGCACGGTCGTCCACCGGATGCTGTCGGGGTCGGCGCAGCGCTCGACGATCGGCCCGAGGTCGGCGTCCACGTGCGGGCGCAGGGTCACGGTGGGGCCGGTGAGGACGGGGATCGCCAGGGGCTCGCTCATGCGGCTGCAGGCTATCGGCGTGGCGCTGGGTGGTGCGACCACGTTTCCGGCCGTCTGCCGGAAACGTGGCCGGCCCGGTCGCCAGCCGCCATGCTGTGCTCTGTGCGCGCAGCCGGGGGCCTGACCAGGCGGGTGTGGTTCGCCCTCGCCCTGGCGACCCTTTCCTCCCTCACCGGGTGCACCGACGGGCCTTCGCCCGTCGAGAAGGGCGCTGCGGCGCTCGCCGCCCTCGGGGCGCCCTCCGCGTCGTGGGTCGTGGAGGACCCCAGCGCCCCGCAGTCACTGCTGGCCCCGTCTTCTGGCGAGGGGCCGCCCCCCAGCGTCCTGCGGCTGGGTCGTGCCGTCGTGCACCTCGACCCGGCGAAGGACCCCACCTCGGCGACGGTCGCGTGGCGCCGAACGGTGCCGGCTGGGGGGCTCCCTCGGGCCTGTGCCGAGGTGCGGGCCTGGGCCGAGCAGGCCCAGACCCGCTTCGGCCTGGCCGTCGCGCCCCGCGAGGTCGAGCAGTCCTGCCTCGAGGGCGTGCCGCAGGCACCCGTGGACAACGACCTGCGCATCGTTGGCTCGGGCGCCAGTGCGTATGCCGCCGTGCCCGGCGCGCCGGGTCGCCAGCGCCACCTGTTCTGGGCGTACGCCCGCTCGGAAGGCCCCTCGGAGTCGGCTCCGGAGCTGCGGCGGCACACCCTGCTGACCTCGGTCACGTACGACTACGCAGCCGACTGATCGGCTGGTGGTTGGATGGCGCCCATGAGGCAGACCGGTATGCCGCGGGTGGGCGTGGGCGTCGACGTGCACGCCTTCGCACCAGAGGGCAGCGCGCGCGAGCTGTGGTTGGCCGGGCTGCTCTGGCCGGGGGAGCGCGGGCTCGAGGGCCACTCGGACGCCGACGTGGCCGCGCACGCCGCCTGTGACGCACTGTTCTCGGCCGCCGGCATCGGTGACCTCGGCGCACACTTCGGGACCTCGCGGCCGGAGCTGGCCGGGGCGTCGGGTGTCGCGCTGCTCGCGGAGGCGGCTCGCCTGGTCCGTGAGGCCGGCTTCGAGATCGGGAACGTCGCGGTTCAGGTCGTCGGCAACCGCCCCAAGATCGGCACGCGCCGCGAGGAGGCCCAGGCCGCCCTCGAGGCGGCGTGCGGCGCGCCGGTGTCGGTCAGTGGCACCACCACCGACGGGCTCGGCCTCACCGGCCGTGGTGAGGGAGCCGCGGCGATCGCGACCGCCCTGGTCCACCCGGTCGGGTGACGACCGGCAGGGAGAGGGGGCCGGTGCGGTGCACCGGCCCCTCGTTGCGCAGGGCCGCGTCGCCTGGGCCTCAGTGGGCGTGGGGCCCGGCGTGGGCGTGGACCAGCCCCGCGTGGTCGGCGACCTCGAAGGCGTAGACCAGCAGGATCGAGCCCATGAAGACCGCGAGGAGGACCT
Source organism: Knoellia sp. 3-2P3 (assembly GCF_029223115.1). Classification (NCBI taxonomy): domain Bacteria; kingdom Bacillati; phylum Actinomycetota; class Actinomycetes; order Micrococcales; family Intrasporangiaceae; genus Knoellia; species Knoellia sp. 3-2P3. The sequence goes on from NZ_JARGZE010000001.1 coordinate 1,008,655, forward strand.
CGGCGGCGGCCGTCTCGGCCAGCAGCAGCGCGGCCAGGCCCAGGCTCATCGACACGATCGCTGCCACACCCTCACCGGCGCCGACGCGGTCGTCGGCGTTGCCGCTCTGGAGCACCAGGAAGGCGATGGCTCCCAGCACGAGGCCGACCGCGGACATGCCGCGCGCGTCCTCGATGAAGGGCATCTCGTCGTACACCAGGTAGCCGACGTACGGCACCGCGATGGCCACGATGAGCAGGGAGGCGATGGCGTCCCGGAATGTCAGCTTCATCAGTACACCTCCTTCCAACGGCCTCAGGCTGCGCCCACCCCGTGCCGCCGGGGAGAGCCGAAGGGCCCCTCTCCGGGCGGTGTGGTGGTTCCGCGGGTGGAGCAGGTGTTCCCAGCCCCGAGAAGCGGTCTGCCTCGGCCCAGCTGCGCCCGCGCCGGGGCTCGGCACGGGCCGTAGGGTGGCGGCATACCGACCCCTGGCCCACCCGAGGAGGACCGCATGCCCCAGACCGTCAAGGGAGTCATCGCCCGCAGCAAGGACGCCGACGTCGAGGTGGTCGACGTCGTGGTGCCCGACCCGGGACCGGGTGAGGCCGTCGTCAAGGTGCACACCTGCGGGGTGTGCCACACCGACCTGCACTACAAGCAGGGCGGTATCAACGACGAGTTCCCCTTCCTGCTCGGCCACGAGGCGGCCGGCATCGTCGAGGCGGTCGGCGAGGGCGTGACCGACGTGGCACCCGGCGACTTCGTCATCCTCAACTGGCGAGCGGTCTGCGGCCAGTGCCGCGCCTGCCAGAAGGGCAAGCCGTGGTACTGCTTCGCCACGCACAACGCCAAGCAGAAGATGACCCTCACCGACGGCACCGAGCTGAGCCCGGCGCTGGGGATCGGGGCGTTCATCGAGAAGACCCTCGTCGCCGCGGGCCAGTGCACCAAGGTCGACCCCGAGGCCGACGCCGCCGCGGTCGGCCTGCTCGGCTGCGGCGTGATGGCCGGCTTCGGCGCGGCTGTCAACACCGGCGGCGTGGGCATGGGCGACTCGGTCGCCGTCATCGGCTGCGGCGGCGTGGGCAACGCGGCCATCGCGGGGGCCCAGCTCGCCGGCGCGACGACCATCGTGGCCGTCGACATCGACGACGAGAAGCTCGACGCCGCAAGGCGTTTCGGCGCCACCCACACCGTGAACAGCACCAAGACCGACCCGGTGGAGGCCATCAAGGAGGCGACCGGCGGGTTCGGCGCCGACGTCGTGGTCGAGGCGGTCGGCCGGCCCGAGACCTACGAGCAGGCGTTCTACGCCCGCGACCTCGCCGGCACCGTGGTGCTGGTCGGCGTCCCGACGCCCGAGAAGCAGGTGACCCTGCCGATGATCGAGATCTTCGGCCGCGGCGGTGCGCTGAAGTCGAGCTGGTACGGCGACTGCCTGCCGAGCCGCGACTTCCCCATGCTGGTCGACCTCTACCGCCAGGGCCGCTTCGACCTCGACGCCTTCGTCACCGAGCGCATCGGCCTCGGCGACGTCGAGAAGGCGTTCGAGAAGATGGAGCGCGGCGAGGTGCTCCGCTCGGTGGTGGTCCTGTGAGCGACACCGCCGGTATGCCGGACCTCGCACCGTCCAAGGGCGGCGTGCGGGTCGAGCGGCTGGTCACCTCGGGCACCTTCGAGCTCGACGGCGGCTCGTGGGAGGTCGACAACAACGTCTGGATCGTGGGCGACGACAAGGAGTGCGTGGTCATCGACCCGGCGCACGACGCCCGCCGGATCGTGAAGTCGATCCCGCGCGAGCGGAAGGTGGTGGGCGTGCTGTGCACCCACGCGCACAACGACCACATCAACGGGGTCGGCGAGGTGTGCGACGCGACCCGTGCGCCGGCATACCTGCACCCGGAGGACCGGGTGCTGTGGGACCAGCTCTACCCGGTGACCCCCGACCGTGAGCTGAAGGACGGCGACGTCATCACCGTCGGCGACGTCGACCTGCACGTCATCCACACCCCGGGGCACTCGCCGGGCGCCTGCTGCTTCTACGCCCCGGAGCTGGGCGTGCTCTTCAGCGGGGACACCCTGTTCAACGGCGGACCCGGCGCGACGGGGCGTTCCTACAGCGACTTCCCCACGATCATCGACTCGATCCGCGACAAGCTGCTGAGCCTGCCCGACGAGACGGTGGTGCTGACCGGTCACGGCGACTCGACGGTGATCGCGGCGGAGGCGCCCCACCTGCAGGAGTGGGTCGACCGCGGCCACTGAGCCCGAGCCTTCCTGCAGCAACCTCTGCTAGCACGAGTTGCTGCCGGGCACCCACGTTGCTGCATGCCCCTGCGGCAGCAACCTCTGCTGAGCCAGCGCCGAGCGATGGGCTTGGGGCCGGGTGAGCCTGCTGCTCGTTTAGTCCGGGGGACGCACCCGCGGGTAACCTTGCGCGCGTGAGCCTCCGCCTGTTCGACACCGCCGCGCGCCAGCTGCGCGACTTCACCCCCCTGGTGCCCGGTCAGGTGGGGATCTACATCTGTGGGCTCACGACCCAGAGCGCCCCGCACATCGGTCACGTCCGCTTCGCCGTCGCCTTCGACGTGCTGCGTCGGTGGCTCGAGGGCCGTCACGGCTACCAGGTCACCCTGGTGCGCAACGTCACCGACATCGACGACAAGATCCTGGCCAAGTCGGCGGAGGCTGGCGAGCCGTGGTTCGCGCTGTCGTACCGCAACGAGATCGAGACGGCCAGGGCGCTCGACCTGCTCGGCGTGCTGCCCCCGACCTACGAGCCCCGCGCCACCGGCCACGTGCCCGAGATGGTCGAGCTCATGCAGGTGCTCATCGAGAAGGGCCACGCCTACCCGGCTCCCGACGGCAGCGGTGACGTCTACTTCGACGTGCGCAGCTTCCCGGAGTACGGCTCGCTGACCCACCAGAAGATCGAGGACATGGCGGCGGCCGAGGACGCCGACCCGCGTGGCAAGCGCGACCCCCGCGACTTCGCGCTGTGGAAGGGCCGCAAGGAGACCGAGCCGGTGAGCGCCTCCTGGCCCACCCCCTTCGGTGTGGGACGACCGGGCTGGCACCTCGAGTGCTCGGCGATGGCCCGCAAGTACCTCGGCGACGCCTTCGACATCCACGGCGGCGGCGTCGACCTGCGCTTCCCCCACCACGAGAACGAGCAGGCCCAGTCGCGCGCCGCGGGGCTGGACTTCGCGAACTTCTGGCTCCACAACGCCTGGGTCACCGTCGCCGGCGAGAAGATGAGCAAGTCGCTCGGCAACTCGCTCGTCGTCAGCGAGGTCACGAAGGTCGCCCGCCCGCTGGCGGTCCGCTACTACCTCACGGCGGCGCACTACCGCTCGACGATCGAGTACCACGAGGGCTCCCTCCAGGAGGCCGACACCGCCGTCGAGCGCATCGACGGCTTCCTGCGCCGGGCGATGCGCTCGCTGAACGGCACCGCCGACAACACCCCCGACCACAGCCGCGTCCCGGAGGCCTTCGCGGAGGCGATGGACGACGACCTCAACGTCTCGGGTGCGCTCGCGGTGGTGCACGAGACGGTGCGCGCGGGCAACACGGCGCTCGACGACGGTGACGACGAGGGCGTGGCGGAGGCCTTCGCCCAGGTCGTGGCGATGACCGACCTGCTCGGCGTCAACCCGCTCGACCCGCGCTGGGACGGTGGCGCCTCCAACGGCGGCAACGAGGCCCAGCTGGCCCTTGACGCCCTTGTCGGGGCGCAGCTCGAGGCGCGCGCTGCCGCCCGGGCGGCCCGCGACTTCGCGACGGCCGACGCCATCCGCGACCAGCTGAACGCGGTCGGCATCCACATCGAAGACACCGCCTCGGGTGCGACCTGGTCGCTCGCCCGGCGCACCGAAGGCTGAGAGGCACACATGGCAGGCAACTCCCAGCGCCGAGGGGCGATCCGCAAGGGCGCCTCCAAGAAGGGCGCCACCGTCGGGTCGGGCGGTCAGCGTCGCCGCGGACTCGAGGGCAAGGGCCCGACGCCCAAGGCCACCGAACGGCCGCACCACAAGGCACACAAGATGGCCAAGGCCGCTGACAAGCGGACCGGCGCGTCCCGCCCCGGCCAGGGCCGTTCGGGAGGACGGCGATCCAAGGCCTCGAGCGAGATGGTGGCCGGCCGCAACTCCGTCGTGGAGGCGCTGCGTGCCGACGTGCCGGTGGCGACGATGTACGTCGCCGGCCGCATCGACGCCGACGACCGCGTGCGCGAGGCGCTCAAGATCGCCACCGAGCGCGGCATCGCGATCCTGGAGACCCCGCGCGGGGAGCTCGACCGGCTCACCGACGGCGCGGTCCACCAGGGCCTGGCGCTGCAGGTGCCGCCCTACGAGTACGCGCACCCGTCCGACTTCATCGACCCCGAGGCGCCGGGCATCCCGCTGGTCGTGGCCCTCGACGGCATCACCGACCCGCGCAACCTCGGCGCGATCATCCGGTCGGTGGCGGCCTTCGGCGGTCACGGGGTCGTCGTCCCCGAGCGGCGGTCGGTGGGCATGACCGCCAGTGCCTGGAAGACCTCGGCCGGTGCCGCCGCCCGGGTGCCGGTGGCCCTGGCCTCCAACCTCACCCGCAGCCTCGAGGACTTCCGCAAGGCCGGCTTCTTCATCCTCGGCCTCGACATGGACGGCGACGTCGCCCTGCCGGAGCTGGCGCTCGCCACCGAGCCGCTCGTGGTCGTGGTGGGCTCGGAGGGCAAGGGTCTGTCCCGTCTGGTCGGCGAGACGTGTGACCAGATCGTCTCGATCCCCATGTCGTCGGCCGTGGAGTCGCTCAACGCGGGCATCGCGACGGGCGTGACCCTCTACGAGATCGCCCGGCGACGCGCGGCCGGGGCAACCCGCTCATAAGGGGAGGATTCCGCTAGCGTTCGCTGCAGTCGCGCCCAAGGGGGAGCGCCAGCGAAAGGGAACCGCATGTCCGACTCCGGCTCCACGCCGCCTCCGCCGCCCGGTGGCGGGGGTTACCCGCCGCCTCCCGGTGGCGGCGGCTACTCCGCACCGCCGCCCGCCCCGGGCTACGTCGAGGGGTCCGGCCCGATGGGTCCGCGCGAGCACCCCAAGGGCACCCTGATCCTCATCCTCGGCATCCTGTCGATCGTCTGCGTCCAGCTGCTCGGCCCGGTCGCGTGGATCATGGGCAACAACGCGATCCGCGAGATCGACGCCAACCCCGGTGCCTACTCCAACCGTGGCACGGTCAACGCGGGCCGGATCTGCGGCATCATCGGCACCATCTTCCTGGTGCTCGGCCTCATCACGTGGGTCATCCTCATCGCCACCGGCGCGATGACGGCCAACTCCAACGCCTGACGCCCGGCTCAGCCCGATGGCTGTTGCCCGTGCGGCAGCGTCGGATCGCGCCCCGCGCCCGCCTCACGAGGCGGTCACGCGGGGCGCGCTCGTGTCCCGGGGCCTGACGTCCTCGCCACCGACATCGACCAAGGAGAGTCATGAGCAGTCCGTACCCGCCGCCCCCCGAGTCCCAGGGCCACCCCGGCATGCCGCCGTCGAGCGGCTACCCCGGAACGCCGTCGCCCGGGGGCTACCCCGGTATGCCGCCCGCGTCCGGGCCCATGCCGACCCCGCCACTGCCGGCCGGCCAGGCGAACCTCGCGCGGCCGCAGTCGGCCACCAACGCCGTGCGGCTGATGTGGGCCGGGGCGGGCCTCAGCGTCGTCAGCCTGCTCCTGACGCCGGCAAGCGACGACGTCATGCGGCGGTCCATCGAGGACGCCATGGCCGGGCAGCCGGAAAGCCTCACGCCCCAACAGATCGACGGGTTCGTCACGCTCGGTGTGGCGATGGGCATCGTCTTCGGCATCATCGCCCTGGCTCTGTGGCTGTTCATGGCATGGGCCAACGGGACGGGCCGCAGCTGGGCGCGCATCGTGGCGACGGTGCTGTTCGCCCTCAACGCGGTCTTCCTGCTCGCCAGTCTGCCCCAGGTGGGTGCCATGCCACTGGCCTTCGCGGTGTCCGCGCTGACGACCCTCGTGGGGGCGCTGGCGGTCTACTTCCTGTGGCGCAAGGACTCGAGCGACTGGTTCGAGGCCCAGTCGATGCCGCGCTACTGAGGGGCGGCCGGAGCGCGCAGGCGGCTCAGCTCTCCCCGATCTCGTCGCCGAGCATGGCCACGACCGGCATCTCGACGGTGTCGACGCCGAGCACCGACTTCTCGTCGGGCTTGCCCGGCAGCACCGTCGCGACGTAGTCCTTGATCGCGTCCTCGATGGGCACGTCGTGGTTGGCCTTCTCCGACATGTACCAGCGGTGCTCGAGCACCTCGTGGAAGATCTCGGCCGGCTCCAGCTTGGCGGTGTACTCGCGCGGGACCGTGCGGGTGACCGGCTCGTAGATCTTGGCCAGCCAGTCGTGCGCGACGATCTCCTCGTCCTCACCCTGGCGGTCCTGCGAGGCACGGAAGGAGTCGAGGTCGTTGAGCAGCCGCCGGGCCTGGTTCTCCTCGACGTCGAGGCCGGTGAGGCGCAGCAGGCGGCGGGAGTGGTGGCCGGCGTCGACGACCTTGGGCTGGATCTGGATCGTGGTGCCGCCGATGTCGGTCGAGATCGCCAGCTCGTCGACGTCGAAGCCGAGCTCGTTGAGCCGGCGGATCCGTTCGTCGACGCGCCAGCGGTCACCCTTCTCGAAGCGCTCGAGGCCGGTGAGCTCCTCCCACAGGTCGGTGTAGCGCGTCACGATCCGGTTGGACGTCTCGATCGGGTCGGCGGCCTCGTGGAGCAGCCCGCCGGCCTCGAGGTCCATCAGCTCGCCGGCGATGTTGACCCGGGCGATCTCGAGGTCGTGCGCGCGCTGCCCGGCGGTCAGGCTCGGGTGCAGCTCGCCCGTCTCGGCGTCGACGAGGTATGCCGCGAACGCGCCGGCGTCGCGCCGGAAGAGGGTGTTGGAGAGGGAGACGTCTCCCCACCAGAACCCCTCGAGGTGTAGGCGCACGAGCAGCACGGCGAGGGCGTCGATGAGGCGCTTGGCGGTGTCCGGGCGCAGGGTCTGGCTGAACAGCGCGCGGTAGGGGAGGGAGAACTGCAGGTGGCGGGTGATGAGGCAGCCGTCGAGGGCCGTGCCGTCCTCCTGCTCGCGGCCGCTCACGATGCCGAACGGCTCCACGCAGGGCAGGTCGAGGCGGCCCAGTGCCCGGAGCAGGTGGTACTCGCGGAAGGCGATGTCGGTCTTGATCTCCTTGACCGCCAGCACCCGGTGCGACAGCCGGACGAAGCGCACCACGTGCCGTGAGATGCCGCGCGGCAGGGCGGCGAGGTGCTCCTCCGGCCAGGTCTCGAGCGGCAGGTGCCACGGCAGGTCGAGCAGGGCCGGGTCCGGTCGGGCTGCGGTGATCTCGAGTGCCACGCAGCCATCGTGGCAGATGCGAGGAGGGCGGCACCCCTCACGGGTGCCGCCCTCCCACGATGCGGTCGGTGGTCAGTCGCCGGTTGCGACGGCGACCGAGCACCGAGCCGTCGTGTCAGTCGCCGAGGCGGTTGCCGTTCTCCACGTCGAACATGTGGACGTGGCCCTCCTTGGGGGCGAGGTAGACGGTCTCACCCTTCTGCGGGGGGCGACGGCCGTCGACGCGGGCGATGAACGGCCGCTGCGGCAGGTCGGCGCCGGACTCGTCGTAGTCCTGGTGCTGCTTGGCCTCGTGGGCGGTGCCGTAGATGTAGGCGTCAGCGCCGAGCTCCTCCACCACGTCGACGACGACCGGGATGCCCTGGCCCTCGGTGGTGAGGTTGAGGTCCTCGGGCCGCACACCCATGGTGACGCTCTGGCCGTGGGCCTCCTTGAGGTGCTCGCGCGCCACCGGGTAGGTGCCCGTGCCGAGCTTCACGCCACCGTCGACCACCGGCACGTCGAGCAGGTTCATGGCGGGGGAGCCGATGAAGCCGGCCACGAAGACGTTGTTCGGGTGGTCGTACATGCGGCGCGGGGTGTCGCACTGCTGGAGGATGCCGTCCTTGAGCACCGCGACGCGGTCGCCCATGGTCATGGCCTCGATCTGGTCGTGGGTGACGTAGACCGTGGTGACGCCGAGGCGGCGCTGCAGCGAGGCGATCTGGGTGCGGGTCTGCACGCGGAGCTTGGCGTCGAGGTTCGACAGCGGCTCATCCATGAGGAACACCTGCGGCTGGCGCACGATGGCCCGGCCCATGGCGACGCGCTGGCGCTGGCCACCGGAGAGGGCCTTCGGCTTGCGCTCGAGGTAGGGCTCGAGGTCGAGGATCTTCGCCGCCTCCTGCACGCGCTTGTTGATCTCGCTCTTGTCGACGCCGGCGATCTTCAGGGCGAAGCCCATGTTGTCGGCGACGGACATGTGCGGGTAGAGCGCGTAGTTCTGGAAGACCATGGCGACGTCACGGTCCTTGGGGGAGAGGTTGGTGACGTCGCGGTCACCGATCCAGATCTTGCCTTCGTTGACCTCTTCGAGGCCGGCGAGCATGCGCAGGGACGTCGACTTGCCGCACCCGGAGGGGCCGACCAGGACGAGGAACTCCCCGTCCTCGATGTCGATGTTGAGCTTGTCGACCGAGGGGGTGTCGTTGCCCGGGTAGATCCGGGTCGCTTCGTCGAACTTGACTGTGGCCATGGCGTCGTTGCCTTCCTTCACCGGCAGGAACGTGCCGGACGATCCGTTGTAAAGGTGAAAACCTGCGGGCGTCGGTGCCCGCGGTGGCGTCAGTCTGTCCTACGACGCGACATTTGGCCACAACCGGTCCACCATGGGGCGGCGGAGCCGGGGTACGGGTCGGCGGCTGCTGCGGCGCGCAGGAGTTACCGAATCGTGTGCAAGAACTTGCAGCGCTAGCGCCAGTCTTGCTGAAAGTTCTTGCTATCTTCCTGCCACCGTCAGGGCCGCAAGGACGCGCCCTGCGCACACCAAGGAGAATTCATGCACAAGCGTGCCTTCGGCGCAGCGGCCGTGACGGGTGTCGCTGCGCTGCTCATGAGCGCCTGCGGCGGTGGCGGCGAGGCCGCCTCCCCCTCGGCCTCGACCAGCTCGGCCTCCGAGACGACCACCTCTGCCCCGGCGCCCACCCCGACCGGCACCGAGGCCCCCGTCCGTGACGCTGCGGCCGACCTCGTGATCTGGAGCGACGCCGACCGTGCGCCGATCCTCACGAAGTACGCCGAGGAGTTCGGCAAGGAGAACGGCGTCAAGGTCGCCGTGCAGATCTCGGTCGACACCCGTGAGCAGTTCAAGGACGCGACCAAGGTCGGCAAGGGCCCGGACGTCATCGTCGGCGCCCACGACTGGCTCGGCGAGCTCGTGCAGAACGGTGCCGTCGCCCCGATCCAGCTCTCCGCCGACGTCGCGGGCAAGTTCTCCGAGAACTCCATCGCCGCGACCAAGTTCAACGGCCAGACCTACGGCGTGCCCTACGCCGTGGAGAACATCGGCCTCATGCGCAACACCGAGCTGGCCCCCACCGCTCCGAAGACGATGGACGAGCTCGTCAAGATGGGCACCGACGCCAAGGCCAAGTCGGGCGGCAAGGTCACCAACGTGCTCATCCAGGCCGTCGGCAAGACCGGCAACGCCTACTACAGCTACCCCTACCTGAGCGCCTTCGACGGTGGCATCTTCGCCACCAAGGCCAACGGCGACTACGACGCCAACAAGGTGATCGTCAACAGCGCGGGCTCCGTCAAGGGCGCCCAGGTCCTCGCCGACCTCGGCAAGAAGAAGATCCTGTCGACCAACGTCGGCGACGACAACGCCGAGGGCCTGTTCACCAGCGGCAAGGCGCCGTTCTTCATCACCGGCCCCTGGTCGGTGCCGAACGCCAAGAAGGCCGGCATCAAGTACGAGATCACCAGCCTGCCCTCGCTGGCCGGCGGTGGCCAGATGCAGCCGTTCCTCGGTGTCCAGATGTTCTACGTCTCGGCCAAGGCCAAGAACGCCGTGCTCGCACAGGAGTTCGTCACCAACTACGTCCCGCGCAAGGACGTCCAGCTCGCGCTCTTCGAGCAGGGTGGCCGCCCGCCGGCCCTGAAGGAGGCCTACGACGAGGTCTCCGCCAAGGACGCGGACGTCAAGGCGTGGTTCGAGGCCGGCAAGGACGGCAAGCCCATGCCGAACATCCCCGCCATGAACTCGGTCTGGGGCCCGCTCGGCCAGGCTGCTGCCGACGTCATCTCCGGCAAGGACGCCAAGGCCCGCTTCGACGCGGCCCAGAAGGAGATCGTGGCGAACATCGCCAAGGGCTGATGTTCTCCCGAGCAGTTCCCGCGTGACGTATGCCGGGTGGTCACCGCCCGTGGTGACCACCCGGCATACCGCTGCACCACCGCACCAACCGCACCACCGCACCACCTCGGGCCACGCGCCCGTCCGCCACCAACGCCGCTGGCCGCCACCGGAGCAGCGGCAGCCGTCCCAGGAGAGCGCCCATGGCTGCTGACACCACGTTCCGCGGAGACCCCTCCGCCCGCTCCGGCCCGGCGCCGGCGTGGGTCGTCGTCGTCAAGTGGGCGGCCATCGCCCTCGTCGTCGCGTTCGGGACGCTCGTCTCGTGGCGGCTCGTCGAACAGGGGCACGCGCTCTTCGTCGTGCTCATCGCGTTCGTGGTGATGGCGGTCGTCGCCGTCTACGCCACCCGCCGAGCGGTGCCCCTGAAGTACCTGCTGCCGGGCATGCTCCTGCTCGTCGCGTTCCAGATCTGGCCGATCGCCTACACCGCGGCCACCGCTTTCACCAACTACGGCGATGGCCACCTCCTCAGCAAGGAGGACGCGACGGCCAACATCGTCGCGAACTCGGTGCAGGAGGTCCCGGGCTCGCCGCGCTACCGGCTGAGCATCGCGGTCCCCGAGGGCCAGGACCCCGCCACCGGCGACCTGACGTTCCTGCTCACCGACCCGGACGGGAAGTACCTGGAGGGGACCGCGGAAGGTCTCGAGGACCTGCCCGCCGACGGGGTCGAGGCCACCACCACCGGCAAGATCACCGCCGCCCCCGGGTTCACCATCCTCGACGCCAAGCAGGTCAACAAACGCGGCAAGGACCTCGGCGAGTTCGCCGTGCCGAAGGGCGACGGGGGCATCAAGGCCATCGGCCTCAGCGAGGCCTTCGAGGGCCGCGCGACCGTCACCTACGACGAGTCCGCCGACAAGCTCACCGACACCGCGACCGGCAAGACCTACGTGCCGCGCGACGCCTCCTGGGTGCCCGAGGACGGCCAGGGCGAGGCCTTCCCGCAGGGCTGGAAGGAGAACGTCGGCTGGGAGAACTTCAAGACCCTCGTGACCAACGAGACCATCCGCGCCGGCTTCGTGAAGATCTTCGCCTGGAACGTCGCCTTCGCGCTGATCTCGGTGCTGTCGACGTTCATGATGGGCATGCTGCTCGCGCTGCTGTTCAACGACGAGCGGCTGCGGGGCAAGAGCCTCTACCGCTCGATCCTGATCCTGCCCTACGCGATCCCCGGCTTCGTCACGGCGCTGCTGTGGATGTCGATGTTCAACCAGGACTACGGGCTCATCAACAACGTCACCGGGCTCAACGTCGACTGGCTGGGCAACCCGTGGGCGGCCAAGGCGGCGATCCTCATCGCCAACCTCTGGCTCGGCTTCCCCTACATGTTCCTCGTGTGCACCGGCGCGCTGCAGTCGATCCCGGGCGATGTCCGCGAGGCGGCCCGCATCGACGGCGCCGGCCCCGTGCGCACGGTCACGTCGATCATCATGCCGCTGCTGCTCGTGGCGGTCGGCCCGCTGCTGATCGCGTCGTTCGCCTACAACTTCAACAACTTCACGCTGATCTTCCTCATGACCGAGGGTGGCCCCTTCACCTCCGGCGACACCAGCATCGGGTCCACCGACCTGCTGATCACCTACGCCTTCCGCATCGCCTTCAGCGGCGTCAACCCCAACTACGGCCTGGCGTCGGCGATCTCGATCTTCATCTTCCTGATCGTCGGCGTCATGAGCTACGCCGGATTCCGCCGCACCAAGTCCCTGGAAGAGGTCAACTGACATGTCGACCGGAGTGCAGACCACCGTCCCGACCGTCACGCCGGAGGCCCGGCGCCGTCCGCAGCGGTCCGGTACCGGTACCCGCACCGTCGGGGGTGGCAGCATGTGGTGGCGCTACGTGCTCGTGGCCGTCGTCCTGGTGTGGGCGCTGTTCCCCGTCATGTTCCTCATCTCCGCCGCGCTGAACCCGGCCGGCACGCTGTCGACGAGCTCGCTCATCCCGACGGAGTTCTCGCTGACCAACCTGGAGACGCTGTTCAACGACGCGTCGCGTCCCTACGCGACGTGGTACCGCAACTCGCTGGTCATCGGCCTCGTCGGGGCGCTCGCCCAGACCTTCATCGGCGCCTGTGCCGCGTATGCCTTCTCGCGGATGCGGTTCACCGGCCGCCGCCCCGGCCTGCTGGCCCTGCTGCTGCTCCAGCTGTTCCCGGCGTTCCTCGCCTTCGTGGCGCTCTACATCACCTTCGCGGCCATCGGCGACATCATCCCGGCCCTCGGCCTCAACACCGTCTGGGGTCTGCTGCTCGTCTACATGGGTGGAGCCATGGGCGCCAACGTGTGGCTCCTCAAGGGCTACTTCGACACCGTGCCGCGCGAGCTCGACGAGGCCGCCAAGGTCGACGGTGCCAGCCACGCGCGCATCTTCTTCACCATGACGCTGCGCCTGGTCATGCCGATCCTCGTCACCGTCTTCATGCTCGGGTTCGTCGGCCTCTACAGCGAGTTCATCCTCGCGAGCATCTTCCTGCGCGACGTCGACAGCCAGACCCTCAGCGTGGGCCTCTACAGCATGACGGTCGGCAACGAGCGCAACCGTCTCTTCGGCCAGTTCGCCACCGGCGCGCTGCTGGCCTCGCTGCCGGTCGTGCTGCTCTACCTCGGGGCGCAGCGCTACCTCGTCGGCGGCCTCACCCAGGGCTCGGTGAAGTGAGCCCCTCCGACGCAGCCCTCGACCCCCGCTTCGACCCACACCACGACCTGCTCGCCCAACCGCACCACGACGGCTCGTCGCTCTACGTCTCCAACCCCCACCCGGCGCTGGGGGAGACCGTCACCGTGCGTGTCCGCGTGCCGAAGGCGGCGGACGTCACGGCCGTCCACGTCCGCCTCACGCCCGACGCCGAGCCGTTCTTCGTCGACGCCGTCGTCGAGCGCGAGACCGCGAGCGACACCTGGTGGGCGGCCGACATCGTCGTGCACAACCCCGTCACCAACTACCGGTTCATCCTCGAGGGCGGCCCCACGGCATACCAGTGGTTGAACGGCACGGGGGTGCACCACCGCGACGTGCCGGACGCCGCGGACTTCCGCCTCACCGCCTTCGGCGCCCCGCCCGCCTGGGCGAGCGGAGCCGTCGTCTACCAGATCTTCCCCGACCGGTTCGGCCGCTCGGCCGGCCAGGACGAGCGCGAGGTGCCCGACTGGGCCGTGCCGCGCGGCTGGGACGAGCCGGTGCTGCTCGAGCAGGACGTCATCGCGACCCAGCTCTACGGGGGCGACCTCGACGGCATCGTCGAGCACCTCGACCACCTCGAGCGGCTCGGCGTCAACGTCGTCTATCTGACGCCGTTCTTCCCGGCACGCTCCAACCACCGCTACGACGCGTCGAGCTTCGACCACGTCGACCCGGTGCTCGGTGGCGACCAGGCGCTCGCCCGGCTCGTCGACGCCTGCCACACGCGCGGCATGCGCGTGCTCGGTGACTTCACGACCAACCACACCGGCGACGCGCACGAGTGGTTCGTCACCGCCCAGCAGGACCCCGAGAGCGAGGAGCACGGGTACTACTTCTGGGAGGACGGCGACTACGTCGCCTGGCTCGGGGTGAAGTCGCTGCCGAAGCTCAACTACGACAGCGACGACCTGCGCCACCGTGTCTTCGAGGACGAGGCAGGGGTGGTGCGCCGCTGGCTCACCGGGGACAGCCCGCTCGACGGCTGGCGGGTCGACGTGGCCAACATGACCGGCCGCTACCGCGGGCAGGACCGCAACGCCGAGATCGCCCGGCAGATGCGCCTCGCCATGGAGGAGGCCGCCCCCGACGCTCTGCTCGTCGGCGAGCACTGCCACGACTACACGCAGGACGCCCAGGGCGACGGCTGGCACGGCGTGATGAACTACGCCGGCTTCACCCGGCCGATCTGGACCTGGCTCCGCGCGCGCGGCCACGCGCCGAAGTTCCTCGGCTCCCCGCTGATGGTGCCGCGGCTCGGCGGCCACTCGGTGATGGAGACGATGCGCGAGTTCACGGCGATGGTGCCGTGGAGCACGGTGCGGCACAGCTTCAACCTCGTCGGCTCGCACGACACCACCCGCATCCGCACCCTGGTCGACGACGTCCGCCACGTCGAGGTGGCCGCGGGGCTGCTCTTCACCCTGCCGGGCATCCCGATGTTCACCTACGGCGACGAGATCGGCATGGAGGGGGAGTTCGGCGAGGACGGCCGTCGCCCCATGCCGTGGGACGAGCAGCGTTGGGACACCGCGCTGCTGGATGCCTACCGCGGCCTCATCGCCGCCCGCAACGGGTCGGTGGCCCTGCGCGAGGGTGGCATCCGCTGGGTGCACGCCGACGACGACGCCCTCGTCTTCCTGCGCGAGTCGCCCACCGAGGTGGCGCTGGTGCACTGCGCCCGTCATGCGCACGACGCTGTCCAGGTCGCCACGTCTCGCCTGCCGGGCATCGAGGCCGGAGTTGCCAGATACGGTGACGCCCCGGTTTTCGATGAGGGCAGAATGAGCCTGCAGGCAGACGGCCCGCAGGTCTCGGTGTGGACATGGACGGTGAGCGAGTGAAGGCACGGTTGGCCGACATCGCCGCCCACGCGGACGTCAGCGAGGCGACCGTCAGCCGTGTGCTCAACGGCAAGCCCGGCGTGGCGGAGTCGACCCGGCAGGCCGTGCTGACCGCGCTCGACGTCCTGGGCTACGACCGGCCCTCCCGCCTGCGGCGCAAGAGTGCGGGGCTCGTCGGGCTCATCGTGCCCGAGCTGACCAACCCGATCTTCCCGATGTTCGCCCAGATCATCGAGACGGCGCTGGCCCGGCTGCGGTTCACGCCGGTGCTCTGCACGCAGACACCGGGCGGGGTGCACGAGGACGAGTACGTGCAGATGCTGCTCGACCGCGGAGTCGCCGGGATCATCTACGTCAGCGGCCAGCACGCCGACACCACAACGGATCCCGAGCGCTACGAGAAGCTCCGTGAGCGCGGGTTGCCCATCGTGCTCGTCAACGGCTACCACGAGGGAATCGACGCGCCGTTCATCTCGAACGACGACGTGGCCTCGATGGAGCTGGCCCTCACCCATCTGGTGGCGTTGGGGCACAAGGAGATCGGCCTGGCCATCGGCCCCGACCGCTACGTGCCCGTCATCCGCAAGATCACCGGCTACCGCAACTCGATGAAGTCACTGCTCGGTCGCGACGACGTCGAGCCCCTCATCGAGAAGACGATGTTCTCGGTCGAGGGCGGTGACACGGCGGCCACCCGCCTGATCGAGAAGGGCTGCACCGCAGTGGTGTGCGGCTCCGACCTGATGGCGCTCGGCGCCATCAGGGCAGCGCGGCGGATGGGCCTCGAGGTGCCCGACGACTTCTCGGTCGTCGGCTACGACGACTCGCCGCTCATCGCCTTCACCGACCCGCCGCTGACGACGATCCGCCAGAGCGTGCAGGCCATGAGCGAGGCCGCGGTGCGGGCCCTGCTCGACGAGATCGCCGGGGAGCCGGCCCCGCGCGCGGAGTACATCTTCCGTCCCGAGCTGGTGGTCCGCGGCTCGACCGGCGCCGCCCGCCCCCGCTCCTGACGCTCAGCTCGACGTGGCCTCGCGACGGAGCGCGAGCAGCAGGCGCAGGGCCTCGGCGACCTGCTCGGAGGTCTCGACCCGGTGGCGCGCCGCCGTGTCGCCCCCACCGACCTTGACGCTCACGTCGGGCCTGCGCATGACCTCGAAGGCGTGCTCGTCGGTGACGTCGTCCCCGAAGTAGAGGACGGCCTCGGCGCCCACCTTCTCCTGCAGCGCCAGCAGCGCGGTGCCCTTGTCGGCCGTGACGACCGACATCTCCACGACGTTCTTCCCCTGGAGCACCTTCACTCCGGTATGCCGCCCGGCCACCTCCAACGCGGAACGCACCGCCGCTTCGGCGACGGCCTCCTCCTCGCCGCGGGTGTGCAGGACGGTGGCCGCAGGCTTGTGCTCGAGCCGCACCCCGGGGTGCTCCTCGACCACGCCGTGCAGGTCGCCGGTCAGCCGCTCGAGGAGCTGCCGCTGGTCGGTCGTGAGGTCGTGCGGGTCGTCGTCGTGGCTGCTCTGGGCGCCGTGGCTCCCGATGCGCGTGACGGGGCTGCCGTCCTCCAGGCCGGTCAGCTCGGTCAGCGCGTCGAGGTCGCGCCCGGACACCACGGCGGTGTGGGTGTGGGGGAGGCCCGCGAGGGCGACGAGGTCGTCGATGGTGCCCGGGAGCGGGCGGGCGTCCATCGGGTTCTGCACGAAGGGCGCGAGCACGCCGTCGAAGTCGGTGGCGACCAGCACCTCCGGAAGCCGGGCGAAGGCCTGGAGGGCTGCGCTCAGCTCGGCGGGCACCGACATCAGCGGGAGACCCCTGCGTGCGCGGCGTGGTGCCGCTGCTCGGCCACGCTGTCGGCGGCGGCGTGCGCGTCGTCGGCCCGCTGCTCGCGGGTCGTGCGTGCCGGCCTGGCCGGGGCGTACTCGAGGGCCTCGAGGAACCGGGCAGCCCAGCGCTGCACGTCGTGGTCGGCGACGCGGCGACGCATGGCCTTCATGCGGCGGCGGCGCTCCGACTCCGGGGCGGTCAGGGCGGTCATGATCGTCTGCTTGAGCCCGGCGATGTCGTGCGGGTTGCAGACGTAGGCCTGGTGCAGCTCGTGCCACGCACCGGTGAACTCCGAGAGCACCAGCGCGCCGCCCCCGTCGTGACGGCAGGCCACGTACTCCTTGGCCACGAGGTTCATCCCGTCGCGCAGGGGTGTGACCAGCAGGACGTCGGCGGCGAGGAACATCGCCGCCATCTCGTCGCGGGGATAGGAGTGGTGCAGGTAGTGGACCGCGGCGGAGCCGATGTCGCCGAACTCGCCGTTGACCCGGCCGACCTCCTTCTCGACCTCCTCGCGCAACTCGCGGTAGGCGTCGACCCGCTCGCGGCTGGGGGTGGCCACCTGCACGAAGACCTGGTCGGGGGGCGCGACGGCGCCGTCCTCGAGCAGCTCGGCGTAGGCCTTGAGCCGGTGCCGGATGCCCTTGGTGTAGTCGAGCCGGTCGACGCCGAGGAAGATCGTCTCGGGGTTGCCGAGCGACTCGCGGATCTCCTTGGCCCGCTGGACGACCTCGGGGGTGCGCGCCAGCTCCTCGAGGCCGCGGAAGTCGACCGAGATGGGGATGGCGCTGGCCCGCACGACACGGGTCTCACCGTCGTCGAAGGTCGCGGTGACGGTGTCGCCCCTGGTGTTCAGCCCCAGCAGCTGGCGGCAGGCGCGCAGGAAGTTGTGCGCGTCAGCCACCCGCTGGAAGCCGAGGAAGTCCGCCCCCAGCAGCCCCTCGACGAGCCGGCGACGCCACGGCAGCTGGGCGAACAGCTCGACCGGCGGGAAGGGGATGTGGTTGAACCAGCCGATCTTCACGTCCGGCCGCATCTCGCGGACCATCGAGGGGACGAGCTGCAGCTGATAGTCGTGGACCCACACGGTGGCGTTCTCGGCGGCGACCTCGCAGACGGCCTCGGCGAAGCGCCGGTTGACCCGCTCGTAGGCGTGCCACCAGTAGCGGTGGAAGCTGGCCGGCACGATCACGTCGTGGTAGATCGGCCACAGGGTGTCGTTGCTGAAGCCCTCGTAGTAGTCGGCCACCTCCTCCTCGGACAGGGGCACCGGCCGCAGGTACATGCCGTCCTCGTCGAACGGCTCGGGGGCGTCGCCGGACTCCCCGGCCCAGCCCACCCAGGCGCCGTCGCGGCCGCGCATGACCGACTCCATGGCGGTCACGAGACCCCCCGGGCTGCGGCGCCACTCGATGCCGCCGTCGGGCAGGACCACGCGGTCGACGGGCAGGCGGTTGGCGGCGACGACCAGGTCGAAGGTGCGGGTGCTGCCGGACACAGGATCATCTCCAAGGTGCTGCGGGTGCGGGCACGCGCTGAGGTCCCCAGGCACGTGCGGAGGTTTCCTCAACCCTATGCCGAGCCTTCCTGACCTGCACCAACGACAGATGTCCTAGCCGTCCCCCGCGTGCTGCCTCCCGTCCTGCCACAGTTTCCCTAGCGCCGTCCCCCGGGGCGGTCTACCGTCGGACCATGAAGATCTCGGATGTGGTGCGCCGCAAGGGCGACACGGTGGTCACGGTGCGACCCGACGACACGGTCCAGCAGCTGCTCGCGCTGCTCGGCGAGCATCGCATCGGTGCGCTGGTGGTCAGCGAGGACGGCGAGCACGTCGCCGGCATCGTCAGCGAGCGGGACGTCGTCTGGCGGCTGGCGTCCGACGGCGCCAGCATCCTGGAGGCGACGGTCAGCGACATCATGACCACCGACGTCAAGACCTGCGACTTCGAAGACCACCTCGAGGACCTCGCCCTCACCATGACCGAGATGCGCATCCGGCACGTGCCCGTGGTGGTCGACGGCAAGCTGCGCGCCATCGTCAGCATCGGTGACATCGTCAAGAACCGCATCGACGAGCTCCAGGCCGAGCGCGACCAGCTGGTCGGCTACATCCAGCAGTGAGCCGCTCTGACGGCTGACAGGGAGTCGGCCTAACGTAGGCGCCATGACGACGGAGGCGATCGGCGGCGGCGACGGCTCTGTCGGCCTGCCCGGGAGCGGGCGCGTGGGCCCCTACCGCCTCGTGCAGCAGCTGGGCGAGGGCGGCATGGGCGTCGTGCACCTCGCGCTCGACCGCAGCGGCCGCGCCGTCGCGCTGAAGCTGCTGCGTCCGCACATCGCCCACGACTCCGACGCGCGGTCCAGGCTGGCGCGTGAGGTGGAGGTGCTGGGCCGCGTGCAGGACCCGCGGGTGGCAGCGGTCATCGACGCCGACCTCGACGGCGACCGGCCGTACGTCGTGACCCGCTACGTGCCGGGGCCCTCGCTCGACGAGGTGGTCAAGGAGCAGGGACCGCTCGCCGGCCAGGACCTTCTGCGCCTGGGCCGGGGGCTCGCGGCGGCGCTCGACGCCATCCACGCCGCGGGCGTCGTGCACCGCGACCTCAAGCCGGCCAACGTCCTGCTGCTCGACGGCGACCCCGTCGTCATCGACTTCGGCATCGCCCACATCGCCGACGACGTGCGCCTCACCATGACCGGCCTGGTCATGGGCACGCCGGGCTACCTCAGCCCCGAGGTGGTCGAGGGTGCGCAGGTCACCGAGGCCACGGACTGGTGGGGCTGGGCGGCCACCCTCGCCTTCGCAGCCTCGGGCACGCCACCGTTCGGGCGCGGCCCCATGGACGTCGTGCTGAGCCGGGTGAGCCGCGGGGAGGCCGACCTCTCCGGCGTCGACCCGCGGCTTTCGCCGCTGCTGTATGCCGCGCTGTCCCCGGACCCGCGCCGGCGGCCCGACGCCGACGAGGTCGTCGAGGGGCTGGAGCGCTACGCCGCCGGCAAGCCGGCCACGGAGGCGCTGCCCGCGCGGCACACCCAGGTCATCGACCAGCGGGCGACCCGGGCGTGGGAGGAGCCGCCCGCACTGGGCCCGCTGTCCCTGCCCGTCGACCACGAGCCCTACGAGCGGCAGGCGCCGGTGGACGACCGCAGCGTGCTCGCCCACTGGGACCCACCGCAGGCGCAGTCCGACGAGGTCTCCGACTGGCAGGCGGCGTGGGACGCCGACCCCAGCGAGCCCGACCCGCGCATCGGGCGCCCGCAGCGCAGCGGCACGCTGCTCGCGCTGCTGGTCGCCGTCGTCGCGGTCACGGCCACCTGGCCCGCCGTCGGCGCCGTCCTGGTCGTGCTCTGGTGCTGGACCGCCCGCACGGCGGAGCGCTCGGTGACGTCGCTGGTGATGCGGCGCCACCACCGGGGCCGGCGCCGCAGCGACGTGCCGCTGGCCGTGGCGGCCAGCCCCTGGCACGTGGTCGTGGGGGCCCTGGGAACGCTCGGCGGGCTCCTGCTGCCGCTCCTGGTCGGGGTCTCGGCGGTCTTCAGCACCGCGCTCGCGACCGTCGCCGTGACCGGGGGCTCGCCGGAGCCCAACACCGCCGTGCCCATCGCCGTGGGTGGCCTGCTCGCTGCCCTCGTGGCGTGGTGGGGACCGGGGGGAGCCGCCCTGCGTCGTGGCACCCGCAGCGTCGTGCGCGGCCTCGCCCCCGGCGCCCGGGGCGCAAAGGTGGCGGTGGTGCTGGGCCTGGTGGTGGCGGCCGGGCTCGCCCTGTGGTCCTACCAGCGCGCCGGCGCGCCCTTGTGGTGGCCGTGGCAGGCGCCCTCGGAGATCTGGGCAGGGGTGGGCCCACGCCGATGACGAGCCGCCGATGACGGATCTTGCCGAGGGCCCTGCCGGTCAGTCGAGCCTGCCGGAGCGGCGGGCCCTGCCGCGCCGGCCGCGGGTGCCGCGTGGCCTGTGGCGCGGCGAGGAGCTCACCGAGACCCTGCCGATCGCCGACTCCCTGCGCCTGACGCCCTACCGCAACCCCCGCGTGCTCGCCGCCGCCGCGGAGGAGCGGGAGGCCCGGGCCTCGCTCGACCTGGCGCTGCGGGTGGGCGAGCTGATGCTGCGCTGTGGGGCGGGCGCGCCGCAGGTGGAGTCGAGCGTCACCGCGGTCGCCGCCGCGGCCGGCCTCGACAACCTCGAGGTCGACATCACCCTGCAGTCGCTGCTCGTCCAGTGCACGACCAGCTCGGGCGGCCAGATCACCATGCTGCGCGTCGTGCGTTCGGCGACGCGCGACTTCGCCCGGCTCGTCGCCGTGCACGAGTTCGTCGAGAACCTCGTGGCCGGCAGCTACGACCGTGAGGCGGCCGCGGCGCGGTTGCGGGAGATCCGGCGGATGCCGCGGTTCTGGCCGCGCTGGGTGGTGCACGGCTCGATGGGGGTGCTGTCCGCCGCGGTCGCGATCATGCTCGGTGCCTC
Source organism: Knoellia sp. 3-2P3 (assembly GCF_029223115.1). Classification (NCBI taxonomy): domain Bacteria; kingdom Bacillati; phylum Actinomycetota; class Actinomycetes; order Micrococcales; family Intrasporangiaceae; genus Knoellia; species Knoellia sp. 3-2P3. The sequence goes on from NZ_JARGZE010000001.1 coordinate 1,029,727, forward strand.
GCTGTTCGCCTCGCTCGTCGCAGGCGTCTCGGCCGTCTTCGTCGACAGCACCGCCCGCAGGCTGGGGGCGCGGGGCCTCCCCGAGTTCTACCAGTGCGCGATCGGCGGGTTCATCGCCACGGCCATCGCGTGGGGCGCGTTCTCCGTGGGGGCGGCCGGCGCGCTGCCGGTGAGCTCGGCCGACTTCGCCTACATCGTGGCAGGCGGCATCGTGGTGCTCCTCCCCGGGCGGACGGTCGCCTCGGCGTTCGAGGACGTCATCTCGGGCTACTCGGTGACGGGAGCCGGCCGCATGTTCGGCGTGCTTCTCACCACGGCGGGCATCATCCTGGGTGTCGCAGCCGCGCTGTCGATGACGCTGAAGCTGACGGCTGCCCTCGACCTGTCGCTGGCCTCGCCCAGCATCCTCGAGCTGAGGGCGACCGATGCGCCGGTGGTGCTCGGTGTGCTCGGGGCCATCGTCGTGGGCCTGGCGGGCGCCGTCTCGCTGCGCTCGCGGCGCGAGCTGGTCCTGCCGACGGGCCTCCTCTGCGGGGCAGGGGTCGGCCTGTCGCTGGTCGTGAGCCTCGTGCCCGGTCTCGGGGCGTTGACGGCAGCGGGCCTGGCCAGCATCGCCCTCGGGTTCGCCGGGCGGCTGGTGGCGCTGCGGATGGGGGCACCGGCCATGGTGCTCGTCGTGCCCGCGTCCTACGGCCTCCTGCCGGGTCTTGCCATCTTCCGCGGCCTCTACGAGATGGTGACGCACGCGTCGGCGGACGCCGGCAGCCTCTCCCTGCAGGGCGGCATCACGACGCTGCTGGGGGCGTTTGCGGTCCTGCTGGCGATCGCCACCGGGACCACGCTCGGGGAGCTCCTCGGCGCGCCGTTCGACCACCGGATGGTCCAGAAACGCCGAGCCCGACGGCGGTGACGTCGCGGCGCGACACCGCGCCAGCGGCATACCCGGTCAAAACCCGCCGAGGCGGGCCGCGAAAAGATCACGAACGGATTACGGCGAACTGCTTGTCGCGATTCGACAACCCCCGGTACCGTCGTCGCTTGGCACCGATTGCCGCCGGGTTCAGCGCGTTTCTCCCGGGTCTCACAACTTCACACAGCACACCCAAGCACGCACACCCGCAGCGCCTAACCTCGTCCGGCGGGTGTTTCGCCGGGAGATCCCCGGGCAGGACGAGGGTGGGGGAACCAACTCGGCCCGCTCCGGCGGGCCTTGGGGTGAAGCCGGTCCGCCGGCCGGGCGCCTGACAGCCCGAACCCGACAGCTCACCTCTTCGGCGCACGTCAGGAGAGGATCCCCGCGCATGTTCTATGCCCCGAAGCACTCCGCTCGGAAGCAGAGTCCCGTCCGCCGGCGCATGGCCGGCGTCGCTGTTGCCGGAGTCGCCACCGTCGGCGCCGGCCTCGCCACCGCCTCCGGCGCCCAGGCCGGCACCGTCTGGGACCGCCTCGCCAGCTGCGAGAGCGGCGGCCGGTGGAACATCAACACCGGCAACGGCTACTACGGCGGCCTGCAGTTCTCGTACAGCACGTGGAAGGCGTTCGGCGGCCAGCGCTACGCCTACACCGCCGACCGCGCGAGCAAGGCCCAGCAGATCCTGGTCGCCCAGAAGGTCCTCCAGGTGCAGGGCCCCGGCGCCTGGCCGCACTGCAGCGTCGTCGCGGGCCTCACCCGCACCAACGGCGGTGCCGTCAACGCGGGCTCGACCGTGGCTGCCTCGCGGTCGAGCGCACGCACCGCGGTCCCGGCCCGCGCCACCAGCTCGGCGGGGACGCTGGCCGTCGACGGCATCCGCGGCCCGCTCACCAACGCCGCCATCGAGCGCTGGGTCGGCGGCTCGGTCAACGGCAGCCTCTCGCGCACCGACATCCAGCGCCTGCAGCGCCGGGTCGGCTCGGCTCCCGACGGCATCATCGGCCCCAAGACGGTGCGCGCCCTGCAGACCACGATCGGCGCACCACGCAACGGCGCCCGCTACCTCGACCGCGACACCGTCCGCGCCCTGCAGCGCTACCTGAACGCTCGCTGACACCTCGCGCGCTGGCCGAACGGGGCCCTGCCCACCTGATGGTGGGCAGGGCCCCGTTCGTGTGCCCCGGTGCGTATGCCGTGCGCCAACCCTGTGGGTTGCGGGCACCGGCGGGTGTGCCGGGTACGATTTCGGCGATCCCGCGGCATCGGTGCGGGCTCGCCGGCGTGGCGCAATTGGCAGCGCACCTGTCTTGTAAACAGGTGGTTAGGGGTTCGAGTCCCCTCGTCGGCTCTGTGTCCTACATCGGCCCTGTGGCCAGCGACGAGGTGATCCCCGTTCCCGCGTGGGACCCGGCCCACCACGGGGCTCCCCCCCGGCTGCTGGTGTGCAGCACCGACCGGCGACGAGGCTCAGCCGAGCTGGTCCCGGTGGGCGGCGTTGATCCTCTCGGCGAGGGCCGCGAGCTTGGTGTTGGTCCGGCTCGAGGCGCTGCGCAGGATGGCGAAGGCCTCCTCGTCATCGACCGAGTGGGCGGCCATCAACAGCCCGACCGCCTTCCCGATCTCACGGTTGCTGTCCAGACCCCGGCGCAGGCTATCGACACTGGCCAGGTGCTCGGCGGCCGCGAGCGCGACCGAGGTGAAGACCGCCAGCATGGCGCCGACGCCGACCGACTCCTCGGTCAGGGCTCCCGGGGTGTCGGAGAAGATGTTCAGGGCTGAGCGTCCGCCGGCCCCCTGCTGGAGCCGGAACCCGAGCATGCCGCGGATCGGCGTCCTGCTCAGGGTGAGCTCGGCGAGGACGGGCCACGTCGCTGACGAGGCGATGTCCTCGTCGCGCTGGACGGATTCCTCGACGATGCTGTCGAGGCACGGCCCCTCCTGTGCCTCGCTCTCCAGGCGGTCCATGAGGCGCGCCACGTCATCACTGGCCGCGAGCGTGCGCAGCCGCATGCCCTTGTCCAGGGTGGAGATGCAGGCGTGATCGGCTCCCGGCACGATGTCGAGCGCTGCGCGGCAGATCGCGTCCAGGACCTCTTGGGAGCTGGATCCGGTGTAGACGAGCTCGGCGAGGGAGGCGAACGCCTCCGTGGACTCGCGGGGGATGGGCTCCTGCATGCGTCCAGTATCTCCGTCCAGCACGGTCGAACTGCGCGGAACCACTCCCTTGGACCCGGACCGTCGAGGACGGCCCGGGTCCAAGGGGGCAGGCACTAGGCAGCCCCTGGCCGGGGCGCGACCGCGGCTACTCCGCAGGGGTCCGTCGGGCCGCTGTCGTCGTGCACGTGGCACGGCTTCTCGGCATGGGCCTCGATGGACACCTGAGCGGTCCACACGTGACCGTGGTTGCAGGCGAACAGCACCTCTCCGCCGCTGACGAAGATGCTCAGGTCGCCATCGTCGTCCGTGTGCTTCATCCGCGTGGTCATGGCGCGGCCGCGGCGTGTGCGCCGTGGGAGCGCGACAACCCGAACGCGTCCGGGTACAACGCCTGGGCCTTGCTCAGCAGGTCCTGCTCGCGGCTGGTGCTCAGCACGCCCTCGAGCTTCTGCTGGGTCCGCTTGACCTCGGTCATGGCTTGGGCGGCCTTGGCCTCGGCATGCTCGCGACCGGCGGCCCCGAACCAGTAGCCGAGCGCGGTGGTGAGCAGCGGCAGCACGACCAGCAGGACGTCCTTGGCCCGCTGGTAGGTGTCGAGCACGTGCCCTTGGCCGTCCCACGTGGGGACCGACGAGATCTGGCCTGCGACGGCCAGGAGCCAGTAGGCGGTGATGACGAAGAGGATTCCCGTGATCATCGCCCTGATGTACATCGCTGTTCTTTCCATGGCACCCCCCTGGTTGCACGCCAAGGCTGCACCTACTTCCGTAGGCCGTAACTCATGCAAATGAATGAGAGACGGTCAATTTTTGGTATCAGTGCCTTCGTTTGAGTTTCTTCCTGTCCTTTTGACGGCTCTTGTGTCGAGAATCCGTCCGGTGGTCGCGGTCGCGCGGAGACGCGGTGCGCGGTGCGGCACAGGTGCGCAGCGCGGCATACACGCAGCCCCTCGAGGAGAAGGCGGGGTGCCCCGGGACCGTGCGTCAGGACGTGCGTCAGTCGAAGCCCAGCGCCCTCGGCAGGTCCGGGCCGAAGCGGCGGACCAGCTCGGCATAGCGCTCGTGCTCCACGGACAGCTCCTCGAGCTCGTCCTCGGTCTCACCCACGTCGGTGTCCACGTGCCGCGTCGGACCCACGCCGGGCTCGATGGAGACCGGCGCGGTCCACGCGTGACCCCTGTCGCAGGCGAAGAGCACGCGGTCCCCGCTGACGAACACGCTGAGCTCGCCGTCGTCGTCGGTGTGCTTCATCGGGGACACCACAGCAGACTGCTCCGCACCACCTCCTGCGCGGATCCAGCAAAATGCGCAGCCACTGTCGCCGCGAGGCGAGCGGGTCTACCCTTGGTCCTGCGGGCGCATGGCCCGTTCGGTCGAGGAGTACTAGGCCGAAGCGCGCAGAACAGGGGAGGTCGTCATGGCGGAGGCAGCCGCGGGAGCCGCTCCCCAGCGCCGCTCCCGACTCCACGACCGTCTGGCCGGTTGGTGGTCGCACTGGCTCGGCCGGCACGCGCCGCTGATGGACGACCCGGGGCTGGGGCGCCTCGACCGCTTCGACGGGGTCGCGCACGGCAGCGAGAGCCCCGCGCGACCTGAGCGTCTCGGCGGGTCCGGGGCTGCCCCGGACCGACCGGGCAGGGGCACCCGCTAGCCGCATGACCTCTGGCCCTGCGCAGGCCCGCGGGGAGCACGTAGTCAGGAGGCATGGCGGCAGGAGGCATGGCGCCGGAGCTCCGACTCGTCCTGGCCGGCGACGTCATGACGGGCCGGGGGATCGACCAGGTGCTGCCCCACCCCGTGCCGCCCGAGCTGCACGAGGACTACGTGCACGATGCCCGCACCTACGTCGCGCTGGCCGAGCGGGTCAACGGAGCGATCCCGCGGGTCGTCGAGCCCACCTGGCCCTGGGGTGAGGCCGTGGTGGCCATGGACGGTTTCGGCCCGGCGGTGCGGGTCCTGAACCTCGAGACCAGCGTCACCGAGAGCGCGGACTGGGCCCGCGGCAAGGCCGTCACCTACCGGATGAGCCCGGCCAACCTCGACGTCGTCGCCGTGGCCCGCGCGGACGTGTGGGCGCTGGCCAACAACCACGTGCTGGACTACGGCCGGTCCGGCCTGCTCGAGACGCTGCGCGTCCTGGCCGGCGCAGGCCTGCGCACGGCCGGTGCCGGGCAGAACGAGCACGACGCCTGGCGGCCGGCCGTCGTCGAGTGCGGCGGAGGCCGGCGGGTGGTCGTGGTCTCGGTCGGCGACACCTCCAGCGGCGTGCCCCCGCAGTGGGCCGCCGGGCCGGGACGGCCGGGTGTGGCGCTGCTGCCCGACCTCGGCCGGGGGACGGCTCACCGGGTGGCCGAGCGGCTGCTCGAGGTCGGCCGCCCCGGTGACCTGCGCGTCGTGTCGATCCACTGGGGAGGCAACTGGGGCTACGAGGTCCCGCACGAGCACCGTCGTTTCGCCCACGCCCTGGTGGACGCCGGGGTGCACGTCGTCCACGGGCACTCCTCGCACCACCCGCGGCCCATCGAGGTCTACCGGGGAGGGCTGGTGCTCTACGGGTGCGGTGACCTGGTCAACGACTACGAGGGCATCGGCGGCTACGAGGCCTACCGCGACGACCTGCGGGCGCTCTACCTGGCGCGCCTCGACGTGGGCACCGCAGGGCTGCTCGGGCTGAGGCTGGTGCCCCTGGTCGTGCGGCGGTTCCGGCTCGAGCGGGCGTCCCTCGACGACGCGCGCTGGCTCGGCGACACCCTCAGCCGGGCCGGGCGCTCCGTGGGGACTGCCCTCGACGTGACCGAGGAGGCGGACGGGCCGGTCCTGGACCTGCGCTGGTGACCGAGGCCCGACTGCCTCTGGACACCTGTGCGAACCTTGAGCTGCCCCCACAGGGAGGAATGCCGTGCCGCGCACAGGTCAGCTCGCGGGCCTCGACCTGCTCCACTTCCGCCCGCACGCCGGCTCGCACCGGGTGGCCCTGCGGGCCGGCATCTGCGTCTTCGTCCCGCTCCTCACCGTGGCACTGCTGGGGCGCCCGGAGTGGTCGATGTACGCCGCGTTCGGCGCCTTCACGTCGCTTTACGGGCGCAACCACGTCCACCTGTCGCGCGCTGCGATGCAGGCGTCGGCCGGAGCGGTGCTGGTGGGCGCCGTGGTGCTCGGGGTGGCCGTGGGAACCCTGCCCAACGCGGCGTGGGTGGCCGTGCCGGTCGCGGCAGCGGTGGCCGCGCTCGCCTCGGTGCTCGCTCGGGCCCAGGACTGGCACCCGCCGGGCTCGCTCTTCGTGGTGTTCGCCTTCGGGGGATGCGCCTCGGTGCCCCACACGTCGGCCGACCTGCGGCCCGCCCTGCTGGTGTCGGGGCTCTCCGCCCTCTTCGCCCTCGCCGTCGGGGCGGTCGGGGGACTCGCCCGCGGTGACCGCGCGCTGCCGTCGCGCGTGCGGCTGCACCGGTCGTGGCTGCCGCTGCAGGACGCCGTGGCCGCAGGGGTCGCCGGTGCCCTCGCCACCGGCTCGGGGATCGGCCACCCCTACTGGGCCACGGTCGCTGCCGTGGCTCCGCTGTCGGCGCGGGGCCTGCGGGGGCAGCTGGCCAGGGGGATCCAGCGGGTGGTGGGCACCCTCCTCGGGCTCGTCACGAGCGCGGTCCTGCTGAGCCTGCACCTGTCGGGGACGGCGCTGCTCGCGGTCATCGCGGCGCTCCAGGTGGGGGCCGAGCTGCTCGTGGGCCGCAACTACGGGGTGGCGATGCTGGCCATCACCCCGCTCGCCCTCCTGATGGGGCAGGCAGCCGAGGAGCAGCCCGTCGACCAGCTCCTGTTCGACCGCGGGGTTGAGACCGTGATCGGCAGCGCCGTGGGCCTGGCCCTCGTCCTGGCCCTTCACCTCCGCCGACGGCGCCGCGGCACCGCGGGCAGGTGAGGCCGGCTCAGCCCCGGCCCGGGCGCAGCACCTGCCACATCCCGACGGTGTTCTCCGCGACGAACCCTTCGCTGGCGTAGAGGCCCTGGCCGTCGGGGGTGGCGAAGAGGCCGACGAAGCAGTCGGCGCCGGCGATCTGCATCACCTGGTCGCGCAGCCGGGCGACGACCTGCCGCCCGAGGCCCCGGCGCTGGTGGTCGGGGTGCACGGCTACGTCCTGGATGTAGAAGTAGAAGGCGCCGTCGCCGACGACCCGGCCCATCGCGACGGGACGGCCGTCGGGGTCGTAGGCGACCACGCCGCACACCGAGCCAGCCAGGGACGCCGGCACCGACTCCCAGTGGAAGTCGTCGTGCCAGCCCACGGCGATCGCGAGCGCGCCGTGCTCCTCCACCGTGGGCACGGCGTCGACGAAGCGGTAGCCCATGTCTCCTCCTTGGACGTCAGGCGGTCTCAGACGCCCGCGGGCATCTCGGCCGGCGGCGTCGGGACGACGCCCTCGGCTGGTGCGGCCACGCTGTCCTCGTCGTGACCGGTGCGGGCGAGCACGTCCCAGCGCAGACGGCGGGCCCGCCACGTGAAGACGGCCAGCTTGGCGATCTCCTCGACGACCCGGGCGACGAACACGCCGAGCACGCCGAGCGGGGTGTGCAGCCCGAGCAGCACCGCGAGGGGCAGGCCGACCACGAAGGCGCCGACCACGTCGCCGATGATCACCCCGCGCACGTCGTTGCCGCTGGGCAGCACGCCGGCGCCGAGGATCATGTTGCGCACCTTGACGACCTGGAACGCCGCGTTGACGGCGATGCCGAGCATGGCCATCGCGCGCACGTCGTCTCCGGCGTCGCGGAACAGCGGCTCGAGCAGGAGCACGCTGGCACCGAAGAGCACGCCGAAGAGGGCTCCGGTGCCGATTCCCGCGCGGGTCAGCCGGTTCACCCACCGGGCCGCCCCGGCGGCGTCGCCCTGGCCGACCGCTCGGCCGACCAGGGTCGTGGTGGCACTCATCAGCCCGATGCTGCCGACGATGAAGACCCCCTCGAGCGTGTGCACGATCTGCGCGGCGGCCAGGGCCTCGTCACCGAGCTGCTGGAACACCACGTTGTAGAGGAACGTGCCGCCGGTCCAGAACAGCTCGGTCACCCCGAGCGGCAGGGCGAGCACGAACAGGGGCGCGACCACCCGACGCCACTCGGCACGGTCGACCGGCAGGCGCCACGACACGACCCCGCGTGAGCCGTAGGCCATCGACACGAGGATGCCGGCCTTGGCCGTGGCGGTCACCAGCGTGGCCCACCCGGCGCCGGCGGCACCGAGGGCCGGAGCCGGCCCGGCACCGGTGACGAGCGTCCAGGCGAGAGCCGAGTTGGCCAGCACCGTGACCGTCGTGGCGACCATCGGGCTGGCCGGCCGCCCCACCGAGCGCAGGACGCCGCTGAGGATGGCGCTCAGCATGGTCGGCAGGGTCGCGAGGGCGATGAGCCGGAAGTAGTCGGTGCCCGCTGCGGCCACCGTCGGCGACGCGCCGGTCAGCGTGAGCAGGTGGTCGGCCCACAGGAACGGCAGCACGGAGGCGGCCAGGCCGAGGGCGCCGGCGACGAGCACGGCGGCGGTGACGGTGTGGTTCACCTCGGTGCGGCGCCCGGCGCCGAAGGCCCGCGCCACCAGGATGCTCACCGACGTCCCCAGGCACCCCAGGGTGATGATGAGGATGAAGGACAGGCTGTTCGCGAAGCCGACCGCCGCGATCGCGGTGGCGCCAAGGGTGCCGACCACGACCTGGTTGACGAAGTTCAGCACCAGCATCAGCACGAACTCCGCGCTCACCGGCACCGCAATCTGCGCGATCTCCCGCCGCGGCGTGACCACGGCCGGGGAGCGGCGCGCGGGCAGGGTGGGGCGGGGCATGGCAGTGCCTTTCAGCGAGAAGGGGGAGAGGCCCGGGACGGACGCCGCCGTTGGCGCCGCGGGCAGGAGAGATGTTACGACCCGTCACCGACGGCCCGACACCGCTTTTCTGTTGGGGGCAGGGTCGGGCCGCGGTGGGCAACGGCAGCGGTATGCCGCGGGGGCACGGCGCGCACACGGCATACCGGTCGTGGGTGGTGGTGTGCGTCCCTGCGGGTCAGCCGCCGCAGAACCACCCGGAGGGGCCAAGGTCGGCGCCCATGCGCGGGACGTACTGGTCGAAGTAGATGCGGGCGATGAGCTCGCGGCGGCTGCGCACGTCGGCCTTGTCGAAGACGGACTTCAGGTGGTCCTGCACGGTGTAGGTCGACACGTGCATCGTCGCGGCGATCTCCTTGGTGTCGACGCCCTGCAGCACCAGCTGGGTCACGTCGCGCTCGCGCTGGGTGAGGTCGAAGGCGGAGACCACCAGCGGCACGATCTCCGGCGGCCTGGCCTCCTCGATCGTGACGACCACGTCGCCGCTCACGCCGTCAGGGCCCATGAGCGGCGTCGCGTGGAGCACCAGCCACATGCCGCTGCGCGAGCGGACCCGGCTGCGCGGGGGCACTCTGGTCTCGCCGCGGGCGTAGCGCCGGGCCGCGGCCACGAGCGAGGTGATGATGCCGGTCCACCTGGCGTTGTGGGTCGGGCTCTCGAGCTCGACGAGCCGCTCCTCGGCGCCGAGGCTGGTCTGCCGCACCTGGTCGTCGGCGCCGATGATGAGCACGGCGGGGCCGGCCGAGGCCGGCGGCGGGCCGGCGGTGGCGAGCCGGGCGAGCAGACCGGTGCGCACACCGGCGGCGAAGGCCGCCGAGAGCGAACCGGCGAAGTCGACCTCGTCCTGGCTGAAGGGGTCGCTGCCGGGGTCGCGGAACAGCGCGGCGCCGCCCCAGACCGAGCCGCCGTCGCGGAAGACGACGCGCAGCTCGTCGGTGTAGCCGAAGTTCGGCTGCATGAACTCGCGCATGCGCTGCGACCGGCTCACGTCGCCACCAGTGGCCGCGTGCACCCCGACCGCCCGGGTGCCGGCGCGCGAGAGCTCGGTGAAGGTCGTCTCCTCGACGGAGCCGTACTCGATCAGGCCCCACTCGTGGTCGTGGCTGTCGCGGCCCTGCAGGTCGCCGAACTTCCGCGTGCCGGTGAGCAGCTCGGTGCTCGGGTCGACCGTCGCGAGGCACGCAGCCACGTGGGGCACGGCGCGGTGGAGGGACTCCACGGCCTCGGAGAGGAAGGTGTCGAGGTCGAGGCCCGCGCGGGCGACCACTTCGACGTCGCGCCGCACGCGCTCAGCGGTCAGTGCGCGGCGCATGGCGCGAGTCTGACGGATCGTCCCCGTCGCGGGAATCCCACAAAAGTGGGGGATCCGCGATCCCAGATGCCGGGGGAGGGGAAGTCCCCCCGGAAAAGGGATGGCCGGGCGGGACGCCGAGCCGCGACCGTGGTGGGCGTGAACAGCCCGACCACCGCGATGACGCCCGTCACGCCGAGCACCTGGACCGCGTGGTCCCGGGCGCTCGGCTACGACCAGGGGCAGCTGCGCGCTGCCCCGCGGGCAGTCCTCACGGTGGCAGCGCAGGGGCCGTTGGACTCCGTGGGCCGCCTGGTCCACGACGGCGACCCTGCCGCGCAGCTGGCCCTGGCCCTGGCCAACCTCGAGGCCGTGCTCGCGGCTGGAGGCATGGCGCCGGGCGACCTGGCGCTGCTGCGGGTCTACACCACCGACATGGACGCCACGCTCGACGTCTGGGACACCCTCGCCGAGCGACTCGCGGAGGTGGGGGCGAGCCCGCCCACCACCCTCGTGGGGGTCTGCGCACTGCCGGTGCCCGGCATGACGGTCTCGATCGAGGCCGTCGCCATCCGCTGACCACCAGGCAACACGACACCACCACAGAAGGAAGCACGATGAGCATCGAGACGACCCTCGATCACCCTGCACCCTCCCTGCGAGCCGAGGCCCTGCGCGGCCTCTGCGGCGGGGCGGTCCACCTGCCCGGCGACCCCGGCTACGAGATGGCCCGTATGCCGTGGAACGTCGCCGTCGACCAGCGGCCGGCTGCCGTCGCCTTCCCGCGCAGCGCGACCGAGGCGGCCGAGCTCGTGGTCTGCGCCGCACGAGCCGGCCTGCGGGTGGCCCCCCAGAGCACCGGCCACGCGGCCGGCCCGCTCGCCGAGGGCTCGCTCGAGGACGTCGTCATCGTGCGCACCTCCGAGATGACGGAGGTGACCGTCGACCCCTCGGCACAGACGGTCCGGGTGGGCGGCGGTGTCCTGTGGCAGCAGGTCGTGGAGGCGGCCGCACCGCACGGGCTCGCCGCGCTGCACGGCAGCTCGCCGGACGTGGCGGTGGCCGGCTACGCGCTCGGCGGCGGCATCGGCTGGTACGCCCGCAAGCTCGGCCTCGCCACCAACAGCATCCTGGCCGTGGAGATCGTCACGGCTGACGGGCAGGTCCGCCGGGTCGACCACGACAGCGACCACGACCTCTTCTGGGCCGTCCGCGGGGGCGGTGGCAACTTCGGCCTCGTCACCGCGCTCGAGCTGCGGCTGTACCCCATCGCCGACGCCTACGCCGGCATGCTCCTGTGGGACCGCCGGCACGCCGACGTGGTCGTCCGCGAGTGGGCGCGCTGGTCGGCCTCGGCCCCCGACGAGGTGACCACCTCGCTGCGGGTGATGAGCTTCCCGCCCATGCCGGAGCTCCCGGAGTTCATCCGCGGCCGGCAGCTGGTCGTCATCGACGGTGCGGTGCTCTCCGACGACGGCGCCGCCGAGGAGCTGCTCGCGCCCCTGCGGGCCCTGGCTCCGGAGATGGACACCTTCGCCCGGGTGCCGGCCGCGGCCCTGTCGCGGCTGCACATGGACCCGGAGGGCCCGACCCCGGCCGTCTCGGGGTCGATCATGCTCGACGGGCTCCCCGACGAGGCCATCGACGCGTTCCTCGCCGAGGTCGGCCCGGGTTCGACGTCCACGCTGCTCGCCGCCGAGCTGCGCCAGCTCGGCGGAGCCCTGGGCCGCGCCCACCACGGTGCGGGCGCGCTGCCGCGACTCGACGCGGCATACGCCGGGTTCTTCGTGGCCATCGCCGCCACGCCCGAGATGGCGGCTCAGGGGCTCCTCGACGCCAAGCGGCTCGAAGGGGTCCTGGCGCCCTGGTCGCGCGGGCGGTCGTTCCTCAACTTCAGCGAGGGGCGGGTCGACACGAGCACGGCCTTCGACCACGACGTCTGGGTGCGCCTCGGCAACGTGCGGGCGAAGGTCGACCCCGACGGCGTGTTCGTGGCCAACCACCAGATCCCGGCCGCCCGCGGGGGTCGCTGACGGGGTGGGGACGGCCGGGGCGCGCGGGGGCGCGTCCCGGCCACCTCGCTGTCGCGGCTGTCGTGGTCTCAGGCGCTGGGAGTCGCGAACGACAGCTGCGCCCGGTGGAACGTGTAGTGCTGGGTCGGGTAGTGGAAGACGTCCGCGACCGTCATCGACGACGTGAAGAACGGGTCCCAGCGAGGGGGGAAGGGCATCCCGCGGTGCAGCGTCGTCTCCGGCAGGGCGTCGATCGAGCGGTGGAGCGAGGCGAGCGTGCGGTCGAGCTGGGCCTGCATGCGCCGCCGGTTGAAGACCAGCGCGGCCGCACAGGTGCCGAGGTAGTTGACGACGTGGAAGGGGCGAGCGGCCGCGTCGAGGACCGCGGAGAAGCCGGTGCCGACGGGCCGCGGCAGGCGGGTCACCACCCGCACCAGCGGCAGCAGCGCGCGCACCACCATGTAGCCGAAGACCATGTGGAAGAGCAGCTGCTCGTTGGTCCACCTCGTGCCGGCCGAGCCTCGCTCCAGGTCTGCGCTCGAGGCGGCCGCGAGAAGGCGTGCCAAGTCGTCGCGCGCCCACTGCATCTCGGCGTGCAGGCCGACCCGGTCGACTGCGGGAACGGACTGCATCGGCCACCTCCCTCGGCGTGTTCGGTCGCGTGTCCCGGGCTCGTCTTCCGGGCTCGTCTCCAGTCTGCGGCCGGGTGCCGGAGAGAGTTCTGAGAAAGTCTTTGGGTCGGGCTGTCGATTCGCGGCTGCGCCGTTCGACGTGAGGGTAGAGGCTGGGCCAGACGGGCACCGGCCACCAAGGAGAGGAACGGATGACATGCGCTACATGGTTCTGGTGAAGGCGACTCCCGAGTCCGAGTCGGGCGGCATGCCCTCGGAGGAGATCTTCGAGGCGATGAACACCTACAACCAGGAGCTCGCCAAGGCGGGCGTGCTGGTGGCGGGGGAGGGGCTGCACCCTTCGTCGGAGGGCGCAAGGGTGCGCTTCGACGGCAAGGACCGCACCGTGGTCGACGGCCCGTTCGCCGAGACCAAGGAGCTCATTGCCGGCTTCTGGATCTTCGACGTGAAGTCGAAGGAGGAGGCGGTCGAGTGGGTGCGCCGCGCGCCGATGCAGGAGGGTGAGCTCGAGATCCGCCGGGTCTTCGAGGCCGAGGACTTCGGCGACGCGCTGCCCGAGCACATCAAGGAGTGGGAGGCGCAGGAGCGGGCCCGGCAGGAGGCTCGCCAGTCCTGACACCACCTCTGGTATGCCGGTGGGTCGCCTGTCGTGGGCGGCCCGCCGGCACCCTTGTTCCCTGGCATCGCCGGTCGGTTGCCGCGGGGGGCTCGGGGCTGGTTGGTTGGGGGAGTGGAAGAGCCCGGCGACGTGGAGCCCCGTGACGTCCACCGCCGGGTGGAGGCGGTGTGGCGCATCGAGTCGCCGCGGGTGGTGGCAGGCCTGGCCCGGGTCACCCGCGACGTCGGGCTCGCCGAGGACTTCGCGCAGGACGCACTCGTGGCGGCGATGGAGCAGTGGCCTGCGGAGGGTGTGCCCGACAACCCGGGGGCGTGGCTGCTGTCGGTGGGCAGGCGAAGGGCGGTGGACTGGTTCCGGCGACAGGAAACCTTGGCGCGCAAGGAGGTCGAGCTCGGCAGGGTGCTCGCGCTGTCGATCGCGTCGGGTGAGCTGTCGGGGCTGGCCGACTTCGAGGCTGTCGAGGAGGACATCGAGGACGACCTGCTGCGGCTCGTGTTCACGACCTGTCACCCGGTGCTGGCACCCGAGGCGCGGGTGGCGCTGACGCTGCGGCTGCTCGGCGGGCTCACCACGGCGGAGATCGCGCGGGCCTACCTCGTGCCGGAACCGACTGTGGCACAACGGATCGTGCGGGCGAAGAAGAAGCTGAGCTCGGCCGGGGTGGGGTTCTCGGCGCCGCTGCCGTCGGAGTTCGCCGAGCGCCTGGGGTCCGTGCTGGAGGTGGTCTACCTCATCTTCAACGAGGGGTACTCGGCGACGGCTGGGTCGGACTGGCTGCGGCCGGAGCTGTGCCACGACGCCTTGCGGCTCGGTCGGGTGCTGACCGGACTGCTCCCGCGCGAGTCCGAGGTGTGGGGACTTCTGGCGCTCATGGAGATCCAGGCCTCGCGGTCGCGCGCCCGGTTGGGTCGGGACGGCGCACCGGTGCTGCTGATGGACCAGGACCGGGGCAGGTGGGACTGGGCAGCTGTCGGGCGTGGGTTGGCGGCTCTGGAGAAGGCGGAGCCGCTCACGGACTCCCTCGGGCCGTATGGCATCCAGGCCGCCATCGCAGCCTGCCACGGACGCGCCCGCACGGCCGAGGAGACGGACTGGGCGCGCATCGCAGCTCTCTACGGGCTGCTGGCCCAGATGACGAAGTCGCCTGTCGTGGAGCTGAACCGGGCTGTTGCCGTGTCGATGGCGTCGGGTCCGGAAGCGGGTTTGGCTGTCCTGGAGGGGTTGTCGGGTGAGGTGTCCCTCGAGGGGTACCACCTGGTGCCCGGGGTGCGGGGCGACCTCCTTGCGCGGCTGGGGCGTTCGGGGGAGGCGCGACTCGAGTTCGAGCGGGCGGCCGGGCTGACACAGAACGAGGTGGAGCGGCAGGTGTACCTGAGGCGGGCGGAGGCCTTGTCCACAGGTCGCTGACGGACGTCCCGTCGTCCACAGGTCGTCGGTCTGCGGTTGCGCCCATCGAAGTCGGATGCCGGATGCCGTCGAAATACGTTGCGCGGCAATGGCTTCCGTTGACGTCGCGCTCAGTTGGGCTGTCGGTGGTCCCTTCTACTGTTGTCGTCATGGAGGGACGCCCGGGCCAGGTGCTGCGCGTGGCTGAGCACCGCGAACGGATCTCGGCTGCTCGCTCTTCCGTGTCCGCCTTGGGCTCGGTGTTGTGGCAGACGCCGTCGGGTGGTGGTCCGGACGGCCTGGCGGGCCTGCTGTCTGAGGTCGACGCGCTCGGGATGGCCTGCGACGCGGGCCGGGTGGCGGTGGTCCATGAGGCGATGCAGCGAGGTGAGACCTCCGGTGGTCCGGCGGCGATGTCGGTGACCCAGTGGGTGCGGGCTTACGCCCCGTCGACGAGGGCCGGTGGGGCGGGGACCATCGTCAGCGTCGCGCAGGCCTTCCAGAAGCAGGTCAACGCCCCCGTCAAGGAGGCGGTCGAGGCCGGGCGTCTGCCGGTGACGTCCGCGGCGGCAGTGATCTCGGAGGCGGACAAGCTGCGGCCGCTGCTGGCCGAGGGCGCCGAACCCCACGTCCTTCAGGGGCTGATCGGTCTGGCCGCCGAACAGGGCCCGCGGGCCTGCCGGCAGCTGCGCCCGGCGATGCTGGCCCGCTACGGGCTGACCGACGTCCTGCAGGACCAGCAGAACCTGGGCAAGGCGTTCATCTCGCTATCCCAGCCGCGGGACACCGGGGCCGGCACGTTCGAGTATCGGCTGACCCTCGACGTCGAGGGCAAGGCGGTGTTGGAGGCCGCGCTCGGGCCGCTGTCGGCGCCGAAGCCGGTCGACGGCGAGCGCGACCTGCGCTCCAGCGACCGCAGGCGCGGCGACGCGCTGCTCACCCTGGTGCGGCGGGCGGTGGCCGCCGGGGACGAGGTGGGCAAGACGAACAAGACGACCCTGCTGCTGACCATGAGCTACGACGACCTCAAGGCCGGCCTCGGGGCGGCCACCACCCTGGGTGGGTTGGACGCCGACACCCACCTCGCCCCCGAGACCGTGCGCCGGCTGTGCTGCGACGGCTCCGTCATCCCGATCGTCCTGAACGGCCGGGGTGAGGTCGTGGACTGGGGCCTGGAGAAGCGGTACTTCACCGACGCCCAGACCAAACGGCTGTGGCTGCGCGACGGGGGTTGTACCTACCCGGGCTGCGACGCCCCGCCGCAGTGGGCGGACGCTCATCACCTCGTGCACTGGGCAGACCTCGGCCTCTCGAACCTGTCGAACGCGGCCCTGCTGTGCGAGCGGCACCACACCATCGTGCACAACCGCCGCTACGCCGGTCGCGTCGTCCGCGACGCGCACGGGGAGCGGGTCGAGTGGGACCTGGTCCGTGGCTCCTACGACGAGCTCCTCGCGAGACGCGCCGCCCAGGAGCCAGCGTGACCCCGCCCCACACCCCGCCAACCGCCGGCGGGGCCACAGGCATGTCCAACGGCATGCTGGCGACGGGCCGGTGCGCGCGAGCCGGTCCTCAGCGCTTCGCTGAGTCGTTGCCGGCCTCGTTCGGGCCGCCGGGGTCCTCGACGCCCTCCCGCTCGTCGCGGTCGGCCCACTCCAGCAGCGGCCTGATGTCGAAGACGGCCTCGTCGATCCCGGCGTGGAGGTCGCCGAGGGCGGCATACCGCTCGGGCACCGTCGCGATGGTGAGGTCGCGCGGGTCGGCGTCGTCGACCTCGTCCCACCGGATGGGCGTCGAGACCGTGCCCTCGGGGTTGCCGCGCACGGAGTAGGCGCTGGCGATCGTGTGGTCGCGGGCGTTCTGGTTGTAGTCGACGAACACCAGCGACGGGTCGCGGTCCTTGCGCCACCAGGTGGTGGTGACGTCGTCCGGGGCGCGGCGCTCGACCTCCCGGGCGAACGCCAGCGCCGCGCGTCGCACGTCCTTGAAGCCCCACTCGGGCCTGATCCGCACGTAGACGTGCAGGCCGTTGCCGCCCGACGTCTTCGGCCAGCCGGTGGCACCGAGCTCGTCGAGCACCTCGTGGGCGACGTGGGCGACCCGGCGCACGCGGTCGAAGGGCGCCTCCGGCATCGGGTCGAGGTCGATGCGCCACTCGTCGGGTTTCTCGGTGTCGGCACGCCGGCTGTTCCACGGGTGGAACTCCACCGTCGACATCTGCACCGCCCAGATCACGTGCGCCAGCTCGGTGACGCAGAGCTCGTCAGCGGTGCGGTCGTACCGCGGGAAGTGCACCCGCACCGTCTCCAGCCACGGGGGAGCGCCGTGCGGCACGCGCTTCTGGTGCACCTTCTCGCCGGCGATCCCCTCCGGGAACCGGTGGAGCATGCACGGCCGCTCGCGCAGCGCGTTGACGATGCCGTCGCCGACCGACAGGTAGTAGTTGACGAGGTCGAGCTTCGTCTCGCCACGGGCCGGGAAGTAGACGCGGTCGGGGTTCGAGATGCGCACGTCGCGGTGGCCGACCTCGATCTCGATGGCAGGCGACGAAGCCTTGGAGGGCGCCATGCGCCCCAACCTAGACCGCGGATGCCGTGCCGGCACCCGATCGCTCCTGGGCACGGGTGCATCGAGCCGGGCGAGCACCGCGCGGGCCCGGTGGCGAACGGTCGCATCGACCGGATCCCGAACCCTCGTCCCGACTGGTCGCCGACCCCCTGCCGCTGCGTCACCCCGTGGTCACCTCGGCGCAAGGTGCGCGCGGCAGCGTGCGAGGTGCAGGACCAACCGAATCGCCCTCACCTTCAGGAGACCCGACCGTGCGCCATCCGCGCCTGCACGTCCTTGCAACCACCGCCGCCGTCGTCACCCTCGCCGTGTCCGCCGCTCCCGCGTCGGCGGCTTCGATGTCGGAGGAGCCCGACATGGTCCGTGTCGTCAACGTCGCCCACCGCGGCTCCAGCGCCGAGGCCCCGGAGAACACGCTCGCCGCCTTCCGTCTCGGCATCGAGCAGGGCAGCGACCTCATCGAGAGCGACGTCCAGCGCTCCAAGGACGGCGCCCTCGTGCTGATGCACGACACCACGCTGACCCGAACGACCGACGTCGAGCAGGTCTTCCCCGACCGTTCGCCGTGGCGGGTCAGCGACTTCACCCTGGCCGAGATCAAGCAGCTCGACGCCGGCTCGTGGAAGTCGCCGCAGTTCGCCGGTGAGCCGGTGCCGACCCTGGCCGAGATGGTCGAGGTGGTGCGCCCGAGCCGCTCCGGCGTCCTCATGGAGATCAAGGCGCCGCACCTCTACCCCGGCATCGAGGCCGAGGTGGCGGACGAGTTCGACCGGTTCCCCGGCTACGTCGCCTCGGCCACGGCGGCCGACCGGCTCGTGGTGCAGAGCTTCGACTGGGAGTCGATGCGGCGCTACAAGCAGGAGCAGCCGGAGGTGCCCGTGGGGCTGCTCGGTACCCCGAGCCCGGCACAGCTGCCCGAGCTCGCGCTCTGGGCAGACCAGATCAACCCCAACTTCCGCAGCTTCGACGCCGCCTACGTCGCACGGGTGCACCAGCTGGGCATGGACGTGCTCACCTGGACCGTCGACGGGGAGGCCGACATGGGGGCAGTCGTCGACCGCGGCGTGGACGGCGTCATCACGAACCGTCCGAGCGTCCTCGAGGACGTGCTGCGCGACCGGCTGGCCAGCACCGCCTGACCGTCCGACCACGCCTGACCCCGCGCCGGCGCTTCCCCGCAGGCAGGCGATTCCCGGACATCGCGGACACGCCTCGCCAGCAACGCCCGACCGGGCGGCAGTGACGTTCCTGCCGCCCTGTCGGGCGTGTCCTGCTGCCGCCTATGATCGAGCGGTGATCGAGCAGAAGCGTGTCCTCACCACCGCCATCCCCGGCCCCAAGTCGCAGGCCCTGCACGAGCGCAAGCTCGCCGCGGTCTCCGCGGGTGTCGGCACCGGGCTCCCGGTGTACATCGAGAAGGCCGCCGGCGGCATCCTCGTCGACGCGGACGGCAACCAGCTCATCGACTTCGGGTCGGGCATCGCCGTCACCACGGTGGGCAACGGCAACCCGCGGGTCGTCGAGGCGGTGCAGCGCCAGATCCAGGACTTCACGCACACCTGCTTCATGGTCACGCCCTACGAGGAGTACGTCCTCGTGGCGGAGGCGCTCGCCGAGCTGACCCCCGGCGACCACGCCAAGCGCTCGGCGCTGTTCAACTCCGGGTCCGAGGCCGTCGAGAACGCCGTCAAGGTGGCCCGTCACTTCACCGGCCGCCAGGCTGTGGTCGCGTTCGACCACGCCTACCACGGGCGCACCAACCTCACCATGGCGCTGACCGCGAAGAACATGCCCTACAAGCACCGCTTCGGGCCGTTCGCCAACGAGGTCTACCGCGTGCAGATGGCCTACCCCTACCGCTGGCCCACCGGCGCGGAGCGCTGCGCCGACGAGGCGTTCGAGACGTTCGTCTCCGACGTGCACGCCCAGGTCGGCGAGGACAACACCGCGGCCGTGATCCTCGAGCCGATCCAGGGTGAGGGCGGCTTCATCGTGCCGGCTCCCGGCTTCGTCAAGAAGGTCGCCGACTGGTGCCGCGAGCACGGCATCCTCTTCATCGCCGACGAGGTGCAGACCGGCTTCTGCCGCACCGGCGACTGGTTCGCCTCCGAGCACGAGGACGTCGTGCCCGACCTCATCACCACCGCCAAGGGCATTGCCGGCGGTATGCCGCTCGCGGCGCTCACGGGGCGCGCGGACGTCATGGACGCCATCCACACCGGCGGCCTGGGCGGCACCTACGGCGGCAACCCGGTGGCCTGCGCCTCGGCGCTCGCGGCGATCGAGACGATGAAGGCCGACGACCTGTGCGGCCGGGCCAAGGCGGTCGAGGCGCTCTTCGTGCCACGCCTGCAGGCCCTCGCCGAGAAGTACGGCGTCATCGGCGACATCCGTGGCCGTGGCGCGATGCTCGCGGTCGAGCTGGTCAGCGACCGGGAGAAGAAGACGCCGGACGCCGACCTCACCGCGCGGATCAACAAGTACTGCCACGGTGAGGGCCTGGTGACCCTGACCTGCGGCACCTTCGGCAACGTCTTCCGCTTCCTGCCCCCTCTCGCGGCCTCCGACGAGCTGCTCTCCGAGGGCCTCGACATCCTCGAGGACGCCTTCGCGAACTGCGTCTGACCAAGGTGTTGCTGCCCGCGTCGTTCGACCTCACCGGCCGCGTCGCGATCGTCACCGGCGCGGGCAGCCCCACCGGCATCGGGCATGCCGCGGCGCGCCACCTCGGCCTCCTCGGCGCCACCGTTGTGATCGGCGCCACGACGGAGCGCGCCCACGAGCGAGCGGCAGAGCTGGTGGCCGAGGGCATCGCGGCGCAGGGCTTCGTCGGTGACCTGACCGACCCCGCGACCGCCGAGCGGTCGGTGCGACAGGCCCACGAGGCCCACGGACGCGTCGACGTCATGGTCAACAGCGCGGGCATGGTCTCGACCACGGACCCCGACTACCTCGAGGGCGACCTGCTCGCCACGACCCCGCAGCGCTGGTCGGAGTCGCTGCGGCGCAACCTCGACACCGCCTACCTCGTCACCCGTGCGGCCCTGCCCCACCTGCGCGAGAGCGGCCAGGGCCGCGTCATCACGGTCGCCAGCGTCACCGGCGCGGTGATGGCCATGCGGGGTGAGGTGGCGTATGCCGCGGCCAAGGCGGCGCTGGCCGGGCTCACCAGGGCGCTCGCCGTGGACGAGGCGCGGCATGGCATCACGGCGAACGCCGTTGCGCCGGGCTGGATCTCGACAGGCTCGCAGACCGAGCACGAGGTGGCCGAGGGGCTGATGACACCCAGCGGTCGCTCTGGCACGGCCGACGAGGTCGCCTCTGCCATCGCGTGGCTGGCCACCCCGGGCGCCGCCTACGTCAACGGCCAGGTGATCGTCGTCGACGGCGGCAACTCGGTGGCAGAAGAGCGCGCCCTGCCCCGCTGAGGCGGGACAGGGCGCGTCGTCGAGGAAGAGACGGGCGGTCAGCGCGGCGGCATCCGCAGCGCGCCGTCGAGGCGGATGACCTCACCGTTGAGCATGGGGTTGTCGACGATGTGCGCCACGAGGCTGGCGTACTCGTCGGGCGAGCCGAGGCGCGACGGGTGCGGCACCTGCGCCTCGAGGATGGCCTTCACGTCGCCCGGCAGGCCCGAGAGCATCGGCGTCTCGAAGGTGCCCGGCGCCACGGTCATGACGCGAATCGCCTTGTCCGCCAAATCGCGAGCAGCACTGAGGGTGAGGCCGACGACGCCACCCTTGCTCGCGGCATACGCAGCCTGGCCGATCTGGCCGTCGTAGGCGGCGATGGAGGCGGTCATCACGACGACTCCGCGGTCGCCGTCGACCGGCTCGTTGTCGAGCATGGCGGCGGCCGCGAGGCGCAGCACGTTGAAGGTGCCGACCAGGTTGATGTCGATGACGGTCTTGAAGTCCTCGAGCGGCAGCGGGCCGCGCTTGCCGACGACCCGGCCGGGGGTGCCGACGCCCGCGCAGTTCACGGCGATCCGCAGGGTGCCCATCTCGCGGGCCGCGTCGATGGCCTCCTGCACCGGTGCCTCGTCGCGCACGTCGGCGGGCGCGAACCGCACCCTGTCGCCGAGGTCGTCGGCAAGGTCCTTGCCGGGCGAGGAGGGGAGGTCGAGGATGACGACCGAGGCGCCCGCGGCGTGGAGGCGGCGGGTGGTCGCGCCGCCCAGGCCGGAGGCTCCGCCGGTGACGAGCGCGACGGTGTTTTCGTTGATCTGCAAGGAGATTCAGCCTTTCAGGAGCTGGCGACTGATGACGAGCCGCTGGATCTGGTTGGTGCCCTCGAAGATCTGGGTGACCTTCGCCTCGCGCATGTATCGCTCGAGGGGGAAGTCCTGGGTGTAGCCGTAGCCTCCGAGCACCTGGACCGCGTCGGTGGTCACCTTCATGGCCGCGTCGGTGCAGATGAGCTTCGCGACGGCCGCCTCCTTGGAGAAGGCGCGTCCGGCGTCGCGCAGCCGCGCTGCGTGCAGGTAGGTCGCCCGAGCCGAGGTGACGGCGGCCTCCATGTCGGCCAGCAGGAACGCCAGCCCCTGGTGCTGGCCGATGGGCTTGCCGAACTGCTCGCGTTCGTTGGCGTAGATGGCTGCTGCATCGAGCGCTGACTGTGCGAGACCCGTTGCGGCAGCGGCGATTCCGAGCCGCCCGGAGTCGAGCGCGGAGAGGGCGATGGCCATGCCCTGCCCGCGCTGTCCGACGAGCCGGTCGGCCCCGACGGTGACGCCGTCGAAGTGCACCTCGCTCACCGTGTCGCAGTGCAGGCCCATCTTCCGTTCCGGCGTGCCGAAGGCCAGGCCCTGCGCGTCGCCGGGGACCACGAAGCAGGACAGCCCGCGCCCGCCTTCGTCCGACGTCCGCACGAAGGAGGTGTAGAAGTCCGCGTGGCCGGCGTGCGAGATCCAGGACTTGGTGCCCTTGATCCGGTATGCCGTGGGACTGGCCTCATCGTCCGGCGTCGCCCGGGTGGTCATCGCCGCGACGTCGGAGCCGGCCGCGCGCTCGGAGAGGCAGTAGGCGCCGAGCTGCTCGCCGGAGAGCATGCCCGGCAGCAGGGCCGCCTTCTGCTCGTCTGTGCCGAAGGTGGCGACCGGGTAGCAGGTGAGGCTGTGCACCGAGACGCCGACGGCCACGCTCATCCAGGCGGAGGCGATCTCCTCCACGACCTGCAGGTAGATCTCGTAGGGCTGGTCGCCGCCGCCGAGCTCCTCGGGGTAGGGGAGCGAGAGCAGGCCGGCCCGGCCGAGGGTGCGGAACACCTCCGTCGGCAGCGCGGGCGTGGTGGCTGCCGCGCGCTCGGCCTCGTCGACCCGTGGCCGGAGCTCCTTGTCACAGATCTCCCGGGTCAGGTCGATGAGGTCCTGGCCGTCCTCGGTGGGCATGATCCGTGTGGCTGGCATGGCGTCAGGGTAGTAGTAGGACGTCCAAGCACCTCAATCGCTGAGGTGGGGGGCTCAGGCTGGGTAGGCCCGCACCTCGGACGCCTTTACGGTGGCCCACGCCTGCAGCCCCGGCTGGAGCCGCAGGGAGGCGACGGACGCCGCCGTCACCTCCGCCTTCACCTCGAGGGCCCCCGTGCAGAGGACCCGGGCGGTCTGCCCGGCCAGCTCGACCGCGGAGACGGTCACGGGCCAGGTGTTGCGGGGCGACCCGTCCGGCCGGGACAGGTACAGCGCGACGGCGGCAGGCGAGAAGGCGGCCCACGAGGGGCCACGGTGCTCGTAACCGGCGGTGACCACGGGACCGAATTCGGTCTCGACGCTCTGGCCGTCTGCGGCCTCGCCGGCATACAGGTTGAGGCCGACGACGTCGGCGACGTAGCGGTCGCGCGGGCGGGCCACCACCTCGTGGGGCGTGCCCTCCTGCACGACCCGCCCGCCCTCGATGAAGACGAGCCGGCTGGCCAGCGTGAGGGCGTCGAGGGGGTCGTGCGTCACGAGCACGGTGACCCCTCCGAAGGCCTTGAGCCGGTGGGCGAGCGTGGCTCGCACGGCAGGCCGGCTGACCGGGTCGAGCGCCGACAGCGGCTCGTCGAGGAGCAGGAGCTCGGGGTCGGTCGCGAGGGCTCGGGCGAGGGCGACCCGTTGGGCCTGGCCGTGCGATAGGGAGGGCGGTCGGCGGTCGGCGAGGTCGCCGATGCCCACGCTGTCGAGCTCGGCACGGGCGCGGGCGTGGGCGGCCGACCGCGACGCGCCGCGGCTGCGAGGGCCGAAGGCGACGTTGTCCAGCGCACTGAGGTGGGGGAAGAGCAGGTGGTCGGCGGCGACGAGCCCGGTGCCGCGCACCTGTGGCGCCAGGTGTGTGCCGTCGCCCTCCCAGAGCCGTCCGCCGACGCGCACGTGGCCGGAGGTCAGCGGCGCCAGCCCGGCCAGCGCGTGCAGCGCCGTCGTCTTGCCGGCGCCGTTTGGTCCGAGGACGGCGACCACCTCGCCGGAGGCCGCCGAGAGCGGTGCGTCGAGCGTGAACCCGGGGCGGTCGACGCGAAGGGTGGCGTCGAGGGTCACCGGACCCACCGTCCCCGCAGCAGGGCGAGCACGACGACCGACACCAGCAGCATGGCCAGGCTCAGCGAGATGGCGGCCTGCGGGTCACGCTCGAGGGCGACATAGACCGCGAGCGGGGCCGTCTGGGTGCGGCCCGCGAAGTTGCCCGCGAAGGTGATGGTCGCGCCGAACTCGCCCAGCGCCCGCGCCCAGGCCAGAGCGGCGCCGGCTGCCATGCCCGGCAGGGCCAGGGGCAGGGCGACCCGCGTGAACGACCGCCACGGTGACGCGCCCAGCGTCGCGGCCACGTGCTCCAGCCGGGGGTCGACGCTGCGCATCGCACCTTCGACGGCGATGACGTAGAAGGGCATGGCGACGAAGAGCTCGGCCAGCACGACGGCGACCGGCGTGAACGGCACTCGGAGCCCGAAGGCCTCGTAGAGCGGGGCCCCGACCACCCCTCGTCGGCCCCAGGCCAGGAGCAGCGCGACACCGCCGACCACGGGCGGCAGCACCAGTGGCACGGTGAGCACGGCGCGGAACCAGGCCGCAGCACGGCCGCGGGCACGGGCCAGGAGCCAGGCCAGCGGGGTGCCGAGCACCACGGCCAGCACCACCGTGGCTGTGGTGGTGAGCAGGGACAGCCGGATGGCGGGCAGCACCGCTGGGTCAGCGAGGTGGTGGAGCACCTTCGCCCAGTCGGCCCGCAGCAGCAGGGCGAGGAGCGGTACGGCCACCAGCGCGACCCCGATGCCGGCCGGCACCAGCAGGCCGATGCGCGTGGTGCCGGACGTCGCTCGCCGACGGGCATGGGTTCCGGCCCCGGCGGTTCCCGTCCCCGGCGTCTCCGTCGTCGCACCGCTCATGGCGCGAGGAAGCCGGCCGCGGTCAGGGCCTCGCGGCCGGCGGGGCCGCGGGCCAGCTCGACGAAACCGGTCGTGTGCGGATCTGCGTCGAGCCACACCAGCGGGTAGTCGAGCGTGGTGTTCTGGGCCTCCGGAATCGGGACGCCGTGGACGGATCCCTTCGCGGACACGACGTCGGAGTGGTAGACCACCGCGGCGTCGGCCTCACCGAGCCGCACCTTGGCCAGGGTCGCCTTCACGTCGACCTCGCGGGAAACGACGTGGGGCGTGATGCCTGCGCGCTCGAGCACCTCGTCGGCGGCCGCGCCGCACGGGACCGTCGAGGCGCAGAGCACGACGTCGAGTCCCGGTCGGCCCAGGTCGGCGAGGCTGCGGACCTTCACGGGGTTGTCGGGCGGGGTGGCGACCTCCATCGTGTTGCGGGCGATCGTCGCGGTGCCGCCGTCCCGGATCATTTCCTGGGGTAGCAGCTTCAGGGCGGTGGTCCCGGCGAAGGCGACCGCGTCGGCCGGGGCGCCCTCGGCCACCTGCTGGGCGAGCGTCGTGCTCGAGCCGAAGCTCAACGCCACGTGCACGCCGTCGTGCCGCCGCTCGTACTCCCGCGCCAGTGCGGTGAGGGGCTCGGTCAGCGAGGCCGCCGCGAGCACCGTGACGGTCGCGGTCTCACGGTTGCCGGCGGCGCTGACGCCCGAGCCGTCGGCGGCTGACCTGCCGCCGGTGCCGCACCCGGCGGTGGCCAGCAGCGTCGTCAGCAGGGTCGCCAGCACGACCGACCGGGCAGCGGCCGGAGTGACGGCGCCTCCCGGGGTGCTGCCGCGACGCGTCACGCCGGCACCCCGACGATGACATGGGTCGACTTGATGCTGGCCACCGCGACGGAGCCCACCTCGAGGCCGAGCTCGTCGACGGCCTCGGCGGACATGAGCGACACGATCCGGAACGGCCCGGCCTGCAGCTCCACCTGCGCCATCACCCGGTCCTTGACGACGCGCGTGACGATGCCGCGCATCCGGTTGCGGGCCGACTCGTCGGCGACGCTCCCCACCGGCGCCGGGGTGGCGACCTCCTGCGCCACCGCGGCGAGCGCGGCCCCCTCGACGACCAGGCGGCCCGAGAGGTCGCGCTGCGCGGCGAGGCGGCCGGAGTCGACCATGCGGCGCACGGTGTCGTCTGAGACGCCCAGCAGGGCGGCGGCATCGGAGATCCGCAGATGCGTCATGGATCGATCATAGTCACCGCAGATGCGTCAAACTGCGGTCGCCGCGGATCGCAGTCAGCGGGGCTGGACCGGCTCCAGCCGGGGGCGCTTGGCCACCACCGCGTCGCCCGACGACTCGCCCCTCAGCCGGCGCTGCACCCAGGGTGCGAGGTGCTGTCGCGCCCAGGCGGCGTTCGCGGCGGCCCACTCTCGGCGGCTCAGCACCGGCGCGTCGGGCAGCGGCGTCGTCCAGTCGGCCCGGTCGGTGCGGTGTCCCAGTGCCGACAGCGCGCTCAGGGCGACCCGGCGGTGGCCCTCGCTGGTCATGTGGATCCGGTCCTCGGCCCACATCCGCCAGTCGCGCAGCGCGTGCATCCCCCACTGGTTGACGACGTAGCACCCGCGCCGCTGGGCGATGCTGAAGATGTTGGCCGTGTGGATGGCGTGCCGTCCGCGCAGGTGCCGGATCAGGGGCGCGTCGGCGGGGTCGACCGGCGTCGCCAGCAGCACGTCCGCACCGGCCTCCTGGAGGCGCACTACGGCGTCCTCGAGCCGTGCTGCGATGGCGTCGAGGTCGGCCCTCGGGCGCAGGATGTCGTTGCCCCCGCCGACCATCGAGACCAGGTCCGGGCCGAGCGCGAGGGCGGCGTCGAGCTGGGGCCCGGTCACGTCGGCGAGCAGCCGTCCCCGGACGGCGAGGTTGGCGTAGGCGAAGTCGTGCCCGGCCTCCCGGGCCAGCAGGGCCAGGTGCTCGGCGAGCCGGTCGGCCCAGCCGATGTAGCGACCCTCCTCAGCAGGGTTCGGGTCGGACATCCCCTCGGTGAACGAGTCACCGATCGCGACGTAGCGCCGCCACGTCCGCCCGGCCTCGGGCAGGTGGGTGGCCTCGGGCAGCTCGGTGCCGGTGCCGGCCGGCTCGTCGCGGCGTGCGTCGGTCAGGTCGGTCACGGCAGGCTCCAGTCGATCGGGTCGGCCCCTTGTCGTCGCAGCAGCTCGTTGGCCCGGCTGAAGGGCCGGGAGCCGAAGAAGCCCGAGCGCGCCGACAGCGGCGACGGGTGGGGGCTCTCGATGCACGGGATCCCACCGAGGTGGGGCACCAGGCTGCGGGCGTCGCGTCCCCACAGGATGGCGACCATGGGGCCGCCCCGCTCCACCAGGGCCGAGATCGCCCGCGCGGTCACCGACTCCCAGCCCCTGCCGCGGTGGCTGGCGGGCGCGCCGGGGCGCACGGTCAGGACCCGGTTGAGCAGCAGCACGCCGCGGTCCGCCCAGGGCGAGAGGTCACCGGTCGTCGGCTGGGCGACGCCGAGGTCGGTGGACAGCTCGGTGTAGATGTTCTGAAGGCTGCGGGGGAGTGGGCGCACGTCAGGCGCGACCGAGAACGACAGCCCGACCGCGTGCCCCGGGGTGGGGTAGGGGTCCTGGCCCACGATGAGCACCCGCACGTCGTCGAGCGGCCTCTCGAACGCGCGCAGCACATGTCCTCCCGCCGGGAGGTAGCTGCGTCCCGCGGCGAGCTCCTCGCGCAGGAACGCCCCCAGCCCGGCGATGGTCTGGGCCACCGGCTCCAGGGCGGCTGCCCAGCTCGGGTGCACGGTGTCGGCCAGGGGGCGGGTGGGCATGGCACCAAGTTAGACCGACCGTGTGCGCTGCCACCGGGCGGTATGCCGCGTGGCCGGCCACGCGGCATACCGCCAGTTCGGGGGCGGGCAGGGGCGGGTCAGCGGAAGATCGCGGCCACGTCGTCGAGGCGCGCGGGCACCAGGCGGAACCAGGCCCAGGTGCCGCGGCGCTCGCGGTGGAGCAGCCCCGCGTCGGTGAGGACTCTCAGGTGGTGGCTGACCGTGGGCTGCGAGAGCCCGACTGCGGCGGTCAGGTCACAGAC
Source organism: Knoellia sp. 3-2P3 (assembly GCF_029223115.1). Classification (NCBI taxonomy): domain Bacteria; kingdom Bacillati; phylum Actinomycetota; class Actinomycetes; order Micrococcales; family Intrasporangiaceae; genus Knoellia; species Knoellia sp. 3-2P3. Next base: position 1,057,606 of record NZ_JARGZE010000001.1, read on the forward strand.
GCACGCCTCGCTGCCCTCGGCGCTGCGGATGATGCTCAGCAGCTGCAGGCGCACCGGGTCGGCGACGGCCTTGAGCAGGGCAGCCGTCGCCTCGGCCTCCGCCCGCTGCAACGGGTGGTCGAGGGGGTGGTCGACGGAGGTGGTGGCCATTGCATCGAGGCTAGTCGATGAGCGGTGGCAGGGTGCGTCGATCTAGGGTGCACGGCGTGACCTCCCTGCGCTGGCCGGTCGTCCTCTTCGACCTCGACGGCACCCTCGCCGACACCATCGGCCTCATCGTCGCGTCCTACAACCACGCGTTCCGCACCGTGATGGGCACCGAGCGCGACGAGGCGGAGATCCGCTCGTGGATCGGGCGCCCGCTGCTCGAGAGCTTCGCCGCCGTCGCGCCGGAGCACGCCGAGGAGCTCGACCGGGTCTACCGTGAGTGGAACATCGCCAACACCGAGCGGCTCCTGCGGGCCTACCCCGGGGTGACTGCCCTGCTCACCGACCTCGATGACGCCGGCGCGCGCACCGGTGTGGTGACGTCGAAGCGCCGCGAGACGGCCCTGCTGGCGATGCGCGGCGTGGGTATCGAGGGCCTTGCACCCCTGCTGGCGACCCTCGAGGACACCGAGCGGCACAAGCCGCTGCCGGACCCGCTGCTGCACGGGATGCGTGCGCTCGGGGCCGAGCCGGCGGAGTGCGTCTACGTCGGCGACGCCGCCGTGGACGTGGCAGCCGCCCGGGCAGCCGGCACGGCGGCCATCGGGGTCTCGTGGGGAGCGGTCGACGCGGCGGTGCTGGAGGCCGCCGGAGCCGATGCCGTGGTCGACACGGTGGAGGAGCTGCGCGAGGTGGTGGGACTGCCGGCCTCCGCGCTCATCCCGCGGGGGTGATTCCCGGGGCCGGACAGGTCCGCACCGTGGTGGGGTGAGTTCTGCGAGTGCGCCTCCACCGGCTCGCTCCGCGACGGCCGCCGCCGCGGGAACGGTGCTGCTCACCCTGTCGTCGGCGCAGTTCCTCATGACCCTCGACAGCTCGGTCATGAACGTGTCCATCTCCACCGTGGCCGAGGACGTGGACACGACAGTGACCGGCATCCAGACCGCCATCACCCTGTACACGCTGGTCATGGCCTCACTGATGGTCACGGGCGGCAAGATCGGCGAGATCCTCGGCCGCAAGAGGGCGTTCGCGATCGGCTGTGTCATCTACGGCGTCGGGTCCCTCACGACCTCCCTCGCGCCCAGCCTGACCGTGCTGATCATCGGGTGGTCGCTGCTGGAAGGCATGGGTGCAGCGCTCATCATGCCGGCGATCGTCGCGCTCGTGGCGACCAACTTCGGACGTTCCGAGCGCCCGCGGGCCTACGGCCTGGTCGCGGCGTCCGGTGCCATCGCGGTGGCGGCCGGACCCCTCATCGGCGGGCTCATGACGACCTACGCGTCCTGGCGGTGGGTCTTCGCCGGCGAGGTCCTCATCGTGCTCGTCATTCTCCTGCTCACCCGCCGCATGGCGGACGTGCCGCCGGCCCCGGAGGTGCGGCTCGACCTCATGGGCACGGCGCTGTCCGCGACGGGTCTCGGCCTCGTGGTCTACGGCATCCTTCGCTCGGGGTCGTGGGGCGTGGTCAGGCCCAAGCCCGGCGCGCCCGTGTGGCTGGGCACCTCCCCGGTGGTCTGGCTCGTCCTGGGCGGCGGGCTGGTGCTGTGGTTCTTCCTGGCCTGGGAGAGGCGGCGGCTGGCGGCCGGGCGGGCCGCGCTGATCGACCCGGACATGCTCCGCAACCGCCTGCTGCGGGGAGGACTCACCTCCTTCTTTTTCCAGTACCTGCTGCAGGCAGGGCTGTTCTTCTGCGTGCCGCTCTTCCTCTCGGTGGCCCTGGGCCTGTCCGCCGTCGCGACGGGGGTGCGGATCCTTCCCCTCTCGGTCGCGCTGCTGGCTTCCGCAGTGGGCATCCCGAGGTTCTTCCCCAACGCCTCGCCCCGCCGGGTGGTCCGCAGCGGCTTCCTCCTGCTCTTCGCCGGGATCGTCTCGCTCGTGGCCGCCCTGGAGCTGGGGGCAGGTCCCGAGGTCGTCACCGCGCCGCTGCTGCTCGCTGGGCTGGGGATCGGGGCGCTCGCGTCCCAGCTCGGCAGTGTCACCGTCTCCTCGGTGCCCGACGAGCAGAGCGCCGAGATCGGTGGCCTGCAGAACACCGTGACCAACCTCGGCGCCTCCATCGGCACGGCGCTGGCCGGCGCCGTGCTCATCTCGGCGCTGACGACCTCGTTCTTCAACGACATCCAGGGCAACCCCGCGATCCCTGACGACCTGTCGTCCCGAGCGCAGGTCGAGTTGTCGGCCGGTGTGCCGTTCGTCTCCGACGCCCAGCTCGAGAGCGCTCTCGAGGATGCCGGAGTCGACGCGCAGACGTCGCAGGCGGTCATGGAGGACAACGCGGCGGCTCGACTAGCCGGCCTTCGGGCCGCGCTGTTCGCCCTGTCCCTGATCGCCCTGTCGGCCCTCTTCCTCACGGGTGGGATCCCGACCCGGCAGCCGGGCATCGAGGGTGTCAGCACCGGCGGCGGGGCCACCACGCCCGCCCCGCCTGCCGACGACGGTTCGGCCGGCCTCGTCCGCTGACGGCAGCCACCACTGGCTGAGCAGCCGCCCGACCACGGTCGCGACCACGAGGACGCCGCCGAAGACGACCAGCCAGGACCCGATCGCGAACACGACGCCGAGCGGGCCGAACTGCTCGAGGTTGCTGCGCGTGAAGGCCGGCATGAAGACCCCCGACAGGCTGGTGAGGGCGACCATCAACGCGGCGGTGAGCACCGCACCGGGCAGCAGGTTGCGCCACGGCACCCGTGCGCCGAGGAGCAGCCGCGACGTCCACCACCACAGCAGGGTGTTGGCCGCCAGCTGCACCACGCCCCGCAGGAGCCCCGTGCTGGGTACGCCCGTCATCGACCGCAGCAGCAGCGCAGTCACCTGGAGCATGACCAGCCACCCGAGGATCCACAGCAGGCTGCTGCGGAGCGCCCGCACCCCGCGGTCGCTCGGCAGCTCCCAGGCCCGGGCGTACATCCGCTGCAGCGCCCGGGAGAAGCTGGACGCCGAGAGGAGCGAGACGACGAGTCCGGCGATCCCCGTCTCGGCCTGGTACTCCTGCTCCGTCAGCGCAACCTGCCGCAGCGGCTCCATGACGTCGTCACGCAGCCCGACGAAGTCACGGATCTGCTGCATCACGCCCTGCACCCACACGTCGGGCATGAAAGCGCCCAACACCATGAGCATGGGGATGAGGGCGAGCAGGGCCTGCGCCCCCAGCGCGAGCGAGCGGTCCATCAGCTCGATCCGCGACAGCTCGGACAGCAAGCGTCGCAGCGGGGGGAAGAGGTCAAGCACTCGAAGCACCCGCTGGCGCACTGCGGTCAGCGACCGGTGGCCTGCCACCTCTTCAGTGCACGCCTCGAGCCCCTGGCGCGCGTCACCCGGTCTTGGTGAGTGGTGACCGGCAGCGAGGTCCGGTGCACGGCCACCCGGCCGGCGGAGGGGCCGCTCACCGAGATCTGGGTGACCTCGAGCCCCTTGGCGTCGAGCAGCGCCACGAGGTCGGCGATGTCGCCCCTCCGCTGCAGGGCGGTGCGCAGGGTGGTGCACGGCCCGGAGGCGGTGGAGACGAGCGGTTGCAGGGCAGCCCGCAGCACCGGGCCGAGCGTCCCTGCGACGGTGATCTCGTAGGTGCCGGACGTCAGCTCGCGTGTGAGGTCGCTGCCCAGGGTCATGGCGCGTCAGCCGTCCCGTTGGCAGCCGGCCCTTCGGCCGGCGACTCGGTGCCGGGGAGGCGACGCACCTCGACCACCTCGAGCCCGAAGGCGCGCAGCCGGTGCAGGAAGGCGTGCAGGGCAGCCTGGTCGGTGAAGTGGCCGGTGAGGACCGTGCGGAACTCGTGCTCGGCGACCTCCACGTCGCCGAGCTCGTCGAGCAGGTCCTGGGTGGGCACCAGCCCTGCCACCCGCACCTCGTACGACCGTTCCGTCATCGCCGTCGTCACATCCCGCCCGTCTTTTGCGTACTGCTCCAGCACACCTGTGCGGGGAGGGAGCGGCATCACCCGGGAAGGATGAATCGGGTCACGGGTGCCCGGGGCCCACACTCTGCCTGCGGTCAGGAGGCGCTGGCGGCGGTGGAGTCCGGGTCGCCCAGCAAACCCAGCTCACGAGCACGGCGGATGGCGGCGTTGCGGCGGTTGACCGCGAGCTTGCGCAGGATGTTCCGCACGTGCGTGCGCACCGTGTTGACCGAGATGAACATGCGCCCGGCGATCTCCTCCGTGGTGAGCAGCTCGGCGAGGTGCGCCAGCACCTCCAGCTCCTTCGCCGTGAGCTCCTCCACCAGAGGCTCGGTCACCCGGGGCTGGGCGTGCGAGGAGGCGTGGGTGGCCGCCGCTGCCGGGCTGTCGCCGACCGTGCCCTGGGTGAGCCAGGCGTGCTCGCGCAGGGCGACCGGGTCCGACGCCAGGAGCCGCTGCACCATGGCTCCGCCCTCGCGGAAGGGCCGTCTCATGCCCTCGGGTGCTGCGAGGCGCAGCGCGCGGTCCAACGCGGCGTGCGCCCGGACCGGCGCGTGCTGGTGCAGGTCGCGCGCGCCCTCGGCCAGGAGCGAGATGACCTCGGTCTGCGGGTTCGTGGCGTTGCGCCGCAGGTGCGCGAGCCTGTCCTCGACGGCCGTGAAGCGCCCCAGCTCGGCGAAGGCCGCGGCGGCCACGGTGGCCGCCTGCGGCATGCCCTGGTGTTCGACCGCGTCGAGGGAGTCCAGCGCCAGCTCCGTCCGGCCGCCGGCGAGGCACAGCCGCGCGGCCTCCACCCGCAGCCGGTCGGCCAGCCACGGGTCGGTCTTCCCTGCGGCGTCGGCGGCGGCCTCGAGCCGGGTCAGGGCCGCCTGCGCGCTCCCGGCAGCGCGCTCGACGCCGGCGAGCACGATCTCGGCCAGGGCCCGGCACAGGGGGTGCCCGCAGAGGGCGGGGGAGGTGAAGGCCACGGAGACGTGGTGTCGGGCCTGCTTGGCGTGACAACGCTCGAGGGCGACGGTGCCCAGCGCTATGTGGGCGGCGGCCTCACCGTGGCAGACCGCTGCCGACCGCTTGCCGTCGGAGAGGGCCAGGGACTCCTCCGCGGTCCGCGCCGCCCGCGCCAGGTGGCCTTCGAAGGCGTCCACGACGGCGAGGTGCCCGAGGACGTCCGCGCGTATGCCGGACGGCATACCGCTGCCCTCACCGGCCGAGGCCGCCGCCTCGTGCAGGACGGCGCGTGCGCGGCGGGCGTCGCCGCGCCGCATGGCGGTGACGCCCCGGCACCGCGCCAGCAGGGCGGCCAGTCCGGGGCTGCCGACACCCAGAGACGTGAGGTGGGCGTGCTCGAGCGCCTCCGCCGCCACCTCACCCAGCACCGCCGCCTCGTCCGCGCTCCCGTCCATGGTCGCCCGGGCGACGTCGATGACGGCGAGGGTGGCCATCACCACGGAGGGAGCCGCGGAGTGGGCCGCCTCGGCCGGCGCGGTGCGCACCACCGCCCTGGCCGTGGCCAGCTCCCTGGCGCAGGTGTGGGCGTCACCCAGCGCGAGCGCCACGGCGGCTCGGACGGCACAGGCCTCCGGCGCCTCGAGCTCGCGGGGCAGCCGGGTCGCCGCAGACCACAGGGGTCCGGCGAGGTCTCCCTCCGAGAGCAGCACCGCAACGCGGTCGGCGGCGACGATCAGGGCGGCGACCTCATGCCACGCGTGGATGGCCGCGAGGTGGGACAGGGCGCGGTCCGGCAGGCCCTCCCGCTCGCACCAGGTGGCTGTGGTGCGGTGCAGCTCGGCCCAGCGCTGCGGTCGCTCGTAGGCGAGCTGGGCCTGGAGCAGCTCCTTGAAGAAGGGGTAGTAGCGGAAGCAGCCGGGCTGCCCCGGCACCGGCTCGACGAAGGTGCTGGGGTGGCCCAGCCCCGCGAGGACGTGGCCGGCCTCCGGTCCGCGCAGCTCGGTGACCAGGGCTGGTGAGAGCACGTCGGCCACCGCGGTCTCGAGCAGGAAGTCGCGCACCTCCGGGGTCTGCACGTCCAGGACCTCGCCCACCAGGTACTCGTTGATGTCGACGGCCGAGGTGACGGCCGAGGCCGCCGACCTGTCGACGTCGTCCTGGCCGGCCAGGGCGCGCGCCGCGAACCGCAGGCCCGCCACCCAGCCGCGGACCCTCGTGTTGACGGCGTGGAGCACTTCCGCATCGAGCGCCACCCCGGCACCGCGGAGCAGGGCGGAGGCCTCACTGTCGTCGAACGCCAGGTCCGCCACGCGCAGCTCGACCAGGGCGTCGTCCAGCCGGTACCGGTACAGCGGCAGCACCGGGTCGACCCGCGTCACCAGGACCAGCCCCAGCCGGCCAGTGGCGTGCTCGAGGAGGTAGTGCAGCTCCCGCGCCTCGTCGGGTCGCACCAGGTCGTATCCGTCGAGCACGACCGTCAGGCGCCGGGGTGCGGATGCGATGCCCTCTGCGAGGGCGGTGAGCTGCGACCGGGAGAGTCGAGTCGTACCGGTGCTGCCTGTGTGCACTGGGGGCACGGGCACGCCCAGTCGTCCCAGGCACAGCACGAGGTCGGGCCACAGCGAGTCGTCACCGTCGTCGAAGGTCACCCAGCCCGTCGGCGACCGAAGCAGCCGCTGGCGCGCCCAGTCCGCCACGAGGGTGGTCTTGCCGGTTCCCGCCGGTGCGCTGACGAGTGTCAGCGGGGTGTGTTCCGAGGCGGCCATGGCGGACAGCAGGCGCGGTCGGGCGACGTGCGGTGAGGGCAGCTCGGGTATGCCGTACCGGGCTGCCGAGAGCAGTGACAGCGTGGCGGTCCGCGAGCTCGGTCCCGGCTGCTTCGGCCTCGACGGCATCACACCATGGGCCCTTCTCCCCCGCCTGCTCGAGTGGATGGGACGCCTGGTCGGCGCCTGCGACTTCAGGCTAGGCAGCGGCGGGCGGGGTGGGCCATGAGCACTAGGGAGGGGAGCGCCGGGCCCTAGGTCATGGATGTCCATGGTCCTCATGGGGGAGAGCCGCTACGTCATCGGTGGGAGCGCGTGGGCGGCGGGCACGGGTGGGGCCGGTATCGAGGTGCGCAGTCACCGCGAGCCCGCAGACGAAGGCTCCCGCGCGCACCGGGGCGCGGGAGCCTCGCTGGGAGCCTGAGGACCCGGATCAGGCCAGGGCCTTCTCCTTGAGGCGTTCGTACTCCGCCTGGGAGATCTCCCCTGCGTCGAGCATCCGCCGGGCCTGCGCGACCTGGTCGACCGGGCTGGCCTTGCCGGCCACGTCCTTGATGTAGGCCTCCTGCTGCTGCTGCAGCGACTTGGCCTCCTTCATGGACCGATCCGCCATTCCGCGGCCACGGGCCACGAGGTAGATCAGGGCGGTGAGGAACGGCAGGAAGATCAGGGCGATGACCCACACAGCCTTGGCGAAGCCCCCGGTCTCGCGGTCCCGGAACAGGTCCGTGAGGATCGAGAACATGACCATCAGGTAGGCCACGAACGCGAAGCTGATGATGATGAACCACACAACGTCCCAGAAATCCATTCCAGGCTCCTATCTGTGAAATGCGGGCCTCGGAGAGAGGGCTCTCTCACCTCAAAGTCTGATCTCGCGCCGCTGGTCTCACCTCATCTGCGAGGGGTGACTTCGAGGGCGTGCACGCCGTCGTGCCGCACCGATCAGCAGCTGGCCTGCAGGGCCGCCTCGAGGTCGAGGAAGGCGTTCTTCAGCTCGCCGACGTCCCTGCGCGCCGCCGCGACCGAGTCCTCGGACGGGGCCGCCGTGGCGGCGCCGAAGCTCGTCTGGAGCTCCGCGGCCTGCTTCTTCACCTCGCTGATCTGCGGCTCGAACTCCTGCTTGGCCGTGTCCGACAGCTGGTTGAGGTCGTCGCCGATGGCCTGGAGCTTGGTCTTGACCTCGTCCGCGTTCTCGGCGCTGACGTCGGTCTCGCGCAGGGCGTTCATCGACGCTGCGAGCGCGTCGAGGTCCTGGCAGAAGGCGGGCGGTTCGGCGCCCCCGCAGCTCGCGAGTCCCGCGGGCACCAGCGCGAGCCAGACGACGGCGCCGGCAAAGGTTCTGGTCCTTCTCATGTCCCCAGCGTCGGGCGGTGGTCGGTGCCGGGCATCACCCCGGCAGGGTGATGTCCGGGCAGGACCGCGGGGTGACGGTGGAGTGGCACCAGACCGACGCGTTGGAAGAAGGCTGTGCCATGGACGACACCACAGAGGTCGAGCGCCTGCGCGCGCGCGTCGCCGAGCTCGAGGGTGAGCTCACCACCGCCAGGGGGTCGGCCCACCTGGCGAGGGACCACAAGCGCTCCGCCTGGTATGCCGTGGGATCCGCGATGCTCCTCGTATTCGCCTGCGTGCTGGCGCCGCTGTCGGTGACGGCGGTCTGGGCGAGCACGCAGGTCTCCGACACCGAGCAGTACGTGCAGACCGTGGCGCCGCTGGCGGAGGACCCGGCCGTGCAGGCTGCAGTGGCCGACGAGGTCACCCGGGCGGTGCTCGAGGGTCTCGACATCGAGACCTTCACCCGCGAGACGCTGGAGACGCTGGCCCAGCAGGAGAACGTGCCACCTCGCGTGGCCGCGGTGCTGCCCGGCCTGGCGGTGCCCATCACCAACGGTGTCGAGAGCTTCACGCGGACGCAGATCACCCGGCTCGTCCAGAGCCCGCAGTTCGCGCAGCTGTGGGAGCGGGTGAACACCGTGGCCCACGAGCAGCTGGTGAACCTGCTCGAGGGCAACGAGGGCGGTGCGGTGAGCGCCCAGGGCGACACCGTGACCCTCAACCTCGCACCGATCATCGACCAGGTGAAGCAGCGCCTCGTCAGCGAGGGATTCACCCTCGCCGAGCGGGTGCCCACGGTCGACCGGTCGTTCGTCCTGGTCCAGTCCGAGACGGTCACCAACGCCCAGGGCGCCTACCGGCTCCTCAACACCCTGGGCGTCTGGCTGCCCGTCATCGCCCTCGCGATGTTCGCCGCGGGTGTGTTCCTCGCGCGGGACCGCCGGCGCGCCGTGCTGAGGGGCTCGCTGGGGGTCGTCGGCGCCCTGCTTCTCTTCGGGGTGGGCCTGGCCCTGGCCCGGGCTGCCTACGTGAACGCCCTGCCGGGCGGTGTGCTCGACGAGCAGGCTGCCGGCAACGTCTTCGACACCCTGGTGCGCTTCCTGCGGACCGGCGCCCGTGCCCTGGCCGTGGCCGGGCTCCTCGCCGCCCTGGCGGCCTTCCTCCTGGGCCCGTCGACCGCGGCCTCCCGGACCCGCTCGACGCTGACCCACGGGATCGGCTCGGCCCGCACCGGCGCAGAGGCAGCCGGGTGGCACACCGGCCGCTTCGGGGTCTGGGCCTGGAGCCGGAAGAGGGCCCTGCGCCTGGGCACCTTCATCGTCGCCGGCCTGGTCCTGCTGTTCTGGACCCGGCCCACCGTGACGGTCGTCGTGGTGACGGCGGTCGTGGTCGCCGTCGCGCTCGCGCTCATCGAGTTCCTTGCGACGCCGCCGGCCCCCGAGGGCGGCGCCGGCACCGGTGAGGGTGCTGCCGCCGGGGCCGGGTCGGCCGACGCGGGCGCGGCCGTCCAGCCCGGTGCCGGCGAGCCGGAGTCGGCGCAGGAGCGGCAGCTGCAGCTCAGCGACAAGTCCCAGCCGCAGCCCTGACGAGCCCAGTTCACCCCACAGGGGTGAGGCGGCCGGTGGCCACGCGGCATACAACGGCAGTGTCAGTGAAACCCAGCGCGCCCAAGGCGCGCGCATCGGACGGAGGCCACCATGGCTACCACCACTCCGGGTCGGGCCACGGCCAGCACCCGCGAATACAGCGCGGGCGCCGTGGGCGTGACCGTCTTCGCCGGAATCCTCATGATCATGAGCGGCGTCTTCCACGCCATCCAGGGCATCGTCGCCCTGGTCAACGACGAGTTCTTCGTCGTGGGCAAAGAGTATGTCTTCACCTTCGACATGACCGGATGGGGCTGGGCGCACCTGGTGCTCGGCGCGGTCGTCGCCACCGCGGGCTTCTTCCTGTTCCAGGGCGCCACGTGGGCGCGCACCGTCGCCGTCATCGTGGCGTCGCTGAGCATCATCGCCAACTTCCTCTGGATGCCGTACTACCCCATCTGGAGCCTGACGGTCATCGCCTTCAACGTGTTCGTCATCTGGGCCGTGACCATGCACGGCCGCGACATCCTCCAGGCGGGCGAGATGCCGGCCGGGAAGTAGCGGGTCCTCACCACATCTGACGGAAAGGAAGTCCACCGTGACCTCGACCGCACCCACGACCGCGTCGTCCGACGTCCACGGGCCCATCGACTTCGTCCTCCTCGAGTTCCCCCGTGACCAGCTCACGGGGGAGGCGAGCCAGGCGTTGCTCGACCTGGTGGAGCGCGGCACCATCCGCCTCTACGACCTGCTGGTGATCAGCAAGAACGAGGACGGCTCGGTGGAGGTCCTCGAGCTCGGCGACCCCTCCGGGGTCGACGGCTTCGCGTACTTCTCCGGCGCCCGCAGCGGGCTCCTCGGCGACGACGACGTGGACGAGGCGTCGTCGGCCATGCGGCCGGGCACGGTGGCCGCCCTCATCGTCTACGAGAACAGCTGGGCCATCCCCTTCGTCGCCGCTGCGCGCAACAGCGGCGGCGAGCTCATCGCGAGCGCGCGCATCCCCGCGCCGGTCGTCATGGAGGCCCTGGAGGCCATCGAGGGCACCGAGAGTGCCGAGAGCGCCTGAGGAGGACGCGATGCCAGGACTGTTGCGAGGAGTCGCCCGCACGGCGGTCGTCGCCGGAACGGCGACGGCGGTCAGCGGACGCGTGCAGCGCCGCCAGGCGGAGAAGTACGCCACACGCGACGCCAACATCTACGCCCAGCGGGAGCAGGCCTACGCCGACCAGCAGGCCGCGGCCGCCCCGCCACCTCCAGCGCCTGCCGCGGCGCCGGCGAGCAGCGGCGACACCATCGCCCAGCTGAAGGAGCTCGCCGAGCTCAAGACGCAGGGCATCCTCACCGAGGAGGAGTTCGCCGCCCAGAAGGCGAAGCTCCTGGGGGCCTAGACTCCACGGCGTGCACGGGTTCCACGATGAGTCACTCCACGCCCTCGGCCAGGCGGTCCTCAAGTACGCAGAGGACCGCCTGAAGCTCGACCCGGTGCCGCTCGACGGCCCGCGCAGCGAGGAGGAGCTCGACCGCATCGCCGGTCAGACCATCACCCCTGACGGCATCGGGGGCCTGGCGGCGCTGAAGCTGTTCGAGGAGGACCTCGCGCCGGCCTGCATCTCCACCGACCACCCGCGCTACCTCAGCTTCATCCCGTGCGCCCCGACCGAGGCGGCGGCGATGTTCGACCTCGTCGTCGGCGCCTCCTCCATCTACGGGGGTTCGTGGCTCGAGGGCGCCGGTGCGGTCTACGCCGAGAACCAGGCCCTGCGGTGGCTCGCCGACCTCGCGGGGTTCCCGGAGGGGGCAGGCGGGGTGTTCACCCCCGGTGGCACCATCGGCAACCTCTCGGCCCTCGTCACCGCGCGGGAGAAGGCCCGGGCGCGCGCCAGGCTCGAGGGGCGCAGCGGCGCGGGCGCCCGGCCGTGGCGCGTGGCGGCGACGCTGGCCGCCCACTCCTCGATCGACTCGGCGTGCCAGGTCATGGACGCCGAGATGGTCGGCGTCCACGTCGACGACCAGTGGCGGCTGACCGGCGACCGGCTGCGCGAGGTGCTCCTCGCCCACGGGCCCGAGACGTTCTTCGCGGTCGTGGCCACCTGTGGCACGACCAACTTCGGCATCATCGACGACCTCGCCTCGGTCGCCGAGGTGTGCCACGAGTTCGGCATCTGGTTCCACGTCGACGGCGCCTACGGGGGAGCGGGGCTCGCGGCGCCGTCGGTGCGCGAGCGCTACCGCGGCATCGAGCTGGCCGACTCGTTCATCGTCGACCCGCACAAGTGGCTGTTCGCGCCGTTCGACTGCTGCGCCCTGATCTACCGCGAGCCGGCGTGGGCCCGGGCCGCACACACCCAGAAGGCGTCCTACCTCGACGTGCTCACCGAGGCCCCGGAGTGGAACCCCACCGACTACGCCGTGGGCCTGACCCGCCGGGCCCGCGGCCTGCCGTTCTGGTTCTCCCTGGCCACTCACGGCACGCGCGCCTACACCGAGGCCATCGAGCGGACGCTCGCGGTGACCCGGTTCGCCACCGAGGAGATCCGCCGCCGCGACTACCTCGAGGTGGTGCGCGAGCCCGACCTCTCCGTCGTCGTCTTCCGCCGGCTGGGCTGGACGCCGCAGCAGTACCAGGAGTGGTCCGACCGATTGCTGGCCGAGGAGTTCGCCTTCGTGGTGCCGACGTCCCACGACGGGGAGACGCTGACCCGGTTCGCCGTCGTCAACCCCAACACCTCCGAGGACGACATCACCGCCATCCTCGACACCATGGCCTGACCGGAGGGGTCGCAAGACACCTCTGGGACTGGTGTGACGGGGGAGGTTTCCCGCCCGGAACCCCGCCTGCGAGTCTTCGAGAGCGGAATGACAAGCGTGTGATTCCCTCCGTATAGTTGCCCGCGCAACGCCGGGGAAAACGACAGGGTCGAGGGTCGAGAGTGAACGCCGCACACGAGCAGGGCACCAGCAGCGCCGCCGCGGAGCTGAGCGAGCGCGACCGCGAGATCATCGCCTTCGAGCGCCAGTGGTGGAAGTACGCCGGCGCGAAGGAGCAGGCCATCCGCGAGCTGTTCGACATGAGCGCCACCCGCTACTACCAGGTGCTCAACACCCTCATCGACAACCCCGCGGCCCTCGAGGCCGACCCGATGCTGATCAAGCGCCTGCGCCGGCTGCGTGCCTCGCGCCAGCGGGCCCGCTCGGCCCGCCGCCTCGGCATCCAGCTGTAGCCCTCCGCTGCGGCGCCGCGCAGCCCCCGGACCACCACGCCCGTGCAGGATCGACTGTACGGGCGTCGTGCTGTCCGTCCGCGGCGGTGACGCGGCTGGCCCGAGCCCGTATGCCGGGCACGGCTGCGCCCCGCGTGCTTGACTTCGGGGGTGAGCGAGCAGGTGGCCGAGCAGGCGCCGCAGCCGTCGGTGCGCCGGGCCGCGCCGGACGACGCCCTCGTCGTCGCTGCGCTGACGCTGCAGTGCGCCCGGCACCGCGGTGCCCCCGCCGAGCCGGGGTTCCTCGACCGGTTCGCCTCCGCCTGGCTCGCGGCCGCGGCCGACCACCCCGTCTGGGTTGCCGAGTGCAGCGGGGAGCACGCCGGCTACCTCCTGACCACCCGCCACCGGCCGCTGCCCTGGCCGGGTGACCGCGGCAGCGGCGGCAGCCTCATGGTCGAGCAGTTCTTCGTGCGCCCGCAGTTCCGCGGCCTGGCGATCGGCGAGCTCCTCCTGACGGCGGCGCGCGACTGGGCCCGCGCGGAGGGGCTGGCGGCGCTGCAGATGCGCCCCGGACGGCACACGAGGTCACTGTGCGAGCGGGTGGGACTGTCCGACACCGGCGACCTGATGGAACTGCGGCTTGGGGAGCGGCCGTGACGGTGGGCCGCAGGGCCGGGCTGCGGATCGGCTCGGTGGTGGTCAACGTCAGCGACGTGCCTGCCGCGACGGCGTTCTGGTCGCAGGCCCTGGGCTACGAGCCCCTCTACGAGCCCGAGCCCGACTGGGTGATCCTCCAGCCACGCGACGACGGCGGCCCGAACCTCTCGCTGAACCTCGGCGAGACCCGCCCGGCCGAGGTGCCGCACGTCCACCTCGACCTCTACGCCGACGACCAGGCGGCCGAGGTCGAGCGGCTGGTCGGGCTGGGGGCCCGCCGCGTGGAGGACTGGCCCTACCCCGACGAGCCGTACGACTACGTCGTGCTCGAGGACCCCGACGGCAACCGCTTCTGCGTCATCGACGCGAGTCCCGACCTGGACGGCTGAGTGCCCGTGCGTCCCGGCCCCACCAACACGCTCACCGACGTCGGCGGCATACGGGTCGGTCACGCCACCCGCACCGGCGACGGCTGGCTCACCGGCACCACCGTGGTGCTCCCCGGCCCGGAGGGCGCGGTGGCGGGGGTCGACGTGCGCGGCGGTGGCCCCGGCACCCGCGAGACCGACCTGCTCGACCCGCGCAACCTCGTCGACCGCGTGCACGCGATCGTGCTCACCGGCGGCAGCGCCTTCGGCCTCGCCGCCGCCGACGGCGTCTGCCAGCACCTGTACGCCGCGGGCACGGGCTGGCCGATGGGCGAGCCGGGGGAGGTGGTCCCGATCGTGCCGGCAGCCGTGCTCTTCGACCTCGGCCGGGGCGGCGAGTTCGGCAACCACCCCGGGGTCGAGGAGGGGCGCGCCGCCTGCCAGGACGCCGACGCCGGTCCGGTGCGGCAGGGCTGCGTCGGGGCCGGCACCGGGGCGCGGGCGGGCGGGCTCAAGGGCGGCATCGGCTCGGCCAGCGCGGTGCTCGACGACGGGACCAGCGTGGCTGCGCTGGTCGCGGTCAACGCCTGGGGCCTGCCGGTGCACCCCGACACCGGCGAGCTGCTCGCGGTGCGCCACGGGCTGCCCGGTGAATTCGCGGGCATCGGGGTGCCGGCGCTCGCGGAGGTCGAGGCGGCGAGGGCCCGGGCGGCCGAGGAGGCGCACCGCGCGCCGCTGGCGCCGGGCATGGCCACGACCATCGGCGTCATCGCGACCGATGCCACGCTGACCAAGGCCGAGTGCCAGAAGGTCAGCGGTCTCGGTCACGACGGCCTGGCGCGGGCCGTCAACCCCGTGCACACGCTGCTCGACGGCGACACCCTCTTCACGCTGGCGACGGGGGCGCGCCCCACTCCCGACCTTCCCGGGCTCTTCGACCTCATGGCGGCCGCCGGGGACTGCGTGACCCGGGCCGTCGGGCACGCCATGCTCGCGGCCACGTCCGTCGTCACCCCCGGTGGTGAGATCCGCTCCTGGCGCGACGCATTCCCCTCTGCCACAGCTTGATTCGGGTCCTTCGAGCCGGCTTCGGCTCGCGGATGGCCGGGACGGGCGGCGGCACCGGGTGAACGAATCGCCATTTCTCCGGCGCGCAGGCAACCTTCGGCCCCATACTCGCGTCTCAACGGGTGGCGGGGGCAACGGTGCCATCCGCATCCGAGGGGGAAGCAGGGGGAACGCGACATGGGTCGTGCAGGTCAGTCATGCGCTGGTGCGGGGCATCCGTCGCGCCGGGTCTTCATCGCCGGCGGGGCCGCACTGGGTGCCACGGTACTCGGCGCCGCGACCTGGGGCGCCGCTCCGGCGGCGGCCGACGCCGCGGCTGGTCCGCAGGCGGCGGTGGAGCGGCTCTCGCCGGAGTGGGCGAGCGCGTGGGTCCAGACCTGCTACGACCTGACCTGGCGCGAGGGTCCCTCGCCCACCCAGGCGGCGCGCTGCTACCACTACCTCGCCCTGGCGATGTACGAGGCCTGTGTCGGCGGGATGCCGCGGCACCGCTCCCTCGGCGGCCAGCTGACCGCGCTCGGCCCGCTTCCTCGACCGAGTGGAGCCATCGACTGGCCCGTCGCGCTCTCGGCCTCGGCGCTCGCCGTCGCCCGGGCCGTCTACGCCACCGCCGCGCAGGCCAACCGTGACACCCTCGACGCCCTGCACGCCGCGCAGGTGGCCCAGCGCCGGGCGGGCGGGGTGCACCGCGGCACCGTTGCCAACTCCCTCCGCCACGGGCAGGCGGTCGGCGGGGCCATCGCGCGGTGGCTGGCCGACGACGGCAGCGCCGCCATCGCGGGCCGCGCCTACACCCCGCCGGTCGGCGAGTCGCTGTGGGAGCCGACGCACCCCAACTTCCGTCCGGCCGTCGAGCCCTACTGGTCACAGGTCCGCCCGATGGTGCTGCGCAGCGCCGACGAGGTGCGCCCCGTCGCCCACGTCCCCTTCTCCACCGAGCCGGGGTCGGCGTTCTGGCAGCAGGCCAACGCGGTCTACCAGACCTCGAAGACGCTCACCGACGAGCAGCGCGCCATCGCACGGTTCTGGACCGACAACCCGCTGCTGTCGGGCCTGCCGTCCGGCCACTGGATGCTCACGGTCGCCCAGGTCGCCCGGGCCCGTGGCCTGTCGCTGGCCGACCCCGCTCGAGGCCTACGCGCGTCTCGGCGTCACCCTCCACGACGCCTTCCTCAACTGCTGGACCTGGAAGTACCGCTTCAACCTGCTGCGGCCCAGCACCTACGTGCGGCGTCACATCGACCCCGAGTGGGTCACCTTCGTCAACAGCCCCCAGTTCCCGGAGTACACCTCGGGCCACTCGGTCGCCTCGCGGGCTGCCTCCACGGTCCTGACCGAGCTGTTGGGCACCAACGCCTACATCGACGACAGCCACCGTGACCGGGGCCTGCCCGCCCGCTCGTTCGACTCCTTCCACCACGCCGCGAACGAGGCCGCCCAGTCGCGGCTCTACGGCGGAATCCACTTCCCGATGGGCATCGAGAACGGCAAGGCCCAGGGCGACCAGGTCGGCGCCCTCGTCCTGGCCCGCCTGCGCACCCGGAAGTGAGTGCGCGTGGCGGGCGCCCCGGTGACCCGACACGCCTGCGCCACAGCACCCGAGAACCCTCCGCCGCCCCGGCGGAGCCCACTGCCCGACGATCGCTGGGCACGATGAAAGGAACGCGAATGTCGCTCACCACCAAGATTGCTGCAGCGGCAGTTGTCGCTGCGGTGCCGCTGGCGCTCGCCGCGGCCCCGGCCCAGGCAGGCACCCGCTGGACCGAGCGCTCGAGCGGCTCGTTCGCCGAGACCACCTGGCTCGAGATGGGCGAGCTTCCGGGGGTCGGCGGCAACGCGCACGTGGGCTGGCTGCGGGTCGAGGGGGACAGGAACCCGATGGTCTTCGGTGAAATCACCGACTGGACGTGCCCCGAGGGTGTGCTGCCCCCGATGTTCGGCGGTGGCCACGGCGAGGAGCCCCCGGAGAGCGAGTGCGCCGTGGAGTCGCAGCGCTACCTCTACAGCGCCGGGCCGGCCACGCTCACCGTCGACCGCAAGCTCAGCAAGGCCACGCTCACCGGCCCGCTCGAGGTGGCCAACCACGACGGCGGCACCACGGCCCAGCCGATGGCCAACATCACCTGGACCGGCTTCGGCAGCACCTTCACCAGCACCGTCTACGACAAGTACACCGACGACCAGGGCAACCGCTTCACCACGCGGCGCACCGAGACCGCACGCGAGGGCGCCCTGTCGGGCACCATCGGCGCGATGGGCTTCGACGACGACGCCGACGACCGGGCCTACGGCTACTTCGGCACCTTCAAGACCGCCTCCACCTCGGTCAACCCCTGACCTCACGCGCCGGGGCGCGGGCCTTGTCGGCTCGCGCCCCGGTGGTCGGTCCGGGGCAGGATGGGGGCATGAGCGCACCGGACTGGAGCACACCCGAGGGCCTGAAGGCGATCAAGGAGCAGGTCGCCGCCACGATCCCCGGCTGGCAGGCCCCCACTGCGTATGCCGTCGGCATCAGCTCCGCGTCGAGCTCGCCCGAGCCGGACTTCCCTCACGTCAACCGCCCCGGGGGCGCTCACAACCTCCCGGCCGTGGTGCTGGCGAAGGTGCTCGGCCACGACGGCTCCACGGCGACCCTCGAGCTCACCGGCGCCCAGCTCGAGGTGGCGGCCGAGGCCCTCCAGCCCGCCGAGGCGTGCACGACGGTCGACCACCCGAACCTCGCGGCCTGGCGCCACGTCCTCGCCGAGCTGCGCTCGAACCCGGCCCGCACGGCATACGCGGTCTATGTCGCCGACCTCGACGACCCCGTGACCTCCGAGGCCGATGCCGCCCTGCGCGCCCTGCTCTGAGCACCGCTCCGCCCACCCGCGGGGTGACAAACTGACAGTAAGTCACCGTAGACCGCGAGAAAACTCTGTGGCAGGGTCGTGGCCGCGGGTCAAGGGGGATCCGCGGTCGGCGTCCCGGCGCCGGCGACACCTGCCTGCGGAGGTCTGCTCGATGCGTCTACCGTCCCGCTCCACCCTTGTCGTCTCCGGCCTGGCCGCCGCCGTCGCCCTCTCGGGGTGCGTCGGCGCCAAGAGCGCCGAGGACGCCAGCGATCCCAATGCCAACGCAGACGCCAAGGAGGTCACGCTCGTCATCAGCTCCAACGGAGTCGTGGGCGGCAAGAACTCGGCCGAGGCGAGCTGGATCTCCGAGAAGGTCATCCCCGCGTTCGTCGAGGCCCAGAAGGCCAAGGGCGTGACCGCCAAGGTCACCTTCAACGGCGCCGGCGTCGAGGACGAGCAGTACAAGACCAAGCTCGAGCTCAACCTCAAGACCGGCAGCGGCTCGGATGTCTTTGCCGCAGACGGCATCTGGCTCGGGGAGCTGGCCAGCGCCGGCTACGTGAAGCCGCTCGACGACGTCGTGGGCGAGAAGGCCAAGAGCTGGGACGGCTGGTCGCAGATCTCCGAGGCCGTGCAGCAGAACCTCACCTACAAGGACCAGCTCTACGGCATCCCGAACGGCACCGACGGTCGCGTCCTGTACTTCAACAAGAAGCTCTTCGCCCAGGCGGGCCTGCCCACCGACTGGCAGCCGACCTCGTGGGACGAGATCTTCGCCGCCGGTGTGGCCCTCAAGAAGGTCAAGGGCGTCACCCCCATCCAGATCAATGCCGGCGTCCCCATGGGCGAGGCCACCACGGCCCAGGGCTTCCTGCCGCTGCTGGCCGGCACCGGCAAGCCCCTCTACGACGACTCCAGCGGCAAGTGGCAGGGCAGCACGCAGGGGGTCAAGGACGTCCTCGGCTTCTACGAGAAGCTCTACGGCACCGGCCTCGGCGACCCCCGCATGCAGCAGGACAAGGCAGGGCGCGACCAGTCCTTCGCCGAGTTCAGCAAGGGCAAGATCGGCATCCTCGCCGAGGGCGACTACTTCTGGCGCTCGGTCATCTGCCCCGACAAGGAGAACTGCGCGACCACGTCGATGCCCGACCGCAACGAGGTCGTCGGCTGGGCCAAGATCCCGGCGAAGCAGCCCGGTGCGGGCGTGAACGGCCAGGACTTCGTCAGCGGCTCCGGCGGTGCCGGCTGGATGCTCAACCCGAAGACGAAGTACCCGCAGCAGGCGTGGGAGCTGATGGCGTTCATGGCGTCGAAGGAGATGCAGACCGAGCTGTCGAAGGCGCAGATCCGCATCTCGGCGCGCGCGGACGTCAACGCCGAGACCCTCAAGAACGACCCGCTGCTGAGCTTCATCTCCTCCGAGGTCCTGCCGCTGACGACCTACCGGCCGTCCGACGAGAAGTACAACGAGGTCTCGCTCGCCATCCAGCAGGCCACGGCCGACGTGGTCTCGGGCAAGAGCCCCGACGAGGCCGCGAAGACCTTCGCGTCATCCCTGGAGAAGGCCGTTGGTGCAGACCGCGTCGCAAACAGCTGACCTCCGGCCGGCCCCGGAGACCACTCCGGGGCCGCCCGGCGGGTCCTCGACGACCCGCCGGCGCCGCGCCCGGCAGGACAGCGACGTCGTCGGCCTCGGCCGGGGCCGCGCGATGGCGTTCGTCGCGCCGGCGCTGGTTCTGGTCGGGGTGTTCCTGGTCTTCCCCGCAGCCTGGACGCTCTACCTCGGCCTCCTCGAGTACAGCCTCACCGGCGCCGGTGCGCAGGCCCCCGTCTTCGTCGGGCTCGGCAACTACACCAGCGCCCTGTCCGACCCGGCGTTCCTGAAGTCGCTCTGGCTGACCCTGCTGTTCGTCGGCGGCTCGGCGGTGCTGGGGCAGAACGTCCTCGGCTTCGCCCTGGCGTGGTTCCTCAGCGGTGCCCGCCGAGCGGTGCGCGGCACCGTCACCGTGCTCGTCCTGCTGGCGTGGATCCTGCCCGGTTCGGTCGTGGCCTTCCTCTGGCAGGCGCTGCTCGACCGCCGCAACGGCACCCTCAACGCGCTGCTCGGCACCACCGACATGGCGTGGGCGCTCGACCACCCGATGGCGGTCATCATCATCTTCAACATCTGGCGCGGCACGGCGTTCTCGATGCTGCTCTACACCGCCGCGCTCGCCACCGTGCCGCGCTCGCACCTCGAGGTGGCCCGGATGGCCGGCGCCAGCCGGTGGCAGCAGCTGCGCGACGTGGTGCTCCCGACCGTCAAGCGGCACGTGCTCACGAACACGCTGCTGATCACCCTGTGGACCTTCAACGACTTCTCGCCCTACCTGCTGACCGGGGGAGGGCCGAACCGGGAGTCGGAGATCCTGCCCGTCTACATCTACAAGGAGGCCATCATCGGCGGCCAGCTCGGCTACGGCTCGGCCATCTCGCTGCTGCTGCTCCTGGCCAACCTCGTCATCGCGGTGGCCTACATCCGCCTGCTGCGCACCCGTGAGAAGGAGGCGGCATGAGCGCCGCGACCAGTCCCGGCGCCGCCCGGGCAGCGGTGTGGCTCGTCGCCGGGAAGGCGGTGACGTATGCCGCGCTGTGCCTGCTCGTCGTCTTCTTCGCGCTCCCGCTGCTGTGGCTGGTGCTCACGCCGTTCTCCCCCGCGCCGTCCTACCGGGCGAGCCTGTCGGGCTTCACGCTCGCCAACTTCGAGGACCTGCTGGCCAACCCGCAGACCTGGCCCTCGATCCGCAACTCGCTCGTGCTCGCAGTCGGCTCGGCGGTGCTGGTCATCGCGCTGTCCGCGCTGGCGGCCTACGCCCTCAGCCGGGTCCGGATCCCGGGCCGCGACCAGCTCCTCTACGCGCTGCTGCTGCTGAGCTCGATCGTCACCGGCACGGCGGCGATGGTGCCGATCTTCCTCATGCTCTTCCAGCTCGGCCTCATCGACCGGCAGGTCGGGGTGGTGCTGGTGCTGAGCGGCGGCCTGCTGCCGGCAGCGGTCTTCATGCTCAAGGACTTCGTCGACTCGATCCCCCGGTCCTACGAGGAGTCGGCCCGCGTCTTCGGGGCCTCGCCGAGCCAGATCCTGCGGCACGTCGTGCTGCCCGTCATCCGGCCCGGCATGGCGACCGTCGGGGTGTGGGCGCTCGTGCAGGTGTGGGGCAACTTCCTCGTCCCCTACGTGCTGCTGTCGAA
This sequence comes from Knoellia sp. 3-2P3, assembly GCF_029223115.1. Taxonomy (NCBI): domain Bacteria; kingdom Bacillati; phylum Actinomycetota; class Actinomycetes; order Micrococcales; family Intrasporangiaceae; genus Knoellia; species Knoellia sp. 3-2P3. The sequence continues at coordinate 1,078,650 of NZ_JARGZE010000001.1, forward strand.
CCCGTCGAAGCAGCCGGCGGCCGTGGTCATGTACACGTTCTACGACGCCGGTGGGCAGCCCAACTTCGCGCTGATCTCCACCTTCGCGCTCGTCTACTCCGTGCCGGTGGTGGCGCTCTACCTGTTCGTCAACCGCCGGTACGGCTTCGCCTTCCAGGGAGGAATCAAGGGCTGATGGCATCCGTGACGATGACCGGGCTGGTCAAGGAGTACCCCAACGGCGTCCGCGGCGTCGACGGGGTCGACCTCGAGATCGCCGACGGCGAGTTCTTCGCCCTGCTCGGGCCCTCGGGCTGTGGGAAGACGACGCTGCTGCGCACCCTCGCGGGCCTCGAGGCCGCCACGGAGGGCGGCATCCACATCGGCGACCGCGACGTGACCACCATCGAGCCGGGCGAGCGTGACGTGGCCATGGTCTTCCAGGACTACGCCCTGTTCCCGCACATGACGGTGACCGACAACATCGCCTACCCGCTGCGGATCCGGAAGATGGGGCGCGAGGAGCGGGGCGCCCGGGCGCTCGAGACCGCCGACGGGCTGAGCCTCGCGGCACTGATGGAGCGCCGACCGGCGCAGCTGTCGGGCGGGCAGCAGCAGCGGGTCGCCCTGGCCCGGGCCATCGCCTGCCACCCGCAGGTGTTCCTCTTCGACGAGCCGCTGTCGAACCTCGACGCCCGCCTCCGCCTGGAGGCGCGCACCTTCCTCAAGCAGCTGCAGAAGGCCCTCGGCGTCACGACGGTCTTCGTCACCCACGACCAGGCTGAGGCGCTCGCCATGGCCGACCGGATGGCGGTCATGGAGGGCGGCCGGATCCGTCAGGTCGGCACGCCGCGCGAGGTCTTCCAGCGGCCTGCGAACACCTTCGTCGCGAACTTCATCGGCGCCACCCCGATGAACCTGCTCGACGCCCAGGTCGTCGGCGGCGAGCTCGACTTCGGTGGCTTCCGGCTCCCGGTGCCCGACGGCGCCCGGAAAGTGGCCGAGGGCGACAAGGTCGTCTACGGGGTGCGCCCGGAGTACGTGCGGGTGGTCGGCGGACCGCAGGACGGGGCCGTGCTCGGCGAGGTGAGCGCCGTCGAGAACCTCGGCGTCAGCGTCCTCGTCACCGTCGAGGCGGGCGAGCAGTCCATCCGGGCGGTCGTCCCCGAGTCCGACGAGCCCGAGATCGGTGACTCCGCCCACCTCGCGCCCTCGCCCGGGCGGGTGCTGCTCTACCGGGCCGACGGCGACGGCGAGCTGATCGGGTCGTGACTCGCTTCACCGGCCGGTGGACCCCGGACCACCGGGCCGAGTCGGTGTGGCAGTACGTCTCCTTCGAGGTGCCCCACCGGTGCCGGGGGCTGCGCCTGACGCTCGACTACGACCGGTCCCACGGCTCGTCGGGGGTGCTCGACCTCGGGCTCGTCGACCCGCAGGGCTGGCGCGGCTGGTCCGGTGGCGCGCGCAGCGTGGTCGAGGTCGGTCCGTCGTGGTCGACCCCCGGCTACCTCGACCGGGGCCTGCCGCCGGGCCACTGGCAGGTCGTGCTCGGGCTGCACCGCCTGCCCGACACCGGGCTGGAGTGGTCGCTCGAGGTCGACCAGGTCGACGTCGGGGGCACCCCCGCGGCCACCGCCCCGGCCCCGGTGCCACCATCTCACCGCCGGCCGCGCCGGGCGCTCCCGGCGGCCGACGGCCTCACCTGGCTGGCCGGGGACTGCCACGCGCACACCCACCACTCCGACGGTTCGCTCTCGGTCGACGCGCTGGCCCGCCTCGCCGCCGGTGCGGGGCTGGACTTCCTCTGGGTCACCGACCACAACACCACCAGCCACCACCCCCTGCTGGCCGACGCCGGCCTGCGGCACGGCGTCGCCCTCCTCCCCGGGCAGGAGGTCACCACCGCTGACGGGCACGCCAACGCGTTCGGCGACATCGGCTGGGTCGACTTCCGCCGGCCGGCGGACGAGTGGGTCGCGGTGGTGCAGGATCGCGACGGCCTGCTGTCGGTCAACCACCCGGTCTCCGGCGACTGCGCGTGGCGCCACCCCCTGGCGGAGCCGCCCGCGCTCGCCGAGGTCTGGCACTGGCCCTGGACCGACCTCGCCGACGGTGGTCCGCTGGCCTGGTGGGCTGCGGCCGGTCGCCCGACACCCGTGGGGGGCAGTGACTGGCACCGCCCCGCCCACGGCGCCGCGCCCGGCTCGCCCACGACCTGGGTGGCCTGTGCCGACGGCGACGTGCTCGGCGGGATGGCGGCCGGGCGCACCGCCATCTCGGCCGGCCCGGACGCACCGGTGCTGCTGCACGTGGGTGACGAGTGGGTGGCGGTCGAGGCCGACGGCGCCATGCTGGTGTGCCCGGACGGGCGACGGTCGCCCGTGCGCGGGGAGTGCCACGCCTTCACCGGCCACGACGGCCCGCACCTGCTCGAGCGCAGCGACCGCCGCATCGTGTCCGTCGCCGCCTGACCCCACCTGCCCTCCACCCGAACCCGCCCTCCACCTGGCCCCCGAACTCCGCCCGCTCCGACCCGAAGGAGACCCCATGCACGACGACCGCCAGCTCATCGAAGGACGTCTGGCCCGCACGCTCCAGCGCGTCGAGGACGCCGTGTGGTCGGCGCCGGTGGACGTCGCCCTCGCCAGCTGGGAGGCCCCCGGCGAACCGGTGCCGGTGGCGGAGGGCCTCGCCGCGGCATACGAACCGGCGCACGTCGGCCAGCGCTGGGGGGCGCCGTGGGGCACGACGTGGTTCCGCGTGCGCGCCCAGGTGCCCCGCTCGCACGCCGGGCGGCCGGTGGACCTGCGCCTCGACCTCGGCTTCGACCCCGACCGCACCGGGTTCCACGTCGAGGGCCTGGTCTACCGGGCCGACGGCTCGCCGGTGAAGGGGCTGAACCCGCGCAACCAGTGGGTGCGGGTCGCCGACGAGGCCGTCGGCGGCGAGGAGGTCGAGCTGTACGTCGAGGCGGCGTCGAACCCCCTGCTGCTCGGCGGTGGCGGGTTCGACTTCCGCCCCTCGCCCCTCGGCGACCCCGATACCGCAGGCCGCGAGCCCCGCTACCGCGTCGAGCGCGCCGAGCTCGCCGTCTTCGAGGCCGAGGTGTGGGAGCTGCAGCAGGACCTCGAGGTGCTGGGCCAGCTGGCGGCCGAGCTGCCGCTGGAGGACGCGCGCCGGTGGCAGGTGCTCCGCAGCCTCGACCGGGCGCTCGACCGCCTCGACGTCGGCGACCTCGCCGGCACCGCGGCCGAGGCGCGCGCGGAGCTCAAGGGGGTGCTCGCCGACCCGGCCCGCGCCAGCGCCCACCGCATCTCCGCGGTCGGCCACGCCCACATCGACTCCGCGTGGCTGTGGCCGGTGCGCGAGACCGTGCGCAAGGTGGCGCGCACCTGCTCCAACGTCGTCTCCCTCATGGACAGCCACCCCGAGCTCGTCTACGCGATGTCGTCGGCGCAGCAGTTCGCGTGGCTCAAGGAGCACCGACCCGAGGTCTGGGCCGGCGTGGTCGACCGCGTGCGCCAGGGCCGCTTCGTCCCGGTCGGCGGCATGTGGGTCGAGTCCGACACCAACATGCCCGGCGGCGAGGCGCTGGCCCGGCAGCTGAACCACGGCAAGCGGTTCTTCCTCGACGAGCTGGGCATCGAGACCCGCGAGGTGTGGCTGCCCGACTCGTTCGGCTACACCGCCGCCCTGCCGCAGCTCGTCGCCCTCTCGGGGTCGCGGTGGTTCCTCACCCAGAAGATCTCGTGGAACACGACCAACCGCTTCCCGCACCACTCGTTCCGGTGGGAGGGCCTCGACGGCACCCGCATCTTCACCCACTTCCCGCCGGCCGACACCTACGGCTCGGAGGTCTCCGGCGCCGAGGTCGCGCACGCGTCCCGCAACTTCTCCGACAAGGGGGCGGCGACCCGTTCGCTGCTGCCCTTCGGCTGGGGCGACGGCGGGGGAGGCCCCACCCGCGAGATGCTGGCCCGGGCCGCTCGCCTGCGCGACCTCGACGGGTCGGCCCGGGTCGAGGTCGAGCGTCCCGACGCGTTCTTCGAGAAGGCCGAGGCGGAGTACCCCGACGCCCCGGTCTGGGTGGGCGAGCTGTACCTAGAGATGCACCGCGGCACCTACACCTCGCAGGCGAAGACCAAGCAGGGCAACCGGCGCAGCGAGCACCTGCTCCGCGAGGCCGAGCTGTGGGCGAGCACCGCCGCGGTCCGGACGGGCGCGGCATACCCGTCTGCGGACCTCGACCGGATCTGGAAGGCCGTGCTGCTCAACCAGTTCCACGACATCCTCCCCGGCTCCTCGATCGGGTGGGTGCACCGCGAGGCGGTGCAGATGTATGCCGCGCTCGCGGAGGAGCTCGAGGCGCTCATCGGCGAGGCGCAGCGGGCGCTCGCCGGGGCGGGCGACGTGGACGTGGCCTTCAACGCGAGCCCCCACGAGCGCGCCGGTGTGGCCGCGCTCGGCGCCGGGCCGGTCCTCCGGGCCGACCCGGTGGAGGTGCGGGCCGAGGGCGACGGGTTCGTGCTCGACAACGGCCTGGTGACCGCACGGGTCGACGCCCGGGGCCTGCTCACGTCGGTCGTCGACCGGGCGAGCGGTCGTGAGGCGCTCGCCCCCGGGTCGGTGGGCAACCTGCTGCAGCTCCACCCCGACACCCCGGTGCGCTTCGACGCCTGGGACGTCGACGCCTACTACCGCAACGTCGTGCGCGACCTCACCGATGCCGAGACGGTCGAGGCGGTCGAGGGCGGCGTGCGGGTGGTGCGCCGGGTCGGGCAGTCGGTGGTCACCCAGCTCGTGACGCTGCCGGTGGGCGAGGCCCGGGTCGACGTCGACACCGAGATCGACTGGCGCGAGCGGGAGCAGATCCTCAAGGCAGGCTTCGACCTGGACGTGGCCGCGGACCGCTCCACCGCGGAGGTGCAGTTCGGCCACGTGCACCGCCCGACGCACACCAACACCAGCTGGGACGCCGCGAAGTTCGAGATCTGCGCCCACCGCTGGGTGCACGTCGGCGAGCCAGGGTTCGGCGCGGCCGTGGTCAACGACTCGACCTACGGCCACGACGTCACCCGGCGCGACCGCGAGGGCGGCGGCACCACGACGCAGGTGCGCCTGTCGCTGCTGCGCGCCCCGCAGAGCCCCGACCCGGTCGCCGACCTCGGGGTGCACCGGCTGCGCTACGGCCTCGTGCCGGGTGCGTCGATCGGTGACGCGGTCCGTGAGGGCTACCGGGTCAACCTGCCGGTCCGGACGGTCCGCGGGTCGGGCGAGCCGGTCGAGCCGCTCGTGGGCGTCGAGGGCGAGGGCGTGTACGTCGAGGCGGTGAAGCTCGCCGACGACGCGTCCGGCGACGTGGTCGTGCGGCTCTACGAGGGGCTGGGCCGGCGCTGCGCCGCGCGGGTGTGGGTCGGCTTCCCGCACGACGGCGCGTATGCCGTGGACCTGCTCGAGCGTGCCCTGGAGACGCCCGGGGTGGTGGACGAGGGCGAGCGCGGCGTCGCGCTCGCGCTGCGCCCGTTCCAGGTCGTCACCCTCCGGTTCCCCCGAACCTGACCTGCGACCTCACCCGCGAAGATCCCACCTCTCGCGTCGTGGGCCGTGCCTTCGCGTGAGAGGTGGGATCTCGCGTCACGCCACGAGGCGCCGGAGCTCGGCGGTCAAGCGCGTCAGCCCAGTGCCGCGGAGGTCGGCGCTGGTGATGCGGACGACCCGCCAGCCCAGGGACTCGAGGAGCCGCACCCGCTGGATGTCGCTCTGCCACTGCCGCCGGTCCGTGCGGTGGTGGTCGCCCTCGTACTCGACGATGACCCGCGCCTCGCGCCAGAGGAAGTCGACCCGTGCGATGAAGTGCCCGTCCTCGGCGAAGACCTCGGCATTGAGCTCGGGCTCGGGAAGACCTGCCCGGCGGAAGGCCAGTCGGGCGCGGGTCTCCATGGGGGAGCCGCTTCCCACGCGCAGCAGGGCTCCGGCCTCGCGGAGCGCGCGGCCGCCGCGCCGTCCGACCCGCTGCGACACCTGCACCATGGGCGCGAGCAGATCGGCGTCGCGAGTGGTGAAGGCGTCACCTGCGATGACCAGGTCGTCGACGCCCAGGCCCGGAACCGCGGCGAGGTCGGCCCAGGTGTCGACGGGCGAGGTGACGGCCAGGCCCCTGAGCACCTCGTGGTCACGAGAGGTCAGTCCGCGGTGCCCGATGACGCCGGCCCGGCGCACCGGGGTGCCGTCACGCATGACGTGCAGCGGCTCCTCGAGCCGCCAGTCAGTCGGCAGGGGAAGGCGCCACAGCCGGGCCGCCGTCAGGTGGGAGAACGCGAAGGACCCCGGAATGACCAGAGACATCAGCCGGCACTGCCCGTCGATGTCGTGGGGAAGGCTGGCGCAACGCAGGCCCCAGGCGGGACGCAGCAGGTCGGGACCGTCGAGCCTGCGCCGCTTGACCGCTGCCTGCCTGGCCTCGGCGACGGTGAAGGCTCGGTTCTGGAGGACCGGCGGCAGGGGTGGGAGACGCTTGGGCACGGGTTGAGCGTGTCCGATGGGCGACGAGCCCTGCAGCCGTCATCCACAGGGAGCCCTGGCCCGTCAGGTGAGATCCCAGATCTCACGCGTTGGAGGGGCCCAAGGTGCGAGAGGTGGGATCTCGCGGCGCGGCCCCGGGAGGGGCGCTGGGGCCGCGCGCGAAGGGCGTGCGGGCGGCATACGGGGAAGGCTTGCGGAGGCGTTTGCACTCTCCCGGGGCGAGTGCCAATAATGGGCGTTAGCACTCTCGGTATGAGAGTGACAATTCATGGCCTCAAAGTGAGGCTCGGGGAACGTGTGCGACGTGAGCCGCGCGAACCGGGTCGTCCGTCGCGGGCACGGCGAGGTCGCCACACACGATTCGCGTGGGAGGAACCACCCGAATGGCCAAGATCATCGCTTTTGATGAAGAGGCTCGCCGCGGTCTCGAGCGGGGCATGAACACCCTCGCCGACGCCGTCAAGGTCACCCTCGGCCCGAAGGGCCGCAACGTCGTCCTGGAGAAGAAGTGGGGCGCCCCCACGATCACCAACGACGGTGTCTCCATCGCCAAGGAGATCGAGCTCGAGGAGCCGTACGAGAAGATCGGTGCCGAGCTGGTGAAGGAGGTCGCCAAGAAGACGGATGACGTCGCGGGCGACGGCACCACCACCGCCACCGTGCTGGCCCAGGCGCTGGTCCGCGAGGGCCTGCGCAACGTCGCGGCCGGCGCGAACCCGATGGCCCTCAAGCGCGGCATCGAGAAGGCCACCGAGGCCGTCTCCAGCCAGCTCCTCGAGATGGCCAAGGACGTCGAGACCAAGGAGCAGATCGCCTCCACCGCCTCGATCTCCGCCGCTGACCCCCAGATCGGCGAGATGATCGCCGAGGCCATGGACAAGGTCGGCAAGGAAGGCGTCATCACCGTCGAGGAGTCCAACACCTTCGGCCTCGAGCTCGAGCTCACCGAGGGCATGCGCTTCGACAAGGGCTACATCAGCCACTACTTCGTCACCGACACCGAGCGCATGGAGGCTGTCCTCGAGGAGCCCTACGTCCTCGTGGTCAACTCGAAGATCTCCGGCATCAAGGACCTGCTCCCGCTGCTCGAGAAGGTCATGCAGTCCGGCAAGCCGCTGCTGATCATCGCCGAGGACGTCGAGGGCGAGGCCCTGTCCACCCTCGTGGTCAACAAGATCCGCGGCACCTTCAAGTCCGTCGCCGTCAAGGCCCCGGGCTTCGGTGACCGCCGCAAGGCCATGCTGGGCGACATCGCCATCCTCACCGGTGGCCAGGTCATCTCCGAGGAGGTCGGCCTCAAGCTCGACACCGCCGAGCTCGACCTGCTCGGCCGCGCCCGCAAGGTCGTCGTCACCAAGGACGAGACCACGATCGTCGAGGGCGCTGGCGACCAGGACCAGATCCAGGGCCGGGTCAACCAGATCCGCGCCGAGATCGAGAAGTCGGACAGCGACTACGACCGCGAGAAGCTGCAGGAGCGCCTGGCCAAGCTGGCCGGCGGTGTTGCGGTCATCAAGGCCGGCGCCGCGACCGAGGTCGAGCTCAAGGAGCGCAAGCACCGCATCGAGGACGCCGTGCGCAACGCCAAGGCGGCCGTCGAGGAGGGCATCGTCGCCGGTGGTGGCGTGGCCCTGCTGCAGGCCACCAAGGCTGCGTTCGAGAAGCTCGAGCTCGAGGGTGACGAGGCCACCGGGGCGAACATCGTTCGTGTCGCGGCCGAGGCCCCGCTCAAGCAGATCGCCGTCAACGCCGGCCTCGAGGGCGGCGTCGTGGCGGAGAAGGTCACGCACCTCGACGCGGGTTGGGGCCTGAACGCGGCGACCGGCGAGTACGTCGACCTGATCGCCGCCGGCATCATCGACCCGGCCAAGGTCACCCGCTCGGCGCTGCAGAACGCGGCGTCCATCGCGGCGCTCTTCCTCACCACCGAGGCCGTCATCGCGGACAAGCCCGAGAAGGCTGCTCCGATGGCGCCAGGTGGCGACGAGATGGGCGGCATGGGCTTCTGAGGTTAGCCTCGCAAGCCAGCCACACGGCATACGCACCACGCTCGGAGGGCGGTTCCCCACTCGGGGAGCCGCCCTTCGGCGTTTGTCCCCACCTGCACAGGCCGTGCGTGTAGAACTGTCGGGTGGACGACACCGGACCCCTCGTGCTGGGCCCCCTGCTGCGGTATGCCGGTGAGGAGAGTGCGACGGTCTGGGTCCAGACCCGCGCCGCCGCCACCGTGACCCTGTCGGCCTTCGGCCGCCAGTGGTCGGCGCCCACCTTCGGGGTGCACGGGCACCACTACGCGCTGCTGGTGCTCGACGGCCTCGAGCCCGGCTCGTCCAGCGAGTACCAGGTGGCCATCGACGGCGAGGTCGTCTGGCCCGAGCCCGAGCCGCGCTTCCCCGGCCTGCCGCCGAGCCGCATCCACTGCCTGGTGAAGGCGCGCCCGACGAGGATGGCGTTCGGTTCGTGCCGCACGAGCGTGCCCCACGACGCGGAGGGCAACGCCAGCAACGGCGTCGACGCCCTGCGCGCCTACGCCTACCACCTGAGCCGGACCAGCCCGACGGAGTGGCCCCACCTCGTCTGCTTCCTCGGCGACCAGGTCTACGCGGACGAGACCTCCGAGGAGATGCGCGAGTTCATCGCCTCCCGGCGCAGCCTCGAGGAGCCACCCCACGAGGAGCTCAAGGACTACGACGAGTACGCCCACCTCTACCGGCTGGCGTGGAGCGACCCGCTCAACCGGTGGCTGCTCTCGACGCTGCCGAGCGCGATGATCTTCGACGACCACGACATCCGCGACGACTGGAACACCTCGCGGCAGTGGCACTTCGAGATGAACGCCAAACCCTGGTGGCACCAGCGCATCGTCGGCGGCCTGGCGTCCTACTGGGTCTACCAGCACGCCGGCAACCTCTCCCCGGAGGCGCTGGCCGAGGACGAGGTCTGGCAGCTCGTCGTGGCGCACCGCGAGTCCGGGAGCGGGGACGAGCTCGACCTGACCGAGACGCTCGACGCCTTGGCCGAGCGCGTGGACAAGCACCCCGACACCTACCGCTGGAGCTATTCCCGCAACCTCGGCGAGTCGCGGCTGGTGGTCGTCGACTCGCGGGCCGCGCGGGTGCTCGACCCCGACCGCCGCTCGATCCTCGACGACGCCGAGATGGCCTGGCTCGACAAGGAGCTGCACGGCGATGTCGACCACCTCTTCATCGGCACGTCGCTGCCGTTCCTGCTCGCGCAGGGGATCCACGACCTCGAGGCGATCAACGAGGCCATGTCCGAGGGGGCCTTCGGCAAGCGGGTCGAGCCCTACGGGGAGCGCATCCGCCGGGCGCTCGACCTCGAGCACTGGGCCGCGTTCCAGGAGGGGTTCGCCAAGGTGCTGGACATGGTGGTCGAGGTGGCCCGGGGCAAGCGGGGCCGTCCGCCCGGCACCATCACCTTCCTCTCCGGCGACGTGCACAACTCCTACGTCACCGAGATCGACCACGAGGAGCTCGGTGCCGGCGCCAGCCGGGTGGTGCAGGCCGTGTGCTCCCCGATCCGCAACCCGCTGCCCCGCAAGGTGCGACTGGCGCAGGCGCTGCTCGCCAGGGGCCTCAACCGCCCGTTGCAGTTCCTCGTCTCCCGCACCGACCGCGTGCCCACCGCGCCGTTCAACTGGACGATCACCGAGGGGCCCTGGTTCGACAACAGCCTGGCCACCCTCGAGGTGCGGGGCCGGGGGCTGGTCCTGCGCTGGGACACCGGCGTGGTCAGGGGCGAGGCGTTCGACGCGCCCGAGCTGCGCCGGGTGTCGCGCGTCGTCATCCAGTAGCGCGTCGCCCGTCCGTCGACCGGTGGACGGGCCGTACACCGCCTAGGGGTGCACTCAGGGTGCGCTCAGGGTCAAACCTGAAGGCAGGCGAGCGACGGCCTCCATACCGTTGCCCTTGTTGACCATCGACCACTGAGCCGGGAGCTCCCACATGACGACCATGAACCCTGCCGCCGTGACGCGGCACACCACCACTGCGCCGGCAGCCCGCACCGTGGGCCTCACCAAGGTCTACGGTCGGGGCGAGACCGAGGTCGTGGCCCTCGACCGCGTCAGCCTCGACATCGCGCGCGGGGAGTTCACCGCGATCATGGGGCCCTCGGGCTCCGGCAAGTCGACCCTGATGCACTGCGCGGCGGGCCTCGACGCGCCCTCGGACGGCGAGGTGTTCATCGGCGACATCTCGCTGGGCACCCTGAAGGACAAGGCGCTCACCACGCTGCGCCGTGACCGGATCGGCTTCGTCTTCCAGTCCTTCAACCTCGTGCCGACCCTGACGGCGCAGGAGAACATCGTCCTGCCGCTGGCCATCGCCGGGCGCAGGCCCGACCCCGAGTGGTTCGCCACCGTCATCGACACCGTCGGGCTCGGCGACCGCCTGTCGCACCGGCCCAGCGAGCTGTCCGGCGGGCAGCAGCAGCGGGTCGCCTGCGCCCGCGCCCTCATGAGCCGGCCGGAGATCATCTTCGCCGACGAGCCCACCGGCAACCTCGACTCGCAGTCCGGCGCCGAGGTGCTCGGCTTCCTGCGGCGCAGCGTCGACGAGTTCGGGCAGACCATCGTCATGGTGACCCACGACCCGGGCGCGGCCAGCCACACCGACCGGGTGGTCTTCCTCGCCGACGGACGGGTGGTCGACGAGATGCGCGACCCCACGGCCGAGCGGGTGCTGGAGCGGATGAAGGGCTTCGAGAAGGGCCACGTCCCCGGCAGCGCGGCGGCACGGGCCGCGCACGACGCACGGGCCGCGCACGAGGCACGCGTGGCAACGGCCACCGGGCACAGCCACGGCGAGACGGGGGCCTGAGGTGCTGCACGCCAGCTGGAAGAGCCTCCTCGGTCGCAAGCTGCGACTGTTCATGAGCGCGTTCGCGATCGTCCTCGGCGTCTCGTTCGTCTCGGGCTCGCTGATCTTCACCGACACCCTGGGCAAGGCCTTCGACGGCATCGTCGACACCGTCGGCGACGTGGTCGTGCGGCCCGAGGCCGTGAGCGGTGACATCGAGCAGCCCCCGAGCTCCAAGACCGTGCCGGGCTCGCTGGTCCGCGAGCTCGCCGCCACGCCGGGCGCCGCGCGCGCCGACGGCAACGTCGGTGACCCCACCACCTTCGTGGTCTCCAAGGAGGGCAAGCTCATCGGCGGCCAGGGCGCCCCGGGTCTGGGCCTGAGCCACAACGACGCCCCGACCGCGTCGGGCGAGCAGCCCGCGTCGATCACCACCGGCCGCTGGCCCCTGCGGACCGGCGAGGTGGCGCTCGACAAGGGCACCGCCGAGCGGGCGGGCTACCGGGTCGGCGACACCGTCACGCTGGTCACCAGCGGTGCCCAGCCGAAGGTCGAGGCCACCCTGGTCGGCATCGCCGAGTTCAGCTCGGGCGGAACCGTCGGCGCCAGCCTCGCCTTCTTCGACACCAGGACTGCGCAGGCTCTCTACTTCGGCGGCCGCGACGAGTTCACCGACGTCTGGGTGACGGCCGAGGAGGGCACCAGCCAGGAGGAGCTGGCCGCTGCGCTCCAGAAGAAGCTGCCCAGCGGGTACGAGGCCGTCACCGGTGACGCCGCGGCCAAGGAGAGCGCAGACGGCATCAACGAGGCGCTGTCGTTCATCAGCACCTTCCTGCTGGTCTTCGCCGGGATCGCCCTGTTCGTCGGGTCGTTCCTCATCGTCAACACCTTCTCCATCCTCGTCGCCCAGCGCAGCCGCGAGCTCGCGATGCTCCGTGCCCTCGGCGCCACCCGCAGGCAGGTCACGCGGTCCGTGCTCTTCGAGGCGTTCGTGGTCGGCCTGGTCGGTGCGACCGCGGGACTCGGGCTCGGCTTCGTGCTGGCCGTGGGCATCCGGGCGCTGTTCGGCCAGTTCGGCCTCGACCTGAGCGGCTCGCCCCTGGTCTTCGAGTCCTCCACCGCCCTGGCCGCGTATGCCGTGGGGCTGGCCGTGACGACGGTCGCCGCCTACCTGCCGGCCCGCCGGGCGGGACGGATGGCGCCGGTGGCCGCCATGCGCGACGACGTGGCCATGCCCGAGGCCGCGCTGCACTGGCGCGTCATCGTCGGCACGGTGCTCATCGCCGGCGGCCTGGCGGCCTGCACCGCCGGTGCGATGGACTGGGTCGGCCAGCGGGCCGTCTGGGTCGGTGCCGGGGTGTTCGCCCTCGTGCTCGGGTTCTCGCTCACGAGCCCGGTGATCGGTCGTCCGGTCATCGCGGCCACCGGGCTGGTCTACCGGCGGGCCTTCGGGGCCGTGGGACTGATGGCGGAGCAGAACGCCGTGCGCAACCCTCGCCGGACGGCCGCTACCGCCTCCGCGCTCATGATCGGCCTGACGCTGGTGTCGATGATGTCGGTCTTCGGCGCCTCGGCCAAGGCGAGCATCGACAAGGCGATCGACGAGAACTTCGTCGCCGACTACGTCGTGTCCAACGCGATCTCCCAGCCGTTCTCGACGGCCGTCACCCGTGACGTCGCGGCCGTTCCGGGAGTGGAGACGGTGAGCCCGATGCGGTTCGCCAGCATCGACATCGGTGACGGCGGCACGTACTCGGCCGCGGTCGACCCCGCCACCTTCGGGACGGCCGTGCCGCTGGACTTCGTCGAGGGCTCGCTCTCGGGGCTCACCCGAAACACCGTCCTGCTCGAGGAGGACAAGGCCGCCGCCGAGGACCTCGTGGTCGGCTCGTCGGTCCGGGCCACCATCGCCGGCCAGGAGGGGACCTACCGGGTGGCGGGCATCTACCGGTCGATGGACGCCCTCTCGCTCCCGGTGCTGGTCTCCCTCGACGCCGCCACCGCAGCCGGGTTGCCGGCGCAGGACAGCATGGTGTTCGTGGTGCGCGAGCCGGGTGCCGACCCGGCTGCGGTGCAGGCCGGCATCGACCAAGTCATCGCCGACCTGCCCACGGTGACCCTCAAGGACCAGGACGCCTTCGCCGCCGAGCAGCGCCGGCCGGTCGACCAGCTGCTCTACATGATCTACGCGCTGCTCGGACTGGCGGTCGTGATCGCGGTGCTCGGCATCGTCAACACCCTGGCGCTGTCGGTGATCGAGCGGACCCGCGAGATCGGCCTGCTGCGGGCTGTCGGCCTGAGCCGGCGGCAGCTGCGGACGATGCTCCGGCTCGAGTCCGTGGCGATCGCCCTGCTGGGGGCGGTGCTGGGCGTGGTGCTCGGGCTCGGCGCGGGCTGGGCGCTCCAGCGGGCCCTGGCCGACGACGGCATCGACGTCCTGGCCGTGCCGGGCACCCAGCTGGCCGTGTTCGTGGTGACGGCCGGGCTGGTCGGCGTGCTGGCGGCACTCTGGCCGGGGCGCCGGGCCGCGCGGCTCGACGTGCTGCAGGCCATCACGACCGAGTAGCCGACTGGTCGAGCCGACCTCCAGTGCCCGGCACCGCGTGCGATCGCGGTGCCGGGCACGGGTGTCTGGGTGCCGCCGGCTAGGTGAACATGCGCACCGCTGCGGCCTCGGTCTCGGCGTACTGCGCCCCGGCGGCCGAGAGCACCGACCCGATGCTGTCGAGCGAGGCCCGGACCTGCCGCTGGGTGCCCTGCCACTCGGCCACCACGCCCTGGAACCGCGCTGACGCCGTGCCGGTCCAGGCGTCCTGGAGCCCCACGAGCCGGGCCATCATCGCCGAGACCTGTCCGTCGATCTCCGCCGAGATGCGGCTGATGTCGGCCGAGGCGGCCTGGATGCGGTCGGTGTCGACCTGGAACTGCGTCGCCATGAGTGCCCTCCTGCTGATGCGGCCCACGGGTCAGGCCGGCTGCTCCCGACGGTAGGCGGACGGGGCCGGAGCGCCGCGGAGTTCTCCACAGGGACCGGGCGAGCGGCTACCGTCGCAGCGTGACCATCTGGATCGACCCGCCCGCCTGGCCCGCCCACGGGCGCCTGTGGTCGCACCTCGTCAGCGACACCTCGTTCGAGGAGCTGCACCGGTTCGCCGCGGCGGCCGGCCTGCCGCGAAGGGGGTTCGAGGGCGACCACTACGACGTGCCCGAGGAGCGGTATGCCGCGCTCGTCGCCGCGGGTGCCCGTCCGGTGGAGGGCCGGGAGCTGGTCCGCATCCTGCACGCCAGCGGGCTGCGGATCCCCAAGCGGCGGCACGAGCGGGTGCTCCTGAGCCACGGCGAGCCTCCCTGGCTGCCGCCGGGGAGCCGGGCCGACGTGATCGCCTCGCGCCAGCAGCTGCCGCCGGCTGACACCGTGGTGGTGCGGCTCCTCGCGCACGCCCAGGGGTCGGTCCTGGTCGTCCCGCGGCCCGACGGCGGGCTCGACCTGCCGAGCCGTCGGGTGGCCGCGGCGCCGGCGGCCGGCACCTCGGCTGCCGTCGGAGCGGCCGTCAGCGAGGTCCAGGCCGACGCCGTGGGCGAGGCAGGGGAGGTGACGCTGGTCGGCTACGTGCGCAACACCGTGCCGGCGCCGCTGCCCGACTACCCCTGGCCCGCCCCGCGCGCCTGCTTCGCCGTCTTCCACCGGGAGCTCGACTCCGGGGTGCCCTTCGGCCGGGGACACTGGCTGAGCCTGAACGAGGCCGCCGACCACCTGGCACAGCGGCACTGGTGGCCGTTGCTGCCCGAGTACTTCAGCCACCCGGGACGGCACGGGTGAAGGACATGAGCGAGCAGGTCGTCGCCGCCGTGCCCGAGGTGCTCTTCGCGGACGGCAGCCGCGCCGCGGTCGAGTTGGTGCTGTCGGCCACACCGGTTCCTGACGACCAGGTGTTCGCAGCGCTGGCCTTCCTGCAGGACGGGGCAGGCCGCTTCGCGGTGGTGTACAGCCCGCGCCGGGCCGAGTGGGCCTCGCCCGGCGGCGGCCGGGAGCCGGGGGAGTCGGCCCGCCAGACCGTGGTCCGCGAGGTGCTCGAGGAGACGGGCCTGACCCTCGACGGGGCCGCCCTGGAGCCGTGCGGCTACGAGCGGTTCGCGCCGATCACACCGGGCCGCTTGCCCTCCGGCGGCGGCTGCCTGCAGGTCTTTCGCGCCCGGCTCGACGCGGTGGCCCCACCCCTGGAGGGGGCCGCCGACGACGTGGTGGCCGCGCGCTGGGTGACCTTCCCCGAGTTCGAGGAGCTGTGCGGGACGGCGTTCTGGTGGCCGATGGCCGCGGCGCTGTTCGGTCGGTGAGCCTCAGCCGTTCAGGCGCGCCAGCTCGCGGGCGACGTTGAGGCGGGCGCGCCGGTCCCACACCCTGCGGCCGTGTCGCGTCGCGTACAGGGTGTCACGCCGCAGGAGCGGCTCCAGCACGCCTGACCGGCCGGCGGCATACGCGTCGTCCGGCACCGCGGCATACTCCTCGCGCACCTGCGCGCAGTACTCGTCGAAGCGGTCCTCGGGCGCGCCCAGGATCCACAGGTCGGCGTCGTGGAAGGCCGCGTCGAGCCCCTCCTGCTGCGGGGCCTGGTGTTCCTCTGTCGCGAGCACCAGCCGCCGCACGGTCTCGACGTCCTCGGCCGCGACGCCGAGCGTCCGCAGGGAGCGCACGGCGAGCTCGGCGCTGTCGGCCTCGTTGGCCCCGGCAGGGGCGACGGGGTCGTGGACGGCGTCGTGGAAGCAGGCCGCCACCCCTGCCAGCGCGGCCTCGCGCTCGGTCAGCACGCCCTCCCGCTCGAGCTCCTCCAGGGCGGTGTACATCTCCACGACGTGGCGCGCCGTGTGGTAGCTGCGGTGCGGCTCCTGGAGCCGGCGCAGCAGGTCGAGCCCGATCGCCTCGACGGCGTCGGAGTGCGCGTCAGGCGCCAGCCGGGCGAGGTCGAGCTTCCACCACGTGAGGAGTGCGGGCACGCCCGGAGTCTCTCAGACCGACGGTGCCTGTGGGCCGAGAGCGACCGGCAGGGGTTCGCTGTGCACGACGGTGAGGGCCGAGACCGCTCGGGTCAGCACGACGTAGAGCCGGCGCAGCCCCGTCCGCTCGTCGGGCTCGGCCGCCGCGATCGCCGCCGGCTCGACGACGAGCACCCGGTCGAACTCCAGGCCCTTGGCCACGCTCGCCGGCACCACGTCCACCTGGTGCTCGACGTCGCCGTGGTCACTGCCGAGCACGCCGTGCTCGACTCCCTTGTCCCGCAGGGCCTTCGACACCGCGTCGACCATCGTGTCGGGGGCGATGACCCCGACCGAGCCCGGCGCCGCAGTCTCGGTCGCCACCACCTCCACGACGCGGGAGAGAACGGCGCCCGGCGCGGTGCCCTCGACCGCGAGCCGTCCGGGGTTCTCGCGCACCGAGACCGGTGCCCCGAGCCCGGCGGCCATGTGGGGGAGCAGGCGCGCGGCATACTCGATGACGCTGGACGGCACTCGGAAGCCGCGGTCGAGGATCTCGACATGGCTGCCCGGCTTGCCCAGGTGCTCCAACGACTCGTTCCACGAGGCCGTCGCCCACGGCGTGGTGCCCTGCGCGATGTCGCCGAGCACGGTCGCGGCCCCGGTCGTGCACCGGCGTCCGACGGCGCGCAGCTGCATGGGCGAGAGGTCCTGGGCCTCGTCGAGCACCACGTGTCCCAGGCTCGGCGTCCGCTCGAGGTGGTCACCGAGCTCGTCGAGGAGCACGGCGTCCGCCATCGACCACCGCGCTGCCCCCTTGCCGCGAGGAGCCTTGTCCCACAACAGGAGCGACTGCTCCTGCGGACTCAGGAGGCCGTCCGCGTGCGACGCCAGCGAGTCCGCGTCGGTGAAGAGCTCGAAGAGCACCGCGCGAGGGTCGAGCGCCGGCCAGAGCGACTGCGCGTAGCGCTTGACGACGCTCGATCGCGCGACACTGTCCTGCACGCGGTCGTCGGGGCTGTCGCCGGCGCGCTCCATCTGCAGCAGCACCGCGTGGGCGAGCCGCTGCGGCAGCATCTGCCGGGCGGCGTCGTAGCGCACGCCGCGCGAGGCCAGCTCGGCCAGGATCTCGCTGACCTCGTATGCCGGCACGCGCCACTTGCGCGACCCGCGCGGCACCACGAGGGCCTCGGTGGCGGTGCCGACCCTCGACCACACGGCGCGCCGCAGCACCTCTGCCAGGCGCGGGTCACCTTTCAGCACAGCGGTTTCCGTGCTGTCGGCGCCGCGTACCGGCACGCTGGCGACGAGCTCCTCGATGGTCGTGTGGCCGACCGCGACCTCGCCGAGGGCCGGCAGCACGGCACCGATGTGCTCGAGGAAGGCACGGTTCGGACCGATGACCAGGACGCCCGAGCGCACCAGCCGGTCGCGGAAGGCGTAGAGCAGCCAGGCGGCGCGGTGCAGGCCCACGGCCGTCTTGCCGGTGCCGGGCGCCCCCTGGATGCAGATGGTCTGTTCGGCCCCTGCCCGCACGATCTCGTCCTGCTCGGGCTGGATCGTCGCGACGATGTCGCGCATCGGGCCGACGCGGGGCCGTTCGATCTCCTCGGCGAGGATCTGGCTGCGCACCTCGTGCTCGGCGCGGTCCTGGAGGTGCTCGTCCTCGTACGCCGTGATGGCGCCCCGGTCGAGGCCGAACCGCCGCCGCAGGGTGACGTGCATCGGCTCGGCTCGCGAGGCCCGGTAGAACGCGGTCGACATCTCGGCACGCCAGTCGATGACCAGCGGGTCCCCCGCGGCGTCCGAGACGTGGCGCCGGCCGATGTACCAGCGCTCGTCCTCGTCGGTGTCGATGCGGCCGAAGAAGAGGGTGGTGCCCGGGTCGTCGGCGAGGGACGCCGCCCGCAGGTGCAGGGTGCGGGCGAGGTGCTCCGCCGAGATCGGGTCGTGGGCCTGCACCTGGAGCGAGAGGGTCTGCTCGCGCATCCGCCGCAGCGCCTCCCTCGCGGTGGCCAGGTGTTCCTGCTCTCTCCTCAGCTCCGGCGCGACAGACACGAGGATCAACCCTGCCACGACACGGGCTCGTCGCGCGAGCCGCTGCGCGCGGCGTGCCCCCGTGCAGGCGAGCGCGGTGCGGCCCCGGGGGGTGAGGGGTGCGGGGCCGCACCGCGTGTCGGATGGCTAGGTGCTGCTGTCGCTCTTGGCCGTCAGGGTCGCGGTGAGCTCGAGCTCCTTGCCGTCCCGGAGGACCTTGAGGGTGACCTTGTCGCCCACGGTCCGCTCGCGGATCTGGGCCACGAGCGAGAGCGAGGAGTCGACCCGCTCGCCGTTCACGGCGACGACGGTGTCGCCGCTGCGCAGGCCCGCCTCGGCCGCCGGCGTGCCCGGCTGCACCTCGGCGATGGTCGCCCCGGCGCGCTCGGCGCTGCCGTCGGAGGCCGAGCCGTCGCGCGAGGTCACGCCGAGCAGGGCGTGCTGCGCCGAGCCCTTCTCGATCAGCTGGGTGGCGATGGTCTTCGCCTCGTTGACGGGGATCGCGAAGCCGATGCCGATGCTGCCGCCCTGCGAGCCCTGCGAGGCCCCCAGCGTGGCGATGGAGCTGTTGATGCCGACCAGCTGGCCGCCGGCGTTGACCAGCGCGCCGCCGCTGTTGCCCGGGTTGATGGCCGCGGAGGTCTGGATGGCGTTGGTCACGACCGGCTCGGACTGGCCGCTCATGCTGTCCTCCCCGCTGGTCGTCACGGGCCGGTCCAGCGCGCTCACGATGCCGGTCGTGACGGTGCCGGCCAGGCCCAGCGGGTTGCCGACCGCCATGACCGGGTCGCCCACCTTGAGGGCGTCGGAGTCGCCGAGCGCGACGGGCTCGAGGTTGTCCGGCGGGTCCTGCAGGGTGAGCACGGCGAGGTCGGTGCTCGGGTCCGTGCCCGCGCTGGTGGCCCGGTAGGTGCGCCCGTCGCTCAGGGTGACGGTGATCCGCGCGCCCTGGCCCCCGCCGGTCACCACGTGGTTGTTGGTGAGGACGTGGCCCTCGCGGTCGATGACGACACCCGAGCCCTGGCCGCTGCCACCCTGGGCCTGCACCGCGATGGCCACGACGCTCGGGGACACCGCCGCAGCGGTGGCGGTCCAGTTCGGGTTGGCGGCGTCGGCCTGCTGCACGGGGGCCTGGTCCGTGCCGCGACCCAGGCTGGACGAGGAGCTCGCAGTGGAGGACGTCTGCGCGCCTCCGTCCAGCTGGGTCGCGGCATAGGTGCCGCCGCTCGCCAGCACGGCGGCCAGCGCTGCGACGGCGGTCAGTTCCGCCCAACGGCGGGGCTTGGCCGGCTGGGCGTGCTCTGCCCCTTCCCGCGGTGAGGCGGGCGGGGGCGGTCCAGCCGGGGACTGTGGGGCGCCGAAGGCAGCGTGTGCCGGCTCGGCGCCGTAGGGGGAGGGGCTCCCGGGGTGGGTGGTCGGGTATCCGGTGGGGGACCCGGACGGGGCGGCCCAGCCCTGCCGGCCGGCGTCCTGCGCGGGGGCCTGGCGGGGGGCGGCGGCGCCGCCCGGCGGGCCGTACCAGACGGGCTGGGTGTCGTGGGCGTCACGGCGGATCTCGGCGGTGCGGTCCGCGTCAGCGGGCTGCTCCGTGGGGGCGCCGGCCTGCTGGTCGTGGTGGGTCTGGCTCATCTGGTCTGCACTCCTTGATCGACTGCTACCAGTGAAGCCGGGGAACGTCAGAGGGCTCTGGGCGCTTGCTGGGAGTTTCCTGTGGGCAGCTCCACGACGAAGGTGGCACCGCCGCCGGGCGTCTGCGCGACGCCCACCTTGCCGTCGTGCGCGCCCACGATGGCTGCCACGATCGCCAGCCCCAGGCCATTGCCGCCCCCTGATCCGCGGGTCCGCGAGGGGTCGGCACGGTAGAAGCGCTCGAACACCCTGCGTGCCGAGGCCGGGTCGACGCCCGGGCCGTGGTCCCTCACCTCAAGGACAGCACGATCGGTGCCCGGCCGCACCCCGACGGCCATCTCGACCGGGGTGCCGGCGGGGGTGTGGGTGAGCGCGTTGCCCAGCAGGTTGCTCAGCACCTGGCGCAGCTTCGCCTCGTCCCCCGGCACCACCGTCGGCTGCAGCTGCCCACCGAGCCCCGTCAGCGTCACCCGGCGCGAGGGGTCGAGCGCCCGGGCGTCCTGGGCGGCGTCGCCAGCCAGCACCGTGAGGTCGACGTCGGTGAACTCCATCGGGCGGTGGTCGTCGAGCCGCGCGAGCATGAGCAGGTCCTCGACCAGGCCGCTCATCCGGCCGGCCTCGCCCTCGATGCGGCCCATCGCGCTCGCGACGTCCTCCGGCCTGCTCACGGCGCCCTGGCGGTAGAGCTCGGCGTAGCCCTGCACCGTCGCGAGCGGGGTGCGCAGCTCGTGGGAGGCGTCGGCGACGAACTGGCGCATCCGCTCCTCGGAGGCCTCCCGCACCGCGAAGGACTGCTCGATCTGCGACAGCATCGAGTTCAGCGAGCGGGACAGGGAGGTGACCTCGTCCTTGGCGGCGCGAGTCGGGATGCGACGACCGAGGTCGCCGGCGGCGATGGCGGCGGCAGTGTCCTCGATCTGGGCGAGCGGGCGGAAGGCCCGCCGCACGGCATACCAGCCGAGGATGCCGCAGGCGACGGTCACGGCGAGGCCGATCATCAGCTCGACGAGCACCAGCCGGCGCACGGTGCGGTCGACCGAGCGCAGCGGAGTGGCCACCGCGAAGGTGGCGGCGTCGCCACGCACCCGCCCCGCGACGACCCGCCACGACATCGCGCCGTCCGTGGACCCCACCGTGAACGGCTCACCCGTGCGGACCCGGCGGTCGTCCAGCGGGAGCGGCGGAATGGCGGGGTGCAGCGGCTCGTTGGTGGGGTAGAGGCCGATCGCCTCGCCCCCTCCCGTGGGCAGGAACACCACGGCGTAGGTGTTGGGCAGGCCCCGGCTGCCCTCGCGCACCAGGGACTCCACGGCCTGCTGCGCCACCGGGATCTTGGCACGCCGCAGGTCCTGGTCGACGCGGCCGATGAGGTCGCGGCGCATGAGCACCGCCGTCGCCGAGGCGGTCAGCAGCAGCGCCAGCACGAGGAGCACCATCAGGATCGCGACCAGCCGCACGCGCAGGGGCAGTGCCTCCAGGCGTCGGGTGACCCGCGTGGGCAGCGTCGCCGGCCGCTGCTCGGCAATCGGGAGGGCTGGGGCCGCCACCGCGTCCGGCGACATCAGGCCTCCGGCATCCGGCGCAGCACGTAGCCCACCCCCCGCTTGGTGTGGATCAGTGGGGGAACGCCCTCGACGTCGATCTTGCGGCGCAGGTAGGAGATGTAGGACTCGACGATGCCGGACTCGCCGCGGAAGTCGTAGTCCCAGACGTGGTCGAGGATCTGGGCCTTGGACAGCACCCGGTTGGGGTTGAGCATGAGGTAGCGCAGCAGCTTGAACTCGGTGGGCGAGACGTCGATCACCCGGCCGCCGCGGCGGACCTCGTGGCTGTCCTCGTCGAGCTCGACGTCCTCGAACCGCAGCGCGGCGCTCTCCTCGGCCTCGCCGCGGGTGCGGCGGAGCACCGCCCGGATGCGGGCGACGACCTCCTCGAGGCTGAACGGCTTGGTGACGTAGTCGTCGCCCCCGACGGTGAGCCCGGTGATCTTGTCGTCGAGGGAGTCGCGTGCGGTGACGAAGACGATCGGCAGCTGCCGGCCGGCCTCGCGCAACCTGCGCGTGACGGTGAAACCGTCCATGTCGGGCAGCATGACGTCGAGCACGACGAGGTCGGGGGCTCGCTCCGCGGCCAGGCGGATCGCCGTGCCGCCGTCCCCCGCGACCTGGACGTCGAACCCGGCGAAGCGCAGCGAGGTCGCCAGCAGCTCGCGGATGTTCGGCTCGTCCTCGACGACGAGCAGGCGCGCCTCAGGGGTGGTGTTCACCGGCCCAGTGTCTCGCCGAAGACTGGGAGTTTCCTGACAGCACGCTGGGAGGGCTGGCGCGGCCCGGGCGGTGCGAAACGGTGCCGCGGCAGCCCGGGTGGAATGCGCGAGCGCCCTGCCGGGGTTTAATCGTTGTCGCCTGCACCACGAAGGAGAGCCCATGAACGTCGATCCCGACACCCTCACCGCCGCCCTGAACCGGCTCCGCCGCGCCCAGGGGCAGCTCGGCGGGGTGATCCGGATGATCGAGGAGGGCCGCGAGTGCACCGACGTGGTCACCCAGCTCGCGGCCGTCTCGCGGGCGCTGGACAAGGCCGGCTTCGCGATCATCGCCACCAACCTCCAGCAGTGCCTCGTCGCCGGCGACGAGGCTGCGCTCGACAAGGAGAAGCTGGAGAAGCTCTTCCTCTCCCTGGCCTGAGCCCGCCGCCGGGGGTCCATCTCGGGCACGTCGCAGGCGGCGTATGCCGCGCGGCGGCCCCCGGGCGCGCTAGGTGAGGTCGTCGGCGTCGACGATCCGGTAGGCGTAGCCCTGCTCGGCGAGGAAGCGCTGCCGGTGCGCCGCGAACTCGGCGTCGACGGTGTCGCGCGAGACCACGGTGTAGAAGTGCGCCGTGCGGCCGTCGCCCTTGGGCCGCAGCACCCGGCCGAGGCGCTGGGCCTCCTCCTGCCGTGACCCGAAGGTGCCCGACACCTGGATCGCGACCGACGCCTCGGGCAGGTCGATGGAGAAGTTCGCGACCTTGGAGACGACCAGCAGGTCGATCTCGCCGGTGCGGAACGCCTGGAACAGTTTCTGCCGCTCGGCCACGCTGGTCTGCCCGGTGATGACCTCCGCCCCGAGCCGGCTGGCGAGCTCGTCGAGCTGGTCGAGGTACTGGCCGATCACCAAGGTCGGCTCGCCCCGGTGGCTCTTGACGATCCGCTCGATCACCGGGTTCTTGGCCGGGGTGCACGACGCCAGCCGGTAGCGGTCCTCGGGCTCGGCGGTCGCGTAGGCCAGCCGCTCGCCGTCGGGCAGGGTGACCCGCACCTCGACGCAGTCGGCCGGGGCGATGTAGCCCTGCGCCTCGATGTCCTTCCACGGGGCGTCGAACCGCTTGGGCCCGATGAGCGAGAAGACGTCGGCCTCGCGGCCGTCCTCGCGCACCAGCGTGGCGGTCAGCCCGAGGCGGCGCCGGGCCTGCAGGTCGGCCGTCATTCGGAAGATCGGCGCGGGGAGCAGGTGCACCTCGTCGTAGACGACCAGGCCCCAGTCGCGGGCGTCGAGCAGGTCGAGGTGGGTGTAGGCGCCCTTCCGCTTCGTCGTGAGCACCTGGTAGGTCGCGATGGTGACCGGCCGGATCTCCTTGCGGGCGCCGGAGTACTCGCCGATCTCGTCCTCGGTCAGCGACGTGCGCCGGACCAGCTCGTCGCGCCACTGCCGGGCCGAGACGGTGTTGGTGACGAGGATGAGGGTGGTCGCCTTGGCCTGGGCCATGGCGCCGGCGCCGACCAGCGTCTTGCCGGCGCCACAGGGCAGCACGACGACGCCGGAGCCGCCGTGCCAGAAGCCGTCGACGGCCTGCTGCTGGTAGGGCCGCAGCGACCAGCCGTCCTGGGCGAGGTCGATGGGGTGCGCCTCGCCGTCGACGTAGCCGGCCTCGTCCTCGGCCGGCCACCCGACCTTGAGCAGCTCCTGCTTGAGGTGGCCGCGCTCCGAGGGGTGCACCACCACCCGGTCGTCGTCGATGCGCGCGCCCACCAGCGGCTTGATCTTCTTGTGCCGCAGCACCTCCTCGAGCACGGGCCGGTCGGTGGTGCGCAGCACCAGGCCGTGCTCGTCGTCCTTCTCGAGCGTGAGCCGGCCGTACCGGTCCATCGTGTCGGCGACGTCGACGAGCAGCGCGTGGGGGACGGCATATCGGCTGTGGGTGATGAGGGCGTTGACCACCTGCTCGGCGTCGTGGCCGGCGGCGCGCGCGTTCCACAGCCCGAGCGGGGTCACCCGGTAGGTGTGCATGTGCTCCGGAGCGCGCTCGAGCTCGGCAAAGGGGGCGATCGCGCGCCGCGCCTCCTCGGCGCGGGGGTGGTCGACCTCGAGGAGGAGCGTCTTGTCGCTCTGGACGATCAGGGGTCCGTCGGGCACGCGGGTCAGTACCCCGTGCTGGTGCTGGTGGTGGCGAAGACGGTGATGGCGATGATGCCGCCGATCACCACGAAGGCCAGCGCGACGCCGTAGGCGATCCAGCCCCAGCGGGTGAGCCGGGCAGCGTCGCTGGGGGACGCGCCCTGCTTGACCAGCGCCATGATGCCGAGGATGAGCGCCGGGATGGCGAAGATGCAGCCGACGAGGGTCGACAGGCCGGACACCACCGTCAGGGCGATGGCGGAGGTGTTGGTCTGCTGGTGCCCGGGACGCGAGTAGGGGGAGGGTGCGTAGCCGGGGCCCTGGCCGTAGGGAGCGGGCGGGCTGTAGCCGGGCTGCCCGTAGGCATGCGGAGGCCCCGGCGGGAAGCCGGCGCCGGCCGTGCCGGGCGCACCGGGCACCGGCGGCGGACCCGGGCGGGAGGTGGGATAGCCGCCGGGTGCTCCTGCGGCATAGGGGTTCTGCGCCTGGCCGTAGGGGTTAGGCGCCTGCCCGTACGGGCCCTGCGACGGGTAGGGCGCCTGGCCGTACGGGGTGGGGACGCCCTGCCCGGTCGGGGGCTGGAGACCTGGGGACTCCGCGGCCGGCGGCTCGGTGGGCTGCGCGGGGGCCGGTTCCGTGGCAGGCAGCTGCTGGGTGCTCTCGGCGGGCACGGGCCGGGTCTCGTCACCGGTGCTCCACGTGACCTCCCCGGTGCCCTCGGTGTCCTCGGGCCGCTCCTCCCCGGGGTTCCAGACCGGAGCGGTCGGGTCGCGGTACTCGGGGGTCTCGCCCGAGCCTGCACCCGGGTCCTTGGGCGTGTCGCTCATGGTGTGGTCCTTCCCCTGGTCGCGGTCGTCGCCGCCCCGGCGGGGCGTGGACCGGCCCTGCTCCAGTCCTGCTGCCAATGTATAACTCCGCCCCGTGGCCGGGGACCCGCGCCCGGTGGTGGCAGGATCGGCACCGTGAGCATGAGAGCCCCGCAGCGTGAGCCGGCCGAGGACCTGCCGCCCCGCGTCACGATCTACGAGGTGGGCCCGCGCGACGGGCTGCAGAACGAGAAGACGGTCGTGCCCGCCGCGGTGAAGGCCGACTTCATCCGCCGCCTGGCCGCCGCCGGGCTCGAGACGATCGAGACGACCTCCTTCGTGCCCCCGGCCTGGGTGCCCCAGCTGGCAGACGCCTCGGAGGTGCTCGGCCTGCTCGGCGCCGACGGGCTCGGGCCGCGCCGGCCGGTGCTGGTGCCGAACGAGCGCGGGCTCGACCGGGCCCTCGAGGCGGGCGTCGGCGCCGTCGCGATCTTCGGCAGCGCCACCGAGACCTTCGCCCGCAAGAACCTCAACCGCACGGTTGCCGAGTCGGTCGACATGTTCGCCCCCGTCGTGGCGCGGGCCCGCGAGGCCGGGCTCTGGGTGCGGGCCTACGTCTCCATGTGCTTCGGCGACCCCTGGGAGGGGCCGGTGCCGGTGGAGCAGGTCGTCGACGTCTCACGGCGGCTCATGGACCTCGGGTGCGACCAGCTCTCGCTCGGCGACACCATCGGCGTCGGCACCACGGGTCACGTCGACCGGCTGCTCGACGCGCTGCAGGCGGGGGGCATCCGCGCCGACCGGGTCGGGGTGCACTTCCACGACACCTACGGCCAGGCGCTGGCCAACACCCTGGCCGCCCTGCGGCACGGCGTCACCGTGGTCGACGCCTCCACCGGGGGTCTCGGCGGCTGCCCCTACGCCAAGAGCGCCACCGGCAACCTCGCCACCGAGGACCTCGTGTGGGCGCTGCACGGCGCCGGTGTCGAGACCGGCGTCGACCTCGAGGCCCTGGTGGAGACCAGCGTCTGGATGGCCGGCCAGCTCGGCCGTCCCTCTCCCTCGCGCGTGGTCCGTGCGCTCGCGGGCACACCCGAGTAGGACCCGCTAGGTCGCCGACGCGCCCGTCACCCGGTGGATCGACAGGGTGCGGGCGGTGCCGTCGGCCGTGCCGTGCACGCGGCCGCCCTCGACGCGGTCGGGGTAGAACAGCAGTCGCTGCACGCCGCCGGCCGCGTCGGAGTAGCCGATCCAGACGCCCTGGCGGTCGGCCGCAGCCTCCCGCAGCACGGCCAGCGTCGTGGTGGGGTCGGTGGCCGGCAGCGTGGGCCCGGGTCGGGAGGCCCGCTCCGCGCGCTGGTATGCCGCGGCCTCCTCGCCCGCGCGCAACGCCCCGATGAGGGTGCGGGCGAGGTCGTCGTCGACGGTGTGGATCGTCGGACCGGGCGTGCTGCGCCGAGGCGGTGTGCGGTGGTGGCCCGCCGAGGGGACCAGCAGGCCGCCCTCGGCCGACTCCGCCGCCGGCGCGTAGCCGGCGTCGCGCAGCATGTCGAGGACGATCGGAGCGCCCACGGGGGAGACGAGCACCGTCGGCGCGATGCGGCGCAGCTGCAGGGCGCTGAGGGCCCGGTCGGCGAGCATGGCTCCGAGCGTGGCCTCGTCGTCGCAGCGCACGTACGAGCCGACCGAGCCGACGCGGGTCTGCCCGTGCCTGCGGGCGACGTCGCGCACGAGGTAGTCCAGCGGCTGGGGGACCGGTGTGTGGCTGGCGTCGGTGAGGGCTGACAGCACCTGGTCGACCGACCATCCCGCGTCGAGGCACCGTCGCACCGAGTCGGGGGTGAAGCGGTAGACCGTCGCGCCGCCGCGGGACTCGACATCGGCGACGAGGCGCATGAACTGGGCCAGGCCGCCTTCGAGGGGGCCGGGGGCGATGGCGGTCAGGTCGGCCTGGAGCAGCACGTGCTCGACCGGCGTGGGCAGGTGTGGGTGCATCGCCTCGGCCAGCAGCGCGGGGTCGGTCTCGGCGAGCAGCGCGCGGCCGCCCCGCGAGAGCGCACCGCGACCGGTCACGCCGAGCCACTCGGCCTCCTGCACGGTGGCGGCCACGACCGCGTCGATGGTCTGCGGCAGCCGCCGGGGACGGCGCCAGCGGAGGGCTTCCACGATCGCGGACGGCTCGGGGGCCGTCCCCTCGGGCAGCCGCTCGAGCTCGGTCAGCACGTCGCGGCGCAGCCCTCGGGCCGGCGGCCACGACACGTCAGGCCCGAGGGCGTTGACGGTGCCCGTGGCGCCGGGGTGCGTGCCACCGACCAGGTGGGGTGCGCGGGTCGACGCCAGCCAGGCCTGGGCGAGGGCTGCCCAGCGCGCCGCGCCGGGCAGCTGCTGCCACTCGTCGTACTGGGGGGTCGGCGCCCAGACCGGCTCGAGGGAGCCGTCGTCGCCCACCAGCCCCGCGGCCAGGGCCAGCTCGGCGACGAACGCGGCCCGGCCCTGCGGCACGTCGAGCACCTGCGCGAGGCGTCGCAGGTCGCGCACGGCCAGGCCCCCTGCCCGGAGCACCCGCGGCGGTCGCGGACCCCACTCGGCGGCGAGCTCGTCCACCAGCACCAGCAGGTCGCTGACCTGCTGGCCGGCCGCGGCGTCCACGGCCGACGGGTCGTGCTCGCGGCCGCCGAGCCGCGGCGGGTCGAGCAGCAGCTCTCGGTGCACGCGGCCGCCCCGCAGCCGCAGCCCCACCTCGCGCGGCAGCACGACCTGGTCGGCCGACGTCGCCAGCACCAGGCCCTCGGCGAGCAGCCAGCGCGCTCCCTCGGCCACCCGCCCGGGCGCTCCCTGCGCCGGTGGCACCGCCAGCGGCGGACCCCAGGCCAGCCGCTCGAGGATGGCGCGGGCCGGCTCGGGTGCCGCCTCGACCAGGGCGTCGATGCGGGCCGGGTCGGCCAGCACCGCGGGGGTGGTCCCCCGCACCTCGGCCGCCCAGGGGCCCAGCCCCGCCACGTGCGGGCCGAGCGCCTCGGCGACCATCCGGGTCACGTGCAGGCCGTCGCCGCCACGCCACAACAGGGCGCTGGCCCACAGGCTGTGCAGCAGAGGCCCGAGGTCCGCGCCGGCCCGGAGATGCTCGCCCAGCAGGTGCTCGTCGAGGGGTCCCTGCTGGAGGCTGGCCGCCTCCAGCACCTGCAGGTGGGCCCGGTCCAGGGAGTCGAGCGCGCGCTGCACGCTGGCGCGGGTGCTCGCCCGGGCGGCCAGCGACGTCAGGTCGGCGGGGGCGGGCCGGGCGAGGTCGGGGCGGCGCTGGAGCAGCCCGCGCAGCTCCTCGTCCGTGCGGGCGCGGATGTCGTCGGCCAGCGACCGGGCTGCGGACGCCGGTGGGGCCGAGGCGCCGTGCGGGGGCTGCACACGCGGGGCGGACGGGGTCGGCACCCGACCCACGGTAGTCGTGCCCCCGCAGCAGGCACCCGCCACGTGGTTTGGTGGCCGACTCCCAGCGGGCTCTCATCGATCTCACAGGCTGAGGCGTCACGCTGGCGACGACGAGAGGAGTCGCCATGTCGGACCAGACCCCGCCGATGCCGCCGGCCCAACCACACCCACCCGCCGGTCCGCCCGGTCCGCCGCCCTCCGGTGGGTGGCAGGGCCCCGGCCAGCCACCCGGCGAGCCAGGGGGCCGCCGCCCCGGGCTGTGGCGCCAGGCGACGTCGACCACAGGCGGCAAGATCGCCACCGGCGTGGCGCTCGGCCTCACGGGGCTCATGCTCCTCGGTGTCATGGCCGTCGGCCTGTTTGCCATCGCGCGGGTGGCCGACTTCGGCGACGAGCGCCGTGAGCGGGTGGCGCAGCGCGGTGACGAGGGGTTCGGCGAGCGGGGCCGCGGGATGGGGCCGCGGATGGGGCAGGGGGGCGGCAGCGACCTGCGCGACGGCCAGGGGATCGGCGGCGGCCTGCTCGGGCGCCTCGGGAACGTGCAGCACGGCGAGCTCACCGTCACCGGCAGCGACGGGAAGGCCTTGGTGATGACGGTGCAGCGCGGCGCCGTGACCGCGGCGAGCGCGACCTCCGTCTCGGTGCGCAGTGCCGACGGGTTCTCCAAGACGTATGCCGTGAACACGGCCACCCGGGTCACCGGCGGCTCCGCGGCAGCGCTGGAGAAGGGCGACCAGGTGCTGGTGCTGGCCCGCAAGGACGACCGGGTCGCGGTGCAGGTCCGGGCCCTGAACCGCTGACCGCCGTCGGCCTGCCGGTGCGGTGCCGTGCCAGTAGGTTGCCGCCATGAGCGAGGCAGCGCGGCACGAGCCCCCCAGCGGCGAGCAGTGGACCATTGGCCACGGTGACCTGCAGGCCACGGTCGTCGAGGTCGGCGGCGGGCTGCGGACCTTCACGGCCGGCGGGGTGGACGTCCTGGCCGGGTACGGGTTGGGCGAGATGGCCTCCTCCGGGCGCGGCCAGCTCCTGATGCCGTGGCCGAACCGGCTGCGGGACGGCCGCTACCGCTTCGACGGCCGGGAGCAGCAGCTGGCCCTCACCGAGCCCGCCCGTGGCAACGCGAGCCACGGGCTGGTGCGCTGGGCGCTGTGGTCGCTGCTCGAGCGCACGGCCGCCTCCCTCACGGTCGGCTACCGCCTGCACCCCCAGCCCGGGTGGCCGGGCTGCCTCGACCTCACCGCCCGCTACGAGCTGTCCGGTGATGGCCTGTCGGTGACGGCCGATGCGACCAACGTGGGGGACACCAGGGTGCCCTTCGGCTTCGGCGCCCACCCGTACGTCGCTCTCGGTGACACCCGCCTGTCCGACGTCGTGCTCACGGTGCCGGCCGCCGAGCAGGTGCTGGTCGACGACGAGCGCAAGCTGCCCACCGGCACCGCGCCTGTCGAGCAGGGCGACCGCGACTTCCGCACCCCGCGGCCGCTGGGCGACACCCGGCTGGACACCGCGTTCACCGGTCTCGGCCGCGACGCCGACGGCCGCTGGCGGGTGCGGTTGGCCGGCCTCACCGACCGGCCGGACGTCTCCGTCTGGGGCGACGGGGCCTTCGGCTGGGTGCAGGTCTTCACCGACAAGGGCGAGGACGAGGGGGTCGACGGCGTGCGCGGCATCGCGGTGGAGCCGCTCACCTGTCCCGCCGACGCGTTCAACTCGGGGCAGGGCGTCGTCGTGCTCGACCCGGGCGCGCGGTGGTCAGGTCAGTGGGGCGTGACGGTTCACGCCTGAAAGCGGCGCCGCCGGCGCCTCGGCCGCCACCTCGGGCTGCGCCTCGGCGGCGAGCTGGGGCTGCCCCTCGGCCGCCACCTCGGGCTGCGCCTCGGCGGCCACCGCCGCCTGCAGCCCGTTGGCCGCGGGCGTGATGCGCTGCTCGAGCAGCCGGGCCAGCCACACCATGGCGACGCAGCCGCCCACCAGCAGGGCGATGTAGGCCTCGGCGAGCTGGTGCTGGAGGAGCACGCCGGCCACGACGGGGCCCAGGATGGTGCCCGCCTGGAAGGCGCCCGCGCTGATCGCGTTGTAGCGCCCCCGCAGGTGGTCTGGTGCGAGGTCGTTGGTGATGGCGGGGACGGTGGGCTGCAGCATGGTCTCGCCGAGGGCGAAGAGCCCCATGAAGGCGAGCACGGCCGCGCTCGCCGCCATGGACCCGGGGACCAGGCCGGCGAGGCCGAGCACGAGCCACGAGATGGCCCACAGCAGCGACATGACCATGAAGACACGGGTGCGGCGCTTGCCGCTGATGCGTCCGAGTACGAAGAACTGCAGGCCCACGATGACGGCCGTGTTCACGGCGAACGCGAAGCCGATCACCTCGGTGGAGACCTCGGCGACGCCCCGGGCGAACGCCGGCATACCGGCCTCGATCTGGCCGTAGCCCACGAAGGTGGCCACGAAGGTCAGCAGGGTCAGCCACAGCACGGACGGCTGGCGCAGGATGGCGGCGTAGGAGCCGGGCTCGTCCGACGCGTGCTCGGGTGCCTCGGCGCGGCCGTGCACGTGCCGCAGCGGGCCGAGCAGCAGCGCGATCGGCACGAGCATCGACGCGGCGTCGGCGAGGAAGATCGCGGTGAAGGTGGCCGGGCGCTCGACGTCGACCACGATGCCGCCGACCACGCCGCCGAGGCCGATGCCGAGGTTGACCAGCGCGAAGTTGATGCCGAAGTACTGCTGCCGGGCCGGGCCGTCGACGACCGCCGCGATCAGCGCGTTGAAGGCCGGCCACGAGATGCCGAAGTTGAACCCGATGAAGAGGAACGCCAGCGCGACCGTCAGCGGGGTGGTCGCGAAGGCCAGGATGACGCAGCCCACCAGCTGGGCGGTCGTCGCGAGCAGCAGCATCACGCGGGCGCCGAGCCGGTCGGTCAGGGAGCCGCCGGGGGCGGTGACGGCCAGCGCGAAGACGGCGATCAGTGCCATGAGCAGGCCGGAGAGGCCGAGCTCGATGCCGCGGACCTCGTGGAGGTAGATCACCGTGAACGGCAGGGTCAGGCCGCGGCCGAGGGTCTGGACGGCGACCGTCGAGAGCAGCCACCGACCCTCGGTCGGCAGGTGCGACCAGAACTCCCGGATGCCCCCGTGCGCGCTCATGGTCACCATCGTCCCGCACGGCACCGACACCCCCTCAACCGGATTTCCGGGCACGCTGCACGCGGCGACAAGTCGGAGGCCAAGCGGTCTTAGGAAG
>NZ_JARGZE010000010.1:0-1198 GCF_029223115.1 Knoellia sp. 3-2P3
TTCGCCAGGTCCGGGCACGAGGTGTTCGGTGCTGACGTGAACGCGTCGGTGGTGGAGCTGGTCAATGCGGGGACCGAGCCGTTCCCGGGGGAGGCGCACCTGGGGGAGTACCTGCAGGAGGTCACCGGCGAGGGGGCCGCTGCGGGTGGTTCGGCCGGTGGTGGCCGGTTGTCGGCGACGACGGACACTGCGGCTGCGGTCGCGGACTCCGATGCCGTGGTGGTGGTGGTGCCGCTGTTCGTCGATGAGCAGGCGCGGCCGGACTTCGGGTGGATGGACTCGGCCACGCAGGACATCGCGCGGGGGCTGAAGCCGGGCACGCTGGTGGTCTACGAGACCACGCTGCCGGTGGGCACGACCCGCACCCGGTGGAAGCCGATGCTGGAGGCGGGTTCGGGCCTGGCGGAGGGGCGGGACTTCCACCTGGTGTTCTCCCCGGAGCGGGTGCTGACCGGTCGGGTGTTCGAGGACCTGCGCAAGTACCCGAAGCTGGTCGGTGGCCTGTCGGAGGCGGGGGCGAAGGCGGCGGTGGAGTTCTACGAGCAGGTGCTGCAGTTCGACGAGCGGTTGGACCTGCCGCGTGGGAACGGGGTGTGGGACCTGGGCTCGGCGGAGGCCGCGGAGATGGCCAAGCTGGCCGAGACGACCTACCGGGACGTGAACATCGGGTTGGCGAACCAGTTCGGGGCGTTCGCCGCGAAGCACGGGATCGACGTGTACCAGGTGATCGAGGCGTCCAACTCCCAGCCGTACTCCCACATCCACCGGCCGGGGATCGCGGTCGGGGGGCACTGCATCCCCGTGTACCCGCGGCTGTACCTGTGGAACGACCCGGACGCGACGGTGGTGCGGGCGGCGCGGGAGGCGAACGCGGCGATGCCGGCCTACACGGTGGGCCTGGCGGTCGGTGCCGCTGGTGGTGACCTGTCAGGGAAGACCGCGGTGGTGCTGGGTGCGTCGTACCGCGGTGGGGTGAAGGAGACGGCGTTCTCGGGGGTGTTCGCCACGGTCGAGGCGCTGCGTGAGGCGGGGGCGAGCGTGCTGGTGCACGACCCGATGTACTCCGCGCGGGAGCTGGAGGGCTTCGGCTGGGAGGCCTACGAGCTGGGCCAGCCGGCCGACGTGGTGGTCGTGCAGGCCGACCACGCCGACTACGCGGGCCTGGGCAAGGAGGAGTTCCCGGGGGTGCAGGTCGTCG
>NZ_JARGZE010000010.1:1296-3370 GCF_029223115.1 Knoellia sp. 3-2P3
ACGACTGGGACGGACGAGGCGCTGGAGTTCATCCCGCCGGCGAGGCCGATCATCGGTGACGAGGAGCGGGCGGCGGTGGACCGGGTGATGCGCAGCGGGATGCTGGCGCAGGGCCCGGAGGTGGCGGCGTTCGAGGCGGAGTTCAGCGAGCACTTCGGCCTGGGTCGGGCGTGTGTGGCGGTGAACTCGGGCACGTCGGGTCAGCACCTGGGCCTGCTGTCGTGTGGGGTGAAGGCCGGCGACGAGGTGATCGTGCCGTCGTTCACGTTCGCGGCGACGGCGAACTCGGTGGCGTTGACGGGGGCGACGCCGGTGTTCGCGGACATCTCCGCCGATGACTTCTGCCTGGACCCGGCCGCGGTCGAGGCGGCCATCACCGACAAGACGGTGGGGATCATGCCGGTGCACCTGTACGGGCACCCGGCGAAGATGGACCAGCTGATGGCCATCGCGGACCGGCACGGCCTGCAGGTGTTCGAGGACGCGGCGCAGGCGCACGGGGCGTCGCTGGGTGGGACGCCGGTGGGGGCGTTCGGGTCGTTCGCGATGTTCTCGCTGTACCCGACGAAGAACATGACCTCCGGTGAGGGCGGCATGGTGTCGGTGGCCAACGCGCAGGTCGAGCGGCTGATGCGGCTGTACCGCAACCAGGGGATGGAGAAGCAGTACCACAACGAGGTGGTCGGGTTTAACACCCGGATGACCGACATCCACGCCGCGATCGGGCGGGAGCAGCTGAAGAAGGTGGACGGCTGGACCGCACGGCGGCAGGAGAACGCGGCGTTCCTGTCCGCGAACCTGGAAGGTGTCGTGACCCCGCCGGTGGCGCCGGGGGCGGTGCACGTGTACCACCAGTACACGGTGCGGGTGCCGGCGGACCGGGACGGGTTCGCGGCCGCGCTCAAGAGCGAGTATGCGGTGGGGTCGGGGATGTTCTACCCGGTGCCGAACCACCAGCTGGCCCCGTTCGCGCACGCCCCGCACGCGGACCTGCCGCAGACGGCGAAGGCGGCCGCGGAGTGCCTGTCGCTGCCGGTGCACCCGTCGCTGACCCAGGAGCACCTGGAGCGGATCGTGACCGCGGTGAACACGCTGGCGAAGGCGGGTGCGTGATGGCGAACCTGCGGGCCGGGCTGATCGGGCTGGGCATGATGGGCCGGCACCACGCGCGGGTGCTGGGCTCGTTGGACGGGGTGGACCTGGTCGCGGTGGCCGACCCCGGTGGGGACCCGCACGGGGTGGCCGGTGGGCGCCCGGTGCTGGGCAGCGTGGAGGAGCTGATCGAGGCCGGGATCGACTACTGCATGGTCGCGGTGCCGACGGTCTACCACGAGCAGGTCGGGCTGGCGCTGGCCGCGGCGGGGGTGTACGCGCTGGTGGAGAAGCCGCTGGCGCAGGACACCCCGGGCGCGACGAAGCTGGCGAGGGCGTTCGCCGACGCCGGGCTGGTCGGCGCGGTCGGGCACATCGAGCGGTACAACCCGGCGCTGCAGCAGGCCCGGGCCCGGCTCGAGGCCGGTGAGCTCGGTGACGTGTACCAGGTGACCACCCGCCGGCAGGGGCCGTTCCCGGCCCGGATCGCCGACGTCGGGGTGGTCAAGGACCTGGGCACCCACGACATCGACCTGACCGCGTGGGTGACCCAGCAGACCTACACCTCGGTGTCGGCGCGCACCGCGCACAAGTCCGGGCGCGAGCACGAGGACCTGGTCGCGGTGGTGGCGTCGCTGTCGAAGGGCACGGTGGCCAACCACCTGGTGAACTGGCTGTCCCCGTTGAAGGAGCGGGTCACCGTGATCACCGGTGAGCGGGGCACCTTCATCGCCGACACCCTGACCGCGGACCTGACCTTCTTCGCCAACGGCGAGATCGCCACCACCTGGGACGCGATCGCGAAGTTCCGCGGCGTCTCCGAGGGCGACGTGGTGCGCTACGCGATCCCCAAGCCCGAGCCGCTGCGGGTCGAGCACGAGATGTTCCGCGACGCGGTGCTGGGCAAGGAGGGCGCCGACATCGTCACCATGGAGCAGGGCCTGACCACCGTCCGCGTCGCCGAGGCCTGCATCGAGTCCGC
>NZ_JARGZE010000011.1:0-970 GCF_029223115.1 Knoellia sp. 3-2P3
GGGAGCTGGAGGGCTTCGGCTGGGAGGCCTACGAGCTGGGCCAGCCGGCCGACGTGGTGGTCGTGCAGGCCGACCACGCCGACTACGCGGGCCTGGGCAAGGAGGAGTTCCCGGGGGTGCAGGTCGTCGTCGACGGCCGCCGCCTGCTGGACCGCGACCGGTTCGACGGGGTCCGCTTCCTCGTCGTCGGCCAGGCCGAGCAGGAGCGCTGACCATGGCGGTGCGGATCGTGGAGTCGGCCGATGTCTCGGCCGACGCGCAGATCGGTGACGGCACGTCGGTGTGGCACCTGGCGCAGGTGCGCGAAGGCGCCCAGCTGGGGAAGAACTGCGTCGTCGGCCGCGGCGCCTACGTCGGCACCGGGGTGCGGATGGGCGACAACTGCAAGCTGCAGAACTACGCGCTGGTCTACGAGCCGGCCGTCCTCGAGGACGGGGTGTTCGTGGGGCCGGCGGTCGTGTTCACCAACGACCACTACCCGCGCGCGGTCACCCCGGACGGCGCCCTGAAGCGCGGCGACGACTGGGAGGCCGTCGGCGTGACGGTCCGCGAGGGCGCCTCGATCGGGGCCCGCGCGGTCTGCATCGCCCCGGTGACGGTGGGTCGATGGGCGCTGGTGGCGGCCGGGTCCGTGGTCAACCGCGACGTGCCCGACTTCGCCCTGGTCGCCGGTGTTCCCGCCAAGCGGCTGCGCTGGGTGGGCCGCGCCGGGGTGCCGCTGGAGCGCGACCCCGACGGCGGCGAGAGCAGCTGGGTCTGCCCGAAGACCGGACAGAAGTACATCGAGAAGGACACCGACACCCTCGTGGAGGCTGAGCAGTGACGACCCCTGGAACGACCGGAACGACTGGGACGGACGAGGCGCTGGAGTTCATCCCGCCGGCGAGGCCGATCATCGGTGACGAGGAGCGGGCGGCGGTGGACCGGGTGATGCGCAGCGGGATGCTGGCGCAGGGCCCGGAGGTGGCGG
>NZ_JARGZE010000012.1:0-687 GCF_029223115.1 Knoellia sp. 3-2P3
AGGGCCGGCGGGGCCGGGACCATCGTGGCCGTGGCGCAGGCCTTCCAGAAGCAGGTCAACGCTCCGGTGAAGGAGGCCGTCGAATCCGGTCGGTTGCCGGTGGGCTCAGCCGCGGCCGTCGTGAGCGAGTACGAGAAGCTCCGGCCGATGCTCGGGGAGCTGGCGCAGGAACCGGCCCTGTCCACGCTCATCGACCTCGCCGTCGACGGCGGGCCGCGTGCCTGCCGGAAGGTGCGGCCGTTCATCCTCGCCCGGTACGGCGCCGAGGGCGTCCTGCAGGACCAGCAGAACCTGGGCAAGGCGTTCATCTCGCTGTCCCAGCCGCGGGACACCGGGGCCGGCACGTTCGAGTACCGGCTGACCCTCGACGTCGAGGGCAAGGCGGTGTTGGAGGCCGCGCTCGGGCCGCTGTCGGCGCCGAAGCCGGTCGACGGCGAGCGTGACCTGCGCTCCAGCGACCGCAGGCGCGGCGACGCCTTGGTGAGGTTGGTGCGGCGGGCGGTGGCGGCCGGCGAGGAGGTGGGCAAGACGAACAAGACGACCCTGCTGCTCACCATGGACTGGGAGTCCTTGCGCGACGGGCTCGGGGCGGCCACCACCCTGGGCGGGTTGGACGCCGGCACCCACCTGGCCCCGGAGACCGTGCGGCGGCTGTGCTGCGACGGCTCCGTCATCCCCATCGTCCTG